>NZ_AKZJ01000026.1 GCF_000302595.1 Pedobacter arcticus A12 | reverse complement strand
TTTTTCACCAATATATCTCATGAATTTCGTACGCCACTTACGCTAATTATTGCACCGTTAGAAGAACTGATACAAAAAGCACCTTTAGAAAAATCGTTAAAACGATATCACGAGCTTATTTTGGTAAATGCAAAACGGCTTTATCATTTGGTTGATCAGTTGTTCGAATTTAGAAAAGCCGAATTAGGCACAAAAAAACTGCAGGTTAAAAACGGTGATATCGTTAGCTTTTTACGCGATATTCATTCGTCATTTTCTGCACTTGCAGAAAGAAATTTAATCAATTTTAAATTTGAGACTACCATAAACGAGCTGTGGTTTAGCTTTGATGCTGATGCCCTAGAGAAAATAGCCTTCAACCTTTTATCAAATGCCTTTAAATACACTAAAAAAGAAGGCAATATAAGTATGCAGTTATCCCTTAACGGTGATAAAATCATTATTAAAGTTAGTGACGATGGTGTGGGTATTTCGCCAAATGATCAAATGCAGATTTTCGAAAGATTTTACCAAGTTAACAACAACGAGATGAACCTTGGATCGGGTGTTGGCTTAGCTTTTACCAAAAGATTGGTAGAACTACACCACGG
>NZ_AKZJ01000025.1 GCF_000302595.1 Pedobacter arcticus A12 | reverse complement strand
AGCCCTATTTTTGTTTCCTTATATAACCACCTATGGCCAACAGAGCGAACGGCTCAGGCAGGGCTGGGAGTTCTTGAGGAGCGACCTTGGCGGGATCTGGGAGGCGAACCGCGATGCAAAGGCGGGGAGTTCGGAGACAGTTCCGATCTGGACAGGAGTAACCCTTCCGCACTGCTTCAACGCCACAGACGCGGTAGACCCAGACGTAAATTATTATCAGGGACCCGGCTGGTACCGCAGTAATCTAAAAATTGAGAATCCATATAAGAACGGTAGAACCCTACTGCATTTTGAAGGTGCCGGGCAGAAGACACAGGTGTATGTGTACAATACCAAGGTAGGCGAACACGTAGGTGGATACGATGAATGGACTGTCGACATCACGGATGCGGTTGCATCTTTCAGAAAAGACAGCGTGTTCAGCGGTAGGTTCAGGGGCAGAATCCCCATTTCCATCCGTTGCGACAATACGCGAGATTTAGAGATGATGCCTTCGGATCTTTCCGATTTCAACGTTTATGGCGGACTTTACCGTTACCTTAACCTCGTCTACGCTCCACAGCTGTCAATAGATAAAGTTTTTGCTTTGTCAGAAGTTGATGCAAAAGGCAGACAGGGAATCTTGAAGATATCATCACGTTTCTACAACCCGCTGAACATC
>NZ_AKZJ01000024.1 GCF_000302595.1 Pedobacter arcticus A12 | reverse complement strand
TAAAAGTCTTTTTTTCATAATTTTTGATTTTAAATAATTGGATAAATTTATATAGCTAATATAGCAGTGATCAACTAAAGCGGGTTTTGATTTTAGTTAATTCTGTTTCGTTTTTGTTGAATCCTAATCTTTGTACCGGAAATTCTCGTTTATGGAATTGTCTAAGGTTGCTGTGTTACGGGTAAAACTTTATCATCACTAAAAATGATATAGTCAACCTCAACATCACCTGTGTAGGCTGCTCTAGTAAGTATATTAAACCTAATGTCAATTTTCTTTTGGCCTTTCCATTCTGTTGCGGCAGGAGTAGCCCCTTCTGCCATATCAAGAGTTATGGTAGTAAAGGTAGTAGTAGGATAAGGAGGCGTAACGCCACCAACAGCATTAGCGGAATTATTATGATTCACGAATTTGTCAGCATTGGCGTCTGAGGATTTTTTGAAGACAACCCTAATTTCATTTGCTTGTCCACCGGGAAGGTTTCTAAATCGTAGATGTAGATACCTGTTTTTATGTGTAACACCATCACCAGCCTGAATATAAAATTTTGCAGCGTCCAATTTAACACTTGGTTGTTTGTGTTTTCCATCGTTCTTAGCTATCAAAAAACCTGGGTTTGTAGCGAAATCAACTTTCATTCCTGCTCCCCTTAACCATCCATCAGTGGCATTGTCTAGATTAAATACACTTTTTGCCGTTTGC
>NZ_AKZJ01000023.1 GCF_000302595.1 Pedobacter arcticus A12 | reverse complement strand
AATGTCTCGTCCTGAAATAGCGTTACAGTTTTTACAAGAATAATAATTTTAAATAGCATTGTGGTTTTCCACGATGCTATTTTTTGTTTTATACGTTCTGATTCTAACAGTTCTTTGTCTGTGCATCTGATCTGGAGTATTCATGAAACAACTCCAATGTGGTCTTTCCCCATTGTAAATATCGATTGATTGGGCAATCAGTTTTTTCATCAATTGTATGTCAGTTATCTGAATTCCACGAATAAATTCCTGTTTCAGTATCCCATTGATCCGTTCAGCGGCTGCATTTTGATAGGGGTCGTATCTTTCCGTCATGCTGCACAGAATTCGGCTGTCAGCCAATAGTCCCTGATACTCATCGCAGCAATATTGCAGTCCCCTGTCAGAGTGATGTATCAGCTCTTCATCTTTGAATCTGCGGTTTTTCAGGGCGTGTTTAATTGCACAGACCGCTCCGGTGGCATGAAGACTTTCTGAAACGTCATGCCCCATAATCCTCTTGGAATAGAGATCTGTTACAAGGGACAGGTACATCGGGTTCTTTCTTGTCCCGATGTAGGTAATGTCTGATACCCAGACCTGTTCGGGTCTGTCCACCCTGAGATGTTCAACCAAATTTTTATGCTTACGGAATCTGTGATGGGAATCTGTAGTGATGTGATATTGCCTTTTGGGAACAATGTCCAGATGGTTGGCTTTCATTATCCTGAAAAGTTTATCCCTTCCGATTCCTAGGTTCTGTAACTCTGGACAAAGCATATGGTAGAGTTTCCGGGTGCCTAGCCTGGGCATACGCATGCGCACTTCCAGCACCAGTGCTGTTACTTTTTGGGCAACAGTTCTTTTGTTATTCAGTGAATTTATAGCCCGGTAATAAAGTTGTCTGTTCATCCCAAGCAATCTACAGACGCCGCTCAACGATTCTTTTTGTTCTGACTTGAACCGCTGGACTGTTTGGGTAAGTACTTTTTTCTGATGGGGATATTGAATTCTTCTTCCGCAATATCTATCATCATATCAAAGAAGATGGCTTTCTTATCCGTGAAATCAAGCTTTTTCTCCAGTTCGGCTTTCTGCTTCTCTAGCAGTTTTACTTTCTGCTCCAGTTCTAGGAGTTTCTGTTCGGGGCTTTTTGACATAGTCTGAGGGGTCCTGTTTTCCCAATCAAAGTTACCATGTTTTCTCAGCCAATTACTAATTGTGGCATCTCCCTGAATACCGTATTTGCGTTGAGCTTCCTTTTTCCCTAAAAGCCCACGTTCGATCTCCTCAATCACCTTCAGCTTAAAAGAAAAACTGTAATCTTTCGAACTTCTTCTAACATGTTCATTCTCTGCTTCTTCTTTCATAACATTACTTTTTGTGTAACGCTATTTCAGGACGGGACA
>NZ_AKZJ01000022.1 GCF_000302595.1 Pedobacter arcticus A12 | reverse complement strand
CCCAATGTCATTAAGTTAAGGGTTATATGGCTCTTTTATAATTAGTTAGTGTTCGATATTTTCCTTTTCTTCTTTGAAATTTCTGGACATGAGGATTCTTTCTGTTGTTCCTGACGGGCTCAACGTACTTTGAGAATAGTTTTTCAAGTTCTAGGAGAATGTTTTCTGGATTTTGATGGATAAATAAATCAATGATTCTGTTCTTCATAATGCCAATAGCTATGTTCTGGTTGATTTTATAGTCATGCAGACGCTTTTTGTTGATTCCCGACAAATAGGGTTCGCAGGCTTTAGATATAACAGTCTGTAGATTGGCCAGGAAAACTGAGCAATAAAAATCCTGTTGGATAGTGTTCACCTTCTGTCCGCTGTAAGATTCAAGCTGCAGTTTGTTCTTGAGGCAGTCATATCTCGACTCTATTGCCCAGCGCATAAAATAGAGCGCTTTAAAGTCTTTGTAAGGATACATTTCAGTGTCGAACAGATTGGTGGCCAGAACCTCCAGACTCCCATCGTCCAGCCTCACCTTAAGCAGCCTTACCTTTAATTCCGAACCGATAGGCACTTTGAAGCCCTGTTCATACAGTTGCTGGGATGCCTGCTTATTTGACTTAAAAGTACAGATACTATCCTTTTTCCCGCTTCTTAAAAAAGCCTTGACCTCTTCGTTAAAACCCAAAGCGCAGCGCATCAGATAAGGCTGTTCCCGTTCTTTGTACTGATGACGGAACATGGTTACAAAGCCCGGAAAGCCCCGGTCGTAGAGCAACAGCATGTCTGCCTGGTAAGACTCGACCCAGCTCAAAGCAGTATGCTGCTCTGAAAGACTGATAGGCTGGATTGCTGATTTTATGGTAATTTCATTTAAAACATCGAAGGCAGTCACCAGCCTTCCCATAGCCGTCACGCCCCGTTGGTTGCCATGAAGCCCAAAGTGATCTATAACTTCTTGCCTGTTCACCAGGTGTGAGGTCGAGCCGTCTATAGCGATGAGTAAAAAACCATTCCAGCGTTTTAGCTCATCAGCATAATTCTCATAGAAACTACAGACCAGAACAAGATTCAAAAAAGCAAAGAAAGAGCTCCCTATCTTAGCTCTCTGCTGACAGAAAGCTGATTTGCTGACTGCTGTTTCTGGATACCCCAGCCACTGGTAGAAATCTAGGATTTCCAGACTGTAGCTCTTTTTTAGAAAATTCAGTAGCAGGACTGCTGTCTTTTGGAAATCAAGCTCACGGTTTCTGGTGAAATCACGGTCTGAGGAGGTAAAACAAGTTCTTAGTTCAGGATTGTCAGATACTTCGTTAATAAAACTCCTTATATCTCTTATGATGTTTAAATTTGCACTCATGCCTCGGGTTTTAAGTTTCGTACCTTAAAGAACCGGATTTTTATCCGGTTCTTACCGAGGTTAATCCCTTAACTTAATGACATTG
>NZ_AKZJ01000021.1 GCF_000302595.1 Pedobacter arcticus A12 | reverse complement strand
TTTTTTGGAACCACAGGAAGCCTATGTGCTATGCTAAAAGGAAAACACAAGCAGGAAATACCTGTGAGTCGATTACTAATGAGCATATAGGTTGCGGATGAAGTTGTAGTAGCGTTGAAATTTCTGTAATGGGAAGGGAGCGAAGGACTTCAGTTGTACAGTTTAATATTTAAGAACAACTTAAAATTGTAAGGATGATTTTTAAAGAACAAACAAAGTCGATCCCCATAACCAAGGAGATGGTGTGGGTGGCCTACAAGAAGGTGAAAAGTAACAGAGGAAGTGCTGGGATAGACCATCAAACCCTATCGGAATTCGATAGTGTACGTTCCAAGGAACTGTACAAAGTATGGAATAGACTGGCGTCAGGAAGTTATTTTGCACCTGCGGTAAAGCGGGTCAATATTCCCAAGGCTGGGGGCAAAACCCGACCATTGGGTATTCCCACTGTAAATGATAGAATCGCTCAACAAGTGGTAAAGCAGTACCTTGAACCTAGGTTGGAATCCATATTTTCTGAAAACTCTTATGGATACCGTCCCAACAGGAGTGCACATACAGCTATTGAGATTGTACGTCAAAACGTACTGCGATATAGTTGGGTGGTAGATTTGGACATACAAGAATTCTTTGAGAATGTTGACCATCGCCTTCTGTTGAAAGCTTTGGAGCGACATGTTTCGGAGAAGTGGGTGTTGCTCTACATCAAAAGGTGGCTGGAAGCTCCAGTAATACTAGAAGATGGAACAGTTAAGATATCCACGGGCAAGGGAACACCTCAAGGAGGGGTAATCAGCCCATTGCTGTCTAATCTATATTTGCATTACTGTGTGGATAAATGGATGGAGAAATACTGTCCGGAGGTAAAAATGGTGCGTTATGCAGATGACATGATCGTTCATTGCAGAAGCCATGAGGAAGCTGTCCGTACACTTGCAGTTCTAAAAGAACGTCTGAAAGAGTGCGGTCTGACCGCACATCCTGAAAAGACTAGAATAGTGTACTGCAAGAAGGATGGTAGAGCCCTCAAAGGGCATCCTGTGCAGTTCGATTTCTTGGGTTTCAGTTTTCAGCCAATAAGGTTCAAATTGAAAAACGGCGGAAGCTTTCTTCAGTTTGACTGTAAAATGAGCCGAAAGTCGAAAGTTCGAATCACGGGAGAACTGCGTACACTTGGATTCCATAATAAAACTCAGCGTGGGATACAGGATTTAGCAAATCTGTTGAATCCTAAGATTCGAGGTTGGATTCAATATTATGGAAAGATAAGCAGAAAGAGCTTGCATCCTGTGTTTTATTATCTACATCATCGTATGATTGGTTGGATATTGAACAAGTATAAACGCTTCAAAGGAAGCAAAGTCAAAGCCGTAAAATGGCTAAGGTATATTACAAAATCATATCCGACCCTGTTCTATCATTGGGAATTGGGATACAAACTGGTCTAAATACTATTTAGATTTTATCGACT
>NZ_AKZJ01000020.1 GCF_000302595.1 Pedobacter arcticus A12 | reverse complement strand
GCCCCGAAGATCAGGAACGGCTGTGCCACTGGCCACTCTTTCCAGTACATCACATCGGGTCTCAAGGTCCATCTGCTTTTATCTGCGATAAAAGGGTACAAAAACTCGATTCCTTTTTTGATCGATTTTCCATCAGCTGTGGTGTAAGTAAAGAGCTTGTCTTCTGGTGTTGAAAGTATCTGGCAGAGCACAGTCATCGCATCCAGGTTAAAAATAGAATAACCGTAAGGTTTGGTACGGGCCATCTCTAGGGGGAAGCTTCCGTCTGTTGCCATCTGGCTGGGTAGTAGAACAGTTTTGTAACGGTCTGAGGCAAACTTAAGCAGTTCCCCATTGCCCGTAAGCTTTGCAAAACCGGCTATCTGTAAAGTAAAACAGGTTCCGTGATTGTTCTTTGCGTTCATCTCCTCGATACCGTTCTTGCTGGTCATCAGCCATTTGGTATAGCTGGAGAACCAGCTCTTGATGGCTTTCAGATCGGCAGGACTGATTTTATCTGACATCACCAAAGCTCCCTGTGCAACATCCAGCAGATGGATGGTATCGATGATACCGATACCCCTGCCTTTGAACCTTCCGGTAATGGCCTGTGCGTATTCCAGGTCTGGGTTCATCTTGGTGCTGGCGTTTACAAACCAGGCTTTCAGATGAAGAACTGCCTGCTTTACATACTTTTCCTCTCCCGTGATCTTATATGCTGATGCCAGAGCACCCACGATCCTGTTCAGACGGATCATCGCCAGCCGGTGTGCAACAAAGTTGTCCGGATTGGTCAGCCCGTCTTTCTGGATATAGGGCGCACTGGCGTCTTTTGGATCCGGCCACCAGTAGTCTCCCTCCGAAAAGAAATCATGCTTCCCGCCCGCACTTCTTGTTGATGTTTCTGCGGTGACGGTGACCGGTTGCTGTTGCATGGCCCAGTCTGCCTCGGCCAGGGTCTGTTGTTTCAGAACTTCTTCTGCCTGCTGTGCTATATTGGTTTTCTTGTCCAGTTTGGGCGAACATCCCACAAAAAACAACACTCCGATAATACTTAAGAATCTCTTCATTTTTTACAAGTTTAAGAACTGGGTCGGGATACTATCTGACTTTACAGAGGCAATGCTTTTCCCCTTGTTTGTATATAAACTGATTACTGCTCTTCCGTTGTACAGCTGTACTTTGCGTGAGCCTGAGGAGGTTCCCTGATCATCGATCAGTTTCCCGTCTCCGGTCAGCCCGAAATAAACGTATTCTTTCGCATCCAAACATAAGACACCATTGGTATCCAGCAGTTTTGCCTCTATCGTGATCTTCCCATCGGCCTCTTGTAGCTTTGTCAAGGTCAGCTTTGCGGGCTTGCCCCATTTGGCGGTCTGGTACTCTTGTCTTATCTCATCGGTTACGGTCTGTTTTCCTCTTTTGGCCACAACCCTGATCTCGTTGTTCCCTTCTTGGTAGTTCACCATCCAGCGTAAACCAGAAGCTGGAAAGTCTTGGCTATTCCGTTTTTTAACGCCCTGGCTTTTTCCGTTCACGAAAAGCTCTGCCTCATCGGCATTGGAATACACTTTTACCATCCGCTTATGTCCCTTATCGCCCCAGCGTACCGGCCAGCTGTGCCCGTAGATGTGTGCCATCAGTCCTTCTGTCCAGTACGACTGGAATACGTAGTATGCTTCTTTCCTGGTAAAATCTCTTTCCACTACTCCCTTCTGGTTCATGTATGGAACGGGATTCTC
>NZ_AKZJ01000019.1 GCF_000302595.1 Pedobacter arcticus A12 | reverse complement strand
AACTAAAAATGAAAAAAGTAATAGCCCTTCCGCCGGCAATGAGGCGGGAAGATTATAATTCAAAGAACAACTCCCCAAAGAAAAATAACCCGGAAATCAAGCAAGAAGCTATTAAGCAACAGATTGTTACTTCGCCCTAGCGCAGAGGCCAACGCTTCGCTCATCACAATGACGGGTAAAGGAGGGTAGTGTATGGGGAATAATATCAATCATAGAGAATCTATACAAAAGCAGGGTCGTCTGCAACAGACCCTGCTTGGACATAAAAGTAGGGTCAACAACACTGATCACAAAGAAACCCGCAGGTTATTATTCTAGACCTAGGTTTCGTAAAAAGATTGAAGTGTTTACATCAATATCAAATTTTTCTTCAACAATCAGCCTTCCCGCATGCCCCATTCGCTCTCGTTCTTCTTTGTTATTAATCAAATAAACAATTGCATCTGCCATCTTATTGATATTGTAGGGATCAATCAATATTCCCGAAACACCGTTTGATACAACTTCTGGAATACCTCCAGCGTTAAAAGCAACCACTGGTAATCCGAATGACATCGCCTCTACTAAAGTATATCCGAAAGATTCACTCTTAGACGGATGAAATAAAATATCGGAGTTATTATACGCTATTGATATTTGGTCTACCGGATGTTTAAAAGTTATCAAACTTGATAAACCCTTCGTTTCAACCTCATTTTCTATACTTCTTTTATATGCACTATCACAATTTGAGCTACTCCAGCCCAGCACCGTAATATGAAATTTTACACTCCTTTTGTTTAACTCAGCAAGGGTATCAATTAGTAGGTGAGCACCTTTATGCGGAAAAGCATGAATAACCGATAAAATTTCTACACCCCTATTTGCGTTGCGATTACAAACTATTTCTTCTTTGTTTGTCCTGATACCATTGTAAACCATGAAAATTGGTTTCTTGATTCCCTTCGCTATAAGCAGTTGCTTAACGATGTTGGAGACTGCTATGTAATTTGATATTGCTGGCTGTTGAATTTTGAGAACAATTGTGCCAAAAAAACCTCTTGAATTAAAAGACAGCGAATGCACCATCACTGTAATCTTCTGCGTTAAAGAAAGCAGGTTTAAAGCAAAAACAAATATCTCTGAATTAACCAGTACCAAGCTGTAATTCTTTCTAAACGTGTAAAAGGGGAGCATAAAAAGCAAAATAAGCTCTACAAACACGCGATAGATCATCTTGGTAAGCAAAGCATTAGGTGCATAATTTAGCTTCAAAAATCTCAAATACTGAAATTTGCAACCTAATTTGGACAGATTTTCGGAGATAGAATCTGGGCATGGATATAATACGGTAACGTCAAATTTTTTGGCTAAACATGTTCTAATAAAGCCCTCAACAAAAGTGTTTGGTCCTATCCTACCTGTCCAAGGGTTAATTATAAAAATTTTTTTCATTCATTCATTTCAAAAATCCAATTCAGACTTAACTCAACGCCTATTACCTATCGGCTCAATTTAATAGGCTTTCTCTTCCTTTACTTCTATTCCTTCGACTCAGCTAGCTGTACCGTTTTAATATTTAAACGCTAAAGAGGTGCTTTTCCTCATTCTGGGGAGGTTCAAAACTTAGTTCTACGCACTCCCATTGCAGTCCGTTCAGCATGAAAATTCCTGTTTTACTGACGTGAGAATCAAAGAAAAAGGATAAAGCTACTCTGGTTCGCGATCCAAAATATCAAAAAAAAGCAACTAATTTTAAAGTGTCTTTTTTTTCTAACTAGTTAAAGTTTAAAATCATCGAAACTTAGATTGGTGTAATTTAACCAATTTGTAAGAACTAGGTGATTTTCCAGTTATTAAATCTCATAAATTAGGTGCGATTTAAAGAACTTCGAAAGATTTATCGGGCTCCAATCTAAATATTCAGAGGCCGGCTCTACATAATTCCTCAACTAAAGTCCATAACGGTAAAGTAACCCCATTCCTAACCGATAAACTCCGCCTTGGATAGCTATCGGGACGGTAAACCTGTCCTTAGTTTTGCTTCCTCTTAACCGTCATCGCGAAGCTGAAGTGCTGGATAAGAGCGTGGAGCTGT
>NZ_JH947129.1:893-3438 GCF_000302595.1 Pedobacter arcticus A12 | reverse complement strand
CTATTTTAATTACAGAAGCAATTTTATCGGGTGCTGCTTTAGGGATGTTGATAGTTAAACCCTTTTCTTTAGAAAAAGAAGTTTTAAGCTTCACATTGCCATCTAAAAGTTTTGCCGAGCTTACTTTATGATTTAAATCTGGAATCACCAGTTTTCCGTCTTTAGGCCAATCAAATACGGAAACATACAAAATTGTCCCTTTTTTAGAATCCTTACGGGTACAACGTCCCCAAGTAACTGGGTCTATCGGACTAGGTTTTGTATCGTAAATGGCCTCGCTGTTTATCTTCATCCATTTACTGATATCATTTAATCTATCTATACTTTCTTGAGGGAAAGTACCATCTGGTTTAGGTCCAACGTTTAATAAATAGTTACCTCCTTTAGATGCGATATCAACCAAATTACGTATTAAAGTTTCACTTGATTTCCATTTATGATCCGACGTTCTGAAACCCCAAGTCCCGTTCATGGTCATACAGGTTTCCCAATCTTGTCCGTCCAACTCGTCAACTGTTGGTATTTTTTGTTCAGGAGTTTTGGTATCTCCAGGGAAATTAGGACGTTTTAAACGATCATTTGTAATGATATTTGGTTGTAGTTCTAAAACTTCTTGAAATTTCAAAGCTGCTTCATCAGTCATAATTGTAGGCGTGTCCCACCATAAAACAGCTACATCGCCATAGTTAGTCATCAATTCTTTCACTTGTGGCACAGCTACCTCATCAATATATTGATTAAAAGTTTTTGTTTCCTGTGCTGGGTCCCAATGCCCTTTATGAGCTAAAGTGTAGGCATCTATTTTTGTAGAATCTGGATTTGCCCAACCTTCGCTCATTACCCTTCTTGCTACAGCACCACCTGGATTGTTCCAATCTTGCGCTTGCGAATAATAAAAACCTAATTTTACGCCATATTTACGACATGCTGCCGCTAAAGGAGCTATTAAATCTTTTCCGTAACGCGTAGCATCTACAACATCCCACTTACTGGCTTTAGAATCAAACAAAGCAAATCCATCATGATGTTTTGCAGTAATCACAATATACTTCATTCCAGCATCCTTAGCCATTTTTACCCATGCATCAGCATCGTATTTAATCGGGTTAAAGTTTTTGGCCGTGTCCTGATATTCAGCAACTGGAATTTTACAGCGATTCATAATCCACTCTGCACCGCCCCTACGCTGTTCATGCCCTTGATATACGCCAGCAAACTGCGCATATACTCCCCAATGGATAAACATCCCAAAACGGGCCTCACGCCACCATTCCATGCGTTCGTCATTGGTCAGTACTTTTTGTGCCGACACTGATTGTGTAAGTAATACAAAGGAAAATACAACAGCAAAAAATGTTTTAATCATGATACCTTAAATATAAAATTATGATGGTTTATAAAATATTATTCCCTAGCTATTACGGCCAAGCAAGTTGAACTAACTAATTACTATAATATAAATGCCTACACTCACCTTAAGTTAACGAGCTAAAATACGTAAAATAAAGAACCTATTTATTATTTCTATAAAAGAAGGACTTTTGAAGCACAAAAGATTAATAGAATTTGGCAAATTGATAAGCTTGATTGGAAATTATTATATAAAATTCCATTAACTTAACCTGTTTTAGCATCTATTGATTTTTTCGGATAAGAACAACAACCATATTTATCTTTTACTTTTTTGAAGCCTTTAAAACAAAATCAACTATTGGTTGTGGATTAGCTAAACTATGCGGATGATGTTTTCCCGATTTATGAATGATGGTAATATTGCCTCCGGCGAGGGCAATTAATTTTGCAAAAGGTATGGTATTTTCTTTTGTTGGAACAGTGTCGTCCTGGTCGGCCACAACGTGTAACATGGGGTATTTGCCTTTTACAATAGCTTTTATTTTATCTACTGGGCTATCTTTTGCGGTCTTAGCTTGCTCATCCGTTTGGTAGCCGAAATCTGCTTTATAAATTTCCCAATCTTTTTTACTTCCGGCGCTTTCCCAAAAACCTCCGGGCCAGCTTTTTATATCCATTACGGCGTTATCTGCATAAATACAGGCTACTTTTTTAGGGTTAAGCGAAGCCCAAGCATAAATGTAAATCCCTCCTCTGCTATAACCTTCTAATACTGCTTTTTTAGCTAAACCCAATTTTCGCATATAAATATAAAACTCATCCCAAATTTGAATGGCTTGCTTATTTCCGTACAGTTCTGCAACGTCGCAATAAACTAAATGATAGCCTCGCTCTAATAAAGCAATATCAGCTTGTGGTTGGTTACCAAAAAAACGGGCTCGCCAAACCCAAGGTTTTCCTTTTATGGCACTTTTAGGCTGTACAATATGAGCCTTACGACCTTTAAAAGTAAACTGATAATCTTTAAAGCCGTAAAACGACTTTTCTTTTTTTGTTTCTTTGATTTCTTTTGAGATATCAAAAGGATAAAATTTGGTATCCAGAAACTCAAATAACCTTTTTGCGATAAAATTTGCGCCTTCGGCATTTGGGTGAACTTTGTCTGGCATTAATACCTCTTTATCTTTAAAAA
>NZ_JH947129.1:0-883 GCF_000302595.1 Pedobacter arcticus A12 | reverse complement strand
TCTGCTATAACCTTCTAATACTGCTTTTTTAGCTAAACCCAATTTTCGCATATAAATATAAAACTCATCCCAAATTTGAATGGCTTGCTTATTTCCGTACAGTTCTGCAACGTCGCAATAAACTAAATGATAGCCTCGCTCTAATAAAGCAATATCAGCTTGTGGTTGGTTACCAAAAAAACGGGCTCGCCAAACCCAAGGTTTTCCTTTTATGGCACTTTTAGGCTGTACAATATGAGCCTTACGACCTTTAAAAGTAAACTGATAATCTTTAAAGCCGTAAAACGACTTTTCTTTTTTTGTTTCTTTGATTTCTTTTGAGATATCAAAAGGATAAAATTTGGTATCCAGAAACTCAAATAACCTTTTTGCGATAAAATTTGCGCCTTCGGCATTTGGGTGAACTTTGTCTGGCATTAATACCTCTTTATCTTTAAAAAGGCTGTGCAAGTCAATAATTTCTAAGTTTCCCTCAAATGCTAGCCTTTCAATCACCGGAATCATGATGCTAGAAATCGGCTTGTCCGATATCCCGCTTGTATCAACGCTAAAAACCGTAATTGGCTTAAGTAAAACCACTCTTGGCTTTGATTTTAGTTTTTGGAAACTTTTTATGAGCTCACGATAATCATCAACAAATTGATTCAAATACTTTCTATTGACCAACTTAGAATCATTGGTTCCCAACGCAATAAAAACAATATCAGGCTCACTTTTTAATGCAGATTGATAAGCCGTAGTTGCCCAATATGGTTTATTTCCGTTTTTCAAGAAGGTAGTACCACTCACTCCAAAATTAGTTACCTCGTAACCTTCGCCCAACATTTGCTGTAACCTAGCCGGATAACTTTGCGATAGCCGATCTGGCAAAAAAGCACCGTAA
>NZ_AKZJ01000016.1 GCF_000302595.1 Pedobacter arcticus A12 | reverse complement strand
ATCTCTTGCGGGATAAATAAAAAAGCCACACCTTTGCACTCCGCAAACGCAAGGAATGCGGGATATTGAAAAGCGGTAAAGAGGGGTTAGAGAGAGCGATAAGGGAGGAGAGAGGGAGAGAAAAACACCCATTAAAAGACACCTAAAAATTATTTCAAATTAAATTTGGAAAGTTAGAAAAAAGGTTTCATCTTTGCACCCCGGTTGAACGGGAAATAAAACCGAGGAGAGCGATTCTCTGAGGAGCAACACAGACAGAAAAGATCAGAAGGCCATAGGGCAGAAAGATATAAAGCGCCGATCCGTGAGGTTAGGACACAAGTTCTTTAAAAAGATATCATGTAGCGTAAGAGACACCAAGGTTTCACCTTGGGAGTCCGCAGAAAGACAAGAAACATAATTAATATTAACATTCAGTTAGTATCGAACATCAACATTTACAATGGAGAGTTTGATCCTGGCTCAGGATGAACGCTAGCGGCAGGCCTAATACATGCAAGTCGAACGGGATTATCCAGCTTGCTGGATATGAGAGTGGCGTACGGGTGCGTAACGCGTATGCAACCTACCTTGATCAGGGGGATAGCCCGGAGAAATCCGGATTAACACCGCATAAAAACACAGCACAGCATTGTGCAATGTTCAAATATTCATAGGATCAAGATGGGCATGCGTGCCATTAGCTAGTTGGTAGGGTAACGGCCTACCAAGGCGACGATGGCTAGGGGATCTGAGAGGATGGCCCCCCACACTGGTACTGAGACACGGACCAGACTCCTACGGGAGGCAGCAGTAAGGAATATTGGTCAATGGAGGCAACTCTGAACCAGCCATGCCGCGTGCAGGAAGACAGCCCTATGGGTCGTAAACTGCTTTTATACGGGAACAAACCTTTCTTCGTGAAGAGAGCTGAGCGTACCGTAAGAATAAGGATCGGCTAACTCCGTGCCAGCAGCCGCGGTAATACGGAGGATCCAAGCGTTATCCGGATTTATTGGGTTTAAAGGGAGCGTAGGCGGCCCGTTAAGTCAGGGGTGAAAGACGGTGGCTCAACCATCGCAGTGCCTTTGATACTGACAGGCTTGAATACACTTGAGGTAGGCGGAATGTGACAAGTAGCGGTGAAATGCATAGATATGTCACAGAACACCGATTGCGAAGGCAGCTTACTAAAGTGTGATTGACGCTGAGGCTCGAAAGCGTGGGGATCAAACAGGATTAGATACCCTGGTAGTCCACGCCCTAAACGATGATAACTCGATGTTGGCGATATACAGTCAGCGTCCAAGCGAAAGCGTTAAGTTATCCACCTGGGGAGTACGCCCGCAAGGGTGAAACTCAAAGGAATTGACGGGGGCCCGCACAAGCGGAGGAGCATGTGGTTTAATTCGATGATACGCGAGGAACCTTACCCGGGCTTGAAAGTTACTGAAGGTACTAGAGATAGTACCGTCCTTCGGGACAGGAAACTAGGTGCTGCATGGCTGTCGTCAGCTCGTGCCGTGAGGTGTTGGGTTAAGTCCCGCAACGAGCGCAACCCCTATGTTTAGTTGCCAGCATGTCAAGATGGGGACTCTAAACAGACTGCCTACGTAAGTAGAGAGGAAGGTGGGGACGACGTCAAGTCATCATGGCCCTTACGTCCGGGGCTACACACGTGCTACAATGGACGGTACAGAGGGCAGCTACCTGGCAACAGGATGCAAATCTCACAAAGCCGTTCACAGTTCGGATCGGGGTCTGCAACTCGACCCCGTGAAGTTGGATTCGCTAGTAATCGCGTATCAGCAATGACGCGGTGAATACGTTCCCGGGCCTTGTACACACCGCCCGTCAAGCCATGGAAGTCGGGGGCGCCTAAAGTCCGTAACCGCAAGGAGCGGCCTAGGGTGAAACTGATAACTAGGGCTAAGTCGTAACAAGGTAGCCGTACCGGAAGGTGCGGCTGGAATACCTCCTTTCTAGAGTCGGCAGGCTCAGTTTCTTACGCTGCATATATTTTTTTTGAAAAGACAAAAAGACACCTGAAGAGATGATATCGGTGGCGATGCCACTGGGCGGATCAGGACACAGTCCCGTAGCTCAGTTGGTTAGAGCACTACACTGATAATGTAGGGGTCAGCAGTTCAAATCTGCTCGGGACTACATAGACATCTTTACGGGGGATTAGCTCAGCTGGCTAGAGCGCCTGCCTTGCACGCAGGAGGTCAACGGTTCGACTCCGTTATTCTCCACTATATCCATCCTCAGCGGAGGCATTGTTCGAAAGAATATAAGGGATAGAAAGTTCTTTGACATATTGGAAGAAGTTATTGAAGAGAAGATAACAAGACACAACAGGTAGAGCAATCTACATAATAGAAAGTAAATAAGAGCACACGGGGAATGCCTAGGCTCTCAGAGGCGATGAAGGACGCGACAAGCTGCGATAAGCCGCGGGGATCGGCACATACGAATTGATCCGCGGATTTCCGAATGGGGAAACCTGACTAGCTGAAGGCTAGTCGCAAATGCGCAAACCTGCCGAACTGAAACATCTAAGTAAGCAGAGGAGAAGAAAACAACAGTGATTTCCAAAGTAGTGGCGAGCGAACTGGAAGAAGCCCAAACCCATACCGTTACGGCGGTACGGGGGTTGTAGGACCACAACATGAAGATTAAAGTGAAGTCGAAGGGGATGGGAAGCCCCGCCATAGCGTGTGATAGCCACGTAGACGTAAGTGATGATCGGATAGTGGTATCCTGAGTACCGCGGGGTCGGAGACGCCCTGTGGGAATCCACCAGCACCATCTGGTAAGGCTAAATACTCCTGAGAGACCGATAGTGAACCAGTACCGTGAGGGAAAGGTGAAAAGAACCCCGAACAGGGGAGTGAAATAGAACCTGAAACCGTGTGCTTACAAGCGGTCGGAGCAGACTTGTTCTGTGACGGCGTGCCTTTTGCATAATGAGCCTACGAGTTACTCTTCTCTGGCAAGGTTAAGTGTTTAAGACACGGAGCCGAAGCGAAAGCGAGTCTGAACAGGGCGCAGAGTCAGAGGAGGTAGACGCGAAACCTTGTGATCTACCCATGGACAGGTTGAAGGTGCCGTAACAGGTACTGGAGGACCGAACCGATAAACGTTGAAAAGTTTCCGGATGATCTGTGGGTAGGGGTGAAAGGCTAATCAAACTGGGAAATAGCTCGTACTCCCCGAAATGTTTTTAGGAACAGCGTGGTGGTAAAGTTTAACAGAGGTAGAGCTACTGATTGGGTGCGGGGGAGTCAAATCCTACCAAATCCAGACAAACTCCGAATGCTGATTAAATATACACTGCAGTGAGGCGCGGGGTGCTAAGGTCACGCGCCGAGAGGGAAAGAACCCAGACCAGCAGCTAAGGTCCCAAAATTACTGTTAAGTTGAACTAACGAGGTCTGATTGCATAGACAGCTAGGATGTTGGCTTGGAAGCAGCCATTCATTTAAAGAGTGCGTAACAGCTCACTAGTCGAGCGATCGGGCATGGATAATAAACGGGCATAAAACAGTATACCGAAGCTCTGGATTTATACTACGTATAAGTGGTAGGGGAGCATTCCAATATCAGCGAAGCGATCTGGTAATGGGTCGTGGAGAGATTGGAAAAGCAAATGTAGGCATAAGTAACGATAAGGCGGGAGAGAAACCCGCCCACCGAAAGACTAAGGTTTCCTGATCAACGCTAATCGGATCAGGGTTAGTCGGGACCTAAGGAGAACCCGAACGGGACATCCGATGGACAACTGGTCAATATTCCAGTACTTTTTATAACTGCGATGGGGTGACGGAGTAGTGACACTGCCGCGAACTGACGGAATAGTTCGTTGAAGGCCGTAGGTATTGGGACAGTAGGCAAATCCGCTGACCCAGCTGAAAGCTGATAGTACCGCAAACCTTCGGGGGCGCGGATAGCGCAGGTAATCAGACTTCCAAGAAAACCCCCTAAGCTTCAGGTTATAAAAACCCGTACCGTAAACCGACACAGGTAGTCGAGGAGAGAATCCTAAGGTGCTCGAGTGAATCATGGCTAAGGAACTCGGCAAAATGGCCCTGTAACTTCGGGAGAAGGGGCGCTGACAGCAATGTCAGCCGCAGTGAAAAGGCCCAGGCGACTGTTTAACAAAAACACATGGCTTTGCAAAATCGAAAGATGAAGTATAAGGCCTGACACCTGCCCGGTGCCGGAAGGTTAAGAGGGGATGTCATCCGCAAGGAGAAGCATTGAATCGAAGCCCCGGTAAACGGCGGCCGTAACTATAACGGTCCTAAGGTAGCGAAATTCCTTGTCGGGTAAGTTCCGACCTGCACGAATGGTGTAACGATCTGGGCGCTGTCTCGGCCATGAGCTCGGTGAAATTGTGGTCCCGGTGAAGACGCCGGGTACCCGCAACGGGACGGAAAGACCCCATGAACCTTCACTACAGTTTAACATTGACATTGGATACAGGATGTGTAGGATAGGTGGGAGTTATTGAAGCGGGTTCGCTAGGATCCGTGGAAACAACCTTGAAATACCACCCTTTCTGTATTCGGTGTCTAACCCCGCAGAGCGGGGGACACTGTTTGATGGGTAGTTTGACTGGGGTGGTCGCCTCCAAAAGTGTAACGGAGGCTTTCAAAGGTATGCTCAGTACGCTTGGTAACCGTACGGGGAGTGCAATAGCATAAGCATGCTTGACTGTGAGGCATACAGGCCGATCAGGGTCGAAAGACGGATATAGTGATCCGGTGGTTCTGCATGGAAGGGCCATCGCTCAAAGGATAAAAGGTACTCTGGGGATAACAGGCTGATCTCCCCCAAGAGCTCATATCGACGGGGAGGTTTGGCACCTCGATGTCGGCTCGTCACATCCTGGGGCTGGAGAAGGTCCCAAGGGTTCGGCTGTTCGCCGATTAAAGTGGCACGCGAGCTGGGTTCAGAACGTCGCGAGACAGTTCGGTCCCTATCTGTTGTGGGCGTTGGAAATTTGAGTGGGGCTGACCTTAGTACGAGAGGACCGGGTTGGACTGGCCGCTGGTGAATCTGTTGTCCCGCCAGGGGCACTGCAGAGTAGCTATGCCGGGAATAGATAAGCGCTGAAAGCATCTAAGCGCGAAACTAGCCACAAGATGAGATTTCCATTGAGGACCGTAGAAGACTACTACGTTGATAGGTTACAGATGTAAAGCTGGCGACAGCACAGTCGAGTAATACTAATTGTCCGATACTTTCAGTTAGGCTGAAATGATAAGTTATCTTCTCTCCCAATACCTTCTTTCAATAATATGTCATTGTTGGTGTATGAAGTGAAAAGTAAAAAGTGAAAAGTGAAAAGTCGAGAGACCAGAGCCTGTAACTTATAACTTACGGCTTATAACTTACAACATTAAAATATTCAGGTGCCTATATCGGCGGTGTCCACCTCTTCCCATTCCGAACAGAGAAGTTAAGCCCGCCAGAGCCGATGGTACTGCGGTAACACGTGGGAGAGTAGGTCGGTGCCGATTTTAATACGCCTGAGAGACGGCGGTAATGCCAGCCCCCCATCATAACTGATGGGGGGCTTTTTTT
>NZ_AKZJ01000015.1 GCF_000302595.1 Pedobacter arcticus A12 | reverse complement strand
AACACGTGTTTTTTATCCTATTCCTAAACGTTTAGGACACTATTGGTTTAACACCAATTATGATTTACTTGAGTTAAATAGTTCAATAATTTTTCTTCTAGTTGTGTAAGTTTTAGAGGATGAGGGGCATTATTTTACTTTTATTAATCTTTATTATTACCCATACTTTTTCGCAAATAGGAAGGAGCTCATTATTTACAATAGAAATGGATTAGTAAACAATGAAATTACAGCCCTACATCAAGATAAATATGGCTTTTTATGGATAGGAACTAGAGGAGGGCTAAATAAGTGTAATGAATTCAGAATAATTCGAAGTTCGCCAAATTCTAAAAATAACCTTAGTAGCCAAGCTGTGGAAGTAATAGAAGAAGGGAGGGATAATGTTTTATGGATCGGGACAAAATCAGGGGGATTAAATTGCTATGATATTTTGAAGGACTCTATAACAAAGATGTCTACCATTTCTACAGTACTGTTTGCCAATTTTAATTATCAGCCTGCGGAAATAAAGATTAAAGAATTTATTGCTAATAAAAAATAAAATATCAACCCTTATGACCACCAATAATATCACCTATATTCCAAATAGAGCTAAATTCTTAAATGATATTGATTATTTACTCAATAAAAATAAGTTGTCTTATAACGTTAAATCTGCTGCACAAGATTTTAAAACCCGTTTAAGTTTATCAGTTGTTGATGATACTCAATAAAAGTAAGTTCCAATCTCCCTACACTGAAAACATATATTGAGCAATGAGCCAAAAACAATTAGGATCGATGAATTTATATTATAACTTTATAAACCAGTTTTATCCATAAATTAAATTTTTAGTTGTTTTAGGTTTATATAAATTAAAAGAAATCAATACTAAATTTTATATAAATGTGCTTGAATTACAAACCAAACTTTGAATTATAAAACCCCTAAATTTGAATTAATCTGCCTGTTTCTTAGTCTAAGATTAGATTATATTTGATAATAGAAGCTTGCTATATAACCAATTATGTTTTTTAACCCAAATTAATTCAAAATGAAAAAAAAATTACAGCTTCCGTTTATTTAATTTATTGTACAATCTACTTTAGCAATAGATAAACCGAAGAATTCTCACACTAACGCATTTGCTCCTGTTAATTTAGTTTTAAATCCGATTTTGAAACTCACGCTACGCTTCGTGACACTAAAAACTCACTGACTATCAGGCGCTTAAATTAACACCTTAACCGATTTTTTTCTAGTTTTCACAACTTTACTAAATCTATTTCAACTCTTAATTCCCATTTATAAATTAAAATAGACAAAAACAATAACACATGAATAACACTATCAAATGGAGTCAAGTTGTGGCAATTTGCCTTTTATTAATCTCCTGCTCCTCTAAAAAAACTGTAAACAATACGAATGCATCTCAACACTCATCCAGTAAAACTAACAAACCTAATGTGATCATTATTTTGGCAGACGACGCTGGCTACATAGATTTTGGATTTATGGGAAGTGAAGATTTAAAAACTCCAAATATTGACAAACTTGCTGAAGGTGGCGTTGTATTTACAGATGCCCATGTTAGCTCAACGGTTTGCGCCCCCTCACGAGCGGGGCTTATGACCGGTAAATACCAGCAAAGGTTTGGGTTTGAAGCTAACGGAACCGGAAAATTTGGACTAAGTGATGATGTAAAAACCATGGCAGATATGATGAAAACTAATGGCTATAAAACCTATGCACTTGGAAAATGGCATTTAGGAAGTGCGGTTAGCGATCAACCCAACCAACGTGGTTTTGATGATTTTTATGGCTTTCTTGCTGGCAGCCGTTCGTATTTTGAAATTAAAAACCCTTCTGAAGATAAAATGCTTCAACATAACGGTAGAAATGTAGAACATGCAGGGTACATGACGGATATTTTAGGCGATGAAGCTGTAAAATATGCTGAGCAAAGTAAAGATGAACCATTTTTTATGTACTTGGCATTTAACGCTGTACATACGCCAATGGAAGCTAAAACTGAAGATTTGGAAAGGTTTAAAAATCATCCCAGACAAGAATTAGCAGCTATGACTTGGTCCTTGGATGAAAACGTGGGGAAACTTATTCATAAATTAGAGGATTTAGGAATTAGAGACAACACCTTAATTTACTTTTTAAGTGATAATGGAGGTTCTCCAGAGAATACTTCAAAAAACGGCCCACTTAAAGGATTTAAAGGAAACGAATTTGAAGGCGGACACCGCGTACCTTTTGTAGTAAGCTGGCCGGCTAAAATTAAGGGTGGAGTTAAATTTAACGGATTAAGTTCTTCTTTGGATATTTTCCCGACTTCTTTAGCAGCCGGTGGAATTACCAAACCAACTGGTTTATTATTGGATGGAGCTAACCTGTTGCCTTTTTTAATGGACAAAAAAACAGGAGTACCACATCACATGCTTTTCTGGAGGAAATTGGAAGAGTCATCTGCCCGTATAGGCGACCAAAAGCTAATTTCACTAGAACGCTATGGCTCCGTAATGTACAACCTAAAAAATGATTTAGGGGAAACCAAAGACATCTCAAAAACGAATAAGAAAATTTTTGATGAAATAATGAGCGCTTATAAAAATTGGGAATCAAAAATGATGCCTCCGCTTTGGGACGAAGGCAAGGACTGGATGCCATTTACTTGGAATCTGACGAAAACACTAATGCAGAATAAACCGATTAAATACAGAACGCTACACGAACAAAAAAGAAAAGAAAAAAAATAAAATTGGGACCAGTTTTTAAAAATCATTTTGGGATATCAAAAAATACCCCTTAAATAAATGAGAATAAAAAAACGATTACACCTAATTTTATAAAATCCATAGAAAATGAAAAAACATCTTATTGTTTTTCAACTGTTTTTTATGGCGAGTTTTGGCTATTCGCAGTTTGAAAAACCAAATGTTTTATTTTTAGTCATCGAGGACACCTCTCCTTACCTTTTCCCTGCCTACGGAAATCAAAGTATTAAAACCACAAACCTAGATTGGATGGCTTCCTATGGAGTAGTGTTTCATAAGGCTTATGCCAATGCGCCATATTGCTCCCCTGCCCGCTCCATGTTAACTAGTGGTACAACAGGCTACGGTTTACGGCAATGATTTGCACCGAGGTCCACATTTGCAACACGAGCAATACTTCTTGCTTAAAAATTGACCGATGACGGTTATTTCACTGTTAACAACAGTAAAATGGATTATAACATAGCCGGAAAAGAGACTAAGAGTTTGGTTAAAGAAACATGGTCACGCAACAATAAGAACGCTACGTATAGCGACACAACCCGACAGGGGAAGCCGTTACGACCAGTTTAATAATCTTTCTACCGATATGAGTAGGATGACAACAGTAAGGATTGATAAGCGTATCAAATGTGCTGTGGACCCAAAAACAGTAATATTACCTCCGCCTGTTCCTGATTTTCATGAAGTAAGATCAGATTATGCATTGCATTTAGAGGACTTACAAAACATCGATAAGTAGGTGGGTGTATTTTTAGATGACTTAAGAAAGCGAAAAATACTTGAAAACACCATTGTATTCTTCTTCTATGATCATGGCGGATTTTTACCAAGAGGTAAGGCCTTTCCTTATGATACCGGACATCATGTACCATTTATTGTTTACGCTCCAGATAAATATAAAAATCTTTTACATGCCAAAGCTTCGCCAGAGCTTAACAATTATTACCTGCCCCAACCTGTTGAGGCACTTTATGATTTAGAAAAAAATCCTTGGGAGTCTAATAATTTGGTAGAAAATCCAAAATATAAAGAAAGATTGGAAGAACTGCGTGATGTAAACAGAAATTACATTAGAGACGTAAAAGACTTAAGTTTTTAACAAGAGTAGTTAACGCGTTCAAATCAACTTGCTCACCCGTTTGGGCCGAGCCTTGAAAACGGGAAAACCTTTTCTTTACCTTCAGATGTCGGTGGTGAAATAACCAGTGGAGTATCAACTAAATTAGGTTTGCCTGTATCCTCTTTCTTTGTATAGGCAAAAGAAATCAAGCTAAAGACTACGATTGATAAAATATTCATTTTTACTGTTTTTATCCAGTTCGTTTCATAATAATACATTGGTTTACATGCTAGAAATAGCAAGTGTAACTATCAGAACTTGCAAGTGCTTATGGTGTTGTATTACTCGTCAAACTAAGCGGTAAATTTGGTCACTGCTCATTCATTGAGGGTATATTGGTAGACTCTAACATAATCAATTAAGTATTGTGATGGTAGATGCGTTTCGGATAAACTTCCACCACTATCGCCTCCTAGCGCTAAATTTAAACGTAAATAATGGGCTTGCCTAAAAGGATTAATCCCGTTGGTTAAGTTATGGGTTTCTGATAATTTTATGCTGTTCAGTAATAAGTCATCAACATAAATTTCCATACTGTCTTTGTTCCAATCTAAACGCCAGACATGGAAATCTTCATCCCATTTTGAGTTATCAAAAGTCTCCATTTTTTTGAAAACTGAATTCCAAACAGGTTTATTTGGATTTAGACTGCCGTGAGCAAAATTAGCATGTAACCCTCCTTTATAATACTCCATTATGTCGCACTCGCCATTGTAAGGCCAATTACCAGATACGCCCACAGTCCAAATGGCAGGCCATAAGCCTTGAGACGCGATGATTTTTGCTCTTATTATTACTCTCCCGTACTTAAAAGCGAACTCTTTTTTTTGTTTTAAGCTTGCGGAGGTGTATTCAATATATTCTCGATTAGTACGCCAGTTCTCACTACCCGCTATATAATTTAGATTTTTTTTATGCTCTTTTTTTCCAGTAATTACTAAATAGCCATCTAAACAACTAGCATTTTCTTTTTGATACCACTGCGCTTCTGAGTTACGAACAAAGCCTTTTTCAAAATTCCACTTTGTAGTATCTGGAAATCCATCTTTATTAAACTCGTCTGACCAAACTAAAGTAAAACCCGGAGCTTTATTAATAGTCGAGTCGCCGACCAAAGCAATCTCACTATTAGCTTTCCTAAGTTGACTTTTGGGCAAAACAAATATTGAGAGCATCATTAAAAAAATCACAAATAGATTCATCTTCTAAAATTATTAAATACAATAATTACTATTTTTTCGCTATAATATTATTTATCAGATCTGAGAACTTTTCAACCTTATCAGGATATTGTTCTGCGAGATTATAAGCTTCTGCCGGGTCGTTATTTAAATTAAACAACTGAGGTTCGGTTTTTAGACCTATTTCTATGTCTTTATTCTTCAGCCAATCTGGTGCTTTAGATGTTTGTGGAGCAATATACTTCCATTCATCAAACCTAACTCCCATGGTAAAAGATTCTTCTAGCATTTCTTGCCGACCAGTTTTTGAATTTCCTAATATAACTTGCAACATATCCTTGCTATCAGGAGCGGTACCTTCTTTAAAATCACTTAATCCAACTAATTTTGCAAAAGAAGCAAAAAAATCGACTTGACTAAACAAAGCGTCACTCTCTCCTTTTTTAATTTTGTTGGGCCAAAATGCTATAGTGGGCATTCTAGTGCCACCTTCGTAAGCACTATATTTACCTCCTTTATAAATTCCCGCTGGTTTGTGATCCCCGATTTTGGCGACTGCCTCATCTGCATATCCATCATCTAAAACAGGTCCGTTATCGCTGGTAAAAATCACTAAAGTATTTTCCTCTAAATTAAGGTCTTTCAAGGTCTTCATTAACTCTCCAACTACCCAATCCATTTGTACAATATCATCACCACGTCTACCCATAGTTGTGGAGCCTACAAACTTCACATTCGGTGCTCTTGGAACATGAATGTTTGGCAAAGCATAATATAAAAAGAAGGGTTGATCTTTATTTTTCTTTATAAATTCGGTGGTTTTATTGTTCAATACCGTAGAAATTTCTTCGTCTTTCCAATAAGCTTTATGGCCCCCTTTCATAAAACCTATTCTGCTAATTCCGTTCACAATGGTACCGCTGTGTTGCGTATCTGCCAACATTTTTAACATTTCTGGATGCTCTAAACCTGTTGGATCGTTACCTACCTTTTTATCATAATTGACTTCGATTGGATCTGCTAAATCTAGGTTTACTACATGGTGGTTTTCCACATAAACGGTTGGCACCCTATCTAAAGTTGCGGGCATTAAAAAACTATAGTCAAATCCCACTTCTATAGGGCCAGGAGCTATTGAATCGTTCCAATTAGGCTTTCCATTTCCCATACCTAAATGCCATTTACCGATAGCGCCTGTAACGTAGCCGGCTTTTTTAAGCATACTTGGAACGGTTTCTTGGTTTGGGTCTATGATTAAAGGAGCATCACCAGGTAAAATCGCAGCATTGTTTCTGAAAGCATAACTTCCAGTAAGCAACGCGTACCTTGATGGTGTACAGGTAGACGCTGCGCAATGCGCATCTGTAAACTTCATTCCATTTGCAGCTAAAGCATCAATATTGGGTGTTTTTACTGCAGTAGCGCCATAACAACTTAAATCCCCATAACCTAAATCATCTGCGTAAATAATGATAATATTAGGCTTGTTTTGCGCTGCATCATTTTTTTGCTTGCATGATGGCAGTATAAACGGCAGTGTAAAAAGTAAGACACTTCCTACTAAATATTTAAAGCTTTTTTGTTGCAATGGTATCATAGTTTAACGTTTTATTAACTTACTGAATAGCTCCGATACTAGGCGAGCCAATGATATCTTTACCCAAAATGTCTTGTTTCATTTCAAGGTTGAAGTTTAGTTTTTTCTCATTAAAAGGAAACTCTTTGACAGCTGTCCCTTTATTTTTGAAGACTGCAGTATTTTGGGGCGTGAAGTTTATTAAGTTTAACTGATTAACATTTACAAAATCAGGATTGCCAATGGTTGGATGATTATCCGAAAACAATGCCTCGGCTGGCCATGTAGAAGCTTTTGAGAAAAGATTGTTTTCAAAGATGATATTTTTAGCAATCAATCCTGTTTTGGTATCTGGCTTATATTGATCTCCTAAAACCATTTTAATATTGTTTTTTGTATAGAAAATGTTGTTAGCAATTAAAATAGATGAACTTGTATTATCCAACGCCATTTTAGGTAAAATGGTAGAATCACAATAAATAGTATTATTGTAGATATAGGTATTCACGGGGCCTTTTCTAGCTTGCTTTTCACCAACAAAGCCACTTAGCCACAATGTTTTACCTTCTTGGAACGCCCCATTTTTTCCTTTTACGCGGTAGCCATCGTTTACGCTTACATTATACCTATATGCGCAATTATAGTTGTTACCCAGGATTTCGCAAAAGCCACCGGCATTATAAGCACTTAAATTATACTGAATAAAAACATTATCACAGTTGAAATCAATATGAGCGCCGGCAGAATCTCCTGGGCCATTAGCGTACAGAAATTGATTTTTCTCTATTAAAATATTTGATGAATCCCATGTCCATAGTCCACTGCCACGTCCCCATTTTCTGCTATCATCGTTACTACCAGAATGGGCGACTATATTATTAGCCACGTAAACATTTGCTACACCAGACATTTGTATACCTGGCCCGCCAGATCTATAAACGCGGTTACCAATTACCCTTACATCTGTAATGTTTTTTCCCAAACCGGTAAGCTTAATTCCTGTATGGCTAACATCTGTTACGGTACAATTGCTGATTTCAATATTTTTAATCTTGTTTAAAGGTTTATGGCTGGTTAACCTAATTCCCCAACCATATTTTTGTGTGCCATTTGCACTTTTAACTTCTTCGGTTCCTCTTTCATAAAACGGGTTTTCAAAAAATACATCGTGTATAGTTAGATTATTTAAACTCATACCAGTCATTAAAGCTTGGTCAACATTATCAATTAAAACTCCACACCGCATTTTCTGGGAATCGTCTGGTATCTGATAACCGTTTCCCGTCAGTTGTAAATTTGAAACTTCAATAAAATTACAATCTTGAAGGAGGATACCGTTTGCTTGTCCTTTAAAATCTATCACAGCATTCTGAAATGATTTTTCATTATCCCAGTTAATAGAATTGACCTTTATTGGATGCCCAAGAAGACCTTGTTGGTTTTTGATGATTAAAGTCCCTGAATATAACTGTCCGTTAGCCAAAAAAACCTGGTCGCCGGGCAGAAGCTTGATTTTTTGGATCTTGGCTAATGTTTGAAAAGGAAACTTTTGAGAAGTTCCAACATTACTATCATTCCCAAGTTTAGGGTGGATATAATAGCTAGTGGCGAAACTAATTTGAAACACCAGTAAAAACAATAAAGTAATTCCTGTACTTTTGACTAAAACTCTCATACTCCTGTCTATTTATTATCTTTAATAATCCATCTTTCAGGATGCTCACTCGTGTATTTTTTATCGTCTAATAAACCCTCAAATTTCGGCTCTAACAGTAGGTTTTGCCACTGAATGATTTTAAGATCTAAATCTTTTAACAAATTTTGATTGGCACTTAACTCAGCTATATTATTGGTTTCGCTAATGTCATTTTTAAGATTGAAAAGCATTGGCTTTTTATCTTTTTCTGTAATTAATTTAGTTTCTGCGGTAACTACTGCTAAACGATTTGTTTTATGATTTCTCCAATATAACTGAGTGTGCGGAACGCCTTTATTATGCTGGGTTATAAACGGAATTAAATTTACGCCATCTAAATTATTTTTTGGTTTAGCATCTGCTACTGCAGCAACTGTTGCGAAAATATCTAGTGAACTTACCGGATTATTATAAGTTCGACCGGCTGTAATATGTCCTTTCCATTGCATGGCAAACGGAACATGAACGCCTCCTTCAAAAAAACTTCCTTTTTCTCCTCTGAAAGGTAAATTACTTGATGCGTTAACATGACTTGGTCCTCCATTATCTGAAAGAAAGAATATGATTGTATTTTCAGAGAGTTTTAATTCGTCAAGTTTTGTCAAAAGTGACCCTATGCCATCATCCATGGCACTAACCATTGCCGCATAAGTTTTTCTTTTTACATCTCTAATGTTTTCAAACCTGTCGAGGTATTTTTTTGTTGCTTGTAAAGGGGCGTGAGGTGCGTTATATGCTAAGTATAATAGGAATGGCTTATTGTTATTTCTAGCAACAAAATCAACAGCTTCGCGGGACAAAGCATCCGTTAGGTAAGCTGTTTCTTTAACTCTTTGGTTGTTTCTTAATAAATTGGCTTTATAAGCATCAAATTGGCTTTTAACTTCGGAAAGGTCATTGAATATAAAATTCTCTGGTAAGTAGTCATGTCCACCACTTAAGAACCCATAAAATTCATCAAAACCTCTTTTGTTTGGTCTTAAGGTTTGGTGTGCTCCTAAATGCCATTTACCAATTGCAACCGTTGAATATTGTTTTTGCTTTACTAAATCGCCCAGTGTTTGCTCGGTTAAGGGCAAGCCCATTGTGGGGTCATTTGGTGCCATCAAAGGATTATCTGAAAAGCCAAACTTATCTTGATATCTACCTGTAATTAACCCCGCTCTACTTGGGCCACAAACGGCATAACTTACATAAGCTTTGGTAAATACAACTCCGCTTTTTGCTATTTTATCAATATTTGGGGTTGGTATATCTTTACAACCAGTAAACCCTACATCAGCGTAACCTAAGTCATCTGCCAAAATAACAATAATATTAGGTGCAGATGACTGAGCGTAAACCAACTTAACCAAACACAAGCAAACTAAAACAAGTGTTAATTTTTTACTCATCATCATACACCTAATATTAAAAGATTGTTTAATGCAACCCAGTGTTATTATTGTTATTTTACTTTAAACTACCAACCAGTATTCTGTACTAAATTTGGATTCTTATTAATTTCAGCTTGTGGTATTGGATAAAAGTTCATTCTATCTTCAAAAGGTCTTACTTCCAGTATTTTTTTCTCGTAAACGAAACCTGGACCTGATGTTGCCGGTGTAATCTCCATTTGATAAATATCACTAGTTTGTGCGCCTATTTTCCAACGACGTACATCCCAGAAACGGTGATCTTCAAAAGCAAGTTCCACCATACGCTCATTACGTAGTTTTTCTTGGAACTTAGCTTGAGTTAAACCCGCAGGAAAGTTAGGCATACCTGCTCTAAACCTTATTTCGTTTACAGCCTGAAGCGCAGTTTTACCAAGAGTGGACGCGTCTTCTGGACCATAAGCCTCGTTCATCGCTTCAGCATAGTCCAACAGAATCTCTCCATAGCGAAACAAAACCCATGAATGCTCTCTAGTGGTGGTGTTAGTTGGCAGTAAATTAACAATCTCTACCACATGCTTTTTTAAATAATATCCTGTTTTTGTTGCATTTGTTTTAGGTTTTCCGTTTGCTCCACCAACATAACTTTTCACAATTTGACTTTTCCAAGTTGAGCCATTTACGATTATAGTTTTTTCTAACCTTGGGTCTCTTCCCGCATAAGGATTCATAGGACTATAACCAGACAAAGCATCAGTTATTGGGAGTCCATTGCTCTTCATTTCATAAGCATCAACTAAGTTTTGGGACGGACAGTTCCCTGTATTCCCACCTTCGTAGCCTATCGGGAAGTTCCTTTTTTCAAAATCGTTTGAAGCACCCTGACGTCTCTCCAAAATCAGTTCTTTACTTTTATAATTATTTGGGATATTGGAGTAGTTTGGCTCTAAGGTATAGGCGGTTAAATCCATCACTTCCTTAGCAGCAACCGCAGCTTTTACCCATAATGCTTTTTCTTTGGTGGGGTTGTGTAAAAAACTTGCCGCATATAATAAAGTACGAGCTTTTAATGCTAAAGCAGCACCTTTGGTGGCTCGGCCGGTTTCAGATACGGAAGAAAAGCCTACGTAAGTCTTTGGTAAACTTATCGCAATATCATCGCACTCGCTTACAATAAAATTAACAATCTCGTTAAAGGTGTTCTGTTTTACTCCTTTAGCTTCTTCTGGGGTTAGTGTCTTTGTAATTAGCGGTACATTATTATATCTTTTAGCTAATTCAAAGTAAAAAAATGCTCTCAGAAATCTAGCCTCATAAGGATAATTTTTAAACTGCGCAATTGTCTCGCTGTAATTTAAGTTGTATTGATCCTCGAGATATTTTTGATCTTTAGTTTTTTCAAGAAACAAATTTGCAGCTCTAATGCCAGAATACATTTGACCCCAAACGTTATCAACGGGCTGAAGTGGACTAAACCGGCCTTGATTAAATCTTTGAACATCAGAAAGATCTGATACGTATTCCGACTCGTCAGTGGCAGATGAGCGCATGGCCCCTTCAATACTATTGAAATCTGTGGGTAAGTAAGCATAAATACCACTCAAAAAGTTTTTAGTACGTCCAAAGTCGCTAAATACATCATCCTCTCGATTGAAAGATGTTTCGTCATACTTCAAGTAGCTACAATTACTAAAGGTTAATGGCAATAAAGTAAGTAAGCCGTATTTTATATATTTTAATATTTTCATATCTACTTATTTTTAAAACTCAAGTTTAATTCCAAGGTTGTACGTAGCAAGTGATGGATAATCAATGCCTATAGATTCTGGGTCTGTAACCTTTATATTATCAGAAGAAAACAGGTTTGATCCACGAACGTATAATTGTGCCTTTTCTAATTTTATTTTTTTAACTAAACCTTGAGGAAAGTTATAGTAAAGATCAACACGTCTTAACTTCAAATAGTCCCCACTAGTTAACCAAATATCATTTTTACGGTAATTATTAGCATTTTCTAACAATGTTAACCTTGGTAAAGTTGCTGTTTCTGCCGTTGTGGGTGTCCAACTGTTATTTGAAAAACTAGAAATTGAAGTATTTCCACGTAAAGGCCAGAAAACACTTTTAGTATTCAAAAACACAGTTTTATTAGCGATGCCTTGCAATACCACATCTAAACCAATACCTTTCATTTCATATCCTAAATTTAAAGCATAATACATCTCAGGAGTATTACTAGCGTAACCAATAGGCACTATGTCGAGATTATCAATAAAGCCGTCTTTATTTTGATCTTTGTATTTTACATCCCCTGGTCTTACGTCAGAAAATAATTGTTTTGGATTATTATTAATATCGGATTGATCTTTAAAAAAGCCTAGTGATTGTAGTCCAAATTGCTGGCCTACTGAGTTTCCGGTTTCTTTTAAATAATCATAAGGTTGAAATTCCTCATTCATATTGATAATCTTATTTTTAGAAAAAGTAAAATTACCTCCAATATGGTACTTAAAATTATCAGTGCTTTTACTCCATAAAATGGAGGCTTCAACACCTCTATTTCTAACCTCTCCTGCATTTGAAGTTGGAGCTGTTACACCAAGGGCAGTAGGTATAGCGCCACCAGTGCTTACTAAAATATTTTTTCGGATATCGTAAAAAGCATCAAGTGTTACGGAAAGTGATCCAAACAGATTCATATCAATCCCAATATCAGTTTTTGTAGAATTTTCGTACGTTAACCCGGTAGTTGCTAATCTACCTTCAAGGATTCCTCCAGCAGCAGAATTATTATCGTTGAAAAAGTAATCACCACCACTACCAAAAGCTTGTTCAGAAAGGTTAGCAGACATAATGTCGTTACCACTCATTCCCCAAGATGCTCTTAGCTTTAAATAATCTATAACGGTGTTGCTTTTTAGAAAGTCTTCACGGTTTACTATCCAGCCCGCAGAAATAGCAGGGAAGAATCCGAACCGATTACCTTGTGGTAAAACACTGCTTCCACTGTATGACAAAACTCCATCAACAAAATAGCGGTTTTTTAAACTATAGCCAGCTAAAGCCACCATATTCTGGTGTAAAAATGTGTTGTATTGTCCATCTCTCACACGCTTATCCTGATGGTACATTAAAGATGTTTTTAAAGCACCGTCACCAAGTTTAGTATCATAGTTTACTTTACCAAAAATGGTTGCAAGACGTATTTGATCTCCAAACGATTGACCGTAATTTAAATCTGTTTCACTTCCATAAACGGTAGGATTGGTAAAGGTTATTTCTCCTGTAACAGGATCACGAGCAAACGATACATTTTCGTATAAAAATGTTCTTGTTTTATTTTCATAATAATCAACACCGTTATCATACGATACAGCAGCATCAGCAGATAAACCCTTTACCCATGCGCTTAAGTCCTGAGAAATTTGTCCATTAACGCTAATTCTTCTTCCGTTAGGCTGACGTACACCAGTAGATGAAACCAAAGCCACTGGGTTATTATCATAAAAAGATGTACCTCCCCAATTTCCACTTTCAGTTTTAACAGGAAAAGCTGCGGAAGGAATACTGTAAATGGCATCCATAATTCCACTAGCTCGAGCGCCAGGTTCATTACGTCCGTTTAGGTTGCCTGAAACATTAAGAAGGAATTTTGTAGTTTTTGTTAAATCAATATCAAAATTTGTTCTGAAATTTAAACGGTCATATTTTAACTGACTATCGTACCTTTTGTCAAGGCTTGTGTTATCAAACAAACCTCTTTCATTTTGATAGTTTAATAAAGCAAAGTATTTGACAGTTTTTCCTCCGCCAAAAAAACTGGTATTCAAATTTGCGTTAGTACCATAATCTCTTAAAGTTTCATCAAACCAATTTACATTTGGAAGTAAGAAAGGGTTTTCGTTTGTTTTGAAACCATTGACATCTTGGTCTGAATAAACAGCCGCATTACCGTCAAGGACACTTGCAGAATTTATACTTCTTGCATAATCATAACCATTTAAAAAATCAGGCTTACGAAATGCAAAATTAAACCCTTGATCATAAGATACACTAACCTTAGATGAATTGTATTCTCCTCTTTTGGTAGTTACCAATATAACACCATTTGCCCCTCTTTGTCCGTATCTAGCTAAAGCAGCTCCGTCTTTTAAAACAGATACGCTTCCAATTTCTGGTAAAGATACCGACGCTAAGTCTTGCTCAAAACCATCCACTAGTACTAAAGGAGTGTTATTACCTAGCGTACCAGTACCTCGAACGTTTAAAGTTGCATTTCTGTTCCATGGTTCGCCAGAATTTTGTTGAACCATTAACCCAGAAAGCTGACCAAATAGGCTTTCAGAAGGATTATTTAAAGAACTTTTTTCAAGCTCATTATGATATACAACAGCAACAGACGATGTCAACTCATCTACCGACTTAGAAGTCCCAAAACCGAGATTTATATTTTTATCTTCTACACTTAACTGTGCTTTAACAGTTTCTGATTTAACTTCAATAGTTTTTTGCATATCACTAAAAGATATTCTTATGAGACTATTGACTGCTATATCTAAGGTCGCAGCGCCAGATTTATCGGTCATTACTGAATTCTTGTTATTTGTTACAGATTCAATAACAACACCTTCAAAGGGCTTTCCAGAATCATCTAAAATCGTTATTTTAACTCCATTAGACTGGCCAAAGGCTAACTGATGAGATACTAATATTACCATGAGGCAAAGCGGTCTCACAAACCCTAGGTTTGTCCTCCTAAATAAATTAAGAAACCGGATGAAATTAAAACTAAGAGGATAGTTGCTTTTCAATATGCCGTCACTTAGCTTTTTTATATTATATTTTTTCATTTACTAATGATTAGAGTTTATTAATTACCATCCAGGATTTTGTACCAAGCCATAACCTTTGTTTATCTCATTTGGTGGAAAAGCACTTAAGTACCATTTTGGAGAAAAATTATTTTTCCAGTAGCGTTCTGGAAGCTCAAAAGTTGTGTAAGTAAAGCCACCACCAACTTTTTTTACGGTGTTAACACCGTGTAGAGTTTGTTTGAAAATGTCTTCTTTTTTCAAGCGAGCGATATCATACCAACGTACTTCTTCAAAACCCAGTTCTAACGCTCTTTCTTTAAATACTGCATCTTGAAATTGTTTGTAAGTTAACCCTGAAAGATCGTTAAGCCCTACACGGTTACGTACCTTATTTATTGCGGCATAAGCCTCTGGTGTTGGACCTTGTTTAGCTTCATTTAAGGCTTCTGCATAAGTCAAATAAATTTCGCTTAAACGTAAATACGGCCATTGCACCACAGATTGTATTGCAGTTGCATTTGTTCTTTCCAATAGAAACTTCTTTGCCCCAAAACCGGTTGCAGAACCTTTAAATGCTTCATTAGTTCTTTCTCGGCCTCCAATCCATAATTCAGCAGGACGTCCTTGAAAACTATCTCCATTAACTAATACAGTTTCATATAATCTTGGGTCTCTATTTTTCCATGGGTCTGCTGGATTCCATCCAGAACCAACTGCGTCTATTGGAATACCGCTTGCCATCGGAAACATATCTACATACTCTTTAGTTGCACAAGCTGTTCCGTAGCTGCCCGCACTTTGATAAAAGTAATAGGATTGGTCCCAATAACCCGGTGATTTATACCTTACTCTTGTACTAATCAAAATTTCTCCGTTACCCCGTTTGTAGTAAGCATTTTGAAAATCCTTACGTGGGTTACCGGTTTTAACAAGGCTGTAACCCCCATTTTGATCTACAGCATCTAATAAATCTTTTGCGGCTTGGGCAGCTCTATCCCACATACTGGCCTCGTATCCACCAAACCAAGTCATTTTTTTATCTGCGGCTTCGCCAGCAAGATATGGTTGAGCTGAATTAAATAATGGACTTGCAGCAAACAATAATAGTCTTGCTTTAAGCCCCATAGCTGCGGCTTTAGTGAAACGCCCATCGTCAGTTGAGATGTTTTGAATTACCCAAGGTAACGCAGGGATTGCTTCGTCGATAAGACTTACTATTTTTTCTAGTGTTTCTTTAGCGGTCAATCTTGGTAAATCAGTATTCTCCGTTGGAGTATAAGCATGATCTACCCATGGAAGTCCTCCGAAATTTCGGTACATGTCAACGTAATGCAGTGCGATAATCATTTTCGCCTCTGCCTTTAATTGATTTACGTATTCGGGTGTGGAGTCAGGAATGAGGTCTGCATGTTCAACAAAATACCATCCAATACGAATACCATCCCAACTCTGCTCTTTGGTGAAAGAGTACTTTGTATCTGCAGATGAATTTTCAGTAGCTGCCGTGTATTGGCCTGTATAGTAAATCTCATTTGCACCACCCCAAGCTAAGTAACTTTGGTTCAAGTCGGTTAAGGACTCCAGCAAATCCATCCCAAGTTTGTTGCCTTTTTCTGAAAAATTTATATTTAAACCATAAGGTAAAGTTCTGTACCCACTCCATAAATAACGCTCAGCTAGTTCAACTGAATTAAATATGGTATCCGCAGTAACATCTACACTGGGTTCTTTCTCAAGGAAATCGTTTCCGAACTTAACTTTTTCGCAGCTCGTAGATATTAATGCTACTACAGCAATCATATATATTAACCTTGTTGCTTTCATAATCTTTTTTTAATAATTGAGTTTTACAAACTGTTTTCTATAAGAAACTAACTCTTATTCCTACATTATATATTTTCGTTAACGGGTATACCGAATCATCGGCAGTCCGTGACTCTGGGTCAGTAATATCAAGCTTAGATATAGTCAGCAAGTTTGCTCCATTCAGATACGTTCTTAAGTTACTGATTCCCATTTTTTTAAGGAAGACTCCCTTAAAATTATAACCGAGTTCAACATTTTTTAAGCGTAGGTAAGAAGCGTCTCTCAGCCAAAAATCTGAATCTTTACCATTATTGACTGACCCAGCAAGTGTCATCCTTGGGAAAGTAGCGGTAGCTGCAGTTTCTGGTGTCCATCTTCCGTCTGCCATGTATTGTAGTAAAGAACGGTCTAAGGTTGCTCCAAATGCTAGTCGATAAGTTTCTGCTAACAGTCTTGATGTATTTGATGCACCAGCCCATGACATAGAGAAATCAAAGTTTTTGTAATCAAAACCTAAGTTGATACCTGCGTTATATGATGGATACGTAGGGTAGCCAATTGCTTGCTGGTCATTTTGATCAATCACATCATCGCCGTTTAAATCTTTGTAAACCATGTCTCCTGGTTTTAAGTTGTATTGATGGTCTGGTAAACTCGCATTATCAGCATCAGCATCGTTGTAAAACTTATCAAAGATGTAACCGAACGGTTGACCAACTGGCTTACCTGTTCTGTACAAATAAGGTTCGGACTGAGGCACCTCATCTTTAAAAACGATTCTATTTTTCGTATGAGACATATTGGCACTAATACGATATCTAAAATCATCGTTAACAGATTGACTCCACTTCAGTTCAACTTCGAAACCTTTATTTTGTACTACCCCAATATTTACAGCTGGTAGCTGATAAGCTACAAAACCTGGTACTGTTCCTCTATATGTTAAAATATCTGAACGATTTTCGATAAAATAATCGAAGGTTACACCTAATTTACTTTTGAAGAACTCCATGTCAACGCCATAGTTTTGCTTTTTTGCAGTTTCCCAAGTCACATTTGGATTTCCAATTTGTCCTTCACTCGCTGCCTGTACGTTTTTTGGGTTATCAGTACCGAAGCTGTAGTTTCCATCTTCAGGATTGAAACTGTTTGGCAGGTAAAGGAAACGGTCACCAGCAAGTCGATTATTGCCACCTAATCTATCATTACCCACTATACCGTACGAAACACGTAGTTTCATAAAGTCCATAAAAGATTGGCTTTTCATGAAAGATTCGTTGGTAACTACCCAACCGGCAGAAACCGCTGGAAATATCCCGAAGCGCTTATTTTTTGCAAAATTTTCTGATCCATTATATCCAATATTAAAATCGGCTAAATAAGTATTGTCAAAATCATAAGTTACACGTCCAACCAAGCCTACTAAGCCCATTGGAATATCTGTAAACTGCTTTGGATAATATAGCTTTTGCTCGTTATATAACAGCAAACCTCCTACGTGATGTTTCGCGAAGCTGTTATCATAACTCAAACCTCCTTCGAAGTACCAATTTCTACCTGTATCGTAACCTTCGCCGTAAGACAGATTACCTGCTACTCCATTTCTTCTATAAACTATTTCATCACTTGTTTGGTCAGCCGTTGGGTCTAAATCTCTAAGGTATATTGGCTCGTAAGTATTAACCGAAGAATTACGAATTTTCCTGTGTACGTAATCGGTATTATATGCGAATTTAGTTCTAAACGTTAAGCCTTTTATAAAATTAAGCTTTTGCTCTAAATCTATATCAACATTTAAGCTGTTGTTTAAGATGTTGGTATAACCTTGACCATAAAACTCTTGTAAGCCATCCTTTTTTGGTCCTTCTATATAACGCTCTCCGCTAACTATATACTTGCCATCAACTAAACCTGGCCCAGAGAATGGTACTGACCAGTAAATATTTCGAAAAAGTTGGTTAAAACCATCCCTCGTATTAGGTTGGTTACGAATACCAACTTGCCCACCAATGGTAAGACCTAATTTAGTGGTTTTTGTAACTTGAAGATCTATGTTCGAACGATAATTATATCTTTTAAAAGAGAAATTGTAATCGTATTGAGAATCATAGGTTTTAAATAATCCATCTTGATTCAGCACCCCCAAAGAGGCAAAATATTTCAATTTTTCTGTACCACCAGAAACATTAATGTTTCCTTGCAATTGCGTTGCGCTAGGTTTTAAAAGATAACCTAACCAATCTGTATTGGAATAAAGGGTAGGATTAGAACCAGTTCTAAAAGCCTCTATCGCCTCGGGTGAAAATTTAAGTGTATTTGGATTGATGTTTGGATTGTCATTTAGCTGTGCTTCGTTGTATCTCAGTGCGTATGTATAACTATCTGCAAAATCAAGCAATCGCGTAGGTTGTTGTAAACCAGTAGAAAAACTAGTAGAAATTTTTGGTTTCCCTATTTTACCTCTTCTTGTGGTTACAATAATAACTCCGTTGGCACCTCTAACACCATATACTGCGGTTGCAGATGCATCTTTAAGTATCGAAATGCTTTCAATTTCATTGGGGTCTAAAGACATAAAAGAACGCTCTACACCATCAACAATCATTAAAGGTTGTGACTGGGCTGTACTTAAAGAAGCAACACCACGTACAAAAATCTCTGGGTTGTCCGCCCCTGGCTGGCCAGAAGATTGAATAGTTGAAAGTCCAGTAACTTTTCCGGCTATGGAATTAGCCACATTGGCCAAGGGAGACTTCATTAGTTCTTCATTATTTATTGAACTAATGGCACCAGTGATAGAAATCTTTTTCTGTTGCCCGTAAGCGATAACTGTAACTTCATCTAAACTTGTTTCGCTTGCTGTCATACTTAAGTTGATAACTTGTTTATCACCTACCGCTAACTCTTGTGTTACAAATCCAAGAAATCGAAAAATCAGTGTGCTTTTTGGTGCAACGCTGATGTTGAATTTCCCATCAAGGTCAGTTACGGCGCCAGATGAGCTACCTTTAACGGAGACACTAACTCCAGGAATCGAGACTCCTTGATCGTCGGTTACTTTTCCTGTTATTTGCGTGTTTTGCGCAAATAAGGAGTCATTTATTCCTAGAAATAGGATTAGGATTAGGAATAAAGAAAATCGTTTTTGTTTTATTCGCATAGAATTAATTTTTATGGTAAGCTTGTTTTGATTCTTAAACATTTTGATGTGGTTTCTTTGTCTAGTTTGAAACCTATCAATGCTTATTTACCAGTGAATATTGGTTGTGATAGTGTTTAGTATTAAGGAGAGCTTTCGATAAATCGAAATAAGCTATCAGTTAAACTCACCTTATACTTTAGTACGCCTAATAAAAACCTGTGGTATAAATTTTAGTTGAGTAAAATGTAAATACAGATAATCTACCGACAGGTATTGATTTTAAAGAAAAATTGAGAAGTAATGAATTGCCCATACGCTAATAATTTGAAATGTTAGAAATAGTAATTGGTTTAGTGGATTAATTGGTAATCCTTTTTCTTATCCAAAAGTAAACAGGAGAGCGTTTTTTGAACAGGGTGTAACTATTCAATTACACGGTAATAACTAATCAAGATGGCTTTAAATGTACTAATTGAACGGTTTTATTTAAAACGGTTGCTAATAAAAGAAACTATTTTTGAATAGTTTTTAAATATTCTGATGGATTCATACCGAACTGATTATGGAAACTTTTACGGAAATTTTTAAGGTCATTGTACCCAACTTCGTACGCAGCCATACTTACGCTGTACTCTCCAGTTTTTAGTAACTGTGCACTGCGCTTTATCCTAATCATGATGATAAACTCGGAGCCCGACATTCCTGTTAGTGCTTTCAACTTTCTGTAAAATGTTGATCTGCTCATGTTCAGTTGCGCAGCTAATTCATCAATTGAAGGCTTTTCGCCAGAAATATTATCTTCAATAAACTGAATAGATTTTTGGATAAACTCCTCGTCAAACGAAGTAACCTCCACATCGCTGGGTGCTAAATTTAACCTATTTGCAAATAGTTCTTTAAGTTTTTTACGCGACTTGATTAGATTCTTTACATGTGATATTAAAACATCGGGGTTAAATGGTTTAGACAAATAACTATCTGCCCCTAACTCAATACCTTCAATGTGTGAAACGTCATCTGCCTTGGCTGTTAATAAAATTATAGGAATATGCGAGGTATGATTATTCGTTTTAAGTGTTTTACAGAGCGCAAAACCATCAATTTCGGGCATCATTACATCGCTTACCACTAAATCAGGGATAGTTTCCGTTGCCTTTTCAACACCTTCTTTTCCGTTTTTAGCGGATAGTACGGTGCCTATCGAAGCTAAGGTTTCACATATATAATGGTTAAGTTCTTCATTGTCTTCAACAACTAGTATAATTGGCAAATCGCCCTCTTTTTCATGAATGCTAAGTTGATTTAAAGTTTCGTTTAAAAGCGGTTGTTCATTTTCTACTGGTTTAGTAACGTGTGCTAAAGAATCTGATAGTTGGCTAAGTGGCAATTTAACCCTAAATATAGTTCCCTTTGGTTGGTTGTCTTCAACAGAAATTGAACCGCCATGCAGCACCACTAAATCTTTAACAAATGCCAAACCTATCCCCGTACCAGCATACTGTCCAGGCTCTGCCTGTGAAACCTGATAGAAACGATTAAAAACTTCATTTTTATCTATTTCACTTATACCGTGGCCAGTATCAGAAATATTAATCTCACAAAGACTCTTATCTTCTAATACGTTCACTCCAAAACAAATTTCGCCACCGTTTGGTGTAAATTTGAAAGCGTTTGATAATAGATTGTAACAAATGCTCTCTAACTTATCTTTATCGGCATTCAAATATATATGATGTGCTTCTGTTTTAAATTGGTAAACAATACCCTTACGCTCTGCTTCGTCAATAAAGGATTCGTAAACATTGTAAAATAAAGAACTTACATCTTGATTAAACGCACTCAAGATTAACACGTTGGTCTCAGCTTTATTAAAATCCAACAATTGGTTTACCAGACTTAATAATCTTTTCGATTGATTTTTTACTTTATTTAGGCTTTCTTTTACAGTACTATCTACATTTTGGTGTTTTGATAAACTTTCTAATGGCCCGATGATTAAAGTAAGTGGCGTTCTAAATTCATGAGAAATATTTGCAAAAAATTTGCTTTTGATCTCGGTAATTTCGTGTTCTTTCTTAAAATCTAAATCAGCTATCTCCAATTTATTTTTAAGCCTAATCCTAGCCAATGTTATACTTCTGGATAAACTCAATAAACCCAAAATAATTAATAAATAGAGTGAATATGCCCACCAAGTCTTCCATGGTGGTGGTAACATTTTGACTTTTAGTACTCTGCTTTCTTCGCTCCAAATTTGGTCACTATTTGAGGCTTGTACCTCAAAAGTATAGTCGCCGGGTGGCAAATTTGTATAAGTTACCGACCTTCTTCTTCCTGCATTTACCCAATTATCCTCAAATCCTCTTAGCCTATATCTATACTGATTTTTGTTAGAAGCATGAAAGTCTAGTGCAGCGAAATAAAGAGAAACAATATTGGATTTGTAAGAAAGGGTGATAAGCTTAGTTAAAAATAATGATTTGCTTAATATTTCATCTGTTCCAATTTTTTCGCCGACATATACATCTTTGTTATTGACCTTTAAATTGGTAATAAATATTGCTGGTTGGTACCTGTTTAAACGGATGTCGTTTGGGTTAAAATAAGTTACTCCGAAAATGCCTCCGAAAAACATCTCGTTGTTAGCTGCGTAATAGCTGGAATTTTCAGAAAATACATTAGAGGATATCCCATCTCTTTGATCAAAATTTATGAATTTTTTTGTTTGCTTAGCATACTTACTAATTCCACGGTTTGTTGCTAGCCAAATATTATCAAAACTATCAACCAATACGGAGTGGATATAGTCATTAGGTAGGCCTGTATCTTCAAAAAAGGAAGTAAAACTATAGCTTTTTTCACTTCCAAAACTTAGCTTGTTAAGCCCCTGTTGTGTACCAATCCAAATATTGCCTGAATGGTCTTCTGCTAAAGAAAGTATAGTATTGTTAGATAATGCGTTTGTTCTTGTTTGCTTACTGCTGAATAAATAGAAATTGTCTTTTTCTTTGTTGTAAAGATGCAAGCCATTGTAAGTGCCTACCCATAATCTATTTTTACTATCAACAAGCATGCAACTTATTCTACTATTTTGTAGTTCACCTTTTACCCCAGTTTCTTCTATATAACTTTTAACATTGATAGTTTTACCATCAATACTTAAAATTTTTAGTAAGCCTGTTTCTTGTGTGCCTACCCAAATAGTTTGGTTTTTTTGTTTAACGATTGAGGTTACTTTTACATTACCTAGTTTTTTCGGTGATTTCCAATCATTCAGGTAGATTGGACTTATGTCTTCTCCTTTTAGATGGTTTTTATAAATTAATATTCCTCGATCGACTCCTACCCACAAATCTGCTTTGTTGTTCTCAAAAAAACAATTGACTACGGTTATGGCACTAATTGCCTTCTTTTTTACAAAAATTGTTTTATCTCTAGAATAAACCAAGCCATCTCCTCGTGTACCAAGCCATAAACCGCCTTTTCTATCCTCAAAAACCGATTTGATATGCGTATTTGCTAACGCAACTTTTCCATCGTAGAAGCGTGTTACCGTTTTAAATTCCTTTTTGTAGGGGTCTAGTTTTATTACTCCCCCACCATCAGTGCCTACCCAAATAATACCCGCGGCATCTTGATTAATAGAGAGTATGATATCGTAATCTTTATTAAATACATCGATAGGCTTTATGCTAATATTTTTAAATTTTTCTGTTTTGGCATTGAATTTATTTAACCCAGCCCCCCAAGTACCTACCCATAAATCGTAATTTCTGTCTAAATAAACTCGATAAATATCTTTACCGTTTATACTTTCACTTTTAGTCGCATCGGGTAAATACTGTTTAACTTTACCTTGCTTTATTTGATATTGGAATAAACCAAGCGTCCATGTACCCATGTATACAATGCCGTTTTTATTATCAACTGCTATTGAATTAATATTAGGTGTTTTATTATCAATATTAACAGGTTCTAGTTTGGTGGAATTTGGACGTATCATGAAAAGACCATTGGTGGTACCTACCCAAGCTCTTCCAGTTTGGTCAATTTTGACACAATTGATGGTTAGGTTATGAGCTAAAACCTCGAAATGCCCATTTTTAAAAGAAAATAAACCGTGTAAGGCACCGATAAGTAATGTGCCAGTACTATCAATAGCTAATGCTCTAATTTCTTGAATTTGTACGTTAGCTGGTGGAGTATAATGTGTAATGGTTTCTTTTGAAAGGTCGTAACTATTTAAACCTCCGTTTTTAGTACCTATCCATAAGGTATGGTTTTTCTCCTCCGCAATAGCTTCTACCGCTTGGCTGCTCAAGTTTTTACCAGATTTCGGAAGGTATCTAATTAACTCAAAATCGTAACCGTTGTATTTATTAAGTCCGCCTCGGGTTCCAAACCATAAAAAGCCATATTTATCTTGATGAATAGCTGTAACTTCATTGTTGACTAAACCATTATCAATAGTAATTGGAGATTCTATATTTACTTGTGCATAGCAAATGTTAACTAAAGCTAATAGCCACAGTAAAACAACTAAGCTAAGAAAGCTGATTTTATAGTTATTTGGTTTTAGACTTAAGTACAATTGGTACATAGATTATTTCAAGCTTAATATTTGATCCTACAGAAAGAGATTTATTCGAAGCGTACCAAAATGGTAGTTCAGCGTTCTCTACGTTTCTATTAGTTAATCATGTAATATATGTTTATTAATGTTTTTTTTGAGGATAAATTAAAATATAACTGCTATTTAGCAATAGTTTGTGATTTGTAAAAGAAAATCTTAAGACATTTTATTAAAATTTAAACGCTTGCTCATAATGCAGAAATTGGCAAAAAACAATTGAATTCAGGATAATAAAAAAACCACCTAAAGCAAATGGTTGCTTTGCCTTAGGTGGTTTAAATAATAATAATAATAATAGCTAAAATCTATTGGTTACTAATTATAAATTTAGCAGCTAACCTTTTTGTTGCGCCATTAATGGTAAGTACATAAATTTGGTCTCGAATTAACTGTTTAGCCACTTGTATATTCACCAAGTTATCGCCAGAATTTAACTGAGTCTTTTCAGTAAACATTTTTTTACAGATACATTATAAACCGTTCTATAAGCACTTTCCGTAAAGCTCCAATATAAGCCTAACTTGATTTGTTCAGCATTACTATATATGCTTAGTTTTCACTGATTCTTTAAAGAAAAGTCTACCCGGATTAAAAACTGCTGTTTTACCATCAAAATGTGTTTGTACTAATTGATAGTAATTAATTCCATTTCCGGGAAATTTATCGATAAAGATGTAATGTCAACTAAGGTTACATCATCTAAATAAGCAACACAATTTTAATATTTAATAAAACGAATTTTAATTAACGAAGAATCAGATAAAAATAATTTTAGGAACATAGGAGTTCAATTATTAAAATAGCCAATAGGGCATTCGGACGGGCTCTTTTCGTTATAATCTTTTTCTCTGAAGAAGAGCAAAAAGAATTTTCACTCCAATCTCTAACGCAAAATCTTTATGACTCTAAAAAAAAGATGCTATCAATAGCACAAACGTCCATTAACAATCGAGCTCACGTTAAACGTAATTTCTTTTCCTAGAATTTTTTATTAGGTAAATTGGTCTATCACTAACACAAAAATTGTATACGTATTTAACAAAACGATGTGAAAAACCAAAAGGTCCAACTGAGTTTTTATAATGTTAAAGGTTATTCAAATACATTAAGGCGGTAAATACCCAGGCATCAATTCGATTTTAAAAAATGGAAGCCTCTGCATCTTTTTTAGCCGTTTGAGGGCTATTTACGTAGTAAAAGAAGCTAAATGGCTTGATAGCCACCCTTACTTGAATGAATCCACCTATCTTTTCCAAAAAAAAAAATGAATTTTTGTGTTATATATTACAATTAAACCGATTGTCCCTCTTACCAAAGAAAATTGCCTATGAAAACAAAAGTCTTCCTTTTACTCAGCATAGTATTCAGTTGCCATTACTTTGGTTACGCTCAAAATAATCCGCGTGAGGTTGCTATTTTACAAAACGATTGGCTTTTTACAAAAGGAGATGTTGCAGATGCCAAAGCTTTAAAAACAGACGAAAGCGAATGGCAAAAAGTAAGCGTACCTCATGATTGGGCAATTTCCGGAAAATTCGATAAAAATAATGATGCGCAAGACGTAAAAGTATTGGAAGACGGTGAAACAAAACTCACTAAAAAAGTGGGAAGGACCGGAGGATTGCCTTTTGAAGGCGTTGGATGGTACAGGAAACATCTAGCTCTTTCAGCCGATGATAAAGGAAAAAGCATTAGTCTGGAATTTGATGGTGCTATGAGCCATGCTAAAATTTATATCAACGGCGTTTTTGTGGGGGAGTGGCCTTATGGTTATTCTTCGTTTCAGTTTGATATTAGTAAATACCTAAATTTTGATAGTGATAATGTACTAGCTGTTAGGTTACAGAACTATTGGGAATCTTCAAGATGGTATCCCGGAGCAGGTATTTACCGAAATGTACGGTTGGTTAAAACTAATCCCGTTCATGTGGCGCATTGGGGGACTTTTATCACTACGCCAACAGTAAACCATACAAATGCTAAAGTTCAAATAGAAACCACGATTGAAAACGTGAATACAAGCAATGATATTAAGTTACTTACCACGCTTTACAATCAACAAAACGCAGTAATTGGAAGTACTACAAGTGTTGTTGTAGCTGGAAAAGCTACCACAGTTCAAGAAATTAATGTGACAAACCCTAGTTTGTGGACTGCTGAAACACCAAACTTATACTACGCAATTACCAAGGTTTTATCAGGAGAAAAGATTTTGGATGAGTATAAAACAGAATTTGGAATTCGAAAGATTGAATTTACTCCGCAGCAAGGGATGTTGGTTAATGGGATTAAAACTAAATTAAAAGGAGTTTGCCTTCACAGCGATTTAGGTCCGTTAGGAATGGCCATTAACAAATCTGCTTTACGCTATCGACTTCAATTATTGAAAGAAATGGGTTGTAACGCCATACGCGGAACTCACAATCCGCAAGCGCCAGAAATGGTGGAGTTATGCGATGAAATGGGCTTTTATTTTATTCCTGAAGCGTTTGACGAATGGAAAAGTCCAAAACTGAAAAACGGTTATCACTTACTCTTTGATGATTGGGCTAAAAAAGATTTAGAAGCAATGATTCGCCGAAACAGAAATCATCCATCGGTAATTATGTACAGTATTGGTAATGAAGTGAGAGAGCAAAATGACAAGGATGGATATAAAGTAGCACAATATTTAACGGATATCTGCCACCAAACAGATGCTACCAGACCAACTACCGCTGGTTTTAATAATTGGAATGGTGCGATAAAAAATGGTTTGGCAAACGTCGTGGATATTCCGGGTTGGAATTATAAGCCAGAGTATTACGCTAAAATACACAAGGAGCACCCAAACTGGGTAATTTACGGTAGCGAAACCGCTTCGACAGTGAGTTCAAGAGGTGCTTATGAATTGCCGGCTATTCCACTTAAAATGAAAACCAGACCCACTAATCAATCTTCTGCTTATGATTTAGAATACTGTAGCTGGTCGCAACTGCCCGATATGGAATGGCAATCACAAGATAAAAACGATTTTGTTGCCGGCGAATTTGTATGGACTGGTTTTGATTATTTAGGAGAACCTACACCTTACGGTTCAATTTGGCCAAGTAGAAGCTCTTATTTCGGGATTATTGATTTAGCCGGAATGCCAAAAGATCGTTACTATTTATACCAAAGTAAATGGAGCAATCAAAAGGTTTTGCATGTATTACCTCATTGGAATTGGGAAGGTAAAGAAGGGCAAATTGTACCGGTTTACGCTTACACCAATTACCCAAGTGCCGAACTTTTTATCAATGGTAAAAGCTATGGTAAAAAGAGTTTTGATAAAACTAAATTACTGGATAGTTATCGTTTACGTTGGGAAAACGCTGTTTATGAATCTGGTAATATAAAGGTTGTTACTTACGATGCTAATGGAAACGAAGCTGAAGCGAAAATCATCCGTACTGCTGGCAAACCCGCAAAAATTATTTTATCGCAAGACAAAACAACCTTACAGCCTAATAAAAATGATATGGCCTTTGTAACCGTGAGTGTGGTTGATAAAGATGGAAATTTATGCCCTTTGGCAGATAATCTCATCAATTTTAAACTAAACGGTGTGGGGGCTTTAAGAGCCGTTGGCAACGGTAACGCAGCCAGTTTAGAGCCCTTTGAAGCACCTTACAGAAAAGCATTCTACGGTAAATGCATGGCAATTATTCAGTCTACAACACAAGCTGGCACTATCAATATTACTGCTGAAAGTGATGGACTGGTGCCATCAACAATACAAATTCAATCCTTAAACAATTCAATAAGCAATGCTAAAATTCAGTAAATACCTCCTTTTATTTGGGCTACTGTCCAGCTTTCAATCGCTAAAAGCACAAGAAAAACCTAATGTTGTTTTTATTTATTGTGATGATTTAGGTTATGGCGATATTAGTTGTAACGGCGCTACCAAAATTAGTACCCCCAATATTGATAGAATTGCAAAAGCAGGTATTCGCTTTACCAATTCACATGCGACTTCTTCTATCTGCACCCCGTCACGCTATGCATTGTTAACTGGCGAATATCCTTGGCGCAAACAAGGGACAGGAATTGCAGCGGGCAATGCGGGTTCTATTATCGATGAAAATCAATTCACTTTGGCCGATGTTTTTAAAGGTGCTGGCTATAAAACTGGGGTTGTAGGTAAGTGGCATTTAGGTTTAGGAGGCCCAAATGGTCCAGACTGGAATGGTTATATCAAGCCAAGTCCTAATGATTTAGGATTTGATTATTCTTACATTATTCCTGCCACGCCAGATCGCGTTCCCTGTGTTTATGTAGAAAACCACCATGTTGCCAACTTAGATCCTAAAGATCCTTTAAAAGTTAGCTATGATGCGCCTTTAACCGATTTACCTATTGGGAGAGAACATCCTGAACTACTGAAAATGATGTTATCATCTAACCAACATGCGGAAACCATTATCAACGGAATTAGCAGAATTGGTTATATGAGCGGAGGAAAAAGTGCTTGGTGGAAAGATGAAACGATGGCAGATGAAATCACAGAAAAAGGTTCGGATTTTATTAAGAAAAATAAAGATAATCCGTTCTTTTTATATTTCGCGATACAAGATGTGCATGTGCCAAGAGCGCCTAGTCCTCGTTTTGTTGGTAAAAGTGGATTAGGCCCAAGAGGCGATGCTATTTTAGAACTAGATTACAATACTGGTAAGATTTTGAACTTGCTGGATAGCCTAAATTTAACAGAAAACACTATCGTAATGTTTAGTAGTGATAACGGCCCGGTGCTGGATGATGGGTATAAAGATGATGCGGTAGAAAAATTGAACGGACATACACCCGGTGGTTTAATGCGTGGTGGTAAATACAGCAAATTTGACGCGGGTACACGTATGCCAACATTGATTAAATGGCCTGCAGAAATAAAGCCTAATCAGGTTTCGGATGCCTTATTTAGTCAGTTAGATTTTTTTGCTTCTTTTGCCAGTTTGACCAAGCAATCCTTACCTCAAAATAGTGCACCAGATAGCCAAGACATGTTAAAAGTGTTATTAGGTAAATCAAAACAAGGGAGAGAAAACGTAGTTGAACAAAGCATGTCAAAAGGCTTAAGTTTACTTTCTGGCGATTGGAAATACATAGCGCCTTCAAAAGGGCCAGCAATAATGAAGGATAAAAATATGGAAACTGGGATTTTAGGTAAAGCGCAGTTATACAACTTGAAAGACGATATTGGAGAAACCACTAATTTGGCCGCTCAATATCCCGAAAAGGTTGAAAAAATGGCTATCACTTTAAAAGAAATCGAAGCAGCTCATCCTCATAAAAACTAAAATGAAAAGATTAATTCTATTCACATCAATAACTGTTTTCGGTTTTACACAAGCTTTGTCTTTTAAAGCTCAGGCGCAAAACGCAGAAAAGCAAAATCAACCAAATATTATTGTTTTCATGGTGGATGATATGGGTTGGCAAGATACTTCTGTGCCTTTTTACAAAGAAACAACCGAGCTAAATAGAAAATACCATACGCCAAATATGGAACGCCTAGCAGCAATGGGCGTGAAATTTACCCAAGCTTATGCTACGGCAGTTTGTACACCGTCGCGAGTAAGTTTGCAAACGGGCATGAACGCTGCTAGTCATCGGGTAACTAATTGGACGGCTTACAACGAAAACCAACCGACAGATGCTCCCTATCCAGGAATAAAATTCCCTTCCTGGAACTACAATGGATTAAGTCCGGTACCCGATACGCCAAACACAGTTTATGCAACACCTATCGCTCAGTTGCTTAAAGAAAATGGTTATTACACCATTCATGCAGGTAAATCTCACATGGCATCTTACCCAACTTTAGGCGCAGATCCTAGTAATTTAGGTTATGATTTAAATATCGCAGGCAACGCAGTAGGCGGGCCAAAAAGCTATTTAGGTACAGAAAACTTTGGGAACAAAGTGAAAGGTGGTTATACTCCTGCAGCAATTCCGGGTTTAGAATTATATCACGGAAAGGATATTTTTCTATCAGAAGCATTAACATTGGAAGCTAAAAAAGCTTTAGATAATGCCCGATATTTACAGATACCATTTTACTTGTATATGTCGCACTATGCAGTCCATGCGCAATATAAGCCTGATAGTCGGTTTTACCAACGATATATTGATGAAGGCTTAAGCACTCAGGAAGCACAATATGCTTCACTTTTACAAGGGATGGATAAAAGCTTAGGCGATTTAATGGATTATCTGGAGAAGTACAAATTGACGAAAAACACCATCATTATGTTTATGTCGGATAACGGAGGTTTAACGCTTGTTCCACCACGTGGAGGCAAAGCTTTTACTCACAACTTGCCGCTAAAATCTGGTAAAGGTTCTGTTTATGAAGGAGGAATTAGAGAGCCGATGATGGTTTACTGGCCAGGAGTTACCCAAACAAATGCGACTAATGATCAGCCTTTAATCATCGAAGATTTTTACCCTACTATTTTAGAAATGGCAGGTGTAAAAAAATATCAGACAGTACAAAAAATTGATGGAAAAACTTTCGTTCCTTTCTTAAGAAATAATAATTTAAGAGATACTTCGAGAGCTTTAGTTTGGCATTTTCCTAATAATTGGCAAGAAGGTCAGAAGCGGTCTAAGGAATATAAAATAGTTTCAGAAACAGAAGGAATTGGCCCTAGCAGCGCTATAAGAAAAGGAAATTGGAAGCTAATTTACTTTTACGGATTGCGTAAAACCGAATTATACAATTTACAAGATGATATTGGCGAGCATCATAACTTAGTTGCAAAGTTTCCTAAAAAAGCGATGGAGCTTACTCAGTTACTCAATAAAAAATTGGCAGAAGAAAATGCACAATTTCCAACGGATAAGGCAACTAATCAAATTTTGAAACCCACATTTAATTAATAAGTATGTTTATAAAATGCTATTATAGCCCAACTATGAAAAAAGTTTTAATGATATTTACGCTGTTTTTTTTGTGTTTAGCGGGGGTTAAAGCTCAAGTTTTTAACAGTGGAACAGCTTGGTTAGACACTAACGGTCAGCCTATTAATGCTCATGGCGGTGGGATTCTTTACCAAAAAGGCACTTACTACTGGTATGGAGAGTTTAAAGGCAGTGGTAAAGATGGAAATAAGGCCAAGCATGGTGTGAGTTGCTATAGTTCCAAGGATCTTAAAAATTGGAAAAACGAAGGCTTAGTATTAAAGGTAGTTAACGATACCAGCAGCAAACTACAGATTGGGTGTGTCATAGAACGACCAAAAGTGATTTATAACCATAGCACAAGAAAGTACGCAATGTGGTTTCACCATGAGCTGAAGGATCAAGCTTATAAAGCTGCTTTAACAGGTTTAGCTATTGCTGATAAACCTACTGGCCCTTTTACTTACGTTAAAAGTTTGAGACCAAATAATAACTATTGGCCAGTAAATTATCCGGATTCTCTAAAAAAACCACTGGCAAATCTAGATACACCTGGTGAAAGCTATAAATATAGAAAGTCAAACGGCGATTTAGTTAGAAGAGATTTTGAAGGCGGACAAATGGCGAGAGATATGACTTTGTATGTAGATGACGATAGGACAGCTTATCATATCGCAGCATCAGAAGAAAATGGCACTTTGCATATTTCAAAACTTAGTCCCGATTATCAGTCATTTACAGGAGAGTATTATAGAGTGAGACCCGGAGAATCAAATGAAGCACCAGCAATAGTAAAACACCAGAATAAGTATTACCTTATTACATCTGGCACAACCGGATGGGATCCAAATCCGGCAAGGGCTTTTGTTGCTGATAAAATTACTGGTCCGTATAAAAGTTTAGGCAATCCGGCGGTGGGAACCAATGAAGAAAAAGCGACTACTTTTCAAGCTCAGGGAACTTATATTTTGCCTGTGCAAGGAAAAAGAGAAACTTACGTTTTCATGGCGGACAGATGGAAACCGAAAAATCCAATTGATGGAACCTACGTTTGGCTACCTTTGACTTTCGAAAATAGTAAACCAGTTATCAAAATGTTTGAATAATGATATTAAACCATTATAAAAGTCATCTAAAGTTCTCCTTCATTCTTTTGTTAACGTTTTTGTTTACAGTAAAAGCTAACGCTCAAACGGTTCAAGAATCAAGTACAGATCAAAAGCCAAATATCCTATTCATATTAATGGACGATATGGGTTATGGCGATATTGGCGTATTAACACAAAACAAAAGAAAGCTTGAAAGTAATCTACCGTTAATTAACACACCAAATTTAGATAAACTAAGTAATGAAGGAGCATTGTTGACTAATCATTATGCCAGTGCGCCAGTTTGTGCACCATCAAGAGCATCTTTGTTGAGTGGTTTAAGTCAGGGACATGCAAACGTAAGAGATAACCAGTTTGATAAGGCTTTGGCAAATAATTACACTATGGCAAACGTTTTAGGTGATATAGGATACAATACTGCAATTATCGGCAAATGGGGTTTACAAGGAAGTGATAAATTTGATAAGGATGGCGATAAATGGCCTGGGTATCCCCTGAACAGAGGGTTTGATTATTTTTATGGATACGTTAGACATAACGACGGTCATGAGCATTATCCTTTCGAAGGAAAATACGATGGCAAAAAAGAGGTTTATGAAAATAGATCAGAAATATCAAACCAACTAGCAAAATGCTATACAGGGGATTTATTTACTGCCAAAGCAAAAAATTGGATAACGGAACAAGCCGTAGCGAAAAAGCCGTTCTTTTTATTTTTGTCTTATGATACACCTCATGCAGTTACAGAGCTTCCAACACAAGCATACCCGGCAGGCAAAGGCTTAAACGGAGGCTTACAATTTCTAAATCAGCCGGGTAAGATGATCAATACCGCTTCTGGAGAAATAGATTCGTGGATAAATCCTGATTATGTTAATGCTACTTATGATGATGATCACAATCCAGAAACTGCGGAAATACCATGGCCAAACGTTTATAAACGCTATGCAACCGTAATTACCAGGATTGATAAACAACTTGGGGATTTAATGGCCTTGTTAACCGATCTGAAAATCAGTAAAAATACAATTATTGTGTTCACGTCTGATAATGGTCCTTCTATAGAATCTTATCTGAAACAACCTTTCAAGGCAAATTTCTTCGATAGTTTCGGTCCGTTCTCCGGGATAAAAAGAGATTTGTTAGAAGGTGGATCCAGAGTGCCCACCATTGTGAAATGGCCAAACAAAATCTCGCCAAAGCAAATAATTAGCGAGCCAAGTATTTCTTATGATTGGCTACCAACTTTCGCAGATGCTGCAGGTTTCGCTTCGCCTGTTAATGGAAACGGAATCAGTTTAATTCCTTCGTTAACACAAAACGTGAATAATAGTCGACTTATTTATTCTGAATATTTTGTTGGTGGAAAATCCCCTGATTACAAAGAATTTCCAAATGCAAATGATTAGGAAGGGTGATGTCGTTGGTTTACGCTACGATATTAAAAGTGAAAAAGATGATTTTGAAATATACGATATTGTAAAAGACCCGTCTCAAAGTAACGACCTTAAAAAAGATTCTAAGTTTTTAAATTTTCAAAAATTATTTAAAGCAGAAGCACTTAGAAACAGGGCGGCAGATACCAGCGCTAAAAGACCTTATGATGAAGCTTTAATTCCAGCAATACTTCTAAAAAATGAAAAAAGTGGATTTAACTGGCGATTTTTTAAAACCAATACTTCATGGACAGCTAATGAAAAAGGTTTAGAAATCGATTTAAAGGGAGAAACTACTAGTATTAATTCCGTTTTAGCCAAAAGCAAAAAAAACGGTTTATACGTTTTTACTGCATATATAAATATTCCAGCAAGCGGAGCGTATAACTTTTATCTGAAGGCTACAAATAAATTTTTTATTAAGACACATCAAATCAATATGTTGGATGCTGATTTTGATTATAAATCCGGAACGGAAAAAACAAAAAAGCTTAATTTAGAAAAAGGCTTACATCCAATAAAAATCTATTACAAAATATCTAATTCTAACTCTAAAAACGATATTAAATTTGAGTGGGAGAGCGCTACAATGCCTAGATCTATTATTCCACAAAGTGCTTTCTACAAAAATTAATCTGGTAAAAACCGAAATATGAAATATTTATCAATCGGACTCTCTGCTTTTATTTTAAGCCTTGGGTCCTCCACATTTGCACAAACTGTTTTCACGCACAAAGAGTGGCAAGATGAAAAAATTGTCAACATTAACATGGAAGCTCCGCATGTACAGTTCATGACTTACCAAACTGCCCAGGATATAAAGTCAGATGACTATGAAAAGTCTAATGACTACCAGTCTTTAAACGGTACCTGGAAATTTCAAATAGTTAATTCGCCTAAAGATAGGCCAGTTGATTTTTTTAAATCAGATTTTGACGATAGCAAATTCAAAAGTATAGCTGTACCTGGAAATTGGGAAGTTTTAGGTTTCGGAATTCCTATTTATACCAATACTGTTTATCCATTTCCGGCAAATCCACCGTTCATTAGTCAGGACTTTAATCCGGTTGGTACTTACCGAAAAACTTTCGTTGTTAATCCTTCATTAAAAGGAAGAGACATTACATTGCATTTCGGTTCTATTTCTGGTGCAATGTATTTATACATCAACGGTCAGGCAGTTGGTTTAAGCAAAGCAAGTAAATTACCTTCGGAGTTCAATATTACCAAATATCTTAAAGATGGCGAGAACGTAATTAGCGCACAAGTTTACCGCTGGCATGATGGTTCTTACTTAGAAGATCAGGATTTCTGGAGATTAACCGGCATTGAAAGAGACGTGTATTTACAGGCAAAAAATTCGGTAAGTATTCAGGATTTTAACGTAAAAGCCGATTTAGATGACAATTACAAAAATGGCTTGTTAAATATTGATTTGAGCTTTGCTAATTTGGGAAATAGTAAACTGAGTGATTATGAGGTTAAAGTTTCACTAGCCGATTTAAACGGAAAAACAGTTTACATCGCTAGCAAGGGCTTGGTAAGTAGCAATCAAAGTTTTTCTGCCACCATCAATAATCCATTGAAATGGAGTGCAGAAATCCCGAATCTTTATCAATTAACTATTTCTCTGCAAAACAAAGCTGATAAAAGCATCTCGATAACCGGTGCAAAAGTAGGTTTCAGAAAAGTGGAGATTAAAAATGCGCAATTATTGGTTAATGGCGTAAAAGTGATGGTACACGGTACAAACCGGCATGAGCATGATGAGATTTTGGGTCATGTTGTGCCAAAAGAAACTTTGATAAAGGATCTTCAATTGATGAAGCAGTTCAATATCAATGCTATACGTTTAAGCCACTACCCAAATGATCCATTAATCTATAAATTGGCAGATGAGTACGGTTTTTACATTGTGGATGAAGCTAATATTGAAGTACACGGTATGGGCGCATCTTTACAAGGAAATTTCGATAAGTCTGTTCATCCGGCGTATTTAAAAAGTTGGGCACCAGCCTTTATGGATCGTATTGAAAGAATGGTGAAAAGAGATTTTAATCATCCTTCTGTTATTATCTGGAGTATGGGTAACGAATGTGGAAATGGTCAGGTTTTTCACGATGCCTACAAATGGTTAAAAAATGCTGATACCACTCGCCCGGTACAGTTTGAACAAGCGGGCGAAGATTGGAACACAGATATTGTATCGCCTATGTATCCAAAAATCGATTATATGAAATCTTACGCCAAAGACTTAAGCCAAAAGCGTCCGTTTATCATGTGCGAATATGCTCACGCTATGGGAAATAGTAGTGGTAACTTTCAGGAATATTGGGATATCATCAAAAGCAGTCCGCACATGCAAGGCGGTTTTATTTGGGATTGGGTTGACCAAGGCTTAAAAACCGAAGGACCAAACGGAACTTATTGGGCTTATGGTGGAGATTTAGGGGGCTTAAATCTACAAAATGATGAAAACTTTTGTGCAAACGGTTTAGTTTCTGCTGACCGAGTTCCGCATCCTGGACTTTATGAGGTAAAAAAAGTTTATCAGGATATTATTTTTAAGGATATGGATTGGCAAAGAGGGATTATTTTCGTAGCTAACGAGTTTTCTTTTAAGGATTTAAGCAGTTATAATTTCAAATGGAAGTTGTTAAAAAATGGGTCTGAAATAAGTAACGGAACTTTCAGCGCAAAGGCTAGTGCCGGAAAGCAAGCTTTGGTTAAGCTTAAACTTCCAAAAACAGATTTTAAAGATGGTAACGAATATAATTTGAATGTGTTTGCTTACACCAACACAGCCACAGATTTAGTTGCTGCTAATCATGAAGTTGCCAGAGAGCAATTTGATAATGGAGACAATGCTTATTTTAAGCAGAAGCAGTTGGCTGATGGAACGCTGAAGATTGAGAAAAGTGATAAAATGTTGAAGTTTTCTTCAGGAACAGTAAACGGAACGTTTAACTTACAAAATGGCAAATTTGCCGACTTCAAGTATAACAACAGCTCAATAATCAAAAGTTTACCACAGCCTTATTTTTGGCGAGCCCCAACAGATAATGACTTTGGTAATAAAATGCCAGAAAAAAATGGAGTTTGGCGTACAGCACATATCAACAAAAAACTGTTGAGCGTTAAAGTAAGCGATCAAACCGTAAGTGGAATAAGCATTACTGCAGATTATAAACTAACAGATATCAACAGCAATTATCAAGAAAAGTACAGCATTAACAATGATGGTTCTGTAATTATCAATTGTAAAATTGATATGTTAGACAATATTTTGCCAGATCTTCCTCGTTTTGGAATGCGTATGCAATTAACCAAGGATGCTTCGCAATATGAATTTTACGGTCGGGGTCCCTGGGAAAATTATAGCGACAGAAATACTTCTTCTTTTTTAGGAATATATAACCAAAACGATGTTAATAAACACGATATCGATTATATTAGACCACAGGAAAAAGGAAATAAAACTGGTGTAAGATGGTTAAATGTGCATGATAAAAATGGAAATGGTATCCAAATTAAAGGTTTACAAGCCCTGGAGTTTTCTTTACTGCCAAACAATGCCGAAGATTTTGATCCAGGACTCAATAAAAAAAATCAGCACCCGGCTGATGTACCTGTAAGAAATTTCAATGTTTTAAGTATCGATTTAAAGCAACGTGGTTTGGGCGGAGATAATAGTTGGGGCGCTTTACCACATGGTAAGTATCTTTTAAATAATAAAATTTATGAGTATTCTTACTCGATAAAACCTTTTAAAAAATAAAATTGAACAAAAAAGCTAGTTTAATAAGCTGTTAGTTCTCACGATTTATCCGAATGATATAGCAATTCGGATAAATCGTTAATGAATTTTTCTCTTAATTATACTGAACGAATCGGCGTTTTTTCCGTAGATTTTAGCGAAGAGCGTAAATTTTAAAAATTGCCACTTGCCTTTTCCTAAAATCGAATATACACCCCGGTAAATAAACATCCTAAATTTGGCACTCTGAAACCACTGCGTACGCCTATTTTTTATAGAGCTTTCACCCTCAGGAAGAATTTTTGATTATACATAAATTTGTTCCCTAACTTGCGAATTGTTATCCTATAATTCACTATTGAACCAAAAATACCTCTATTCTGAACATTTAACTACCCGCAGTAACTCTTATTTAATCCTACTTTTACCTACAGCTATAAAATTGCAGAAGCGTAATTTTTGTAGTATTATGTAATACCAATTATAAAATAAATTTAATGATCGTAAGAAGTTTTATATCATTTGCATTGATTTTTTCGAGTTCACTACTTTTTGCCCAAGGCAAAAAAGAGTGGCCTATTTTAAAGCACTATGATCAAAATCATTTGCTAAATATCTCACTGCCCTTAGGTGGAATTGGTACGGGTACGGTTTCTTTAGGCGGTCGCGGTGAATTGCGAGACTGGCAAATTATGAACAAACCTGGAATTGGTTACAGTACGGTAACTACAGGAAACGATGCTCCTTTCTTTGCTGTTTTTGTAAAGCCACGTGGCGAAGAATCTATCACCAGAGCACTCATTGGGCCTGTTGACGATACTGAATATCAACATTATGAAGGTCGGCCAGTTAATCAGCATGGCTTTCCACGTTTCGCAAATGCAAGTTTTGATGCTTCTTATCCCGTTGGGATGGTTAACCTCTCGGATCCTGCTTTACCCATAAAAGTTAAAATTATAGGTTTTAACCCTATGGTTCCGGGAGATGCCGATGCGAGCGGTTTACCAATTGCGGTATTGACTTACGAGGTTACAAACTTAAGCTCAAAGCCAATGGAAGTATCCGTTTCTGGTTCCATGCGTAATTTTGTAGGAAAAGATGGCAGCAAATACCACAAAGATTGGAAAGGAGATTTTATCCCTGATGGGGCTAATAAAAATCAAAACGTTTTTAAAGATAATGGCAAGCTCAGCGGTATTTACATGTATTCTGATAGCGTAAACAAAGCTGATCCAGCCTACGGTACAATTGGTTTATTAACCGATGAAAAATCAGGAGTAAGCTACCGCAGATCTTCCGTAGCTAACAGATGGGCACTTTCTACACTTGATTTTTGGGATGATTTTAGCGCTGACGGCGAACTAACCGATAAGAATAGATTGTTTGATAATGACCCAATGGCCTCTTTGGCAGTTAAAAAAGAAATTGCACCTAATAGTACTGAAACCTATCAATTTTACATCACCTGGAATTTTCCGAACAGGGTTGCATGGTCAAATAAGGTGGAAGGTAATTACTACAGTACCAAATATGAAAACGCCTGGGACGTTGCCGAAAAAGTAATTCCACAAATACCGGCGTTAAAAGAAAAGACAAAGCTGTTTTTAAATGCTTTTCTCAATTCTTCATTACCGGCGGATGTAAAAGAAGCCGCCTTATTTAACTTAAGTACACTTCGGTCGCAAACGGTGTTTCGGATAAAAGATGGGCACATGATGGCGTGGGAAGGGGTAATGGACGAAATTGGCTCTTGTAAAGGATCCTGTACACATGTTTGGAACTACGAAGTTGCTACTCCTTTTTTATATGGCGATTTGGCAAAAAGCATGAGAGATGTAGAATTTAATTATGCTTCAAGAGATAATGGATTTATGTCTTTTAGAGCCGGTTTACCCTTGTCTGAAGCTTCTAAAGGTCCGCTAGCCGCTGCTGATGGACAAATGGGAACCATAATGAAATTTTACAGAGAATGGCAATTATCTGGAGACAATGCATTTTTAAAAGATAATTGGCCTCAGGTGAAAAATGCTTTGGCTTTTGCTTGGGTAAAAGGTGGTTGGGACGGCGATGTAGATGGAGTGATGGAAGGTTGCCAACACAACACCATGGATGTTGAATATTATGGACCAAACCCGCAAATGCAGTTTTGGTATTTAGGAGCATTACGGGCTGCAGAAGAAATGGCCAAATTTTTAAAAGATGATGCCTTTGCTAAAAAGTGTAACACTTTGTTTAAAAAAGGAAGTGCATGGACAGATGCAAACCTTTTTAACGGCGAATATTATATTCAAATAATTCAACCGCCTACTACAGCTATTTTTCCAGGGTTAAAAAACGGTAATGCGGACATTAGCAAACTTAAAAATCCAGATTTTCAGTTAGGCAAAGGCTGTTTGGTTGATCAGTTAGTGGGGCAATATATGGCCCATATTTGTGGATTAGGTTATCTGGCTAAAAAAGAGAACATCAGTACTACGTTAAAATCAATTATGAAATATAATTACGTAGAAAATTTCTCGGCCAGGTTTAACAACATGCGTTCTTATGTAATGGGTAATGAAAGTGGATTAATAATGGCGAGTTGGCCATACGGAAGAGAAAAAGTTCCTTTCCCTTATTTCGCAGAAGCTATGACGGGTTTTGAATATACTGCGGCTATTGGGATGATATATGAAGGCCAGATAAACAACGGATTAAAGTGTATTAAGAGCATCCGGGAACGTTTTGACGGAAGAAAAAGAAACCCGTATGATGAGCCGGAATGCGGTCATCATTATGGTAGAGCCATGGCTAGTTGGGCTTCGGTTCTAGCGCTAAGTGGCTTTCATTATTCGGGGGTAGAAAGCAGTATTTCATTCACTGCTACACCTGGAAATTATTTTTGGAGCAATGGCTACGCTTGGGGAACTTGTAAAGTGGAGGATAAGAAAGCAGTATTAACTGTTTTGGATGGAACGCTTTCGTTCTCCAAATTCAGTTTAGGTGATAGGTCAACAACTAAAAAGCCCACTGTTTTAAAAGCTGGTGAGCATAAAGAAATCAAATTTTAAAAAAATTATGAAAATGATAAAATATTCGTTAGCCGTTTTATTGATAGTTAGTTGCGCTATCGGTTGTAAAAGCGGAGGCCCAAAAGCAGAGGAATCAAGTTCAGATTCATGGAAGCAAGAGTTTAACAGTAAACTTTCCGAATACGGACATAGAAACTGGATTTTAGTGGTTGATAAAGCTTTTCCAACTCAAAATGCCGAAGGTATTGTTACCATTGATACACACGAAGGTTTGTTAAAAGTACTTGATTATACTTTGTCGCAAATAGATAGCTCAACTCATGTAAAGCCAAATGTTTTTACTGACAAAGAGCTGAATTATATCACCAAAAATCAAGTCGCGAATATCGATGAGTATAAAGCTGCTTTATTAAAACGCATTGGAAATTATCAGCAGCAAAGTATGTTACATGATTCTGTTTTTGTAAACATGGACACGGCTTCAAAATTATTCCAAGTATTAGTTTTAAAAACGGATGAGGTTATTCCTTATTCGTCGGTATTTATCCAACTAGATTGTAAGTATTGGACGGCGGAAAAAGAGAATAAGCTCAGACAGCACATGAAATCATCAATCGAAAAATAAAATTTATAAAAGATATCAAACACTATTTTAATTAATTATTATCCAAAAAAATGAAAAAAATCATCATCTCTTTGCTCTTTTGTTCTCTGGTCATGTAAATGTTCATGCACAAGAAACGTCCTTTCTTAACGAGTCTAAGGAGGAGTATGGAACAAGAATGAAATGGTTTACCGATGCTAAATATGGAATGTTTATCCACTTAGGACTTTACAGCCAACTTGGTGGCGTATGGAAAGGTGAAGAAAAGAAAGCCTACGCAGAATGGATTCAAGCAAATGCCGATATTTCTCCACAAGAATATGCATTATTGGCTCACAATTTTAATCCTGTTAATTTTAATGCCAAAGCTATTGTGAAATTGGCTAAAAAGGCAAGGATGAAATATATTGTAATTACTACTAAACACCATGAAGGCTTTTGCCTTTGGGATAGCAAATAGACTACTTTTGACGTTGGTAGTAGCCATTTTAACGAGATATTCTTAAAGAATTGAGTGACGAGTGTCGTAAACAGGGACTTAAGTTCGGCACTTATTACAGTTTGTTTGATTGGCATGATCCTTCTCAAGAAAAAAGTGTAACTGCTGATGGGGAAAATGCCGAAAAACCTTGGGCTAATAATAAGATGAAAGAAGGAAAGAAAGCTGAATACGTTACCTATATGAAAAACTAAATCAAAGAATTAGTTGAACGTTATGACACTGATTTAATGTGGTTTGATGACGATTGGGTTAACTGGTGGACTCTTGCAGACGGTAAAGATTTGTACAGCTATATCAGAACACTAAAGCCGAGCATCGTTATCAATAACAGAGTTGCAAAAAGAAACCTATTCAAAAAAGATTACGATACCCCAGAGCAAACTCATTTTGATAAACCAGTAGATTATCATTGGGAGGCTTGTTATACTTTAAATGATAATTGGGGATTTAAAGCTGCTGACCATAACTGGAAACAACCAGAAGAAGTTTACAAAATGCTAAAAAACATCAATGGTAACGGAGGTGATTTTTTACTGAATATCGGTCCAGATGGAACAGGTAGAGTTCCGAAAGAAAGCGTAGACATTCTTTTGAAGGTTGGCGAGATGTTAAGAGCGGAAAAGCAATAATGCAGATGGGTTATAGCGAATGTGCTATAACCCGATGCAGAAACCTAAACTTGACTGTGTTCATCCTAAATAAAATAATTCAAAATGATAAAGATTAGAGATTATATTTTTCTAGCGTTATTGATTACAACTTTTACATTTGGCCGCGTAGAAGCTCAGAATAAAAGTCAGAAACCAAATGTTCTTTTTATAATTTGTGATGATTTAAACGATTATGAGGGTGCTTTTGGCGGTCATAAGCAAGCTAAAACTCCAAATATGGATAGGTTAGCTAAATCTGGGGTTAGGTTTATGAATGCAGAATCTAGCGATCCAGTTTGTTGCCCATCAAGAAACAGCTTATTTACAGGTGTTTATCCGCATGACTCTGGAGATTTTGGGTGGACAAAATTGAAAAGCCAGCCGGTTTTAAAAAACAATAAAACCATTATGCAACTTTTTCAGGAGAACGGTTATAAAACCTTTGGTTCCGGAAAATTAACACATCACGACATCCCAAAAGATTAGAATGAGTGGGGAATGAATCCAGCATATAATTATGGTCCTTTTTATTATGACGGTGTGTCAGAAAAACTTCCTGCTAATCCATCAGTTCCAGAACCTTTTCATTCTATAGGTGCTGTAGATGGTTCTTTTGGAAGATTGTCAAGTGCAATTACGTCTGGTGTAAAAGGCGAGAAAGGTTGGGTTTACGGAGGGGATAAATCTCCAATGCGTTACATTAATGATAATGACCGCGATTTGTTGCAGGATGAAAAGCATGCGCAATGGGCGGTAAGTAGTCAGTCCTTAAAAAGCATTTAACATATTGATAATCAGATATTTGGTTATTATTTTACTTATTTTTAATTGCAGGATTAGGTATATTTAGCGTAGAAACCTTGCAGATTAAAACTATGTTAGCAAAGAAAAAGACGTCAAACCAGTCGAGTTTTTTCTTCTCATTAGAAGACACATTAAGTGCTAAGCACCCGCTTTATATTTTAGCTAACCGCATTGACTGGCAACAGTTTGAGACGGCGTTCAGTCCTCTGTATTGTCCTGATAACGGTCGCCCGGCAAAACCAATCCGCTTGATGGTAGGCTTGTTGATGCTGAAGTATATCCGTAATATTTCTGATGAAAGTATCGTGGAACAATGGTCTGAGAATCTGTACTATCAATATTTCTGCGGTTTGCAGGAATTTATTGCGAGAGTTCCCTGTGAAGCTTCAGAACTGGTCCATTTCCGTAAACGTATTGGGGAATCAGGAATTGAACTGATCTTTAAAGAAAGTATCAGAATCAATGGGGATGACAGTCATGATCCGCATGTTAGTGCCGACACCACTGTTCAGGAGAAGAACATTACCTTTCCAACAGACAGCAGGCTGCACAGGAAAATCATTAAAAAGACGCTGAAAATCGTACAGAATGAACAGTTGCCCATCCGGCAAAGCTATACCAGAACGCTTAAAAAGCTAGGCGTCGATCAACGCTTTCGTAATCATCCCAGAAACAAGTCGAAAGCCCGAAAAGCGGACAGGAAAGTAAAGACCATCGCTGGCAGACTGGTTCGGGAACTGGAGCGTAATCTGCCGCCGGATTCCGCCCACCAAGAAACCATCCTATTGTTTAAGCAGGTGCTGGTACAAACCAGAGGAAGTAAAAACAAGATATACTCACTGAATGAGCCAGAGGTACTTTGCATCTCCAAAGGAAAAGAGCATAAGAAATATGAGTTCGGGAATAAAGTTTCCATCGTGAAAACGCAGAATACAGGTGTGATTGTTGGCGCAATGGGGTTTCGAAATGAATTTGATGGACATACCTTGACACCGGCATTAGCGCAGGTCAATAAGTTGATTGGTCAAGAGCCCAAGACGGTGAGTGTGGATCGTGGCTACAAAGGAAACACACAGATTGGATCAACCAAGGTCCAGATCCCTAAACCATTCAATGATAAAAAGCAGACAAAGTACCAACAAAACAGACTTAAAGAAGACCATCGGAAAAGAGCATCGATAGAACCCGTGATTGGACACTTGAAAACCGACCACAGACTAGGAAGAAACTTTTACAAAGGGATTGTTGGCGACAACATAAATATTATGTTAGCCGCAGCAGCTTTCAATTTCAAACGGATGATGAATAAATGGAAATACTCCTTTTTTGTCTTTTTTCAAAACCTGATTATCCAATTCAATACTTGGATGCTGAATTGGATAATCAGATCGGAAATGGCTTTTTAAGGCTTGACTAAGTAAATTAAAAGAGCTAGAGCAAACCAATAGCCAAACCCCATTTTTATGGGAATTGGTTTTGTAAGACCGCATACTCCGTTACATGTTCCGGATAAATATTATGACATGTTTCCATTGGATAAATTAGAATTAGACAAGTGGTTGGTTGATGATAAAAAGGACACTTATTATACTCAGAACATTAGCAGTGAGGATAAAGGACCGAAATATTATAAAATGCTGGTAGAGTCTTACGGTGGCGATAGAGAATTGGCGCTTAAACACTTTTTGCAAGGATATTTAGCGGCTGTTGCTTTTGTTGATGAGCAGGTGGGTGTAATACTAGATGGTCTAGAAAAAAGTAAATTTAAAGACAATACCATCGTGGTTTTTACTAGCGACCACGGCTGGCAAATGGGCGAAAAAGACTACTTATTTAAAAATTCTCCTTGGGATGAAAGTGCCAGAGTTCCAATGGTAATTAGAACGCCAAATACAGTAGCAAATACAGTAGCAAATACAAAAATAACACATCCTGTTGCGCTAATAGATTTAGTTCCTACGCTTATTGATTTAACATCTTTAAAAGGAGATAATAAAATATCTCCAGAAGGCGGCCGTTTAGGCGGCTTTTCGCTAAGACCATTTTTAGAGGGAAAACCAAAAGAGTGGAAAGGGCCAAATGGTGCTTTATCAATCGTCGGTAATTTTGGAATTGATATCCCAAAAGAAAAGCAAAATTATTCGTATCGTACAGAAAATTGGCACTACATCAGATATACCAACCGAGATGAAGAATTATATGACCACATCAAAGATCCTTACGAGTGGAAAAACTTAGCAACCAACGCAAAGTATGCAAAAACCAAAGCATTGCTTCACCGTGAAATGAATGAAATTATTGCGAAGTAGTGTTTTGTGCTTTTCTTAATATAAGGAAGAGACGTAAAGTCAAAAAGATATCTTTCTAACAAAAAAAAGGGACTTCAATATTATAACAAGAAAAGCAACAAAGAGGCTGTCTCAAAAAACAATTGAGGCAGCTTTTTTATTTTTTGGATTTCCTGTGGTAGGGATTTCTTGAGTTGTTTATTGGTCGTTGGACCATTCCTACCTCTTCAAAGGAGAGAAAAAGCCCTCTTTAGGCTGCCTTTTTTCTAATATTGTGGGCAATTGCAATCAAACCCCATTCAATTTCCACTTTTTTCTTTCCTCTAAGCATAAATCTCTTAAAGCCGTGATTGTGTTTGATATTTCCGAACACAGGTTCCACATCATAGCACCTCTTTTTACGGTGTGCTACTCCCTGTTCTGAGTTCAGTAGCTGGAAAGCCTGTTGTTTCAGCCTGTGCAGGTTTGTATTGATTTCAATAATTCTGTTTCCTTTGGCTTTATGACAAACCCCGTTCAAAGGACAGTTTGAGCAGTTCTGTGCCTGATACCGTTTATGGGTCTGCTCGAATCCAGTACTGGTTTTCTTATTGCTATCTCCTATATAGCCCATTCTCTGTCCCATAGGGCAGATATAACAATCCTGTTCTTCATTGTAGAATAGCTTATCGGCAGAAAAAGGTTGCTTGTCCCTATAATTCTGTCCCTGCTCCTTATCAAACTTGCCATACTTCACAAAAGCTTCTACCTCAAGATTCTCCAATATGGTATAGTTTTCCTCAGATCCGTATCCCGCATCAGCTGTCAATGCTTTTGGAGCAGAACCAAAGCTCTGGATGTGCTGGGCAAGATGAATAGACAGAGTCGTGGTGTCGGTAGGATTTGGATGTAGGGTGTAATTGACGATATATTGGTTGGAAGTGGATATCTGCGTGTTATAAGCGGGCTTGAGCTGTCCGTTTCCCATGTGATCTTCTTTCATGCGCATGAAAGTAGCTTCTTCATCTGTTTTGCTGTAGCTGTTTCGCTCTCCTAAAATAGCTTCCTGCTCTTGGTATTTCTGGATGTTTTTTGGAAAGTTTTTATTAATGTAGTTCAGCTTTGCCCTTACTTTTTTATCGATGTTTTTCTTGCTTCCCAACACCTCGTTAAGCTTGGCTATCGTTTTCTCTACGTTCTCTTTGTTGATAGTAGCCAACTCTGGCGGTTCTGGCAGATCATCCTCAGCATTACTTACGCTCTGGGCATATTGCCATATCTGCTCGAGCTGCGCCTTCATCTTTTCCTTGTTGGTCTGGATGGCTTTTCTCCAAACGAAAGTGTATTTGTTTGCGCTTGATTCTATCTTGGTGCCATCGGTGTAAATTTCCTCGATACTCAATAACCCTTCCTCTGCCAGCAAACGGACCACTTGCTCAAATACTTTTCTCAAAGCCTCTTTCAGTCTCTCGCCCCTGAAACGGTTGATAGTATGGTGGTCTGGCCGGTTCATGGCGCTCAGCCACATGAAATGGGTGTTCTCTTTGCAGGCAGCTTCGAGCTTACGGGAAGAGTAGATGTTGCTTACATATCCATAAACCAGAACTTTCAACAGCATTACCGGATGATAGGAAGATGTTCCTGTTGTAGGATAAGCCAAAAGCAGAGGTTCTACATTGATCCGATCGATGACATCGTTCACAACTCTCACCGCATGCTTATCGGCTATAAGCTCTTCTAAAGACGGTGGAAGCATCATAATCTGATGCTGGTTATAAGCCTTGAACGAAGGTGTTTTGTTTGGCATTGCCTCTCTTTGTTAACACCTAAATATAAGAAAATCAGATGTTTATAACAAAAAAAAAAAAAATGTAACAAAACTGGAATAATTGTAAAACAAAAAGAGACTGCCTTTTTGAGACAGCCTCTTTGTTTTATATCTCAAGTCGCTTTATTAAGCTCTTAGTTCAGTTGTAAGTAAAATTTATGTTTGATTATAAATGGTTTTCTCTGCTTATCGATCGTATCTGTTTTATAGACTAAAAAGGTTTGACATTGGCGCCGATATAGATCAATCTGGTAATGCCCTAGTCAATACCTTTATAATCGAGCTCAGGTTTTTATAAAGGTTTTAAATATCCTAATTGGGTCAAAAATTTATCTGTCTCTACCATCGTTTTATCTACAAATTCTTTCTTGTTGAAAAAGCCATGTTCTTGCCCATCGTATAAAAATAATTCACATTGATTTCCAGCTTTTATCATTTCGTTCTTAAACCGTTCTGCCGTGGCTACTGGTATCAGCTTATCTTTTGTTCCTTGGAATACGATAGTTGGCGGTGCGTTTTTACGGATATTGTATAAGGGAGAGAAATTTTTATAGGCATCACCAACTCTTTCATAGCCATAACCATCAGGCCCATTGTCAATAACGGGGTTAAATAAAATTAGCGCATTTGGCTTTGCACTGATTGATAGATCATCCGTGGTTTCGTTATAGTTATCAATTAAAGCAGTTGCTGCTGCCAAATGTCCTCCTGCAGACCCGCCAGAAGCAATAATTGCATTGGGATTTACTTGAAAATCCCTTGCATTTTTCCTTACAAACCTCATTGCAGATTTGGCGTCTTTTAAAGATTCAAACGGAGTAATTTTCTGCCTGTTTTTAACTCTATAATCTACTAAAAAACAAACCATTCCTCTTTTTGCAAAGAAATTAGCTTGTGGTTTAAACTGATTAATGCTCCCGCTAATCCAACCGCCGCCGAAGAAAAAAACTACCGCTGGGTAAATTTTACTCTTCACTAAATCAGGCGGATAAATAACCTCCATCTTCAGAGTAGTTGTGTCTACCTGTTTGTAAGTAATTAGATTTTTTACTTCTTGCGCAAAAACGAAGTTTGTAAAGAAGCAAACGAAACCAACAACAGCAATCTTTTTAATCATTTTTTCTGGTTTAGGCTAAAAGTACTCTGAAATACAAAATTTAAAGGACTTATTTTAATTGTAATCAAAATTGCAGTTTAAAGTTTTGATTAAGATAGCGTAACAGGGCAAAATAGGATATCTGATGTGTCAAAAATAAGTTTTTACACACTCGGCGACCTGATTTACACCTCACTTTGAATTAATCTGACCCGTGTTTTTTTAAAGCGATGTTTATCTTTGGTAAACCACCGTGTTAGTAAACGGCGCAACTACAATCAAAATATAAAATTTGTTTTATGGAATTTGTTAAACCTACAATGAGATTTGTTAAACTTCTAGTTTTCTTAGTAATTCTTCACCAAATAGCATTTGCACAAAGCAAGCCCAATATTTTGTGGATTACTTATGAAGATACTTCGCCACAATTTATTGGATGTTACGGCAATGCCGATGCCCGTACGCCGGTAATAGATAATCTTGCCGAAAAGGGAATAAGATTTACCAATGCGTTTTCTACTGGAACGGTATGTTCGCCAGCAAGAACCGCAATTATTACTGGAGTAAAAACCTTTGAAACAGGTACTGGAAATCACAGAAGTAACTATAATATCCCTGCAGATATGCATGGTTTTCCTTATTACTTGCAAAAAGAGGGTTACTACACTACCAACAATTCCAAAACAGATTATAATGTAGGCAACGTAAAAGCTTTTATAAAAGATGCTTGGCATGAAAGTTCTAATGAAGCTGGTTGGTGGAAACGAAAATCGGGACAACCATTTTTTGCTGTTTTCAATTATATGGATTCGCACCAATCCCGCACCATGACAGATCCTTATTCAAAATATCTGAAAATGGTAATTGATCAGCTCCCTGTTGCAGATAGGATTGGAGAAAACGATTTTGTAATGCCACCGTTTTATCGCGATTCGCCAGAAATGCGTAAGCAGTTTGCCAGGGTTTATAATTCTATTAAACTTACCGACAATAAAATTGGCGCACTTTTACAGCGATTAAAAGATGATCATTTACTAGATAGCACTATCGTTTTTTGCTTTGCAGACCATGGCGAGGGAATGCCACGAGGAAAAACTAACGGAATTAATTTCGGTTACCGAGTACCTTTTGTCGCTTGGTTTCCGCCAATGTATAAAGATTTATCGCCTTGGAAAACAGGCGGTATAGTAACAGATGAACTTATTGATTTTGCAGATCTTGCACCATCAATGTTGGCTTTAGCTGGTGCCGATATTCCTAAACAAATGAAAGGAAGGGTTTTAATTGGAAAAAAAAGAGCAAAACCTGTTGATCATTTAGTTTTATCGAGCGATAGGTCTGATAACGGTGTTGACATGGTTCGTTCTGTAACCAATGGAAAGCTAGTCTATTCACGTAACTATTATCCTTTTATCAACGAAGCCAGATACATCAATTACATGGAAATTGGCGACATTAAAATTCAGATGAGAGAGGATTTGGCAGCCGGAAAACTGAATACCTTGCAGAAAAGTTTATTTGAAGAGCGACCAGCCGAGTTTTTATTTGACTTATCAAAAGACCCATGGGAAACACATAATTTGGTTAATGATAAAGCTTATCAGCCTGAATTGCAAAAAATGAGAACGCAGTTAGACGATCAATTATTAACTTCCAGAGATATTATGTTTTTGCCCGAATACGAAATTGCACAAATCTCAAAAACAACTTCTCCTTACAACTACCGTCTTGATGATAAAAATTACCCTTTTAAAGAAATATATGCCGCTGCATCATTAGCTGGAAAAAGAGATGCAGTTATTGCCAAAAAACAGATTGATTTATTAAATAGTGGAAACAAAATCGTTAGATATTGGGTAGCCTTAGGTTTACTTTCGCAACCTGCTAAATTTTTAAAACCTTATCAATCGCAAATTGTTGCTGCTTTAAACGATGATTATGCACTAGTAATTTCAACGATTTCGGCAGTAGCTTATGCCAATTTCAGCAATCAAAAAGCGGAAACAAATCTTAAGAATTTGATAATGAGCGACCAGGAACTATTATCATTAATGACTATCAATTACTTAATTTATAGCCCGAAAAGAGAAGTATATTTATCAACAATACAAGATTTATTAAAGCGCAAAAATTTATCATACAATATAAAATCTGCCGCTAAAGACTTTGAGACAAGTTTAAGTGCACATTAATTTATTTTTAAAAAATCAATAAAAATGAAATATATTTCGAGTTTAAAAGTGATACGCTTAGTGCGTGACTTGGTTATTTGCATCAACCACTTATTTATCGGCTCAAAGTATTAATCAACAAAAACCAAATATTGTGGTAATTTAAACAGACGTTCAAACTTATACGGCTATACATGCGCTAGGGAACAAGGAAATTATTACTCCTAACATGGATAGATTGGTGGGAACGAGGGACTTCTTATCCTTTCAGTCTGATGTTGCGATCGTCCAAATTGCCTTGGTTACGATTTTAAGCTACGCGGCAAGCAGAAAAAAACAGCTCTGTGGCGCTTAATCCGAACTTATTTTAATTATATTCTTGGCTTCCATGGGTTTACAACAACTTTGTGTGCTTTTCAAAATAGAATACTTTTCATCCCCTCACCTGATTCAATTACATTTTCAATCTTATTATCAATATTTAATGGCAGTTTTAATCGCTGTGAATTTAATAATTAGATAGTTCTTTTATTTCTTGATCAAATGACTTGGTAAATCTTCTAACCGCTCACAACAAAGCTGTTCCATAATTTGGTTTAATTCCTTTTTTAATAAGGAAATCGTGTGATTACCTCCTTTATTCCCTAAAGCTGCTGCTCCATACATAAAAGATCTTCCCATGAAAGTGAATTTAGCACCGCTTGCTATTGCTCTAGCCACATCAGAACCAGACCGAATACCGCTATCCATCATCACCTCAATTTGATTAACAAATTTTTCTGCAATTCTAGTTAATGGCTTAATTGAAGATTCTCCCGAATCTAATTGTCTTCCGCCATGGTTAGAAACAATAATTCCGTCTATACCCAAACGGATAGCTTCCTGTGCATCAATTTCAGAAGCAACTCCTTTAAGTACCAATTTACCTTTCCATTGGTCACGGATTGCTTTTATTTTATCCTCATTTAACCTTCCAGAAAATGTGGCATCCATAAACTGGCCTAATTGCTTTAAGTCTAAACCTTTAGGCATATACGGTTTTAGGTTTGCAAAATTGGGCTGGCCATATCTTAAAGTATTTAATGCCCAACTAGGTTTTCCCATCACCTGTAATATGTTTCTAACAGACATTTTAGGAGGCATCGCCAAGCCATTTCGTATATCTCTAGGTCTAAACCCAAAAGTAGGTACATCACAAAGGATGACTAAAACCGGGCATTCTGCGGCTTCCGCTCTTTTAATGATATCATCTCGCAATCGGTTCTCCGTAGGGTGATATAACTGAAACCAAGCTTTGCCTTCTGTCAGCTCGCTAACTCGCTCTATACTAGTCGTGGTTACCGTACTTAAAATAAAAGGTATGTTATGCTTAAAAGCTGCTTTTGCTAAAATTTCTGGAGAATTTGGCCATATTAAACCTTGTAAACCAATGGGTGCAATTCCAAATGGTGCATCATATTCTATCCCAAACAAATTGGTTTTTAGGCTAAGCCCGTTGAAGTTTTTTATGTACTGAGGCTTTAATTGAACGTCTCTAAGTTCCGAAACATTCCTATGTAGGTTCACATCTTCATTACATCCTCCATCTAAGTATTCAAATGCAAATTTTGGAATGTTCTTTTGCGCTTTTTTCCTTAAATCATCAATAGAAGGATATTTTGTATTGAATTCTAATGCCATAAATATTAATTCTTTAACTTTTGATCTTTTTTAATTTATTGAACAGAGACAAATAATATCGCTTATCTGTTTAAGCGTCAGCCAAAACTCGGTCTAAATGAGCATAACCACCATCAACATATAAAATTTGACCAAGTGTTGTATTTGATTTATTGCTCAACAAAAAAGCAACAGTATTTCCTTTTGATTTAATCAGTTCTGGCAAAGCATGGTGAGCCATTAAATAGTAATGAATAAGGTTACGATATAAGCTTTAAATTAGAATTTCCCATAAGCAGATGCTAAGCAATTACGGTCCGTGTACGCTTAATAGCTCTTAAGCCATAAATAGTAATCGCTATAAAACTTATTAATGGTAATACAAACGAAATATTAACCGCAGGAAAACCTGCCACAGTACCTAAATCAATTATACTTCCTTGCAGCGGTGGCATTAAAGCACCCCCAACTATAGCCATTACTAGGCCAGCAGCGCCTAGTGTAGCGTCGTCATTTTCTAACCCTTCCAAGGCAATACCGTAAATTGTAGGAAACATTAACGACATAAATGCAGAAGTAGCAACTAAACAATATAAGCCCAACATTCCTTGTATTAAAATAATTCCGGTAACAGTAATTATCCCACCAACTGCAAAAATGGTAAGCAACATCCTTGAGTTGATGTACTTCATTAAAAAAGTACTTATAAAACGGCTTAACAGAAAAACAACCATTGCTACAATATTGTAGTTTTGAGCGGTAGATTTAGGGATGCCTAAACGATCAGCGTACTGGATAATAAAAGTCCAACACATTATCTGAGCGGCAACATAAAATAGTTGAGCAACAACTCCTTCTCTATAATTCACATTACTTAACAACCTTTTAAAGGTTTCCTTAGCCTTTATCTGGTGGTCGGCATTGTTTCTTTTTGGCATTTTCATCAAGGCTATAACAACCAAAACCAACAACACTACAAACCCTAGTACCACATACGGCGTACTTATGATCGCCAAATCATGAGATCTTATCGTTGCTTTTTCTATTTCTGGTAAACCGGTGTAAATCAAATCCCCCGCTACATCTTTTTTATCAGACGTTAAAGCTGATAGGATAAAGTTTGACGCTATAAACATCCCTAATAAAGACCCCATCGGATTAAATGCTTGAGCTAAATTCAATCTTCGTGTTGCTGTTTCTTTATCCCCCATTGATAAAATAAAAGGGTTTGCAGTAGTTTCAAGAAATGCAAGCCCAAAGGTGAGAATATAAAGAGAGACCAGAAAGAACCCGAATACTTCATATTTGGTAGCAGGGTAGAATAAAAGAGCGCCAACGGCATACAATAGTAAACCAACAATAATTCCCTTTTTATAACTGTACTTTTTTACAAAAAGTGCAGCCGGGATTGCCATTGTTGCGTATCCACCATAAAAAGCGAACTGTACCAATGAAGCTTTTGCTGTAGATATTTCCATTACGGTACTAAAAGCAGCCACCATAGGATTGGTAATATCATTTGCAAAGCCCCATAATGCAAACAAAGAAGTAATCAATATAAAGGGAACTAACATTTCCTTAGAAACGACAGGTATTTTTGCTTTAGCCATTGATGTCCAAAAATTAGGGTTAATTATTTATTTAAAAATTATTTTTAGGTTCTTATACAAATTAAGCGTTAGCCAAAGCCCGGTCTAAATGAACGTAACCGCCATCAACATGTAGAATTTGCCCCGTAGTATGACTAGATCTATCACTCAACAAAAAAGCAACGGTATTTCCTATTTCATGGATGGTGGTCATCCTATTTTCTAGCGGGATATGGGCCGTAATTTTAGCTAAAGTTTCTTCTGGGTTATTTAATGTTGTAATCCAGTTTTCGTATTGTGGTGTCCAACATTCTGCTACCACTAGAGCGTTTACACGGATGCCGTATTTTAAAAGCTCAACTGCCCATTCTCTCGTTAAGGCATTTCTACCTCCGTTTGAGGCAGCGTAACCAGAAGTATTTCCTTGTCCCGTTTCTCCGGTCTTTGAAGAAATGTTAAGGATATTTCCTTTTGATTTAATCAATTCTGGCAAAGCATGGTGAGCCATTAAATAGTAATGAATAAGGTTACGATGTAAGCTTTGCACAAAATCTTCATAATTACCGTTTTCTAACCCAACTCCATCGTTTAAACCTGCATTATTTACTAAGCCATCAATTCTTCCGAATGCTGCAATTGCTTTTTCTACTGCTTTTTTACATGCTTCGGAGCTGGTTAATTCTGCTTCTATTCCAAAAGCATTACCCCCGCTTGCCGTAATTAGGTCAATTGCCTTTTGATTATCCGCTTGCTTTCTGCCGATAATTACTGCTATTGCCTCTTCCTTAGCTATAGTTTCCGCTATCCCGAAACCAATGCCTTTGGCCCCCCCTGTGATTAGAATAACCTTGTCCTTTAAATTTAAATCCATTATAATTAGTTTATAAATTGTAGCATTTAATAGCGTTCAAGCTCCAAAATTTCTCCTGCTCGTTTACGGACAAACTATTCACCTGTTGCGCTACCACTCTCATTACTTTTTGGTAATCTCCCGCTAGGTTGCATACTGGCCAGTCAGAGCCAAACATGACCCTATCCATACCAAATGCGGAAAAAACCACATCCATATAAGGTATTAAGTCTTCCTGTTTCCAATTTTTCCAATCCGCTTCTGTAATCACCCCCGATACTTTACAATACACATTTTCGTGTCTTGCTAAGGCGGTTACGGCTGTTTTCCACGCATTAATTTCTCCGGATTCTATCATCGGCTTTGCCAAATGATCCAATACAAAAACCAGATTTGGAAAATGACTTACCAGTTGTTCGGCGTAGTTCAATTGGTCTGGAAGCAACAAAAGATCATAAACAAAGTCGTAAGCGTTCATAGCTACAATACCTCTTATGAACTCTTTACTGAGTATTAAATCCCGCTGTTCTTTATCTTGAAGAATGTATCTAAACCCCTTAATGGCTTTAACTTCGCTGTAATAAGCTAACCTCTCAGAAATATCACTATTTAAAAAATCAACCCATCCAACTATCCCTTTAATGAACTCATTTTTCTTACTTAAGTCCAATAAAAAATCGTTATCGGCTTCTTCCTCATCTGACTGTACCGCAATACAACCGCTTACACCTGCAATGCTCAGAATTGGCTGTAAATCATGTGGCATAAAATCTTTTTGGATTACCGCCATTTCATTATTTATCCAAGCATGCTTAACAGGGTTGTATTTCCAAAAATGCTGATGCGTATCAATCTTTTGCATAAGCTACAACGGTTTGTTTCGAAGTTCCTAAACCATCAATTCCTAACTCAATTACATCTCCTGCTTTTAAATAAATTGGAGGATTAAAACCTAAACCCACACCATGTGGCGTTCCTGTTGAAATCACATCTCCTGGTAAAAGCGTCATAAATTCGCTGAGGTAAGAAACAACATGGGCAATATCAAAGATAAAATCGTCGGTATTGCCGTCTTGCATTGTTTTACCGTTAAGCTTTAACCATAGACGTAAATTATTTGGATTGGCAATCTCATCTTTTGTAACCAACCATGGACCAAGTGGTGCAAAAGTATCGCAACCTTTTCCTTTAGCCCACTGCCCACCACGTTCTAATTGGAAAGCTCTTTCACTTACATCGTTATGCAAAACGTAACCTGCAACATAATCCATAGCTTCTTCCTTTGAAACATAACTTGCCTTTTTGCCAATTACAAAGGCTAACTCTACTTCCCAATCTGTTTTTTCAGAATCTTTTGGAAGCATAATATTGTCGTTTGGTCCTACTACAGATGTGGTAGATTTAAAGAAAATAATAGGCTCTTTAGGGATTGTAGCATTGGTTTCTTGTGCGTGTTTTGCATAATTTAAACCAATACAAACTATTTTTGAAGGCCGACCAATTGGCGACCCTAAACGTTCTGAATCTGAAACCAACGAAAGACTAGCTTTGTTCTTTTCTACGAAGGAAGCCAATCTATTTACACCATCTGTTTCAAAAAACTTTTCGTCATAATCTTCCCCAGAAGCAGAAGTGTCATAGTTTTTACCATCAATTACTACCCCTGTTTTTTCTTTTCCTATTTGTCCGTATCTTATTAATTTCATTTGATTTTTTATTTAATGATTGAATTTTGAATGAGAGAATTATTGAATACTCTCAAACATCTTATTCATTGTTCTTTATTTGATGATTGAATTTTGGATGAGAGAATGACTGAATATTCTGCAATATCTTATTCATTGCGCTTTATTTAATGATTAAATTTTGGATGAGAGAATGACTGAATATTCTGCAATATCTTATTCATTGCGCTTTATTTAATGATTAAATTTTGGATGAGAGAATGACTGAATATTCTGCAATATCTTATTCATTGCGCTTTATTTAATGATTAAATTTTGAATGAGAGAATGATTTAATTATTTTTTTACTTCTCACTTTATACGATTTTAGTCTTGCTACTTACTACTTAAAACCTACTACTTAAAACTTACTACTTATAACCTACCACTTACAACTTAATTATTCAACTTAATAAATCCTCCATCAATCGGATAATCGTTTCCAGTAATAAACCCAGCTTCATCAGAACATAAATACAGTGCTAAAGCTGCAATTTCATCTGGTTTTGCCATACGACCAATCGGTTGGCTTTTAGATAATTTCTCGAACATTTCTTTCTGATTATCAGGATAGGCTTTTGCGATAAAACCATCAACAAAAGGCGTATGTACCCTCGCTGGAGATATGCTATTACTGCGAATGCCATCCGCAATAAAATCACGAGCTACTGACATGCTCATCGCATAAATTGCACCTTTACTCATTGAATACGCAAAACGATCTGCAATACCAACAACGGAAGCAATGGAAGCCATGTTTAAAATTGCTCCGCCACCAGCTTTTTTCATCGCAGGAATAGCTGCGTACAAACAATTATAAGCACCTTTTACATTTACTTGATAAACCCTTTCAAACTCCGCTTCTGCAGTTTTCTCTAGGTTACCAATATGAGCGATTCCCGCATTATTTACTAAAATATCAACTTTCCCTATCTTGCTAAATGTCGCCAGAACTTGGTTTTGCTTGCTTACATCGCATGAAAATGCCTGCGCTTCCCCGAAAGCTTGAATTTCTTCTACTGCCTGTTGTGCAGATTGCTCATTCAGTTCTAATATATAAACTTTAGCTCCTTGTTTGGCAAACAGAACGGATATTGCTTTTCCTATTCCACTACCGCCACCTGTAATTACTGCTGATTTTCCTTTTAAACTAAACACCTTCTTCTTTTATTTGGATTTAAATTTCGATTATAAACTAACTCCTCTTTTCCACGGAATAAAGTCGTCTTGGTTTAAGGCAACTGCTTTTGGAACAAATTCTCCACTGGCAACTTTGATACATAGTTCTAAAATCTCTTCCCCCATTTCTGGGATTGATTTCTCTCCTCTGATAATCGCTCCGGTATCAATATCAATGATATCGCTCATTTTATTTGCGAGTATAGTGTTGGTGGCTACTTTAATCACTGGACAAATTGGATTGCCAGTAGGCGTACCTAAACCTGTAGTAAACAAGATTAAATTAGCTCCGCTACCCGCTTTGCCGGTTGTTGCTTCTACATCGTTACCGGGTGTACAAACTAAACTCAACCCAGGTTTAATCGCCTGTTCTGTATAATCTAAAACATCAACTACCGGAGAAGTCCCTCCTTTTTTTGCGGCTCCTGTACTCTTAATCGCATCAGTAATTAGCCCGTCTTTAATGTTACCCGGTGAAGGGTTCATGAAAAAACCTGAACCCACTGCATGAGCTTGCGCATCATAAGTCCGCATTAGATAGATAAACTTTTTAGCGATTTCTTCATTCTCACAACGATCGATCATATTTTGCTCAGCCCCACATAATTCGGGGAACTCTGCCAATAGCACTTTACCACCTAAAGTCACTAATAAATCAGCTGTATAACCTACCGCGGGATTAGCAGATATCCCACTAAAACCGTCACTTGCACCACATTTAACACCCAAGGTCAAATGCTTTAAAGAAGCTGGCTTTCTCTCTAATTTATTGATTTCTACTAAACCTTGAATGGTTTCTTGTATTGCCCCCTTAATCAATACTTCCTCACTCTGCGTTTTTTGCTGTTCAAAAACCAAAACTGGCTTATCAAAACTAGGATGGTAATTTTTAATATCTGCCAAGAAATTACCTACCTGTAAATGCTGGCATCCCAAACTTAAAAGTGTTACCCCTGCAACGTTCGGGTGATTTGCGTAAGCGGCTAATAGCTTACCCAACATTTCAGAATCTTGTCTGGTTCCACCACATCCGCCTTGATGGTTTAAAAACTTAATCCCATCAACGTTTTTAAAAAATCTTTCTTTTTGTAGTTCTGTTGACGGCGAAAAATCTACCTCCGTGATCGATTTTCCATCTTTCAAATCTTGAATCAGGTGTTCTGAAAACAGCTTGTACTTATCTGTTACTGCGTATCCTAATGTTTGGTGCAACGTTTCCTTTATTACATCCATATTTCTGTTTTCACAAAATACAGTTGGAATAAAAAGCCAGTAATTCGCCGTACCTACATTTCCGTCATTTCTGTGGAAACCGTTAAAAGTGCGGTCAACGAATTTAGAAACATCAGGTTTATGCCATTGATAATCTACTTTTCGGTAATCATAAGGTTCTGCAGCATGGCGGGTATTTTCAGTAGTCATACGTTCTCCGCTTTTGACGGCATGTTGAACTTTCCCCACTAAAACCCCGTACATAATGATTTCATCACCCGTTTGCATATCATTGATAAAAACTTTATGCTTTGCAGGAACCGTATTTTTAATAATGATAGAAGATCCTTCAAACTGAATATCCATTCCAGCAGTTAAGTCTTGTAATGCAACTAGCACATTATCTTTTCTATCTAACTGTAAAATTAAATTTGCTGCCATTTTATTTATTACTATTAAATTCAAAAATGCTATCCATTAAAACCCATTTTTCCTTGGGTTTAGAACCGGGTATTTTAACCTGATAGTCCCACATCAGCTTTTCCCAATCCATCACTTTTTTTATTTCCTTATCCATTTTACCTTTTCTCTCGAATGTAAAATCATCGGTAGTTTCTATAATCATACAAAGACGATTATAAAACCTAAATATTTCCATTTTTAGAATACCGGAGTCTTCGATGTTTTTTAAAACCTCTGGCCATACTTTTTTGTGCCAATCATCGTACTCATGTATCAATTCTAAATTTTCTCTTAAATCAAGGGCTAAAATATATCTCTTCATCTTTAAACTTTTACAACTTTATGTCCGGTAACACCAAATAAGAAAATCACTACAAAACAAACTACTGGAACTACATAACCAATTTGAATATTATGAATAACATCACTTATATAACCGAAAAGCGGAGGTAAAAGTGCGCCACCTACAATAGACATGATGATTAAACTACTTCCAAATTTCGTATCTCCGCCCAAGTCTTTAATTCCTAAAGAGAAAATAGTGGGGAACATGATCGACATAAAAAATGCAATACCAATTACTAAATATATGGCAGCCATTCCTGTTATAAACATGGCTAAAGCCGATAAAACAACACATATTAAGCTATAAATTGCCAATAATTTTACGGGTGTTATAAACTTCATAAAGAATGTGCCCACAAATCTGCCAATCATAAAAGCCATCCCTACTCCAAAGCCGGCATAAGTTGCGGCTTCCATTTCGGTAATTCCAGCGGCTTCAGTAGCGTACAGAATAAAAAAGCTAAACACACAAACCTGTGCCCCTACATAAAAAAACTGAGCGGCTACTGCCCAGCTTAAATGGCGGTGTTTTAATGCATGAAAAACATGAGCCCCAGATGCACTACCTTCTCCATCTTTAATTTCAGGCAATTTTATGAAATAGAAAACTACCGCAATAACTAATATTATACTACCCAAAATTAAATAAGGCATTTTCACACTTGAGGCTTCAGAAGCTAAGGCAATTTCTCTGGCAGAGGCTGTCATCGCATTTAAAGCTTCATCAGAATAACCCTCGGTAAGTATAATTTTAGCACCGATAATTGGAGCTAAGGTTGCCGCCAAACCATTAAAAGATTGCGCCAAATTTAACCGTTGTACCGCTTTTTCTGGCGGACCCAATAATGACGCATAAGGATTGGCAGCTGTTTCTAATATAGTTAATCCGCAGGCAATTACAAAAAGCGAAAGCAAGAAGAACCCATACAATTGTGTGTTTGCAGATGGGATAAACAAATAAGAGCCAATTGCAAAGAGCAATAGTCCCGTAATTATACCCGCTTTATAACCATACTTTTTCATGATTGCACCGGCAGGCAATGCCATTAAGAAATAAGCAATGAAAACCGCAGAATCCACTAAAGAAGCCTGCAAAGTTGATAAACTAAACGCTCTTTTAAGATGTGGAATTAAAATTGGATCGAGATTATGCACAAATCCCCACATAAAAAACAGAGAGGTAATCATGATAAATGCGAACCTAGTGGAGGTTTTGCTTTCGTTCATTTATTTAGAAATAATTGCACATCAAATAAAATAAATATTTTTATATAAAACAAAAATTTTATATTGTGGAACTTATTGGATGAGGTTTTGTTTAAACACAAAGGGTTTCACGTAGGATACAGCGTTTTTTTTTTACCACGGAGGACGCGGAGGTCACGGAGCTGAAGGGTAATCAATAGGATCTAATATTAAATAACAGGTGGTAACAGTGTTCTTTAGTTTTGGGAATTCGAAATTAAAACTGCTGTTCTGAAAAGAATTGACCCGAATCTATTTACGTCGCAGACACCAAATGTACCAAATTAGGAAGATTGATTAATTTATAAGAAATTTCATAAATTTGTTTTAAATATTAGATTCTTATGTATGACTTTTTGGAAGAGTATCACGGTTGGCTTCCAACGGGTGATCCCACGGAATTAGAACGGCGAAAGGAAGCTTATAAAAAGTACATGGATGAAAATAAAGCTCATAATGTTGAGACTCTAAGGAGTATTTTCGATCTCAAGGTTAAATCTTTGTTAAACGTTATAGCGATGGTTAAGCCTATTCCTGATTTTGAAAATTCCGTATTTGACCGGAACAAAACGATTTATACAAATTCAGAGATAGGACATATAGGAGAGCGCAAGGTCAATGACCTTATTGATATAGTAGATTTTAAAAATATCTTTCTCCCTAACAGGATGGGAGCTTCAACACTTAAATGGCCTAATCGTGAAACAGAGAGTTATCTGCCCTACGACATCGAGGTAAAAGTCTTAAATACTTATTTAGGTGAATCGTCTACCGTTGCCTCCGCGTATTTTGATGTTAAAACTACCTTCGGTTCATTCGATAATTCTATCTATTTAAGTGCAACAGAGTTATTTTTTTTTCAAAATGTAATATCAAACAAAGGATATTATATAATTGCAAGAGTATACTCTTCCCCACCAATCGAAAAATCTTTTCGATTGGCAAATAATCTTTTTGTAAAATTTATTTTGATTGATTCCGTTAAACTTTTAAATGACTCGATTAGAGTCAGTACTTATAATTCATATCAATTATCACCTAAAATCTTAATTAAAACATGACACATTACGCAATTGGACTTGAAAATCATGCCATAGTATATCGCAGTATAATTAAAGACACTATACTTGCAAGTGACCAAGATAAAATAACAAATTTATTTGAAAATGGCAAATATGCCGAGGCACATGATTTGGCAAAGAAAAAATTTGAGGAATCATCTATCATTAAAGACGGACGTCATGGTGTACAAGAACTACTTCGTGAAACTTATTATACTACGCTTATACATTTTCTTACTTCCAAGATGGAAATAGAATATCAACAAGGCAGGAAAGTTGAGGCTGAAAAAACTTGGGATGAATTAAACTTAATCTTTAATCGTAGTGATTTGGCCCAAATCTATCCACAGCTTTATGGAATTCGCTATATGCAACAACTTAGTCAGATATTTAATAAATATAACGCATCGGCAGGGAGGAGCTTGGAAAAAATCAATCAATTAATCTTGGGGATATAACTTAAAATTTACGGATTAGCAAGGGTATTATTTTTTTCCTTAAAACGGTATTTCTATACTATTGAGGCTTTGAATCGCCATCTAATGTGGCACAGCTTACAATAAAAATTTGAACCTGATTAGAATTCATTGGGTTTAACTCTCATTTTAACAATTAGGTCAATATTAGTCAATAAGATAATATAAAAATATATTTTAAAACATTTATTATCAATAATTTTAAACTTTTGACTTAAAAACATGATACAGGTTATTCACAGGGCATTTGACATTATTGAATATGTTGCCGAAGATATTAACAGACCTAAATTAATGGGTAATATCGCTCAGGATTTGAACCTAAACACGGCAACCTGTGCCAATATTATTAAAACATTGGTTAACCGAGGACTACTCCAAAAAGCAGAAAATGAAAAAGGCTATTTAATCGGGAATAGATTATTTGAGATAAGCCAAGGAACGCTAGGTTTTAAAGAATTGATTAAAAAAGCTGACCCGGTTTTAGACCACATAACCGAAACATTCAACGAAAACTGCTTAATCGCTATTTTAAGAGAAAACAGCCGAAAAATAATCCTAAACAAAAAAAGTAATCAACTGATACAAGCCACAACTTCTGATGAAAAATTGGCTTGTGACTCTTCTACCGGGAGATTATTAATCGCTTTTTTAAACGATAAAGAAGTACTCCAATATTTAAAAAAATATGGATTGCCGAAAAAAGAGGTGTGGCCAAATGCCGCATCCAGAATCGGCTTTTTTGAGCAAATTGAATTGATCAGAAAACAAGGCTACGCTTTAATTGAAGATACGGTACAAATTATAGGTGTTGCTGTACCTATTTACAAAAACAAAAAAGTTATAGCTAGTTTTAGTATTTACACCCCCTCTTTTAGGTTTAATGACACCACTCGTCAACAGATGATCAAACTTGCGCTGGAAACATCAGAAAAACTATCTGAGTAAACTATCATAATTTAAAAAATTGTAAATTTATTCGACCCGATAAATATGACTTACTTACGGGTAAAAGATTATTATAGAGATACCAACACATCGATTTTTCCAGCATTATATATTTCTACGATAAAATAATCTGTTTTATGGGATTCCCAATTTAGATTTCTGAGACCCTCTCATATTTTTCACTTACCACGTTGAGTCATTGTTAAGAAGCCTTTTAAGATTTAACTAAGCCTAAAGATGGAGTGTTAACTTACACTAGAGGACTAGAAAGACAAATTTTATTTTAACATATTAAATTTGAAAATATAAGCAAACGGATGTTTGATATTCTTTTAAAAAGATGGCATAGTTTGAATCGAAGTCGCGACTAGGCAAAATCATTGACGGATGAATTAAGTGTAACCGAGAGTATCGATATCGCTGAACTAACACCTGCCTTAGACATGCAACAGTTATTCACGAACAGCGAAGCGGAAACCGGGATATTGTGCTCTTAAAATTTTTAAGAGATGTTTGAAATTTCAGAATCACTGAAAAGAGTAGAGCGCACTCAGTTAAAACTTCGCTTTATCAATCACTCTGAAAAATGTAAATGTTTATTTGTTCGACTCATCATCGTTTTGTACGTTTAACTGATAACCTGAGTTCGATAATTAAAACAGTGTTATTTGGTTGGATTTAACTGTTTGATATTTGATTGCTGGTTTTTTAGGAAAGAAACTATATGCAGCAAGTCCAGCTACGATATTGACAATGAAATTGGTAAATGACCGATGTCTGGAATGTTCAATCTGACATATGTTTTTCAGTTCATCGTTCACTGTTTCAATAACAGATCTTTTTCTCAGCATGATCTTGTCATGCATACTCATTAAGCTGTTTTTCATCTTGTTACGTATCCCTGTTACCAAATGTAACCCGCCGGAGAAGAGCGTTTCGAACAGTTGCTGGGAAATATATCCCTTGTCCCCAAATAGTTTTCCGAATATCTCCTTCAGGAAAGATTCCTGCTTTAACGGTGTCCTGTCGTCCATGTTTCCGGCACTGATCATGAAATTGAGTATTTCTCCCTTGTCGTTGATGACCAAGTGGAGCTTGAAGCCATGGAACCAGCCCATGGTGGATTTGCCCGTTTATGCCACGCCTTTAAAAACTTTGTTGTTCCTTATCCGCTTGCTCTTGCAGACTCTTATAGGCGTTGAATCTACAAATGAAATCCCTGTGCAAGTACCTAGACAGCAGATCTTCATGAAGATTGTCAAAGGAAGTACAACGCTCTGGCTGAGCTCCACAAAACGGTTGTAAGAAACGGTTCTCGGAAACTCCGACTTCATATGGACCTTGACGTAAAAATTGTAATAGTGTTTGAAGCATCTGAAACCGCTCATCTGGAAAGAGATGAGGATTGCTATCACCTCGCTGTCGCTCATTGTGGCGGGACGTCTTGAGCGCTTGCCCAAAATGAAGTTTTGAGTTGTTTTTTCAAAATCTTTGCAGAATTCATCTGCTATACAGAAAATATCAGTAATTTTATCGTATGTAATTATGGTCTGTTTGGCTTCTAAATATTTGAATTTCAGATACTTAAATATAAGAAACTGACGCCATGATTGCAATTTTATTCCAAATTAATAATCGAACTCAGGTTGATAATAAACGCAGTCAAATAAAATCAAGATAAACTAGAGTATATAGAGCCAGTAGAGCGACAATAGGATAAATACTTATTATCAATAAGTTAAAAATAAAATTCGAATCCCGCCTTATCTGCTTCGTTCTTATCAATCTTCTCCCGTGAGCAGGATTAACTTGAATCCCAAATAGGTCGAACATTACACAGACAAAATATTACCGCTATTCAAACCAAACAGTACTAGGAGTTTTCTATAAAAACCGTACCTTTATCCATAACAAACAACAGCTAAACAAAATTGATATGGTGGTGAGTTAAGTGGTGAGTAAGAAAACCGAATCATCGATTGCAGTAAATAGAGATAGATTTTTGATAAAAGTACCGTTCCCTCCGGGTCCACATTAATTAAAATAAACCCTTGTAAATCAGTATTTTACAAGGGCTTTTTAATTTTAACGGTCAGTTTCGAAGTTAGAAAGTTAATATTATCGCCGTACTTCTTTTTCGTTTATAAACTTATAGGGTCTTTCAGAAAACACATTACTAATTATATTAGTAATAAAATTAAACTATATTTGGGATGTTATAAATTAGTTTCAATTCTCTACGAACAGAAAAAAAACTAAATTGCAATATTGTAATGAACAAAAAAAATAATCAATTAAATAAGCTATTAATCCGATTAGGATTGGAAAACACAGTTTTCTTTAGAGATAAGGAGAACAACGCTTATAATTTTGATCTCCACATAGACATTAAAAACAAACTGGATGCTATTAAACCAGATGCTATCTATGTCTTTAATAAGCAACCTTTTATTTTATTTTTTGATTTGACAGATAATAATTCTGTTACTGAAAATGAAATTCACAAAAAGGTATGGTCTTTTGATAACTCTCCTGTTATTTTTATAGTTAAAAACTCTGAAATTCAAATTTTCAATGCCTTAAATTATATAAAGGATAAAAACGGTAATGATGGTAAACTTGAAGAACTGAATTTAACCGATGAAGAGCGAGACAATAAGTTTTCTTTTTGGAATTTACAAAGTGGAGAAACTTGGAAATGGTTTCAAAATGATTATTTAGAAAACACAAAGAAAAGGCAAACTCGAAAAAGAGTAAATGAAAGGCTTTTCCAAAATATTAAGGAAGTAAGGCACTATCTTACAAATAAGGAAGAGTTAAATCATCTGGATGACAAACAGGCTAACTCCTTAATATTGCGATTAATTTTTATTCGTTACTTAATTGATAGGGGAATTAAAATCGATGATAGTTTTATCTCTGGAGAGGCTACCAATGATAAAAGAAAAAATTTCAGTACTTTAATTAAACAACCTCAACGTTTAAATGAACTTTTTGCAAACCTGAATGAAAAGTTCAATGGTGTATTATTTAAAGAATTAGATATTCAACTTAATCAAACTCAATCTGATTTTTTAGCCAATGTTTTTAAAGGAGAATTACAAGAACGGGAGTCTTTATTTAATGGATTCTTTTTTGAAATTTTTGATTTCTCTCTAATTCCAGTAGAAGTAATTTCGGGAATTTATGAATCTTTAATTGATGAAGAAACCAGAGAACTTAACTCGGCTGTATATACGCCATCTTTTCTAGTTGATTACATCTTAAACGATACAGTTGAAGATTATCTAAACAAAACACAATCTTCTGAATGTACTATTTTTGAGGTTGCGGTTGGTTCTGGGATTTTCCTCGTTCAGTCATTAAGAAGAATGATTGAAAAAGAAATTGAATTGAAGGGAAAAGATGATAAAGAAGCATTTAGTAACAAAATAAGAGACATTGCTAAAAATAATCTTTTTGGAATAGATATTAATAGAGAAGCACTAAAAGTAACCTGTTTTTCAATTTACATTGCTTTATTGGATTATCAAGAACCAAAAGATGTTGAGAAATACCCATTCCCCAACTTGTTGGATGAAAATCTATTTGAAGCAAATTTCTTTGATACAACTCATAAGTTTAATGACGTTGTAAAAAATAAAACTCCGAAATTTATTTTAGGAAATCCACCTTGGAAAAGCAAAAAAGATGATATAGTACATACAAATTGGTTAAAACAAAACAAAAAAACAGTTGGGAATTTTGAAATTGCTCAATCTTTTCTTTTGAGAACAAAAGATTTTATGAAATATGATACAAGAACAGCTTTAATCGTTACAAGTACCATATTTTATAATGTATCCAGCACTACAAAAAAATTCAAAAATGAATTTTTATCTACTTTTTGTTTAGATAAATTTTTTGATTTATCTCCAGTAAGAAGATTAATTTTTGAACAAAAAAACAGCCCTGCAACTGTTGTTTATTATAGACTTTCAAAAGCTAAAGAGCATTTAAACAATGTTATAAATCATCAATCTATAAAATCAAATCGTTTCTTGAAATATTTCAAGATGATAGTTATTGAAAAGTTTGACCAGAAACAAATCCTACAAAAATATTTTATAGAGAATGATTGGATGTTTAAAGTCGCATTATATGGTAACACATTAGATTTTTCTTTGTTATCTAAAATATTGCTAAATCAAAAATCAAAAATTTCAGATTTAGTAAATAATGTAAATTTATATGCTAGTTCAGGTATTTTAAAAGGTTCTCCAAAAGATAATTTTAATTTTTTAATAGGTTTACCCATAAATGAAAATTATTCAATAAAGAAATATTACACGAATAATAGTGATACTATTTTAAGTGCTAAAGATGTTTATTTGGAAGCAGGAAGGAGTATTTATAATTTTAATAATAATAAAATCTTATTCAAAGAACAAGCTGAAAACGAAAGTGATATAGTTATTTCTTTTAACAAAGATGCTTCTGTATATAAAAAAGGAGTTTTCGGTTTAAGTAGTAACGATGATAATTTATTAAAACAACTTTATTCATTTTTAATTTCTAATTTATATGAATATTACATATTTATTACTTCGGGCTCTTGGGGAACATCTACAAGACCTCAAATTAGATGGAAAGAAGAATATCTTTCTTTTCCTTTAATTGAACCAAGTAACGAAATAAAAAATAATCTAATAGGGTTAGTCGATAGATTTCTTGAGACATACGAAGAATTTTATAGTAAGTTCAACCCAGGAGCAGCTCAAAGAAACGAACAAGTATTCAATGAAATTAATTCAATTATTAATAAGTTATACGAAATCAAAGAGTACGAAAAAGACCTTATTGATTATGTTTTAAATGTTTCGAGATACCAATTTCAAGAAAGCAAACAACATTTATTTACAAGAGCGATAGATTTCGATAAAGACTTTCTCGAAAGATATGCAGATGTATTCATACTGGAATTTGAAAAAATTTATGATGATGAATTTATACAAGTTGAGGTTTATCCTTTAAATTATTTTGTTGCACTAAATTTTGTCTTTTTAGATTCAAAGCCTGATAAATCAATTATTTATTCTGATAAAAAAGATGAAAAGGAAGTTCTTAAAAGACTAGCTAATAATTTAAGTATAGAACAAATAACAAATACAGAAGACCCAACAAAAAATTTATTTATACAAAAAGACATTAAAGGATTTGAAAGTAACTCTTTCTATATCATTAAGCCAAACGAGTATAAATGCTGGCACAGAGCAATGGCTTGGTATGATGTAGCAGAATTTAAAGAAGCAATTCAAAAAGCAGAATTAAAACGACTAAATAGTAATTCTGCCAATGATTAATGCTGCTGATAATTTTAAAAAGAATGTAAATAAACTAACTGAATATAGAATTCGGTCAGTTATGAAATATATAATCTATTGTTATCAAAAAACTTTGGCAGATAACAAAAAATATGATTATTCAAAAAGAGGCAAGATTGCTCAAGAAGATTATATAAGAAATGGATTGATAAATGATTATTTATCCAAATCATACAACAAGAAGTATTTTAAAGAAAATATTTCGGACAATCCTTTTGTTGACATAACTTTTCATCCAGAAGAAACAAAAACCTATATAGATTCCGTTACAAAAGAAGAACGAAATGATAAAATTGATATTTCAATTTATGAAAGCGGGATTCAAGAATTATGGTCTAAAAAAACTGATGATGAAATAACATTTGCAGTTGAATGCAAAAGGTTTATTAGTAATGATGACTGTAAGGAGTACATTAAAGATATTAAAAAATTTACAGAAAGATATCAAACAACATTTCGTTTACCAATTGAGGGACAAATGGCGTTTATAGAAAACTCTTTATTGACACATAGTCTAGTTGTAGAGGACATAAATAAAAAATTAGAGAGCAACCCTTCAATATCAACTTTAGATTATTTAAAAAGTCATCAAATAAGTGATTTGTTTGATGGATCATATAAATCTAAACACCGGAAAAACTTTAATGATAGAGAACCTTTTAAAATATATCATCTATTTTTAGATTATTCTTCTATTATTATGAATTAAACAATTCATGTAATTTCTTTTACAATAGTAGGCGAAAGGCTAAGGCTTAGGGCATATTCTACTGTGCTTTGTATTTGCCTATCTAATACCCCACGTTCTCACTCGTTTGCAATTAGAAAAAGAAAGGGAAACATTCGTTTACCTTTCTTTTTTTAATTCCTCTAAATACTACTGAAATTAAATCTATTCTTACATAGAGTTATGCCAAGTCCACAGCTAAAAGCATCAATAAGACACTCCTTTACTCCCTGGACCAAACTTTACTCGCATTTCTAAGTTTTCTGAATCAGGACATTCAGCCCAGCAAGTCTCTACACCCGTATCTAAATTAATTTCACACACGATTTGTGGCTTAGATCCATCACAGCAAAGCCCACGAGATTCATCTTCTAACTTCCAATTTATACTTGCTTCCCCAGATAAATACTGTTTAGGATTTGCTTCAGATTTTTTATGATCACTTTGCGCACATCCATAATAGCTTAATGCTGTTTTAACTTTCTCAAAAAGTCTTATACTTAAGTCTTCTGATAGTTTAAGGTCTTCAAGCGGTTCTAATTTGATTGCATCAGCATTGAAGCCTACTGAAGCTCTGTAAATTTCTTTTGTTTTAGTCATGTTAATTTATTAAAATTAATTGGTTTACATATATAACTTTAAAGTTATATAATTTCTTATTAATGCTGAATAAAAAATATAAAAACAGTTTTAATTAACTAATTAGAATTAAATTATTTCTATAAAATTATAAATATTTTAGACCCTCAACGAATAGAAAATTATTTAACTCATGTCTCTCCTTTTCTAAAATTACAGACTAATATATTGCAGTAGGTTTTCAACCTTGTTCATTTTACTAATCACTTTTAAAAGACTTGACCTTCAATATAAACTTGGTAATATTATTTTTATCATAGGCTCTTAAATTATATTTTTCCATCATTCTCAACAACACTTTCTAAAAATTCATTCCTCAGGTTGTAACCTCATACGTAAAAATCCGCTTTTATACCTTTTTACTATATCAGCCCAAGCAAAAAAAAGACAACCTTTACGATTGTCTCCTGTTTTATTTAAATGCGTGTAGGCTAAAAGTAATTAATAAATTTACAACCATATCGGGTTAAACTACTCCGTTTTGCACTCCATAGACATGTCCGAAACCGCTTTCACAGGCAAATTCCTGTGATTGACCTGCGCATCAGCCCTATTGCACTGTCCTAATGCAAAATAAATCAGAACAAAAATAATAATGGTAGATAAGCAACCGCCACCCAATTTTTTTGCTCCGTAACCGGCAATAATCGTTTTGAAAAAACTGTTCATCTTGTTATATTTTAGGAAAGGTTATCTTATTGTAGATCAAACAAGACAAGCTTTAATTAGTAATTTCTGTTAGCGTAATCAGATTCATTTTTCTTCTGGCGAAAATCATGAATGGCATCATTCGCCATCTTTTTTTCCTTTTCTATCCATTCGGGGCCGTTTTCTTTAATTTCATCTAGTTTAGACCTTCCAGATTCATTTCTTTTTGTAAGGTAATTGTATCCATAACTTACGGCAGCACCTAGTGCAATTAATTTCAATAGTTTCATAACAGTAGATTTTATATTTAATCACACTAAACAATCATAATGCCACAGCAATAAATCTAAAATATACATTGCCGATGCTAAATTCAGCGAAAATTATAAACTACCTTTAATACATGGAAAAATTAAATAAGGTTGCGCAGATTACCCTATTGTTTTGGGTAATGAAGATTCTTTCGACCACCTTAGGCGAAACCTTAGGAGATTTACTCTCCATGACACTCAACTTGGGCTACGGAATTGGCTTACTAGCCACGGGCTTAGGCTTTGCAGTAGCACTATTTTTTCAACTGAACGCAAAAAAGTTTTACCCGGCCTTATACTGGCTGGTGATTACAGGAACCACCACGCTAGGCACCGAAATATCTGATTTTATGGACAGGACACTAAAATTAGGTTACGTTCTAGGTTCCTTAATACTTTTCGTGGGTCTGTTGCTGGCTTTGTTAACTTGGTTTAAAACCGAAGGAAATCTTGCTGTTTATCCGATTAAAAAAAAGAGGGTAGAAATATTTTATTGGGTTGCTATTCTGTTTTCCAATAGTTTGGGAACTGCTTTCGGCGATTTTTTGAGCGATAATTTAAATTTAGGCTATGGATACGGTGCCTTATTAACTGCTGGAATCATTGCTATTGTAATAGCGGTTCATTACTTTACCAAGGTTAATGAAATCATTTTGTTTTGGATTGCTTTTATTTTTACCCGTCCGTTTGGCGCAACCTTCGGCGATTTGCTTACCAAGCCCACCACAAAGGGTGGTTTGGATTTAGGTACCATTCCAGCCACCTGCGTTAGTGCTACGCTAATTATTTTACTCGTAATTTACAGCCATAAAAAATCAGTTAAACAAACAAGCAACCTATAACAAAGAATCATTTTATGCCGAAGTACATTTTTACGCTTTTTACCTTCATCTTTATCACAAGTAGCTCAACATTTAGTCAGGATTTAGACAGTACCAAAACACAACCTTTCGCTACACAAAAGCTAAGTTCTTACGTTGCTCCTGCTGTATTTATAGGCTATGGTGCTATTTCATTTGCCGGCAACAATTTTATACGCCAGCTAGACCACTCCACTCATGGAGAGCTTAAAGAAGATTTTCCGCTGTTTGGCGTAAGATTAGATAACTACACACAGTATGCACCACTTGTTGCATTTTATGGATTAGATTTTTTAGGGATAAAAGCCAAACACAATATTGTTGACCGTAGTGCAACCTTAGTTTTATCTACCGCAATAATGGCAACTAGCGTTGGTTTGCTAAAGATCAGTACAAATAGATTACGACCAAACGGATCAAACAAAAAGTCTTTTCCTTCTGGACATACCGCTACGGCTTTTATGTTAGCAGAATTATTGAATCAAGAATATAAAGATAAGTCTGTTTGGTATAGCGTTGCAGGTTATAGCTTAGCAACAGCCACAGGCGTTTTCAGAATGTACAATAAAGCTCATTGGGTGAGTGATGTTGTTGCTGGAGCAGGCTTTGGCTTGTTATCAACAAAGGTTGCTTACCTAATTTATCCAGAAATAAAAAAGCTAATTACCGACAACAAATCAAATAATTTGAGCTTATCCCCTACTTATATACAAGGCGCTAACGGCTTTGCTATTACCTATAAGTTTTAGACAATTTAGCTACCTAGCAAAATCAGATTAAATCAACAAATCAGGTCTGCTTTAACACGCAACCTATCAGCGGTTTAAAACACCAATTCCAAACCTGCTTAACGTTCTCTTAACAATAGCATCACCTTTAAATAATCCTACGCTAACAAGCGCTTAACATTACGCTAATACTTTTGTGGCAACCAAACAAAAGTAAAATTGAAAAATTATATTTTAAAAACAATAAAAATTGCCTTAGTACTAATGGCATTTTCAACAACAAGCTTTGCAGATACTGGTAAGCTGGTTGGTAAAGTAGTGGACAAGGCTAGCGGAGAAACTCTAATTGGCTTAACTGTAGGTATTGAAGGCACAACAAAAGGCACTTCCACAGATATTGAAGGTCGTTTTGTTATCGCGAATCTAAATCCTGGAAAGTATAATTTAACCTTCCGTTATTTAGGCTACCAAACGCATACCGTTACAGATATTGAAGTTAAAGATGGTGTGGCAACGGCGCTTAATGTTGCGATGCAAGAGTCCAACGTACAAGCGCTAAACGAGGTTGTAGTTACTGCTTCTTACAGAAGAGCATCTGTGGGCGCACTATATGCACAGCAAAAAAACAACATCAGTATTTCAAGCGGTATCTCATCTGATGTGATCAAACAATCGCCAGATAAAAACACTTCGGAAGTATTAAAAAGAGTAAGTGGTGCATCCATTCAGGATAACAAGTTTATTATTGTACGCGGACTTTCTGATCGCTACAACTCGGCAATGCTGAACAATGCCGTTTTACCTAATACCGAGGTAGACAGAAAAGCCTTCTCTTTCGACATTATCCCCTCAAATTTGATTGATGCGATAGTCGTCAATAAAACTGCCTCCGCAGATATTCCTGGCGATTTTTCTGGAGGCGTGGTGCAAGTAAGCACCAAAGATTTCCCCGACAATAAATTCTTCAATTTGTCTTTAGGCACCTCATACAACACACAATCTACCTTCAAAGACTTTATTTCGGCACCAAACAGTGGGAACAACGTTTTTGGCTTTTACGATAAAGGAAGAGATATTCCCAAAAGTTTCCCTTCCAAAGCCGAATATTTAGCTTTACCGAGCCAAGGTCCAGAACGTTTTGAGTTATCTAAAGCCTTTAAAAATAACTGGGGATATAACAGCGTTAAATCCAAATTAGGACCTGCTTTTCAAGCTAATTACGGCGACAGTAAAATCTTCAAAAACAACAATAAATTTGGAACTATTCTTTCCTTATCCTACCGTTATGATGAACGCCTAAAAGATGTTGATCAGATTGCTTATGCAGGTCAAAACGTTGGCGATAAGTTGAATGATCAGATTTATAGCTACAATACCAATATTGGGGGATTGGCAAATTTTGCTTACACATTTGGCAACAACAAAATAGCCTTCAAAAACATATATAATCGCGTACTCGAAAGCAAATTTACCAGCAGAAACGGAATTGACGAAAGTAATGAAGCATTTAGCAGAACAGCCGATTATCTATTGCAACGCTCTTTAATTAGCAACCAGTTAAGTGGGGAGCATTTACTATCAGAAAGTAGCAAAACAAAGTTAGACTGGAATCTTAATTTTGCAAACACCGACCGTAAAGAGCCTGGTTTCAAACGTATGGAATATTCGCAAGGCGTTGCTTCTGTGCAAACGGGTTCTGCAGATCCAAGGTTAGCAGGTAGTTTTTCTTCTAAGCTAAACGAAAATTCTTATGGCGCAGCAACAAACCTAAGCATTCCAATAAAATGGTTTGCGGATAATAACAAAATCAAATTGGGTTATTTTGGAAACTTACGTGAGCGAGATTTTAGCGCCAGAGTAATTGGTTTTATTAGGGACAATAACTTTGATAACAATGCAGCATTAGCTTTGCCACAAGATCAAATATTTGCACCAGTTAACATTCGCCCAGGTGGTTTTGTTTTAGATGAGATTACAAACGGTGCTGATACTTACCACGCAAAATCTTTTTTGAATGCTGGGTATGCAATGTTTGATGGCTTTGTGACAGAGAAATTAAGAGTTGGAGCTGGCGCAAGATTAGAAGCCTACAACCAACACCTAAACAGTGCTGATAATGCTTATACACCAATAGTAGTTGACACTACTTACATCAATATTTTGCCTTCTGTTAACATGATTTATAACTTAACAGAAAAATCAAGCTTTAGGTTATCGGGTTCTAAAACGGTTGGCCGTCCAGAATTTAGAGAAATTGCTCCCTTTTCTTTTTACGATTTCAATAAAAACGTATCGGTACAAGGTAATTCAAAACTTAAACAATCAAGTACTATAAACGTTGATTTAGGCTTTGCAACTTATCCTAGCAGCGGTGAAACCTTCTCTGTATCCACTTTCTTTAAAAGGTTTGATTTACCTATTGAACAAACTTTGCAATTGGGTACAAGCGGCAGAACATTAGGGTACGAGAATTCCGAGTCTGCAACTTTATATGGTGTAGAAGCTGAAGTACGTAAATCGTTGAAATTTATTGATGATAGATTTAAAAATTTCACATTTAGTGCAAATGCTTCTTTTATAAAATCTGAAGTGGTGGTTTCTAAACTGGTAAACAAAGACGGCGTAAGACCATTGCAAGGACAATCTCCTTACCTAATTAATACGGGCATACAATACAGCTCAACATCTGCTAACGCTATTGGCTTTAGCTTGTTATACAACAGAATTGGAAAAAGAATATGGGCTGTAGGTAACGTGTCTGATAAAGACATTTACGAAAATCCACGCAACATCTTAGATTTCCAAATATCTAAAAAGATTGCAAAATCTAAAGGAGAGTTTAAAATCAATTACAGTGATATCTTAAACAATAAAGGAGTGTTTTACCAAGATGCCAATAACAACGGCCGTTTTGACAAAAACACAGATTACGTTAATATTTCTGAGAAATATGGATCAAGCGTATCAATCAGTTTTGCCTATACTTTTAAATAAGACTTAACATTAGCTTAACTAAAACCTTTTGTACACTTAATACTTTGGTAATCTTAAGCTAACTCAAGCCCTGTACTTTTATAAAAAAATAAAACAATAGCAATGAAAAATTTGAAATCACAATTCTTGGTAGCATCATTAGTAGGTTTATCTGCTTTTACGGCTTGTAAAAAAGACAGTTCAGATCCGATTGTAGAACCACCGGTGGATAATACAGAAACTTTAGCAAACTCCTTTTTTGATAAAGTTGCATACAAAGGTGCATTTGGCACAACAGATTGGTCTGCAGGTTGGGCAAACTACAATCCTCAACAAACTGATTACCCTGCGACTACTGCTACTTTAAGTGGAGATATTACTACAAACACCACTTTAGATGCAAACAAAGTTTATCTTTTATCTGGCTTTATTTACGTAAAAGCAGGTGCTACTTTAACTATCCCTGCCGGAACCGTTCTTAGAGGAGATAAAAGCTCAAAAGCCGCTATTATTGTAACTCAAGGCGCTAAACTGATAGCAGAAGGAACTTTAGCTAAACCAATTATTTTTACTTCAAACGTTGCTAAAGGCTCAAGAGCTCCGGGCGATTGGGGAGGAATTATTTTATTGGGTAAAGCGCCAAACAATATCCCAGGTGGTGTTGGAACTATCGAAGGTGGTGTAGATAATACCGTTGGTGTGCATGGTGGTACAATTGCCGATGATAATTCAGGTACATTGAAATATGTGAGGATAGAATATCCAGGAATTGCTTTCCAATCAAACAACGAAATTAACGGATTAACATTAGGTTCTGTTGGTACTGGTACTACTTTAGATTATATTCAAGTAGCTTTCTCTGGTGATGATTCTTTCGAATGGTTTGGTGGTACTGTAAATGCAAAACACTTAATTTCTACTTCAAACGTGGATGATTCTTTTGATTTTGATAACGGATTTCAAGGTAAATTGCAGTTCTGTGTAGGGCAAAGAGATCCTAAATTAGCAGATCAAGCCGGACAATCAAATGGTATCGAATCTGATAACTCTGAACAAGTATTTAACTCAAGCCCAAGAACTCGTCCGGTGATTTCAAACATGACGATTGTTGGTCCTGTTGCTAACTTAGCTGCTTTAGCCACTGTAGATGCTAAACACGAACATGCAAATCTTTGGAGAAGAGGATCTAAAATGGTATTAGGAAACTCTGTCTTTATTGGCTTTAAATACGGTTTAAACATCCGCGATAAAGAAACTGGTGATGCTTTAACTGATGGAACTTCAATAATTTCTAACAACATTTACCAGTCTTATGTTGCAAATTTCGACATCATCGCATCGGGTTCTACTCCATCATTTACTTCGGTAGATTTGTTAAAAACATATTTTACTGCAAAAGGAAATGTAAGCTTAACCGAAGCTAGTTCACAAACATTATTAAACAGCCCTTTCAGTCTAACTGCTCCAAATTTCACCTTAAAATCTGGTTCTGCTGCTGCAACGGGAGCTGCGTTTTAAATTAATAGGCTATTAAATACTATGATAAAAGTACCGAGCTAACGGTTCATTAATTAAATGATGGTTTCGTTAGTTTGGTTTAGTAAAGCGGTTCCGGATTTGGAATCGCTTTTTTTATTTTCAAAGCAATTGATATTTTAAATAGATGAATAAAAGCTTAACCATGCTTATTTTAACTAAAAGTGAACAGTTTTTTTATCTTATGTTAAAGCATAAAGTCCAACACTCTCCTTCGACTCCGCTCAGGATGACACCCGCTTATACCGAGTATAAATTGAATTCTAAGGTTATTTTGTCTCTTTTTTTGGAAAGGTATTTCCGTCTTTTCTTTCGGTTGGTTTTACTAAAAAGAGTCTATTTGAATTATAACTAATAGCTAATCGTTCTGTCCTGCTGAGCGGAGTCGAAGCATTAGCCACAACGCTCCTTTGAACATTTAAACGTAACGTCAAATCTGGTAATTTCAAGCCCGCTCTATCATGTTTAATAGCTTGACATCTCAAAAAAATTATCAAATATTGGAGACCTTGCTTGTGAGCTGTCTCGTATTCTCGACATGACGCGGAGGATCGTATAGTTCTAAAGAAAAGAGCGGATTCGCATTAACGGTGGAAGCCACACCCCGCAGTCTGGCTTTTTTTGCCAGCGAGGAGTACAGCGAACGACGTGACCTTTTTTAGGGAAATGCCCTACTCCATAAAAAACAAAGAGTTTTAGTCCGTTTGCAAGGGCTTAACCAAACCTTTAGCAGATGAAATCTCCATATTAATGGCACCAACAATTACTTCTGCTTGCGCTTTTACCGGAATTCTATTGACGTCATCGCTAATCCACAAATAAATACGGCTGTCTTTTTTAAACACCCTTCCCGGTCTAATAGAAGGGCTAAACTTTAAGCATTTTATTCTACCTAGCTCGGTCTTTATCGTTTCTTTACCAAAGTATTCTACGGTCAATGGGGTAACCTCGTCGTCCAAAAAATAGTTGATGGTAATCTTATCTCCTACTTTTACATGTGTTAAATCAATATTCCGCATAAAGTAATAAGCACTTACTAAATCAAATGTTTGGCTAACCGGCGACTTAAAACTTCCTTTTTTTGCAACAATCTTTTTCTCGTCTTGGTAAAACCTAGCCTTGTCGCTACGTCTGTATTTATTTTCGCGAACGTTTTCGGTGTATAGGTATGGGCTGAAATTTTCCCTATCGATGTATGAATCGTAGCGGTTACGTACTTTGTAAAAGATATCAAAAGTACCCGACGTGTTTCCTTCAACCAAAAGATGATAGGTTGGTCTGTTATCAAACCTGACATCGCTTGTCAGTACACGTAGTTTTGCTTCGGCCGCTGTTAGAAAACCATATTTAAGTTTATAAGTCAAGGTTTCGCCCTCCTTAAACGTAGAAGTGTTTAAATAATCTAAACCTTGTCCAAAACCTTCGGTTAAACAAAAAGCAAGTGCTAATATTAAAATTGATAGCTTCTTCATAAAAGGAGTAATTACAAATTTTGCACCAAATTAATCTTTACGCTTAAAGATGGGTACTGTTGAACATGGTTCGCCATACATTACACTTTTTGCAATGGTGTTCAGTTTGCCAGTTATAGCCATATATGCAGCAGTCGGTACGGCAATATCACCACAGCCTTTAATTACTAAACGTTGATCTTTATATTGCTCTAAGGGTAGTTTTTCTAAAGCCAAAAGGTAAAGGGAGGTTTCCAAAACTTCTAAATCGCCAAAAACAAAGAAATTTGCATAAGGTGTCAATTTAGATGCAATGAGCATATACGCCCAAGTTGGCACAATAGCATCTGCAGAACAGATTACCGAAACATTTTTACCAGTATATTGTGTCCAATCGTGGTTTTTTACGAACTCTCTAAAATCTTTCTCCCTAAGCATCAAACCTTGAAAAAGATTATCTACAATATCATAAACCACTCGCTCGCCTGCGTGGTGCAGCTCTGCAAGGTCAAAGGTAACCAATCCGCTTAATGCAACTTTATTTACAATATTCTCCTGAATCTCCATATCTCATTAAACTAAAAAAGCCGAGGATTGTTATTATCCTCGGCTTTAAAATTAAGTATTTTATCTATTAATAAAACTTAGCTCTAAAATCTTTTACGTTTGCTTTTTTGCGTAACACTTCAAAAACAGAAGCATCAACTTGCTGTGTGATAGCTTGTTCCATTTGCCCCTTAATCTTCAACATGTTAGTAATAGGTGCTGGGCTAGTAAAACTTTTTACAGTATAAACATAAACGCCACGATCTCCTTCAATAACTTTTGAAACTTTATTAGGCTGTGAACCAAAAATACTACCAATAACTTTGTTTTCTTGTGCTACTCCAGGAATTACCGGATTAGCAAAAACCACGTTTTCTACTGGTGTAACTTGGGTACCGGTTTTTTGAGCCACTTGTGCTAAAGATGATGCACCGCTAACTGCTTTCTCGAAATTTGCTTTCAACACTTTAGCCTGTACTGCTCTTTTTACATCAGGTTCAATCTGTGTTTTAACATCTTCTAATGATAAAGTTCCTTCTGGCTTAACAGCGGTTAAAACGGCTACAACGTATTTGTCGCCAATATCAAAAATCTCATTTGAGATATCTCCTTTTTCTGATTTATAAACCCAACGCACTAATGATCTTGCATCATCCAAACCTGGTAAAGAAGATTGTAGAGGCGTAACATCTGCACCTACCATTTTATTTAAGCCTTGCTTTTGTGCAGTTTCTTCAAAAGATTTCAAATCTGAAACGTTACTTAAAAAGCTTTGTGCTTTTTGGTAAGCTACTTGTTCTGTTGTTGAACTAGGGATCAATCCTTTATCAACCACTGCTACTTTTACAACTCTTGAAGAACCAATCTGGCTTTGAATATTGATTACGTGAATACCAAACTGTGTTGGTACAATTAGGGTTTGACCTACAGAACCGTTGAAAACAGCATCTTCAAATGCGGGAATCATTGCTCCTCTAGAAAAAGTTCCTAGATCACCACCTTTATCTTTAGAACCATCTGTACCGTATTGTGCAGCTAATTTTCCGAAATCGGCACCTCCTATAATTAATTTTTTTAATGAATCTGCTTTCGCCATCGCTTTATCCATACCACCTTCGGTAGCTGGGTTAATTAAAATATGGCGGGCTTTAACAGAATCTGGACTTACTCTTGAATCAATCAATTTTGCAACTTTATAAGTACCGTTTGAGAAATAAGGGCCGTAAACAAATCCTTTTCCTGCGCTAAACATTACCGAATCTAAAGCTGGATCTAATTGACCTCTTTTCTGGTAAACGATAGGTGCTTTGGTATCTGCATTGATAGCTACAAATAAAGAATCATTGGTTGAAGCTCTTAAACCTTCAGCTATTTTATCAATTTTAACCTTAGCATCTAAAGTATCTTGTTTTGATGGCGCTGCATCAAAAGCAACGTATTCGAAACTTCTGGTTTCGGTTACATTTTTGAACTTGTATTTATTCTGCTCGTAATATTCCTTATAATCTGCATCAGTAACCTTAACTTCTGCATCTGGTACGCTAGCGTAATCTTTATAAACGTATTCAAAGTTAACCAGCTTGTTTTTGTTGGTGTAATCATCTTTAGCATCTAAAGAGTTTACGTAAATACCATTTTTAACCAAGTTGATATACTTTTCGTTTACACGCTGTTGGTGTACACTCTCTTCTAAAGCAACCCACTGAGACTTTAACTGACCAGATGGATCAGTATCAGCGCTTTTTCTAGAACCTAATGCAGTAGCTCTATCAAATTGACCGGTTTGTTGGTTGGTGAAAATCTGTTGAACCTGTTGAGAAGGATTATCGAACAATAAATCAAACAATTCAGACTCGCCTACGGTAATACCCAACTTATCAGTCTCTTTTTTCAAAATTATCCCAGAAACTGTTTGGTTCCAAGTGTTTTCTACAACGTAAGCCGTCATCTGAGCATTCAAACTGCCCATTTGCTGCTTAAACTGTTGCGAATTTTGCTCAACCCGCTCGTTAAACTCTTTGTAAGAGATAGATTCGCTACCAACTTCCCCAACTTCACTTTGAGAATCGGCAATAAAACCTTGCCCACTTCTTATTGCATCACTTAAAAGAAATGCAACGATTGCAACACCGATAGCAACCACTATGATTACTCCTGCTCGGTTGCGCAAAAAACCCATTATACCCATATTGTAAACTATGCTTTATTTTAGAGGGCGCAAGATACAAATTTAACCAATAAAGCATAAAATTTATTTAGTTTATATCTATCAATGAATAAGCAGTTTACATTTTATAATCAGTTTTGTGCGATTAATTGTTTTTAAAAAAAGCATTATTATAACTTTGCCGCTTATGGTATCGATTCTATTAAAAAAAGGTAAAGAAAAAGCTGTCCTACACCAACATCCATGGATTTTTTCTGGCGCATTGCAAAACATTAACGGAAACCCCGAAAACGGAGATTTGGTAGCTGTACATGCATCCGACAATCGATTTTTAGCCTATGGCTACTATAATAAAGAGTCGAGAGTTGCCGTACGCCTGTTAAGTTGGGACGAGCCTACTTTGCCTGATGAAGATTGGTACCGTAAAAGAATACAGGTTGCCGTAAATAGTAGAGCGCATTTATTGACTAATGGAAACGACACCTGCAGATTGGTTTTTAGTGAGTCTGACTACCTACCGGGACTGATAGTGGACAAATACGGAGACTACCTTTCTGTACAGATTTCCACCTCGGGAATTGAGAAAATGAAGGCTGTGATTTTAGACGAATTGCAAAAACTGACTGGTGCAAAAGGTATTTTCGACAAAAGTGACGCCACTTCAAGAGCGCATGATGGCTTAGCCGAAGCAAACGGTTTACTTGCCGGCAGCTTACCGCCAGATTTTGTAGAGGTACAGGAGAACGGCATTAAATACCATATTAACATTATCGACGGGCAAAAATCTGGCTTTTATTGCGACCAACGCTTTAACAGAAAAATGCTTGCAACTTATGTTAAGGATAAAAACGTATTGGACTGCTTTAGCTATAGCGGAGGTTTTACGCTAAATGCTTTGGTTAATGGCGCACAAAAAGTAACCGCTGTTGACAGCTCTGCCTTGGCAATAGAAACTTTAAAACAGAATATCAGTTTAAATAACTTCACCGCAGACCAGTACGAAGCTATACAAAGTGATGTAAATAAACAGTTGCGTGTTTTTAAAGAAAACGAAGAAACTTTTGACGTGGTTATTTTAGATCCGCCAAAATATGCGCCGTCTCGCTCTGCTTTAGATCGGGCTGCCCGAGCGTATAAAGATTTAAACCGTTTGGGAATGCAGGTTTTAAAACACGGTGGTTTGTTAGCTACATTTAGCTGTTCTGGTGCCGTAGACATTGAAACATTTAAGCAAATTATAGCATGGGCCGCTTTAGATGCTGGCAAAGAAGTGCAGGTTATTTATCAGTTTACCCAACCCGAAGATCACCCAATTAGGATCTCTTTTCCGGAGGGTGAATATTTAAAAGGACTGCTCTGTAGAGTTTATTAGGTTGTTAGTTTGTTAGGTGGTTAGTTTTCCAGCTTCAATTGACCCAATAAACCTTTCATTTTATCGGCCAATTGTTGGTGGGTTTGTTGAAAACTGTTAAGTAAAAAGGTTAAGCCTTCGGCGGTAACTGGCTTTTTTAAATAATGAAGTCGGTTGGCAGAAAAGGTTTTGACATTTGCATCATCATCTGTTAAAAAGACAATAGTGGGTTGCTTTTTTATTTTTTCTATAAACTTATAAGCGGCAGCACCATCGCCTTTCACGTCTAAAAACAAGAGATTAGGTTCTAATTCATTCACTAAAGTTAAACCTTCTTTAAAATTGTTGGTGCTACCAACAATTTCCACAAAATCAATCGCTTTTAATAGCGAAATAAGACTCGCTCTGTCTTTCTCAGACTCATCTAATAGCAAACACGTTGTTTTTTCCATACCGTTAGGCAAACTTAACATTCTGTAAATTATTTTGCTACATCAAAAACCATTTAATTGGTCAACGTTATTTTAATTTTTTCAGGTTATTAATAGAACTGGGGCGTTTTAACACGCTTTGCACTTTATCTTTTTTTGCCCGTCTACACACATCCTAGGAGCCAAAAAAAGGATGCCGTTCCTATCGTTAACCGTTTTCCATAAATTAATAGTTACCCAAAACCACAATTATTACAGGTTCTAAAAAACCAAAAACACTTATTGATGTTAAGGCAATATGGAAAAAGAAATGCATACCTATTATCAAGGCGAAGCTATCCGCTAGCTATCTCTAGAGTGTAATTTCTTTATTAAACGACAGCAACTCATTTGCTGGTTTGATTATCATTTTTGCAGTTTGCAGTCTTACATTTTGATTTTCTAATGAGGTCTTCAAAATGTGAAAATGTGGATTTATTTGATTCGCCAAATTTTTGCTATTCTCGCAAATTTTTAATTTTGGTTTTGCAATTTCTTCGGACAAATCAAATACTCGATAAATATTATAGTGTGGTGTACTTTTTATAAACTCAATTTCTTGGCTACTAAAAATCATTGGTTGTTCAAATTTATAGTTGGTAGATTTTACATCTATAAAAATTTGATTTTGGTCGTTTGTTTGCAAATGAAAATCATAAGGCAGACCTGTTTCTATACTTTTATTATACCAATTATAAGCGAAAATTTGATTTTTCGATTTTAAAATTTCAAAATACTCTGCTATAAGTGCTTCTCCTTTCTTTCCAGTTTCTTGAAAAATCTTATTTGCATTCAAAATATCAATTGGTTTATATGTCTTGTTTTCGGTGATTGGATCCCCAATTTGAGATTGAATCTCTAATTCTTGCAAAACACCTAAAGTACTGGCATTCACATAGTTTTCTAAATCATCTAATAAACGATTATAATTTACATCTCCGTAGTTTATTTGTTTTTTTACAAGATTTGTTTGTAAATCGATAATTTGAGAAAGGTTAGTATAGTCATCAGATATACTACTAAAAAGATAAAAAACAACTTTTTCACTTTCTAAACCAAACCATAATAGGAACCACTTTCTATTGTCCATTTTTTCATTGGCAATTCCTTGAATTAAAGTAGTGACAGAAATTACATTTCTGCCACCTTTTTTTATTTTTGGTGAATTTACATCACCATTTTGTCTGTTTATTCGGTCAAAAAAATAAGGGACATTTTGGCTCGTTTTATTATATAAAAACAATGCTTCATCTTCGAAATCATTGTCTGGCAAAAATGTCAGTACACTACCGAATAATCCAATATGAGTGGTGTGTCCATTCGTTCTACCCAAATCTGCATCGGTAAGCTGTTTATAGGCGATTTTCCCCTCTTTGTGGAGTTTAAAGAACATATTTCTTGAGATTATTCGTTATAAAGAGATAATGCAAAACCGCATAAACTGTGTTTACACTTACAGCGTTTCCTGCTTGTTTGTAAAGTTGATGGTTGCTCAAACCTTCATTCATAGCATTAGTAACAAAATTTCCATTTAAACCCTGTAATAGAAATGCTTCGTGAGGTGTCAATTTTCTAATTCTATGTTTAGCTAATTCTTCTTTAGAGTATTTTGTTTCTAAATATTCTAAAGGCTTGTTTGAATTTAAAAACTCATAAGAGTAATAATTGTCCTGACAGGCTCGATGCATTTTTACCATCGTAGCTGTTAAAGGGCGAGCAATTAACTGGTTAATCTCTGATTTAGATTTGAAATTTTTCGTCCCGTTCGATAAAATAGTAGGTTTTAATGTAGCTGATAAATAATATTTTTCTTCTACTTCTTTTTCTAAAATTTCTAAAGTGCTTTTTTGCTTTAAAAGACTACTTTTTTTTAAGTTTTTATTGTAATTATCTATTACATTTCTTTCATTGAAAATAAAATCATCAGGTAGCTCTTCAGTTGTTGCAAAGATAAAAAGTCTATTTCTTTTTTGAGCTAAACCAAAGTTTTCAGTATTGAAAACGTTATAATAAATATTTTTATACCCAGCTTTTTTAATTTCATTTTCAATTATCCTTATTGTATCCCCATTATCGTGAGTTAATAAATTTTTAACGTTTTCAAGTAGGATAAACTTTGGTTTTTTGGTTTTTAAAATTTTAATAATATTAAAAAAAACATTCCCTCTAACATCTTCAAAGCCTTTTTGCTTCCCCATCATACTAAAAGATTGGCAAGGAAAACCACCGGTTAGAATATCAAAATCCTGTAAACATTCTATATTTTTCTTATCTGAAGTAAATGAAACAATGTCGCCAATCTCAACTTCGTTTGCCGTATCGAAATTGGCTTTATAAGTTTTGGTGGCATAGCTGTCAATTTCAGAAAAACCAACACATTCCATTGGAATATGATGGTCATTTCCAAATAAATCCATCGCTTTTCTAAATCCACCAATACCTGCAAACAATTCTATATGTTTCATAATTTACAAATATTTAATTATTTCTTTTCCAATAAATTCCGCTAGTTTAACAGGAACTGCATTCCCAATCTGAGCATACCAATTATTTGGTGTACCTCTAAACACATAATAATCAGGAAAAGTCTGAACTCTTGCTGCTTCTCTTGGCGACAACCCTCTTGCTTGATTTGGGTGAATATACATATTACAGTCATACTTCATATGGGAAGTGATTGTTTTACATACTTCATTCTCTTTTAGCTTGTAATATTTATCTTTAAAAATATGATTTCTACTTTTATATGGCATTATATCTTCAATGCTTTTGTGCAAAGAATTTGCACCTTGTGGAAGCAACGAAAAAATCTTAATATCTCTATCGTTATTATATCGGTTTTTGTGATTATAAAGTTTGGTTACTTTTATATTATTATTTATAAAATCTGCGTAAGTAGATTTTGGATATAAATAGTCCGTTTCAAAAAAACCAATTTTTTGGTTTTCGATTTGTGTATTGTTCTTTATTTGATTTGGTTTTAGTTCGGGTAAATCATTAATCGCATCTTTAATAACAAATTTTTTTTCCAACTTTCTGTTTTTAATATCTACAAAAATATTTGCAGTATCAATATTTAATCGATTGCCGATTATAAAAAAACGTTCCCTATTCTGAGGAAAACCGAAATCTTTTGCGTTTAATAATGAATGTGAAAATGAATATCCTTCTCCTAAATATTCTTTGAAATCTTTTGAAATCTCATCGATTTTTTTAGACATACCTTTTACGTTTTCCATTACAAAAAACTTGGGCTTAACTTCTTTTAAGAACTCTAAATATGCTTTATAAAGGTTATTTCTGGGGTCGTCCAAAATTCGTTGTCTGTTTGCCATAGAGAAACCTTGACAAGGTGGTCCACCACAAACTAAATCCACATCTGTAAATTTTGATTTATAATATATTAGATTTTGATTGAGTTCATTTATATCTCCTTTGAAATAAGACTCTTTATCCAAATTTCTATTAAAAAGATATGTTTCAAAAAGATTTTCATTGATCTCATTAGCAAATACAGTTGTAAATCCAGCTTGTTCCATCCCCAAACTAAGTCCACCACAACCAGCAAATAAATCAATCATTTTTTTCATTATGGCAATAATACAAAATTAAGTTTTCATAAGGAAGCGTTAGTTTCTGTTATACAGCTTTTAAAGGGTATTACATAGGTAATAGCATATTTAATAGTTTCAAGATGTAATGAGCCCTAATGTTACTCGATTGATATGCCTCTTGAAAATATGTGCTATTTAATTTTCTATTGATAAGAGATAATTGAAACTTCCAAGAGGTTGCTTCGCTCACATGTCGCAAATCCTAACTAAAAAAGCTCAAAACCAAAAATACTTATTGATGTTAAGGCATTATGGAAAAAGAAACGCATAACTATTACCAAGGCGAAGCTAAATTTTCACCGGTTCCTCTAACCGTAAGTTCTCCGGTAATAAAACCGATAGACAAAAACAAGTTGCAGGCAAATGCTGTGGAAGCCATGCATATGCAGGCACATCAACAAATTGACCTGTTGCGTAAACAGGCAGAGCTCATTATGCAACAGGTAAAAGAAATTGAGGAGCGACTCAAAATTTCTGAACTGATTTACAAAGCAGATATGCGCTTTAAACCCGTAGTAGGTCAAATCTACTACCTGTACGAAAAAGAGGAAAACAAATTTTTGGTCAGTATGATTGCCCCAAACGAATGGGGTCGGTCGAAATCATTCACTAGGTATTTATCCACCGTAAGGTTACTTTCAGACTCTACTTGGGATATCTTAGATAAAACCTCTTTTAATTTTGATGAGCTACTTTTAACCAAGCCATTAAATCGGGATGTTTGAACTGATATCCTTTTAAAATAATTTTAGTTGCATCAATCACTTTAAAACTATGTTTTTCAGGGATAAAGTCTGCGTTTTTTCCGTAAAGATTGTAACTGGCTAAATCATAGAATTCCATCCTTGAAGGATGTGTTGGTGCCACGCCATTAAAAATCTCACTCCACAAGCCATCTTCAATTACTTTAGCAATTACCCCGACACAATCGTCTAAATGGATAAGATTTACTGGTGCTAAACCGTTGGGAATATCGGTTTTTCCTGCGAAAAATCTCCCTGGATGACGCTCGGGACCAATTAAACCCGCCATTCTAATAACTGTAGTTTCGGTATTTGGCAAGAATAGAAAAGCTTCTTCCGCTGCTAACATCCTTAAACCAGTAGTTTCTAAACTCAAAGCTTCACTATCTTCTGTATGCGTAGCATTGTTCTCTGCATAAACTGAAGTAGACGAAATAAAGACGATTTTCTTTACACGCGATTTTAAAATCTCTTGTTGTAGATAGCGCATTTTATCCACATATAAATCCGCACTATTGGTAGCCCGTCCCGGTGGAATATTTATAATCAGCAAATCAGCATCTAAAAAATTTTGGATATTTAGGTTGGTGTTTTCATGGTCAAGCTGTATAAGAAAAGGTTTGATATTGCTTCGCTCAAGAACTTCAAGCTTATCTTCACTTGTGGTAGATCCGTTAATTAAATAACCTGCTTTTTGTAAATGTTTTGCTAAAGGAAAACCCAACCACCCACATCCTATTATTGCTATTTTATTTAAAGATTTATTTTGCATGATAAACAAACATAAGAATTTTATTTTTTGGCATTTAGTTTGTATCGTTGTAAAAACAATCACAAGAATAGAAATTATGAAAGCTAATAATTTAAAAGTTACAGCATTAGGTTTAGTTGCAGTTTTAGGCGTTGCAAGCATTATGCCGGCATGTAAATCATTAACAAACACACAAAAAGGAACCGGTATTGGTGCAGTAGCAGGTGGTACAATTGGAGCCTTAATTGGTAAAAAAGCAGGAAATACCGCAGTAGGTGCAATTATTGGTGGAGCAATCGGCGGAACAGCTGGAGCTTTTATTGGACGTAAAATGGACAAGCAAGCTAAAGAAATTCAGCAAAGCATTCCAGGTGCCGAAGTAATTCCTTACGAAGAAGGTATCATTGTAAAATTCGACTCTGGTATTTTATTCGGTGTTGATAAATCAGAATTACAATCAGCAGCAAAACAAAATATTGATAACCTAGCAGCATCTTTAAACAAATACCCTGATACAGATATTATGGTAATTGGGCATACAGATGCATCTGGAAGTGACAGTTACAACATGACGCTTTCACAAAAAAGAGCAGCATCTGTAAAAGACTATGCAGTTTCAAAAGGTGTTAGTTCAAGCAGGTTAAAAACAGTTGGAAAAGGCGAGAATGAGCCAATTGCTTCTAACGATACTGCAGAAGGAATGTCACAAAACCGTAGAGTAGAAATTGTAATTGTGGCAAACGACAAAATGAAGCAAGAAGCAAAATCTGCAACAAACTAGTCAACAGCGTACAATCATATTATAAAAAAGGAAATCAATTAACGGATTTCCTTTTTTTAGCCCTTTTTGTGAGAAGAATTGTAAAATAGAGGTCAATATAACAGCAATACAGCGCTAACACTTGACATTTCATTATTTACACATCTACTTTGTAACCTATTTGTTAACCCGCTAATATTTATTGATATGTTTGAGAAATTAAATGAAATTGTAAAAGAAAGTGAGCAAATTTTCTTAGCATCTGAACTTAGCAAAAATGCGTTGAACGATGCCATGCATGAAGCAACCGGAGTTATTGTTGATGTTTTAAAAGCACAACTAGACCGTGGTAAAGCAAACGACTTAATGTCGTATTTCACTGGAGAAGAATCAAACTATCAAAACTTAACAGATGCAATGGTGAACAAATACGCAAACCGTTTAAATAGTTACTTTAATTTAAACATTAAAGCTGCGAAGACGTTAAGTGAACAGGTTATGCCGATTATTATGAGCAAGTTTATTCACCAAACCATAGCGAGTAAAAAAGAGGAGAATGGAGTTTTCAGTTTATTAAACTGGTTGAGTGGCAACACGGTCAATTTCGAAAATTTCTTTTTGAAATTGAATGTGGTGCAGGTTGCTTAGTTTTATATTAGGTTATAACGAAAAGGGATTAACGTCGGTTAATCCCTTTTTTTATGCTTTAGTTTCGCGTTGGATCTATTTTATCCACCGCAGGTCTTTCGGCTCTGTTTGCTAATTCCCATGCTGTATAAAATACCAGCTGTGCTCTTTTAACCCATAAAGGAAAGTTTATTTTCTCGATGTCATCTGTTGTTTTATGGTAATCTTCATGAATACCGTTAAAATAAAAAATGATTGGAATATTGTGCTTCGCAAAATTATAATGATCTGATCGGTAGTAAATACGCATTGGGTCTTTAGGGTCATCGTATTTATAATCTAAACTTAGATTGTCGTTGGTTTTATTAACGCTTTCGCTGATTGCTTTTAAACTTGTGCTCAATTTATCAGACCCAACTACATAAATGTAATTTGCAGAATCTGCCTTGCCTTTGTAAAGCTCTCCTACTCGCCCAATCATGTCGATATTCAAATTAGCGATGGTATTTTCTAAAGGAAACACCGGATGATCGGAATACCATTCTGACCCTAACAATCCTTTCTCCTCTCCTACTACGGTCATAAATAAAACACTACGCTTTGGCCCGTTACCCTCTTGCTTTGCCTTAGTAAAAGCTTCTGCAAGCTCTAACACTCCGGTTGTTCCAGAACCATCATCATCAGCACCATTAAAAATCTCACCTTTGGCATTGATACCCAAATGATCATAATGTGCGGTAATCACTAATACCTCATTTTTAAGAATCGGGTCGCTTCCTTCTAAAAAGCCCAATACATTTTTAGCGTCGAGCTGATTGGTATTTACTGTAAAGTCAAGTTCAAGCTTAGCTTTAAACTCAAAAGAAGCAGGATTTTTTGTTTTACTTATTTTATTGCTGATCTGCGAAACGATGCTTTTGCTAGAAGCTAACAAAGTATTTATAAATTTTGCTGAAGCGTAAATAACCAGTGGCGATTGTGTTTTTTCTGCTTCACCCAACACTAACGAGGTTCTACTGTAAGGCTCTGCGTCAACTTTCATTTTGTACACATTGGAATCCAAAATCACAATAGCAGCTGGGTTTAGTTTAGTGATTGCTGCAATCTTTTTATTTCGTTGGGTACTCCATTTTGATAGCGTAGCATTTCCGGTAACCAGAGAATTGCCGTCAACAATCGGTTCGCCTTCTAAAATCACAGCAACTTTCCCCTCTAAATTTAAACCAGCTAAATCATCGTATTTTTCGCTTTGAATGCCGTAACCTATAAACACAAAATCGTGGTAATTCTTTTTGATATCCTGAAAAAAATTGGGTGTGGCGTAAAAATCTTTTAAAAATGTCTGTGCTTTTCCGTTTACAGTTATTTTGCGCTCTTTCGGTGTTATTTCTTTAAGATCTAATGGCTGAAAATAGCTATGGTTTACAGGCGCAACAAGTCCGTAACTTTGAAACTGAGCTTTAATGTATTGCGCTGCCTTTTCTGCTCCGGGCTGTCCTGTTCCTCTGCCTTCAAACGCATCAGAGGTTAAAACGCTTAATATTTTAAAAGCGTCTTCTTGGTTAATTGTTGATGCATATTTCTGAGCTGTTTTATCCTGCGCATAGGCACAGGATATAACCAGCAAAAACGACATCAGTAGATTAAAGTTTTTCATATTTAGGTATAATTGTGATCGCCACAAATATAAAGTTTTAGACCACTGAGAGTTGTAAAAGTATTATAGAAAACTGAGTTAAAGTTTTACTAATTCGCACCCTACCAAAACCGGGATGCTTGTAACAGTATTTACGTTTAAGCAAAACTTGATATCTTCTTCAATTCCTAATTTTTTTAAACGTTCGCTGTGTGAAGTTTTAGCAGTATATGCTTCTAAATCATCCTGAGCTAGAATATAAAGATCTTCTGCTGCGATACTGCTATCATCTAAAAAGTAATTTTCGGATTTAAGCTGATGCACTACCGCCCCCGCAAATAAAGTATCTTCTAAATTGAATTTGTTCTTCCAACCGGCACAAAGTAATAGCACATCTTGTTGCTGAGTTTTTAGGTAATTACAAATAGCATCTAAGTTCAAAAATGAACCGATAATTACCTGATGTGCGGTTTTTTTTGATTCGTCGATAGCGTGAGTACCATTTGTAGTGGTTAATACAACGGTTTTGTCCTTAACTTTTTCTGCAGTGTAAGAGAATGGGGAATTCCCAAAATCAAAACCGTCAACTACTTTCCCGTCACGTTCTGCCGCTAAAAGACAATCACTTCCGTAGTTTCGGCATTCTTCAACAGATGCGACAGGAATGATGGCTTTTGCACCGTTTTCAATTCCGTAACAGATAGAACTTGTGGCTCTAAAAATATCGATTACTACAACGATTGAATTTGTTAAATCGTAAAGGGGAAGTAAGGCGGGGGTAAGGCAAACTTGTATTCTTTTTTGCATAAATTTTAGGAGGGGTTTATTTTTTTTAGTGCCACACTCTTCAATAATGATTTCATTTGGGTAATGGCTATTTGGTTGAGTTGAATATCGCAGGGTCCTCTTCGAGAGACCCTGCTCGGACTGAGAAGATTCCAATCTAATTTTAATCGATCGCTTTCATCGTCTTTTAATCTTTGGAATTCTTTAATTAGATAAAGTTTGAATTCGATGGAAATCCAAGAAGCAAATTCAAAAGCAATGTCTTTGTGAGCAAATGTCCCCCCAAATTTTCCTGCTTTGGATACTATTCCGATTGCATCGGTTTTCTCTATCCATTGTTTAGGAGTAAGCGTAAAGCTATTTAGTCCCGCCTGCTTTCTAAACCCCTCGAATTCGAGGGGTTTAAAATTAGGGTTATATAGTTGCTCCCAAAAACCCAGAAGTTCAATGGTATTTCTGTTTCTTAACCAATTCTGGATAATCGTATCAGTTCTTTCTAAATTTTTAAATCTGGCAATATCGGTAAGTGAAATAAAATCCGATTGGCTGGCAAAGTCTATGGTTATTTTAACCCCATTTACCTCTATATGCTTTTTTTTGATTGCCATTTCTAGAAAGTATAAATCACCTTTTATAAAAAGGGGTCTTCACCACTTTAGCCTTCACTTTATTATCTCTTATCTTAATATAAAGTTCTTGATTTTCCTTAGACAACTCAGTATTCACATAAGCCAAACCAATCGCTTTTTGTAATGATGGAGATTGTGTGCCAGAAGTTACTTTTCCAATTGTGTTTCCTTCAGCATCTACCACTTCATAATCATGGCGAGGAATTCCCCTATCCACCATTTCAAAACCTACTAATTTTCTTGCTACACCTGCTTCTTTTTCGCTTTTTAAAGCTTCGGAATTGGTAAATTCTTTACTGAATTTTGTTACCCAACCCAAACCAGCTTCAAAAGGAGAAGTGGTATCGTCAATATCGTTTCCGTATAAACAGAAACCCATTTCTAAACGTAAAGTATCGCGGGCAGCCAAGCCTATTGGTTTAATATCATAAGCCTCACCAGCCTTAAAAATGGCGTCCCAAATCTCATCAGCATAAGCGTTATCAAAGTAAATCTCGAAACCTCCTGCGCCAGTATAACCAGTTGCGGAAATCAAAATATTATCGAAACCTGCAAAACGCCCTTTTTTAAATGTGTAATAATCCATTTCGGCAAGGTTCACATCTGTTAAACTTTGCAGTGCTTTGGCCGCATTTGGACCTTGGATTGCTAACAACGAGGTACGGTCCGAAATATTTTTCATATCTACTCCGTAAGTATTCAAACCACTAATCCAATCCCAATCTTTTTCGATGTTTGATGCATTTACGACCAACATATAGGTTTTTTCATCAATGCGATAAACCAACAAATCATCTACAATACCACCTGTTTTATTTGGCAGATAAGCGTATTGGATTTTTCCGTCGAACAGCTTCGAAGTATCATTTGAGCATGCTTGCTGAATTAAATCCAGTGCTTTGTCGCCTTTTAAAATGAATTCGCCCATATGGCTAACATCAAAAACGCCAACAGACTTACGAACAGCTTCATGTTCTGCGTTAATGCCGGAATATTGCACAGGCATATTGAAGCCTGCAAACGGAACCATTTTAGCTCCTAAAGAAATATGTTTTGCGGTTAAAGCTGTAGTTTTCATTCTTGAGAATAATGTTTAGATAGCTAATAAACTATCAGGATTTAGCAGGCGAAATTAACATAAATTAAAACTCTTCTTCTAAAAGTTGCTCATAAACTTTAATCAATTTTTCGCCAAACTTTTTTTGATCGTGACCTTTTTCAACCAACTTCCTTGCTCCGGCACCAATCCTGTTAATCAAAGCTTTATCAGTAAAGCAACGTAGAATCTGTTTGTAAAAGTGATCGCTAGAATCGGCAATCAAAATATCCCTGTCGTGATGGTAATTAATCCCTTCGGCCGCAATAGAGGTTGCAATAACGCATTTGCCCAAAGCCATAGCCTCAATAATTTTAACACGCATACCACTGCCAGAGAGTAGTGGAACAATCATCACATGTTGGCGGGCAATAAATTCCATGGCATTTTCTACCTTTCCTTCTATAATCACATGGTCGTTTGCCAAAAACCGGTAACTATCTGGAATGTTTTTACCCGCTAAATGAAAGGTTATGCCCGAACCTAACTGTAAAATACTTGGCCAAACTTGTTCTAAAAACCAGTCTAAACCTTCAATATTTGGTCGCCAATCCATAGAACCTATATAACCCACACTTTTATTGGGCGAAAGCTTATAATCGTGATGATAATTTTCTAAGTTTAAAGCAACTGGAAAAGTATGCACATGATGGTTAAATCCTAAAGAATTAAAAAAATGCTCATCTACAAAACTAATCGCCAAAATAGCATCGAAGCTCCCCAAAATGTTAAATTCAAAATTCTCTAAACGTCTGCTCAGTAAGTGCAGATAGAGTTTTCTTATCAAAAAACTCTCTTTTACAGTAAGGCGTTTCCAGATTTGGTGTTCGATATTATGCGCCCTGTAAATTAATTTGCCTTTAGAGTTGGCTTTAATGATAGAAACATAAGGCGTAACCTGTAAACCTTCGAATTGAATAATATCATAATCGTCTTTTTTCAAAAGATGCACTATCCTGCTGGCGCAACCTGGAGAATAAAACCGACTGATGTTGTAAGATTTACGCGAAAAAAGATTAAAAAAAGCATTTTGCGCCTTTACCCTATTATCTACTTTATACTGATGAAACTTTATTCTTTGAAAAACGGGATCATCAATTTCATTAACATGAACGTAATGTTTTGTGGTGTTTAAACTAAAAAGTGTAACATCACAACCTAAATCTAACAGCGATTGAATGGTGTTGTGCACCACAATAGCGTATCCACCATCGGCAGGAAACGGGACTCTGTTGGTTAATAATAGGATGCGCATGTTTGCAAAATACTAAAAAATGGAGAGTTGAGGATTGCTAATTTTAAAAGTTTTTCTGTGGTAGGGACTAAAACCTAGATCTAAAACGGCCTGCCGGTGAACACTTGTTGGGTAGCCTTTATTTTTTTTCCATTGGTAAGCAGGAAACTCTTTATCAATCATATCCATAAAATCATCGCGGTAGGTTTTGGCTAAGATAGATGCTGCCGCGATTGAAAAGTATTTACTATCTCCTTTTACCACGCATTGGTGTTTGATGTTTGGATAAGGATTAAAACGGTTACCGTCGATAATCAAAAACTCGGGAACCGATTTTAAACTTTGTATTGCCCTATGCATCGCTAAAAAAGAAGCATTTAAAATGTTGATTTTATCAATTTCCTGATGATCTACAATACCTACTGCGAAAGCTATTGCTGCTGTTTCGATTTCTGTGCGTAAAACAAAACGATCTTTTTCTTTCACTTGCTTAGAATCATTTAGAAGCGGATGGTAAAAATCTACCGGTAAAATAACGGCTGCCGCAAAAACCGGCCCGGCTAAGCAGCCTCTTCCGGCTTCATCACAACCGGCTTCCAAAAATTCATTCTGATAAAATGGTAAAAGCATTAATTGATAGTTTTTAAAATAGATTGCCAAATATGGGCTGCAGTATCATCCCAATTATATTGTTGTGCGCATTTTAAACCTAGATTTATTTTTTCTTGGTTGCTTACCTTTCCAGATGCCTGTTCGTAAATTTTCTCTGCCAGCTCGTTAATGTTTTCGGGATCAAAAAGATGAGCTGCACCCTGTGAAATTTCTTCCATTGCTGTTCCTTTGCTGGTAACAACAGGTATTCCACAACTAAAAGCTTCTATTACAGGTAAGCCAAACCCTTCGAAAAAAGAAGGATAAATTAGCGCTGTTGCATTGTTTAAAAGCAGGTTTAAATCATCATCGCTCACATTTTTATTGAACAGAACATCTCGCCTAAACCTCATCGTTTTTAAATATCGCACAATGGTAGAAAGCTGCCACGATTTACGCCCAACCAATAACAGTTGATGGCTAAATTCTGGATGTGCTATCTTAAATGCTTCAAAAGCTTTTAGCAAGCCCACCACGTTTTTACGGGGATGAATAGCGCCTACATAAATGAAATAGGGCGTTTTATCTTTCAGTGATTTTTCTGTTGGTTTAAATACAGCAGAAACACCGTTATAAATTACATCGACTTTACCTGGTGCAAGTTGATAAGTTTTAACCAGATCTGCTTTGCTAAACTCAGAAACAGTGACAACCCGCGTGGCTTGCTTGGCAAATTTTGGAAAATAATGCTTGTAATATAGTTGATGTAACCAATCTACCCCATTATTAGCATGCTCAAAAGCGATATCGTGAATAACAGAAAGTGTTTTTACTTTACCATTCAAGGGAATAAATCCATCAGGCGATAGCAATAAATCGATTTTCTCTCGCTCTAAAACCTTTGGCAAACTGTATTGAAACCAAATATAATACAGCAAAGGATGACGGGCCTGCGGATAAACCACCACACCTTTTACATTGGGTGAAAAAATAAAATCGGGATCAAACTTTCTATCGAAACAAAAAACAAACTCAACTTCGGGGTGGTTTAACACCAACCTACGCAAGGTTTCTAAAGTAAATCGACCGATTCCTTCGAGACTGTCTTTTATTAATAATCTAGTATTTACAGCTATTCGCAATGTGGTAAAAATGATGAATTGCTAAGATAACCAATGCCAGCGCATATTAAAATTGCTGGTTTACTATTATTGGTTTATTTTGGCATTATCAATGGATAAAAAAACATTTGCCAGCCAAGTTACGGTACTAGTTCTGGTTAACCTTTTGGTTAAGCTCATCTGGATTTTTTTTATCGAGCGCAAAGTGCAAATCACTGTTGGTTTCCAAAATTTCGGCCTCTATTACAGCATATTTAGTTTCACTCTAATTTTAGGTGTAATAAACGATCCCGGCTTAAACAACTATCTTGTACAGTATCTAAACAAAGGCGAAACGCATACAAACCACATTTCGAATCTGTTCTATATCAAAACTTTTTTAGCAGGTTTATACGTATTTATTAGTGTTTCAATTGGCTTGTTACTTGGTTTCAACAATTATAACTTACTCGGCCTGCTTATACTTTACCAAGTTTTATTTTCACTGCTAACCTACTTACGAAGTTTTTTAAAAGGTCACCAGCTGTTAAAATCAGAGATATTTTTTTCGGTTTTGGATAAAGGGCTGTTCATCATTGCTTTTCTTCCTGTGCTGTTTTTCGACAATAGTTTCAGTTGGACAGTCAGTTTTTACGTAATAGCCCAAATTATAGCACTTACGCTTGCGCTGATTTTGTGTACTTTACATTTATATCGAAAAAAGATTTTTGTTTTTGGCGTACAAAAAAGTATTCCGGATCTTGCAACCCAAGAAGTCAATCACTTCCCTCCTCAGCAAGGAGGTTTTATTTTAGGAAATGAGAAAAAAGCCATTCTAAAAAAAATAGCTCCATTCGCAGTTTTTGCATTCTTGGTGTTGGCTTATAACAAAATAGATACGGTAATGTTAGCTAAAATGTTGCCCGATGGCGATATGCAGAACGGAGTTTATGTTGCCGCGTACCGTTTTTTAGATGCCGCTAGCATGTTTCCGATTTTATTTGCAACCCTATTTTTTCCGGTACTTTGCAAAATAATATCCGACAAAAAAAAGACAGCTGAATTGATAAATAATAGTATTGCTGTTCTTATGCCAATTACCATAATTATTGCAATGGCAAGTTGGTTTTACCGAGACCATTTGATGGCCTTACTATATGCACAAAACGGTGGCGCAACGCTCGCTTTAATATTTGGCATTTTAATGTTTAGCCTTCCCCTAGTTGTTATTTATTATGTATTCAGCACTTTTTTTACCGCCAGCAACCGTTTAAGATTATTGAATCTAATTTCTGCCGCGGGTTTAGCCGTTAATATCGGATTAAACACTTTATTAATCCCAAAATATCAAGCTTTGGGCGCCGCACTTAGCTCGTTAGCTAGCTTTTTTATCATTGGTTTAACTTACCTTATTTTTTATCATGTGGTATTCAAACACCCCTTCCCAAAGGTTATATGGATTAAAATCTTTGCACTTATTGTGCTTTTAACGGCATTAGGCTATTTAACAATTTGCATCCCACAAAACTGGATGTCAGGTTTTTCTCTTTACCTGCTACTCGCAACCCTAATAACTGGCTTGCTTCAGTTTTTCGACATCAGAAGTATTCGGTACAGCTTAGGCTCAAAACCTTAAAATGTTAAAATTAGCCATTAGCTAAATATTTCTTTAAATTCACAACTTCAATGTATTTATGGAAAGTAAACCTACAAATTTTGACTTGATCGACGTGTTAAAAGTCGCTTTAAAACACCGCAAGCATATATTTTTAATTACCCTTATCGGGATTGTGGTAGGCATAGCAGTTGCTTTTTTAATTACACCGAAGTATGAAGCGCACACGGTATTTTACATTCCGGGAAATAACTCTATTTCCAAATCTCTGCTCGCCGAAAATAACTTAGAAAATTTTATGAGTTATGGCGATGAAGATCAGATTGACCAGACTTTGGAAATGTTAAATTCTGAGATTTTAAAGGATAAAGTTATCGCAAAATTTGATTTGATAAACTATTATAAACTTGGTGGCGAAACAAAATATCCAAAAACAAAAACACGACAAAAACTAGCATCAAACACCGAGTTTAAACGAACGGATAACTTAGCTATAAAAGTAGCGGTAAAAGATGAAGACCCCGTTTTAGCAGCAGATATGGCAAACTACATCTCTGTTTGCCTAGATAGCATGCGCACCCAAATTAGACAAGCTAGAGGGCAGCAGGCTTATGAGCTGATTAAATTACAGTATCATAAAAAACAGGCCGAAGTAGATTCGATTTTAAAAGCATTGGGAAAAATTAGGGCACAGGGTATTTTCGACTATGAAGCACAATCAAAGGTGTTGAGCAAAGCAATGATTGAAGCGCAAACCAATGTAAAAGCAGAACAAGCCCGACTGCAGGTATATCAACAGAATCAAAACCACCTTCCAGATAGTACAATAATTAGAGCAAAAGGAAGAGTAGCTGCCGCCAATGCTACTTATCAATCCATACAACCTACGGTGGCTAATTTTGGAAAATTAAGCGGTAAATACCTAGAGTTAGAAACGCTGCTAAAAAAAGAACAGGAATCTTTAGCAAATTTGCAATTGAGGTTTGAGGCTTCCGAATTAGATTACAAAGGTGTTATCTCCCAACATTTTTTGATTGAAAAAGCCGAAGTTCCAGAAAAAAGCAAATATCCAAATAAAACATTACTGGTGTTTTTATTTGCGCTTTCGGCATTTATCATCAGCTTTCTGTCGGTTTTTTACTTAGCATTTATTGCACCACGGTTTAAAGAATAATGTGGGATTTACAAAAACCAGCAATCACAAAGCTTTACATTGGTAGTATTATCATTATTTTATTAGGTGCTTTTTTAACTTTTGGTTCGCCTGAATATTACGTTTTAATACTCCCTATGCTAATACTGTGCATCGGACTTTTTTTAGCGTCTATTGAACAGGTTTATTATTTAGTTGCTTTTTGTACACCTATATCCATCAAATACATGTTCGGTGATTCGGGAATTAACATCCCCAATGAACCGCTGATGTTGGTTTTTCTACTCCTATTTTTAGTCAAACTGTTTAAAGATTTTGGCACTGTTCGCCCCATATTAAAACATCCCATAACCGTACTTATTCTAATCAATCTAAGCTGGCTTCTTATCACATCCATCACCAGTACTTTACCCATTATTTCGTTTAAATTTTTACTTGCAAGAATTTGGACGGTGATTTTCGGATTTTTCTGGGGAACGCTCATTTTTAAGGAGACCAAAAACATCAGATCGTTTTTTACAGCCTTTGGTTTGGGATTATGTTTGGTAATTATTTACACCACCATTAATCACTATGACGTAGGGTTTTCTCAGGGTAAAGCCATGGTGGTAATGCGACCTATTATGGACGACCACACCGTATATAGCGCCGTTAGCAGTATTGTGTTGATTTATTCTTTGGTGCTATTAACTTTTAAAAATAACAACCTTAAGCTAAGGAGTAAAATATTTCTGTTTACCTTTATTATTTTTTGCGCTGTTGGCGTTACGCTGTCCTATTCGCGAGCTGCCTTTTTAGGTTTGCTGTTTGTTATAGGGTTTAGCCTTTTGCTGAAATGGCGGATAAAATTTAAGACTATACTGACTTCGATTTTTGTGATACTTGCGCTAACTTTTTCATTTAGTAAGCAGATTTATCAAACAGTGAAATTCAACAATGCTGTTTCTGGTAAAAATTTGGCCACAGATATCCGTTCTATTTCGAACGTAAAAACCGACGAGTCAAATGTGGAACGTATAAACCGTTGGGAGTCGGGTTATAGGATGTTTTTAGAAGAACCGTTTTTTGGTTTTGGCCCTGGCACTTATATGTTTACCTATTCGCCCTACCAAAGAGCGCATGAAATGACCAGCATTAGTACCACACACGGAGACATGGGATCTATGCACAGCGAGTATTTTGGTCCCCTAGTAGAGAGTGGTGTGTTTGGCTTATTGATTATACTCACCTTGTTCCTTACGTACATTGCTGTTTTAATGCGAATTTATTACAAACCTGCAACGCCAGAATTTAAAATGTTTTCCTTAGCTATTTTATTAGCGATGCTGAGCTACTTTTTCCACGGTTTGCTCAATAACTTTATAGATCAGGATAAAATCGCAGTTATATTTTGGGCTATGATGGGAATGGCTGTTGCCTTAGATTTAGAAAATAGGGCGAAAGGTTTAGGGTCTGACGCTTAAGGTTTAGGTACTTATGCTCATTGGGATTTGTAATCCATATCTTTATTATATTTCAGTCCGAAAGTTAATTTGCTATAATTTGGATTGAAGAACTCGGATTGGAAATCTTTTATTATAACATCGGGATTGCAAATCCCGACAAGCGCATTATTCTTCCTTTTTTGGTGCTTTAAAGCGTGGCTTAAATCCAACTGGCTTTGCTGTAATTGTTTCTGGCCCTAATTGACTTTCTTCTTTTTTAGATGCTTCAGGCTTATTTTCTTCAACTTTCGGAACGGCAGTTGTTACTCCAGCTTTGAAACGAGGCTTAAATCCAGCTGGCTTAGCTATAATAGCTTTCTCTACTATTGGCACTTCCTCACTTTTCTCTTCTGGTTGCTCTTCAATAATCCCCGCTGATTTGGTAGCTCCTGCTTTAAAACGAGGCTTAAATCCAGCTGGCTTGGGTGCTGGCGGCGAAGCTTCCCTAATAGATTCGGCTGCTACAGCAGAGCTAATTACTTCCGTTGCTGGAGCTTTAAAACGTGGCTTAAAAGCTATAGACTCTGCACTAGCTGCTTGCGTATTCTCTGATGCGGGCTCCACAATTTCCTTTACGCTAGCAGTTTCTTCCTTGGGTTTAAAAGCTTCTTTCAATCGCAATTTTTTCTCCTCTGCTAAAGGATATGCAATACGCAAATTGTTGAACCAGTATTTTTTAGTATGATCAAAACTTTTTTCGCTCATTTGTTCATAATGAGAAACAAACTCTGCAAAAACATCGGGTTTACCCAATTTTAAAAGGTCTAAATCTATTTTCTTTTTTAAAAAGAATTCTTCAAAAGTCATAGCAAAATCTCCACATTCAAATTCTCCCAAATCAACTTGGTTCCATCACCACTTAACTTCCACTTTGCTTTATCTTCAGCGGAAGCGTTCAATAAACTTTGGTACCATAAAAGAGGAATAGCTGTTTCTTTACCTTCTAAATCTACAATCAAACTATCATCATTAAAAACAACTTTTAATTCCTGATCTTTCCTACGGTTACTAACTATTCCCATTTCGACTGCTTTTTTTAAACTTCTGATTCAGCTTCTGCTTTGAGCTCTATGCTTTAATTACTCTTCCATATTATGATAAACCGCCTGCACATCTTCATCCTCTTCTAGTTTATCCAATAACTTTGTAACATCCAGTACCTGTTCTTCAGTTACTTCTTTATAACTCAACGGAATCCGCTCTAATTTAGCTTGCTTAAGTTCAATTCCTTTCTCTTCCAAAGCTTTCTGCATGTTGCCGAAATCTTCATATCCTGCATGTATAACCGCAATAGCTTCACCTTCTTCGTTTTCTTCTACAAAGATATCTTCCAACCCAGCGTCTATCAGTTCCAGCTCTAGTTCTTCAATATCAAGCTCTCCCGGGTCAAATCTAAAAGTAGAAACTCTTTTAAATATAAAATCCAAAGAACCTGTTTTCCCTAAAGAACCATTGGTTTTTGTAAAATAGCTTCTTACGTTAGCTACAGTTCTATTGGTGTTATCGGTGGTGGTTTCAACTAAAATAGCAACGCCATGTGGTGCATAACCCTCGTAAACAAATTCCTCATAACCAGCCATGTCTTTATCTGAAGCTCTTTTAATAGCTGCCTCTACACGATCTTTCGGCATATTTACAGCCTTACCGTTCTGTATAGCAGTTCTCAGCTTTGAGTTTGTTTCTGGATGCGGACCACCTTCTTTTACTGCCATAACGATATCTTTACCTATACGGGTAAACTGTACCGCCATTTTAGTCCAACGCTTAAATTTTCTCTCTTTACGGAATTCAAATGCTCTTCCCATTTTCTTATAAATTCTTTAGTCTTTTTTATTTCAGTTTAAATCTAGCTATCCACAATCACAAGCATCTCGATACTTTATACTTACATCTTGATACCCAATACTCAGATCTCAATACTCCTGTCCAAAGTTAATTTTTCAAATTGAATTTGGGTATTTAGTCTAACAATTTTTAAACAAAAAAAAACCTCGCTAAATTAATTAACGAGGTTTTTTTTAAGTTCAAAGGAAAACTATTTCTTTCCTTGTGTACCTGCTTGTTGTTCTGCTTGCTTTAATGCTCTTGACATAATTACAGAAACGATAGTGTCTTCTGACACGTTAGTAATCACATAATCAGCTGCTTTTAAATCACGCACTCTTACAGACTTACCTACTTCTAATGGCTCAATAGATACTTCTACTTCTTGAGGCATGTTTTTAGGTAAAGCGTTAACTTTTAGCTTACGTAATTTTTGAACCAATTTACCACCCATTTTAACACCTGGAGAAGTTCCGGTTAATTTTACTGGGATTTCAATCGTTACTTTTTTATCATCAAATAATTGAAGAAAATCGATGTGTACAATTTTTTCAGTTAACGGATGAAACTGGATATCTTGCATAATCGCATTGAATTTTTTACCGTCAATATTCAACTCAGCAAAATTCACTTCTGGAGTGTAAACTAAGTCTCTTAATGCTGGCGCATCAATAGCAAAGTGAATTTGTTCTTTTCCGCCGTATAATACAGCAGGCACTTTTCCTTCGTAACGCAATTCCTTTGCGTCGCGTTTCCCTACGTTCTCTCTTGGAGAACCGCTAATTGCGATTGATTTCATATTTGTATATATTACTTAATTTTAAACTATTTTGAACAATTCACTTATTGACGCATGCTCATTTACATTGGCAATTGCCTTTGCAAAAAAGTCTGCGGTTGATAATACTTTAATCTTCGGACTGCTATGCTTCAACGGAATAGTATCCGTTACAATCAGTTCTGATAATGCAGACTTCTCTAAAGTTGCATAAGCATTTCCAGATAATACAGCATGCGTACAAACTGCTCTCACGCTATTTGCACCTTTTTCCATAATCAAACTAGCAGCCTTAGCTAAGGTACCTCCGGTATCTATAATGTCGTCCATTAAAACAACGTCTAAACCTTTAACATCACCTATAATCGACATCGATTCGATCTCATTAGCCCGCTTTCTTGTTTTATCACAAATCACCACTTCTGCGTTAAAAAACTTAGCGAAAGTTCTTGCTCTGTAACTACCTCCCATATCTGGAGAAGCGATGGTTAGATTTTTCAAACCTAAGCTTTTAATATGTGGCACAAATATTACAGAAGCATCTAAATGGTCTACCGGAATATCAAAAAATCCTTGAATCTGCGCAGCATGTAAATCCATTGTCATGATACGGTGAATCCCCGCCGCAACTAATAAATTAGCTACCAGCTTTGCACCAATGGCAACTCTTGGTTTATCTTTTCTATCCTGACGGGCTAAACCAAAATAAGGAATAACTGCAGTGATATAATGCGCCGAAGCTCTTTTTGCGGCATCAATCATCATCAAAAGCTCAAACAGATTATCGTTGGGCTGGCAGGTTGATTGAATTAAAAAGACATCACAACCACGAATAGATTCATCATAATGTGGCTGAAACTCACCATCAGAAAAACGTGATAAAATTACTTTTCCTAATTCTTTTCCGTAACACTTCGCAATTTTTTCAGACAAAGCCTTGGAACCTGTACCAGAGAAAAGTTTGATGTTGTTAAATGTGGAAGGCATGAGCTTTCGGGGGATTTAAAATAAAAAATTCGGAAATCAAGTTATTCAATTTCCGAATTTTAATTGTTGCCCGACCAGGATTCGAACCTAGACAAACGGTACCAAAAACCGTTGTACTACCTTTATACTATCGGGCAATCATTAAATTCCAAGAAACGCGTTTCCTGAAACGGAATGCAAATATAGAAGCATTAAACAAAGGATGCAAATATATTTTAAAATATTTCCAGAAGCTCTCTAACGGCTTCTTTTTCAGATCCTTTTGTTTACCTGCCGGTTAATAAATGTTAAATTACCGATTAATTAAATTCAATTCATTATTTTCGGCGGTTAAAATCGAATCATAGAAATGACCTATTCCAAAATCAACAACCTGCTGGGTTGGCTTACCTTTTTAATTGCAGCAACCGTATATATACTAACGCTTGAACCTACTGCAAGTTACTGGGATTGTGGCGAATTTATATCTGCTGCACTTAAGCTACAGATAGTACACCAACCAGGTGCGCCATTGTTTTTAATGATTGGTAAAATATTTAGCTTGTTCGCAACTAATCCAGAAAACGTTGCTTATGCCGTAAATATCAGCTCTGCTTTATCAAGTGCAGCAACCATTATGTTTTTGTTTTGGACAATTACTGCCTTAGGTAAAAAAGTAAGCTTAACTACAGACCTAAAATTCAATAAAACTACAATTATTGGAATTATGGGTGCTGGTTTGGTAGGTGCATTGGCTTATGCCTTTTCAGATTCTTTTTGGTTTTCTGCAGTGGAAGCCGAAGTTTACGCAATGTCTTCCTTATCAACAGCAGTTGTTTTTTGGGCAATCTTAAAGTGGGATGCACATGCGGATGAGCCTTACGCAGATAAGTGGTTGATTTTTATTGCTTATGTAATGGGCTTATCAATTGGTATCCACCTTTTAAACTTGCTGGTAATACCCGCTATGGCTTTGGTTTATTATTTTAGAAAAAACAAGGTTGCTACTACAAAAGGTGTGTTAATGGCAATGGCGGTTGGGATTTTGATTTTAGGATTTATACAGTACGGCATCATCCAGTACATGATAAAAATAGGAGCCAATTTCGATCTTTTCTTTGTAAACACACTTGGCTTTGGCTTTGGTTCTGGAGTTACCGTTTTTGCATTACTTTTATTAACAGCTACCATTTGGTTAACCGTTTATTCTATCAAAAAGAAAAAACCAACGTTAAACCTGGCGATGCTGTCTTTCATATTTATCCTATTCGGTTATAGCTCTTTTGTAATGATTGTGGTTAGGGCAAAAGCCAACCCAACTTTAAACAATAGCGATCCTAAAGATGCTTTCTCTTTCTTAAGTTATTTAAACAGAGAGCAATACGGCGATCGTCCGTTGTTGTATGGTCAATATTTTGATTCGAAACCTATTGAAACTAAACAGAACGGAAACATCTACGTAAAAGGCGAAAAAAAATATGAAATTGCCGGACAGAAACAAGCTTATGTGTATGACAAAAACACTTTGTTTCCTCGTATGTATAGTGATGACGGAAACCATCCCGCTGTTTACAGAGACTGGATGAATTTAGGTCCGCAAGAAAGCCCTAATATGTCCACAAATATTGGTTGGTTTGGCACTTACCAAGTCGGCTTTATGTATATGCGATATTTCTTATGGAACTTTGCTGGCAGGCAAAATGACAGCCAGGGCATTGGCGATTACACCAGCGGAAACTGGATAAGTGGCATTAAATTTTTAGATGCCATGCGCTTAGGAGACCAGTCTCAATTACCAGACAGCATCACAAAAAACAAATCAAATAATCAGTTATTTTTCTTGCCGCTTATTTTGGGTTTGTTGGGTGCATTTTGGCACTTTAAATACAGCCAGAAAGACGCCGGGATTGTAGCCTTGTTGTTTTTCTTTACTGGATTAGCCATCGTTATATATCTTAACCAAACTCCCAGTCAGCCACGTGAACGAGATTACGCTTATGTAGGTTCTTTTTACGCCTTCGCAATTTGGATTGGCTTAGGCGTGTTTGCGATATCGCAATGGTTACGAAAAGTAGTTACACCAAAAACCGCAGCTATTCTGGCTACTTCAATAGGATTATTGGCAGCTCCTGTATTAATGGCGAGCCAAGAATGGGATGACCATGATCGTTCAACAAAGTCTACAGCTAGAGATTTTGCCCGCAACTACTTAAACAGCTGTGCTCCAAACGCCATTTTATTTACTTATGGAGATAATGACACCTACCCGCTTTGGTACGTACAGGAAGTAGAAAACTTTAGACCAGATATTAGGATTGTAAACCTAAGTTTATTTGACACCGATTGGTACATTAACCAGTTGAGAAGGCCGTTTAACGAATCAGCTCCGCTCCCAATTACCATGAAGCCAGAAATGTACAAAACTGGCACCAGAGATGTTCTTTTTTACCAGAACTTTAATTTAGAAGGAGCGCAAGAGCTTAAGGATGTTTTTGAATTTGTTACGTCAAGCAACCCTGAAGCAAAAGTAGAATACCAAAGTGGCAAGTCAGAGAACTTTTTACCAACAAAGAACTTTAAGTTAACTATTGACCCTGCAGCTGTATTATCCACCAAAACCGTTGATGCAAACGAAGCCGGTAAAATTGTTCCGGCAATGGAATGGACTTTCCCTGGAAACTATTTAACTAAAGGGCAGTTAGCTATTGTAGATATATTGGCCCATAACAATTGGGAACGTCCAATTTATTTTGCGTTTACCGTACCTAGCAGTAATTTCTTAGGTTTGGATAATTACCTGTTTAACGAAGGTTTTGCTTTAAGATTAGAACCAAAGACAAAAGCAAAAATCCCATCAGACAGTCCACTTGGCGACACTGAAGCAGTGAATACTACAGAGATGTACAAAAACTTGATGGAAAAGTTTGATTGGGGTACTATAAAAACATCTCCTTATCTAGATCCCGAGTCTCAAAAAATGGTGTTTTTATCAGTGAATAAATTCACGGAACTAGCTAAAAACTTGATTTTTGAGGATAAAACAGACCTTGCTAGAAATGTGGTAAAACAATGCTTAAAAGTGTTGCCTATTTACACAACTTACGACAGTAACTTTGCTTTAAGTAAATACGAGCTGATTAAATTAATGTACGAGTTAGGCTTAAAAACTGATGCAACTAGCCTTTTAAAACAAACCGAAAACTTAGTTACACAAGAATTGAATTACCATTATAGCATTATACAGCGAAAAGAAAATTTAGGTAGCAGAGATATCCAATTAAACCTGTTTGTGCTATCGCAGTTTGTAGAAATGACCAAACAATACGGCGAACCCGCCTTAAATAAAGAGCTCGAAAATAAAATGAAAAATTACGAAGCTAAATTTGGAATGAGCAGGTAACGTTTCAATCGCTTTTTAAAAAGGTAGCAGAAGTTTTTCTGCTACCTTTTTTTGTTTTTAGCGTTCGTGTATGAATTAAACACGATTTTTGCCTATCCCTAACTGAACCATAAAACAGACAAATCCTTCTCACTCGGAACAGGATTTAAATGATGGCCTACTCTTCAATCTCTCCGGTATCTAAAAAGTGATGTACTGATTTATAATGTAAGTCAAATGCTTCCGCCACGCCCCGGTGGACTACATCTCCTTTTATAATATTCAATCCTTTTAAAAGCTCGTAATTATCCAAACAAGCTTTTTTCCACCCTTTATCTGCGATTTGTAGAATATAAGGAAATGTGCTATTAGTTAATGCCATAGTTGAAGTATAAGGCACCGCACCAGGCATATTAGGGACACAGTAATGCAGAATTCCGTCTACAATATAGGTTGGATTTTCATGCGAGGTGGGTTTACAGGTTTCAATGCAACCTCCTTGATCTACAGAAACATCAACTACAACAGTTCCAGGACGCATTAATTTAAGCATATCACGCGTAATCACCCTGGGCGTTTTTCTACCGGGAAGAAGAACTGCACCCACAATTAAATCATGATTAGCAACTAGCTTACGGATATTATATTCGCTACTGTACATTGTAACCACATGAGGTGGCAACACATCATTAACATACCTTAAGCGCTGTATGTCAATATCAATAATTGTCACATGAGCACCCAACCCAGAAGCCATTTTAGCAGCTTGCACACCAACAACACCAGCTCCAATAATCAACACTTTCCCGGGTGTAACTCCGGGGACACCACCTAATAAAATACCACGCCCCATTACCGGCTTTTCCAGGTATCGGGCACCTTGCTGAATAGCCATACGTCCTGCAACTTCAGACATTGGAACTAATATTGGCAAAACCTTATTGGTGGTTTCCACTGTTTCGTATGCCATACAAATAGCCCCACTATCAATCATCCCATATGTTAATTTACGGTTTGATACAAAATGGAAAAAACTAAGAATAATCTGGTCACGTTTAGCCATTTTATACTCCGGTACCTCAGGTTCCTTTACCTTAATAATTAGATCTGCTCTTCCCCAAATTTCGTCGGCAGTTTGGATAATTTGAGCACCAGCTTCTTCATAGTCATCATTACGAAAACCACTGGCAGCGCCAGAGTGCGTCTCTATAAGCACTTCATGGCCTCTTTTGACCAATTCATGAGTACCGGAAGGCGTTAAGCCTACTCTATTTTCATGATTTTTCATTTCTCTTGGTATACCGATAATCATAATGTTAATTTTTAAAGAATAAACATGTATTTTTTATAAAAATAAATATAAAAATTTATAATTTTAATACACTTAAAACAATTCAAATATAAAATACATAATCTGTTTTTTATCTGACATCAAAAACAGGTGCTTTTTAACTGTAAAGATTTGTATTTTTATTTTTTTTAATTCAAAATGATACTTCGCGAAGATTCAGAAAATTACATCTTAATCACCCAACACGACCATGCATACATTGCAGGTGAACTACTCAGTCATTTCAAAAAAGAATTTATAGCGGTAGAGCATTTCGAATCATTTAAGTTTGCGGTCCACCAGCATGACCGGGCATGGGTTATTCCAGATTCTCATCCTTTATTAAACGACGTTACCCAAAAACCTTTTACGTTTTTAGATTTCCCAGAAAAACTAAAGCTTTACTTCTACAAACTGGGCATTGAACAGGTAAACCAAGCGAACTCTTATGCAGCCTTACTTTGCAGTATGCACTATAGTAATTTGGCATCTTCATCAGCTTCGGAAACAGCAAGGCAGTTTATTGAACGTGAAAAGTTGCGTCAAAACCATTTGATTGCTAAACTAAAGATTCCGCATACCCGCTTACTACAGTATCAACTTAAACTTCTCAAATTTTGTGATGAGCTTTCTCTGTTTATTTGCATGAACAAACCGGGCGCAACCAAAGAAGAGGAGGTTCCCCAATTCAGAAAAGGCTTTGTAGATTCCGAATTTTTCCATGAAAATGGAGAATCAAAAATTATTGCTTCCTACAAAGACCGGAACACCATAAAATTCAACTCTAATCCTTTCGAAGATATTTTTGAAGTTAAAATACACCTAAAGCGTGTTTCAAAAAAATTAGTGAGCGATATTGGAATTGCCGACGCTTACCTTGCAGAACCAAGCACTTTTTTTAAAGTTTCTATTGGTTCTCCTGAACGGAAGTAATTTAAATTAAAAAATAGAGATCGCTTTTTAGTACTCGATTTTAAGCATAGTCTTAAATTAATTAAACCCAAGTGGCAGTGATACCCCGCAGGGAATTGGAGTTTATGGAAATTACCGAGGAGTAAAGCAGAACACGGGACTAGCGGAACCTATGAAAAACTGTATTTACTTTTCAAAAGTATTCACTTCATTTCCGACTGAAAAATCTTCTTTCAAGTAAAAAACGTCTTTTATTATCCATAATTCTTGATATGTTGAAATCTTATACTTGTCTATTTTGCACAAAATTTTAGCTTTGTAAAGGTTCATTGTGATTTGCAGAATCTCGTATCTCCTATCTCAATACTCAAATCTAACAAATGGCTGAATTAAGTGTAAATTATAGCGAAGACAGTATCCGGTCCTTAGACTGGAAAGAGCATATTAGGCTTCGTCCGGGAATGTACATTGGTAAACTGGGCGACGGTTCTGCTTATGATGATGGCGTTTACGTATTGCTGAAAGAGATTGTAGATAACTCTATTGATGAGTTTGTGATGGGCGCAGGACGTATTATCGACATCACTGTAAGCGACCACAAGGTTTCAGTTAGGGATTACGGACGTGGAATTCCATTGGGAAAAGTGATCGATTGCGTATCGAAAATTAATACCGGTGGTAAATATGATTCTAAAGCTTTCCAAAAATCTGTAGGGCTAAATGGAGTGGGTACAAAAGCGGTTAATGCATTGTCGAACTTTTTCACGGTACAATCTTACCGCGATGGGAAAACTAAAAAAGCAGAATTTGAAAAAGGAGAGCTAGCTAAAGACAACTCTATAATTGACACTACGCAACGGAACGGAACGGCTACGATTTTTATTCCGGATGACTCTATTTTTAGGAACTACCGCTACATTCCTGAGTTTATAGAAAACATGATCTGGAATTATGTGTTTCTAAATGCAGGTTTAACGATCAACTTTAACGGACAAAAATTTTTCTCGGAACGCGGTTTATACGATTTATTGACCAGAAATACGGATGCGGAAGCTAACCGTTACCCAATAATTCATTTGCAAGGTGAAGATATTGAGATTGCGATGACGCATGGGCAACAGTATGGCGAGGAATATTATTCGTTTGTAAACGGTCAGCATACTACTCAAGGTGGAACCCATCAACAAGCTTTTAGAGAAGCAGTGGTTAAAACCATCAGAGAGTTTTACAAAAAAGAATACGATGCTTCGGATATTAGGGCATCTATTGTAGCAGCAATTTCGGTTAGAATTCAGGAACCTGTTTTTGAATCGCAAACAAAAACCAAATTAGGCTCTTTAAATGTTGGTCCAGACGGACCTACGGTGCGTACATTCATCAATGATTTTGTTAAAAAAGAACTTGATAACTATCTGCACAAATTCCCAGAAGCAGCTGATGCTTTATTAAAACGCATTTTACAATCAGAACGTGAGCGTAAAGATATTGCGGGAATTAAAAAACTGGCCAACGACCGAGCAAAAAAAGCAAGTTTACACAACCGTAAGCTACGTGACTGCAAGTGGCATTTGGATGATGAAAAGCTGAGCGAAGAAGATCGTAAAAAAACCACTTTATTTATTACGGAGGGAGATTCTGCTTCGGGATCTATTACCAAAGCTCGGCAAGTTAAAACGCAGGCTGTTTTCTCACTAAAAGGGAAACCTTTGAACGCTTATGGTTTAACCAAAAAAGTAGTTTATGAAAATGAAGAATTTAACTTATTACAGCATGCGCTAAATATTGAGGACGGATTAGATGGGTTGCGTTATAACAATATCGTGGTTGCAACCGATGCCGATGTGGATGGAATGCACATCCGTTTATTGCTGATGACTTTCTTTTTGCAGTTTTTTCCGGATTTGGTAAAAACTGGTCATGTTTTTATTTTGCAAACGCCTCTATTTAGGGTTCGTAATAAAAAGGAAACTATTTATTGCTACAGCGATGAAGAACGTGTTTTGGCAATTGACAAGCTTGGAGGGAAACCAGAAATTACTCGATTTAAAGGTTTGGGAGAGATTTCGCCAGACGAATTCGAAAACTTTATTGGCGAGGATATTAGGTTGGATCCCGTAATTTTACATGGAGAAACCAAAATTAAGAATCTGTTGGAATATTACATGGGCAAAAACACCATGGACAGGCAACAGCATATTGTACAAAATTTAAGAGTTGAAAAAGATGATGCAGAGATTATTGCTGATGCAAAAGCAGCAGCGGAAGCTTTGGAGGAATCGGTAGCCTAATTGTGCTTAAAGTTGAAGCTATATATCAAATTTCAGAACTAGATCATTGGTAAAAAAGGAAATTAAAATTGCTTTTGAGAATGTTAAAAGCCTTGATAAACTTAGCATGGAAAGCAAAAGGGGTAAAGAGTTTATTACCTTTTATTTTTGTTGATTGTAGGTTGGGGATAACCACAGTTTTTGCTTTTGAAGTGTAATTCTAACCACGGAGAACGGAGAGATCACAGAGTTGGATGGAGAATTAATTATTTTAAATTTTAAAATGGAATTAGAAAACTCTTTGGCTACAAAAGTGATTGGTCTGGCAATCAAAGTCCATAAAGAACTTGGACCGGGCCTGTTAGAATCTGCATATCAAGAGTGCCTGTTTTATGAACTAAAGAAGAGCGGGTTATTTGTTGAAAAAGAAAAGCCGTTACCGATATTTTATAATGGTATTGAATTAGAATGTGGTTATAGATTAGATTTATTTGTAGGAAATAGAATTATTTTAGAAATTAAATCAGTTAAGGAATTGAAAGATATATACTTAGCTCAACTTTTAACATATTTAAAATTATCGGAATGTAAACTAGGATTACTTATCAATTTCAATACTTTATTATTGAAAGATGGAGTTAAAAGAGTAATAAACGAATATTAGAAAAATAAACAACACCCCAGCTCTGTGACCTCCGTGTCCTTTGCGGTTAAAAAAAACACTAGCCACTTAGTAAATAAAACTAAGCAGTGAATATAATATAATAACACCCCAGCTCTGTGACCTCCGTGTCCTTTGCGGTTAAAAAAAACACTAGCCACCCAGCCCAAAAAACTCGGCGGTCAACAAAAAACAATGGACGATAACAATTACGAAAAAGAAGAAACCTTACACAACGTCACCTCCCTTAGCGGACTATACGAGAACTGGTTTCTAGATTACGCTTCTTACGTGATTTTGGACAGGGCTGTTCCTCATATTTTTGATGGATTAAAGCCGGTGCAACGGCGTATTCTCCATTCATTAAAAGAAATGGACGATGGCCGTTTCAATAAGGCGGCCAATGTAATTGGTAATACGATGAAGTACCATCCGCATGGCGACGCGTCCATCGGTGATGCAATGGTACAGATTGGACAGAAAAACTTACTGATTGATACCCAAGGAAACTGGGGGGACCCAGTTACTGGAGACTCTGCAGCAGCACCACGTTATATTGAAGCCCGTTTATCTAAATTTGCTTTAGAAGTTGTTTTTAATCCGGATACTACCGAGTGGCAATCATCTTACGACGGTAGAAATAAAGAACCTGTTACTTTACCGGTAAAATTCCCACTTTTATTAGCGCAAGGAGCAGAAGGTATTGCTGTAGGCTTGGCTACCAAAGTTATGCCCCATAACTTTATTGAGCTTATTGATGCTTCCGTTGAAGTTTTAAAAGGCAACCGACCAGATATTATCCCCGATTTTTTAACTGGTGGGATGGCCGATTTTTCTAATTATAACGAAGGTCAGCGAGGGGGAAAAATCAGAGTTCGGGCGAAAATATCGGAAATCGATAAAAAGACTTTAGTTATCACCGAAATTCCTTTTTCAACCACCACTATCGGGCTGATTGACAGTATCATTTCCGCCAATGACAAAGGGAAAATCAAAATCAAAAAAATTGAGGATAACACTGCAAAAGATGTAGAAATTGTGGTGCATCTGGCTCCCGGCATTTCTCCGGATGTAACCATTGATGCGCTTTACGCCTTTACCAATTGCGAGGTTTCTATATCGCCAAATACCTGTATCATAAAAGGCGACAAACCTCATTTCATGAGCGTCAACGATATTTTAGTCGAAAGTACACATTACACAAAAAACCTTTTAAAACGTGAATTAGAGATTAAACTTCACGATTTGATGGAGCGAATTTTCTTTAGTTCGCTATTGAAAATATTTATTCAGGAAGGGATGTACAAACATGCCGACTATGAAAATTCTACAAATTTTGACGAGGTTCTGGTAGTTTTACACCGATTATTTGGACCTTTTAAACCAAGCTTATATCGCGAGATTTTACCAGAGGATTTCAAGAAACTGATTGATAAGCCAATGAGTAGCATTACCCGTTTTGATGTTAAAAAAGCGGATGAACAAATGGCCAATCTCGAAAAGGAAATTAAAGGTGTAAAACACGACCTAAGGCATTTAACCGACTATGCAATTGCTTACTTTGAGCGATTAAAAGAAAAATTTGGCAAAGGCAGAGAGCGTAAAACGGAGATCAGAGCTTTCGACAAGGTAGAAGCAGCACAAGTTGCTTTGGCAAATACCAAGTTTTATTTAAATAGAATTGATGGTTTTATTGGCACAGGTTTAAAGAAAGACGAATACGCTTTTGATTGTTCCGATTTAGACGATATTGTAGTTTTTAGAGAAGATGGCGTTTGCTTGGTAACCAAAGTACAGGATAAAACCTTTGTAGGAAAAGGAATTCTACACATCGGCGTTTTCAAGAAAAACGATGAGCGTACCATCTATAATATGATTTATAAAGACGGTAAAACCGGCGTTGCTTATATTAAACGTTTCGCAATTGGTGGCGTTACCCGCGATAAAGAATACGATTTAACCAAAGGCTCGAAAGGGAGCAAAACTCTTTATTTTACCGCAAATCCAAATGGAGAAGCAGAGGTAATTAATGTGTCTTTAAAGCCGATGTCGAAACTACGAAAACTAACTTTCGATCACGATTTTGCCGAAACGGCCATTAAAGGAAGAGCGTCCCAAGGAAATATCCTTACCAAATTTGCAATCAAAAAAATCACTTTAAAATCCAAAGGTGTTTCTACTTTGGCAGGAAGAAAAATCTGGTACGATCCCATCACAAAACGACTCAATGAAAACGGACACGGACGTTATTTGGGCGAATTCCAAGCAGAGGACAAAATACTTTGTGTGTTTAACGATGGTAGTTACGAACTATCGAGTTTCGATTTAACCAATCACTTTGATGATAAAATGGTTCGTATTGAAAAATTTGGTCCGGAAAAAGTTTTCGCATGCATCCACCTCGATGGAAAATCTAAAAACTATTACATTAAACGTTTTGTGTTTGAGGATTTAGCAATTGGTAAGAGAGCAGGTTTTATTAGTGAAGAGCCAGGTTCTAAAATGCTTATCCTAAGCGCTTCCGACCATCCAATTGTTAAAGTGGAAGCTTTAAAAGGTAAATCGCAGATTTTTGACGAGCAGGAAATTGATTTATCCGAAGCAATTGATGTAAAAGGAATGAAAGCACAAGGGAACAAATTAAGCCCGCATGATGTGCAACATATCACTTTAATTTCGGAAGAAAATGAAGTGGTTGAAGATGAAGAAGTTGAAATTATTGAAGAGCATGACGAAGATGATAATGGAGATGATAACGACGACAACGCTGAAGATAATTTACCGAACGAAGATAAAAAATCGGAAGAAGAAGTAAAACCAACAGAAAGCGCTCAACCAGCAGAAAAACCTGAAGAAACTCCAAAGTTAGAAGAAATAACACCCAAAGAAGCATCAAAAACGGAAGAAGTTAAAAAACCAGCTTTCACATCAAATCCAAAACCTGTTAAAAAAGTGGACTTTGAAATCACCAACCCAGATGACATTAAACTGGATGATAAAGGGCAGTTGGGTTTGTTTTAATCATATCGATCTAACAATCTCATTTGCTAATCTAGATTGGAAGAATTTAAAATAGACTCTTCCAATCTAAATTAGTTTTAAAAACCAAATTGTTCGAGATTCCATTTGGAACATGTCCAATGCTATTAAGTTAAGTGAGTTCCCCGTCACGTCGAGGTGCGACGAGACGTCTCACAAGCAAGGTAAGATCATAGAATTTGTAATCTATTTGTCTGGTTTATCTTCGATGAACTAATCGTTTTCACTTCTCAAAATGACGAAATGCTTAAATCATAACATTGGAAACAGCTTAAAATCACCAATTTCCTTAAGCTTCGGCCGAGGCTCACCGACAAATCACCCCATTTCACCGAATTTCCAGCCTATTCCATCGAAAACCGTTCAGCCAAAAGCAAAACAACACCTACATTTATCTCATTAAATCAAAAGAAATGGAAAATCCAGAAATAGAGAAAACACCAAACCAACACGGAAAAAAAGTGTTAGGTTCTGTAATTTTATTAGTCGGTTTGGTTTTATTAGCTAAACAAATGGGCTTACAGTTTCCAACATGGCTAGCAAGTTGGCCAATGCTTTTAATTGTTATTGGTATCGCAAGCGGAATAAAACACCGATTTAGAAACAACGGTTGGATTATAATGATCTTGATTGGGTCCGTATTCCTTGCTGAACGAATTTCTCCCGAATTATCGGTATCACAATATACTTGGCCAATAATTTTAATAGGTCTTGGTCTATTATTCATTTTTGGAAAGGATTTTAAAAAGAATGATTGTAAAAGAAGGAGGCGATGGGAAAAACGCTATGGCAACCCAAATACCGATCACTTCGCTTATGCCGAAACACCAAAAAATGAAGAACCTGCAACAGAAAAAAACAAGTACCACGTTGCGGGTGAAGAATATATAGACAGCGTTTCTGTCTTTGGCGGTACTAAAAAAAATATCCTTTCCAAAAACTTTAAAGGAGGCGATGTTACCAATATTATGGGTGGCGCCGAATTAAATTTTCAACATGCCGATATCAATGGAATTGCAGTTTTAGATGTTACGCAAGTATTCGGCGGAACAAAAATCATTGTTCCCCCATCCTGGGAAGTGGTTACAGAAATATCAACAACAATATTTGCGGGTATCGACGATAAACGAATATTAACTCAGGTTTTAACCGATAAAAGCAAAATTTTAGTAATTAAAGGAACGTCCATTTTTGGAGGAATAGACATCCGTAATTTTTAAATAACGATAAAATGAACTGGTTTGTAGCTAAATTAATATTTGAGATAGAAACTCAAGACAGTAAACACCCTCAATTTGATGAGCAACTACGCTTGATAGAAGCAGTAAACGAAGAACTTGCGTTAGAAATGGCTTATCAACTAGGGTCAATGCAACAAGAAGAAATTATTAACAGCAATAACCATCAGGTAGCATGGAAATTTGTTGCAGTTACAGAAATAGAAAATATTGGCGAAATTGCCCATGGCAAAGAAATCCATTATAAAATTAACGAGCCAGAACAAGTAGAACAATACTTAGCTTTAGTTAGCGTAAAGGCAGCGCAATTAAAAAACCGAAAATCAATTTACCAGGAATAAAGTGACCGCTTCTCCATTATCAAATAGTAAGTTCAAATGGGTATTCCTCTTTCTGGTTGCGGTTTTCACAGCATTCCAATATTACACGCTCACACTGTTTCATATTGATAACAGAACCGCAATAAACGATAGCATTATAGCCAACATCCTGCTGGCCCTATGTTGCTGGTTAATCAGCAACAGCCTTTCTTACTATCAACCGAAAGGCTATAAATACCTTTTTGTAATTGTTTGGTGTAAGGTTTTAGCAGGTATTTATGTGTATGCACTTATACTTATATTTGATAACATAGCACTTTACAATGGTGATAACCATTTTTTTCTACAGCTCTCACTGCCAGTGCGATTTATGTTCGCACTGTTGTTTATAGGCAGTATGGCAACCATTAGCATATTGTGGTATACACAAGAAGAGAATAATGAATTTGCCCGCAGAAAAAACGAATCAGATAAACTCACTAAAGAAATTGAGTTGTCATCTTTAAGAGAAAAACTGCAACCGCATTTTTTGTTCAACAGCTTAAATTCTATCAGTGCTTTAACCATTACTCAACCAAAAGAAGCCCGTAAAATGGTGCATCAACTATCTGATTTTCTAAGAGGTACTTTAAGAAAAGACGATACTTTAACCGCCTTAAAAACGGAATTCCAACATCTGGAACTATACCTCGATATTGAAAAAGTACGTTTCGGTAATCGCTTAAATACACAGATTTCAGCAGATGACACTGTTTTAAGCAAAACTTTACCGCCCATGCTTTTACAACCATTAGTAGAAAACGCAATAAAATTTGGTTTGTATGACACTTTGGACGAAGTAACCATCAATATTTCTGCAATTTCGCAACATCGCTACTTACAGATCACCATCACCAACCCCTTTGACCCCCAAACATCGCATACCAACAAAGGCACAGGTTTCGGCTTATCAAGTACCCAACGTAGGTTACAGCTTATATACAACCGCACCGATTTGCTGACTACCGAAAAACGTGATGGGAAGTTCATCAGCATTTTAAAAATACCACAAATATGATTAAAGCACTAATTATCGACGATGAACCTTTAGCCAGGAATATTATTAAGGAATACCTTTTAAACTTTCCAAAAATAGAAGTAGTAGAAGAATGCGGGAATGGTTTCGAGGGATTAAAGGCGATTAATCAGCACCAACCACAACTCGTTTTTTTAGATATACAAATGCCTAAAATTACAGGTTTCGAGCTTTTAGAACTACTAGATGAATTACCTGCAATCATATTTACCACTGCTTTTGATGAATTTGCCCTCAAAGCATTTGAAGCAAACGCAGTGGATTATCTGTTAAAACCCTTTAACGAAGAGCGCTTTAAAAAAGCAATAGATAAATTTTTATCTAGCAACAGAGAGGAACAAACTAAACCAGTTCAACATATTGTAGAAGCTATTTCCGCAACAAGCCAAACCCAAAACGAGCGTATCGTAATTAAACTGGGCAATAAAATAAAAGTGATTTCTATTTATGATATCACCCACATAACTGCAGATGATGATTACGTGAAAATTCATACGGCCGAAGGTGAGTTCCTGAAAAACCAAACGCTTGCTTTCTTCGAAAAAAACCTAAATCCAGCTTTTTTTGTACGTGTTCACCGCTCGCATTTAGTAAAAATAGATCAAATAACTAAAATTGAAGCCTACGAAAAAGATAGTCATCTGCTGATTTTAAAAACCGGACAAAAAATTCCGGTAAGTAAGACAGGTTACCCAAAATTGAAGGCAGTTTTAGGGATTTAACTTTAGTAATCGGTTTAAAATTAACTACTTATAGACATAGAAATTTTAAACCAACTTTGACCTCTTCAGACTTTCTGTAAAAAGTCCGCAAATAATTAATGGAAAGATAGTTATGTAGTTAAGAATATTTAAGTAAGTCTTCAAATAAATCACGGTTATGTTTCATAAATATTTTTGACTGAAATTTAGACAGCGTCTCACAAAAATGTATCTTCGTTCCCATGTCAGCTAACGATATAAAAGCGCAGATTGATTCATTAGTAACAGAGCTAAAACAGCATAATTACAACTATTATGTATTGGCTATGCCTACACTTTCTGATTATGATTTTGATCAGAAATTGAAACGATTAGAAGCTTTAGAAAAGGCAAATCCACAATATTTAAATCCCGATTCGCCAACGCAAAAAGTAGGCGGAGAAATTACTAAAAACTTCAAAACCATTATACACAAATGGCCAATGATGTCATTGGGCAACACCTATAACGAGCAGGATTTACTTGATTTTGACCAACGCATTAAAAAAGCAATCGGCGAAAATTTCGAATACGTTTGCGAGTTAAAGTTTGATGGATTATCCATGAGTTTGACTTATGAAAACGGCAAACTTTCCAGGGCAGTTACCCGTGGCGATGGCACAAAAGGCGATGAAGTTACCTCAAACGTAAGAACAATTCGTACCATTCCAACAGCAGTCCATGGCAATAAAATGCCAAAGGAGTTCGATATCCGTGGCGAAGTTTTTATGCACCACGCCGCTTTCGAAAAACTAAATCAAGAACGCATAGAAAACGGAGAACAAGCGTTTGCCAATCCACGTAATTTTGCATCCGGAACGGTTAAAATGCAGGACTCCGCCGAGGTTGCAAAACGTCCATTAGATTGTTTCCTGTATTTTTTTTATAGTGATAACAATCCGTTTAAAACGCATTGGGAGAGTTTACAGGCTGTAAAAAGTTGGGGCTTCAAAATCTCGGAAGAAAGCAAACTCTGCAATAACATTCAGGATGTTTTAGCTTTTATCCAAAATTGGGAACAAAAACGATTTAAGCTAAGTTACGATATCGACGGAATTGTAATCAAAGTAAACAGCTATGCACAACAACAGGAGTTAGGTTTTACCGCCAAGTCCCCACGTTGGGCAATCAGCTATAAATACAAAGCACAAGAAGTTGAAACCGTTTTGGAAAAAGTGACTTACCAAGTTGGGCGGACAGGTGCTGTTACACCGGTTGCCAATTTGAAACCCGTCTTACTGGCTGGCACAACAGTAAAAAGGGCCACGTTACACAATGCCAACGAAATTGAACGGTTGGATTTACACGAAAACGACACCGTTTTAGTTGAAAAAGGTGGGGAAATAATTCCAAAAATAATTCAGGTAAACCTAGATAAAAGATTGCCTGGAGCTAAAAAAATTGAATATATCCACAAATGCCCAGAATGTAATACGCCTTTGGTTCGTACAGAAGGCGAAGCGGTACATTACTGTCCAAATGACGAAGGTTGTCCACCTCAGATAGTTGGTCGCATTCAGCATTTTATCAGCCGTAAGGCTATGAATATTGAAGGTATTGGTGCAGAGACAGTAGAAGCGCTCTATCAAAAAAATCTGCTTACGCACATCAGTGATATTTACACCCTAAAAAATCACGAAGAAGATTTAAAAAAGTTCGAACGTTTCGGCGAAAGATCCATTACTAACTTACTTGAAGGTATCGAGAAATCGAAACAAATGCCGTTTGAAAAAGTATTATTTGGCTTAGGAATACGTTATGTAGGGGCAACAGTTGCATTAAAATTGGCAAAACATTTTAAAACCATTGAGCGCATTGCCGAGGCAGATTTTGAAGCATTGATTACTGCAGATGAAATAGGCGAACGCATTGCACAAAGTGTAATTGAGTATTTCAACAATCCCAAGCACAAAGAAGAGCTCGAAAAACTAAAACAAGCCGGTTTAAATTTTGAAATAGAAGAAAAGGAAGTAGTTTTACAAAGCGAAAATTTAGTAGGCAAAACCTTTATCATTTCCGGTGTTTTCGAAGGATACACAAGAGATGATCTTAAAGACATTATTGAAGCAAACGGCGGTAAGATTTTAATCAGCATATCTGCCAAATTAAATTACCTTGTAGCTGGCGAAAATATGGGACCAGCTAAATTAGAAAAAGCAAATAAATTACAGATCCCCATTATTACAGTGCAGGATTTGTTAGAACTGATAAAATGAGAGCGTTATTAAGTAAATACAGAATAAAATCTGGGTTTCATAAATTAAAACAAGAAATCAAAAAAATCAGCAGAAAAAATAAATCTATCTCGCTTAAAGCTGCGCAGTATATTGGCATCGTTGTTACCGTAGAAAACCAGAAACAGCTGGATGAAATTGAAAAAGTAGCCCTCGAGTTTCAAAAGCAAAATAAAAAAGTACGTCTTCTGGCCTTCACATCCAACATTAACTTAAAAACGCTCTTTCCTAGCAATATTGAGCTCATCACCAAAGAAGATATCAATTGGAACTTTGTGCCAAAACGCGAAAAAATAATCAACTTTGTAAACAATGAATTTGATATTCTGATTAACTTGTGCACTGAAATTTGTTTCCCTTTGGTTTACATTACAGCGCTCTCAAAATCATTTTTCAAAGTCGGCGCATATCATAAAAAACATTCAGCTTTTTACGATTTTATGTTAGCCACTCAACAACAAAGCATCAGCGGTTTTAATACCGAATTAAAATACTATTTAGATAAAATAAAATGAGCATTTTTTACGGAACAGGTGTAGCCATGGTTACCCCCTTTCTTGAAGATTTAAGCGTTGATTATAATGCTTTAGAGAAAACCATCGAACACCTAATCGCAGGTAAAGTGGATTATATTGTGGTAATGGGTACTACTGCCGAATCTGCTACCTTAACCGCGGAAGAGAAGCAAGAAATTTTTGAATTTACAGCAAAGATTACCAACAACCGAGTTCCATTAATGGCAGGCATCGGAGGTAATAATACCGCCGAGATTGTTGACGCAGTGAGCAAATTTGATTTGCCAGGCTATAAAGCTGTGCTTTCTGTGGTGCCTTATTATAACAAACCAAATCAGGAAGGTATTTATCAGCATTATAAGGCTGTAGCTGAGGCTAGTAAATTGCCAATTTTATTATACAATGTTCCAGGCCGTACGGGCGTAACCATGTCCGCGGAGACTACCTTACGTTTAGCAAACAATGTTAAAAACATACTCGGTGTAAAAGAAGCATCGGGAAATTTTGATATTTTTAACGAGATAGCTGCTCACAAACCAAAAGGCTTTTTGTTGATTTCTGGCGATGATCCCGTTACCCTTCCGATGATTGCTTTGGGCGCCTCAGGGATTATCTCAGTCATAGGGAACGCCATACCAGCGCAACTCTCTGCAATGGTCCGTAAATGTTTGGAAGGGGATTTTAAAGGAGCACAATCGGCTCATTACAGTTTTCTAGCATTTACATACCTATGTTTCGCAGAAGGAAACCCAGCTGGCGTTAAAGCAGGAATGAAAAACTTAGGCATCTGTGAAGACAACCTACGTTTGCCGTTAGTAAAAGTAACAGAAGCAACACGCTCAAAAATCAAAATCGAGATCAATAAAATAACTGCGTAAGCAATTAACAACATAATAATTTCAAAGCCAGTAATCACTATACTGGCTTTTTTTATTGTCCATATT
>NZ_AKZJ01000014.1 GCF_000302595.1 Pedobacter arcticus A12 | reverse complement strand
AAAGGTGTGGCTTTTTTATTTATCCCGCAAGAGATGAACGGGTTTATTTCTTGATTTTTTATCCTTTTGCTGTAACTTGCTCTGTATCTGTACGTTTTTTTTTTTAACAGAAATGTAAAGAGGAAGGAAACGCTGGGCTAAAGGGTGGTTGTGGGCAATAATCCAACGTAGTGCTCTGGAGAACACCATAGATTCGAGACCGTTCATATATATTATATGAATGGGAATTCTGTACTGCCGGAACGACGGGGATCCTGGCTCAATGGATGGAATGCTGTTGATAAACGGGATGGAAATGGATACCGGCCTGAGCGGTCGGTATGTGTGCTTCGGACTGCGCCTAAAGCTGTGTTGTGGGTGTGAGCGTTGGGGTGCAGTATGAATGGACAGCGCGGCTGCCAGCTGCCATGGAAAACGGAACGCTGTTTTTCTGGGGAAATCAGCTAAAAGCAAATTTCTAAGAAACCAGTTGATATAACAACTAGTATTGGTTAATTGATAGTAGCACCAAGGTACAGGCCTCCAAGGTTTCTATACCCTGTGCTTCGGCTTTGTGAGCTAATTCTAGATTTTCTGTACCTGGGTTGAAAATAATACGTTTAGGCTTGGTGTCTAAAATATATTGATACAGTTCTTTTTGATTGGTTGGGTTGAGGTATAAAGTAATGGTGTCGACGTCTGTATGAATCTGCGATGGCTTTTCAATAGGAAAACCTGCAACCTCGCCCTTTTTAACACCTACATTTATAATAGGGTGGTCGTGTTGCACCAATTTGTGAGCAGCTTTGTATGCGTAACGCTCTGGATTTGGTGTCGCACCGATTATTAATGTTTTCTTTTTCATACTATTATGGTTTACTATATGAGTTTAATTTAGAGATTTAAAAATCGCATTTGCACAGGCTTCACCGTCGATTGCTGCAGAAATAATGCCACCTGCATAACCTGCGCCTTCTGCACAGGGGAAAAGTCCTTTTATTTGCGGGTGCTGCAGGGTTATTTTGTCTCGAGGGATACGAATTGGTGATGAAGTGCGGGATTCGACGCCTACTAAGATTGCCTCATTTGTGTAATATCCGTTGTTCCCGTAAATACCTGGCATTTTATTGCCGAAGGTTGGTAAAGCTTTCTGCAAACGTTTCGCAACAAAAGCAGGTAAGACTTGGTATAAATCAGCGGAGGTTAAGCCTGGTAAATAGGAATTGTCTGGTAAATCATTTGAAGTTTTCTGATTAACGAAATCAACCATGCGTTGTGCGGGTGCTTTCAAATTCCCTCCTCCAGCGGTAAAAGCGCTCTGCTCAATCTGTGATTGAAAATTTAATAACCTGAACGGATCATCATCTTTTCCTGGAACGTCGTCAAAATTAATTTGAACCACGGTTCCGGAATTGGCGTATGGATTATTCCGCTTTGAAGGGCTCCAACCGTTTACCACAATCTCGTTTGCTTCTGTGGAACAGGGTGCTATAATTCCTCCTGGGCACATGCAAAAAGAGAAAACACCTCGGTCTTCTACCTGAGTTACCAAGCTATAATAGGATGGTGGAAGATTTGGATGACGTTCTTTTGCATTATATTGGGCTTGATCTATAATATACTGTGGATGCTCAATACGAACGCCTAAAGCAAAAGGTTTCGCTTCTAATAAAATGCTTTTCTGATGTAATAGTTGATAAATATCTTTAGCGGAATGGCCTGTTGCCAAAATAAGCGCCTCGCCTTCGAAATTACCTTTATCGGTTATTGCGGTTTTAAAAGTCTGGTTTTTAATTTCAAGATCAATCAACTTGGTATTGAAATGCACTTCACCACCGGCATTTAGGATAGTTTCTCTAATTGCAGTAATGATCTGCGGCAGTTTGTTAGTGCCGATGTGCGGACGGGCATCTACTAAAATATCCTCAGTAGCGCCGTGAGCAACAAAAATCTCCAGCATTTTGTTTACATCGCCTCTTTTATCTGAACGGGTATATAGTTTACCGTCGGAATAGGTTCCTGCGCCACCTTCGCCAAAGCAATAATTAGATTCGGGATTTAGTATTCCGTCTTTGTTAATGGCTGCCAAATCACGTCGACGTTCTTTCACGTCTTTCCCACGTTCGATAATTATCGGCTTTAAGCCTAACTCGATTAATCGTAATGCGGCAAACAAACCTGCGGGTCCTGCACCTATTATGATTACCTGTTTTGCATCTTTTACTGATTTATAATCGATACTAAAATGTTGTACTTCGGGATTCTCATCTATATAAAGGACAACTTTAAGCCTGTAAACGGGATGTTTGCTACGAGCGTCAATAGATCTTTTGCGAATTAAAAAATATTTTAGGCGATTATCTTTGAGGTTTTCTTGCTGTAGAATGCTTGCTTTAATGTAGCTTTGATCAAGAATATGATCGGGACTAATGACAAGGTCAATTTCTTTTTTCATATAAACATGTTGGGTTTTTATCCCAAAGTGTAACAAAGGTATGAATTTTGAGTCCTATTGCTAAATTTTGAAAAAAACTAAAACTGAAATGAGAAAACTATTATTAGGGGTTATTGCCCTGTTTGCTGTAGGTTCGTTAAGCTCTTGTGGTTATAACGCAGCTGTAAAATTAGATGAAAAAGTAAAAGCGTCTTGGGGAGAGGTTGAAAACCAATACCAAAGAAGAGCAGATTTAATCCCGAATTTGGTGAATACTGTAAAAGGTGCAGCTAATTTTGAAAAAGAGACTTTAACACAGGTGATTGAAGCCAGAGCAAAAGCTATATCTATACAAGTTGATCCAAACAAACTAACTCCGGAAAACATTCAGAAATTTCAAAGTGCCCAGGGTGAGGTTAGCCAGGCTTTAGGACGGTTGATGGTTGTTTCTGAGCGTTACCCAGAATTAAAAGCCAATGCAAACTTCCAAGAGTTGCAAGCGCAATTAGAGGGTACTGAAAACAGAATTGCTGTTGCGAGAAGAGATTTTAACCAGAGCGTACAGGAATATAATACTCAAATTAGAACGTTCCCTAACAACTTGTTTGCTGGAATTTTCGGCTTCCAACAAAAAGGAACTTTCGCTGCTGAAGCCGGTGCTGATAAAACACCAAAAGTTGAGTTTTAAATAGTTTTTTATTTAACATGCTACTAAATAGCTTCGTTAGTAGCATGTTGTTGACTTTTACCCTGACACAACATTTATGAGTTCATTAAGCGACAAAGAACAAGATGTTATAAAACAATCTATTGAGTGGGCTGAGAAAGCAACCAGTGGAGAAATACGTGTTTGCGTCGAAAGCAAATGCGATATGGATGCGTATGAAAGAGCTGTTGAATGTTTCCACGATTTAAAAATGGAGGCTACCAAACTGCGAAACGGGGTTTTGGTTTATGTTGCGCTGGACGATAAAAAATTTGCCATTATTGGCGATAAGGGAATCAATACTTTGGTTACTGATGATTTTTGGGACAGCACAAAGGCTCTGATGCTGGAAAAATTTAAAATTGAGCATATCGCTGAAGGAATTAGTGTTGGTATTATTGAAGCTGGGAAACAGTTAAAAAGGTATTTCCCGTACAGTAGCGATGATACTAATGAACTTTCGGATGATATTGTGTTTTTAAACTGATGAAAGAATTTTACATGAAACGTTTTCTACTATTTATATGCTTAAGTATTTTTTCTTTCTTAGGTTATGCTCAAAAATTCCCGGCCAAGCCAACTACATTAGTTAACGATTATACCAATACTTTAAACAGTAGCCAAGTTGCTGCGTTAGAGCAAAAGCTTGTCGCTTTTGATGATTCAACTTCTATACAGATTTCCGTTGTTATAATTCCCTCTTTAGATGGATATGAAATTGGAGATTATGCCTACCAATTAGGAAGAGCCTGGGGAATTGGTGGAAAAGAGAAAAATACAGGAATTTTAGTTTTAACTTCCATTGGCGACCGAAAGGTAACGATACAAACCGGTTACGGTATAGAGGGTGCTTTACCTGATGCTATTGCCAAGCGGATTATAGAAAATGAAATAAAACCCAACTATAAAAACGGTGACTATGCCACTGGTTTAACCGCTGGAACAGATGCTATTATTAGCTATACCAAAGGCGAATACAAAAACACCAATACTAAGAAACTTAAAAAAGAAAAGGGTTTCCCGGTTGGACTTGTAATTCTGATTGCAATTGTAGTGATTAGTTTAATTGGACGAGGTGGAAAAGGCGGCGGTGGAGGTGGTAGAAATGTAATTGGTAGCCGAGGTGCGGCGGACATGATGTGGTGGTCTGTACTCGCAGGTTTAGGAAGCGGGGGAAGAAGCAGTGGCGGATTTGGTGGAGGTGGAGGTTTCGGCGGCTCATCTGGCGGGGGTGGATTTGGAGGATTTGGTGGTGGTAGCTTTGGTGGTGGCGGAGCTAGCGGTAGTTGGTAACATTCAACATCTGAACGTTGAGCATTCGCTTTCAGCGTTCAGATGTATTTAAAATCTTATAATTTTTCACTGCGGTTTCTTTCCTAACTTATATCTTTTATATAAACGTACTTTCTTTTCTGTTTTATCGTTTCGATTAATATATTTGTTATCGTAAACACTCCCTCCAATGTTAAAAGAAGAGCGCCAAGCATATATCATTAAACAAATCAATCTTCACAATAAAGTTTTATCTTCAGATTTAAGTGAGAAACTGGTAGTTTCTGAAGATACAATCCGTAGAGATTTAAATGATCTGGCTGATGCTGGAAAAATCCTAAAAGTGCATGGAGGCGCTTTATCTAAATCTTTTCACTATCCATTTCACGATACAGATACATATGCCAAAGAAGGCAAAAAGGAGATTGCTAGAAAAGTTTTAAGCCTGATTAAAGATGGCATGCTGGTACTGGTAAGTGGCGGAACAACCATGATTGAATTGGCAAGGATGATTCCGGATAGATTAGCCTGTACATTTTTTACTGTTAGTCCTTTAGTGGCTATTGAATTGGTGGAATACCCAAATGTAACCGTTATTTTGCTGGGTGGAAACTTATCTAAAAATGCACAGATAAGCGTAGGTTCGGCAGTAATTAGTCAACTAGCTGATATTAAATTTGACCTTTGCTTGTTAACTTCTAGCAGTTTTTCGCTAAAAGATGGAGTTACCGATTCGGATTGGGAAGTAGTGCAGGTAAAAAAAGCAATGGTAAAAGCTGCAACAAAAACCGCTTTAATTGGCATTGCAGAGAAGTTAGATACCATACAAAAATTAAAAGTTTGTGATTTGAATGCGCTAGATTATTTAGTTACAGAGTTAAGTCCTGACGACGAGAAACTCCACGCTTACGCTGATATTATCACTATTGTATAATTATAGCAAGGGCTATACATTACTTTTGTGGAATAAATTATATGAGCAAGCTCAGTTTATTTACTGCACACCCATCGTTAAAACTTAACATTAACGGCCGGAAATGTTGGTTTACTACTGATTAAAAACAGACAGCAGATTGTAATAAATGCATTAATTATAATTAACTCAAAACCAACCGCATAACCAAACCAGGTTTCGGAATTTATATCGATTATAAAAGTGAGTATTGGGGCTAGCAGACAAATAAAGGGCACCAATCTATCTTTTATCTTTCTGCCGTTCATCATACCAAAGACGAACAATCCTAATAAAGGTCCGTAAGTATAACCTGCTGCTTTAAAAATTGCGTTTACAACCGAATCATCGTTGATTACTTTAAAAACCAGTACCACGCCAAAAATCAGTATAGAAAATACGATATGAACTAAATGCCTAGTATTGATTAGTTTTTTAGAATTGTAATCTCCTCCTTTATTAAAGCCTAAAAAATCGACACAAAAAGAGGTGGTTAACGCTGTTAAAGCCGAATCTGTGGTAGCAAAAGTAGCGGCTGTTAAGCCTAACATAAACACGATTGCCGGGAAAGCACCTAAATGATTTAAACCGATTTCTGGAAAAAGATGATCTGGGGTTGCCAAACTAGCAATATCTATTCCTTTTGCATTAGCGTAGATGTAAAGCAATGCACCAACGCTCAAGAAAAATAAATTGATCACTACAAATATCCCTGTAAAGGTGAGCATGTTTTTCTGTGCTTCGCCGATGTTTTTGCAACTCAAATTCTTTTGCATCAGGTCTTGATCTAAACCCGTCATGGCGATGGTGATAAAAATACCTCCTAAAAACTGTTTTAAGAAATGCCTTTTATTTTCTGAGAAGTTATCAAAAAAGAAGATTTTCGAATAGGAGCTTTCTTTTACTGTTTCAAAAGTTTGGGCAATATTTAAATCTAAGCTTTTGGCGATGAAATAAATGGACAATACTACGGACGATAATAAAAAAACCGTTTGTAATGTATCAGTTATCACGATTGTTTTTAAACCGCCCTTAAAAGTGTAAGACCAAATTAATACCAAACAGATGACAATGGTGAGCCAAAAAGGAACGTTCCAAGCGTCAAATATAAATTTCTGGAGCACTATAGCTACCAGATATAACCTAAAAGCAGAACCTACAATCCTAGAGATTAAAAATATCATGGAGCCAGATTTATAGCTCCAAAACCCAAGCCTTTCTTCTAAATAAGTATAAATAGAGATCAAGTTCAACCGATAATATAAAGGCAATAAAACAGTGGCATTTAATACGAAGCCAACCGTATTTCCCAGAACAAATTGAAAATAACTAAATGCACTTTGTTCTACTGCACCCGGAACAGATATAAAAGTTACACCAGAAAGTGCCGTTCCAATCATCCCGAATGCCACAAAATACCATTTCGAATTTCTGTTAGCTATAAAAAAGCTAGAATTATCTGATGATCCACGAGAAGTAAAATAGGATATCCCGATAAGGACAGCAAAGTAAATGATTAAAAAAGAGAGCAATAGAATTGGCGACATAAATGCTAAATTATACTGTTTTATAGTTTTTAAAATTATCTATTGCTTTTCTAACACTTCCAAAATCTCTCAGCAAATCTGCAGCTATAGCTTCCTCTGCACCGGTTTCTGCCATGATCATTTTAACGCCACGGGCTACCAGCTTTTTATTGGTCAATTGCATATCAACCATTTTATTTCCCTTCACTTTGCCCAATTGTATCATTACAGAGGTGCTGAGCATGTTAAGTACTAGTTTTTGTGCTGTACCAGATTTCATACGCGTTGAACCTGACACAAACTCAGGACCTACAACCACTTCTACAGGATACTTAGCTTCTTTTGCAACCGGACTACTTGCGTTACAAACAATACAGCCGGTTGTGATTTGATTATTGTTAGCTGTGCGCAAACCGCCAATAACGTAAGGCGTGGTACCTGATGCAGCCAAACCCACCACAATATCATTTTGATTGATATTAAATTCTTTTAGATCTTTCCAAGCTTGCTCCATATCATCTTCGGCAAACTCCACTGCTTTTCTAATAGCACCTTCTCCACCTGCAATAATCCCAACAATTCTATCAAAAGGAACTCCAAAAGTTGGCGGACATTCTGATGCGTCTAGCACACCTAGCCGTCCGCTGGTACCTGCACCGATGTAAAACATCCGGCCACCTTTCTTCATCTGTAGCGAAGCAACGGTTGCCAATGCTTCAATTTGTGGGATTACTTTGGCAACCGCAGCCGTTACGGAGCTGTCTTCTTTATTGATATTTACCAAAATATCTTTGACAGTCATTTTTTCTAGGTCGTTGTAATTCGACTCTTTTTCTGTCGTAATATCCATGATGTTCTAAATTTAAGATTGTAAATTTTTGATGAATTAGTTTGTATTGTTGTTTGATTTTTAAAAATGATTTAGACGATAGTCGATTAAAGCCTACCCTTATTTTGTCTTCGCTTTTACTTGGTTAGATGCCCCACTTTCATTCTTCATTCTATCTAACGCGGTAATTGAATAACGGTATTTCTCTTTTCTCTCCACAGATTTATCCTCGAAAGATTCCGAATCATTGTAAACCACTTTTAAGATCTGTTGCGGATTGTTAATATCTAACTTATGCGCAGCAACAGTTCTATAAATTACATAACCATAAGCAGTATCGCCGTCTCTAACTTGTAAAGGCTTTTTCCAGTTTAACAATACAGAACTACTGCCTCTTTTTACCGTAAGCTTTATTGGAACTGCTGGCGGTATATTATCTATCCAGGGCATTGTTGGTGGCAAAGCAGTGTTTTTATAAAGATTTTGCCTTAGCGAATCCTGAAAACTGCCCATGTTATTGGTTACAGACTTTGAACTAAAAAACACACTCCCCTGGATATTTTTGTTATTTCTAAGGTAACGGATTTGGTTAGGAAGCTGTTGTGGATTATCCCAACCGTTCAGCTTTTGATCAAGGCGATATATTCCATGGCCGATATAAACATGTTTGCCGAAGGCGTTTGCTGCCCACCAATCCGTTAATTTCTCATAGGCTGCAGGAGCGTATCCAAAAGGAAAATAAATCTGGGGGTTAACATAATCTAACCAGCCATTTTTAGCCCATTTGTAAACATCTGCGTAAAGTGCGCTATAACCAGAAAAACCATTAGAATCGGACCCACGGGGATCGTCTTTTTTATTTCTCCAAATTCCGAAGGGACTTACGCCAAACTTTACATACTTTTTAGTTTTGTGAATGCTCTCCGAAACTTGTTTAATTAGCAAGTCAACGTTTTCTCGTCGCCAATCTTCGATATTGCTTTGTCCGCGTTTATTTGCAATAAACGCTAAACTATCTGGCAATTGCTTTTTGCCTGGGTAAGGATAAAAATAATCATCGAAATGTACTCCATCGATATCATATTGTTTTACCACGTTCATCACAACTTCATTAATATAGTCTCTAACTTCTGGCAGTGCGGGGTTAAAGTATTTTTTACCCTCATAACTAAAAACCCAATTTGGGTGTGTTATGGTTATATGGTTTTTGCTTAGCGATAGCGAATCTGAATCTGTTGTGGCTCGGTAAGGGTTTAACCAAGCATGCAGTTCCATTCCACGTTTGTGTGCTTCTTTAATTGCAAAATCTAATGGGTCATAAAAAGGCTTCGGCGCTTCGCCTTGCTTTCCGCTTAATACTGCAGACCATGGCTCCTTACTTTTTGCGTACAAGGCATCTGCCGCAGGGCGTATCTGAAAAAAGATAGCATTGATGTTGTTTTTTTGATGCTCATCTAAAATGGAAATCAACTCCTGTTGTTGCTTTTCTGAAGATAAACCAGATTTAGAAGGCCAATCAATATTTTTAACCGTTGCCACCCAAACTGCCCGAAATTCCCGTTTTGGCAATGTTTGACCTATTACAATTGTTGCCCAAAAAACTAAAAACATAGGCACAAGAAGAACATATCTCTTTATCATTATAAAAAAATCAGCTTAAAAATTTGTGATGAATTAATTTAATATGCTCTCCCTAAAGCATCGTTTGTAGCTTTTAACAAGGATTTATCTCCATTAACATCTTGATAAAATTCCCAAAACATTATACCATTGGCTTTTGCTTTAGACAAAAGAGCTTTTGCTTTTACAGAAGGTATACCATTGTAGTAATATGTTGAGCCCCCAGTTGTAGTAAATGAATTTAGGTTCGCATCAGCACCTTGAAAAAGCAAATCGCGAAAGGTTAAAGCTGCGTTAGCCGCATTTTTACCATAAGCTGGTATCCCTACAACTGCTTTTTCTTTCGGAATTCCTTTTTGGTTTACCCAATAAGCAACCACATCCTCCGTTAAAAACATAGAAGCGTGGTTAGGGTCTGAGCGATAACCTGCACCATCATAAGCCATTAGGTTTACAAAATCCATTGCTTCTACGGCTCCAAGTGTAACTCCGTCTCTAATACCTCCAGCGTAAACGCCGGCAGTTACAGCAGCGCTCAAATATTTATGCCACGCATGCAATTCTACAGAAAGCGCTTTCATAAAAGCTTCGTAGGTTATTTGGTTTCCTAAGTTTGCGCTTGGGTATTCCCAATCAATATCAATCCCGTCTAAATCGTTGGTTACGGCAAAATTCACCACATTGGTGATAAATGTTGCTCTCAACGAAGGATCTTTCATGATTGTTTCATAGTTTTCCTTTTCCGCCGCCGATACGCCAGCAATTGAAACTCCAAACTTAACGCCGTTATCCTTAGCCAACTTTCTCATTTTTTCGAAGTTAGCAGGTTTAGTAATTGCCTTTATGGTTCCATTAGCGTTAGGGTACGCAAAAGCATAGTGTAAATGGGTAATCATTTTAAATTTTTCTACACCAATTGAATCCGGCTCTCGGCCTTCTGCGTAATAAGCAACTATTTTAAATGCTGTGTTTGATACATAAGGTGTAGTTGGCTTTGTTCTAACTGCACCGGTATTGTAATTTTCGGGTACTACTGCTACGTCTTTTTCACATGCTTGAAGCAAAACGAGACCTAAAAACCCTAGTAAGAATATCTTTTTCATAAAATCTTAATTTATATCAAGAGGCTGTTATTTAAAACAGCCTCTTAAACTAATACCTATCTTCTAACATTATCTACAGCAATACCATAGGGCGCATAGCCTTTTGTTGCTTCAATGAATTTTGGAGCACTACTACCGTCCAATGGGTAAACTTTGACACCTGAATTAACAGCTGGGTTTTTCTTTATAGTTGGAGCATTGGGATCACCTGTGATGTCTAAATCACTTCTATAACCGAAATACAAATTACCGCCAGAAGGTAATGATGTATCTAAATTTAAGGCCAAGCCGGTAATGTATATCCGCTCGTTATCTGAACCTTCTAGCGAAAATCCATTTGCATCAATTTGCATACTTGCCCCATTATCAACGGCCACTACATTGTTTCCATCAATATCTGCTCGGTACAACCCAAAAGCGCCAACGTTAACCGCAAAGTATATTTTCTGATGAACCTGGTCTACCACAAACGTTCTGATTGCATAATTCATGATACTACCGCCAAGTGGGGCAACAAACGTTCCATCTGTATTAAATCTCCAGATTCCCTTGCCAGTGGTTCCTGTTTTTGACAACCAAAGCTCGTTATTTACGAACTCCAAGCCACCATCAAAATAGGTTGCGGTAGATACTCCAGCATTTGCCGCAGTTAATGCAAATTTCGACAATGGATACGGAACATCAACCGCAGCAGTAGGTAAGGTTCTTACGCCACCGTTTCTCTCGGTAAACCAAATATTTCCACTACCATCAAACGTATGCATCCAAGGATCGTTTCTATAGTCCACTGTACCCACAGAAACAGAAGATTTTGTTAAAACAACTGGATTAGATCCATTAATATCATAAGATGTGATGCTGCCATCAGCGGCTGCGTTTACGCCAGAGCTAAATCTTAAACCTTTCCCCGTTTCTACAACATAAATTCTGTTATTATGCACACTGATAGATAAAGGGTGAAGCGTGGTTGACATGGTGGTTTGCTGCACTACCGCGTTCTGCGCAAAACTAAGTCTGTAAATTTTTTGGCTCACCGCATCAGTAAAGTAAAGGCTCTTTGCCAGTTCTCCTTTTACCTCAACAATTTTTGTAACAACAAGCGTTTCTTCTCCATCGTTAACTGTTAGTGTGATGGTATGAAGACCTTCTCTTTGGAAAGCAATAGTTGGATTTTGCTCCGTTGATACTAAACCTGGCTCGTCAAAATTCCAAGAGAATGAAATAGGATTTGCTGGGAATTTAAAAGCAGAAGCCAGAAACTGATAGCTATTGAGAACTTCGATATTATCAGGCGCTGTTATGGAGGGTGTTCTTTTCTTCACAACAATATCTCGAGTTATGGAGTCCATTTTACCGTTTTGCCATGCAGTTAAAGTGATTTTATAAGTCCCTGGCAAACTGTAAACAATGGTATCAGGAACTACCTTTTCGCTTGTGCTTACATCCGATAAGGTTGAATCTTTTAAAGTTTTTCCCTGTGGGAATTTCCATAAAAACTTCTCGGAAAACCTAGACCTGTTTACTAAAATTAGTTTAGTTGGTGCAGTAATTTCTCCCTGTGGAAAATCAAAATAAACATCAAAATCTCCTGTTGGGGTAATTCTGCTAATCTCATCTTGCTTGCAACCCACTGCAAGCAACACTATTGCTGTTAAATACAATAAATATTTTCTCATCATTAACATGTTTTAGTATTTAGCCTGAAAAACGTTCACGACTTCATTGGTAGCTGTATTTTGCGCTGTAACTTTTACCTTTAAACTCACAATCAAAGAACCTTTTTTGGTTGCTGTTTGCAAAGCATTAGCAATTAGCAAAGATTTTGTAAGGTTGCTGTTTAAGTTTGCTTTGCCGGCAGCACTTAGTACCGCACCGCTAATATCTGAAGCAGGTGCTGTTGGAAATAACGCTTTATAATCCAAAACGTTGATTTTTAAAGCCAACAGACTTTTAAGCGATGCAAAACCTTCATCTGATAAAGCATTGATTAAATCAGCATTTTTAACATCTCTCGGCATAAATTTTTTGTAAACATCTCGGATTACGTAAGCGTCTGAAAGTGTTTCAAAATACTTACCTAACTCGTTATTTTGGCTTGAAACTGTTTTGTAAATCTTTTCTTTCTCTAAAGAGTCTAACACAATATAAACCGGCACATCATCTACAAAAGAACTAAGGGTTGTATTATTTAGTTTCAGATTTACGGCGTATTTTTCTACTACTGTTTCCGAAAATTCGACCTTATCAATCTTGTCGCTAATATGCCAAGTAGACGCAGTTAGAATAATGGAATCGCCAATAGCTGGCGCTCTGTTGTTTAGTGTCACTCTTAATGAAGCTCGGTGTGCATTATTTTCTAAAGCACTACCCAAATCCACAATTGGACTCTCCTTTTTACAAGACAACATGGTTATTGCAAACCCTGCAATTAAAAATGTTTTATAAAATCTCATACCTCTTAATTTTTTAGTTGTGACTGATCTGCCCACCACACCGGTGTAAATACCCAATTTCTGGCATCAGCGCCTAATCTTGCTATCTCCTTTGGATTGTATATATATTCTGTCTGTCTATCATACGGAAGTCTTTGTATGTTTCTTCCCTGCCATTCTGCCAAAGCATTTTTTGGGTAGTAGATGCCTGGATAAGCAGTAGCGCTATATCCGTATCTACGCATATCAACCCAAGTTTCTGGCTGTAGATACAAAGCCACGTACTTTTGCATCATGATATCACTAATTTTTAATGCAGTTGGGTCAGCAACAACTTTTGAAGTAGTCATGTAAGCTGTAATATCAGCATCTGAAACACCCAATCTTTTCAGGTTTGTCTGTATCCCTAATTTGTAAGCAGCATGTGCTGTTGTTAGATCTTGCTTATAAAAAGCTGCCTCTGCTTTAATAAAGTAAAGCTCTTCTTTAAGTATAAAAGGCAATGGAGAGTCGTTTTTTGTCCAAAAACCATTGTAAAGATTTGCAAAATCTGCCATTGTTGTACCAGTTGGCAAACCTAATGTGGATATCCCCTCAGATGCCTTCGCTGATAAGTATTTATTGTTGGCGCCTGGCGTTGTTAGTTTAAACAATCTTGGGTCATACTCTAAACCTGCCTGATTTACTGTTAAGTAATTCATAAAAAAGTCTGTGTGCATTGACTCCACCAAACTATTTCTGATATCAGCAAAATTCCACTCTGGACTGGCTACCTGTGGACCCCAAAGATTCATTTCCCACTCGCGGGTAGCTCCTGTTGGATAGTTAAAAATAGCATCGTCGAAATTTGTGAGTGCATCGTTAACGGTTGTCAACAGACGATCGTAACCATTGTCAAAGTTGGCCGTGTGCAAATACATTCTAGCTTTTACAGCTTTGGCAAATGCTGCCCATTTCGTTAAGTTTCCCGCAAAAATTAAGTCAGACGTTGCATTCATCGCTTTATCTGTAGGTGTTGCTTTCGCAAGGTCAGCCAAACCATCATCCAGTAATTTAGCAATACCTTCATAAACCTTCTGTTGCGAGTCATAAACTGGGTTAAAACTTCCACTGTATGCTTCGCCGAAAGGCATATCGCCAAATGAATCTGTTGCGGTTAGGTAAGAGTAGGCCAACATAATTTTGCCTACACCCATGTAGTTAAAGGAGCCTTCTCTTTCAGCAGTCTCAATTAACCCTTTGCAATTACTTCCTACATCGAAATAATGCCATCTCCATGCTCCTAAACGGGTTACACCATTATAGTCTAACAAAGACTCAATTCTTGTATTGCTTAACCTAGTGGTCATATAATAAGAATGGTACGATGAAAAACGAGCGTGAGAATAATTATGATACGCCATATTTCCTAAAATTGCAGGCAACCTTAGGTTTGTTGGCGATGTTACGGGGTTTACCGGATTAACATTGATATCAAGTTTAGAACATGACGTTGTTAACGTTAATGCCAGCAATAAAACTGAAATTGATTTTAGTATATTTTTCATATCTCGCTAATTAAAATCCAACTGATAAGCCTAATGAGTAGGTTCTGGAGATTGGGATATTTCCAAAATCAACGCCCATTGTACTACCGCCGCCACCGCCTGCATTAGGACCAGCGCTGTTTACTTCTGGATCTCCGCCAGAGTAGTTGGTAATTAAAATAGGGTTCTGAGCAGATAACTCCACACTTAATCTACCTACCCTAAGTTTTTCGGCTACTTTTTTAGGTACCGAGTAACCTAAAGTGATATATCTAACTCTAGCCCAGTTTACCGTTTCGATAAAATTTGAACCTACTGGCGTATATCTGTTGGTAAAGAAAGCATAATCCATAGCAACCTCTTTGGTGTTCTTAATATAAGAACCATCTGTTTGCTGTACTACACCATTAAAAACGTACATTTTATCTCTATAGTTTCCAACATCCTCAGATATTCCTCTAGATATCATACCTAAACGGGTTGCATTATACACATCCCCTCCAAATCTGAAATCCCAAAGAAACGACAATGAAAAGTCTTTATAATTGAACTTATTCAAAAGCCCGATGTTAAATTTAGGTTCTCTGTTTCCGATATATAGCTGTGAATTTTGTGAATTAATCACCGGATAGCCTGTTTGGTCAATTACCGTATAGCCGTCATCATTTTTTTGATAATCAGTTCCGATTATGCCTAATACCGGCATATCTAACATAGATCCTGCGATGGCAGCAGTATAAGGCTGACCAAAAGTGTAAGGGAAAACAGTTATCTGTCCGGGGAATTCCAACATTTTAGAAGAGTTTTTCCAAGCATTCAAAGTCATGTTCCAATTGAAATCTTTCGTTTTTATTGGGCTTCCGTTTAATGACAGTTCAAACCCTCTGTTCCTCAACCTACCAGCGTTAAACGCTTTAATCACAAAGCCTGTTGTTAAAGGCACTCTAGCAGTAACAATCTGGTCGCTACTTTCTTTATCATAGTAGGCTGCCTCTATACTTAACCTGTTATTGAACAACTTAAACTCAGCGCCAATCTCTTTTTCTCTGGTAGTTTCTGGAACTAAATCTACGTTACCACCCGTTGGGTCATTTTGGTAACCACCACCTACGCCTTGAAACTGTACCAAGTTGGTATTGGTTCTATAAATTGGCGCATCCTTACCTACTTTTGCGTAACTCGCTCTTAACTTACCGTACCAATTATTTCTATTCTCAAACAATTCTGAGAAGGTGAAACTACCTGAGTAAGAAGGTGAGTAAAATGATCTGTTAGCTTTAGATAGTGTAGAAGTCCAATCGTTTCTACCCGTTACTCCAATGCTCAACATATTCATATAATCTAACTTGAAATCACCATAAGTAGCGTAACGTCTTCTTCTTGGATAGCCCTCGGTAACTGTTAAATTATTTCTGTCGATATTGTTTACACTATAAATCCCGGGAACAATAAAGTTTTCTCCGGTAAAGGCATTGGTTTTAGCCTCGTAATATTCTGATGAACCTCCAAGAATTAACGTTGCCCTTAAGTCTTTGGTAAGTTTTCTATCAAAAGTACTGTTGAATATGTTGGTAATGTATTTGTAATTTCCCTTAGTTTCTCTAAGGCGGCCGTTCATATAGTTAGGTGTGCCTTCTACAGTGATGTTAGCAAATGCTTGGTTGTAAAAATCCTGACCAACTCTGTAAGAAAGGTTTATCCAGTCGTTAACTGTATAATTCAAGTTACTGTTTACTACAATACGTTGAGTAGAAGTGTTTCGTGGATTTTTCATCACATTCCACATTGGCGAAATAATTACGGTTTCGTCTGATCCGGTTTTGTTATAGTACTCATAAATAGGCGATCCGTTTGGTTGCTGATAGTTTAAGATATCAAAACGCAACGGATACATATAAATGCTGTTTGCATAACCACCAGATGAACCACCCACAATACCTTCTTTGATATTGTTGTTGATGTAATTTGCAGAAGCGCCTAACTCTAGGTTTTTAGCCAGTTTAGCCGACCCTTTTAATAAAAAAGACAATTTATCAGACCCTGTGTTTGGGATAATTGATGAACCGTCTCTATAGTTTCCAGACATGTAATAATTGTAATTGTCTGTACCGCCGTTAACATTCAAATTAACATCGTTAATTAAACCGGTATCAAAAAATCTGTTGATGTTATCGTGTATCTCTTCATCATACCTAAACTTACGACCCCAAGATGATGTAGAACTTCCGTCATATACACCTCCTAATCCAGTAGTGAACAACTTTTGCTGATTAGGTGTTTTACCTACAGTTTCTAAAAACGACTTAAAGCCTCCGTTAATTTGGATGGCCCCCTTTTTACCTTTTTTGGTAGTTATAATTATTGCTCCAGACGCGGCATCAATACCGTAAAGCGCTGCTGCTGCTGCTCCTTTAAGGATAGATATATCTGCAATATCCTCTGGATTAAAATCTGCCAGTCTGTTAATTGTACCATCAGATGATGCATTACTTACCCGAATACCATCTACAATCATTAATGGCTGGTTATCTCCCGTTAAAGAAGAAACACCTCTCAAAATTATTTCTGAAGGTAAACCAGGTGAGCCCCCTGCCGATGTGATCTGCGCACCGGCAATCTGGCCCTGTAAACCGTTGATGATATTTGACTGATTTGCATCCCGTAAATCATCTCCTTTTACTGTTTGCACAGAATAAGTTAAGGTTCGCTTATCTCTTTCAATCCCTAAAGCTGTAACCACTACTTCATTTAAGGATTTTGCATCTTGCGAAAGTGCAACATTGATCACGGAAGTGGAGCCCACTACCCGTTCCTCGGCTTTCATCCCTATAAATGTGAAGAGTAAGGTAGCATTTGCGGGAGCCGAAATAGAATAAAGTCCGTCTATACTTGTTTGCGTTGCCTTTGCACTTCCTTTTACGGATACCGTAACACCCGGAATTGGAAAGCCATCGTCAGTAGCAGTTACTTTTCCTGTCACAGTTTTTTCTTGAGCAAAAAGCTGCATTGAAAACAACAAGAGTCCAAAAGCCAGTGCAATTAGTCTTAATCTCATAATTCAGATTTTGGTTAATAATTTTGATTTGGCGAGGCCAACAATTGGTTATAGAAACAAGATATGAAATATTTCTAACATATTGCGCTTTTATGCAGATTATATTTTTTATCTGTATAAAAGCGCAATAATATGATTTTAACGAGCTACTATTTCTTCACCAGTTTGCTTGTTTGAAGTAATTGACCATTTTCACTTATTCTTAATACGTAAATACCCGCATTTAAACTCGTCATATCTAAACGATTTCCTTGCAACAAATTGCTGATATTAACTTCTTTTCCCATCGTGGTAAATAACTGAATAGTAACTCCATCTGTATTTGCACCAGCAATTTCTACGTAATCTGTAGTTGGGTTTGGATAAACTGCAAAAACGTTTTGATTGTCAACAAGTGGATTCTTAACCGATCTGATACCTGAGTATTCAAACCTTCCGTCTTTATCCACTTGCTTTAAGCGGTAGTAAGTAGTAACTGCCGTTGCTGATTTATCCTGAAAAGCATAGCTTAATGCGCTTGAGCTGTTACCATCATTCTTTGAAGCTACAAAACCAATTTTGCTAAAACCTGTACCGTCTGTGCTGCTCTCCACATCAAAACCTAAACTGTTGTTTTCACTAGCCGTTGACCAAGTTAAACTGTTTTGGTTGTTTGTAAACGATGCTGCAAAAGAGGTTAGGGTTACTGGGAGCGCTGATGCTGTCGTATATGCAGCCAAACCGTTGTTGCTAGCTAAATGAAAAAATGTATAAGTATTATCTAAATTCTTTTTATAAGCTACATCTGCGTAAGCATTTGCATTAGCTGTATATGCAGCAGGAGCTAAGACCCCGCTCCCAACCAGTGTCACGGCAGTGTTGGGAGTTGGAAAATCAGTTATTTCATATAACTTAAAATCTAGCCCCAATACTGCGTCATTAGCTCCTGAAACTGCTAGAAATTTTCTACTACCTTCTTGAATATACTCTGCGTTAGCGTACTTTTGATCAATTAATCCTGTTACAATTGAACTAGTGGTCCCTACCACTCCTGCTGCGTTACTGGAAATACGCTTTGCCTCTACATTCAAGGTATTTATCCACAAATCTGACGTTAAGGAATTTGAAACCGCGGAAATACTTGAACGAGCATCAGCTGGGTTAGTTAAAGTAATTGTATGATCTAGAACGAAGTTAGTTCCGTCTGCTGTTTTACAAACGTATATAAGTTGATTAGCCGCACCACTTATGTAAATGATTGTATTTACGCCAGTTCCACTTACCGCAAAAGAGTCTCCTGTTCGTCCGATAACCGATATTGCAGATGTAACTGGGCTTGCGTCAGCTTCCGAACCCCATCGGTAAATATATACAGTGCCAGCGGTTGTGGTAGCGGTAGGTCCTGTTGGAACAGTCATGTTGCATGCGTAAATTACACCAGCAGTGGTTACTCTAATTTTATTATATTTATAACTGGCTGCCCAAGCACCACCAGACAACGTTGTTAATGTTGCCGGACTACTAATTGTTCCGTCGGATGGCTTTAGAATACTAATCTTATTATTTTTTTCTGGCAAATAAAGCTTTTCAGTAACACTATTATAGGCTATAGTAGTTTGTAAACTTGCTGTACCGACAAGAGATCCTGTCACTAATGCCTTAACCTCCCAATTTTTAGTTAGTGGACCTTGTGCGTAAGCATACCCTCCAACGATAACAGCGACAAATGCTAGTAATAATTTTCTCATAATGTAAATTTTTAAATAATTAATAATTGGTTTATAAAATGTGCCTTACCGCACAATGATTTTGGTGTGTTCTTGAAAATTTTCTCCTTTAACGGCTACTATATATTGACCTGGGTTTAACCTGTTCTGAAAATCAACGACATACGTGTTTTCAACATTCCGCTTAAAAGTTTCACGTAAGCGAACCTTCCCTTGCATATCAATAATCTGAATCCAAACTTTATTGGCAGCATAATCTTTCAGTTCAACGGTAATATGCTGCGTACTTGGGTTTGGATAAACTATAATTTTAGCTATTGACCTACTCTCCAAATCATCAATAGCGGTGGTTAAAGTAGAAATAGTATTGCTGGATAGGCTTTCATTATGGAAGCGATCTAAAGCGGTTACTTTATATTGAAAGTTGTAACCATTCGCCAACTGCATATCCACATACTTTGGTTGGTTCACAACGGCAATAATTTCTACATTGCTTAGCGTATCAATTTTTGCATTCGCAGATTTGTAGACCACATAAGCTTTTACTTTATCAAATTCGCTGATGGCAGCTGGCGGGGCAGTCCATGTTAAAACCAGCGAATCTTGTCCGTATTTATTTCCAATTAAAGCTGTTGGAGATGCTGGCGCAACATTGTCTTTCCAAGGCATGATTGGTATTAGGGAAAGCTTATTGTAAACATTTAGTTTTAAAGAATCTCTAAATGCTTTGTTGTTGTTTGCCAGTAAACTTTTTGTATTATAAATAACTTGACCTTTAAGGTTACTGTACTGCGATTGCCTATTTAATCTTACCTGATTTGGAATTTCTGCCGCCACCAACCATTGGCTACCTTGCGTGGCGTCATTTACTTTGTATCCGGCCTGACCGATATATATATGCCGACCATAAGCATTATTATTCCACCAAGGTGTAATTTTACTGTAATCGGCATTTGCTTGCCCTCTGTACCAATAAATCTGTGGTGCCAAATAATCCACCCAGCCTTCTGCAATCCATTTCTTTGAGTCGGCATAAAGGGAATTATAATGCTCTAATCCGGATGTTGGAGTTCCAATATCCGGGTTAGTACTATTCCTATAAATCCCCGAGGGAGAAACGCCAAATTTCACCCAGGGTTTTAACAAATTGATGGCGCTATAAGTATTTTTTATTAAAATATTGACATTATCTCTTCTCCAATCGTCCCTGTTGGTAAATCCTCGTGAAAAATTTGCAAAAGTTTGATCATCACTGAAAGCACTGTTTGGGTAAAAATAATCGTCAAAATGAACACCATCCACGTCGTAGCGATTAACAATATCTTTGATAACCTCCAAAATATAGGTACGCACCGCCGGTAATCCAGGGTCTAAGGTTCTTAAATTACCAGAAGTAATTAGCCAATCTGGGTGTTGCTTTGCTACATGATTTGCAGAAAAAGAACTGAGGTTTGCAACAGAACTTATTGCCCTGTAAGGGTTCAACCAAGCATGAAACTCCATATTTCTTTTGTGGCATTCGGCAATCATAAACGTTAAAGGATCCCAATATGGAGAGGGAGCCACTCCTTGCTTACCAGTTAAATCTGCCGACCAAGGTTCTAATTCGCTTGGATAAAAAGCATCGCATTGACTACGGATTTGTACAAACACCGCATTTATACCGGTAGCTTGGTGGTGATTTAAAATATCTATAAATGCGTTTTTTTGCTGTTGAGGCGTTTGTGTTTTTATGGGCCAATCAATATTAGAAAATGTAGCTATCCAGGCGCCACGCAGTTCTCTCTTAGGGCTATCTTGTGCCTTTAGATTAAAATTAAGCGTAAAAATCAATGCGCACAGGATTACACTTGACTTCATAAATAATTGGTTTATAGTGTAAGTATAAGAATAATAAATCTAAAATAGCAATAATATGCAAGTTTAAATTTAAAAAACGTAAAAACCAGCATCGCGATGCCTGAAATTATCAAAAGAAAAATTAAGTTAAAACAACAAAACCCCAAGATTATATCTTGAGGTTTTGTTGTTCCTGCTTTAGAAAAGCTAGAAGTACTTTCTTATTTGGCTAACCTAATTCTTTACAACTTTAGTTGTTTGTAATAACTGGCCATTTTTAGAAACTTTCAAAATATAGATTCCAGCTTTTAAGCCTGCCATAGATAGTTTATTACCCTCTACCAAACCTTTAGTGTTTAATTTTGCGCCATTTGCAGTAAATAAACCAAAAGTTACGCCATCCATATTCAAACCATTAACTTCAATAACGTCGGTAGTTGGATTTGGAGATATGGTTATACCTTTAATTAGAATTTGGTTATTGATAAATTTAACATCGGAATAAGCGAACTTTCCATCTAAATCTAATTGCTTTAAGCGGTAGTACGTTATACCAGTTGAAGCTAATTTATCGTTAAAAGTATAACTTAATTTGCTACTGCTATTTGATGATTTTGAAGCCACAAACCCGATTTTATTAAAAGATATTCCGTCTGTACTGCTTTCAATCTCGAAACCGGCATTATTGCTTTCTGAAGCGGTTGACCAATTGAGCTGACTTTGATTATTTACTAAAGAAGCGTTAAACGATGAAAGAGAAACAGGCAAAGTACCGTCTGCATTAAACGTGATAGTGTGTGACGCAAAACCGTTTCTGGGTATTAATTGAAAAAACTGTAGATCTATACTTCCATCAACATTCACTGTCTTTTTGAAATCAACATCCGCAGCAGCCACAACATTACTATTGATTGGAGTGTTTGTTAACTTTGTTCCAGCAATAAACGACACTACGGAAGGAGCATTAGTAATATCATAGATATGTAAAGCCAACTCTTCTCCAGTAGGAGCAACAGTATTTGGCGGAGCCTTATACTCATAATAAGCCCCTGTTACAGCTAAGAATTTTTTGGTACCTATTTGAAAATGCTTTACCGCTAAAAACTTTTTACTGATGGAATTGGCAGCTGGAACGCCTGTAGTAGCATCCAATCCGCCATCAGCTAGCTCTGCAATACTAGCGCCATTGCTTACATCATACTTTCGGATTTGATAATTAGTAGTCCCATAAAAACCACTCACCCAGATATTTGATTTTGTATCCGGAGATTCAGGTGAAATACCACCGGCCGCATAACCTTGTTTGGTTCCGTCTAATTCTATAGTTTTATTTATTTCAAACTTATGCGTGGTTGGGTTTTTCACGAGTACTTTGACATTTAGAGCCTTAAGTCCACCTACATACAACACCACATTAGCTCCAGATCCGCTCACTGCAAATGTATCGCCAGATCTTTCACCGCCCGTTATCGCCCATTCGCTAGTGGGAATATCATCACTAATTTTTACCGGCTCAGCTGTTTCATCAGTCCAATAATAAATATCACATTTTCCAGCGGTATTTACGGAGGTTGCAAATATCTCACCAGTAGCGGTTACAGCAATTTTTGTAAAAAAAAGCCCTGTAGCACCACCTTTATCTAGGGTCGAAGGTAAAGGGCTGACTTGCACAGCACCAGTTGCTGGGTTTATAATATTAACACCGACGCCTCTCTCAGCCACATATAGCTTTTTGGTTATAGGATTATATGCAAGTCCGTTAACAGTGCCGACAGTCGCACTAAGCCAAGGATAAGCAGCATTACCTGCGCTTATTTCCCAATTATTGGTAAAACTTTGAGCGCTTGCACCTAGGCCAACAAAGGCTAATAATAAAATAAGTAAAAATTTTTGTTTCATAATTTTAATTTAAATGGTTAATTAATAATTGGTTGTTTACATATTATGTGCTTAAAGCACCCTAATTCTCTTTTCAATAAAACGTACTCTGCCATAGTGATTAGGTCTCTGCTCTTCTAAAAACAGCGGTTTAAGAGCGAGCCTCTTTCCTAAATTTTCATCGTACAGGCACCGAATAGCTTTTCTACCTCAATAAAATCTTAATCAATTCTTATGTATAACTGGTCGGAGGAAGTCCTCCTTTTATAACAAAACAATTAACTCTGCCACAAGGGTGAGTAGGAATGAATATTTTTTAATTATGATGTTTGAGAGTCCAAAAAGCAATCTGATTTGTGCCGATTTTAGGATTTGCAAGGCCATACCGAAAGGAAACATGTTTAAAATATTAGCGCTTTACTACAATAAATCATTAATTTTAGCCATGAGCATTTTAAAGTGGAAAACAGTTTCATCAGCGTATTTAGTACAAAAACCTTGGGCAACTTTACGTGTGGACGAATGTGAACTGCCGGATGGTAGAATTGCTTCTGAATATTATGTATTAGAATATCCGAACTGGGTAAATGTTGTTGCAATTACAGAAGACGAACAGGTAATTATGGTTAGGCAATACCGCCATAGCGGGGATATCATTTCTATAGAAATACCAGGGGGCGTAATTGATGGTGATGAAAAGCCCGTTGATGCCGCAAAACGAGAGCTATTGGAGGAAACAGGCTATCTGTTTGAAGATTTTGAATTGGTGAGCACCATTTACCCCAACCCTGCCACATCAAACAATGTTACATATTGCTATTTGGCAAAAGGCGGAAAAAAAGTTCAGGAACAGGATTTAGATGAACATGAGGATATTGACATAGAATTATACACCATTCCGCAAGTAAAAGAAATGTTGTTAAAGAACGAAATTCCACAAGCATTACATGTTACGGGTTTGATGTATGGATTTTTGAAACTGGGAGAGTTAAGCTAATTACACTTCCTGATCTTCGCCGTTTCTTTCTTGGTTATACTCAAATTCGGGAATAGAAATTTTGCGTTAACGACTGGAACGGTGTTCTTTTTTTGTCTTTCGACTCCCTTCTTCGACTCCGCTCGGAGTGATAATTCTCCAGACAAAAAAGATACAGTGTAAGGCGTGTTAAAACGCCCAAAATTGCAAACGACAGTAAGTTTTACACCCGATTTTTGAACAAGAGCCACTCAAAAAACAAACAGGGAAGCTTATTTATATAGGAAAGTAATTTTAAAATGCCCTCGATCTTTTATACGTATCAATATTGTGGTTACCCAATTAATTAAAACACAGATCCCCATAAACATAAAAATCAAGGTAAAATTACCCCAGTCTCTTAAATTGAGCGAAAGGTAAATAAATACCAGGTTTGTGAATGCCAATAAATAGGTTGTTTGAGTATGGCTAAAGCCTAAACGTAATATCCGGTGATGAATATGATTTCTGTCGGCCTTAAAGGGAGAGTTTCCTTTTAAAACACGTATTGAAAATACTCTAAAAGTATCAAATAAGGGGATAATTAACACCGAAACGGCAATTGCTGGCGCAGAGAAAAATGAGGGTCGAGGGCCAAAGTCTGTGAATTTATTCAATTCGATAAATTTGACTGCTAGCACTACGGAAATTAAGCCAATCAAAAGACTCCCGGTATCTCCCATAAAAATTCGGGCAGGCGTATAATTGTAATATAAAAAGCCAACTATTGCCCCAACCATGCTAAATGCCAAAGAAGCCATTTCTATTTGGCCCATGTGTATAAATAAAACTGCAAAAGTAAGGTTAACTACTAAGCCGATAGTGCCTGCTAAGCCATTTATACCATCAATTAAATTGAATGCATTAACAATAAACATGATGATTAACACAGAGACAGGGATACTTAGATACACCGGAATTTCTGCTACGTTGAAGATTCCGTATAGACTGGTTAGGCGGACGTCTCCAAGAAAAACCAATATAGATGCAACTAAAAACTGCATTACAAATTTTGTCCCCGGTCCGGAACCTGCCAAGTCATCTTTTAAACCTACAGCAAAAAGGATAATACAGGATGTTAAGAGGATATTTGTGGGAAGCACAGCATCATATTTTGCAAATAACAAGGATACGATGGTAAAGCTGCAAAAAATTGCAACACCTCCTAAACGCGGAATACCGTGGTCATGGTCCTTACGCATGCTCTCTGCATCATCATACAAATGGCGTTCTCGAGCTACGAACATGATAGACGGGATAGCGATAAAGGAAATTACACTCGAAATTACTATTACTACTAAATAATAAATCCATTCAATTTCGAGAAATGAGAAGTCAATAGCCACGTTCAAAGTTAAATATTTATCTCAAAAACTGACCAATTTTAGATAGTGGTTTTAAAACAGAAACCCATAGCGGATTGGGTACGCCATTTAGTTTTAGCGCTAAACGGTCTTCCCTGTTTGCATTTATCCGGTTTTTTAACGATTTATTGCTTAAACCACCAACTCGCATTTTTACCAAAACTTGTGGAATGTATGCAACCTTAATCTGGTTTTTAAACAAAAAACGGAGTATCAAATCATAATCTGCTGCAGATTTATATGCTAGGTTATAAGCTCCAAATTTATTAAAACAATCTTTTCTTATAAAAAGTGCCGGGTGTGGTGGCATCCAACCTTTTTTAAAATTATTAAGGTGGTACTCGCCAGATTTCCAATGTCTGATTACTTTATTAGGATCCTGCCTATTCACGTATTGTAGATCTCCGTAAACGGCATCTAAATTTGGGTTTTCAGCAAATTTTTTGTTTACCAGTGCTAACACCTCATTATGTGCCAAAAAATCATCGGAATGCAAAATGCCAATAATATCTCCGTTTGCAAGTCCAATTCCCTTGTTCAGTGCATCGTAAATACCTTTGTCGGGCTCGGAAATTAAGGTCGCTATGGCTGAGTTATTTTGCTTGAGGATTTCCAGCGTTCTATCGGAGCTTTTACCGTCTATAACCACCAGTTCTTTATCACAGAGAATTTGATCTTGATAGGATTTTATCGCGTCAGCAATAAAATCTTCGGAATTAAACGTGGCTGTTACAATAGAGATTTGCATTACCGCCAATTTTAATTAAAAAACTTGAAGATATTAGCACCAATGCTAAATTAAAGGTATTTATAGGTTAAGAGATACTTAATAACTTTATCTAATTGCAAAATGCGTTCCACATTATTCTTAGATGGTTTCATATGGTAATCAAGAAAGTTATTGCCATTATGGACTACGTTATCCTTTAACGTTTTTATCTGTGCAGATAAAATTCCTTCTTTAGTTTTCTTCTCATTACTTGAGATTTCCATTTCATACTCTGCAATCAATTTCCCTTTTTTTTCAAAAATCTGGTATGTATAATTTTCGGTTTTTGAAGTGTTGCGATGAACTTTTAGCTTTCTTACTATTCCTAACACCTTTGTATCAAAGATAATCTGCTGGTTCTCAATCTTCACATCGCTAATGGAATCTGTTAAATCAGTTACGCGGGCTTCCGCTCGGAAGATGAAGGCATAAAAAAAGAATAAAATTAGTGTAGTGTAAAATTTCATAGTCTTAGTTTATCCTTTTACGTTTTAACGATTCAATTAGATACAGCAAAGTACAAATAATTTGTTTCTTTACACGAAAAAAAACAAGAAATGATCTTTGTTTTTTCTAGATTACCACGTTAATTATTCTTCCTTTTACAACAATTACCTTTTTAGGCGTTTTACCGTCTAGATATTTCAACACTTGTTCATTCGCTAACACTTCCTTTTCAACATCAACTGGTTCTAAAGTCAAGGAAAGCGTTAGGTTCATCTTTGTTTTCCCGTTGATTGATACGGGATAAGCAAATTCGTTTTCTACAAGGTGCTCCGGATTAAAAACCGGGAATTGGGCGTAAGAAAGTGTTCCTTCTTCGTTGCCTAATTGTTTCCAAAGCTCTTCTGCGATATGGGGTGCATAAGATGAAAGAAGAATGACCATTTCTTGTAAGATTGCTCTTTTGTTGCATTTTAAATCCGTTAACTCGTTAACCGCAATCATAAAGCTGGAAACCGATGTATTGAAAGAAAAACGCTCGATATCTTCTTCTACTTTTTTAATAATTTTATGCAAAGCTTTTAATTCTGCTTTTGTTGGTGCTTCATCAGAAACTACGAAGTTGAAGCTATCATCATGGAAAAGTTTCCAGAATTTTCTCAAGAATTTGAAAACACCTTCAATCCCGTTGGTATTCCATGGTTTACTTTGCTCCAAAGGACCTAAGAACATCTCGTACATCCGCAATGTATCTGCACCGTAACGTTCTACTAAATCATCGGGATTTACCACGTTGAATTTGGATTTAGACATTTTTTCTACTTCGTGACCACAAACGTATTTGGCCTCACCCCGGCCCTCTCCGAAGGAGAGGGGGTTTGAACCGTCTTCAAAAATGAAGATTGCGTCTTTAAACTCTGGCCTTGAAGCTTTAAATTTTTCGATGTTTAAAATGTCATTTTCAACTATATTTACGTCAACATGAATTTTAGTAATAAGATTTTCATTGTCCAACAATATTTCAATCCCGTTAGCTTTTAGTTCCAAACTCAAAAGATTATCGTTGATGTTGTTCTGGGTCATCATCCTATAATCAGCGTCATTCGTTATTTTGTCAACTAAATCATATGAAATGAAAACTAGAGGTAATTCTTGAGTTAGATAGTTAATCTTATCGAGATCCTCATCAGGATTTTCAAGATTTTCTTTCAGATTATTTACAGAATAATTCAATCTATAAACAAAGTTACTCCGCCCCTGAATCATCCCCTGGTTAATCAACTTCTTGAATGGTTCTTCTTCGTTCACATAACCTAAATCCTTCAAAAATTTGTTCCAGAAACGGCTGTACAAAAGATGTCCGGTGGCATGTTCATTACCTCCGATGTACAAATCCACATCTTTCCAGTAAGCTATTTTGTCTTTATCTGCAAAAGCAGCATCGTTTTTTGCATCCATATAACGGTACCAATACCAGCTACTGCCCGCCCAACCTGGCATGGTGCTTAATTCATATTCGTATTCGTCTTGGTATTTCCAGTCTTTTGCTCTACCCAAAGGTGGTTCTCCGCTTTCGGTAGGTAAATATTTATCTACTTCTGGCAACAGCAAAGGAAGTTCTTCTTCTTTAATAAGATAAGGTAAACCGTTTTTAAAATAAACCGGAACTGGCTCGCCCCAATATCTTTGGCGGCCAAAAATCGCATCACGCATGCGGAAATTCACCTTTGCGTAACCCATTCCAACTTCTTCTAATGCGGTAACAATTTTTTGAGTAGCTTCTTTGTAGCTCAAACCGTTGATAATTCCAGAGTTGATATATCGACCTTCTTTGGTTGCATCAGCTTCTTTATCGCAAACCTGCGCATCCAAAATCTGGATAATCGGTAAGTCGAAATGCTGTGCGAAAAGATAATCACGTTGATCGCCAGACGGAACCGCCATTACCGCACCTGTTCCGTAACCGGCCAAAACGTAATCAGCAATCCAAACCGGCACTTTTTCGCCACTTAACGGATTTATCGCATAACTTCCTGTAAAAGCACCCGAAACCGTTTTCACATCAGACATACGGTCTAATTCCGATTTCTTTTTAGTCGCTAAAATGTAGTTTTCTATATCCGCTTTTTGCGCTGGCGTAGTCAATGAGGCAACTAGCTCATGCTCTGGAGCAATTGCTAAAAATGAAACGCCATATAATGTATCGACACGAGTTGTGAAGACCTCAATAAAAGAAGCCTCATCCCCCGCCTTCTCCGAAGGAGAAGGAGCCACTTGCGTTGTGGATGTGCTTACTGGCTCTGCTTTTTCTGGGTAAGAAGGACTTGCCTGGAGTTTTTCTTTTATTGTTGTTATTACCTTATTTGTGTTGTTTATTGCTTCTTCGTTAGTGAAGCGGATGACCTGGAATCCGGCTTTGTTTAGGAATTCGGTTCTTTGGTTATCGTATTCAATAGTTTCTACAGTATTGTGATATCCTCCGTCGATTTCTATTACTAGTTTTTTCGGTAAACAAACAAAATCAGCGATATACCCTTCAATAACATGTTGTCTCCTAATTTTAAATCCAGTTTGACTGTCTCGTAATTCATTCCATAGAACAATCTCAGCATCTGTCTGTTGCTTCCTGTTCTCTTTAGAATTTCCTTTTAAAATATCCCAAGCGAAAGAATTCGCAGTCTCATATCCTCTCCGCCCAGCTACGTCATTCAAATTCTCCAAGTTCTCCTGCGCTCCCTTCTCCTTCGGAGAAGGGTTGGGGATGAGGCTAAATTTCACCATCGCCCCAACACTTTTCCCAATCCAGTTGCGTTGCATTTCTTTTAACGGTTCTGGCCAATCGATATGGTTTAAACCTTGTAATAATCTTTCAGCGTAAGCTGTAATTCGCATACTCCATTGCATCATTTTCTTTTGCTCAACGGGATGACCGCCACGCTCGCTAAAGCCGTCTTTTACCTCATCGTTTGCTAAAACAGTTCCTAAAGCTGCGCACCAGTTTACAGTGCTTTCTTTTAAAAATGTCAAGCGGTATTTCAACAATTCAGCTTGCTTTTCTTCGGCGGTCATGGTGCTCCAATCGCTTGGGAGCAACGGTAAAACATCGTCATCACAAACTGCATTGATTTCTTTGGCCGGGATGGTTTCTAATTTTGCAATCAGCGTTGAAATATGCTCGGCTTTGTCGGTTTCTTTGTTGTACCAAGAGTTGAACAGCTGCATAAAAATCCACTGCGTCCACTTGTAATATTCGGGCGAACTGGTACGCACTTCCTTGCTCCAATCGAAAGAAAAACCTAAATTGTCTAATTGTTCTCTGTATCTATTGATATTGGTTTCAGTAGTTTTTGCTGGGTGCTGACCAGTTTGAATGGCGTATTGCTCTGCAGGCAAACCAAAAGAATCGTAACCCATTGGATGCAAAACATTGAAACCTTTTAGTCTTTTATATCGAGCAAAAATATCAGAAGCGATATAGCCTAGCGGGTGTCCAACATGTAATCCCGCTCCACTTGGGTAAGGAAACATATCCAACACATAATATTTCGGCTTGCTTTCGTCTACCTCTGCTTTAAACGTTTCGTTTGTTGCCCAAAACTTCTGCCAGTCCTTCTCTATCTGCTTAAATTGATAATCCATTGCTACGATTTATGATATATCAGCGAAAATAAAAATTTAAACCCGACCAGCCAGCTTTTATTTGGAAAAGAGTGGATGTTTTGAGAATTTACTGCACATTTTATCTCTTGTTTTTTCGTTAAATCAAATTACGTTATATTTATACCGAATTTCAGAAGATTTAAGCTTATCTAATTTATCTAAAATGACTTACGAAATAGAGATTCCAGAAAAGAAAATCAAAGATGTACTTGCTGTTTTGAAAGCGCTAGATGTAAAAGTCAAGAAGAGTAAAAATCCTAACGTAGAAACACTAAAAGCGATGGAGGAATTGAAAGCGGGGAAAGGAATTGAGTTCGAGAGTGTTGCTGCGTTGTTTGATAGTATAAAATAATGTATCGCATTACTGCATCCAATAAGTTTCTTAAAGATTTGACTTTACTGAAGAAACGGTCTAATAGAGATTTCGTTGTTCTCAAGGATTTTATTGAGATTTTGGCTAATGAAGGGCATAAAGGATTAAATCAAAACACAAACCGCATAAACTATCGGGTAAATTTATCGGATATTGGGAATGCCATGTGAAACCAGACTTACTTTTAATATGGGAGCAAACTGAGACTTTAAAATTGATCGAACTGATAAGAACGGGTACGCATTCCGATTTGTTTTAACCAGAGAGATAACCAAAAATTTAAATCAAATTCAAAGATATGGTTCTTGGTACATCTGAAATAATTCTACTTCTAATTTGGTTTGTAATACCGCTGATAATCATTATCGTAATTATCAGATTTTTTAGGAAAAGCCAGAAACTAAAAAAAGAACAAATCGAACTCCTAAAAAAAATACTCGAAAAACTAAAATAGACTATTTCGAAAGCATCACATTCTGCAAAGATGCTTCTTCAAACAAAGTTTTTAAATGTGGTGTAAAAAGACTTTGCCGCAGAGCATCAGCATGCCTAAGATGGTGCATATCTGAACCGATGAAATCAATCATCATATTGTCCACTAATTGTTCTGCTATTTTTTGGGTTTGTTTGCCGTAATATCCAGCCAAAGAAATCGTATTAAGTTGGAAGTAACAGCCGAATTCCCTAATCTTATAATAATTTTCTATCGAACCTAAATAAGGATATCGCTCTGGGTGCGCTAAAATCGGCTTTAAGCCTTTATCATTAAGTTTTTGGATGATATCTTTGATGTTGTTTGGATAATTGATGTAGGAAAGCTCAAACAAAATATAATCGCCACCCATCGTCATCAGATTTCCCTTATTGATTTTATTCTCAAAGGTTTCATCCAAGTAATATTCCGCTGCAGCTTCAACGGGCATATCGATATTTTGCTTTACTAGTTCTTCCCGCAGTTCATCCAAAGCTCTGTTGATGGTGTCTGGCGTATTGCGGTAATAATCTGCCATGATATGTGGCGTAGCAATCAGTTTTTTAAAGCCGAGTTGCTGAAAACGTTTCACCATCATCACCGATTCCTTTACCGTTGGTGCGCCATCATCAATACCGGGAAGGACATGCGAGTGCATATCAATCCCGATAGTGCTAAAATCAAATTCTGGTATTTTTTTGTTCTTTTTAAAAAGACCGAACATTTATCTGTTTTGGTATTGATCTTCGTAATAACTCTGATAATTACCAGATGTAACGTTATTCAACCATTTTTCGTTTGCTAAATACCAATCCACCGTTTTTTCTAAACCTTCTTCAAACTGTAAACTTGGCTCCCAACCTAAATCGTTTTTAAGTTTTGTAGCATCAATTGCGTAACGCAAATCGTGGCCAGCTCTATCGGTAACGTAAGTAATTAGTTTTTCTGATGTGCCTTCTGCTTTACCTAACTTTCTATCCATCACTTTACACAAAGTCCTAATCAAATCAATATTCGTCCATTCGTTATGACCACCGATATTATAAGTTTCGCCAGATTTCGCTTTGTGGAAAATTACATCAATCGCCCTCGCATGATCTTCAACCCAAAGCCAGTCCCTTATATTTTCGCCTTTTCCGTAAATCGGGATGGCTTTGTTTTGTTGGATATTATGGATTGAAAGTGGAATCAATTTCTCCGGAAAATGGTGTGAACCATAATTGTTAGAACAGTTAGAGATCACACAATCCATTCCATAAGTATCAAAATAGGCTCTTACAAAATGATCTGAACTTGCTTTTGAGGCTGAATATGGAGAATGCGGGTCGTAAGAGGTTTCTTCGGTAAACATTTCTGTTCCTTCGCCTAAAGCACCATAAACCTCATCAGTAGAAACATGATAGAAACGTTTTCTATCGTAGTCGCCTTTCCAAGTTGTTCTGGCAGAATTCAACAAATTTACCGTACCCACAACGTTAGTCATCACAAATTCTGTAGGATTTGTGATTGAACGATCAACATGAGATTCGGCCGCTAAATGTATAACTGCATCAAAGTTCTCTTTATCAAATAAATCCTGAATAAAAGCAGCATCAACAATATCTCCCTTTACAAATTTGTAATTCGCAGATTGCTCAACATCTCTTAAGTTTTCAAGATTCCCAGCATACGTCAGCTTATCCAAGTTAACAATCTGATAATTTGGATAGGTGTTCACAAAACGCCTAACAACGTGTGAACCGATAAATCCGGCTCCGCCGGTGATGAGTATTTTTTTCATTTGATAAGTGATAGGGTATGAAGTAGTGAGTATCAAGTAAGAAGTATTGAGTAGTAAGTATCAAGACATATCGCATGACGACTGTGTAGGGTCTTTATACTTGATACTAATATCTTGTGTCTTAATTATACTTGATACTAAAATCTTGCTACTTTAAACTAAAAAGGATTCTTACTAATATATTTTTCCCATTCCCATGCAGATTTCATCATGTCGTCCACATTTAATTCGGCTTTCCAGCCCAGCTCTTCTGCTGATTTAGTCACATCGCCATAAATTTTTTCGATATCTCCTTCTCTGCGTGGACCAACTTTGTAATTCAGTTTTTCGCCAGTTGAATTTTCAAAGGCTTTAATTACACCTAAAACAGTTGTTCCATTTCCAGTACCGATATTAAAAACTTCGTAATTATCAGCAGATTTCCCTTCTTCCATACGTTTGATAGCAGCAACGTGAGCTTTCGCTAAATCAACCACATGGATGTAATCTCTAATGCAACTTCCGTCTTCAGTATCATAATCATCGCCAAAAACAGTGATTTTTTCTCTTTTGCCGATGGCAGTCTGTGTTACAAAAGGAATTAAGTTTTGTGGAACGCCGATAGGTAATTCACCAATCAGCGCAGTTTTATGTGCGCCAACTGGGTTGAAATATCTTAGCGCAACGATGTTATAATTCTTGCTTACGGCTGCAGTTTCGGCTAAAATTTCTTCGGCAATTTGCTTGGTATTTCCGTACGGAGATTCTGCTTTTTTAACTGGCGCCGCTTCTGTAACAGGCAAAGCATCAGGCTGACCGTAAACTGTACAGCTCGAAGAAAATACGAAATTGATGTTTTTTCCTTTGTAGGGAGTTAATAAGTTGATGAGTGAGAAAAAGTTGTTTTTATAATATTCTAAAGGTTTTTGTACCGATTCGCCAACTGCTTTAAAAGCTGCGAAGTGGATAATGCCAGTAATGTCTGGGTTTGCTTTAATGAAATCTGCTGTTTTAGCTTCATCACACAAATCAAACTCATGAAACTCTGGCTTGTAACCAATTATTTTCTCAATTTGATCTAATATTTTTATCGAGGAGTTTGAAAGATTATCAACAATCACCGGCGTATAACCTGCATTGTAAAGCTCCACAACAGTGTGCGAGCCAATAAATCCTGTTCCTCCGGTTACTAAAATCTTATTTCCCATTTTCTATCTATTATAATTCGTAAAATCTTTATGATCTACTTTATCCAACTGTTCTTTGGTTAAAGTTTTAAAATACGCATAAGTGATTTTCAAGCCTTCGGCTCTGTTCACTTTGGGCTCCCAATTTAAAATTGCTCTGGCTTTAGTAATATCCGGACGGCGTTGTTTTGGATCGTCTTGTGGCAATTCTTTGTAAATCACTTTTTGATTAGTGCCAGTTAGTTTAATGATTTCCTCTGCAAACTGACCAATGGTGATTTCATCTGGGTTACCGATATTCATTGGTTGTGCGTAATCAGACAATAACAATCTGTAAATACCTTCTACCAAATCGTCTACATAACAGAATGAACGGGTTTGTGTTCCATCGCCGAAAACTGTTAAATCTTCGCCGCGTAAAGCCTGACCAATAAATGCAGGTAAAACACGTCCATCATTTAAACGCATGCGTGGTCCGTAAGTGTTAAATATTCTCACAATACGGGTCTCAACACCGTGAAAAGTGTGGTACGCCATTGTGATGGCTTCTTGGAAACGTTTTGCTTCGTCATAAACACCACGTGGACCAACTGGGTTTACATTTCCCCAATATTCTTCTGGTTGCGGATTTACAGCTGGATCACCGTAAACTTCTGATGTTGATGCGATAATCAGCCTAGCTTTTTTAACTCGGGCCAGACCCAATAAATTATGAATACCCAAGGAACCAACTTTTAAAGTTTGGATTGGGATTTTTAGGTAATCGATAGGACTTGCCGGCGATGCGAAATGCAAAATATAATCTAACTCGCCCGGAACGTGAACAAACTTTGAAACATCGTGATTGTAAAACTCAAAATCCTCCAGTTTAAAAAGATGCTCGATATTGGCCAAATCGCCAGTAATCAAGTTATCCATGCCAATTACATGGTAACCTTCTTTTATAAAACGATCACAAAGATGCGATCCTAAAAATCCGGCTGCACCGGTAATCAATACTCTTTTCTTCATCTTCCGGATTTTTTTATGCTTTAACTTCTGCTCTTCCTATGCTGTTGTAATAAAATCCTAAATCAATCATTTTATTTAAATCGTAAAGGTTTCTCCCGTCAAAAATCACTTTTGCTTTTAGCTTTTCTTCAATCTGCTTGAAATCAGGATTTCTGAAAGCTTGCCATTCTGTAGCGATAATCAGTGCGTCAGCACCTTCCAAAGCTTCATAAGCATTATCGGCGAAAGCTAAAATATCACCTTTCATTCTTCTTACATTTTCCATACCCTCTGGATCATAAGCTACAATCTCTGCTCCGGCTTTAGTTAATTCATCGATAATATATAACGCAGGCGCTTCTCTAATATCGTCAGTTTCTGGTTTAAAAGCCAAGCCCCAAAGTGCAAACTTTTTACCTTTTACATCGCCACCATAGTATTTCATCATTTTTTCAACGATTTTTAGTTTTTGCGTTTGGTTAACTTCCATTACCGCATCTAAAATTTTGAAATCGTAATTATATTCTTTAGAGGATAAAGCTAATGCCTGAACATCTTTCGGGAAACAGCTTCCGCCGTAACCGATGCCTGGAAATAAAAATCTTTTTCCGATGCGGTCATCGGCGCCCACACCTTTACGTACCATATCCACATCCGCACCAACCAGTTCGCAAAGGTTGGCAACCTCGTTCATAAACGTGATTTTTGTTGCTAAAAATGAATTGGCCGCATATTTTGTGAGTTCAGAAGAACGTTCGTCCATAAAAATAACTGGATTTCCAGAACGTACATAAGGTGCGTAAAGTTCTTCCATTAGTTTTTTCGCCTGGTCGCTTCTTGTACCCACAACCACACGGTCTGGCTTCATAAAATCGTCAACGGCAACACCTTCACGTAAAAACTCTGGATTTGAAACCACATCTACTTCTACCAAAGTGTTTTCGTTGAAAACGGCTTTCACTTTATCTGCTGTACCAACCGGAACGGTAGATTTTGTGACAATTACTTTATAATCTTTCACCAACAAAGCAATGTCTTTTGCTGCGCCTAAAACGTAGCTTAAGTCTGCTTTACCATCACCACCTGGAGGCGTTGGTAATGCCAAGAAAATAATTTGTGCGTCTTTGATAGCTTCGGCAAGATTGGTGGTAAATTTCAACCTTCCCTGTTCAATATTTCGGTGAAAAAGGATATCCAAACCGGGCTCGTAAATAGGTAGTTCCCCGTTTTTCATCTTGTTTACTTTTTCTTCAACGATATCTACACAGATGATGTCATTTCCTGTTTCGGCCAAACAAGTGCCGGTTACTAAGCCCACATATCCCGTCCCAATTACTGCTATCTTCATATTAAATTGAGTATTTTTATCAAATTTTTAAATTGGACGAAGTTAATCATTCGAGAGATAAATGCCTATTTTTTATAACATTGCGATTAAAGTTTATTATTTCCTGGTTCTTTTATTTTCTTTTTTCAATAAAAAAGCAAGGCTATGGATAGATGGAAGGAAAAATTGGGAAAGAAAATTCAGTCCAAACGTTACAAAAAAGAAGATTTGGTTGCATTTCGCTTCTTTAGGCGAATTTGAACAGGGGAAACCTCTTTTGCAGGCAATCAGAAGAGATTATCCTGAGAAAGAGATTGTGATTACTTTCTTTTCTCCGTCTGGTTACGAAATTCGAAAAAACTCATCTTTGGGCGATTATATCTTGTATCTGCCGTTAGATACCGCAAGAAACGCTGAAAAATTTATTGATTTATTTAAGCCAGAGCTGGCGATTTTTAATAAATATGAATACTGGTATCACTTTTATAAAAAACTTCACCAAAAGCAAATTCCTGTTTATGTGACTTCTGCTATTTTTAGACCCAATCAAATATTTTTTAAATGGTATGGTGGCTTCAACCGTAACATTTTAAGTTTTGTAACCCACTTTTTTGTGCAGAACACAGAATCAGCAGAATTATTAATTAGAATTGGGTTGAATAATTATACCAACTGTGGCGATACAAGGTTTGATAGCGTTTTAGACTTAGCTAAGAACAAGAAAGATTTCCCTTTGATTGAAGCGTTTAAAGGGAACACAAAACTGATTATTGCCGGAAGCACCTGGCCGGCAGATGAAGCACTAATTGCTGGATACATTAAAAATTTGGATAAAAACTGGAAAATGATTTTTGCACCCCACGAAATTGGCGAGGATAAAATTGCAGGTTTGGAGAAGTTGATTGGGAATCAATCTGTACGCTATTCATTGCTAGTAAACGGCACTAAGCAATTGAATTCTTCTATTAAATGTATCATCATAGATAACATTGGGATGCTTTCTTCTTTGTATAGTTATGGAGAAATAGCTTACATAGGTGGTGGTTTTGGTGTAGGAATTCACAATACTTTGGAAGCCGCTGCTTGGGGATTACCTGTTGTATTTGGAAGCAAGTACCAAAAATTTCAGGAAGCTAAAGACTTAATTGCTGTTGGTGGCGGATTTACCATTACAGATCAGGAAGATCTTGATTCGGTTTTTGATAAATTAATTGAACAAGCTGGATTTAGAATGGAAGCTGGAGAAAAAGCAAAAAGTTATGTGACGCACAATACTGGCGCCACTGCTGTAATTATGGGAAGAATATTTTAAAACGTACCTAATATTCTTAGAGCAACGTCGCTCAGTTCTTTTTCGGATAATTTTAATTTAGGATTACTAAAATCCATATCAGTAATATTATCTATCGGGATTAAATGGACGTGTACATGAGGAACCTCCAATCCAACAACTGCAACACCAACTCTTGTACAAGGAATCGCCTTTTTAATTGCTGTCGCTACTACTTTCGCGAAAATCATTAAACCTGTGTAGGTTTCATCATCTAAATCAAAAATATAATCAACTTCCTTTTTCGGAATTACCAGCACATGACCCATCTTTAGCGGACTGATGTCTAAAAAGGCTAAATACTCTTCCGTTTCTGCAACTTTATGTGCAGGAATTTCTCCGTTTACTATTTTTGTGAATATGCTTGCCATTTTTTTAGTTTGTTAGGATTTAGTTTGTTAGTTGATTATACTGGTTTAATGGACTAGTTAAATTAGTCATGATGTTTGGCAGGAAATTGCTTCCTTATCTACATTACAGTTTCCACAACAAAGTCCTAATGACTAAATGAACTCCCGCTATTATCGACTAATCTCCAAAACTTCAAATTCCATTTTACCGGCTGGTACATCAATAGCAATAACTTCGCCAACAGATTTACCCAACAATCCTTTTGCAATTGGTGACTTTACAGAGATCTTTCCAGTTTTCATATCAGCTTCATTTTCTGATACCAGTTGGTAAGTCATGGTAGCGCCGTTTTTAACGTTTTTTATCTTTACAATAGATAGCGCCAAAACTTTCGAAGTATCTAATTTAGATTCGTCTATCAATCTGGCCGAAGCTAAAATATTACTCAACTGCGCAACTTTAGTTTCGTGGTGCCCTTGAGCTTCCTTTGCCGCATCGTACTCTGCGTTTTCAGATAAATCACCTTTATCTCTCGCTTCTGCAATAGCTGCCGATATTTTTCTTCTTCCCTCGGTTTTCAAATAATGTAATTCTTCCTTCAGTTTCTCTAAACCTTCTTTGGTAAAATAAGCTACATCTGCCATCTTCTTCTGTATTATTAATCGGTTATTGTAAAAAAAGCCCGGCGTTGGCCAAGCTCTAAAAAACAAACAAGACTACATCTGCTTTTCGCATACATAGTCTTGTTTCCTTTTTTACGAAGATATAACTTTTGGTTTTATATTTCCAAATTTTTAAGCTTAGTCGCTAAAACCTCAGATATTTTTCGGTACGAATCAAATGTCCAGCCACCAACATGAGGTGTTAAAAGCACTTTCTGGTTTGCAATAAGTTCTTTATAAAAATCGGCATCATCCAAACCTGGGAATTTTTCTTTTTCGAGCACATCTAAACCTGCACCTAAAATTTTCCCAGTATCAATTGCTTTTAAAACTGCTTTTGTATTCACAATTTCTCCACGGGCAGCGTTTAAAAAGAAAATCGGTCTTCTAAAATGCAATAGATACTCATCGTCTACCAATTGCTTGGTCTCTTTGGTTAACGGGATGTGTAAGCTTAAAACATCGCTGTATTTTACAATTTCTTCCATACTCGCTTCGGTAGCATATTGGTCAGAAAACCCCGTCTTGTATTTATCGTAAGCAATTACCTTTACACCAAAGCCGGTTAAGCGCTTTGCAAATGCTTGCCCCATGTGCCCATAGCCAATAATCCCGACGGTTTTTCCCATTAATTCGTAACCACGATTACCTTCTCTGTCCCAAATACCGTTGCGTATTTCAATATCCGCTTTACGGAAATTGTTCATCATCGAAAGCAACATACCTAAAGTGTGCTCCCCAACAGCATCAGCGTTCCCTTCTGGTGCGTTAATTAACTGAATGTTTTTCTCATCGGCCACAGCCACATCAATGTTATCCATTCCCGCACCTGCTCTGGCGACAAATTTTAGGTTCGGACCGGCTGCTATAACTTCTGCATCTACACGGAATTTAGTTCTTATCGCTATACCCGCGTAATCCTTTAATATCGCTAAAACTTCTTCTTTTTTGATTAGCGGGCGGTCGTCCACCTCAAAACCCATTGCTTCTGCTGCTAGTTTAAAAGCTGGGTGTAAATCATCAACTATTAATATTTTTTTCATTTCTGTTTTTTGCGGGCTTAAATACTTGCGCCCTCTTTTTTAAATTGCTTTAACTCATCCAAAGAAAAATCAACCATTCTATCTATTTCCCAAGCCAAAACTACATGAGGCAAAATTGGTTCTGTTTTTACGATAACGGAGCTATCTTTAACTATATAATTGTCATTAATTGCTTCAAAAGTAAGTTGATTAATATTTTCTTTTATCTGATTACAAGCACTATCATAGTCTTTTTCTGTATGATTTGCTTTGTCTGCTTCTAACCTTTTCAATAATGTAGCCTTATATTTTGTTAACACATATTTTTCTCCTGCTTCATTCAGCTGCTGGGTTAATTTATAAACTAAGCCGGTATTAATACTCAAAGTTTGATAAATGGTGGTTTGACTAGGGTATGCTCCGATAAATTCTGCATAAAACCACAAAGAGAGGATTTTTGCGTTTGAAAAAGTTTTTTTATACATCAGAGAAGTGTAACCGCAACCGCAATCTTCATAATTTTCTTTGATTTTGGAAAGCCTCTCTCCTAAAACTGCTTCCGGATTTAAGGCAGCTGCTAACTGTGGAAACTGAGCGTTGACTACTGGAAAAGCAATAGTATCGGTTTGTGTTTTATATTTTAACACAACTACGGAGTCTCGTAAAATTATACTTTGATTAGTTGTGCTATCTGCGTTAAGTGATGATGCATTAGTATAAGCTGGGTTGTTTGTGTTACCACATCCAATTACAAACAGCATCGCTAACAGTGTTATGTAACTAACTGTCTTTTTCATTACTTTTCTCAATCAAATTGGTTAAATCCACAAAATCCTGCACACTTAAACGTTCTGCTCTTAATGTCCAAACTGCATCGTCATTCTGCTTTTCTTTTGGGATTACGCCGGATACCGCATTGCTCAGGGTTTTTCTTCGCTGGTTAAAGCCGGCCTTAACCACTGTCCAAAACAATTTTTCGTTACAACCGAGCTCCTTTACTTCGTTTCTACTTAACCTAATTACTGCAGACATCACCTTCGGTGGCGGATTAAAAACCCCAGGCTTTACCGTAAACAAATACTCGCACTTAAAATAGGCCTGCAAAAAAACGCTCAAAATGCCATACTCTTTACTTCCTGGCTTTGCCGTACAACGTTCTGCAACCTCTTTTTGAAACATTCCAACTACCTCTGGCACTTGGTTTCTGTTATCCAAAATCTTAAATAAAATCTGCGAACTGATGTTGTAAGGAAAGTTCCCTATTATCGCAAAGCTAGCCGGAAAAACATCCTTAAAATTAAGATGCAAAAAATCTGCGTTCAGCAACTTATCGCCTAAATGCGGGTATTTTTTATGGAGAAAATTGAACGACTCGGTGTCAATATCTATCAAGTAAGTTTCGTATTCTTTTTTCTGCAATAAAAAATCAGACAAAACGCCCATTCCTGGTCCAACTTCTAAAACTTTATCGTACTTATTGTGATGTATTAAGCTGTTCACAATTTTTTCTGCGATATTTTTATCGGTTAAAAAATGCTGTCCTAAATGCTTTTTGGCTTTTACCTGACTCATTATTTTGTAAAGATGAGCTACAAATTACGGAAAGTTTAATCTTTAAAATTAACATTCGTTCCAAAATCTTTATTTTGCAAGAAATTTTATAAAAGCATTTTTTGTATGAGCGAGTTGTTAAAGGTAGGAATATCTATTGGAGATGTAAATGGAATAGGTTTAGAGGTAATTATTAAAACGCTTTCCGAATCCGAAATTTATAAATATTGCACACCTATTGTTTACGGACATACCAAAGTTGCTTCATTTCACAGAAAAGCAGCGGGCATACAAGAATTTATTTTTCAGGTGATCAACCAACCAGAAAATGCACACGCCGGCAAAGCAAATATGATCAACTGTTGGGAAGAAGATGTGAAGATTGAACTGGGAAAAGCAAATGACATTGGTGGAAAATATGCGTTTTTATCGTTAGAACGAGCAACTGCAGATCTGGTAGCCGGTAAAATTGATGCTTTAGTTACGGCTCCAATCAACAAGCATAATATACAAAGTGACCAGTTTACTTTTAATGGACATACAGAATACATTCAGGCGATGACTGGTTCGCCAGATTCGTTGATGTTTTTAGTAAGCAACGAGTTGAAAGTGGGGGTAGTTACGGGGCACATTCCTGTTAAAGATATTGCAAAAGGCATTACCCAAGAAGCTATTTTATCAAAACTGAGGTTAATGGATCATTCTTTACGATATGATTTTTGGATAGAAAAACCTAAGATTGCTGTTTTAGGATTAAATCCGCATGCTGGCGATAGTGGCTTAATTGGTATGGAAGAAGAAGAAATTATTCATCCGGCAATTGACGCTGCTCAAAAAGAAGGCATTTTTGCTTTTGGTGCTTTCCCAGCCGATGGATTTTTCGGTAATCAAGCTTTTAGCCAGTTCGATGCCATATTGGCGATGTACCATGATCAAGGTTTAATCCCTTTTAAATCCTTGGCCTTTCACCACGGTGTAAACTTTACCGCAGGTTTGCCGGTTGTACGTACCTCGCCAGATCACGGTACCGGATATGACATCGCGGGAAAAAACACAGCTTCGGCAAGTTCATTTAGAGACGCATTATTTCAGGCAATACACATTGTAAAACGCAGGAGAGAACATGCGGAAATGGTTCAAAACACTTTACCTTTTAGTAAGCACAGTAGGGATAGAGATTAAAAACCATTAAGGCGTTTTAAGCAGAAATAAGCCGACTAAAAAAACAAACGGCTACAGAGAAGTTGAAAAACCGAGTGTAAGGCTACTTTATAAAAGCATAGCTCACCTCAAAAAATCATCCTTCAAAGTACCGAAACCGCGTTTTTAGTGTGTATTTATGTAAAAACAAATGTATTTTTCTAGGCTTTTCCAATTTTTAAAAAAAACCTTTAGCCCTTAATAATTTTTCCTAAATTTGCAGGCTTAATTGTCGAACTTTGAAATCGTTAAAACAATATTCAATACCCTTTACGGGATTAAAGATTGGCCAACATCAATTTAACTATGATGTTGACAGACGCTTTTTTGATGAATTTGAATATTCTTTGGTAAAAGACGGCTTACTAAGTGTAAGCTTGCTTTTAGAGAAGCGAGAAACCTTAATGGTTCTCAATTTTAAAATCAAAGGTACAGTACAATTAAGTTGTGATAAGTGCTTAGCTGGATTTCCACACGAAATGGAAGCGGAAGACAGGTTAATTGCCAAATTCACTGAGTCTGACGACATGTCGGACAGTGAAGAGGTTATCGTTATCACAAAAAGTGAAAGTGAAGTTGACGTTTCATCATTCATCTATGAAATCATCAACTTAGCGGTTCCTTACCTCAACATTTGTGAGGATCCAGGAAACACCCCATCATGTGATCTAGAAATGCTCAAAAAAATAGAAGAGTTTTCTGGAGAAACAGAACAAAATGCAAGCGAACAAGAAGATCCACGGTGGGACATATTAAAGAACATTAGGAAAAATTAAAAAATAGGAAAAAATGGCACATCCAAAACGAAAAGTCTCCAAATCAAGAAGAGACAAAAGAAGAACTCACTATAAAGCAACAGCACCTTCTTTGTGGTTAGATAAAGAAACTGGCGCAGTACACTTGCCACACAGAGCTTATAATGTTGACGGAAACCTTTACCTTAGAGGTAAATTGTTAATAGAGAACACGTCTATAGCATAGTTTATGCGAATAAAAATCCTTGTGTTGGTAAAAATTTATTTATTACCTTACACAAGGATTTTTTTTAACCTCAGAATAGCCAAGACTGTTATTTTCGAGCACAACTTCATTAAAAGCAACTTATCTCAATGAAAATTGGTTTAGATATAATGGGCGGTGATTATGCGCCAAAAGCAACCGTATTAGGAGCAATTGCAGCACATCAAACCCTATCAAAAGACCAACACCTCGTATTATTTGGAGATAAAGACCAAATTACACCCATCCTTAAAGAGCATAGTTTTAACCCCGATTTATTTGAGTATGTACATACTACAGAGGTAATTGGTATGGGAGAACATCCTACAAAAGCTATTGTTCAAAAAGCGAATTCCAGCATATCGGTAGGTTTTCAACAGTTGAAAGAAGGAAAAATTGATTCTTTTGCATCAGCAGGAAATACCGGTGCCATGTTAGTTGGTGCCATGTTTAGTGTAAAAGCGATTGAAGGAGTTTTAAGACCTGCAATTTCTACTGTTATCCCTAAAGAAAAAGGTGGTTTTGGAATGTTGCTGGATGCTGGTGCCAATGCAGATTGTAAGCCAGAACACTTAGTTCAGTTTGCAATAATGGGCAGCTTATACGCAAAACACGTTTACCACATTGCCGATCCTAAAGTTGGTTTAATGAACTTAGGCGAGGAAGAAGGAAAAGGAAACATGCTTACGCAAGCTACTTATCCTTTATTAAAAGCCGCTTCTGAAATAAACTTTGCCGGCAATATTGAAGGCAGGGATTTATTCAACGCAAAATCAGATGTAATGGTTTGTGATGGTTTCACAGGCAACGTTGTTTTAAAATTAGCAGAATCTTTTTATGTTTTAACACTTAAAAAAGGTTTAAAAGATGAGTTTTTCGATAGGTTCAATTACGAACAATATGGTGGAAGCCCAATTTTAGGTGTAAATGCACCTGTTGTTATTGGACATGGGATTTCTAGCCCAGAAGCTATCAAAAATATGATACTATTGTCTAAAGACATGGTGGAAACTCAAATTATTGAAAAGTTTAAAACAGCTTTCAATTCTTAAACATATCAAAATATGAGCAAAATTCATGCTGCAATCACCGCTGTAAATGGTTATGTGCCAGATTATGTTTTAACTAATCAAGAGTTAGAAACAATGGTTGATACCAATGACGAGTGGATTACAACACGTACAGGAATAAAAGAAAGAAGAATTTTAAAAGGTGAAGGTTTAGCAACTTCTGATATGGCAGTGCCAGCTGTAGAAGGCTTGCTTAAGAAAAGAGGTATTGGCGCAGAAGAAATAGATCTGATTATCTTTTGTACCTCAACACCAGATATGCCTTTCCCTGCAACTGCAAATATTTTGGCCGATAAAATTGGCGCCAAAAATGCTTGGGGATATGATTTACAGGCTGCTTGTTCAGGATTTTTATTCGGCTTAAGCACAGGAGCACAGTTTATTGAATCGGGCAAACACAAAAAAGTTTTGGTAGTAGGTGGCGATAAAATGTCGTCTATTATTAATTATAAAGACAGGGTAACCTGTATTATTTTTGGTGATGGATGTGGTGCAGCATTGTTAGAACCCAACACAGAGGGATATGGTATTATTGATTCCATTTTAAAAAGTGATGGTGCTGGTAAATCATACTTAAATATAAAAGCTGGCGGTTCTTTAAATCCTGCTACCCACGAAACTGTGAATGCGAGTTTACATACTGTTTACCAAGAAGGACAGGCTGTATTTAAATTTGCAGTTACCAACATGGCAGATGTTTCTGCCGAGATTATGGAGAAGAATAACCTTACTGCAGACGATATTGCATGGTTAGTGCCACACCAAGCCAACAAAAGAATTATTGATGCTACGGCAAACCGTATGGGTGTTGGATCCGAGAAAGTAATGATCAACATCGAGAAGTACGGCAACACAACAAACGGCACCATCCCTCTTTGTTTATGGGAATGGGAAAGCAAATTAAAAAAAGGAGATAATGTAGTATTGGCGGCTTTTGGCGGCGGCTTTACTTGGGGTTCTTTATACCTTAAGTGGGCATACTAAGTTATTTTTACAGATAATTATTATATTAGATTTCTAAATTAAACACATAATTTAAAACCTCACCAATATGGGAATGGACATTAAACAAATTCAAGATCTGATTAAATTTGTAGCAAAATCAGGAGTGAATGAAGTTTCTATTGAAGAACAAGACTTTAAAATTACCATAAAAACTACGCAAGAGCCAACTTACGTAAATGCAAACATACCTGTTGCTCAGCAAATGCAAGCACCTGTTGCTGTTGCACCAGCAGTAGCTCCGGTTGCTGCGCCAGCTATCGCGGTTGAAGATCATAGTAACTACATTACCATAAAGTCTCCAATGATCGGAACTTTTTATCGTTCTGCTTCACCAGATAAACCAAATTTTGCAAATGTGGGCGATGAAATAGCAACTGGACAAGTGTTGTGTATTATTGAAGCAATGAAGCTTTTCAACGAGATTGAGTCAGAAGTTTCGGGTAAAATTGTTAAAGTATTGGTAGAAAACTCACAACCTGTTGAGTACGACCAACCATTATTCCTGGTAGATCCATCATAGTTTATTTGTATTACTTATTGGGCATTTCAAGTGCCCTTCCACACAAATTAACAGATTGATAAAACCGTTATTATGTTTAAAAAAATATTAATTGCTAATAGAGGAGAAATAGCACTGCGCATTATCCGTACCTGTAAAGAAATGGGTATAAAAACAGTGGCAGTATATTCTACCGCAGACAGAGAAAGTTTACACGTACGTTTTGCTGATGAAGCTGTTTGTATAGGTCCTCCTCCGAGTAAAGATTCATACCTAAATATCCCAAATATAATTTCTGCTGCAGAATTAACCAATGCAGATGCCATCCATCCGGGTTACGGATTTTTGTCTGAGAACGCAAAATTTTCGGCAATCTGTAAAGAGTATGGTATTAAATTTATTGGTGCAACTGCAGAACAGATTAATGGAATGGGTGATAAGGCTTCGGCAAAAGACACCATGAAATTAGCTGGTGTACCTACAATTCCAGGTTCTGAAGGTTTATTGACCGATGTTAAACAAGGAATAAAGATTGCAAACGAAATTGGCTATCCTGTAATTTTAAAAGCTACAGCCGGTGGTGGTGGTCGCGGAATGAGACAAGTATGGAAAGATGAAGATTTCGAAGATGCTTGGAACTCTGCTCGTCAGGAATCTGCTGCTGCTTTCGGGAACGATGGAATGTACCTTGAAAAATACATTGAAGATCCTCGCCATATCGAAATTCAGGTTATTGGAGATCAGTTTGGTAAAGTTTGTCATTTATCAGAAAGAGATTGTTCTATCCAGCGTCGTCACCAAAAATTAGTTGAAGAAGCTCCCTCTCCTTTTATGACGCAAGAACTGCGTGAAAGAATGGGAGAAGCTGCTATCAAAGGTGCAGAAGCTGTAAAATATGAAGGTGCGGGTACCGTAGAATTTTTGGTAGATAAACATCGTAATTTCTACTTTATGGAAATGAACACCCGTATCCAAGTAGAGCACCCGGTTACAGAAGAAGTAATCAACTTTGATTTAATCAAAGAACAGATTAAAGTGGCTTCAGGCATTCCAATTTCAGGAAAATCTTACTTTCCAGAAATGTGCGCTATCGAATGTCGCATAAATGCCGAAGACCCTTACAATAACTTTAGACCCTGTCCGGGTAAAATTACACATTTCCACTCTCCGGGCGGGCATGGTGTAAGGGTTGATACCCACGTTTACGCAGGCTACGTAATTCCACCGAATTACGACTCCATGATTGCGAAGCTAATATGTGTGGCTCAAACCCGCGAAGAAGCGTTAAACACGATGGAAAGAGCACTTAGTGAATTTGTAATTGAAGGTATAAAAACCACTATACCTTTCCACCTTAAACTTTTAAAAGACCCAAACTTTAGGGCTGGTAATTTTACCACTAAGTTTATGGAAACCTTTGATTTAGGTACAGAAGAATAGTTAAATAAAATTTAAAACTAAAAATACCATTTTGACGTAATTCAAAATGGTATTTTTGTTTAATAATAAATAGCAATGGGTAGTGAAAGAAAAACAGATTTACTAAAATCTGTAAAAAATAAAGGTAAAAGTATTGAAGGCGAAATGTCTTTTTTCGATCATCTAGCGGAATTGCGGATACACTTGGTGCGTTCTTCTATTGCTATTGTTATCACTACTATTTTCTGTTTTGTCTATTACGATTTTATTTTCGATACCATCATCATGGGGCCGCGTAAGTCTAGCTTTTGGACTTATCGGATGATGTGTAAAATAGGCGAGTATTTTAATATGGGACCTGATTTCTGTATTACAAATATCCCGGGAAAAATCATCAATACAGAAATGGCTGGGCAGTTTACACTACAGATTAATTCGGCTTTAATGACAGGTGTAGTTTTAGGATTCCCATATTTACTTTGGGAAATATGGCGTTTTGTAAAACCAGCACTAAAAGATAACGAGCGCAAATCCGCTACCGGTTTTGTTTTCTATGCAACTTTGTTGTTTGTAGTTGGGATATTATTTGGGTATTTTATTGTAGCGCCACTATCTGTAAACTTCTTATCTAATTACAGCATTAGCCCCGATATTGAAAACACCATCACCATTGATTCTTACTTTTCGTCTGTGGCTACTTTGACCCTATGCACAGGCGCAGTTTTTGAACTTCCAATCGTAATTTACATCCTCTCTCAGCTAGGTATAATGACGCCTAAGTTTATGAGGGAGCAAAGGAGGTATGCAGTAATTATTATTTTAGTGATTGCAGCAATCGTAACACCTACACCAGATATCCCAACAATGTTAACAGTAAGCTTACCGCTGTTTCTTTTATACGAGTTTAGTATATCGGTATCAGCAAGAGTGCAGAAGAAAAAACAAAAAGCAGAGAAAGAGTTCTTTAACTCTTAATAAATCATTTTGCTAAGCGATAATTGGCGGGGTTTTTAATTCCTTTTTATGAGGATTAAAAACCCCGCTTTATTTTTATCTCAACAATTAAAGCCAAGTACAACGCTGTCTTTCTTCCATAATTTCCCCAATAAATGATGGGGAAATAATAAAAATTGAGATTTATTTTCCTCAAATATTCTTACTTACGCCCCAGTTTTCTAGCTTCTCGATTTACAACTAAATAGTTATTTATTTGCTTTAATGAGCAAAAAAGCCTCTCATGCGCTTCAAAGCGCAATTTATCTTGTTTTATTAATAGCCCAGTAAAAGGCTATTGGCTGTGGTATGCTTCTAGCATAGGTATTAATAAGAATTAAACCTAAAACGTTTAACTCTTTATAACACAAAAAATAAGTATTATGAAACGTTCAATTTTAGCCTTGTTAGTTTTAGCTTCGATTGTTGCCTGTAAAAAAGACAACCCAAATGCTGCTGAAGAAATGGCTAATCCTAAAAACATAGCGCCAAATGGTTTTAATTTCTCAACCATCAAAAGCGTAAAAATTAATGTTAGCCTGTTAACAAATAACAATAAGCCACTAGCTAATATTCCCGTTACTTTTTACAATGCTAAAAACGGGAATCAGCTGTTAAAATCTTTAACAGATGCTAACGGAAAAATCAACACTGATTTGAATATTGCGAGTTATATTGACGAGGTGATTGTAAAACCAAACTACATCGGTTTACAAAACGAGGTAATTAGCTATTTCGAAAACAACAAATTGGATTTAATTATTGGGGGCAAAAAAGGGCTGGAAGGTAACTTCATTACACCAATAACAAACAAAGCCGCATTAAGTTCTAAAACCACACAGTCTGTCAAAACAATGGATGCCAGCTACAGCTACATGGGCACTTATGATGATAACGGAAGACCAAACTATTTAACACCACAACCCGGGGACGTAAGTGTTAATTTATTAAATCATATCAACGCTTCTATTCCTGACGGTTCAGATGTTAGAGCGCATCACCCAGCTTTTTTAGCAAACAGTGCTACCCAAACGTTAAATCTGGGAAAAACAGGCGAAGTTTTTGTAACTTTTGTTTCTGAGGGTGCTGGTTTAACAAATTCTATCGCTTACTATAGCTATCCAACAAACAATCCACCAACAAGTGCTTCGCAAATTTCAGATGTGAAATACATTTTCCCTAATGCATCGGCAATTGGCGCAGGTGGAACAATGGTTTCTGGCGATCGGGTAAGTTTAGGTACTTTTAACGCAGGTACAAGCATCGGTATCTTATTATTATCAAACGGTTGGGATAGCGCAAGCAAAGCGGTTAAAAACAGTGTTTCAAAATTTTACAGCAATAAAGAGTACAACCCCGAAAGCACAGACGCTTTACAGAAACACATTGTATTATTAAATTTTGCACAAGAGGATATTTTTGTAATCGGGATTGAGGATTTAAACCGCGAAACAGAAGCTGTTTGTGACCATGATTTTAACGACGTGGTTTTATATGCTGATTGTTTTCCAAAAGATGCAATATCAAAACTTGGGGTAGTTAATTTAGATACGCCTAAAGACACCGATGGTGATGGCGTTACTGACCAATTTGATGAATATCCAACCGATGCTACAAAAGCATATAATAATTACTTCCCATCAAAAAACAGCTGGGGTACCTTAGCTTTTGAGGATAATTGGCCATTAAAAGGTGATTACGATATGAATGATTTAGGTATCAATTACAGATATACCTACATTACCAATGCAAGTAATAATGTGGTAGAGATGACCGCAGATTATAAAGTAACAACGGCTTTAGCTTATTACCATAATGGTTTTGGTTTAGAATTACCATTTAGTTCAACCGTAATTGCTTCAACCAGCGGGCAGGTTAGATCAAAAAATTACATCCAAACCAATGCTAACGGTACAGAAGCCGGTCAAGCTAAGGCAGTAATCATCCCATTTGATGATCAAAAATCACTCAGTGATGGAAATAATATGGTAAGTGTGAAGATTAAATTTGTTAGTCCACAGCCTGCTAATATATTGAGCGGTGCACCTTATAATCCATTTTTAATTAGTGATGGAAGAAGAAGTCACGAAATTCATTTACCCGGTAAAACACCAACAAATTTAGCAGATAATGCGCTGTTCGGTTACCAAGACGACAGGTCAAATGCGAGTATGGGAAATTACTATATCGGTACAAATAACTGGCCTTGGGCTTTACAGTTTACCGAGCCTTTTACCTACCCTGCCGAAGCCAAAGCAGTAAACGAAGCTTATGCGAAATTTGGTGCCTGGGCAGCTTCTGGTGGCACTCAGTTTACCGATTGGTATAAATAAATAAAACGCCTCAAAAATAAAAAGGTTACTCCCAATAAAGGAGTGACCTTTTTATTTTTAAAAACTGACAAGCTGGCATTTTTTATTTCTATACTTTTAAGCTTGCTGACGTATGTGGTGAAATATTGACACTTTTCTCATTTGGCATATTGTGTGATGAATCACAAACAGAAAATAAAAATTATAAATAATAAACAATTATGGCATTGAACATTAAACCTATCGCAGATAGAGTAGTGGTAGAAGCTGCTCCTGCAGAAGAAAAAACCGCTTCAGGTATCTACATCCCTGATACAGCAAAAGAAAAACCTCAAAGTGGAACTGTTGTAGCAGTTGGAAACGGTAAAATAGATGAACCAATGACTGTTAAAGTTGGGGATCAAGTTATATACGGAAAATACTCAGGTACTGAAATCACTTACGAAGGAAAAGAGTATTTGATTATGAAAGAAGCTGATATTTACGCAGTACTGTAAGAATAGCAAGATGTTAGTAACAAGTATTAAGACACTTATAGTGTGGCAAATGCTAGTTACGTTCTACCAATAAAGTAAAATTAAGTTTATAAGTTTTCAGTACGCAGGTCATCTAGATACTAGCTACTAAATACTAAAAATCTAAAAAAAATGTCAAAACAAGTTAAATATAATGTAGAAGCTCGCGATGCTTTGAAACGCGGTGTAGATATCTTAGCTAATGCTGTTAAGGTAACTTTAGGTCCAAAAGGTAGAAACGTAATTATCGATAAAAAATTCGGTTCTCCAATCATCACCAAAGATGGTGTTACTGTGGCTAAAGAAATTGAATTGAAAGACACCGTGGAAAACATGGGTGCGCAAATGGTAAAAGAAGTTGCTTCTAAAACTGCTGATATTGCAGGTGACGGAACAACAACTGCTACGGTTTTAGCTCAAGCAATTGTTACTGCGGGTATTAAAAACGTTGCTGCTGGTGCAAATCCAATGGATTTGAAACGCGGTATTGACAAAGCAGTTACTGCTGTTGTTGCAAGCTTAAAATCTCAGTCACAATCTGTTGGCGAAGACAATAACAAAATCAAACAAGTTGCATCTATTTCTGCAAACAATGATGATGTTATCGGTTCTTTAATTGCTGAAGCTATGGCTAAAGTTGGTAAAGACGGTGTAATTACTGTTGAAGAAGCTAAAGGAACTGAAACTGAAGTTAAAACTGTAGAAGGTATGCAGTTTGACAGAGGTTACCTTTCTCCGTACTTTGTTACCAACGCAGATAAAATGGAGGTTGAATTAGAAAATCCTTACATTTTAATCTACGACAAAAAAATCAGCAACATGAAAGAATTGTTGCCAATTTTGGAAAAACAAGTTCAAACCGGCAAGCCTCTTTTAATTATTGCTGAAGATTTAGATGGCGAAGCATTAGCTACTTTGGTAGTTAACAAAATTCGCGGTTCTCTGAAAGTTGCTGCTGTTAAAGCTCCAGGTTTTGGAGACAGAAGAAAAGCAATGTTAGAAGACATCGCTATTTTAACTGGCGGAACGGTAATTTCTGAAGAAAGAGGTTTCAAATTAGAAAACGCAGAATTAGCAGATTTAGGTCAGGCTGAAAAAATCACTATCGATAAAGATAACACTACCCTTATTAATGGAATTGGTGCTTCTGAAGATATCAAAGCTAGAGTAAATCAGATTAAAACTCAGATTGAGACTACTACTTCTGATTACGATAAAGAAAAATTACAAGAGCGTTTAGCTAAACTTTCTGGTGGTGTTGCTGTACTTTATGTTGGTGCTGCTTCAGAGGTTGAGATGAAAGAGAAGAAAGACAGAGTTGACGATGCTTTACACGCAACCAGAGCAGCGGTTGAAGAAGGTATTGTTGCTGGTGGTGGTGTTGCTTTCATTAGAGCGGTTGCTTCTTTAGACGACTTAAAAGGACTTAACGAAGATGAAACTACTGGTATCAAAATTATCAAAAGAGCAATCGAAGAGCCTTTACGTCAAATTTGTGCAAACGCTGGAATCGAAGGTTCAATCGTTGTTCATAATGTAAAACAAGGTAAAGCAGATTACGGATACAATGCCCGTACAGATGTTTACGAAAACTTGATTAGCGCTGGTGTTATCGATCCAACTAAAGTTTCTCGTGTAGCTTTGGAAAACGCAGCTTCAATTGCAGCGATGTTGTTAACCACAGAATGTGTGTTAGCGGATGAGCCAGAAGAAGCAGGTTCAGCTCCAATGCCTCCAATGGGTGGCGGTGGAATGGGCGGTATGATGTAATTCTTTCCTAGCCGAAAGCAATAAGTTTAAGGCTGAAAGCGCTCAAACATAAAAAATCCCTGTTCTTTAATTAGAACAGGGATTTTTATTTTAAGGATAATCATAATCTTGGTTATTTGAATGCTTCTAAAGCGTTGTGGATTCTATGGATGGTTTCAGTAATACCAATTTTTTCTGCAATGTCAAAAACCTGTGGACCAAATTTACCACCAACCAACATAATACGGAAGGGAAGCATGAGCTCGCCAACTTTCATTCCTTTTTCGGTGGCTAAATCTTTAAATATAGTTTCTAATGCTGCACTAGACAAATCGTTCTTGTCTTTGATCTGATCAGCAAATTCTCTAAAAAATGCGTCTTTACCTGTATTCCATTTTGGTTTAACAGCGTTGCTATCCCAGTGAACTGGTGCGGTAAAGAAAAACGAAGCTTGCTCATAAAAATCGGGTAATAAAACACAACGTTCTTTTACCATTTCAATCACATCTAACAAATAAGCATCGTCGATATTGTTGATTCCTTTATGGTTTAAAAATGGCTTTACCTGTGGCAGTAAATGCCCTGCCGAACTTGCTTTAATCCATTCGGCATTATACCATTTTGCTTTCTCGTAATCAAACTTAGCGCCTGCTTTATGTATCCGGTCTAAAGAGAATTTGGCAATCAATTCTTCCATGTTAAAAATCTCTTGGTCGGTACCATCATTCCAGCCCAACATGGCAAGCATATTTATAAAGCCTTCTGGTACAAAACCTGCTTCTACAAATCCCTCAGTTTTGTTACCTGTATTCGCATCAACCCAATTGATAGGGAACACGGGAAAACCAAATCGTTCACCGTCACGTTTGCTCAACTTACCGTTTCCATCCGGTTTTAAGATTAACGGAAGATGCGCCCATTTTGGCATTTCATCAGCCCATCCAAAATATTTCCAAAGTAAAATATGCACCGGTGCAGATGGCAACCATTCTTCGCCTCTAAAAACGTGGCTTATCTTCATCAAATAATCATCCACTACAACTGCTAAATGGTACGTAGGCATTCCATCTGCCTTAAGCAATACTTTATCGTCAACCTCGCTACTGTGAAAAGCAATATCTCCACGAATCATATCGTGAAAGGCTACCTGCTCATCTTCTGGCATTTTTATCCGGATCACATGTGGCGCTCCTTCTCTAATTAAACTTTCTACGGCTTCATGTGGAATAGTTAATGAGTTTCTTAACTGCTTTCTAGAACTATGATCGTATCTAAAATTCTCAATTACCTGTCTTTTACATTCCAATTCTTCCGAAGTATCGAAAGCGTAATAGGCGTGTCCGGCAGCTACCAATTTCTCAGCATACTCTCTGTATAAAGATTTTCGTTCGCTCTGTCTATAAGGACCGTAATTGCCACCTTCTCGTGTACCTTCATCTACTGTAATACCGCACCATTTCAAGCAAGAGTAAATATAATCCTCGGCTCCTTGTACAAAGCGAGTTTGATCTGTATCCTCAATCCTTAAAATAAATTCACCATTGTGGTGTTTTGCAAAAAGGTAATTGAACAAAATGGTTCTAACCCCGCCAATATGTAGCCCTCCGGTTGGACTAGGAGCAAATCTAACTCTAACTTTATCTTTCATTTGGGTGTATCTTAAACAACAGATTTAGCAAAAACCATGCTCAATTCTGTTTGTGCGATAAAGTTAATACTTAAGAAGAGAAAAAAGTGGAAAGTTAAAAGCGAAAAGTTAAAAGCCTTGTGTTTGCTCGCTAATACGGCTTAAATAAATTCAATTCCTAACCCGGGTTTTGCAGATAAAACATAGCGACCGTTTTCAAATCTTGGCGTTTTAAAGGGGTTGTTGGAAGTTAAGAAAGGGCCGTCTAAATCTGCCCAGTCGCAAAGTGGTGCAAGCGCCGCACCGGCCAAAGTCGCAATGCTGGTTTCGCTCATACAACCAATCAGCACTTTTAAATTATTGGCTTTTGCCGAAGCAATCATTTTGGAAGCCTCATACATTCCAGCAGATTTCATCACTTTAACGTTGATGCCATGATAAACACCTTTTGCTTTCGCTACATCAGGCAGGCGTTGTACGGCTTCGTCACCAACCGTTGGGATCGGGCTTCTTTCGGTAAGCCAGGCGTTTCCGTCAACGTCTTCTTTATGCATGGGCTGTTCAATCAGTTTTACATTTTGGGTGTTTAACCAATGTGCCATTTCCAACCCTTTTTCTTTATTTACCCAACCTTGGTTTGCATCCACATAAATCGGTAGATCGGTTATTTTACGGATGGTCTCAATTAGGATTTTATCGCTGTCTCTGCCGAGTTTGACTTTTAGCAGTTTGAAACCGTCAGTTAAAGCGTCGTTTACTTTTTTAATGATGATTTTTGGTTCATCAATCCCAACGGTGTAAGTTGTTTGTGGCATTAAACTGAGCTGCGACCCAAATAATTCGTAGCAGGGTTTATCTAATAGTTTCCCGGTTAAATCATGCAAAGCAATATCAATTGCGGCTTTTATCGCCGGTTGTCCTGATGCAGTTTCATCTAAGTAATTGATGATTTCTTCCATATCAAAAGGAAAGGAAAATCTGTTGAGGTCGACTTTTTTTAGGAACGCAGTTGCGGTTTCCACACTTTCGCCCATATAGGGAACCATGGATGCTTCGCCGTAACCAATAAAACCTTCGTACTCCAATTCAATCAGCATCAAGGGTGTTGATGTTCTGGAGAATTTGGCGATGGTGAATGGGTATTTTAGTTGTAGGTTGAAGGGTTTGTAGGTTAGGTGCATGGATCAATACTAATTTTTTGAGCGTTTATAATGTTTTTACCGTTTAAACTGAATGTCGCGAAAGAAATCATACTATCGTTTAGGTGAGCAAAATTTGTCTTCTTTCCAGTTCTTAACATTTGTGGCGATATAATTTTGTATGTTTTCAAACGCTTGGGCATCGCGAATAATATGATCGTGGAAAAGAGGTTGCCAACAATTTTCAAAACCTAAACGATTACAATGTTTGGTTACTGCAGATTTATATCCTCCGATAATGGATGATATTGAATTTTTACCGGGATTTTGAAAACGGGTTTGTCCGATGGTTTTTTCGGGCGATGACGGGATTGATGGTAAATTGGGTGGCGGTGCGATGGGTGATGCAACGGGTGATGCAACGGGTGATGCAACGGGTGATGCAACGGGTGATAGAGGCAAGGCATGCCTTGTCTCTACACCCGATATATCCATTGCATGTAAAATCAAAATCCCGTGAATATGGTTTGGCATCACCACGAATTCGCCCAATTCAATATTCTTTGCATGGTTTTTTATTTCATACCAAAAAACGTCTGCCAATATCCCTGCCCCTGATAATTTCATTTCGCCCCCAACAATTTCTCCAAAATAGTGGTTTCTATCTTTGGTGCAGATTGTTATAAAATAGGATCCTTCGCTAGCATAGTCCCATGTTTGCAATCTTGCTGACTCTATCCGATATTTGTTTTTAAATAATGTCATTTTTTTTATTCTGGTGACTTACTGTCCATACTCATTTATCAAAGTAAACCTTTTTCCAACAAACCGCAAGTTTCGGGTTTCGTAATCTTTCAATAAATCTTAATTTGCAAACGATGAAAACAGAAACAGGATTTAATTATCAGCTCGTTGCAAAAGCAATCGCTTACCTTGTTGATAATTTTAAGCAACAACCTAGTTTAGAGCAAATTGCCGAGCATGTAAACTTAAGTCCGTTCCACTTTCAAAAGATTTTTTCCGATTGGGCAGGTGTCAGCCCGAAAAAGTTTGCGCAATACCTCAATGTCAATTATGCCAAACAGTTGTTGCATAAAAATGAAACTCTAAATCTTTTTGATACGGCCTTAGAAACAGGTTTATCTGGCACCAGCAGATTGTATGATTTGTTTGTAAAAATTGAAGGAATGACACCCGGAGAATTTAAAAATGGCGGACAAGCACTACATATCAATTACAGTTTTACTTCTTCTTATTTTGGCGATGTTTTAATTGCAAGCACCACAAAAGGAATCTGCTATTTGGCTTTTTATGAGGATAGTAAATTGGCATTGGAATTATTAAAAACTGATTTCCCTAAAGCCGATTTTAAAGAAGTTTTAGACGATTTGCAGCAATCGGTAATTTATGTTTTACAACAAGATTTTACTGCTCCGCAATCAATTAAACTACATTTAAAAGGAACCGATTTTCAGTTGAAAGTTTGGGAAGCTTTGTTAAACATTCCTTTTGGTGAATTAAATACTTACGGGAGTATTGCATTGGAAGTTGGTTCGCCGAACGCAGCCAGAGCAGTGGGCACAGCGATTGGGAATAATCCGGTTGCATTTCTAATTCCTTGTCACCGGGTGATCCAAAATAGTGGGAAGTTGGGTGGTTACATGTGGGGACTAAATAGGAAAACTGCGATGCTAGGATGGGAAGCTTCCAAAATAAATAAAAACTAACCTATTTACAATCAACTGGTTTAAGCAAAAACCCTTGATCAAACTTGATTGCTGAATGATCCTTGAAATAAGTTTTGCCTAAGTAAGTTACAATGTCTCCGTAACCTTGTTGTAAATCATCTCCTTTTTTAAGGAAAACTAAAGGGCTTTTAGAAACCGTTCCTTCAGCATTGAAAACGTAATTTACAAATAGTGTATCACCACTGAAAGAGCCTTTAATATCACCATTAGAATCATCCTTCTCTAAAAAATTAAAAACTAAAGTACCAGTTACGTTTCCATCAATATTATTTATAGACATGGTAACAGAATCTTTTCCAGATAAGCCTAGGTAACATTGTGTAGCTACTTTTGTGTTTTCTGTTGTGGTTTCTTCTGTAGTTTGTTTAGGCTGGTTTTGGTTACAAGCAGCAAATAAAAAAGCAGTAGCTGATAATAGTGTGATAAAGGTTTTCATGAGAAATTGGTTTGATGTACCCGAAGATAACGAAATTTACCACTATTTGTTATAAGTAGCTGGGCTTATCGCTTTTGGGGTCCATGATTGTAAAAACTCCGAAACCAATTTAACGCCATGCCCTTCTCCATTTTCGAGGTAAGCGGAACTTTGCGTATGAATGCGTTCACCCTCTGCGTTTAAAACTACAAATACAGGAAAACCGAAACGTTGCGGATAACCCAAACTAGCCAATACTTCTTCGTTTTTATTTTCTTTACTATAATTTACGTGTAGGGTTACGTAGTTTTCTTTGAGGATGGTACTGAGTCCTTGGTTTTCGGTTACCAGTTTGTTGAAGCGCAAACACCATACGCACCAATTACCGCCAATCTGCAAAAAAACATGTTTTCCTTCAGTTTTAGCTTTTGCTACGGCATCAACTATTTCTTGTTTTGCATCAGCTTCTGGATTGTAGAGTTTTGGTTTGGCAACTGGTTCCTGTGCAAACAGAATACTTGTGCCAATCACTATAAAAAATCCAAGTAAAGCTAATTTGAGTTTCATAACACAGTTTTTATTCAAACTCCCGATTCTGAAAATCGGGAGTATAAAAAGATGGAAGCTTAATTCCCTAACTCTTTAACAGCCAAATAAGCCATTAAACCGGTACTTAAGCCCAACGAATTTTCTTCGATATCAAATGTTGGTGTATGTACAGAAGAGGTAATCCCTCTTGCTTCGTTACGTGTTCCTAAACGGTAAAAACAGGCATCGCTTGCTTGCGAAAAATAAGCAAAATCCTCTGCTGCCATCCAAATATCTAAATCCAAAACATTTTCTTCACCTAAATAATCTATAGCTGCTTCTTTTACTCTAGCGGTTAGCTTCTCTTCGTTAACCAAAAAAGGATAACCTTTCTGAATATTAAAATCACAAGTTCCGCCCATGCCCTCGGCAATGCTTTCTGCCATTTTCTTCATCTTCACGTGTGCTTCTGCTCTCCATTTCTCGTTTAGCGTTCTAAAAGTACCTTCCATATAAACCTCGTTAGGAATAACATTGGTAGCACCATTAGCAATCACTTTTCCGAAAGATAGCACAGATGGAGACCTAGGATCTGCGTAACGGCTTACAATAGTTTGTAACGCCGTAATAATTTGCGCCATAATCACCACCGGATCGATATTTTGCTGGGGTTGTGCACCGTGTCCACCTTTGCCCTTTATAGTTACATAAAGTTCATCTGTGGAGGCCATGTATTTACCAGAACGAAGGCCTACTTTTCCGGCTTCTATCAAAGGCATTACGTGTTGTCCCATTACCGCCGTAGGTTTCGGATTTTCTAAAACACCTTCTTGGATCATCAAGTTTGCGCCACCGGGCAACCTTTCTTCTCCTGGCTGAAACATCAATTTAATGGTTCCGCCAAAATCATCTTTTAATTGTGATAAAATCCGAGCTGTACCTAATAAAGATGAAGTATGTACATCATGACCACAGGCATGCATTACCCCAATATTTTTTGATTTATATGCTACCTCGTTTGCTTCTGTAATTGGTAAAGCATCCATATCTGCCCGCAAGGCAATTACTTTCTCTGATGCTTTTGTTCCTTGTAAAATCCCTACAACTCCAGTATTGGCAATATCTTCATAAGGAATTCCAAGTCTATCTAACTCTGCCTTAACAAAGGCAGCTGTTTTAAACTCTTCAAAAGAAAGCTCTGGATTTGCGTGTAAATGTCTTCTGTTTGTGATTACATCGGCATGGATTTCTTTAGCCAAATGCTTTATTTTATCTATCAACATGGTATTCATCAGCTTTAAGCGGATTGATGCGCTCATTAAAAATAAAAAGTGTTGGAAATATTGGGCGCAGTTCGGTAATCAGCTTCTGCGCTTCTGCTCGGGTTCTAAAATCGCCAACCTTAACCCTATAATTTGGCTGTGTGTATGAAATATAAGTTGCCAACTCGGGATATAAAGAATTAAAACGGGCTTGTTCATTATAAGCCTCTTTTCTATCGTTGCCAAAAAAAACCTGTACACGGTAACCAAAAACAACAATAGGCGTACCGTCTTTGGTAACGCCTTTGTTGAGTGCAATTCTTCGGGCTATTAAACTATCTATTAAAGGATCTTTTACAACAGTAACCCTTCCGGCTTCTTGTGCAAATGCACCGGTGGCGATTAAGCTAATTATTATTGTAAATATGTTCCTTTTAATATCCATTTAAGATTGTCCGTGGCAACTTTTGTATTTTTTACCGCTACCGCAAGGGCAAGGGTCGTTTCTGCCTATTTTTATTTCAGCTTTTACAGGCTGTGGTTTTTGTAACTCTCTAGTGTCTTCAATTGGCACACCGTTATTTTCGTTTACCGTATCTGATTTAGAGGTTTTTAACTTGCTCATATCAGTTTTTGGTTGTGGCATTGCTTCTCTTAAAGGAGCATTACCTTGTACCGGAATCATTCCTTTAAACAAGAAGCTTACCACTTCTTTATTAACTACGCCAAGCATGCCTTTAAATAGGTTGAAAGCTTCCATTTTGTACACAACCAATGGATCTTTTTGCTCGTAAACTGCGTTTTGTACAGATTGCTTCAAATCATCCATTTCACGCAAATGCTCTTTCCAGGTATCATCAATCAGCGAAAGCGAAATGGTTTTTTCAAAAGCTTTTACCACTTCTTTACCTTTGTTTTCTACCGATTTCTTTAATGGTGCTGCAACTTGTATACCGTGAGAGCCATCCGTAAACGGAACAATAATACTTTCAATGCTTTCTCCACGGGTATCGTAAACGTCTTTTAAAACTGGGTAAGCTTGGTCTGCAACTTCTTGTGATTTACGTTTGTAGAAAGCCTGCGCTTCGTCAAAAACGCGGTCGCCTAACTTGGCAACGTTCGACGTTGTAAACTCATCTGCTGTAACCTGACTATCGAAAGCAAAAAGTCTTAACACCTCCAACTTAAAGCCTTCGTAGTTATTATTGTCTTTATATTCACCTACAACATCGTCAACAACATCTAAAATCATGTTTTCGATATCCACATCTAAACGCTCGCCAAACAATGCGTTTTTACGTTTGGTGTAGATTACCGTACGTTGTGAGTTCATCACATCATCATACTCTAATAAACGCTTACGAATACCAAAGTTGTTTTCCTCTACTTTTTTCTGTGCTCTTTCGATAGAGTTGGTAATCATTGAATGCTGAATTACTTCACCTTCTTCAATACCCATACGCACCATTAAGCCTGCAATACGCTCTGAACCGAAAAGACGCATTAAGTTGTCTTCTAAAGAAACAAAGAACTGAGAAGAACCTGGATCTCCTTGACGACCAGCTCTACCTCTTAACTGCCTATCCACACGACGAGATTCGTGACGCTCGGTACCAACAATGGCTAAACCACCCGCTGCTTTTACGCCTTCGCCCAATTTAATATCTGTACCACGACCGGCCATGTTTGTAGCGATAGTTACCTGCCCTGGTTTACCCGCTTCAGCAACAATATCCGCCTCACGTTGGTGTAGTTTTGCGTTCAATACATTATGCTTAATTCCCTTCATCTTAAGCATACGGCTTAATAATTCGGAAATTTCTACCGAAGTAGTACCTACCAAAACCGGACGACCAGCTTGTGTTAATTCTACAATTTCTTCTGCTACGGCATTGTATTTTTCACGAGTGGTACGGTAAACTTTATCCTGTCTATCATCCCTAACTATCGGGCGGTTGGTTGGGATTTCTACCACATCCAATTTATAGATTTCCCAAAGCTCACCTGCTTCTGTAACCGCAGTACCCGTCATACCGGCTAACTTATGGTACATTCTAAAGTAATTTTGAAGCGTTATGGTAGCGTAAGTTTGCGTTGCATCTTCTACTTTTACATTTTCTTTAGCCTCAATAGCTTGGTGCAGACCGTCTGAGTAACGACGACCGTCCATGATACGCCCCGTTTGCTCATCAACAATCTTAACTTTTCCTTCGTCAATGATGTATTCTGTATCTTTTTCAAATAAAGTATAAGCTTTCAAAAGCTGATTTACCGAGTGGATACGTTCTGATTTTACGGAGAAATCTCTAATTAATTCGTCTTTTTTAGAGGCCTTATCTTCATTAGTCATGCTCGATTTTTCAATATCTGCAATCTCCGTCCCTACATCTGGCATCACAAAAAAGCCAGCATCCTCACCAGAAGCGGTAATCAATTCGATACCTTTTTCTGAAAGCTCAACTTGGTTGTTTTTCTCATCAATCACAAAGAAAAGCTCTTGATCTGCTTTTGGCATTTCTTTGTTTTGATCTTGCATGTAATAGTTTTCTGTTTTGTTTAGGATGGTTCGCATCCCAGACTCACTTAAAAACTTAATCAATGCTTTGTTTTTTGGTAAGCCACGGTAAGCTCTAAATAAAGCTAAACCACCTTCGCCTTCGTCTGGACCAGTTTTACCGTCAGCAATTAATTTCTTTGCTTCGTTTAAAGCGCCCTGTACATAGTTTTTTTGCGCATTTACCAAACGTTCAATACGTGGTTTTAAATCATAAAACTCATGTTCATCGCCACGTGGAATTGGACCCGAAATAATCAAAGGTGTACGAGCATCATCAATTAAAACCGAATCCACCTCATCCACAATTGCATAATGTAGTTTGCCTTGTACCAATTCTTCTGGCGAGCGTGTCATATTGTCACGCAGGTAATCAAAACCAAACTCGTTGTTGGTTCCGTAAACCACATCTGCTTGGTAAGCTTTTCTTCTTTGTGGCGAGTTAGGCTGGTGTTTATCGATACAATCAACCGCTAAACCGTGAAATTCGAAAATTGGGCCGTTCCACTCACTATCTCTACGAGCCAAATAATCGTTGACTGTTACTACGTGAATTCCTTCTCCAGAAAGTGCATTTAAGTAAATTGGTAAAGTTCCAACTAAGGTTTTACCCTCACCCGTTGCCATCTCGGCAATTTTACCTTCATGCAAAACGATACCACCAATCAGCTGCACATCGTAATGCACCATGTTCCACTTCACCTCTGTTCCGGCAGCCAACCAGCTGTTGTGGTGCAAGGCAGTAGTTCCTTTGATTACTACGTTTGGTTTGCGGGCTGCTAACTCTCTATCGAAATCTGTTGCCGTAACTTCAATCGCTTCATTCTCGGTAAACCGACGAGCCGTATCTTTCATCACAGCGAAAGCTTCTGGCAATATCTCTAGTAAAGTTTCTTCTAGTTTTTTGTTTCTGTCTTTGCCTAAACGGTCAATCTCATCGTAAAACTCCGTTTTTTCATGCAAAGGCATTTCTGGGCTATCCAGTACGTTTGTTTTTATCTCCTCAATTTTGGCATCAATATCTGCTAAAGAAGTTTTGATACGTTGCTTAAAATCTTGAGTTTTCGCTCTTAACTCGTCATGAGAAAGACTACCTAATTTTTCGTATTCTGCTTTAATTTTCTCTACAAGAGGTCTTGCAGCTTTAACATCACGATCGGATTTGCTACCGAATATTTTATTGATAAAACTTAACATTTTCTTTTTTTGGATATTTTATTTGAAATCAACAACTAAGCCATGCAATAATTTACGTCAATATGGCAATGTTGGGCGGTAAAAATAAGATTTTATTTAAGGCTTTTAGGCTAAAAGGCTATATGTTTTAGCTTTTTTTAACATTTCGGCTTGATTGTTTAATAATCTTACTGATTTAGGCATTTGTAACATCATACGCTTTTACATCCAAAGGCTCTAAATGACATCACGCACCCGCAGTTTTTATAAGGGATAATCTTAGTACTTAAATAAAAGCAAACCTCAAATGAGCTCTAGGTGGCAACGTAAATATTTTAATATTATTTAGAATAATTATAAATAACTCTTGGAATTTGACATTCTACTTATATCTTTGCCTTATTAATAATTAGTCTAAATAAAAATATGGCTTTTAGAAAAGTTAATAACTGGTTGCATTTATGGTTGGGATTAGGGTCCGGCATCATTGTATTTATTGTTTGCATTACAGGATGCATTTGGGTTTTCAATGAAGAGATAGACGCATTATTAGCACCCGAAACCGTTATACAGCAACAGGACAAACCAGTTTTGGTGCCTTCTCAATTAGCAAAAATCACAACACAGCTATACACTGATAAAAATATTTTATACGTTACTTATCAGCAAGGGAGAGCCGTAAATGTGGGTATTGGGAGCCGACAAGGCGAAGGAGCAACCCTAAAAGTGAATCCTTACACTGGAGACGTGATCAGTAATAAACAGCGCAAAAAAGGAGATGTGAATTTTTTTGATTTCATATTAAGCGGTCATCGGTTTTTGTGGATGCCTTATGAAATAGGGAGACCGATTGTAAATTATGCCACCTTAATTTTTGTGGTATTGCTAATTACCGGTTTAGTTTGGTGGTACCCTAAAAAATGGAACAAAAAAACAACAGAAAAAAGCTTTAAAATTAAATGGGGAGGTTCTTTTAAACGCGTAAATCTCGATTTGCATAATGTATTAGGATTCTACTCGCTATTGTTCCTATTGGCAATTGCATTAACCGGGATGGTTTACGGGATAAAATGGTATAGCGAAAGTATGTATTGGGCAACTTCGGGCGGGCAATCTTTAGGAGAGTTCAGCAGGTTAAAATCTGATTCTTTACAAACCGAAAAATTTTACGCGTCAGAACAAGCTATTGACAAAGCCTTTTTATTTGCGATGGCAGAGAACCCAAAAGCAGAAGGTTTTTACTACAGTTTCCCAGATACAGCCAAAGCAAGCTCTGTGATCAGCATCTACGTTTATCCAACAAGCGGACAGTTTTATAATAACAAAAGCTACCAATTTGACCAACATACCTTAAAACAACTCAAAGGAACAAGTCCGGTATATGATCAGGATTATGAGCAAGCGGGATTTGGCGGAAAACTGAGGAAAATGAATTATGATATCCATGTAGGGAGCATTTTAGGTTTCCCCGGGAAAGTTCTGGCCTTTTTAGCAAGCCTAATTGGCGCATCGTTACCGATAACGGGATTTTTGGTATGGTGGGGCAGAAAATACGGTAAAAATAGAAAAGTTAAAGCACCAAGTCAGACCGATTTTAGTGCAACACCGCGAAGTACTGTACCAAGAAACTTTGTTCCCAAAAGGATCTCAAAGAAATTAGTACTACAAGAAGAACTTCCAATATTACAAACGAATACAAACAAAATCTAAACAAAAAATGATGAATAATTTAAAATCAATACTATTTACATTACTGCTAATCGCGACAAGCAGCCAGCTTTTTGCCCATGCCTTATGGATAGAAACTAAAATAACAGGTAAAATTGGCATAAGCCAAGAAGTAAAAATATTTTATGGAGAATATGTAAGCAATGAAAGAGATTCGGTAAGCAAATGGTATTCGGATGTTAAAGACTTTTCATTGTGGCTAAGCACTCCGGGAAAAGAAAAAATTAAGCTAGTTACTACGCCCGGATCTAATTTTTATTCCGCGAGTTTTAAACCAGAAAGCGATGGTGTATATGTGCTAAGCGTAGTGCATGAAGCTAAAGAACTGGGCGGAACTACCAAATATGAGTTTTCTTCTTTGGCAACAGTTGCGGTAGGGAAAGCAGGTGCTATAAACTGGAACGAAATTTCAAGCCCTTTACACGCATCTGTTATTGATGCTAAAGTTTACAAAGCCAATACGCCAGTAAAAATTAAAGCAATATTAAACGGAAAAGTTTTAGCAGATAAAAATGTAAGCGTTTTTTCACCAGCGGGATGGAGCAAAGAGTATAAAACAGATGAAAACGGAGAAATTGAGTTTTCTCCATTATGGGCCGGTCGTTATGTGTTGGAGGTTACCGATTATCAGAAAATAACCGGTGAGCATCACGAAAAAAACTATACCGCAACTTGGCAAGGTGCAACATCCAGCTTTGAAGTAATTAAATAATATTAAAGCTCTGTTTGCTCTTTGCTGGTTGCCGAGAGCACTCAGGCACTAATTAAATAATAATTTATAGAACGGCAATTCTAAAAGATTATTTAAAAAACCGTACGGCGGCAACCGTACGGCTAAATAACCGCTGCGAAGCGGCAATCTTTAACGTGTAACATTAAATTAATGCAAATTAAAAAAATTTTGCTGACTAGCATTTGCTGTCTGCTGTTTTCAGTTTCTTTCGCTCAAAATAAAACTTCAAAAATTACCGGTAAAATTACCGATGAAGATGGTTTGCCAATTCCAGGAGCGCTTATAAAAATTCAGAACGCGGCAACTTCCACCGTGTCAGATGTTGATGGAATTTTTAAGCTGGAAAACCTTAACGCAGGCAATTATACGCTACTTATCTCTTCTGTGGGGATGTCTGCACAACAAAAACAGGTTTCGCTTAAAGAAGGTGCTAGTCTACTTTTCAATGTTTCTTTGGCCAGTAGTGTACAGACATTAGAGTCCGTTAACGTAATGGGTAAAACCAAAGCGCAAGAAATTAGAGAGTCTGGTTTTACAGTGAATTCCATAGAAACAAAAAAATTCGCAAATACCAGCGTGGATTTAAACCAAATTTTAAACAGAAGTACTGGAATACGTGTTCGTGAATCTGGTGGGATGGGGTCAGAATTTAAATTTTCGCTAAATGGCTTCTCGGGAAATCAGGTAAAGTTTTTTATGGATGGTATTCCGATAGATAATTATGGTTCATCATTTACCCTTAATAATATCCCTTCAAATGTAGCCGAGCGCATAGATGTTTATAAAGGTGTTGTACCCATTGAACTTGGCGGAGATGCACTTGGTGGCGCAGTAAATATTGTAACCAATAAAAGTATCAATCGTTTTATAGATGCCTCCTATAGTTTCGGTTCTTTTAATACGCATAAAGCCTCCATTAACAGCAGATTTACTAGCAAAAACGGTATTCTAACAAATTTCAGTGCCTTTACTAACTATTCCGACAATAGTTACAAAGTTGATGTTAGCATTGCAGACCCTGTTTCTGGCGCATTTGGACCGATACAAAAATACAAACACTTTCATGATGGTTATAGGCAAGCCACGCTTATGGCAGAAGTTGGTGTAAAAGACAAAAAATTTGCAGACTACCTGTTATTGGGTTTAGCCGGAAGCATTAATCATAAAGAAACACAACAGGGCGCTACTATGTTAAGGGTGGTGGGAGATGCTTTTACCGAAAGCAAAAACCTAGTACCGTCTTTAAAATATAAAAAATCAGGATTATTTACTAAAAGCCTTGAGGCAAGTATCGCTGCTTCTTATAACATTGCCGAGGAGCGAAAAGTGGATACTTCATCTAGAAGGTATGATTGGACCGGAAATTCTATAGTTAGAAACTATGAAACTAGCGGTGGCGAAATCAGACCAACCAAAACAATCATGGTGTTTGATGTTAAATCGCTGCAAAGCAATACCAACTTTAAATATAATCTTAACGAAAACCATTATCTGGCATTAAATTACACCTATTTAGGGTATAAGCGTAAAGAGAACAACGAATATAGTACTACCTACAAAATCAGTAATCCCTATCTTAATAAAAACATTCTAGGTTTCTCGTATAATTTATCTGCATTAGATAAAAACCTAACCTACACAGCTTTCACTAAAATGTTTGATTTGCAGGGCGCAGTAATGGCGATTGATAGTTCCATGATAAAATCTTCATTCAACAAAATAGGTTATGGGACCGCGGCCGCTTATTTTATCATACCAAACCAGCTACAAATTAAAGCCTCTTTTGAACATGCTTACAGACTGCAATCACCAACAGAGTTGTTAGGCGACGGAGGATTTACAACAAAACCTAATCCTGATTTAAAGCCTGAAAGTAGCAATAACTTCAACTTTGGGGCTTCCTATAAAAAATCATATCCTAATCACCATTTCGGGATTCAAGGGAATTTTCTTTACCGAAAAGCTTCTGATTTTATACAAGCCGGAAAACCCGCTATAATTATACAGTACGTTAATTTTAAAAACGTTCAAATTTCCAGTTATGATGCTACTCTACTATATGGCTTTAAAAACTGGATGACTTTTGAGTTAAATGGTACCTATCAAAAAACCTTAAATATGGATAAAGCTGGTCAGGTGGGTACAGAGCTGAATAATTATCTATATAAAAAACAAATACCTAATGTCCCTATTTTGTACGGGAACGCCGATTTAGGTTTCCAATTTAAAAAACTCAGATCTGCTGAAGATGTCTTTTCAATTAACCTTGTAGGCAGTTTTGCCGATAGTTATTATCTAAATCCCCCTTCTTTAGGTGGGCAAAACAAAAAAGAAATTCCTAAACAAGTTTTTTACTCTAGCTACTTAGCTTATTCTTTAAAAAATGGCAGGTACAACATTGCTTTAGAATGCAGCAACATTACAAATGTGCAGATATATGACTACTACAATGTTCAAAAACCGGGCAGATCCTTTACGCTAAAGCTCAGGTATTTTATAAAAAATTAATCCATTTCAAAAACTAAAAACAAATCATATCAACTAAAATCACAATAATGAAAACAACTAAAAGTTTTTTATCGCTAATGGTAATTACAGCATTACTATTTTCTTGTAAAAAGGACAAAACAGAAAAATCAGGTGATATACCGGGAAGCAGATACGTTATCGGTTACCAAACAGACACTTGGAACGCTAATTATATGCTGGCACTTGACTCTATTCAACAGTTAATGACTGGCACTATAGATATGACAGGAAAAGGTATCGAACAAGGAGGTTCTTATATTCCCGTTGCCAATACGATGTTTGCCTGTGATAATGAAGTAGAAGGTGCGGCGCCGTTTTATTTGAATAGCGCAAGTCAGTTAATAGCAGGAAATAGGGTATTTATTGAATCTACTTACGCTTACGGAGTAACGGACGATAACAAATTATTAATTATCGGTGCATCCTGGGAAGGAAGCTCAACAAGCAACGAATTAATGATCTATGATCCGGCACAGCAGATTATTACCAGCCGTAAATTCAATGATTTTAGCACTGGAAATGAATATTTCGATTTCCCTACAGGCGTTACTGTAAGTGATGGTAAAGTTTATGTTTCTGGTTTCAACAGAAATGCAGATTGGGATATGAAACAAGATAAGGCATTTATAAGAATTTATGATTATCCCTCATTAAATTTTATTTCAAGAATTGAAGATACGCGTACAACAGCTATTGGCATGTATTATACAAATACAGGTATTATCCGTACAGCATCAGGAAACGTTTATACATTTTCATCAAATTCTTTGGCAGCTGGTTATGAAATGCTCGAAGCATCAAAAAATTCGGGGATTCTGCGTATCAACAAAGGACAAACCTCCTTTGATGCTAATTATTTCTTCGATATTCAAGCAAGTTCACTTAAAGGAAAAGTGTTGGCGGCATACCCAATCGGAGGAGAGAAAGCTTACATTGTTTATGTCCCTAGCGAAAAAGATAATTTACTTTGGGGATTTCTTTTCGATTCTTACGAATTCAAATCGGCAATTGTTGACCTTCCTACAAAAACCATTACACCGGTAACAGGATTGCCTTTACATGGTGGCGATTACTATTTTGGAATAGGAAGTTTATACGCAGAAAACGGAAAAGCTTACAAAGCATTTAAAACAAACACGGAAGTCCGTATTTATGGGATAGATCTTAAAACTGGGATTGCTACTGCTGGTGCATTAATAACAGGCGGTGGTACAGATATTTCTGCCATTACTAAATTGTCTCCAAAAAATTAAACTGCTTTAGCTAAGTTCTATATAATTCGTGTTTTCGTTGACCGGATTATATGGTGTTTAAATCCTGTATAAAATAAAATTCGCCATCTTCTGATTTCTTTGCAATTGCCGAAATTTTTAGGGAACTGCAGAGGATTGGGAAGATGAAAAACATCTATCCGTATGTGCAACAAACTAACATTAAGCAAAAAAGGAACAGCCCACATTAGCTATTGTGCGGCTTGCAAACACATTTACATTTGGCATGGAAACATTATGCTTACTTTTTCGCCCAGTCAGTTTAGTGCATTTAAAAAATATACAGAAAGCCCTGATTTTAACCAGAGTTTTTACCATTTCCCAGATGGCGAAGAACGCTTGGTTTTGCATACCCCAAACTCAGATATCTGTTTTTCTTTTACAGAAGACGAATGGACAAACTTTTACTCCGCCATGGAGGAAGCGGAATATATGCAGGGTATTTATGCTTTGATTTATTGAAGTACCATTTCTATAAATAATCTAAAAAACTCATAATCAATAAACTATGCTTACTTGGAACAACATAGGTTTTAAACTTCAACTCATAGCAATGCTATCTTTCTTCTCTTTGATAACCACGGCTCAGAATTTCAGCAAAATTTCAGGGCAGGTAAAAGACCAACAAGGGTCAATGGTGCAGGTTTCCGTACAATTGAAGGAATTGGCTAAGTCCACCCAAACAGATAAAGACGGAAAGTTTGTCTTTGAAAACCTAAAAGCAGGTAATTACACTCTTATCGTTTCTTATATAGGTTACCAAACTTTGCAAAAGAAAGTAAGTGTTCAAACAGGTGAGGTTCTAAACCTTACGCTGATGCTTGAAGAAAGCAGTACGCAAATGCAAATGGTTACAGTAATCGGGAAAACCAAAACGCAGGAATTAAGGGAATCTGGTTTCGCGGTAAACACCATAGAAACTAAGCAGTTTGCAAATACAAACACCAATCTAAGTCAGCTCTTAAATAAATCTACTGGCGTAAAAGTTCGGGAAAAAGGTGGCGTGGGTAGCGATTTTGAATTTTCGATAAACGGACTCTCAGGTAAACAGATTAAATTTTTTATTGATGGTATTCCGCTGGAGATATTAGGAACAGCCATGAGTTTTAACAACATCCCTGTAAATCTCGCGGAAAGCATTGAGGTGTATAAAGGAGTGGTTCCTGTTTCTTTAGGTTCAGACGCGTTAGGTGGCGCGGTAAATATCATCACTAATAGAAATACTAAAAATTATGTTGATTTTAGTACCACCTACGGTTCTTTTAATACCAACAAAAATGCTTTAAGCACTCAGTTTGTCGATAAAAAAAATGGGCTCACTTTGCGACTGAATGGTTTTACCAACTATTCGGACAACAATTACAAAATGATAGGTGTTAGAGGAATCACTGGAGACAATATTGTTGGCAATAAAATTACGATAGACGGAACCAGCGAGTTTATCACGCTTGACGCAGAACGCTTCCATAACCGGTATAAATCTGCATTCGGGCAAGCAGAAGTTGGCGTCAGCAATAAGTCTTACGCAGATGCCTTGTTTGCTAACTTTTCTTACACTGGTTTTGACCAACAATTGCAAACCGGAACGGACCAGAGAAATGTTTACGGTATGGCAACAAGACATGGGCATAGCTTAAACGCCGGCCTTAGGTATTCAAAAAGAAACTTATTTGTAAAAGGATTAGATGCAAATACGTATTGGGGTTACTCTAAAGATATTTCTATTGTTACCGATACAGCCCGAAGAAAATATTATTGGAACAATATTTACGCTTATAGCGACTCGCCAGAAATGGGCTCTTTTTTCACTATAAACAATTTAACCAGACCGCATATTATTGGACGTACCAATGTTTCCTATAAAATAAATAACGAGCATTCATTTAACCTAAATTACGTATTGGACGGGGTAGAAAACAACACTTTTAATGAGTTGGTTACCACTTCGGATGATAACCCCGGACTTGTGAGAAAAAACATTGTTGGTTTGGCGTATCAGCAAGATTTGTTCAGTAATAAATGGAGCAATGTTTTTTTTACAAAATATTATGGTTTAGGGTTAAAGCTAAACAAATACTCTTCGGCTACTGCGGTTTATGAGAATATTAGTAGTTCAGACAATTCTCTCGGTTATGGTTTATCTAGCCGCTATTATGTAATTAAGGATTTTGGGGTGAAATTCTCGTTTGAAAAAGCGTACAGGTTACAGGAAGCTTCAGAAATGTTTGGAGATGGCGTTAACACCATTGCTAATTTAGATTTAAAGCCCGAGCATAGTTATAATTTAAATCTGGGTACATTTTACTCTAAAACATTAAACCATAATCATCAGTTATTTATAGAAGCGAATGGCTTTTTGCGTTATGCAAAAGATTTTATTTATGCCAAAGTCTATCAATCTAATACACCCAGAACGATTTACGAAAATTTAGATAAAATTAACATCAGCGGTGCTGAAGCGGAAATTAGATATAATTATAAAAATCTTTTAAGCGCAACTGTAAACGCGAGCTATCAAAAATCTATCAGTTTTAGTTCGGCAAATAGTACTAGCAATGAAAATACTTACAACAAGAGATTACCCAACCAACCTTGGTTTTTTGGTAATGCAGACCTTGGAATTGGTAAAAACGATTTGATTGGAAAAGATACCAGAATTCAGTTCAACTGGAGCACAAATTTCATTCACTGGTATTATAGAACATGGGAGGGTTTGGGTGCCGTAATCGACGATATTCCTTCACAAACTATCCATAACGCAAGTCTTACCTCTTCTTTCCAAAAATCGAAATACAACATCTCTTTAGAATGTAACAACCTAACAAATCAATTAGCATACGATAATTTCAAGCTCCAGAAAGAAGGAAGAGCCTTTTACGTAAAATTAAGATACTTTATTAGCAAAAATTAAACCCAAAAAAATCATGAAAATTATATTCAAATCAGTAGCACTATTACTTTTATCAGTTGTTTTGTTCTCCTGCTCAAAAGATAAAACATCTCCGGACAACCAAACGGATGGAAATTACTTTTTGTGGATACAAGTTGGTAATTGGCCAAATACCGCACAATATGTGGTTGGTGTAAATTCAGTAGACACCGGCAGTGTTTCCTTATCAGGAAACGGAAGAGAAATTACAGGAAAGGCAGATTACGGAATTATTCCTCATAAAGGATATTATTATTACGTCAATGAAGAAGAAGGATCTTTTGTAAAATTTGAGCTAAAAAGCAACAACTGGACGGCTGTAAAAGAGGTGCCGTATGTACACGTGAATTTTGCTTCTGCCACCTATACTTGGGTTAACGATAAAACCTTACTTATTGTTGGTCCAAATGGTGACTATACCAAAACACTTTATTCTATTGTAGATATCGAAACTTTCAAATTTGTAAATGGTGAACTAACACTTCCTGCGCTTCCTACAGGTTATACCGGTTACCGCATTGGGAATTTAGAATATTCTGACGGGAATGTTTATTTCGGATTCAATTATGCTAAAGACTGGCCAGATCCAAGTTACGATAAAGCATTATTTGCCGTAGCAAAATATAGCAGTACAGGTTTAACAATGATAGGTACAGAAGAAGATGCCGCATCTGCCGGAAACGGAAGCAGCCGTTTATGGACTGCGTCTTCAAACGTAGATAGCAATGGCGATGTATACATGTTAACTACCCCTCAAATGGTGAACAAAACTTTGCCAAACGTAGTGTATAGATACAAGAAAGGCACAACAACTATTGATCAGTCTTATAAATTTAACGTAAGTGCTGTCACCGGAAGCGATGCCATTGGCTTATGGGCTATTGGAAACGGTAAGGCTATTATAAAATACAACAACACAGGCATCCTTGCTAGTAACCATACTTATGAGTTTGCCATAATAGACTTGCACAACAAAACTCTGGTTAAAAAGCTTACTGATTTGCCAAGAGATAACAGCGATTATTTACAAAGCGTTATTGTAAATGGCAGTAAAGTTCATATTGTAATTAATGGTGAAGGCACAAACGATTACGTTTGGAGCTTAAACACTACAACTTATGAAGTTACTAAGGGAATAAACATCAAGGGAGATTTTGACTACATCTTAAGAATTGATGAGCTATAATTCTAATCACGTGTGGAAAGGTTGACCAAGCTAACGCTCAGCCTTTTTATGCAGTTAATCAACAATTTTCCTGATTCTTATTAAAGTTAAAATGGCAAAAAATATTTTTTTGAAAATTAATGCCTGGCTACACTTGTGGCTTGGAATTGTATCTGGCATTATCGTTATAATTTTAAGTATTACAGGCTGTATTTTAGTCTTTGAACAAGAGATTCGACAGCTTACAAGCCCTTGGCTACATACCGAAAAACAAGGAGAACAATTAGCGCCTTCGGTTTTGTATAAAGCTGTGGCTAATGCTTTGCCGAACAAAGAAATTTACTCCATCTGGTACCACGGAGAAGGGAAAACCGTCCATTTCAGTTTGAATTCCGATTCTATGGTATATGTAAATCCATATACTGCGGAAATAGTGGCCATGGTTCATCATGAAGATTTTTTCCACTTCATTGAAGAAGGGCATTTTCATCTTTGGTTTCCCGAAAAAATAGGTGAACCAATTGTGGGTTGGGGAACTTTTATTTTTTTCTTTCTATTACTTAGTGGCGTTATCATGTGGTGGCCAAAAAGGTGGAACAAAAAAGAAATAAACAACAGCTTTACAGTAAAATGGAAAGCTCGTTTTAAACGCTTAAATTATGATTTACATAGCGTTTTGGGGTTCTATTCGCTCACTATAGCATTAATTATTGCCGTTACTGGATTAATCATGAGTTTTTCTTGGTTTAACAATGGAGTTTATTGGCTAAGTGGAGGAGTTAAAACAGAGCGAATTATCTCTAAATCAGACACTACCAAAAACCCACAACTTGTTTCTTTACAACAAGTTGATAAGGCCTGGAAAAAAGGTAAGAATGAAATTGGTGACTACAACAAAGACCAAATTATTGTTTCGTTCCCTAAAAAAGCATCAGATGTTATTGAACTATGTGTTGATATGCATAATGGTTCTTGGCGCTATGTTAATCTAGATCAACACACTTTAAAAGAATTACCGTCCTCTCAATACAAACTAAAAGATGAACAATTTGCTAATTGGTTAAGGCGAAATAATTTCTCTTTACACGTTGGTGCTATTGGCGGACTCCCCACCAAAATACTTTTCTTTTTCATCAGTATTATTTGCGCTAGTTTACCTATTACCGGCTTTTACATTTGGTGGGGCAGGTGGAAAAAGAAAATCCGAAAAAGACGAAAGCAGCTAATAAGCAATATCCAAGCTTAATCAGCACCTAATTAATCGGTTCAACAAAGCGATATACTTCTTCTTATTATGTTTCAAAAGACACTTTTTATAAGTTGCCTAATTTTGGCAACCGGGACATTACACGCCCAAAACAACCGTATTATTGGTAAATTAGTTGACCACCATACCCAAGCAATACCGTATGCCGGAGTCGCTATGTTAAAGCTCCCAGACTCTGTACAAGTTAAAAGCACTTTAACAGATAGTGCTGGCTCATTTTATTTCGATAATATCATCAACGGAACATATCTGATAAAAGCCAGTTCCCTCGGTTTTCAACCCTACAACAGTGATGCTTTCAATCACGAAGGCTTAAAACGGCTCGACTTAGGAGTGTTAGCAATGAAACCAGACGGAGGTAAAATGCTAAATACGGTTGTGGTAACTGCACAAAAACCACTGATTGAACAGCGTATTGACCGTATGGTAATCAACGTGGAAAATAGCATTTTGGCAGAAGGAAGTACCGCTCTAGAACTGTTGGAAAAAGCTCCTGGCGTATCGGTAGATGATGAAGGTAGCGTTTCGTTGAAAGGTCGCCCAGGGACGATGGTGTTGTTAAATGGAAAACTAACTTACCTATCCGGCAAAGAACTAGCTAACCTTTTAAAAGGAACTAGCTCTACCTCCATCAGTAAAATTGAGGTGATGAGCAATCCTTCCTCAAAATATGATGCTGCTGGAAACGGCGGAATCATCAACATTGTGATGAAGAAAAATACGGCAGTAGGTTTCAACGGTTCGGTTACGGTAAACGGTGGCAGTAGTAGAAACGCAAGATATGGAAGCGGAACAAGTTTAAACTATCGTTCTGAAAAAGTAAACCTTTACGGAAATTACAATTATGCTTATCGCGGAGAAACTGAGTATTTGGATTTTGTCCGTAATTTTTATGATGACAACAACACTTCTGGCAAACCCGATCGTACATCTTTACAAAACACCAAAACCAACGAACCTTTAAACACCCACAATTTTAGAGCCGGCGCCGATTATTTTTTAAATGACAAAAACACCTTTGGCTTATTATTTAACGGCAATACGGGTAAATACACTCATGATAGCAATACCGGCAACATCTTGTTAAACAATAACACAAACACCACAATTAGTGACGCCCTTAGCCACAATTACGATAAACAAAGCTGGGAAAACCTGAGTTATAACCTCAATTACGTCCTTAAGTTTACAAAAGAAGGTAGGGAGCTTAGCGCAGATGTTGATTATTCCAGCAACGCCTTTACCTCACGCTTAAATTTAGATACCAAGTATAAAGGAACGGGTAGTGCTTATAACGGTGGGTCCTCTTCCCGAAAGGGTTATGTGCCTTCCGTTACGGATGTTTATGTAGCTAAAATAGACTTTACAGAAACCATCGGCAAAAGCACTAAACTAGAAACCGGCTTAAAAAGCAGTCTGGTTAATTCTGATAATAACCTACGATATGATACGCTAAAAAACAATCAATGGATAAATGATACGGGCAGTAGCAACCACTTTAGGTACAAAGAACAAATTCATGCAGGCTATTTGTCTATTAATAAAGAGTTCGGAAAACTTAGTTTGCAAGCAGGTTTGCGTGGCGAGTTTACGCAAAGTAGAGGTCACCAAATTACTTCAGATTCTTTGGTAAAACGGAATCACTTTCAGCTTTTTCCGACGTTTTTTGCTACCAAGCCTTTTGGCGAAAACCATAAAATTCAATTGGCTTATAGCAAACGAATTGAACGCCCAAGCTACGATGAGCTGAATCCGTTTAGGGTATTTAGAGATCCGTTTCTATTTTATCAAGGAAACCCATTTTTAAAACCGGAGCTCACGGATGCTTTACAATTAAGCCATATTTACAAACAGAAATACATTACCGCCATTAGCTACAATTACACCAAAGATGTGATGAACTGGGTTCCTGGGCAAATAGATTCCATTAATACTACATTCTCTACTCCGGTAAACTTAGAAAGTTTCGTGAACTATGGCATTAGCTTTACCGCGACTACAGATTTTACCGCTTGGTGGACAGCTACGCACTTTGCCAACGTTTTCCATAACCGATACAAAGGCGAACACCAGAGCGGAAACTTTGATAACCAAATGACCAGTTTTAATTTGAACACGCAAAATACATTCAAATTGGGAAATGGATATGGTGCAGAATTAAGCGCTTTTTACGATGGCAAAAGTGTTTACGGAGTTTCTTCGCAACAGGCTTACTATGGCGTTTCGGCAGGTTTCCAGAAATCAGTGTTAAACAAAATGGGTACTATTAAATTGATGGTGAATGATATTTTCCAAACCATCCAATTTAAACGTACCACCAATTACGAAAACATCGATATGCGCACACGCATCCGCATAGACAGTCGCCGAGCTATCCTTTCTTTCATTTATCGTTTTGGCAATCAAAACATCAGTAAAAGAGACAGAACAACAGGAAGCGAGGATGTGCAAGTAAGGGTTAAAGGAAACTAAAACGACTGGAAAGCGTAGTAATTACTCGATATTACCACGCACTTAACAAAGATATCACTCGGACTTAACAGGGACAATACAGATTCTTTTTCTGAGTTAGGTTACTGTTAGGTTCAAATGATTTCCGATTCAATTAATAACCGCAGTTGGATAAAATAGATGTTAATTAAACAGTTAGAAAGGTTAAATAGCCGTTAACGATGACAGCGACATACTTTTGGATTTCTCTACCAAAAGACACAGCGTACTAAAACGCCCTAGCGTTAATAGTCAAAATTTATATTATAGAATGTTAACAAGCAACTTGTTGAGTAAGCTTGTTCTTAGTGCTAAGTTGAAAATTCAAAAAGGACCGTTTATTTCCCTAGCTCGCCTTTTTTCACCGTCAATACATCTTGCCCTGTAGCGTCGCCCTGCTCCTGAAGTTTTCCAAAAGCTGCAGACGTAGCATAATCAATGATATCTTGTGGCTCGTTTTGATTGTAAAAACCATAAATTAAACCAGCCATAAAGCAATCTCCACTGCCCGAACGGTCAACTACACCTTCGCAATTAAACTCTGCCGAATGGTAAGACTTGCCGCCGGTAAACAAACTGGTGTAATATTTAAGGTCGTTGGCATCGCTATCAAACCTAAAGGTGTTGGCTACGCTTTTTACCTTCGGAAATTTTTGGATAATTTCTTTTGAGCTAAGTTCGGCATGTGCCAGATAAGCTTCACGGGTACCTTTGCTATGAATTTCGGAATCAATATGGGTTCCCAACAAACTATTTGCCGACCAAATATTGCCCATCACCACATCGCAATATTCAATTAATTTGGGCATTATTTCAATAGGCTGTTTCCCGTAATTCCAAAGTTTAGAACGGTAATTTAAATCGCATGAAATGGTAATTCCTTTTTCTGATGCTGCTTGAATACCTTCTAAACACACATCGGCAACATCTTGCGTTAAAGCAGGGCTTATCGCTGTAAAGTTAAACCAGGAAACATCTCGCAATACTTTATCCCAATCGATCATCCCTGGTTTAAGCTGCGAGAATGAAGAATGTGCCCTATCATAAACCATACTGCCTTTTAAATCGGCACCACGTTCTAAATAATAAACGCCAATTCTATCTCCTGTAAATAAAATAGAAGACGTAAATATTCCTTTGTAATCTAGGTAATCAATCACATGGCGACTCATAAAATTGTCTGGCAATGCGGTGCAATAACGTACCGGAACATTCCAGCCGGCAAGTGCTGTTGCTGCGTTGGCTTCTGCGCCACCCATATAAAGCGTAAATGGATTTGTCGCTGAATTTGGATCATTTACAGGCGATGGAGATATTCTTAACAATAACTCACCAAAACAAAGTACTTTTTTCATGTGATTGAGATTTAAAAGAGCAGTTGATTTTTGTTGTTGCTAGGCCTTAAAAAAATAGGCATAAACCTTATGGTTATGCCTAATAATAGAAACAACTATTCAAAGTAATATTCAAACGGGCGTCCTGTCGACGAGAGGAGACATCTCATCTAAAAAGTCTACATTTTGCATGGTAAATTGCTTGTGAGACCTCTCGTTTCCCTCGAGGTGACGTTAAATTTTACAATCCAAAATATTCTTTAGCGTTATTATAGCAGATATCACTAACCATACCACCAATCCATTGCTCATCATTAGGCACCTGTCCGTTTTCCATTTCACTGCCTAAAATATTACACAAAATTCTTCTAAAATACTCATGACGAGGGTATGATAAGAAGCTACGTGAATCAGTCAACATCCCTACAAAAGTGCCTAAAACACCCATGTTTGATAAGGAATTCAATTGCTTTTCCATACCATCTTTTTGATCTAAAAACCACCAGCCAGAACCAAACTGTACTTTTCCCTTAACTTTCCCATCGGCAAAGTTAGCGGTCATCGCTGCAAACACATCGTTATCTGCAGGGTTAAGGTTATAAATAATGGTTTTAGCCAATTGATCATCCAAACTTAGATTGCCTAAGAAATTAGATAAACTTGTAGCCTGTTTAAAATCGCCGATAGAGTCGAAACCAGTATCTGGGCCAATTTTGCGTAACATACCGTGGTTGTTATTTCTAATTGCACCTAAATGGAACTGCTGTACCCAACCTTTTTGGTGGTATATTTTAGCCAACTCAGTTAAAACGTAGCCTGCAAAAGCATCGGAATTTGAATAATCATCAACCTCTCCTTTTAACAATTTACTGAACTCTGATTTTTCAGCGTCGGTAAGCGTCAATTTTGAAGGAACGCTTGTTAAGCCGTGATCTGAGATGGAAGCGCCATGAGCTGCAAAGAACTCAATCCGGTTACGTAAGGCCGCTATTAAAGATTCTACATCGGTTATTTGAATACCCGAAACTGCAGAAAGTTTTTTAATATAAGCTCGGTAAGTAACTGCATCAGCTACGGCAAAAGATTTATCCGGACGGAAAGATGGTTTTACTTTGATCTCGAAACCCTGATCAATCAGCGCTTTATGATGTTCCAAAGAATCGGTTGGGTCATCTGTAGTACCTACCATTTTAACATTGAACTGCTTTAACAGCCCTTGTGTAGAAAAATCTTTTTGTGCCAGCAATTGGTTACCGTGTTCGTAAATCTCTTTAGCCGATTTTTCATTTAAAAACTTTTTTACGCCAAAAGGCTTTTTTAGCTCCATATGGCTCCAATGAAACAATGGATTTCTTACGGTTGACGGTACTATTTTTGCCCAAGCCATAAACTTTTCCTCGTCAGATGCATCGCCAGTGATAAAACGCTCATCTACCGCCAAAGTACGCATCGCTCTCCATTTGTAATGATCGCCTTTTAACCAGACCTCTGTCATGGTTTTAAAATTCTTGTTTTCGGCTATCTCATTAGGGGGCAAATGATTATGGTAATCAATTATTGGTAGGTCTTTGGCGTAGTTATGGTAAAGGATTCTAGCGCTTTCAGAGTACAATAAAAAATCGTCGGGTATTACGTTTCCGTCTTTCATTCTTATGCTTTTTGTGTTTTAAGTAGGTTTTTATCTTCGAAGAAGAAAAAAAGCCCCCCATAAATTTCATTAGAACCTAACCAATTTTAACAATGAAAGAGGGGCTTTAAGCTTTTGATTATTTTAAATCTATGATCGCAACTGGATCCATATCGCCATAATCCTGGTTTTCGCCACCCATTCCCCAAATAAAGGAATAACTAGCTGTAGCACAACCAGAGTGGATTGACCATGGTGGGCTAATAATTGCTTGATTGTTATGAACCGTCATGTGACGAGTTTCTTGTGGTTCGCCCATAAAATGGAAAACTGTTTGGTCTGCCGCTAAATCAAAGTAGAAATAAGCTTCCATTCTTCTATCATGCACATGAGATGGCATGGTATTCCAAACGCTACCTGTTGTTAACGTAGTTAAGCCCATTACCAATTGGCAGCTTTGTATGCCATCTGCATAAATGTATTTATGGATTGTTCTGTGGTTTGATGTTTCTGCCGAACCTAAAACTACTGGAGTAGCATCTGCTTCTTTCATCAAAGTTGTTGGATATTCTTTATGTGCTGGCGCAGATAAAATGTAAAATTCTGCTGGTGAGCTAGCATCTTTAGAAGAAAAACTGATGTCTTTGCTTCCTCTGCTAATGTATAAACAATCCTTCTTTGCTAAGTCGTAAGTTTTACCGTCAACGCTGATGGTTCCAGCTCCAGCTACGTTAATTACACCCATTTCTCTTCTTTCTAAAAAGAAATCAGCTTTTAACATTGGGAAGTTATCTAATTTCAAGCTTCCGCTAGTTGGTACAGCACCACCAATAATCATTCTATCGTAATGGCTGTAAGTGAATTTAATTTCACCTTTTGTCATTAAATCTTCAATCAGGAATTGTTCACGCAATTCTGCAGTGTTCATCCCTTTTACTTCTTTTTGGCTGTTATGATATCTCTGTTTCATGTCTTTAATCTTTTTTATACTTATTAGCGTTTTTTTTTAATAATTAAACGGCTAAATTCTGAAATCTAGGTTTTAGCTTTCCGCATTGAAAATTAACGTCCCATCCATCCACCGTCAACGGTGATTACAGTTCCGTGTACATAATCTGCTGCTTTTGAAGCTAGAAAAACGGTTACGCCACCAAAATCTTCTGGTGTTCCCCACCGGTTGGCTGGTATTCTGGATAAAATAGATTTGCTTCTTTCTTCGTCGTTACGTAAAGCTTCTGTATTATCTGTAGCGATGTAACCCGGAGCAACGGCGTTAACGTTTACACCTTTTGACGCCCACTCGTTAGCAAATGCTTTAACTAAACTACCTACAGCGCCTTTACTTGCTGCATAACCTGGCACCGTAATACCACCTTGGAAAGTTAATAACGAAGCTGTGAAAATTACTTTTCCAGATCCTTGCTCAACCATTCTTCTGCCTATTTCGCGGGTTAAAATAAACGGTGCATCTAAATTGATTGCAAGCACATTGTCCCACATTTCATTCGGATGTTCGGCAATTGGCGCTCTTTGTATAGTTCCAGCGTTATTTACCAATATATCTATTACTGGGTTTTCTGCTTTTACTTTCTCAATAAATGCTTCTAAAGAAGGTCTATCACCAAAATTGCACTGGTAGGCCTTAAACTTTTTACCTAATTTTTGTACTTCAAGTTCCGTATCGCCACCACTTAACGGCATACTGGCAGAAACACCAATAATATCCGCTCCGGCTTTTGCTAAAGCTAAAGCCATTCCTTTACCTATTCCCTTGTTGCATCCGGTAACTAAAGCAACTTTACCACTTAAATCAAATAAACTCATTTTAATATCTTTTGGTTTATACAAAGCTTTATGCTGCTGGTTTGCAGTTTTAGCCTTTAACAAGATTAGTGATTTTAAATTGTTTGAGCGCCGAAATGGAGGTATTTATTTATGCAATCGTTTGCGGTAATTAACACTTTTTGACTTTATATTTACTTAGCATAATTTCTTTTTTGCAGCTCCTGTATATTTAAGCTAAATTGAAATTCCATTTAAACATTTTCGATATACAAATGAATACTCTATTTTCCGATACAAATACCTACCGTCTAAAATCTACTCTTATATTGTTTTGCTTTACTGCTTTTTTAGCTGTTCCTTCTTTTGCCCAAAAAACAAATGGTACAGTAAATTCTTTGCTAAAAACAGAAGCTTACTTTAACAACCTGGCCATCAAAAAAGGATTAAACCAAGCTTTTATAGAAATGGCCGACAAAACTGGTGTTACTTTTAGACCAAACCCAGTAAATATTATAGATTTTTATAGCAAGCAAGAACCTGCTGATTTTGAGTTGGGATGGCAACCAGATTTCGCCTTGATTTCTAAAAGTGGCTACTTTGGCTTTACCGCGGGCTTATACACCATTAAAAAAGACGAAAAGTTGAGCTACGGGCATTACCTATCGGTGTGGAAAGCGGAGAAAAACAAAAAGTGGCGATTGGCTTTAGATGCTGGTATTGAGCATAAGAAACCTGTAAAAGAGGTCGACCCTCAGTTTATTGACCCCTCAAATTACAAGTACCCTAAACTTATAGGTCCAAAAAAAGTAAAAATGCGGGAAGATATTGTGTTTAGCACAGATTTACTTTTTAGCAAAGCGCTCATCCGATCGGGCAATAAAAACTTCTCAGAATACTACGCTGATGATGTAAGGCTTTATTTCCCAGATGAGTTGCCTTTTATCGGAAAACAGCAGGCCATAAATTTTATCGACCAAAGAAACCAACACATAACCTCGAACCCTACTTTTGTTGACCGAGCTTTTAGCGGAGATTTAGCTTATACAAACGGCAAAGCAAGCATTGGCGTAAACAAATACAATTATATTAGAATTTGGAAAAAAGGCGACGATAGTAAGTGGTATATTTTAGCAGATATGTATGTGGAGGAAGCCTCACCCCAGTCCTCTCCGAAGGAGAGGGAGTAGCATTAAACTCGATAAAACAGATACCTAACAATGGATTTTTTGTTGGGCGGTAATCCTAAATTATATAGAGTCCATTAATTAATTTCACAAATAATAGAGTTAACATTCTGTAATATAGGTTTTTAGCTTTAAGCTTTGTGCATTTTGCTTTTAGCCTTTATATAAATGCATTAAGGAATAAAAATGTAGTTTTAACCATCGAATAAAATTTACAATGTCAGAAGATCAAAAAAAAGCATTAGAACAACAACTTTGGAATATTGCAAACACACTTAGAGGCAAAATGAATGCCGATGAGTTTCGTGATTATATCTTGGGTTTTATTTTTTATAAATACCTAAGTGAGAAAATGGAAATATTTGCCAATGCTATTTTAAAGCAAGATAAAATTGGGTTTAGAGCGATAAATGCGACAACTCCACAAGGCAATGAGTTTTTAGAAGCCATCAAAGAAGAATCTTTAGAAAAGTTAGGCTATTTTTAAAACCTGATGAGCTTTTTGGCGAAGTGGCGAAAAGAGGTAGAGGCAATAACGAAGATGAATCGCTTTTTGATGAGGCCAAAACCAATTTCATTTTAGAAGATCTTCAAAAAATATTGATCAATATTCAGCTGAGTACCATGGGGACAGCCAGCGAAGAGGACTTTGATAACCTGTTTGAGGATATGGATTTAAACAGCACCAAGCTGGGTAAAACGCCTGATGCTAGAAACGCCATCATTGCAAAAGTACTTTCGCATTTAGATAAAATAGATTTTAAACTGGAAGAATCTGAATCTGATATTTTAGGAGATTCTTACGAGTATTTAATTGGGCAATTCGCCAGTGGAGCTGGAAAAAAAGCGGGCGAGTTTTATACGCCTCAGGAAGTTTCTAAAATTTTGGCTAAAATAGTAACTACCGGCAAACAAAAATTACGCTCTGTTTATGACCCTACTTGCGGTTCAGGATCTTTGTTGCTTCGCGTGGCCCGGGAAGTAAAAGATGTAAGCAATTTTTACGGTCAAGAAATGAACCGTACCACTTACAACCTTGCCCGCATGAATATGATTTTGCATGGTGTACATTATCGCAATTTTGACATTAAGCAAGAAGATACCTTAGAGAATCCTCAACACATCGAACACCAGTTTGAAGCAATTGTGGCAAATCCGCCTTTTTCTGCAAATTGGAGTGCGAATCCCATATTTACAAGTGATGACCGCTTTAGCCAATACAGAAAATTAGCGCCAGCTAGTAAAGCCGATTTTGCATTTGTGCAGCACATGGTTTATCATTTGGCAGAAAACGGAACCATGGCAGTGGTTTTACCGCATGGCGTTTTGTTTAGGGGTGCCGCCGAGTTGCACATCCGTAAATACCTGATTGAAAACAAAAATTATTTAGATGCTGTAATTGGTTTGCCGGCAAATATTTTTTACGGAACTAGTATCCCGACTTGCATTTTGGTGTTTAAAAAATGTCGAGAAAACCCCGATGATATTTTATTTATTGATGCCAGCAATGATTTTGATAAAGTAAAAACTCAAAACATCCTCCGCGATGAGCATATTGATAAAATTATTGACACCTACAGAAACAGAACTGTAATAGAAAAGTACAGCCACTTAGCCTCACTAGCAGAAATTGCAGAGAACGATTTTAACCTAAACATCCCTCGCTATGTAGATACTTTTGAGGAAGAGGAAGAAATTGACATTCATTTGGTAATGAGTGAGATTAAAGAATTGGAAGCCAAACGAGCGGAGCTGGATGTAGAAATTGCTGGTTATTTTAAGGAGTTGGGTTTGGTGTTTTAATTACGAGTTATGAGTGAAGAGAAAAATATCATCATTTACAAAACTCAAGACGGTAAAGTTTCTATTGCTTTATATGCAAAAGATGGTTCTGTATGGATGAATCAAAATCAGTTAGCAGAACTTTTTGACACCTCTAAACAGAATATAGGTCAACATGTCAATAATGTATTAGAAGACAAAGAGTTAGATTCAGAATCAGTTGTAAAGAATTACTTGACAACTGCCACTGATGGCAAAAAGTACTCCGTTACTTTCTACAGTTTGGATATGATTTTGGCAATTGGTTTTCGGGTGAGAAGCAAGCGAGGGACACAATTTAGACAGTGGGCAAATCGCAATCTCAAAAAATATATGATTAAGGGTTTTTTGATGGATGATGAACGCCTAAAAAACCCTGATGGTAGACCTGATTATTTTGATGAATTACTAGCTCGCATACGGGATATTCGAGCTTCTGAAAAACGATTTTATCAAAAAGTTCGAGATTTGTTTACGCTGAGTAATGATTATGACAAGACCGATAAAGCCACACAAATGTTTTTTTCCGAAACGCAGAATAAATTACTTTTTGCCATTACAGTCAATACGTATAATTATTTAAATCCTTTGGTTCAAAAAGGTGCGAAAAACACAATGAACATTAACAATAAAGATTTTCTAAATGGTGCTGAATTGCCACTACCGATAGATGAGTCAGAACAATCTTTCATTACTAATTCTTGCTTCAATTAATGAAAAAATAGAGATAGAAAAGAATATATTAACACAATACGAACTCCAAAAAAAATATCTACTCCAAAATTTATTTGGATAAAAACCCCTTCTCCAATTTATCTACTTGCCGTTATCGGCAATAATCCGCTATTTTAAATCCATTTTAATGGTATCTTTGCCGATAAATATCAATAACAATGAGATTTTTGTCTGTTGGAGAGTTTGCTAAAAAATGGAATAGTCCCGAAAGAACTGTTAGAAATTACTGCGCTAAAGACAAACTCAGTGGAGCTTTTTTAACAGGTAAAACTTGGAATATTCCGGAAGACGCATCATTGCCAGAAAAAGAAAACAAGAAAAAATTTAGTGATAATATTTTGCTCAACTACTTAAAAGAGCAAAAAGACATGAAACTTAAAGGTGGCATCTACCACCGAACACAGATTGACTTAACTTATAATTCTAATAGAATAGAAGGAAGTAAACTAACTCATGAGCAAACACGCTATATTTTTGAAACCAATACTATCGGGATTTCTAAAGAAAGCGTGAATGTTGATGACATTATTGAAACCTCTAATCACTTTCGCTGTATTGATCTTATTATCGATAAGGCAAAATCAAAACTGACAGAATCTTTGATTAAGGAACTTCATTTCCTATTAAAATCAGGTACATCAGACAGTAGTAAAGATTGGTTTAAGGTTGGTGAATATAAAAAACTCCCTAATGAAGTAGGAGGCAACGAAACTTGCCATCCCAAAGAAGTTGCACTAAAAATTAGAGAACTGCTCTCTGATTATTATAACATTGAGAAAAAAACTTTAAAAGACATTATCGACTTTCACTACCGGTTTGAGATTATTCATCCTTTTCAGGATGGCAACGGACGGGTAGGCCGACTAATATTATTTAAAGAATGCCTTGCTAACAATATTGTACCTTTTATTATTGACGATGATTTAAAGTTGTTTTATTATCGTGGTTTGCAACAGTGGAGCTGTATAAAAGAATACTTGTTAGATACTTGTCTTACAGCTCAGGATAATTACAAAGCTATTTTAAAGTATTTTGAAATTGATTTTGATTGACCTAAACAAATAGATTCTGTAGAAGATACAACTCATACATAACTAGCTCAAGATTCAAGTTTTCTAAAATAGTAAAGGAAGAAAACCTATCTGCCGAACGTACACAGAAACTGATTGATGATTACCTTTTTGCAGAAAGAGAACCACTTAAAGACGAAGTTTAGAACTTATTAAAGGAGAAAAGCCAAGTTTGTTAAAACGAAAACCACTGGCCGACAGGCTATTGAAAAAGATTACACATTTCGTTGCTACGTTTATAAATGGAATGGATTTGGGTTAACGGAATTTAATCGCTCCATTTCTCTAATCAATAAAACATCCTAAAAATTATAGGAGATTTTAAACCCGTGATTCAATAGGCCCGAATCATTAAAAGAAACCGCATAATCGGCTCTAAAGAATAGGCGCTTTAAACCTACATAAACCTCTAAGTAATTTCCTTTTTCCGGTTGATAAAGATAGCCCCCACCAACAAGCTCTTGTAATTTTAGCTTTCTCAACTGTGGCACTCTGTTAGAAAAATACTGGTTAAAATTATGTTCAAAATGCCCTTCAAAAAAATACTGATCGGTACTGTAGGTATAAAAATCTAACAAGTGGAAACTCCTTAAACTGGGATTAAATATTAAGGCTAAGTTACCACTAAAATGACGCCACTCGGGGTAATAAGCTGTTTTACGATTAATAAATTTACCGGCAGACACCGAATAAGAACCATAGCCCCATAAACCCATATCCAATTTTTCATGCTGAATTTCAAGCTCTACATAATTATAATCGGAGGTAGAGTGGAACATGTTTGGTATGCCCCTCTTATAAGAGAAAACAAACCTTGGACCCAAGGGTAGTTTGTAAATCTTAATCTTATCCTTGGTAATATACGGTTGCTTTAGGGTGTAAATTAAGGATGAGTTTATAAAAAAAGAGGTATAAGCTGGAAAAAGTTTGTCTTCTAAAGCTGGGTCAATTGGATTATTAGAGCTGTAGTTTCTATACTTGATATCCCTAAAAACAAAACCTTGGGTGTTGCTAACCGAATAATTTTTAGAAACCTCGGCACCAAATGATAAATAAAGGTTGCCCACCAACTCTCTACCAATACCAGCACTTATATATTCCTTCCGGTAAAGTTTCATGAAATTCTGCTCAAAAAACAAAGTGTTTAAAGTATTCTGTAGCGTAGTTAAGCTACCGTTGGGATTTAAATCCAAGTAGGTGCTGCCTATACTAAAATTTAAGGTTCCCCGCTTTTTAGGTTTGTAATACCACGATGCAGAAAGGTCAGAATTTAGCTCCTGATTTCCAAAACCATACCTTAACCTCGGCGTTACAGACCAACTGGTATTGTTTTTTGCAAATTTCAGAAAAGACACCCCGTAATTCACACCAAAACCTTCCACGGTATTAAAGAAAAAAGCTGGTGCAATAGGATCAAAAACAATTGCTAAACCTCGCTTTTCATTGGTCCACTCCTTCTCTGTAAAAAGTAAGGGTAAAATTCCTACCCTCGAATTTAATCGCTCTAGCGAATCTATAATCGGATTACGTTTCCTCTGGCGATTGATAGAATCTTGGTATTCTGAAGCCAAACGTTCCTGCACAGTTAGCGGAATTTTTCTATTGGCTTTTAACAGTCGCGAGCGATAAGCAGATGAATCATCTTTCACAACTTCTTGCTTTCTAAAATCCTGATAGAATTCACTTGGACTTTTCTCATCTGTAAAAACAGCTTGGCTACTTCCCGAAAAATAAAACTTTAAAACCCCTCCTTTGTATTTCAACAAGGTATAAGTGGGCACTGTGCTATCTTTAGGATATTCTTGAACAACCTGCAAGCTGTCGATAAAGTTGATGCCTTTATCACCATTTATTTTTAGATCAAGGTGCGCTAACTGGCAAGAATTGATATTAAAAGTGAGCTGACCTTCAAAAGTAGGAGAAAAGCGATGTTTCGGGATAACCTGAATTACTACCTTTTCGTTATCTTTTGCTATAAGCCTATAATCGTAAAAATTAAAAGCATTTTGTGCTAAGGGAGAAACAAAGTTTTTGTCGCTAAGAGATTCAAATTTTATAAAATTCTCACTAAAATTAAGACTGAGCTGCGCCGCACTTTTAAACTCCCACGACGGATATTTACCGTAACTTTTGGTAGCATTCACCCGCTCTTTATAACCATCCTTTTTGCTAAAATGTAATTGCGAGTAGCTTTCGTTGAGCCAAACCAACTGATTCGTATTGATATTGCTGTAATAATTGATTGTTTTGCCAAACATTCTTTTTGGCCCCTGATCTAAAATTAACCTGTTTTTAATGTAGGTTTCTTTGGTAAATACCACATCTCGTCTTTGCTTTTGCAATTTAATCACATCAAGCATAAATTGGTTTACCCAGTCTATAGAGTCTTTAATTAATAACGTTTTGTGTGTTGTTCCTTTCGAAAAAAGAGGACAGAGAACCACAAAAGACAACAAAAGCACTCCCGTTAAATAAGAGTGCTTTTTTGTAATAAATTTATATTTTTCTTTTTGTACTTCTATCATCAATAAAATGAATCCTTATTTGGTCTTAAATAAATCGTGATAAACAATAACGACATTCCTGTTTTTGGATTGCTTAAAAACAAAAGAATAATTGGTAAGCTACAAAAACGCCGTTAACAATTAGTAAGGGGTTACTAATTTCTATGCCAATATTTTAAATTTGCATAGTTAGGAGCTTCTTTTTTCTAAGATAGCCAAAGCTAAACGTATTTTATAATAGGGTAAACGTTCATTTAATTCTACAAAAATGGGTTTTAAGGCTCTCACGTTCCCAATCCGAATGCTTGCTTCTTTAATTTCCACAACTTCTTCTTCGGTAATGTAGGAGGACAAACTGCTGAGGTCGCCGTTTAAATAAAGTTGGGCTATATGCGAATAAACAGTAGTCAACTCCAAATTCCGCGATTGGGCAATCTGCTGTACGCTTACATTTTGTTTTAGCAATGCAAGTGTATCTTTATAAGTACTGCCTTTGGCTTTCGCCGATGCGTTTGGGTTAAAATCAATAATGGCATCTAAAAAATAGGAACCGTACTTATCTAACTTATGCTCACCAACACCGCCTACCGTCAACAAATCTGACGGGGTAATTGGTTTATCCTGCGCCATTTCTCTAAGAGTAGCATCAGAAAAAATTACATAGGCTGGCACATTTTCTTCTTTAGCTAGCTTACTCCTCACTGTTCTTAGCTTATTAAATAGCTCTTCATCCGAACTAATTGTTTTTGTTTTTCGGGTTTTTGTAGCTGGTTCGGCAGTTTTTAAACTTTGAAGTACCGTTAGCTCTATTTTTTGCCCTTCAAACAAAACCTGCTTACCAAACTCGGTTACTTTTAGCGCAAAATTCTCATCGTAAGCTAACTCTAAAAGACCAATGTTTAGCATTTGCATGATATAGCGTTCCCAATCAAAAGCTGGAATCTCCTGCCCTGCGCCGTGAGTTTTAAGCTTATCATACCCGGCAGCAACCAAGTCTTGTTTTTTAGAACCGCGTAAAATATCAATAATCATTCTTACGGCTTCTTTCTCGCCAGTTCTAATAATTGCCGAAAGTGCTTTTTGTACAGTTACGGTTCCATCAAAATGCTTCCGCGGATTATCACACACATCGCAATTGCCACAGTTTTCCGTTAGGTTTTCTGAAAAGTAGTTGAGTAATATTTTTCTCCGGCAACTGTCAGCTTCGGCATAATGCTGTATGCGTTTTAATTTTTCTAAATTCACCTCTGCTAATGCACCATCTGCGGCAAATTTACTAAGCATAGCCATGTCAGCATAGTTGTAATATAAAATAGTTTCGGAGGGCAAACCATCACGCCCAGCCCGGCCAATTTCTTGATAATAACCTTCCATATTTTTGGGCAGGTTGTAATGGATAACCCAACGTACGTTAGATTTATCGATCCCCATACCAAAAGCAACTGTGGCACAAACTATCTGTAACTCGTCATTAATAAAACGCTCCTGAACGGAAGACCGAACTTCGCTATTCATCCCGGCATGGTAAAACATAGCGCTAATTCCAGCATTTGCTAACGCCTCATAAGCTTCTTCGCACTTTTTTCTGCTTAAACAGTAAATTATACCACTTTGGTCTTTACGATCATTTACAAAATCAATAATTTCTTTAATTTTTTCTTTTGGCTTAGTACCGATTCTAACATCTAAACTCAAATTTTTACGGTCAAAAGAGCTCAAGAATACCTGTGGGTTTCGCAATCGTAATTGATTAACAATATCTCTACGGGTAACTTTATCTGCGGTAGCGGTTAATGCGATAAATGGAACGTGAGCAAATTTTTCTCGAAGAAAGCCCAACTGCGTATATTCTGGCCTAAAATCATGCCCCCAAGCAGAGATACAATGTGCTTCATCAATTGCAAATAAACTTATTTTACAAGCCTGCCCTATCACATCCATATCTGATATCAGTTTTTCTGGCGAAACATACAACAACTTAATCTGTTGTTCGTGACAAGCGTTTAAAATGTACTGTTGCTGTTCAAAGGTTTGCGAGCTATTTAAAAATGCAGCGGGAATTCCGTTATTGTTTAAGGCATCAACTTGGTCTTTCATCAAAGAAATTAAAGGCGAAATAACCAAAGCGGTACCGGGAAGCATTAAAGCCGGAATTTGAAAACAGAGCGACTTTCCACCACCCGTTGGCATTAACACCAAAGAATCTGCATGGCTTAAAGTGGTTTCAATAATTTCTTGCTGTTGCGGACGAAAACTATCATAACCAAAATATTTTTTAAGCAGTTTATTTGGGGAAAGCATTTTAAAGTTAAAAGTTAAGACTCGTTTTTTCTAAATATGATTGTAGAATAATTGTTGCCGAAATGGTATCAATAAGCGCTTTGTTTTGTCTTGCCATTTTTTTCAAACCACTTTGCGCAATGGTAGCCGAAGCCATTTTAGAAGTAAAACGCTCGTCCATCATCGCTATGGGAATAGTAGGGAATTTTTTCTTTAGCAGGCTTGCAAAACCTTTTACCTGTTGTGCAGATTGCGATGCTGTACCATCCATTTGCTTTGGCTCGCCAACAACAAATAGTTCTACCTCCTCGCTTTGTAAATATGTTTGGAGAAAAGAAACAATATCTTTTGGATGGATGGTGGTTAAAGCAGTAGCGAAAATTTTCAGTGGATCTGTTACGGCTATTCCCAGTCGTTTGGTCCCAAAATCAAAAGCCATTATTCTTGCCATTTTTTATTTATAAAACTGAGGTTAACAGGATAGCTCAAAATTAAAGAATTAAGCTCGTTAAAAACGATTTATATTATTCCAGAAGAAATAGCGTTCTAATACCCTAACCTTTTGTAATCAACCTGTCAAATTATTGGAACAATTTTTGTTAATTTGGCAAAACACAATTATTAAAAATGGACAATCAAGAACAAAAAAAGAAAAAAGACACCAATAAGATCTATTTTCTTATCGCGGTAATAGTTGCGCTGTTAGGTACAAACGTTTATCTATTCTTTCAGAAAAACAAATCTGACCAAAGAATAGTAACTGTAAGTGATGAAAAAACTGCCTTACAAACCGAACTAGAAAAACTTGAAACAGAGTTAGACCAAGCTAACAGTTCTAGTGGAGAACTATCTGAAGAACTAAAAGTTAAAGACGAAGAACTAAAAACTAAAATAGCACAACTTAGAGTAGCCTTAGGTAAAGGTAAACTAACTGCAGGTGAGTTGGCTAAAGCCCGAGAAGACGTAAAACAACTAAAATATTTTGTTGGTAAATACACCAATGATATTGATGATTTAATCAAGAAAAACAATGCTTTAACGGGCGAAAGAGATAGTTTAAAGTCTACAGTTAACGATGTTAAGCAATTAGCTACACGGTTAAGCAAAAGCAACGATTCGCTTAATGTCCGTGTAAAAGCAGGTGCCGCTTTAAAAACCTCTGCTGTTGATATTATGGCTTTCAGAATAAAATCTAGCGGAAAAGAGACAGATGTAACGAGAGCCAGCACTGCACAAAAAATTAAAGTGCGGTTTGCGATAAACACCAATCCAATTGCAGAAAAAGGCATGCATGATGTATTTATGCGCATTTTAGACCCTGCCGGCAATTTAATTATTGGAGAGGGAGGTGCTTTTATGGCTAACGAGCAACAGCTCCAATACACTTATAAAACGGCCATTGAGTTTAATAGTGACGGAAAAACGTACATGTTAGACTGGACAAACCGAAGCCCGTTTGAGGTAGGTACTTATACTGTTATTTTGTATGCCGATGGTTATACCATGGGTAAAGGAACTTTTAGCTTGAGATAAAGAGAAACAAGCTTCCAAAAAAAATGGATTTATCGAATGATAAATCCATTTTTTTTATCTAATATTTTTAATGCTTCTTTAGTTCCACCAAAGGTTACGTCCCTTCATGGTTAAAATTCCTAAAAATATTATGACTACCGCAATGGTATAAAAAGTATAGATCGCTCTGTGCTTTGCCTTATCATCAATTGCCTTTTTCGCTTTGGAATAACCAATAGTAATCAATACAATCGCTAAAACCATCATACTAATGTGCTCAACATTCCAATATCTGTAAACCGGGTTACTCATCTGAGAAAAATTAACCCAATCACTGGTGAAGTAAAGTACTAAACCTAATAATAATTGAATGTGTGCACTAATTAAAGTAAACAGGTTTATCTTTTTATTGCCGGCAGTGTATGGTTTATTACCAGCAGTAAAAGCCTGAAAAATTGAAATTAAAACAAGTATTAAGATCACATATCTTAATGCCGAGTGGAGATGCAATAGTCCTGCTAACATAGTCGTTTTTTTAACAAAGATAATAGAAATATTATTTAAAGTGCTTTCAATAAGGATTTGCCTTAATTGAGCTAACCAAAAAAAATGGAAAAACATAACCCAAGCTACAAATTGCCTCTGTGTTTAAAATAATTGCGTACAACAAGTGATTGGTTTAACCACAAGTAAGCATTATTTAGCAAAGCTCTTGAACCAAGTACAAATATGATTATCTTTGCGACATTCTAAGAAAACATAAAATGGCGGATAAAAATCCCATAACCATGAATTATCGCTACGTGGTAATTGTAGTACTTACATTCGTTCTGCTACAACTTATTTACGTATCAGTAAAAAGAAAAACAGTTTCTGATCAATTACAAAATACCGTAAACCAGCTTGATGACCGTTCGTTGCTTATCGATAAAATCGACCTCACCTTTTTAACGCTTCTTAATACTGAGAACAGTTTTAGAACATATCTTAACACACGCCAACCCCAGTTTTACCAAGATTATAAGAACGGTTTATTGTTATTAAGCGGTAACATAGAGAGCATCCAAAACTATCGAAAAAAGCAAGACCTTGAAAAAAACATCAACTTAAAAACTATCCTCGCTAACAGAGAACGCAACTCAGTTCTAATCATCAAGCTAAAAGCGATAAATGACTCTTTACTTTTAGCCACAGAGCAACTTGCCGACATAGATAAAAACCAACCCATTTACTTCAAACCTTTTAGGCTTAAAGATGTACAAAGCATTTTATCACAAACGACCGACACCTTAATAAAGGTAAACGACGGGGCAAAGAAAAATCTACTCAACAGATTAGGAGATGCAATTGCCAACAAAGAAAAGAGCTCAACTGATACTATAATTACAACCAACAATCTGTTAATAAAAAGCAAAACCAGTCAAGACAGCCTCTCTTTAATTAAATTGAACAGATTATTTAGGCGTAGCGTAAAAGCTCTAATTGCGAATAACAACAATATCAAAAGTCGCGAAAACGATATTATCAACGCTAATACAGTCCTTTTATTCGAACTTTCCTCATTACTCCGCGAATTAAAATTACAAGAAGCCCAAGCCGATATTTTATACAGGGGTGGTTTAAAAACCTCGGCTAATAATAACCTAAGCGCATTAAATAGAGACAGCCGTATGTTGCTCATTTTAGCACTTATATTGGCATTAATCATTGTTTTCAACATTTGGCGCCTACACGGTTTTGAACACCAGCTAAAAAAAGCAAAAGGAATTGCGGTTGGCCAAACTAAACAAAAAAGTGCTTATTTAGCGCATTTGAGCCACGAGATACGAACTCCCTTAAACGCGATTGTTGGTTTTTCTGATCAATTGGCATTAGATGATGTTTCTGACAAAGACAGAGAGAGCTACCTCAACGCAATTAGAACATCCTCCCAAATGTTGCTTTCTTTAGTAAATGATATTCTTGATTTTTCGAAGTTAGAGGTGGGCAAGCTTACATTAAATGCTGGTAATTTTAAACCTTATGAAGCTGTAAACGATGTGGTAAAAACCTTGATAGGCTTGGCTAATCAGAAAAATTTGAAGTTAACCGCGAGTTTTTCTATTGACAAAGATCTAATTCTTTTTGGTGATGAATACCGATTTAAACAGGTGCTTATCAACTTGGTTAATAATGCGATAAAGTTCACAGACAAAGGTGCCGTAATTATCGCTTGTAAGCTGTTAAAGAATTCTATAATTCAACTAGCTGTTAGTGATACTGGAGTTGGTATCGAAAAAAAGAATTTTGATATGCTTTTTGATGAGTTTAGCCAACTGGAAGACCATAATAATGACAATAAAAAAATAGGTACGGGACTTGGGCTAAGTATCACCAAAAAAATTATTGAAGCACAAAAAGGAATTATCGCCATTGAAAGCGAAGTGGGGAAAGGTTCTACGTTTACTGTAGAAATAGCTTACCCTATTTTAGAAAATCAACAAACCAAACCGGCTACCAATAAACTGACTGCTCTACCGTTGGAAACTGTAAACTGGGCAAACCTGCCAATTAAAAAGGTTTTGATTGTAGACGATAATGAGTTGAATATTAAAATTCTAAGAATCATCCTCGAAAAACAATCAATAATATGCGAGGCTGCAGAAAACGGAGAAATAGCTTACCAATTATTTTTACGTAATAGTTACGATGTTATTTTAACAGACATACAAATGCCCATATTAAACGGTGTTGAACTTACCAAAAAAATACGTTCGCACACCGATATAGACAAGGCGAACATACCAATTTTGGCAATAACCGCTAATGCCTTTTCGGAAGATTTAGACGGTTACCTAGCCGCTGGAATGGATGGTCACATCGTAAAACCGTTTAATCAGCAAACGCTTTATACCAGCTTAAATCAATTAATAACTGATAAAAGTTTGTTGCACTAGTTGCTTTAATTCTCTGTTAAAAGCTGTCCATAAATCAATTTTATGGGCATCCATCCGTTTCACGGCAATCTTAAGCAGCGTTTTTCCAAAAAGCTTTTGCTTTACCGTATGCTTAATATCCCCAAGAATTGTCAACTAAATGTTAAGGATACTAGTTCTCTTTTTAATAACGCTTAGTGGCTTGATACTTGTTCGTTTTGATAGGGAAATAAACGCTAATACCAAGGGGTTTCAGTTTTTTTGGTCAAAAAGATATATCGTATTAAAAACAGTAGAGATGAATAAAGTCATTTTGTTAAATAAACGTCCAGAAGGTAAACCAACTGAGTCGGATTTTAAGTTTGTTGAAGAAAATATGCCAACTTTAAAAGAGGGCGAAGTTTTGTTGAAAACCCATTATGTATCTGTTGACCCATATTTAAGAGGGAGAATGACAGAAGCAAAATCATATATACCACCTTTTGAACTACACAAGCCTATTCAGTCGGGCATGATTGCAGAGGTCATCGAATCTAAGAATTCGGATTTTGCTGTTGGCGATTTTATATCTGGAATGCTGGAGTGGAAAAAGTTCCAAACCAATACTGGCAAATCTTTAACTAAGGTGGACGATAAAGGCGTAGCCCTATCAGCATATCTGGGGATTTTGGGGATGACAGGGCTCACTGCATATTTGGGGCTGATTGAAATTGGAAAGCCAAAGCAAGGGGAAACCATTGTTGTTTCGGGCGCAGCCGGAGCTGTTGGTTCGGCGGTTGGGCAAATCGGTAAAATTTTAGGTTGCAAAGTAATTGGTATCGCTGGTACAGATGAAAAGGTAGATATGCTTAAATCAAAATTTGGTTTTGATGAAGCTATTAATTACAAAACTACCAAAGACATGCAAAAAGCAATTAAAAACGCCGCACCCAATGGTGTTGATATTTATTTTGACAACGTGGGTGGTGAGATCTCTGACGCAGTACTTGCAAATATCAATAGATTTGGAAGAGTAGCGGTTTGTGGCGCCATCTCTCTTTACAACGCCACAGAAATTCCGGTTGGACCACGGGTACAACCTATTCTAATAAAAAACAGTGTTTTAATGCAAGGATTTATTGTTGGCAATTACGCCGAAAAATTCCCTGAGGCGATAAAGCAATTAGGTGAATGGCTTAAAGTAGGCAAGCTTGACTATTCAGAAACCATTACAGAAGGTTTCGACCATATTCCTAGTGCTTTTATAGGTTTATTTGAAGGGAAAAACAATGGTAAGATGGTTGTAAAAGTCTGACAATGCTGAAACAATAAAAAGCCATAGATGTTCTAATTTTGCATAAATAATAAAAATTAACATGTTAAATTTTGAATTTAAAAATCCAACCAAAATTCTTTTTGGTAAAGGACAAATAGAAAAAGTAGCTTCAGAAATTCCGGCCAATGCAAAAGTATTGATGCTTTACGGTGGCGGAAGTATCAAAAAAAATGGTGTTTACGAGCAAGTTAAAAACGCTTTGAAAAACTTCGAAGTTGTTGAGTTTGGCGGTATCCCAGCAAATCCAGAATATGAAATTCTGATGGATGCATTAAAAATCATCAAATCAGAAAATATAACTTACATGTTAGCTGTAGGCGGAGGCTCTGTAATTGATGGAACTAAATTTTTATCTGCAGCAGCGTTATATAAAGGTGATTCGCCTTGGGATATTTTAAAAAATGCAATTAAAACAGAGGTAGGTTTGCCTTTTGGAACGGTACTTACCTTACCTGCAACAGGTTCAGAAATGAACTCGGGATCGGTAATTACACGTAGAGAAACTCAGGAAAAATTGGGAATGGGTGGTCCAGGTTTATTTCCTCAATTCTCTATTTTAGATCCAGAAGTAGTAAAATCCATCCCTCAAAGACAACTTGCAAATGGCATTACTGATGCTTTTACCCATGTTCTGGAGCAATATATGACTTACCCAACTGGCGCTTCTTTACAAGACCGTTTTGCAGAAAGCATTATGCAAACCTTAATTGAAGTTGCTCCCGTTGTAACCAACGACCCTGCAAACTATGATGCTGCCGCTAATTTTATGTGGTGCTGTACCATGGCTTTAAACGGGCTGATACAAAAAGGAGTACCTGGAGACTGGGCTGTACACGCCATGGGGCATGAGCTTACCGCACAATTTGGTATAGACCACGCCCGTACATTGGCTGTAATTGCGCCAAGCCACTACCGTTATAATTTTGAAAGCAAACGCGAAAAGTTAGCACAATATGGAAAACGAGTTTGGGGAATTAGAGAAGGTGATACAGACGCTATTGCAAAAGCTGCGATTTATAAAACAGAAGCATTTTTTAAATCTTTAGGTATTGATACCAAGCTTTCTGATTATACAGCAGATTTTGAGGGCACTGCACAAAAGATAGCCAAAAGATTCACAGAAAGAGGTTGGTTGGGACTTGGTGAGCATAAAAGATTAAGTCCGGCTGATGTGGAAAAAATAGTAGAAATGAGCTATTAATTTTCAAATTACCCCCATATAAAAAGGCCATTGCGTATAATGCAATGGCCTTTTCTATTATAGCTATACGCTATTATTAAGGCAATAATACCCTGTCAATCACATGTACAACTCCATTGGTAGTTTGTATATCCGAGATTACCATATTTGCAACCACACTATTTCCGTTTCCTTTAACAGTTAATAAACCATCATTATACTCACCAAGTGTAATGTTTTTTCCACTTAAACCCAGTAGATTACCCGCATGAAGTTCTGATGTAAAAAGTCCAACGCTAACCACATGATTCAACAAAATCTGCTTTAGTGTTGTATAATCAATCTTTCTAACGTCTGATGGCTGATTAACTTCTATTCCTAATGTTTTGCCCAAATCTTTAAAAGCCTGATCTGTAGGCGCAAAAACGGTATAATTTGCATTAGCATCTGCCAAAGCAGCAAACAAATCGCAATAAACAAGTGCTTCTGCTAAAAAACTTAATTCTGGCTGTACAAACCCTTTGCCCTGCGCAAAAAACAAGGCCGTGTTTGCGATATCAGTACCAGAAGCAAGTAAAACCCGGTTTATCACATGTACAATACCATTATCTGCCTGTGTATTGGTTACAATTATTTTAGATCCGTTTACATATTTATCGGTTCCTCTAATAATAATTCTTTTATTAACGGTTGGACCCAACAAAGACGGTACTTTGAAACCACCGATTAACAAGTCATCTTTTGCATTTCCGTTACTTACGTGGTATTTTAAAACGTTAAGCAGAAAAGGCGTTTGTAATGCGTTAAAGTCTCTCGGGTTAACCAATCCTATTTTTGCAAAAGCCTGATTGGTAGGCGCAAAAATGGTGAAGTTTCCATCAGCTCCGGTTGTTTTATTTTTATTAGAAAGCGCCACCACTAAATCTCCTTTTACAGCGGCAAATTCTAACTGGCTAAGATCCTCAAGCCCAACCACAGTTTGTGATATTGTGGGTAAAACGTCGGAATTATCTTTATTGCAACCACCAAATACAAGCGTTAACAGCAATGTGGTACAAGCTATAATGGTTGAGTTTATAGATTTATTTTTTTTCATTGTCAAAAATTAATATTTGCAAAAGATTTTAAGTAAAAAACAATACTTTTTGTTTGATATACGTGTAAGACTTTAATTAAGTTGTTACTTTTATAAAAAATTAAAACCTTAGTGAAACTTCTTTCTTATTTCTACATAAAACGATGTAATATTACAAACATAGATTGACACTAAAAATCAGATTATAAAATTTAATTTAAAATCACAACAAATAAACATGCAAATATTTACTAAATCAGCAGTTTTAAGCCCTTTTATTATTCTAGGTGTTGGATTAAATGTGTTTTCGCAAAGCCCACTAAGCGGGTTTATGCAGGGTAAAAAAGGCGGAGGCATTACCTTTTCTACAACACATGAGCATTATAACGGCGCTTTTTTATTTCCAGAACCTATAGAGAAAATTCCTGTTTTTAACGAAGTATCGGTAAACAGTTTTAACATTTATGGGATTTATGGGATATCAGATAAGTTAGATGTACTTGTAAATATACCTTTCGTACAAACGGTAGGTTCTGGCGATAAAGATGCGTTAGATGGATTAGGCTATGTAAATTCGCAAGGAGGAGCACAAGACATCAGCGCTTTTGCAAAATATCAGTTTGCAACAAAAGGAAAACTTGCTTTCCAAGCGGCGGCAGGTATTACCACTCCTTTAAGCAATTACAGCGTTGAGCGCAGTTTACAGTCTCTTATTTCAATAGGAAACCAGGCTACTACATTCAATGGTTTTTTGTTAGCTCATTTTAAAGATGAAAGAGGCTTTTTTATTACCGGCCAAGTTGGTTATAGCGCCAGAACAACAGAAGTACCAAACGCTATTTTAAGTGAACTGAAAATAGGTTTAGCTACTCCGAGGTTTTACATTGCCGGCCAATTAGGCAACCAAACATCTACAAGCGGTGTGGATATTTTGAGACCCGGATTTACCAACTTTTTCCCTGCAACAAAGGTAAACTACACTAAAATTGGCGGAACCGTTTACGCTCCTCTTGATGAAAATATTGGCTTAAGCTTTGGTGGTGGCGCTATTGTAGATGGTAGAAATGTTGGAAAATCTTATTATGGTTCTGCAGGCCTTACCTACAACTTCATTTACAGATCTTTAACCAAATAGATTTAAATGCTTTCAAATCAATTGATTTGAAAGCATTTTTATTTTAAAACTGACCCTGTAATTGATAGCTACGGTAAACTCGTAACATCTCTCCGAAAATTATAATCGGCATTAAAATATTTTCCAAGTTGGGCACTTTAATAATATAGCTTAGGAGCGATACAAAGCCGAAGGAGAAAACAATAAAGATAAACCGAGGAATAATTTGGCAGTAGTAAACAATTATTCCTGCCTTTTTAGGAATTGCCAAAAACACTGCACTTACAGGTAAACTCACCCAAACTAAAACAAACAGAAATCTCGAAAAAACCTCGTTAATTGTAAACGATTCGGCGGTAAGCAAAGAAGTTAGTTGCAATATACCTTGGTCAAACATGAAGAAAAAAGACATTAAGTCTAGAAATCCAAAAAAACGAAGTGTCCATTTCATGCTGCTAATATAATTTATTTACAGTTTGTTGCAATCAGATCATCCGCATTAGAAAAGCCTATGTTTTTGATAAAGTTCAACACCTTGCAAGCCCCTTTTTGATCACCTTGTTTTAACATTTCTTTCGCTTCACCAAGTTTCTCCGCAACAAGTTCTTCATCAAAACCCAAATCTGCTTTTAGCCGTAATATTTCTTGTTCGTTCTTGCTATTTTCTTTACCAATGATTTTATTTTGATAGTAGCTGGTAACTACATCTTCTAAACCTTGGCGAATTTGGTATACCGTAATTGCTTTTTCAATAATCTGTTTTGACAGGTTTTCGCAATTATAGTTTTTAAGCGCAAATTTAACAGGTACAATAATTTCTGTGTTTTTTTGATAACCTTTTGGAGTTTTCCACTTACCGCTAGTCAAACTCACCAACCTTAATGCTTCATCATCTAAATCAATACCCAAACCGTTTACAACTTTAGCGTTCGCGAGTTCTCCCTTGCTATTTAGCTGAAAAGCTACCTTTATAGTTCCTTGAATACAGTTTTGTTTTGCATACCACGGATAAACCATATTTGCATCTAGAAACTGTTCTAAGTTTTGGTTGCCATTGTTAAAAACTGGCTTTTCTACGTTCGAAAACAAACATAAAACGATGATTAAGAACGATTCTAAAAATGATAAAAGCATAACCTTATAAACGATTGAATTACAAACTTATTGGTATCGATTTAGGTTTTTGCGAATGTTAACTGCCAGTAAGTTCAATCAAATAATCAAATAGATTGGTATCGGAAGATACGCCCAGTTTCTTCCGAAGTCTATAACGACTTACTTCTACCGCTTTATTGCTCACACTCATTAATTGTGCAATCTCTTTAGAGCTCAAATTCATTTTTAGGTATGCGCATAACTTTAAGTCGTTACCACTTAAGCTGGGCGATTTTTCCTTTAACTTAGTTAAAAAGTTAGAATGGACATGGTCAAAGTGTATTGCAAAACTGTCCCAGTCTGCGTCGGCTCTTTCAGAATCGTTAATTAAACTCAATATCCGCTTAAACTCTTCGGGACTGTCTTCCAAGTTCTCTGTTTTTACAATCGGTATAAGCTCTTCCTTGATTTTTGCTAATAATTTACCACGTTGCATTAAGTGCATGGTAGATGTAGCTAATTCCTTGTTCTTAAAATTCACCTCATTTTCGAGCTTCTCGTTCTGCAACTTTACAATTTCCTTTTCGCTATGCTCAATCTCTAACTGGTAGGCTTTTTTTAAATATTCCTGCTCCTTTAAGTGCTTTCTTTTTTGTCGCTGAATTAATAAATAAATCAAAACGCACACCAAGCCTAAACAGCATAAGTAAAACCACCAGGTTTGGTACCATGGCGGAAGAATGGTAAAAGAATAATGTACCGCGTTAGACTCGTTACCCAAATTATTTCTTGATTTTACCACAAAGGTGTAAGTGCCCGCCGGTAAATTGGTATAATCTTTTTCACTTTTGCTTCCCCAGTCTGACCAATTTTTATCGAAATTTTCAAGCTGGTAGCTAAACTCTATGCTGTTTAATTGTTCGTAAAGTGTGGATGAGTATTCGAAATGGAGCGAATTACTTTCAAACGGAAGTATAGGTATAAACTTTTTATCCTGCTTATTGACTATTTCATCACCATTTAAAAAGTAGCCTTCAAAAATGGCGCTATCTTTTGCACCTATGGTTTTAACCTGTGTTAAAATTACGTTTAAGGGCTTAATGTTTTTTAGGTATTTTAGATAGTTGATGTGTATTAAACCTGTATTTGAACCTATAAAAACATTTTCTTTATTGTATGGATAAATGTTCTCAAAACCGGGTACCACTTTGGAATTAAGTTCTGGAAAATAAACGACGGTGAAATTTCGGGCTCCGTTTGCCCTATGAAAATCTACCACACCTATTTTTTTATTGGTTACAAACCAGATATTTCCGTCTTCATCCTCGTTCAAATACTGGTAAACATTTGTTCCTAAAATTGGCGTTAACATTTTAGAAGGAGAAAATTTATGGCTTGTCTCATCAAACTCATAAATACCTTTTTCTGTTGCTACTACAATTCGGTTTTTGATTCTGGCAACATAGTTATTAAGCGAAGAAGGCAATCCATTACTGTTTGTGTAAAGCCAAGTTTTTTCAATTTTACTTTTATCAAGTGAAAGCTTAAACCTGTAAACGCCACGGTAAGGATGTGATCCCCAAACGATATTGCTATTATGATCATACAAAATGAATCGCATGGATTCATCGAAACGTTTTATATCGCCTTTATCGATAAACCGATTATTCTCAAAACTGATGTGATGTAGGCCGTTGTAGGTTCCGGCAATAATTTCTTTAGCTGGAAAATAAGGCGAAAGTGCTTCAAACATCCAAGTTCCGGGATAACGAAAAAGCTGTTCTGCCGTATTGTTGTTAACAATAAAACTCCCTTCTTCATGGGCAACCAATAGCTTTTTGTTGATAATGTTTAAATTCCAAACTTGCCCTTGTGTATTGCCTATTTCAACAAAAGGACTGTGCGAGTAGCTTATATCATTAAATTCGGTTTCTATTTTTGTTGCGTATAAGCCGTTTGAGGTACCTACGTATAAATTACCATCAAGTATCCGCGTAGCGTAACTGCTGGTTTGTTTTGCCAAATCTGGGTAAATGTATTTTATGGCATTATTAAAGGCAACAAAATCAATCCCATCATCCAATCCAAGCCATAAATTTTGGTTTCTATCTAAAAAAACACTTCTAATATTGTTCTTCTGAAGTCCTTCTCGGTAAGCAAAGCTTTGAACAATATTCCCCCGTTTATCTACGATATAACACCCTGCCGAATTTGTAGCAAATGCGAACAAGTCTGCGTTTACCTTAATCGCATCATAAATTCTGTTCTTAATAAAAAGGGATTGAGACTTATCTGTCTTTTTCGTAAGATTTTCTCCAGACAATAAATACTGCCCATTTTTTAATGTGCTTATGAGTAGCGTATCCTTATCATAATTTAAAACAGATGTTATCGTCGCAATTTTAAAGTCGGGTTTATTAGAAATAATATCCCAAATACCGTTTTTATAGGTCAGTAATCCTTTTGAAGTATCTTGTGCAATTACCTGTTGATTAACCACGCCTAAATACTGCCAAACGCCCTGCGCTTCATAGATTTTGAAAATGCCCTCGTTAAGCTGAAAAATTTTTGAAACTGTTCTAAAAAAAACGCTTTGCTTGTTGATAACAATATCCCATATATCTGCAAAAAGCCTATCCTTAACGGGTATCAATTCTTTTAACGAATGGTAACATAACAAACCTTCCTTATTCGGAAAAAAATACCCAATCTCATCTTGTCCGCCCACATAAATTCTACCGCTATCATCTACCTTTACCGAACGCACCACTGTTTTGTGCGGAAGCGGATATAATTTCCAAAATTTGCCATTGTAAGACAGCAGTCCTTCGTTATTGGCGAAATACATGATGCCATTTTTATCTTGGGCAATTTCCCAATTTTGGGTTCCTCCTTTATAAAGCTGGCTGCTATAGTTATTAATCTGAGGAATTCCTATCTGTGCTTTTAGCTCAATAAAAAAGAATAACATTGAAAAAGCAAGGTATATTTTCTTCATTAAGTTTATTAATTGAGGTTTATAAATGGTGATTTGTAAATTTATAAAAAGTCTATTACTACAATGTTAAAATATAGCGTTGTGGCCGATTCAGAAAAAGACAAAATCAATAACGTTGCTCACTTACACTCTAAAGCCATAAAAAATAATTGTGTAGTAAAAATGTAGTACCCGTTGTAGTGGCAATTTAGTGATTTACTTGCTTTGTAGCGTTTATATAGTAGTGCCTTTTGCGTTTTAAACAACGGGGTGCTTTAATTTTGTATAAGTCAATAGCTAAAGAAATGCGCTAGCTTTTCCCTTATTGATATAAACCAATTTTAATCAAAAATTATGAAAAGAAATTTTTACACATTATTTCTCCTTATTTACTTTGGACTGGTGGCAACCGTCAGTGCCCAGAGTATTAGCGTTACCGGAACGGTAAACACCAGTAATGGAGAGTCGCTTCCGGGCGTAAGCATTAAGATTAAGGGTGCCGCAATGCAGTCGCAAACGAACATGAACGGTGCTTTTAGTATTAATGTGCCCAACAAAGGCGACATACTGATATTCTCCTATTTGGGTTTTATTACTCAGGAAATAAAAATCGAAAACTCTTCTCCTTTAAAAATTGTGATGGAGAACGATTTAGCTAACCTTAAAGAAATTGTTGTAGTGGGTTATGGTACTCAAAAGCGGAGCGACATTAGTGGTTCTGTAGCTACAGTAAGCATGGAAAAAGCTAAATCTATTCCAACAACCAATATTGCTGAGATGATTCGTGGTCAAGCATCTGGTGTACAGGTTACCTTGGGTTCGGCCAGGCCTGGTGGAAGCTCTAACATCTTAATTAGAGGAAAAAATTCAATCCGCGGAGGTAATGATCCTTTAATTGTTTTAGATGGTTTCCCGATTGATAACATCAACGATGTAAGTCCTGACGATATCGCTTCCATTGAAATTCTAAAAGATGCAGCCTCACAGGCGATTTATGGTTCAAGAGCATCTAACGGTGTAATTTTAATTACTTCAAAAAAAGGAAAATCTGGCAAGTACGCTGTTAATTTCGACACCTATTTAACTTCACAAAAGCTAACCAAAAACTTTGATCTATACAGCGCAGAGGAGTTTGCACAGCTTAGAAGAGAGGCTGTTCGCTCAACAAACCCTGTTGTTAATGGAGAGCAAGCTTACAGTGCTGATATCATCAATTTTGGAGGAAGTGCCAGCGCACCAGAGTATATCAATTTTGCCGCAGGTAATTATGCAAACTGGGAAGACCTTGTGCTACGTACCGGCTTAACCAATAGCAATACAGTTAGTATAAACGGTGGAAACGACAATACAAAGGTTTACAGTAGTGCCAACTATTACACGCAGAAAGGCTTGGTGCCAGATGCTGATTATAAGCGAGCATCTTTTAGGATTAATGTAGACCAAAAAATAAGTAAAAAAATAAGTGTTAGCACCAATCTTAATTTAGCATCAGACAAACAAGGTGTAGAAAGTGCAAACCTTGATTTTATCACTATTTCTCCTTTTACCGGCCCTTACGATCAAAACGGTGTTTTGGTAAAAAACTTAGCGGGCGCTAATGCAAGTAGTAGCTCTATTAATCCACTGTGGAACATTAGAGAATCAGACGCAGAGAACAAAACGAATTTTGTAAATCTTAACCTAGTGGGTAAGTATGATATTACAAAAAACCTATCCTATAAAATCAACACTTTATTAAGCAGAAGGTATGTAGATCAGGGCTCTTATTTATCAAAACTTCATTCTGCGGGTGTTACACCAGACGGTTCTGCAACTGTAAGCGGGATTTTAAAAGAGGAATACCTTGTTGAAAACATTTTAGACTACAAACTTGACTTAAATAAAGACAACAAACTTGATTTCACCTTTGTGCAATCTATAAACCAAAGAAACAGCTCAAAAACCACCACTTTAGGTACTGGGTTTGGAAATGATGTTTTAGGCTACGATGGGATTTCTAATGCTTTAAACTTTAAAACTACCAGAGATGAGCAACAATATAGGTTATCTTCTTTATTAGGTAGAGCGAGGTACAATCTTAAAGATAAATACCTGTTAACATTAACGGCCCGTAGAGACGGAGCTTCCGTTTTTGCAGAAAACAACAAGTGGGGTTTTTTCCCAGCGGCTTCCGTTGCTTGGCAAATTCATAGAGAGTCGTTTTTACAAAATGTAAAAGCTATAGATCAATTAAAACTTAGGGCGAGTTATGGTTCGGTAGGAAACCAGTCTTTAGACCCTTACACTACTTTAGGAGTGGTTGATAATTATTCCTATATTTTTAATGGCGGCTTGGTTACCGGAAATTTACCAGGAAACCTTTTATATAACCCAAACCTAACCTGGGAAACTTCTACAACCTTTAACGTAGGTCTGGATTTTGGTTTATTCAACAGCAAAATCACAGGTAGTGTTGATTATTATAAAACATCTACCACAGATCTACTAACCGATATTTCTTTAGGAGGTAACTCGGGCTTTACCAATACCATTACCAACGGCGGAGAATCAGAAAACAGTGGTATTGAAATTGGCTTAACCGGAACCATTATCAGAAATGACAAGTTTACTTGGAGCATTAGCCCAACCTTTACCCATAACACCAACAAGATTATTAAAACTGGTATCGTTGGTTTAGACGGTGCCGTAAAAGACGATTTAGCCCGTAACCGATTTGTAGGTAAGCCTATTGATGTTTTGCAGTCTTATGTTTTTGATGGGATTTTCCAAACAGATGCGGACGCATTAGCATCAGGACAAGGAACTTTAGGCGGAACTGTAGCGCCTTTCCAAAATGTTTCTACTTTAACAGCTGGTGCCATTAAGTTAAAAGATCTCGACGGCAATGGTGTAATCGATATTAACGACAGAGCTATCATAGGTACACAACCAAGATGGTTTGGATCTTTGTCTACTAATTTCCAATACAAGCGATTTGAGCTTTTGGCTGATTTATATATGGTTCAGGATGTTACAAAGTATAACCCTTATTTAGGTAGCTTTAACGAGGGAGGAACGCTACAATCTGTAAGAAACGGAATTAAAGTTGATTATTGGACACCAGAAAATCCTTCTAATACCTTTCCTCGTCCCAATTACAGCTCTGCCCCTCAAAATGTAACTGTTTTGGCTGTTACGGATGCCTCTTACGTAAGATTAAGAACACTTTCTTTAGCATATAATATCCCTACCTCACTTTTGAGTAAGGTTAAAATCAATAATCTGAAATTATATGCAACTGCAAACAATTTGTTTACCGTAACAGATTATAAATCATACAGTCCAGAAAATAATCCAAACGATTTTCCAGATACAAAATCATTCACTTTTGGTTTAAACATAGGTTTGTAAAAAGCCCTAAACTCGATAACATGAAAAAGAATATAAATTTTAAAATAGGATTGGCATCCACTTTAGCGATCATGCTGGTGTTTGGTTCTTGTAAAGATTATTTAACCGAACACCCAAGTTCTCAATTTACAGCTTATTACGTTTACAATACCCCAGAAGGTCTTGAATCTGGCGTGGTAGGTCTGTACAATTTTCAGAGAGCCTTTTGGGAAAATTTAAGCAACAATGGTTCTAATCCAATTGTAATTGATGCTAAAGATGATTTAACCATTCCTCGTGGTGGAGAAATCTCTAACTATGGCAGGATGACACAGGGAACCACACCGTTAAATAGTAGTGTTTATAGTGATTATTGGAAAACGTACTACAGAATTATAGATCGTTCAAACGCCATCATCAAATCTGCGGAAACCATTACCGGCATGGACGATGCCCAGAAAACGAAGATGATTGCACAGGCAAAGTTTTTTAGGGCAAATTCTGTTTTTACTTTATACAAATTGTTTAACAATATTTATGTAACCACAGAACCAACTACGCCAGAAAACGCCAGTAAGATTATTACTGATAAAACGCCGGAAGCTGATATCTATAAATTGATTAAAGATGATTTGACTTATGCCATTACAAATTTATCATGGACTGATGTAGCGGGCAGAATAAATCAGGCTGCAGCTAGGCACTTAAAAGCTGAGGTTGCACTTTGGCAAAAAGATTGGCCAGAGGCAAAACTACAGGCAGAAGCCGTAATAGACAATGGAACGTATAAACTAGTAAGCACCCCTGCGCTTGTTTTTAAGGGAGATTTAAATAATACCGAAACCCTATGGGCATTGCAGTTTAAAGCTCAGGTTAACGGTAAACCCAACAAAGTCAACTTTAACCTAATGCCTAACTATGCAGAATTAATTCCAGGTTCAAAATATACTGTAGAACAAGGCGGACGGGGTTTCGGATGGTTAACGCTTAATAACTATTTGAGAGATTTGCTAAACGCCGACCCTAACGATACCCGTATTAAAGGTTCGTACTACATTCAAGATTACGTTTACAACGACCCTGCAACTATCCCTGCGAGTGCTACTTTAGGACAAAAAATTGTTCACCCCACTTGGAAAGAGTTTGCTACGGCAGTGTCCGACAGAAACGCCTTTTTTATACGTTTAAATGCAGGTTGTAAAAAGTATTTTCCAGATGGTGGAATTCCAACAGAAGATACACAGACGAAAAACATCATGATGGCCAGATTAGCGGAAACTTATCTATATGCCTCAGAAGCAAATTTAATGTTGGGCAATATTGGTACCGTAGCTGATGCGCCAAACTCAAAAACTGCATTAGGACAAATAAATGCTGTTAGAAGTAGAGCTGGTGCTGCAAAAGTAAGCACCATCACTATAGAAACTATTTTAGATGAACAAGCCAGAGAATTAGCTTTTGAAGGCCGCCGTTGGTATATGCTAAAAAGAACAGGCAAACTGTATGATTACGTTGTTAACCATGCTGGTTATGGAAAGGCTGGCGATTTAAGTGTTGATAATTCAACCGCTGGCGGTGCAGACAATACCGTTGCAAAACCACTACCCTATAAATCTGATGCCAGAAGAACCATGAAACCATACATGGTAAATTGGGCTATTCCGTTAAACGAAATCAGTTTATTAGGTCCAAATTATCCTCAGAACACAGGTTATAATAATTAATTCTCAATCTAAAGCAAGAGCTTCTGGAGTTTTTACACAAAACTTTGGTGCTCTTGCTTTTAATGAATAACGGAGATAGGTTCTTTCTCCATAAGAATGCTACTAAAAACTTCCATTATGCGTCTATCATTACTATTATTCAGTACAATTTTACTCATATCATCATGCAGTGTTCTAAAAAAGAAAAATGGTTTTGCTGATAACGCTGTAGTTGCTCATCGTGGCGCTTGGAAGGCAAAAAATTTCCCCGAAAATTCTATTGCCTCCTTGAGAGAAGCCATCCGCATTAATTGTAGAGGTTCTGAGTTTGATGTAAGAATGACTTCTGATGATTCTTTAGTGATTAATCACGATCCTCATTATAATAAACTCTTGGTAGAGAAAAGTACTTATCAAGCACTCGAAGCATTTAAACTAAGCAATGGCGAAAAGCTTCCAACCCTTAGAGAATATCTTTTAGCTGGGATAAAAAATAACGACCATACGCAACTGGTGTGCGAAATTAAGCCATCGGATATCAGTAAAGAAAGAGGAATTATAGTAGCAAGAAAAGTGGTGGAACTGGTAAAAGAACTTAAAGCACAGAGTAAGGTTTGCTACATAAGTTTTGACTACGATATTCTTAAAGAAATTCATCGTTTAGATTCACAAGCATTTACCCAATACTTAGAAGCAAACAAATCTCCCGAAGAATTAAAAAATGATGGCATTTCTGGAGTAGATTATTACTATACCGTTTTTAAAAATCATCCGGAATGGCTGAACAGTGCAAAAGAAAATAAAATTACTTTAAACGCCTGGACAGTTAATGATAGTACTGAAATGGATTGGTTACTAAAACACAATTTTGATTTTATCACCACCAATGAGCCCGAACTTTTATTTGACCGGATAAAACTCCAAAAACAGAAAACAAAAAAGCTAATATGGGCCGATGAGTTTAATGTTAACGGAACTCCAGACCACAGTAAATGGAATTATGATATTGGAACCGGAGCGGATGGCTGGGGCAATCAAGAATTACAATATTACACCAACAGACCAGAGAATGTAAAGGTTGAAAATGGTGTTTTAAAAATAACGGCAAAAAAAGAAGATTATAAAGGGAAACCTTATACCTCGTCGAGGTTAAAATCTAAAGGAAAATTTGATTTCACCTACGGTACTATAGAAGTACGAGCAAAAATGCCAACTGGTGTTGGCACCTGGCCTGCAATCTGGATGTTAGGTAGTAATATTGATACTACTCCTTGGCCAGCCTGTGGAGAAATTGATATTATGGAACATTTAGGGAGAGACCAAAATAACATTTACGGAACTTTTCATTATCCAAACCACTCGGGAATTAATGCCGATGGTAAAACCAAAAAAATTGGGGATGCCACGCAATTCCACATTTACAAAGCAGAATGGTCTCCAACATCCATAGATTTATACGTAGACAACCAGCTAATACACACTTTGGTTAACTCAGCAAAACTCCCTTTTAACCATAATTTCTTTCTCCTAATCAATCTAGCCATGGGGGGCAACTTTTCTGGCGCAGTAGACCCTAATGTAACCGGAGCTACGCTTGAAGTCGATTATGTTAGAGTATATAAATAGGCAGTTTTAAAATCCATTATTTTCCCATTCAGTACCACTCACATCCTAATTATGAAAAATCCTTATCACTTTTTAACTTACGGATTCACTTTGCTTCTTCTTGGTTTTATTCAACATCCATGCAAAGCACAAGCGGTAAACCAGCAAACAAAAATCAATCAACAAGTCCAGTCCTTACTTTCTAAAATGACCCTCGAGGAAAAAGTAGGGCAAATGGCGCAAGTTACATTAGATGTAATTACAAAAGGCAAAGACCGCTTTAGCAGTTTTGAACCGGTAGAGCTTGATCCAAAAATAATGGACGATGTATTCAACAAATACAAAGTAGGCTCTATACTAAACACTGCAAACAACAGAGCCAGAACTCCAGAACAGTGGTATACAATCATTTCGGGCATTCAAAAATTTGGTAAAGGCAGGTTAAATATCCCAGTAATTTATGGGATTGACGCCATCCATGGTACAACTTATACTGCTGGAGCTACGTTTTTTCCCCAGCAAATTGGGCAGGCTGCTAGCAGAAACTTAAATCTGATTAAGAAAGGTGCAGAAATAACTGCTTATGAAACCCGAGCAAGTGGAATTCCTTGGAATTTTTCACCAGTTTTAGATTTAGGTCCCGATCCTCGTTTTCCGCGTATTTGGGAAACTTATGGCGAAGATCCTTTTCTGACCTCAGAAATTGGCAAAGCGGTAGTAAAAGGATATGAAGGAGACAAAAACGACATATCCTCACCTTTCCATGTCGCTTCATGCCTAAAACATTTTATAGGATACCAAGTAGCGGTTTCTGGTAAAGATAGAACACCTGCATATATCTCAGACCAAGCTTTACGCGATTATCATTTACCACCTTTTAAAGCTGCAATAGATGCTGGTGCACATACCATTATGATTAATTCGGGTTTGATCAACGGAGTTCCTGTACACGCTAATTATGAAATACTGACCAATTTACTCCGCAAAGAACTGGGCTTTAAAGGCTTGGTTGTAACCGATTGGGGCGATATAGAAAACTTACATACCCGCGACCGCGTTGCAAAAAACAATAAAGAAGCCGTGATGATGGCGATCAACGCTGGCATTGATATGTCTATGATTGCTTACCAATACGAGCCTTTTTGTGATGATTTAATTGCTTTGGTAAAGGAAGGGAAAGTAAAACAAAGTAGGATTGATGAAGCTGTTACGCGTATTCTAACATTAAAATATCAGCTAAATTTATTTGAAAAACCAGTTACCAATTATAAAGATTATCCAAAATTTGGTAGTAAAGAATTTGAAAATGCTGCGTACCAAACTGCGGTAGAATCTATTACGCTGTTAAAAAACAATGATAATATTTTACCGCTTAAAAAAACAGCAAAACTATTAGTAACGGGCCCAAATGCAAACTCGATGCGTACTTTAAACGGTGGTTGGAGCTACTCCTGGCAGGGAGAAAAAGTGGAAGATTTTGCGTCAAAATACAACACCATTACGGAAGCAATCCAAAATAAAGTAGGTGCAGAAAACGTCAGTTTTATTCCTGGTGTTAGCTATAAAATGGACGGAAAGTATTTTGAAGAATACGCCGATAAAATGGATGAAGCAATTGCCGCAGCAAAAGATGTGGATGCAATTGTACTTTGCTTAGGCGAAAATACCTATACAGAAACGCCAGGAAATTTAAGTGATTTGTACTTATCTGATTTACAAACGGAATACGCTAAAAAGTTAGCCGCAACTGGCAAACCAGTAATTTTAGTTTTAAATGAAGGTCGCCCTCGCATCATCAGTAAATTCGAGCCTTCCATGCAAGGTATTATCATGACTTATTTGCCAGGTAATTTTGGAGGTGATGCTTTGGCAAGCGTTTTATTTGGAGATGAAAACCCATCGGGTAAATTGCCTTTCAACTATCCTAAATTCCCCAACTCTTTGGTTAATTATAACCACAAACCATCCGAAAGCAGAAGTGTTGTGGAAGGCGTTTATAATTACGATGCAGATTATAACCCACAATACGAGTTTGGCTTTGGTTTAAGTTATACCTCGTTTGCATACAGTAACCTAAAGTTAAGCGCAAACAGCATCTTAGCAAATGATGAATTAACCGTAACTGTTGACGTTAAAAACACGGGTAACCGCGAAGGCAAAGAAGTGGTTGATTTATATTTATCTGATCTTTACGCCAGTATCACGCCCGACGTAAAAAGATTAAAGGGTTTTGAAAAAATAAGTTTGAAATCCGGCGAATCAAAAACAATCAGTTTTAAACTAAATAAAACAGCTTTTTCATTTGTAAATGCAGACAACAAAACCGTGGTAGAGCCCGGCGATTTCGAAATCACAATAGCCAACCTTAAAGCGAAATTCAACATCAAGTAAAGATTAAGACCTAAATTTCTTTTTTTTTTGAAAATTTAGAAAATAAATAAATCGAATTATTAATGATGTTTAACTTTATAATATACCATTAATCGTTTCTAAAAAATTTACATCATGAAAAGAAGTATAGTCTATCTGATTTCCATAGCTCTTCTATTTACCACTAGTGCATTTTCTCAAAACAACATTGAGTCGCAGAATCTTATTAAGTCCTTAAATTATGGGAAATCTGTTGCTGTATTTGGAGGTTCTGTTTCTGTAATACCTCCAAGTGATGGTGCAAAAAGCATGTGGAAAGAATACTTGGGAATGAGCGTTACCAATTATGGAGTTGGTGGAGCAGGCTTTTCTTCCTTACAAGGGAAATCTCTCCAACAACAGGTTAATGAAGCGGGCGTTTTCGATATTTACATTCTTTGGGCTTCCACAAATGATTACACAAACCAAAGAACCATTGGCTCCTACACTGATTATACTGAATTTGATAGTTACGACGAAGAAAAACTAACAACCCAAGCAGGAGGAATCAACTATTGCATCAAAAAAATCTATGCGATAAACCCAAAAGCTATCATTTACTTTTTTACCTCAAGTAAGGCTTTCAACGACAGGGGTGCGTATGATCCATTTTATGAAAAAGGAATGAATCAATACGTTAAAGTGCAAAAACAAGTTTGCGCACTTCATGGGATACCTATTCTCGATCAGTTTTCCTTAGGTGGTTATAACATCTATAACAAATCATTGTACTATCAGGATCCAATACACATGAATATTTTGGGTTATAAAAAGTTAGGAGAATTACAAGTCTCATTTCTTGCTTTCCCTTAGTTAAAAAATCAAATGTTTGTAGGGGTAAAATACCTTAGTAATTATTTAAGACTTGTCGATTATAAAAACTATCAATACTTAGAGATCACAAATTTGAGAATGCCATTTACCAAAAAAAAGAACACCGCGATTTTGAAATTGCAATTGCAAACCTTAAAATAAAATTCAGCGCACCGACTCACCAAAACGGTGCGCTATTTATATTCTTTCCTTCAGCTCTAAAACCCCAACAATCTGTTCACCTCCGCGAGAAATTTCTAAATAAAGCGTCCGCCTGACGTTAGAACTAAATAGTTTTATAATCTCTTCCATCGATAGCGTAGCAACTTTTTTAAAATTAATAGTCGAGATTTCGTCGCCAGCTAAAATCCCAAATTCCGCAGCTGCCGATTGTGGCTCAACCCGGCTCACGATGTAATGATCAAAGTTTTCACCCGTAGCAATTAGTTCCATTCCACTCTTGTCACACTCAAACGGCTTAGATAAAGTGCTTAGGGGCTTAAAAAAAACATAACGCTTTTGGTAATCAAACACTACACTAAATCTGGACAATAACGGATTTCCGATACTTCCGTTACGGATATTAGGATTTACCTTAGCACCAACGTCTTCAAAATAAGGAAACGAAGTAGGTAAATCGAAAACATCGAATTTAGCAATAGTCAGCTTTTTTATCCTTCCTTTAACTCCTCTAATATTACCACTAAGCCCAACGCCTAGATTTGCCTGTACAAAATTATTTGGCAACTGGAACTGCTTATTTTCAAACGATTCTAACATTAATGGGCTACCGTTACCTGTATCAATCAAAAGACGTAACAAAAGCTTTTTCCCTTGGTCGGTTTCTACTGTAGCTCCTATAAATGGTTTTTTATCTGTAATTAAAAACGGAATCTTTATTCCGTCTTTAAATAGACTTGCTTTCTCTTTAGTAAATACTTTTAGGAGGTTGGTCTCGTAATTAATCTTCACAATAAAACTATTGAAAAAATCGTATCCAATTAAACCATGAATCGGCATGCCTAAATAGCTCGAAAGACCAAAAACATCATGGGTTAAAATAATACCAGATGCCCCTTTATAAACCGCATTCCCAACCTTTAACGTAAGAAAAGGAGTACTATAGCCTATTAACTTTCCGTTTTCTCCAAAACCATCAACCGCTATCTCACGTAAATGTTTTAGTTTTAAAGAATCTTTAAGTTTGCTATCCGTAATAATCAAAGAACCTACGCCGGTATCTAAAATAAAATTAAACGGACCTTTTTCGTTTATATAAATCGGCAAAACAACAAGTCCTCTGCTTTTTTTGAATGCTAAAACCTCCTGCGTTCTTTTGCCTTCAAACGTAAAACCATCCTGCGCTAAAACTGGCATAGTAAATGCAGAAATGCCAAACAGCACTATAAATATTCGCCTATATTTTAGTTTCCAAAACATTATGCCATATTATTTTGAAGGCTTATTAACATACAATTTACTAATTTAGCTTTGCTAATTATTATTATGAAAAGAATTTTTATTGCCAACATCATCACATCATTATTCTTTCTTGCATCTTGTGCGGTACAAAAAGTTAAACCTGTAGCTTATCAGAACATTGCCGATTTGGTTAATAATTCAGCGGTTTTAAACCAACATCACGTAGGTTTTTTGCTTAAAGAAATTGGCACTGAAAAAGTGCTGTTCCAAAAAAATTCTGCTAAATATTTTATCCCCGCATCAAACACAAAACTATTGACTTTTTATACGGCTTTAAACATGCTGGGGGATTCTGTACCGTCTATAGAATATGCAATCCGTAAAGATTCCTTGTTTATTTGGCCAATGGCAGATGCTTCCTTTTTACACCCCGCTTTTAAAAACCACCAGGCTTTCGATTTTATTAAAAACTCTGGTAAAAACGTTTACCTAATTAATGGCAGGTACAAAGGAGAAAAATTTGGAAAAGGTTGGGGCTGGGATGACTATAACGACTATTACCAAACAGAACTTTCTGCTTTTCCGATGTATGGAAACGTGATAAACATCAACAATAACGGTTCTGGTAAGTTGGCATACTATCCTGATCTGGCTTCTATGTATCTCGGTGATATTTCGGTTTCTCAGAACTTGAAAACTGTAAAAAGAGATTTAGACAACAACAACCTAACTGTCCCTGCAAAGTTTAGCCCTGATTTTAAACAGACTATCCCCTTACGAGTAGACAAATCAACGATTACTAACCTATTGTCTGACACGTTGCTAGCAACTGGGCTGGTACTTAAACAAGTAGAAACACTGCCTTGGAGAAAAGTACCCATCAATGCCAAAACTATTTACGGAGTAAAAGCCGACAGCCTTTATAAACAAATGCTACAACAAAGCGATAATTTTATAGCAGAGGAAATATTGTTAAACTGCGCTGCTGCTAATCATTTAGTTATGCGTACAGATAGTGTGATTTCCGTTGCCAACAAAAACCTATTTGCACAACTGCCTGATAAAATACAATGGTTAGATGGTTCGGGGCTGTCTCGCCAAAACCTAATTACTCCAAGGGATCTTACCACCGTTTTGCAAAAAATTTATGATAAAGTTGGAAATGAGAACCGCCTGTTTAGCCTATTCCCTGCTGGTGGAAACTCTGGAACGTTAAAAAATATGTTCGTTTCTACTGATAAACCTTTCGTATTTGCCAAAACCGGAACAATGTCTAATAACTATAACCTAAGTGGTTATTTGATTGGTGCATCGGGCAAAAAATACCTGTTCTCTTTTATGAATAACCATTACGTTTCTACTCCTCAAGCCGTAAAAGCAGAAGTAGAACGGATTTTGACTTTTATTCACGATAATTATTGATTTAATAGTTGGAGGTCCGTTAAAACACAAGGTTGTAATAGATACTGAAAACCCTTTTCCGTTCAAAATATTATTAAAGCCCAAAACATTCTTTAAACAACACCCCCAACCCTCCGTGGTTAAAAACAACTCATCGTTATAAAAAAATCAGTTTCCTCTGTGTTAAAGCAACCACCTTAGTAATTCCAAAAAGCATCTTCAATATGTTTGATCTCATAACGCTCAAAACCTTTTTTAAACAGCACTGCAATTACATCAAACCTAATCTCGCCTTGGTGGTTTTTCGCAAAAACATATTCATTAGCGGCATTAGAAAGTAGCTTTTGCTTTTTAGCATCTACAAAATCCTCGGGCAAACCAAAACCAGTTCCAGACCTGGCTTTTACCTCTATAAAAACAATCGTATTTTCTTTAGTAACAATCAGGTCAACTTCTGCCCGACTAAACCTCCAGTTTTCTTCTAAAGTTTGATAGCCTTTGGTTTCCAGAAATTCTTTAGCGAGCTGTTCGGCGTGGTTGCCGTCGTCATTATGGCGAGCCATTATTTGATAATTACAGAGCCCAGATAATTAGAAATATATTTCTCAACCTCCTTTAGGTCTAAATATTCCTTCATTAAAATCATCACATTATCTTGGTCTTTCTCTGCTTTTATAGCTTCTTGCTTGGCAGCAATAATGCTTCCTATTTTCTTTTTCTTCAGATGAAAAATAGCGCCCATAACAGTTCCATGTAGTTTTTCAGTTTCATCTGGTACCGTGATATTATGCATATTATACCAGTTTTCGCTCAAGATATAAGGCGTGGAAATTAATGAAACCGCCAATGACGAGATTTCCCTGTCTTGGTGCTGAATAAAATCCTTTTCCTTTGGCAAACGTCCTTGCTCTAACTCCTCTTTATAGTATTTCACCACCTTTGCATAAAGCGCATTGCTAAAAACCACATCGTCTAAGTGTAAAACAATATAAGGCCCAATGTAGGTGTCGGTGGTATCGTCCCAATTTGCCATTCTATCGCCATACATCAATAACACCCGCAACATGTCACGTTCTTGGTATTCATCGCTTGCTACAGGCGTCTCATACATCATCGCCTCCACGTCTGGTGGCGGACTATCGTCAAAATGCGGTCTTGGTGTTTCCTTTTTGATTTTGCTCAAACGCATTTTATTCAATTCAGAAATTAAAATGCGTTCTTCCATTTGCAGCAAGGTGCTACACTCCCTTAAAAACACCGAAGCTTTAATGGCATCAGGAATTTTTGCAATGCTTTCTACCACTTCCCTAATTACGCCGGCTTTTTTTATCGGGTCATTTTCGGCATCTTTTAAAAGAATCTCTGTTTTATAAAAAATGAAATCCTTTTTATTCTTATCAATATGCGTTTTAAAAGCTGCAGCTCCTAGCTTTTGAATGTACGAATCTGGGTCATGCCCATCTGGAAAAGAGACAACCCTAACGTCTAAGCCTTCCTCCAAAATCATATCTAAACCACGTAAAGAAGCCTTGATACCGGCTGCATCTCCATCGTACAAAATGGTTACACTTTTTGTAAATCGACCGATCAACCTAATCTGCTCGGTAGTAAGTGAAGTCCCAGATGATGAAACTACATTTTCAACACCTGCTTGTTGTACCGAAAGAACATCGGCATAACCTTCTACCAAATAGCAATTGTCTAAATCCCGAATTGCTTTTTTAGCTTGAAACAAGCCGTAAAGCACATTAGACTTATGGTAAATCACACTTTCTGGCGAGTTAACATATTTTGGAACGGCTTTATCCGTTTTTAAAGTTCTACCGCCAAAACCAATTATCCGCCCTGTAAAACTGTGAATTGGAAACATTACCCGGCCACGGAAACGGTCGTAAACCCTACCTTGGTCGTTCTTAATCACCAAGCCAACTTCCTCTAAAAATTCTTGCTGGTAACCGTCTTTTACCGCTCCATCTAACAAAGCACTCCAATCATCCGGCGAATAACCCAGCTGAAATTTTTTGATGATATCGTCTCTAAAACCACGCTCTTTAAAATAACCTAAGCCAATGGTTTTTCCATCCTCACTGTTCCACATCCGGTCCTCAAAAAACGAAGCCGCATAGTTAGAAACAATGTATAAACTCTCCCTACGATCTTGAGCTTGTTTAAATTCTGGCGTTACTTCGGTTTCTTCAACCTCAATATTGTATTTATTGGCAACGTATTTTAAAGCTTCCGGGTACGAATATTTCTCATGCTCCATGATAAAATGGACAGAATCTCCTCCTTTTCCACAACCGAAACACTTAAAAATCCCTTTGGCCGGAGAAACATGAAACGACGGTGATTTCTCATTATGAAAAGGGCATAACCCAGTTAAACTGGATCCCCGTTTTTTTAGATGTACAAAATCACCAACTACTTCCTCTATTAAAGCAGTTTCTAAAATCTTATCAATGGTTTCCTTTTTTATCACGGGAGAACAAAATTGCAGAAAATAAAGGGTCTTAGCAATTAAATTGAATGCGCATTTTTATGGGCGTTTAAACACGCTATCCGCTCATACTGCACAAAGCATTAGCCACAGGCCGGTATCCGCTACTATCGTTAACGCGAGATTTCGGAAGTTTAAAATTATTTCCTCTGTCTCTCGTGGTCGGTGTTGTCACTCTATAACTAATCTAGTGTAAACTCATTGATTGAATAATAATTAGCGCTCACTGATGGTGCGGTGACAACACCAACTTTAACAAAACATATTTAAATATGAGAACAAGAAATGGTAGTTTATTTATACTTTTTTATCGTAGGAAATTAAAAAAATACAAATTATAAGTAGCTAATTACCATCCGGATATGGCTTCACTTAAGCTTAATGACAATTTTATGACCTATATACTACTAAGCTAATCATATGTTTGCCGCGAAAATTTTTACTAAAAACTTAACATTATGAAAAGATTATTTATTGCCCTGACTGTAATTGCAGGATTGTCATTCTCTGCAAATGCTCAAGAATTTGGATTTAAAAAAGGTGATATCCTTGTAGAAGGAAACGTTGGCTTTAATTCTAGTGACAACAAAAACGCAGAAGTAAAAACAAATGAGTTCAATTTTTCTCCAAAAGCTGGCTTTTTCTTATCAGACAAGGTTGCTGTTGGTGTTGCATTAAATATTGCTTCTGACAAAACAGAAAATTACAGCACAGGTGGAACAACTACAAAAACTAGCGGTCTTGGTTTTGGTGTTTTTGGACGTTACTATTTCTTAGAATTAGGTAAGCGTTTTAAAACTTATACTGAAGCTGGTTTAGGTTATTCTACATCCAAAACAGAAGTTGGAGGTACTACAGGTCCAAAGACTAATACAATCGATTTCAACTTAGGCGTGGGTGTAAACTACTTTGTAACAGAAAGACTTGCACTTAACGTAGGCTTAACAAACCTAATTAATGTTGGAAGTTCTAAAGTTGATGTTAGCGGTGCTAAAGCTACTACTAGCTACGGTGTACAGGTTGGCGGAATTAACAACATCCTTAATGCTGCTACATTCGGTTTAGCATACAAGTTTTAATTAAACAACAACATTATTGATATTTAAAGCGCCTGCAGATGAACTGCAGGCGCTTTCTTTGTTCTTTATTTATGATTCGATGATAACACCGACCATAGGAGGAGTGGGAGGTCACCGAACAAAAAAACTTCCCTTGCGGTTGGTGTTATCACCAATCCGCTATAAGTTCTGATGATGAGGCTCATGTAATTTGATATGAGGGAAACAGCGACTGTAGAACGTCGAAGAAAAGTGAAAAGATAAAAGATTACTGCGTTAAAGCAAACTGAATCAAATTTGCGCCCATTTTAAGCGCTTTCTCCCGACTCGCAGGTGAATCTTCGGGATAGGTGCCAAAGTCTTCCCAACCGTTCCCTAAATCACATTCGTAAGTGTAAAAACAAACAACCCTTCCTTTATAAATTAACGCAAAACCTTGGGCTCTTTTACCGTCATGCTCATGGATTTTTGGTAATCCGTTCGGAAATTTGAATTTCTGACTATAAACAGGATGGTTTGACGGCAATTCAACAAAGTCCAATTCGGGAAAAACCTTTTTCATTTGTGGCCTAATAAATTTATCTAAGCCATAGTTGTCGTCAATATGCAAAAAACCGCCTGCCAATAAATACTTTCTCAAATTTTCAGCTTCTTGATTGGAGAACACGACGTTTCCATGGCCTGTTAAATAAACAAAGGGATAATTGAATAAATCTCGACTACCAACTTCTACGGTGGCATCTTCTGGCGCAATTTGCGTTCCTAAATTCTGATTACAAAAAGCGATTAAATTAGGTAAAGCTGTACGGTTAGCATACCAATCGCCACCGCCATTATATTTTAGTTTAGCAATTTTATAGGTGGGATTCGTAAACGAAAGTAAAAAGTAGAAAGTAAAAAGTAGAAAGGCACAAAGCCCTACACTTTTAACTTTTGACTTTAAACTCTTAACTCTCAGCATCGATTCAGATAATTGATTTCAAAACATGCTTCTAAAGCCGCAGTCTCCGTCCTTAACCTGCTTTCGCCTAAAGTTATGGGAACAAATCCGCTTTGCAAAGCCAGCTCTATTTCTGTGGTAGAAAAATCGCCCTCCGGACCAATTAAAACAAGGTAATTAAGTTGTTTTTTAAATCCCTCTTTAATCGCTGATTTTTGATTTTCCTCGCAATGGGCTATGTATTTAACATCAGCCTTAGCTTTAGAAATAAATTCTCTAAAAGATTGTTGCGGATTTAAAAGCGGATGATAAGCTTTAAGTGACTGCTTGATAGCTGTAGTAATAATTTTGTTGGAACGATCGGTTTTTACTTCCTTCCGTTCGGAACGGTCACAGATTATAGGGGTAATTTCATCGATACCAATTTCGGTAGCTTTCTCTAAAAACCACTCAAACCTGTCGATGTTTTTTGTTGGTGCAACAGCAATATGTAGGTAGTGGTTACGCTTTGCGTATTCCTGTTGCGCTTCAACGATATGTAGTTCTGTTCGCTTTGGATGATCACTTATAATCTCGGCTAGGTAAAAACCACCTTTACCATCAATTAGATTTACTTTATCGCCAACTTTCAACCTTAAAACTCGGATGCAGTGTTTGCTTTCTTCCTCATTCAACTGATAAATGGTTGATTTGATATCAGGCGTATAAAATAAATGCATGATTTTAATGATTATCTACCTGTTCTGATTTTTCTACAAATAATTGCAATTTAACAGACTCAATATTCTGATCTACTTTTTTAAGAATGGTAAAAGTGTAGCCATTAAAATCTTTAGTTTCCCCAACTTCTGGAATTTTACCAAAAATTTCGCTTAACAAACCGGCAACGGTATCATAATCTTCGTCTTCCGGTAAATCATGAGGTAAAAATTCGTTTGCGTCGTAAACAGAAGCAGATGCTGTTACGATAAATTCATCGTCAGACACTTTTTCTACCAAAGGTTTTTCCTCATCGTACTCATCTTGGATATCACCTACCAATTCCTCTACAATATCTTCTAAGGTAACCATACCAGCTGTTCCTCCAAACTCATCTAAAACAATGGCAATCTGCATACGCTTAAGCTTAAGCTCCGCCATTAAATCGTTGATTTTTTTTGATTCTGGAACAAACAAAGGCTTCCTTAAAATATCCTTCAAATTAAACTCGCCATGCCTTACCAATAATGATAAAATATCTTTTGCATTCACAATACCCACAATTTTATCAATCGTTTCATCGTAAACGGGTATCCTTGAATATCCCTCAGAAATTATGGTATCTAAAAGGTCTTCCTTAGAGTCTGACAATTCTATCGCTGATATTTTAGTTCGCGGAACCATGATGTTCTTTACCACACGCTCATTAAAATCAAATACGTTTTTAATCAATTCGTGTTCCGCTTTATCAATAGCACCAGACTCTTTACCCTGATCTAAAAGATATTGTAGCTCTTCTGACGAATGCAGAGCGTCATGCGAATCGGCTGCATTAATTCCGAATAGCTTTAAAATTAGATTTGCGAAGCCATTTAACACATAAATGAATGGCTTAAAAACCACATAAAAAACCTGTAAAGGTAAAGCGATAGCCATTGTGGTTGCCACCGGGCGCTGAATAGCTAAAGTCTTAGGTGCCAATTCACCAAAAACAATGTGCAACACTGTGATGATGGCAAAGGCTAAAACATGACCTAACGTTGTAGCTAAACTAGCTGATATCGGCAGGGACAAAAAGTTAAATATGTTGAGTACGAAAGCCGACATTACGCCTTCACCAACCCAACCTAAACCTAAAGATGCCAAGGTAATTCCTAACTGAGTTGCGGCCAAGTAGCCGTCTAAATGCCCAGTCATGTGTTTAGCAATATTGGCAACCCTGCTGCCAGTTTTTGCTTTTATTTCTATTTGAGAGCCACGTACTTTAACTATTGCAAACTCTGCTGCAACAAAAAATCCGTTAAGTAAAACCAAAAATATGGTTAAAAATATGTGAAATCCGCTTATCTCGAGGTGGGGGTCCATTTTTTATATTTTGTTTCTGAACGTAGAATTATATAATTCTATGCTTTCTTGTATCACTTTATAGGCGTAACTTTTTCCTAAAAGATGCTCTATAGTAACGTTTTTTTCTTCTAATGCCTTGTAATCCTGGAAAAACCGAACAATCTCTTTCATGGTATGTGGAGGAAGTTCTTTTAAATCTTCGATATAATTAACCGACATATCATTTTTAGCTACCGCGATGATTTTATCGTCCTGCTCACCGTTATCTACCATGTGCATTACCCCAATAACTTTTGCTTCTACAATTGACATTGGATAAACATCTGCAGCACAAAGCACCAAAATATCTAAAGGGTCATGATCATCGCAATAAGTTTGCGGGATGAAGCCGTAATTTGCTGGATACATTACAGAAGAGAACAACATCCTATCTAGCTTTAAAAGACCCGAATCTTTATCTATTTCGTATTTTGCTTTTGATCCTTTTGGAATTTCAATAATTGCGGTAACGCATTCTGGTGCATTTTCTCCGGGCGAAATGGAGTGCCAAGGGTGATGATTATTTATCATTTTCGATGTGTTCTGTTGTTTTACCTAAATTTCTTTTAAAAAAGGCTATTAATAATGGAATTGTAGTTAATGCTATAAATCCAAAAATAATATATCCTAAATAATTTTCTATCTCTTCTTTAAATTCTTTTCCTAAAAAGTAGCCTAATAATGTTAATGAAGTAATCCAAATGATTGCCCCAAAGATATTGTAAAAAGCGAACCGCTTAAGATCCAGCTTTACCACACCCGCAACAATTGGTGCAAACGTTCTAACAATTGGCACAAACCTTCCCATTATCAATGCGAAAGCTCCTTGCTTCCTATAGTAAGCCTCTGCTGCTTTTAAGTATTTCTTTTTAAAAAAGAAACTATCTTCCCTTTTATAAAGCATGGGCCCGGTTCGATAACCAAACCAGTAACCTACAAAGTTTCCTGCCGACGCAGCAAATATCAAACCAAGTACCATAGTAACAATACCAGTATCTAATTTGCCGGTAGCGACAAACATTCCCGCTAAAAATAAAAGATAATCTCCGGGAAGGAAAAACCCGAAAAACAAGCCTGTTTCTGCGAATACTACAAATACTATAAGATAAAAACCTCCTTGGCGGATAATTTCTTCAGCATTTGAAAATTTTGTGATGTGCTCCCAGATCTCATACATAGCTTCTTATAAAACTACAAATATTATTGTAATTTTATAATCATTCCGTTTTTAAAAAAAATCTGTGATTAAAGATGGGTAAACTCCCAACACAATTGTTGCAATAACCGATACGCCTAATACCAATTTATAATAAGCGTTAGATGGCACTTCCTTACGTTCTGCATCTTTAAAATACATAGCAACAATTACCTTGAAGTAGTAATATATAGAAATAACCGCGTTAATGATTGCCAATACAATTAACCATGTATGGTATTCTTGCAAAGCCGTTGAGAACATAAAAAACTTACCGATAAACCCTGCCGTCAACGGAATACCCGCGAAAGAAAGCATAGCCACAGTTACCGAGAAAGCCAAAAATGGATTCTTTTTACCTAAACCATTAAAGCTTTCAAAGTTCTCGCTACCGGTTTGTTCTTTAACCAATATCAAAACTCCAAACGCAATAATCGATGCCAAAGAATAGGCCGCTGCATAAACAAAAACTGCGTTAAAAGAACTTGCACCTAAAGCTACAATTGCAAATAACATATAACCAGCGTGTGAAACGCTAGAATAGGTTAACATTCTTTTGAAGTTAGTTTGAAATAATGCGGTAATATTCCCGATGAACAAAGTAAGAATGGTGATTCCCAGTAAGGTAGGCATCCAAAATTCTGAAAGTGGCGCAAAGCAAACAGAGAATATTCTTAAAAAAGCAGCGAAACCAGCTGTTTTTACTACCGTTGCCATAAACGTAGTAATCAATGTTGGTGAACCTTCATAAACATCTGGTACCCAGAAATGAAACGGAGCAGCACCAATTTTAAAACACATACCAACCATCACCAAAATAATCCCTACGTAAAAAATAGGATCAATCCCGGTTGGGCGATCTGTTACGTATTTTGCAATCTCGCTTAAATCAAACGAATGTGAAGCGCCATAAATTAATGCAATCCCGAACAGTAAAAAACCGGTAGAGAATGCACCCATTAAAAAATACTTTAATGCCGCTTCGTTAGATGCAAAATCACGCTTTTTGATACCTGCCAACACATATAAACTTACCGACATAATTTCTAAACCGATGAACAGCATAGATAAATTATGGTAAGAAACCATGACAATAATACCTACTAAAGCAAATAGGATGATGGTATAATATTCGGCAACGTTTTCACTGATTTTCTCGAAATACGTTTTTGAAAGCAGCAATATTAAAATAGTAGAGATAATGGTTAAGGCAGAAAAAGCAACTGCAAAATTGTCAAAATGCATCATCCCGCTAAAAATGGGCGATGCACCACTGTTCCACTCGCAAACTGCCAATGCTAAAGCACCTAATAATCCTAAGATACTAACAGGTAATAATGCATTTTTTGCTTTAAATAGTCCTAAATAAAGAACTACAAGGGCTAAAATTGATATAACTATTAAAGTGTTCATTCTTATGATTAAAACGCTAATTTACTATTTACTTGACCTATCAATTCTGTTACTGCTGACTCAGAAATATGTAGAACTGGCTGTGGATACACACCGATAATGATAACTAAAGCACAAACAATACTTAAAAGCACAACCTCAGATCCTTTGATGTCTTTGAACGATGCAGTGAGATCGTTTAAAGTTCCTTGCATCACGTCTTTGTACAGCCTTAATAAATAAACCGCCGCAAATATGATTGTTAAACCTGCGATACCGGCTGCCCAGATATTAAACTTGTAAACACCTAATAACAACAGGAACTCTCCGATGAATCCGTTTGTTAAAGGCAATGCAACTGCACCTAATAAAATAATCAAAAAAGCTATAGAAAGCTTTGGAGCGATTTTAGCAATACCGCCCATCGATGCTATTTCCCTGGTTTTTAAACGATCTATGATGATATCTGCTACAAAAAACAGCCCCAATACGTTAATACCGTGATTGATCATTTGAATCATTGCACCTTGTACGCCTTGCACATTCCACGTAAAAACACCAGCGGCAATTAAACCCACGTGAGCTATCGAAGAATAAGCAATTAAACGTTTGATATCTTTTTGTTTGAAAGCAATAATCGAAGCATAAACGATTCCGATGATGCAAAGGATCAATGCTAGTTCTTTCCATTGTAAAAAACCAATTGGTACCACAGGAATCAACCATCTGATTACTCCGTAAATACCCATTTTTAACATGATTGCTGCTAAAAGCATGGTTCCAATAGTTGGAGACTCTGCATAGGTATTTGGTTGCCAAGTATGGAAAGGGAAAACTGGCATTTTAACTGCAAAAGCGATAAAGAAACACCAGAATAACCAGCCCTGTGTAGCGCTATCTAAACTAAGTGCATAAAAAGCTTCGATATCATAGGTGTTTCCTGGAGTTTGTAAATGCAGATAGATAATTCCTAAAAGCATAAACAATGAACCTGCAAACGTATAGATGAAAAACTTCATCGTTACTTTAATTCTGTCTGCACCACCCCAGATTGCGGCGATGAAATAAATAGGGATTAAAGACGCTTCCCATCCTACGTAAAACAAGAACGCATCAGACGCTGTAAACACAACCAGTAAACCCGATTGCATAAACAAAACCAATGCAAATAAAGCCGAAGGATTTTTAAAAGTTCTTTGGAAACCAGATAAGATGATAAGCGGAACCAAACCTGTGGTCAACAATACCATCAACATGCTAATTCCATCAATACCCGCTTTAAAGCTGATACCCAATTGAGGAATCCAAGGGAGGTCAACTACAAACTGCTTTCCTGCTTCGGGCAAAAAGTTACAGAGCATGGTTACTGCAAAGCCCAAAGTGATGATGGAACTAATTAAAGCGGTTTGCTTTGCATAATTTTTATTCAATAGAACTGCTATTGAACCCACTAAAGGAAAAAATAATAAGATTAATAAATTCATCTATTCTCTAATTCGAAACCCTAAAATTTAAAAAAACTATATGCCAACACCACCACAACGCCCACAACCATCGCGAAAATATAAAAACCAACGTTTCCGGTCTGTAACAAACGGAAGCCTTTACTTGCCTCGATAGGTGCTTTTGCAACGCCGTTTACAATACCATCTATACCTGCCTTATCAACTACTTTATAGAAAAACACCGAAAGTGCATCTAAAGGTTTGGTGATGATGGCTGCGTAAAATTCGTCGAAGTAAAATTTGTTGTATGATATTTTAGCTAACGCTGATCTGTTCTCGCTATCAGAAATAGGCACATGTGCATTTTTAACATATTTGAAATAAGCAAAGCCGATTGCTATGATTACCCCACCTACGGAAATCCCCATTAACATATATTCTGTGGAATGAGATAACGCTAATTCGCCTAAACGTGAGGTTGAGCCTTCAAATACGGGCGCTAAATAACTGGCTAACCAATGTCCACCGCCTAATACTTCTGGAACGTTGATAAAACCACCCACCACAGAAAGTATCGCCAGAATGATTAAAGGAATCGTCATTGAAAACGGAGACTCATGTAAATGACTTTTCTGTTCAGTTGTTCCTCTAAAAGAACCCCAGAAAGTTAAAAACATCATCCTGAACATATAGAATGCTGTTAACAGCGCACCTAAAACACCAATGATCCAAAGTACTTTATTATGTTCAAAAACATTCGCTAAAATCTCATCTTTAGAAAAGAAACCGGAGAAAGGAGGCAGACCAGAAATTGCAATTGTTGCCAATAACATGGTGATAAATGTGATTGGCAATTTCTTTTTTAGTCCACCCATATTCCGCATATCCTGTTCGTTACTCATTGCGTGAATTACAGAACCTGCGCCCAAGAATAATAGAGCTTTAAAGAAAGCGTGGGTAATTACGTGGAAAAAAGCCGCTGTATAAGCTCCAACACCTAATCCTAAAAACATGTAACCTAACTGCGAAACCGTAGAATAAGCCAGTACTTTTTTAATATCTGTTTGCGTAATCGCGATGATTGCAGCTATAATTGCTGTAGCTAACCCGATAACCGCTATAATGCTCATGGTAATTGGCGAAAGGCTAAACATGATGTTAGATCTCGCAATCATATAAATCCCTGCCGTTACCATAGTTGCCGCATGTATCAATGCAGAAACGGGAGTTGGTCCGGCCATTGCATCTGGTAACCAAGTAAACAAAGGCAATTGCGCTGATTTACCGGTTGTGCCTACAAATAACAAAATGGTAATCAATGTTAGCGTAGTATCGCCAGAAACCATTCCTTGTGCTTTGGGGAAAACATCTGTAAAGGTTGCACTTCCAAACGTTGCGATAATAATGAAAACGGCGATTAAGAATCCTAAATCACCAATTCTGTTCATGATGAAGGCTTTTTTAGCCGCATCAGCGAAAGCGCCATTTGTAAACCAAAAACCTATCAATAAATAAGAACACAATCCAACACCTTCCCAACCGATAAACATCACAATGTAGTTTGCTCCTAAAACAAGCAACAGCATGAAGAAAACAAATAAGTTTAGGTACGAGAAAAACTTACCATAACCAGCATCAGTTTTCATGTAACCCGTAGAGTAGATATGGATAAGCGATCCAATCCCGGTAATGATCAACAACATCAGGATACTTAACTGATCTATTTGGAACGCGAAAGGAATATTTACATTCCCTACTTTAATCCAATCAAATAAATTAATTATAACAGGTTCTACTGAATTAAATTCAAAGAATATCCCTAAACTAAAGCTAAAAGAAGCGATAACTGCTAAGCTTGCTATGGTTCCCAATACGGCTTTCGGCAACACATTTCTACCAACGCCACAAATTAGAAAACCAATAAAGGGGAATAACGGAATTAACCAAACTAAGTCTATCATCTAGCTTTATAAAAAATTTACCACTTTAACCTGTTCAACACATTAATATCTACCGAGTTTGTGTTACGGTAAACCATTACAATAATGGCCAGACCTACAGCAACTTCGGCCGCGGCCAATGCCATAATAAAAAACACAAATACTTGTCCAGAGGCGTCTCCGCTGTATGCAGAAAATGCTGTCAGCAGTAAATTCACTGCATTTAACATCAACTCTACCGACATAAAAATTATAATGGCGTTTCTTCTGATCAAAACTCCAATTACGCCTATGGTAAATATAATTGCACTTAATAATATGTAATGATTAAGTGGAACTACTTGAATGGTTGCTGTAATATTATCCATTTTGAGTTCGTTTATCTTTTTTAGCTAATAATACTGCACCAACCAATGCGGTGAGTAAAAGAATTGATGACAGTTCAAACGGTAGTAAAAACTCGTTGAAAAGTACTTTTCCAAGGTTTTCTACCAAGCCAATGTCTGAGTTTGGCAATGCACTTACTTCTGATGTTTGAAGCATTTTTGTAGCACCCACTAAAGTAACCAGTAATGTACCGCCTGCAATCACGCCAACAACTTTAATGAGGTTAGATTTCATAGGCTCACTTTCTTTATTGAGGTTCATCAACATCAGTACAAAAAGGAAAAGCACCATAATGGCTCCCATGTACACAATAAAATTCACCACAGCCAAAAATTGAGCATTCAGCAAAATATATTGAATCGTGAAGGTGAAGAAAGTGGCTATTAAGGCCAATACACTATAAACCGGGTTCTTGGTGAAAATCACCAGAAGGGAAAATAGGATAGATAAGAATGAAACAAAGTAAAATAAACTCATCGATGTATAATCTGCAATTGCCTTTTTTTGATGGGCAAAGGTAAAATTTTTGAACTAATTATGGGCTGTAATCCCCAAAACTAAACTTTAGCCCCTTTTAAAGCTTCCAGTTCTGTAATTGGCATTTCCACCAATTTATCTTTTCCGTATATAAAATCTTTACGTAAATAATCAGCCGGCACAATTGGTCCGTCTAAGTAAATTGCTTCTTTAGGGCAGGCTTCTTCGCATAAACCACAGAAAATACAACGCAACATGTTGATTTCGTAAACTGCGGCATACTTTTCTTCGCGGTATAAATGCTCTTCGCCTTTTTCACGCTCTGAGGCAATCATTGTGATTGCTTCTGCAGGGCAAGATAAAGCGCACAAACCACAAGCGGTACAACGCTCTGCTCCGTTTTCGTCTCTTTTCAAAGAGTGCATCCCTCTCCAGTTTTCAGAAAACTCACGTTCCTGTTCTGGGTAATGGATCGTCTCTTTCTTTTTGAACATGTGCATAAAAGTAATGCCCATCCCTCTGAAAATGGCAGGCAAATAAATGCGCTCCCAAAAATTCATTGGTTTTTGTTCTAATACTTTTTTTCTACCACTTAATGATTCCATTATCATTTATCGTTTTGTCTTCTCCGTTTTGTCAGGCTGAGCGGGGCTTCGACTCCGCTCAGCCTGACATACTATAATTTATCTACTATCGTGATTACAATTGCTGTAATTACAATGTTGGCAATTGCCAACGGAATTAAAACTTTCCAACCTAAATCCATCAATTGATCATAACGGAAACGCGGAACTGTCCAACGCACCCACATAAAGAAAAAGATGAATGCAATAATTTTGGCAAACATTACGACCACTCCAATCAGCGGACCCCAAGTTGGACCTAACAGTTCGTTCACCGTGTCCATTCCAGGATAATTATAACCACCGAAATATAGAACCGCCATTACCGCCGATGAAACAAACATGTTGATGTATTCAGAAAACATGTAGGCCCCCATTTTAAAGCCAGAATACTCTGTTTGGTAACCACCAATTAACTCCGTTTCGCACTCTGGTAAATCAAAAGGCACACGATTGGTTTCTGCAAAAGAACAAATCAAAAAGATCAAAAAACCAAGCGGTTGTACTAAAATATTCCAGTGCCAGCCATGTTGCTGTTCTGCAATTACTTTAAAACTTAAAGAATTAGTTACCAAAAGCAAAGCAATGATGGATAATCCCATTGCAATCTCGTAACTGATATTTTGTGAGGCACCGCGGATAGCGCCCATTAAAGAGTACTTGTTGTTTGATGCCCAACCACCAATCATAATTCCGTAAACGCCTAAAGAAACAACGCCGAAAATATACAGGATACCAACGTTAATATCTGTAACCTGTAACGGAATTGATCTACCAAAAAGTTCAATATTTTGCCCGAAAGGAAGAACTGCACTTCCTAAAAAAGAAACCAATAACGCCAAAGACGGTCCTGCAATAAACAGCCACTTATTTGCACCACTTGGAATAATCTCTTCCTTAAAAAACATTTTACCACCATCTGCCAAAGGCTGTAATAAACCAAAAATTCCGGCTCTGTTTGGCCCAACCCTATCTTGCAACCAGGCCGCAACTTTACGCTCTAGCCAAGTTGAGTATGCTGCAATACTTAGCGTTAATGTAAATAACACTAAAACTAAAACCGTTTTTTCTATTAAAAATGCTACTTCCATTAAAATTTCTTAGCTCTTTCTAGTTGTACTTTATTCGCCTCCATCAGCTCCAGGTTTTTCTTAACAACTTGTGCTGGCTGTAGCTTATCGTAATGATTAGAATTAATTACCGACTGGCGAGAAACTTCTCTAGGTCCTTCAATCACCCAATCTTTAGTCTCCTTTTTATCAAAACGGCAAGTGTTACATATAAAATCTTCCACCTCTCCGTATTGATCTTTACGACCAGTTACACGCAAAACCTCTTCTCCTTTATACCACAAAGTTACTTTTCCGGTACATGTTGGGCAATCCCTGTGCGCTTCTACTGGTTTTGTAAACCAAACTCTGTTTTTAAAACGGAAAGTTTTATCAGTTAAAGCGCCAACCGGGCAAACATCAATCATATTTCCAGAGAAATCGTTATCAACCGCTTGTTGGATATAAGTTGAAATTTCTGAGTGATCTCCCCTGTTTAATACTCCGTGTACTCGACCTTCCGTAATCTGATCTGCCACGTAAACACAACGGTAACATAAAATACAACGCGTCATGTGCAGTTGAATCTTATCGCCGATATCAATTTTGTCGAATGTTCTACGGTCAAATTCGTAACGGGTAGTTGCCAAACCATGCTCATAACTCAAATCCTGCAAATGGCATTCGCCGGCCTGGTCACAAATTGGGCAATCTAATGGATGATTAATCAAAAGCATTTCTACCACACCTTTTCTAGCTTCAACTACTTCTGCCGAAGTAATATTTTGAACCTCCATCCCGTCCATTACATTGGTACGGCAGCTTGCAACCAGTTTAGGCATTGGGCGAGGATCTTTTTCAGAACCCTTGCTCACCTTTACCAAACAAGTACGGCATTTACCGCCGCTACCTTCCAGTTTCGAGTAATAGCACATTGCCGGTGGCACAATATCTCCACCAATCTGACGAGCAGCATTCAAAATACTTGTTCCCGGCTCTACCTCTGTCGGGATTCCGTCTATTGTTACTTTTATCATTTAATTGAAAAATCAAAAGTTAAAATTAAAAAGTCAAAAGCCTAAAAATAACTTTAATCCTTTAAATCGATTTATCCATGTTTATCACGATTGATGCGACAATTTTAGATAATTCTTCTATTTCCTTTATCATCGATTCAACCTTTAAAATGTCTGCAGGTTTAACAATTCCTGTTTCTTTTAAAAGGCGTAATCAATATTTTGTTTCATTTGCTGATTTTAGCGCTATAATATAAAACTTTCTAAAATCACGTTTGGAACTCCCTGCTCTTCCTTCCTCTATATTTGCTCCTACAGAAGTTCCGCTTCTTATTAATTGGTCGAAAAGTGGAGCATGTATTCTCTCTACTTTTGTTTCCGTTATAAATATGACTAGCTCTTTAGAAAACAGAAAACTTCTTTCCCTTATATCAAACGGCTTTGTCAAGTTTTTTTAATTATTATTTTTTAATTTTCAATTGTTTCTAAAACAGGTAAAGGATCTGCATAATGTGCTAAACCATAATTCTGTTTTTGTGATAACTCCGGGTTATCCACGTACCATTGAAATTCATCTCTAAAATGACGGATTGCACTAGCTACCGGCCAAGCTGCTGCATCTCCTAAGGGGCAAATTGTATTTCCTTCTATCTGTTTTGCAACGTTTACCAATAAATCCATATCGCTTGGTCTACCTGTACCGTTCACAATGCTATGCAATACTTTTTCCATCCAACCTGTTCCTTCACGGCATGGAGAACACTGTCCGCATGATTCGTGAGCATAGAAACGAGCAAAATTCCAAGTATTTCTAACTACCGATTGATCTTCGTCAAATGCGATAAAACCTCCAGAACCTAACATTGTTCCGGTGATAAAACCACCTTCAGACAAAGATTCATAAGACATTAAGCGCTTTTCGCCGTTGGCCAAATTCAATATTAAGTTTGCTGGTAAAATTGGAACAGAAGAACCCCCGGCAACAACTGCTTTCAGTCTTTTTCCGTTTGCAATACCACCGCAATATTCATCAGAATAAATAAAATCTTCAACGGTAATGCCCATTTCGATTTCATAAACCCCTGGTTTATTAATGTTTCCAGACGCTGAGATCAATTTGGTTCCGGTTGAACGTCCGATTCCTATTTTAGCATATTCTTCGCCACCATCATTGATGATTGGAACAACCGCTGCAATGGTTTCCACATTATTTACTACCGTTGGGCAACCGTACAAGCCGGCAATTGCTGGAAAAGGTGGTTTAATCCTTGGGTTTCCTCTTTTTCCTTCTAGTGATTCTAACAATGCAGTTTCTTCTCCACAGATATAAGCTCCAGCTCCTGGCTGAACGTATAACTCCAAATCGTAACCTGTTCCTAATATATTTTTTCCTAAAAATCCAGCTTCTTTAGCTTCGGCAATTGCTTTTTCTAAAATCCGGATTTGAGGCATCATTTCACCTCTAACGTAAATGTAACTTGTATGTGCTCCAAGCGCATAACTCGAAGTAATCATTCCTTCAATTAATGCATGAGGAATGTGCGTCATTAAATAGCGGTCTTTGAAAGTTCCGGGCTCAGACTCATCTGCGTTGCAAACCAAGTAACGAGCAACACCTTCTGGCTTGGCTAAAAAGCTCCACTTCATCCCGGTAGGGAAACCAGCACCACCGCGACCACGTAAACCAGATTTTTTAACTTCTTCCACCACCTCATCTGTCGACATGGTTTTTAAAGCTTTTTCTACGGAACGGTAGCCACCTTTCTCACGATAAACTTTGAAAGTGTTTATTCCCGGTACGTTAATATGTTCTAATAATAATTTGCGACCCATTGTTCTTAGATGTAAGATGTTAGTATCAAGTATCAAGACTTTAAGCCTCTCACTCTGCTACCTTGATCTTTTTGTCTTCTATTATTTTATCTCTAACGAGCCATTTACAAGTCTTGCATCTTGGCTCTTGCTTCTTAACTCTTACTTACTCTTCAACTCCTCAATCAACTTATCAACCGATTCTGGCGTTAAGTTTTCATAAAAAGTATATTCTGGACCAATTTGTAAAACTGGTGCATAACCGCAAGCAGCTAAACATTCAACCCCACGATAGCTAAATAAGCCATCAGCAGTAGCTTCGTTTTCTTTTACGCCTAACTTTTCACCAATGTATTCCATCAGTTTTTCTGCACCAACTAAACAGCAAGGCCCGGTACGGCAAACTTCTAAAACGTATTTACCTTGGGGTTTTAAAAAGTATTGCGTGTAAAACGTGGCAACTTCATAAACCTCAATATCTTTAATGTTTAAAATCTCAGCTACTTTATCCATGGAGTTTGCACTCAACCAACCGAAAACAGCTTGCACTTCATGCAAAATTGGCAATAAAGCCGACTTCTGCTTTCCTTCCGGGTAACGGCTGATGATTTCGCTACATTTAGCCAATAACTCAGTAGAAAATTCTACTGCTGCGGTATCTTCTACTCTAAGCATCTAATTCTCCTGCTATTACGTTTAAACTAGACATATTGATAATGGCATCAGACAATAACATTCCGGCGCTCATTGGTGCATACATCTGGTAATTGATGAAACTTGGTCTGCGGAAATGTAAGCGGTAAGGCGTTCTGCCACCATCGTTGATCAAATAAAATCCTAATTCTCCGTTACCACCTTCAACAGCATGGTAAACTTCAGTTTTAGGCGTATCCACTTCGCCCATCACAATTTTAAAGTGATAGATTAAAGCCTCCATATTGTTATAAACCTGCTCTTTTGGAGGCAAATAAAACTCAGGAACATCGGCATGAAAAACCCCTTTTGGTTCACCTTTAAGCTTTTCTAGCGCCTGTTCGATGATCCTTAAGCTCTGCCACATTTCTTCGTTTCTCACGATGAAACGGTCGTAAACATCACCCGTGGTTCCAACTGGTATTTCAAAATCAAAATCCTGGTAAGAAGAATAAGGCTCGTTTACACGAACATCATAATCCACACCAGTTGCTCTTAAAATTGGTCCGCTCCAACTGTAATTCAATGCAACTTCCGGAGTAACCGCACCAACACCTGATGTACGTTCTATAAAAATTCTATTTCTGTTGAATAAAGCTTCGAACTCTCTTAATATAGGTGGGAATTTCTCTAAAAACTTATTCAGTTTTGCAAAAGCGATGTCGTTGAAATCTCTTTCAAAACCACCAATTCTACCAATGTTAGTGGTTAAACGAGCGCCACATATTTCCTCGAAAATTTCGTAGATATGCTCACGCTCTTCCATTAAATAAAGGAAACCTGTAAACGCACCTGTATCAACGCCTAAAATACCGTTACAGATTAAATGGTCTGTAATACGGCTCAACTCCATCACAATTACTCTTAAATAATCTACTCGCTTTGGCGTTTCGATACCTAAAAGTTTTTCAACCGTCATGTGCCAGCCCATATTGTTGATAGGGGACGAGCAGTAGTTCATACGGTCGGTAAGTGTGGTAATTTGGTAAAATGGACGGTGTTCAGCTATTTTTTCAAACGCTCTGTGAATATAACCAATGGTAGAAACTCCGCTCACAATACGCTCGCCATCCATTTGTAACACATTTTGGAAAACTCCGTGTGTTGCCGGGTGGGTTGGCCCTAAGTTTAAAGTAGTTAACTCGCTTTGCGGGTCGTTATCTACATAAACTGGTCTGTTTGGCGTTGTTTCTGTTATAAAATTGCTCATTTATTTTACTTAACGTCCAAAGAAAAAATCTTTTTTATCTACTCTATTCGGGTCTTCCAATGCGAATTCTCTTCTCATCGGGAAAACTGTCATATCATCCACGTTTAATATCCTTACCAAATTTGGATGCCCTACAAATTGAACTCCGAAGAAATCAAATGTTTCACGTTCCATCCAATTTGCACCTTCCCATAGGGTAGTTGCGGTAGGAATAGTTGGGTTTGAAACTGGGATAGAAACTTTAATCCGTACCCTTACATTGTTTTGTAAACTGTGTAAATGGTAAACTACGCAAAGTGCATTGGCTTCTTCTGGATAATGAACTGCAGTAATGTCTGTTAAATAACCAAACTTAAGGTCTTCATCATTTTTTAGAAACGCCAACATTTCGGCAATCACATTTGCTGTGGTTTCAAAAGTTAACAAACCAAAAGGCTCCGTTGGCGATGTAAATTTATCTCCGAACTGAGCACTAAGCTTGTCTATAATATCTTGATTAGCTATTTTTCCCATTACTGGATTCCGTATTGTGCTAATAATGCTGTGTATTCTTCAGAATCTCTTCTACGCAAAGATTCTGCTCTTACTAAGTCTTGTATTTTATTGAAGCCATTGATAATCGCTTCTGGACGTGGAGGGCAACCTGGCACATAAACATCTACCGGGATAATTTCATCGATTCCCTGCAACACAGAGTAAGTATCAAAAATACCACCGCTACTTGCACAGGCACCAACTGCAATTACCCAACGTGGTTCTGCCATTTGTATATAAACCTGCTTTAAAACCGGAGCCATTTTTTTAGCGATGGTTCCCATCACCATTAATAGGTCTGCCTGACGTGGAGAAAACGAAGGACGTTCTGAACCGAAACGAGAAAAATCATAGTGCGAACCCATGGTCGCCATAAATTCGATTCCGCAACATGACGTTGCAAAAGGCAATGGCCATAAAGAATTTGCCCTTGCCATCCCAATCACTTTATCTAAAGAAGTAGCAAAAAAGCCTTCTCCTTGTATCCCAGCTGGCGCTTCAACTAAATTAATATCACTCATAATTTATAATCCTTTTCAACCAAATCAAAAAGGGCTTAAATGGAAATTAAGCCACAAATTTATCAAGTTTATTGCTGTAAAAAGTTGATGATTTTTATTTAGAACAGTTCTAACTTAATCCCATTTTAACGCATCTTTTTTGATGACGTAGATAAAGCCTAAAAGTAAAGTTCCCATAAAAATAAACATCTCGATTAAGCCGTTTAAACCCAGCCATCTAAAGTTTACCGCCCATGGGTACATAAAAATCACTTCAATATCAAACAAAACAAAGATAATTGCTACCACAAAATACTTAACTGAAAAGGGTTGACGGGCGTTACCTACTACTTCAATACCTGATTCAAAAGCGGTTAATTTAACATCTGTGGTGACGCGTTTTGGCCCAATCATGTGGGTTAAAACCATTGTTAAAGCCACAAAGCCCAAAGCAACTGCTAATTGAATAATGATGGGCAAAAAATTAATGGGGGTGCTTACTTCTTCCATGTTTTTGATTGAATGCTACAAATATAGTGTTATCGGTACAATAAGTAAAATTTACGAGCTTAATTCTATTGGTTTAAACCCAAATCTGGGTCGGTTAAACAGTCTTCGGTTCAACCCTAAAAGCCCTACATCAAAAAGGAGAATGGTAGGTCTTAGCTTATTTTACCTTCGTTTGCCAAAGCCCACTTTAAGAGGGCATTATTTTCATCCTTAAGGTTTAGCTTCCGGCACAGCTTATGCCGATAGTTTTTCACCGTGAAATGGCTTAAATGTAAGATGTCAGCAATTTCTTTAGTTGTTTTGTTTGCCAATACAAAGCCTAAAATATAACGTTCGGTATCATTAAGATCGAGTTCGGGCAAATATTCGGGTTGTAATTGACCTAGCTTACCGTTCGCTTCTATTACAGGGCTTGCCAATCTAATTGCCGCATAAATAGCCGCTTCATCTACGGGTTTGATTAGATAATGCAACGGTTTTACAGTAGAAGCTTGCCCAATAACAATTTTTGACTGATAAGAGGTAATAAAAATAACCTCAAAGGCATAACTCTTTTCCAACTCCTTAACCATTGCAATTCCATCTAGTTTTTCATTGAGATTGATATCACAGAGTAACAGGTGTGGCAGAAATTCCGGCATTACATCTAACACCTCATTATAATTAATTGCGATTTGAACGGTACAACTAAAATTGGCTTTAAGCTGCTGCTCTATAAACCGAGCAATAATAATTTCGTCTTCAATAATAAGTATGCGCATGGTTATTTAGATGTTATGGTAAAAATATAAGTAAGGCCTTCATCACTTAAAACCTGCATTTTCCCGTTAATTTGCCGGCTAAGATCCTGGATTAGACTTGTGCCAAATGATGGAACAACATTTTTCGGTAGTCCATTGCCGTTATCGCTATAAACAATCTTCCAGCTATTGGCTGAACGGTTGAGAGCAATGGAAATTTTAGGAGCGTTAACATTCCTGAAAGCATGTTTGTAAGAATTTACCAACAGTTCTGAAACAATTAGTCCTAAGGGCAAAGCAAGTTTAGAATCCAGCGTGAGTTCTTCTGGGATATCAACCTTGATGTCTACTGGCTTTTCTGCTTCAAAAATTCTTTTAGAATGATCGATGATGCTGTTTACAAAAGGCTTTAGTATCAGCTGTTGGTCGTCTTCGCTTAGCTGAAGATTCTCGTTTACTAGCATCATGGCTTTTATGCGAGAAATGTTATCTCTTAATATATTACCCGCTTCGCTTTCTTCTTTTCCTCCCAATCTCAAGCTATTTAGGCTGTAAAGCATCTGTAGGTTGTTTTTTACACGGTGGTTAACTTCATTCATCAAGGTTTCAATATGAGCATTTCTTTGGCTCAGCTCATTTGTTCTCTCTTTTACGCTTTCCTCAAGAATTTCATTCTGGTGCTGTTGCAAAGTATTGAGTTCTTTTAGGTAATTGGTATTATCGAGTTCGTTTTGCCTTAACCTACCATTTAATCCCATTAAAAATAAAAATGCGATACAGATCGAAATTCCTTTGGCAAGATTAGGGATGATATTGTAAGACATCTCCTGAAAAATCAAAACACTCAGGCTCCCTATAATAATTACCCCAAAAAAAAGGATGAGGCCGTAAGCTAAGTACAGTTCTTGTTTACTTAATTTGTTCCAAACTTTAAAAAGCATAACTATGGAATACACCAACAAAAACAGGAGGAAACTAATGGTAATTTTACCTGCCAACTCAAAATTTGAAAAACAATAATTACTTATAAAAACTGTGATTGTAAGTAACATTAATCCACAGACTAAAGCTTTTCCCCATTGATAGAGTTTGATGTTCTTATGTTTGACATCCCAGGAATCCAACAAAAGCAGATACAAGCCTAACAGACCAAAATGCAGAAAGTGTTGTGGAAGCAACCAACCGATATGAGGCATGGAGGGGAAAAACCAGTCGATCAAATACCTATTTAACGCAATACCATATAAATTAAAGGAGGCCACAAATAGCATCAACCATATAAAAGGGCGATGACGGGTAGTGATCCATCTTAAAAAGATGTAAAGAAAAAGCAAAGCAGATGCGCCCTGTGGCCACAGATCGTTTAGCTCGCTTTTGTACTTTGTTTCCAAAAATGTAAAGCGCTCGCTCAGATAAAAATCAAATACGGGCAGGTATTTTTTGGTATGATGGCTTTTGATTAAAATAATATAGGGGACGTTTTGGTCAATTTTTATAGAAAAATCAAAACGGCTATCGCCATCTGTTATGTTTTCTATCGGTCTAAAGGCTCCCGCCTGCCGGTGTATTGGTTTAGCCCCAGGCGTATCTGCCATAAAGTAAAGATCAGCATAGCTTAGGTGTTTAAAATGAATGCTTGCTTCAGCTTTTTCGGCACTACTAAACCGGGTGATGAGCCAAAAAACACTAGTTGATCCTTTGGGCTTAAAATCCTTTATTAACTCAAAACGGTCTGCTTTCTGTAAAAACTCTATGTCTGTAAACTGATTTATAGTATCCTCCAGAATTTTGAAGTGTGGTTTTAAATCTACTGTGCCTTTTGAGGGTTGAAAAACAAAACTTGGTTGTGCGTATCCACTAATGGATTGCACAGTTACCATGCACAAAGAAAAAATCAGAGCTTTTAACAGTTTAAAATATAATGACTCTAAAAGAATGTTGGTATAAAAAATCAAAGGCTACGATTTACTTATGGTTTGTATTCTAAAAGGGCTAAAATATTGAATAAGATATAAAAAATTGGGTTTTTGATTAAAATAGAACCCTGGGGTCTCTTTTATGGCGCATGTTTAATGGCTAGGTTTGTGGCTTAATTCAATTACAAAATATTATGACAGCGAACATTTCTTCTATTATTCTTATATCGGAAACGATAATGATATAAGGTTGAAAATCTCACTACTCTCTTAACGTCTCTCGCCAAATAGTAAATTATTGTATTAACAAAAAGTACATCCGTATGAACAAAGCATGCCTTATTTCTCCGACGCTATTTATTGAAAATCCCCTTTTTAAAATAAGTTTTTAAAGGCAGCCCAAGCTGTTAACATCCGTAGAAGGGCGTAATTAAGGGACAGTTTTCACCCCATTCATTCTAAACGTATATCGTTAGATGAATACCAAAGATCAATTCAAAAAATTTTTTGAAGCAACAACACTATCGAAAAACTGATGTGCAGTCAGTTCCTCGAGAACAAAGGAACACACCAGACAAATCTGTAACGATGGATTTTATCAAGAAATTATTTTAACACGATTACTTATAAATACACACAAACAATTTTTCACAAAAACACATTATTATGAAAAAAACACCTTACTTATTTTTATTAATGTTGCTTCTTCCTTTTTTAGGGAAAGCTCAAAACTGGGAAGCGCTAGGTTCGGATGATTTTAATCAAGCGACCTTAATTAGAACCAATGGTAATGACATTGCTTTCGACGATAATAATGTGCCGTATATTGCCCTGTTAGATAGACAGGACCTCACCATGCAAATGACTGTTAGAAGATTTGTTGGAGGAAAGTGGGAAGCGGTAGGGGCAGAAAGATTTACGGCACCCGGCGCTTATTATATCTCGTTAATTATACATGGGACGACGCCTTATGTACTTTTTACCGACGGAAACAATGCTGGTAAACTCACGGTACAAAAATTTAACGGGAATGATTGGGAAGTCGTAGGAAATGCTGGATTCTCTGATCAACAGGCGTATAGTGCTTCCATAGCAGTAAGCGATGATGGAACTTTTTATGTGGCTTACCATGAGGACAACAATGAGGGAGTTTTCGTTAAAAAACTTAATGGGCTAACCTGGGAAACAGTTGGTAACGGCGGCTTTAATGCATCACGCACTTCCTCTACTTCATTAGCCATAGATGGAAATACACCTTATGTTGCTTATGCTGATAATGCAAATGACAAAAAGGGAACGGTTAGTAAGTTTAATGGCAACAACTGGGAAGTAGTGGGCACACCTAATCTTAATTTTGATGAAAATATTATTGACCTCCGTTTATACTTAAATAACAGCGTACCTTATGTTACCTACCAAAACTCGCATGATGAAAAAGTGTATGTCCGAAAACTTGATGGTGGATTGTGGAAATCAATGGACGAAAATAGTCTTGCTTATGAAGGTACGGACGCTCCCAAATTGACCTTTGATAATTCAGGAACTCCATATATTTTATACAAAGATGTCTACAGCTACAGCTTGGCAGTACAAAAATTTAATGGCCTAAGTTGGGAGTACTTTGCAGAAATGCCACATGGGCAATCAGATTATACAGAATTAGCGTTCAACAATGGCTCTTTATACATCAGCTACTCAGATGAAAGTGATAGCTACAAAGCAAAAGTTCAAAAGTTTAATGGCGTAAAATGGGAAGTTTTGGGAGGAAACGGTTTTTCCCAAAACGTTTCTTCAACATCTTTGGCCATGAACGGCGTTACACCTTATGTAGCTTTTTACGGCGGTGAATCAGATAAAAAAGCAAGTGTGAAAAAATTCAATGGGACAGCTTGGGAACAGGTCGGCGTCAGTAAGTTTTCAGAAGCTTCTGTAAAAGATATATCTATCAGATTCGACGGCAATGATGCTTATGTGCTTTATCTTGATAACGATGCCGATAGCAAAGCTACCTTGCAGAAATTTAACGGCACTGATTGGGATTATGTAGGGCAACGCGGTTTTTCTACAAACCAGCCCAAGTATTTAAACATGGCTATTAATAATGGTATACCCTATGTTGTATATAAAGATGCGCAGGTTAATAAAGCAACTGTAAAAAAGTTAAACGGAAATCTTTGGGAGACCGTAGGAGCGCAAGGGTTTTCTGCGGGAAGCGTAAATTATACTTCAATAGCTTTAGACGGTTCAACGCCTTATGTAGTTTATCAAGATGATGCAAACCAGAGTAAGGCAACAGTTAAGAGGTTTGTGAGTGGAGCGTGGGAGAACGTAGGTGCAGCGGGTTTTTCTGATGGTGCTGCTAAGTACACAAAAATTATTTTTAACGGAACCACCCCTTATGTTGTATATACTGATGATGCGTTGGCTACCGGTCAGAGACGAACACAATCTTCGGGCATACGCCCGATGGGAGGAGGCGCACCAGCTGAAAAAGTTACAGTACGTAAATTTAACGGTATCAGTTGGGAGACTGTTGGCGCACCGGCGATCTCGTCAAGCAATGCAACTCATCCTGATATCACTTTTGTGGGCAGCACACCCTACGTAAGTTATATTGATGGAACAAACAACGACAACAAGCTTACTGTACAGAAATTTAATGGTTTAGATTGGGAATTAGTAGGTTCATCCAGGTTTTCAGCAGAAGCAACAACCAGCGCAAATATAGCTAACAGTGGAAGTGAATTAATCGTAGCCTACACATCTGGGGGGGCTTACGCAAAAAGTTTCCCCTTAGGAACTTTGCCAGTGAAACTGGTTTCCTTTGATGCAACTGTAAAAACTAATCATAAAGTAGGCTTAAGCTGGAACACTGCTTCAGAAAAAAATAGCGACTATTTTACCGTTTCAAAAAGTGCTGATGGAAAATCATTTGTTCAAATGACCACTGTAAAATCTCAAGGAGAAAATGGTGGAAGTTACTCAACTGTAGATTTTAATCCGTTCGCGGGTGTGAATTACTACAAATTGAGCCAAACAGACACAGATGGTAAAACGGAGGAACTAAGTTTAAAAACGGTAAAACTTCCAACGCTAAACACAGCAGGTTTATCTGTTTACCCAAATCCAACTAAAGATTTAGCAAGCATCAAATTTAGCCCGGGCACTTTTACAAATGCAACTTTAATAGATTTAACTGGAAAAGTATTGGCGCAACAGTTAGTTAATGGCGAACAAAACGAAATCCAGTTTGATTTGAGCACTTATGAAACTGGCACTTATGTGATCAGATTGGTAGGTGCAAAAGAAAGCAGATCATTTAAAATCGTGAAGTTATAACAGAAACGAGTTTTTTTTGAATGCCCTGAAGCGATAAGTTGCAGGGCATTTTTTTCTATTGCGTTCTCCCATCATTCCTAACAAGGTAAGAGGAGAAATTAGTAAGCGATGGAAAACAGAACCCATTCTTAAAGTACAGGGTTAAAAAGTCAATTCTAAAAGTTGGGACAGTGCAAATAAACCACAGATCTCTCCTATCGTCGAGATGAAAGACAAAGTTGGAAAGGTTGTACAGAAATTAACTTTTCGCTTTAAACAAAGAAAGGTGCCCTCTCGAACACCTTCTTTCCTATTCTCAAATTTGAGAATTACATTTTTAAACCGATTTCTCTTAAACGTTCATCTAAATATTCGCCAGCTGTGATATCGCTATACGCTTTGGGATGAACTTCATCAATGCAAGACGGCAAACAGGCTAAATTCATTTTAGCTTTTGGATGTAAAAAAAACGGAACAGAATATCTGGAGTTTTTCATCAATTCTCTCGGTGGGTTCACCACTCGGTGCGTGGTTGATTTTAACTTGTTATTGGTTAAACGCTGCAACATATCGCCTACGTTTACCACGATATCTTCGCCCTGAGCGGTAATGGCAAACCATTCGCCTTCTCGGGTTAACACTTCTAATCCGTCTGCACTGGCACCAATCAATAAGGTAATTAAGTTGATATCTTCATGTGCACCTGCTCTCACAGCATCCGCTGGCAAAGCATCTGGATTTTCTATCGGAAAATAATGAATTCCTCTTAAAATTGAGTTTCCGTTGTGCACTTTATCTTCAAAGTAGTTTTCGGGCAAACCTAAATAAACAGAAATTGCATTTAAAATATGCTTGCCTGCCTGCTCTAATTTTTGATAGGTTTCTTTGGTAACAGCATTAAATTCTGGAAACTCTTCAACTTCGATATTATCGGGATAAAGATCTTTCACTGCGTCTCCATCTTCCACATATTGGCCAATCTGCCAAAACTCTTTCAAATCTGGAGTCTTTGAATCCTTCGCTTTCTCTCGTCCCTTTGAGGTATAACCTCTTTGCCCTGCAAGCTCAATTTTTTCGTATTTCAGTTTTTGGCCATCTGATAAAGAGAATACGTTTTTTATCTGTTGATAAATCTGGGTGATTAGATCTTGACTTAAACCATGATTGGTAATGGTAACAAATCCCGTTTCGTTAAATGCCCTGCCAATGTCGTCAGAAAACTTTTTCTTTTGTTCAGCAGAGCCTTTCAAATAGTCATTTAGGTCTAAGCGGGGAATGTTTACATGATTAGCCATAATTTAAACCAGTTTGATTAGTATAAATGTAGCTTAAAAATGTGGACAAAGTCAAATAAAAAAGAAGACCAGACTATTATGTTGTTCATTAATAGATAATTACGTTTTTAACAAATCAACCGCCACTTATAAAACTTATTACCTATTCGTGAGATGTTTCACTAGCGTTCAACATGATGAGGCTCTTAACCTTGCAAATCCTCCTTCAAAAAAAAAGGGATACAAATTAATGCATCCCTTTTGTAAAATTTGGTTTAAATATTATGATTTTATCAACTCTGCATTAAAGAATTCGCGGTTCATTCTGGCAATGTTCGTCACCTTAATTTCTTTAGGGCATTGTGCCTCACAAGCATAAGTGTTTGTACAACCTCCAAATCCTTCTTCGTCCATTTGCAACACCATAGCTTCTGCTCTAGCGTAACGCTCTGGTTGCCCTTGTGGCAATAATGCAAACTGAGAAATTTTTGCAGAAACAAATAGCATTGCCGAAGCATTTTTACAAGCTGCAACGCAAGCACCACATCCAATACACGTAGCTGAGCTCATTGCTTCATCAGCAATTACTTTGGAAATTGGAATCTCGTTAGCATCTGGAACACCACCTGTACCAACAGAAACGTAACCACCAGCCTGCTGAATTCTATCAAAAGATGAACGGTTTGTAACTAAATCTTTTACTACCGGAAAAGCCGTAGCTCTCCACGGCTCAATAACTATAGTGTCTTTATCAGAGAAGCTACGCATGTGTAATTGACAAGTTGTAGTTGCTCGTTTTGGTCCGTGTGGTTCGCCGTTAATTACTAAAGAGCACATTCCACAAATACCTTCTCTACAGTCGTGGTCAAAATGGATTGGATCTTCCTTCTTTTTTACTAAATCCTCATTCACAACATCTAACATCTCCAAAAACGACATGTCTGGGGAAATCTCATCTGCTTTGTATGTTACAAATTTTCCAGGTGTTGTACTGTTCTTTTGACGCCAAACTTTCAACGTCAGATTCATGTGTCCACTCATAATACTTTAGTATTGAGTAGTGAGTATTAGTATTGGGTATTTAGTATTTAGTATCAAGTATTAAGACAGCATATCATCTTTTTACTTTTTACTTTTTACTTTTTTACTTCCTACTTTTTACTTCCTACTATTTATAACTTCTTTGTGTTAATTTAACGTTTTCAAAAATCAATTCTTCTTTATGAAGCGCTTCCGGCATGTTAATACCTTTGAACTCCCAAGCTGCTACATATGCAAACTCATCATCTTTTCTTAAAGCCTCGCCTTCTGGTGTTTGAGATTCTTCTCTAAAGTGACCTCCACAAGATTCACTGCGGTTAAGTGCATCATCAACCATCAATTCGCCCAGCTCAATAAAATCTGCGACTCTACCTGCTTTTTCTAATGATTGGTTAACCTCTTCATTTTCACCAACAACAATCACATCTTTCCAGAAAGAATTTCTAAGATCTGCAATTAAGCCTTTCGCTTTTTGTAAACCTTCCGCAGTACGAGACATTCCGCAGTATTCCCACATGATATGACCTAAATCGCGGTGGTACTCATCTACAGTTCTTGTTCCGTTTAAGGATAATAAAGTTTTGATTTTTTCTTCAACTTCAGCTTTTGCTTTTGCAAATTCCGGTCGGCTTGCATCTATAGGTGCAGGACCAATGTTGGCTAAATAATCCCCAACCGTATAAGGAATTACAAAATATCCATCGGCCAAACCTTGCATTAATGCAGAAGCACCTAAACGGTTTGCACCATGATCAGAGAAATTTGCTTCTCCCAAACAATAAAGTCCAGGTAAGCTCGTCATTAAATTATAATCTACCCAAAGCCCGCCCATGGTATAGTGAACAGCTGGATAAATACGCATTGGCACTTCGTACGGATTCTCGTCAGTAATCTGTTGATACATATCAAACAAGTTACCATATTTAGCTGCAACTGCAGGCTGACCCAACCTTCCAATAGAATCTGCAAAATCAAGATAAACTGCTAAACCAGATTTTCCAACACCTCTACCTTCGTCACAAACTTGTTTTGCATTTCTTGAAGCTACATCACGTGGAACTAAGTTTCCAAAAGATGGATACTTACGCTCTAAATAGTAGTCTCTATCTGCTTCTTTAATATCTTTAGCTTTTAGCTCTCCTTTTTGTAATTTCTGAGATAATTCTAAGGTTTTAGGAACCCAAACTCTACCATCATTACGTAACGACTCTGACATTAACGTCAGTTTAGATTGGTGATCGCCAGTTACCGGGATACAAGTTGGGTGAATTTGCGTGTAGCAAGGATTTGCAAAATAAGCTCCTTTTTTGTGCGCTCTCCAGGCTGCAGTAACATTGCTTCCCATCGCATTGGTAGAAAGATAAAATACGTTTCCGTAACCACCAGTACATAATAGAACGGCATGACCGCTGTGCGTATCAACCTGACCGGTAATTAAATTACGGGTAATAATACCTTGCGCTTTCCCGTCAACTACAACCACGTCCAACATTTCTGAACGAGTGTACATTTTTACTTTTCCTAATTCAATTTGGCGATTTAGAGCAGAATATGCGCCTAGTAAAAGTTGCTGACCAGTTTGTCCTTTTGCGTAAAAAGTACGAGATACCTGTGCACCGCCGAAAGAACGGTTATCTAACAAACCTCCATACTCACGAGCGAAAGGTACTCCTTGTGCAACGCATTGGTCAATAATATTTACAGAAACCTCCGCCAAACGGTAAACATTACCTTCTCTAGAGCGGTAATCACCACCTTTAATGGTATCGTAAAACAAACGATAAACAGAGTCACCATCATTAGGATAATTTTTTGCAGCATTAATCCCACCCTGAGCAGCAATTGAATGCGCTCTACGTGGACTATCCTGAAAACAAAATGCTTTTACATTATATCCTAGTTCTGCTAATGATGCCGCCGCAGAAGCACCAGCCAAGCCTGTACCAACTACAATTACATCATACTTACGCTTATTGGCTGGGTTTACCAGTTTTAGATCGAATTTATGTTTGTTCCATTTTTCGGCTAGTGGGCCTTCTGGAATTTTAGCATCTAACTTCATCTTTATCTTAATTTTATTTATTAGCCGAGCATCAATAGCGCTGACTGAATTTTTTTATTATTTAAACAGAAAATATAATGGCATTAAAGCGAACCCGATTGGAATCAACAATCCAAAACCCCATACACCCAAAAATTTAGCAATTGGAAAGTACTTTCTGTGGTTCCAGCCCAACGTTTGAAAAGCACTTTGGAAACCATGGATGAGGTGAAATGCCAATGCAGCCATCGCTAACACGTAAAAAGCAACTAACCACCATTGCTGAAATGCGATAGCAACTTCTTTATACAAATCTTCAGTTTGTATTACTTCTACACCGTTTTCTACATATACGGTGTATTGTTTAAATTCAGAAGCATCTAAAACTCTACTTGTAGTAGCACCTGTTTTTACATCTGTTTGATATTCGATATAGGGTGTATAACCTTGGTGATATTTGTACCAAAAGTTGCTCATGTGCACTACAATAAAAACAAAAATAATTGTTCCCAATATCCCCATGTTACGAGAAGACCAAATACTACCGTCTTTAGGTTTAATAGCGTAAGCTACCGGACGAGCAGCTCTATTTTTTCTGGTAATGATGATTGCCCAAACGCTATGCACAATAATAGAAGCGTACAATAAGTACGACACCACCTTAATTGGTGTAAAATGTGTCATAAAATGCGCATACTGGTTAAAGCCTAGGCCGTCGTCGTTTTTGAATAATTGAAAATTCCCGATAAGGTGAATGATCAAAAACGAACACAAAAAGAGCCCTGTTAAACTCATAATCAGTTTTCTACCGAGTGTGGAAGAAAATGCTTTTGAAAAATTACTCATTATATATTTTGGTATTTGATGGTTTTACGGCTACAAAAGTATCTATTATATGACAATAAAATTGCAATAACTGTTATTAACCGTCATGTATTGTCTATTTAGAAACATTTTAAATAAAATACACTAAGCCCCCATAGATGCGAGTGGAAAACTATTTTGATTTATAGTTTTAAGTTGTTCGACATGTTCCGTTAGGGGATGTCGAATTATTTAGCGGTGCGGATTTGTAATCCTTCAATTTTATTATAATGCAGAGCGCTTATCGCAGATGGGATTGCAAATCCGCTTTATTTTGCATTTCGGGATGCGCTACGCTAACATCCCGAACAGCGGAGTAATAATTTATTAATGTGCCTCCAGCCAATTCAAACCTTCTCCAACCTCCACAACCAAAGGAATTTTAGTTTTAATCGCGTTCTGCATTCTGGTTTTAATAATCTCCTTCATCTGTTCCTTTTCAGAGATAAACACGTCAAAAACAAGCTCATCATGCACTTGCATAGTCATTTTTGATTGTAGTTTCTGGTCAATGATATCTTTATGGATCTGGATCATCGCAATCTTAATCATATCTGCTGCGGAACCTTGTATTGGGGCATTAATTGCATTTCGTTCTGCAAAACCACGTACAGTTTGGTTTGCCGAGTTGATGTCTCGCAAATATCTTCGCCTGCCCATGATGGTTTCCACATAGCCGTTTTCACGGGCGAAATTCATGGTATCCGACATATATTTTTTAATGCCTGCGTACTGCTCAAAATAGTTTTCAATAATCTCTGCAGCTTCTTTTCTTGGAATACCCAAAGTTTGCGATAAGCCAAAAGCGGACTGACCGTAAATGATGCCGAAGTTTACCGCTTTGGCATTCCGACGCTGGTCCGAAGTCACTTCCTCTAACGCAATTCCATAAACTTTTGCTGCCGTTGCGGTGTGGATATCCAAACCTTGTGTAAAGGCTTCCATCATATTTGGATCTTCACTAATTTCTGCGATGATGCGCAGTTCAATCTGCGAATAATCTGCGGAAAGCAAAATATGGTTTTCATCTCTCGGGATAAAAGCTTTTCGTACTTCTCTTCCACGAGCTGTTCTAATTGGGATATTTTGCAGATTCGGATTGTTAGAACTTAACCTTCCGGTTGCTGCAACGGCTTGGTTGTAAGAAGTATGAACTCTTCCGGTTTTTGGGTTAATCAGCAAAGGCAAAGCATCTACGTAAGTTGATTTAAGTTTACACAACTGCCTAAAATCTACAATATCCTGCACAATATCAGATTTCGGCGCTAAAGCCAACAGAATATCTTCGCCAGTTTGGTACTGTCCGGTTTTGGTTTTCTTGGCTTTATCGTCCAGCTTTAACTTATCAAATAAAACTTCTCCGAGCTGTTTAGGCGATGCCAAATTGAATTTAACACCCGCTTTTTCATAAACGGAAGCTTCTAAACGGACAATGTCCTTTTCAAGCTCTATGGAGTATTTTTGCAATTGCTCCATATCAATACGCACACCTTCAATTTCCATAGCTGCCAATACGTAAATCAACGGGTTCTCCACTTCCGAAACTAATTTTGTAGCGTTAGATTCTTTGAGCATTGGCGCAAACACATTATGCAGTTGCAAAGTGATATCGGCATCTTCGGAGGCGTATTCTTTTACCGTTTCTACATCGATATCACGCATATTACCTTGGTTTTTTCCTTTTTTACCGATGAGTTCCGTAATGGAAACTGGGGTATAACCCAAATAATTTTCGGCCAAAACATCCATATTATGGCGAGTATCTGGGTCTAAAAGGTAATGCGCCAACATGGTGTCAAATAGTTCGCCGGCAACTTCAATGCCGTACCATTTTAAAATAAGGATGTCGTATTTTAAATTCTGACCAATTTTTTTGATGGACGGCGTTTGTAATACGTCCGCAAACTCATGAACGATTTTTCTACATTCGTCAAAATCAAAAGGAAGCGGAACGTAGTAGGCTTCTGCTGGTTTAAAGCTGAAAGAAAATCCAACTAGTTCTGCATTGTTTGCATCAATACCAGTGGTTTCCGTATCAAAAGCGAAAGCTTTTTGTTGCTGTAAAAGCGTAATTAGCTCTGTTCGCTTTGCCGTATCATCCATTAAATGATAAGCGTGTAGCGTATTTTCTATATTTTTTCCACCTTCTACAAAAGTACCGGCTTGGGCTGGCGTAATGTTGATATTTGTGATTCCTTGCGCTTCTGTGGGTTTGCCAAACAAATCCATTTGTCCGCTGGTGTTTCCTTTAACATCGCTCACGCTAAAATCTTCGCCAAATACTCGGCGCCCCAAAGTTCTAAACTCCAGTTCTGCAAAAAGCGGTTCTAGTTTTTCTTTATCGGGCGGACCAATTCTGAAACTTTCCTCGTGAAATTCAACTGGAGCATTCAATATAATGGTTGCTAATTTTTTAGAAAGCAAACCTTGTTCTGCAAAATTCTCGACGTTTTCTCGTTGCTTTCCCTTTAACTCGTGACTATGGGCAATGATGTTTTCCATAGAGCCGTAAGTTTTTATCAAACTTTTAGCAGTTTTTTCTCCAATTCCAGGGATTCCAGGGATGTTATCCACGGCATCTCCCCATAAGCCTAAAATATCAATTACCTGATGCACATGCTCAATCTCCCATTTCGCCAGAACCTCTTTCACACCTAAAATTTCCATGTCGTTTCCCATTCTAGCGGGTTTATACATGTAAATATTCTCTGAAACGAGTTGTGCAAAATCCTTATCTGGCGTCATGCAGTAAACGGTAAAGCCTTCTTTCTCGGCTTGCTTGGCCAAAGTGCCTATAATGTCATCGGCCTCAAAACCATCTGAGGTAAGCACAGGAATGTTAAAACCCTCAATCAACTTTACCACATAAGGTAAAGCTGCCGAAAGATCTTCGGGCATGGCTTGGCGCTGGGCTTTGTAAGCTTCGTAATCAGTATGCCTTTCCGTTGGCGCTGCCGTATCAAAAACTACGGCGATATGTGATGGTTTCTCTTTCTTTAAAACCTCTAACAAAGTATTGGTAAAGCCCATTACTGCCGAGGTGTTGATACCGTGAGAAGTGAATCTTGGGTTTTTGCTTAACGCGAAATGTGCTCGGTAAACCAGCGCCATTCCGTCTAAAAGAAAGAGTTTTTTTGACATGTTTGTTTTTGTTTTGCCTTTGAAAAAAGCATTTTTCCAAATTTAATATTTTAGGACTAATATTTTGGGTTTGGGATTATTTGTTTGAGAATGCTATATGAGATTTGTATAAGTATCGGTCGTCTGCTTTGTTCAAGCGGGGTCTGTCGCAGACGACACTGCGTTAATTGAGTTTTGATTATTTAGCTGTATGTAAACGCAGGGTTCTCGAAAAGAGAAACCCTGCTTGGACGGAAGATACCTGCTTTCCAGTAGGCAGGTTTCGCTAAGCTTAGCGTGACGAAATCTTTCTCTGCACAAGCCAATGTTCCTAAACCCGATTGCAATGGAAAACCCACAATGGAGCTTGCGGAATGAGGATTTGTAATGGAAAGCGGGACTGCTGGCCGCCAAAAGTGTTGAGCGTTCTTTTTCAAAAAAACCTATGCTAGCCCAGCCTTACTCAACGCAATTATCTCATTATAAAAATCTTCATACAGGGGTAAAATACGATCCAGCGCAAATTCTTTGGCTCTTTTTAAAGCATTTTCTTTGAACTCTGCCAAACGGGCATCGTCTTGTAAAATATAAACGGCATGTTTAGCCATACTTTCTACATCGGCAACATTATCCATAAAACCAGTAACACCATCTACGTTTAGTTCGGGTAGGCCACCAATATTTGAAGAAATAACCGGCACTTTACAGGCCATAGCTTCTAAGGCTGCCAGTCCAAAACTTTCGGAAGCAGAAGGTATCAGAAACAAATCCGAAACTGAAAGAATTTCTTCCACAGCGTCTTGTTTTCCTAAAAACCTAACATGTTCGCAAATGCCTAATTCTCTGGCAATCTGTTCACAGTTTACACGCTCTGGACCATCGCCTACCATTAAAAGCTTAGCCGGAACGTCCTTTAAAACTTTCTGAAAAATATACATGACATCCTGCGTACGCTTTACTTTTCTAAAGTTGGAGGTATGTGCAATGATGCGCTCATTTTGTGGGGCAATCGCCTTTTTGAAATGATCTTTTGGTTTTAAGCTGAAGCGGTTAAGATCAATAAAGTTAGGGATTACCCTAATGTCTTTGGTGATTTCAAAATGATCATAAGTTGACCTCTTTAAATCTTCGGAAACGGCGGTAACACCATCAGACTGGTTGATGGAAAAAGTTACCACTGGTTTAAAAGTCACATCTCTGCCCACCAAAGTAATATCTGTACCGTGTAAGGTGGTAACAACTGGGATATGAATATTGTAGGTTGCCAAGATTTGCTTGGCCATAAACGCAGCCGAAGCATGTGGAATAGCGTAGTGAACGTGTAAAATATCCAATTTTTCGAAACGGACCACGTCCACCATTTTGCTAGACAGAGCCAGCTCGTAAGGTGCGTAATCAAACAAGGGATAGTTGGATACCGAAACTTCGTGGTAAAAAAGATTTTCTGAAAAGAAATCCAGCCTTGCCGGCTGGCTATAAGTGATAAAATGGACCTGATGCCCATTATCTGCAAGTGCTTTACCTAATTCGGTAGCCACTACACCACTACCTCCAAATGTTGGATAACAAACGATCCCTATCTTCATTTCTATTTTGTTGAATAACTGGCACAAAACTAAACGTTTCTGCCGTGGAATTAAGTAACGTTAATGTAAGAAAACAAGGTGTTTCCACCATTTAATCAGCGCTTCGAAAAAATTTACTCGTTTGGCGCAAAGTTAATTTTTGAATTAAGCTCCCCTAGTTTTGTTTGCGTGTTTGCGATATCTTTTTGATAGCTCTTTACTTTATCATTAGCACCGCTCAATTTCTTGTTAAGCTTCAAAGCTCTTTTTGCATCACTTGCAGCATTTCTAGACGCTTTATCTGCCTTTTTAGCAATACGACTATCGCCCGGATGTTTTGAAACATCTGCTGATCTTTTACTGGCTTCCGAAGCTGACTTACTCGCTTTATCATTGGCTTTGTCAACATCTGCTACCAAAGAATTAACGTTTCCGAGCTCTTTTTCTAGTGAAAGATTAAGCTTATTAAGTTTTGTGTTAAGATCTAAAAGCTCTTTTTGCGATTGCAATCGTTGAACTTCTGGGTTCACTACCTTTTTTGAACATGCAGTAATGAAAAGGCTGACCATAACAACCATCAATGCCTTAAAAAGGCTGTTTTTAAGTATAAATTTGTTCATAATGCTAGGATAACAAATACCAAGCCTTTTTGTTCGTACTATTTTGATTTTTGTATAGCTTTATAAATGGCGTCCTGTATCCGTGGGCGGATATCTAAACTAGAAAGCTTGTTGTTAACTTCTGGATTTACCCGATTTGAAAGAAAAATATAAACCAAGTTCTCCTTTGGATCTACCCAAACTGCTGTTCCCGTATAGCCAGTATGTCCAAAAGTTTTGGACGACGCCAATTTAGAAGGATAGCCGGTCTTTGACTCGGCATCCCATCCATCAAAACCTAAACCACGCCGACTAATATCAGATTGTTTAGCAGTAAATAAAGAAACCGTTGACGGTTTAAAATAGGTTTTACCGCCATAAGTTCCTTTGTTTAAAAGCATCTGGTATAAGATTGCCAAATCAGAAGCGTTAGAAAACAAACCGGCATGTCCTGCTACGCCACCTACCATTGCGGCGCCTTGGTCATGTACGTAACCCCATAAAAGTGTTTTACGGAAATATGCGTCCTGCTCTGTAGGTACAATCTGTGATTTTAAAAAGCGATATCGCGGATTAAAGCCTGTGGTGTACATCCCTAATGGTTTATAAAAGTTTTCCGAAACATAATTTTCCAAAGGCTTTTGGGTAATGGTTTCCAAAATCTCTTTCATAAAATACATGCTTAAATCGCTGTATACATATTTACCCCTGGTTTTAATTGGGCTTTTTAGCATCTGTTGCCACATTACATCTTTGTAGTAACTTTTCTGCATAAAAAAGCTGTCTGCCACTTTAATGTTGTAGGTTTCGGACGAATCTCGGCTGAAATCCTGGGGCTTTAAGTTTGCATAAAAGGGAATAAAAGGGATAAGCCCCGCTTGGTGCAATAATAGCTCACGGACTTTAATAGTGCTTTTATCTGTGTCTTTGGTTTGGGCCAGATAAGTACTAATAGCTGTATCTAAATTTAGTTTATTGTTTTCATAAAGTCTCATCGCCTCTAAAGTTGTGGCGGATGTTTTGGTGATAGATGCTAGATCGAAAATATCACTTACTTGTTCTTTCTGTGCACCGCTATCATAAGTATGCGTTCCATAAGCCCTGTTGAAAATCACCTTTCCGTCTTTAGCAACCAATACCACACAGCCGGGCGTTGCTTTTTTACTGATGGCTTCTGTGGCAATGGCATCAATTTCTTTTAAATCTTCGATGTTTATTCCAACCTCTTCTGGTACGGTATATTTAAGTCTAATTTTTTCTATCTTGGTTCCTGCTCCAGCCTGATATTTCTCGGTATAGCTCTGTGGCAATACCGCTTTAGTTTCTGTTCCTCCAAAAACCAGTTGTGCGCTAAAACTTGCGCTTTCATTGGTATGTAAAGGACTCCAGATTATCGGCGCATTCATATTATCTAGCTTTGTTAAACTTTTAGCATCCCCAAAAAGCGCAATAATTAAATTCTTTTTTATTTGGAGTTTAGCGAGTAAGTCCAATACATCGGTGTTGAACACAGAAACATCTGACAAGGTTACAATTACCGTGTTGTGATATTTTAAATCGTCCAATAATTTATTGAATTCTTGATTAGCGCAATAGATATTACCATTAAAAAAATCCGTTTTATCGTATTTGTTTAAAAGACTGTCGAAAACCATAAAGTGGCTAAAACCCAAGTCAACAAACGCTATTTTCCGTTGGTCCAGGTTTTTAAGCGGGACCAGGTTCGATTCGTTATTTAAAACAACGGTACTTTCGCTGGCGCTTTTAAACTTGGTAAGCCAGTTTTCGCTTTCTACATGATCTTGTCCGCAGGAGAAAAGCGTAAGACTGCAAAAAATGGTATTAATGAGTATTAATTTTTTAATCATTTGAGATCGTTATCGGCTGAATGCTGTTTTCTACAATTTTTTTATTCATCATTTATTATGCCTCAAAATTTGCTTTTACTATAAAAGCGTTGCACTCAGCGGGCTAAAGCTAATAAATTTATAAAGATAGCTTAGGCAAAAGATAAGCTAAGCGTTAAAATATGTAAATTCTTGTAGCACCAATTAATGCCCTCAAAAATTTGCTTATTTTTGCGCAACATGCCAGATATAATTAAACTTTTACCAGATTCTGTAGCCAACCAAATTGCGGCCGGGGAAGTGGTACAAAGACCCGCTTCTGCCGTTAAAGAGTTGTTGGAAAACGCTATAGACGCTGGCGCCGATAAAATTCAACTGATTATTAAAGATGCTGGAAAGGCATTGATACAAGTAATTGACAATGGTTGTGGAATGAGTGCAACCGATTCAAGAATGTGCTTTGAGCGCCATGCAACTTCAAAAATTAGAAAAGCTGAAGATTTGTTTGCCATTAGAACCATGGGTTTTAGGGGCGAGGCGATGGCTTCTATTGCTGCAATTGCACAAGTTGAGTTAAAGAGTAAAAAACACGATGAAGAGTTGGGTACACTTTTACAGGTTGAAGCTTCAACTGTTGTTAAACAGGAAGCTTGTGCAACTTCTTCGGGTACATCCATAGCCGTAAAAAACCTTTTTTATAACATTCCGGCCCGTAGAAACTTTTTGAAAAGCAACCCGGTTGAGTTGAAGCATATTTTGGATGAGTTTCAACGGGTTTCTTTAGCACATCCCGAGATACATTTTACGCTGCACCATGATGGGCAAGAGGTTTACCATTTGCCATCTACCCAGTTGAAACAACGCATTGTACATTTGTTGGGAAACAACTATAATGAAAGATTAGTGCCTTTGGACGAGGAAACGAGCATTATCCAGGTGAAGGGATTTATTGGCAAGCCTTCTTTTGCCAAGAAAACCCGCGGAGATCAGTTCTTTTTTGTTAATAACCGATTTATAAAAGACGGATACTTAAACCATGCGGTAATGATTGCTTACGAGCAACTTTTGCCCGAGGACTGTTTTCCGCTTTATGTGTTATTTATAGAAATTGACCCTGCCAAAATTGACATCAACGTTCATCCTACCAAAACAGAAATTAAATACCAGGATGAAAAAGCAATTTATGCAATCATCCGTTCGGCTGTAAAAAGATCTTTAGGGAGGTATAACATTACACCTACTTTAGATTTTAATCAGGAAACTTCTTTTGACGGAATGCTCACGAATAAGCCTTTACAAGAAATTACAGCACCTGCCGTTGATTTTAATCCTAATTTTAATCCGTTTCACGAAGAAAGAAAAACTGCCAATAAGGAAATTCCCTTTCTGCGTAACGTAGGCGAGCGAAATAGCATCCCAAGAAATTGGGGCTCACTTTACGAAATTAATGAGAAACCATCTTTTACCCAACATAGTTTTGAACTCGATAATGAAAAAAGCCTTGCTACCGGTGATGAGAAAGTAGAAACTTTAAGCACTAGACAGGTTTTTCAATTGCACCAACGCTATATCATTACCCAAATAAAATCGGGTTTTATGCTCGTTGATCAACAGGCGGCACATGAGCGCATTTTGTACGAAAGGTTTTTATCACAACTAGAGCAAAACCAAGGTTCAAGTCAGCAGAGTTTATTCCCGCAAACGGTAACTTTAAACACCACAGATTTTGCTTTGGCAACAGAGCTTCTGCCATATTTTCATGCGCTGGGATTTATTATCCGCGATTTTGGTAAAAACACTTTGGTGATTGAGGGCGTTCCGGCAGATTTACCCGAAAACAATGATCTAGCTATTATGCTGGAGGAATTAATAGAAGGTTTTAAAAATAATCACACGGTTTTAAAGTTAGATAAACGTGATAACTTAGCCCGTACCTTAGCAAAAAACTCGGCGATTAAAGCTGGCACAACATTAGAGATTGAGGAAATGAATAATCTGATCGATCAACTGTTTGCCTGCGCTATGCCCAATGCTACGCTTGGTGGTAAACAAATTATCGTAAAAATTACACTTGACGAGCTTTTTGAACGCTTTAACAAGTATTAAATAAAAATAAATGAGAGAAATGAGACCCTTAGGAAACACTTTGTTTCCACCGGTTGTGAAAAATTTACTGATTATAAACGGTATTTTCTTTTTTGCCACTTACGTGTTCCAGAACAATTTTGGGTTCGACTTGTCAGAACATTTAGCGCTTTTTTATCCGGCATCAGAAAAATTTAGAATTTGGCAGCTGATTACGCATTTGTTTATGCATGCCAACATCGGCCACATTTTTTCAAACATGTTTGCGCTTTGGATGTTCGGAGCAATTTTAGAAAATTTTTTAGGCTCTAAAAAGTTTCTTAATTATTACCTGTTAACCGGTATTGGCGCATCCTTACTTTTTCTGGGTGTACAAGCCATAGAAATTACGCCTTTACAAAGTAGCGCAGAGATTTATACGGCAAACCCAACCATTAGCAACTACAATAACTTTGTAAAAGAAGAAGTTCCGGAATCTATTCAGCCAGATTTTAACCGTATCGGTGAATATTGGGCAAAGAATCCAGAAAGTGTTGATGCGAAAAAGGCTTCTGTAAGTATTGTTAATAGCTATTTAAACGCAAAATTAAACACACCAGTTGTTGGAGCATCAGGTGCTGTATTCGGGATTCTTTTAGCTTTCGGAATGCTTTTTCCAAATACGCTGATTTACATTTACTTCTTTTTGCCGATGAAGGCCAAATACCTTGTTATTTTATACGGTTTATTTGAGCTTTATAGCGGTATGGCGAATAATCCAGGAGATAATGTTGCCCATTTTGCACATTTAGGCGGTATGTTGGTTGGTTTCATTTTGATCAAGCTTTGGAATATTAAACGTCCCGATGCGTTTTCTTAAATCGAGATTGATCCTAGTGTAAAGTAAAATGTAATATGACGTAAAATATCATAGGAAAATCTTATTTCCAATAATATAAGTCTTTTTACTTTTTACTTTCTACTTTTAACTTAACACAGGCATGACTACCTACCAAGAATTAAAAATGAAAATATTTGCAACAAGCAGTAAAGTAAACCTGCTAATTGCAATTAATGTAGCCATATTTTTAATTTTTGGAGTACTTAATGTTTTGGACTTTCTTTTTACAAAACAAAGCCACATCAATGATTTTGTAAGAGAATACCTGGCTGTTCCTACTTATTTACCAAAGTTACTTTACCGTTTTTGGACACCATTTACCTACATGTTTTTACATGCGGGCTTTTTTCACATTTTGTTCAATATGCTTTGGCTGTTTTGGATGGGTCGAATTTTCGAAAACTTTTTGAGCAGTAAAAAGCTGGTTTTTGTTTACCTAGCTGGCGGTTTGGCCGGCGCATTTTTCTACATTTTAAGTTTCAATATTTTTCCCGCTTACGCTGATGCGGTGTTGGTATCTGCCGCTGTTGGCGCTTCTGCTTCCGTTACGGCAATATTAGTAGCCTGTGCAACGCTGGTTCCCAATTATACGATATCTCTAATGTTTATAGGGCCGGTAAAACTAAAATGGATTGCCGTTTTTTATATCATCATTGATGTTTTAAGTGTTACCGGCAGTAATGCTGGTGGCTATTTATCACATATTGGTGGCGCAATTTTTGGCTTTTTATTTATTAAAGCTTTACAGAGCGGAAACGATTGGAGTAAACCTTTCGAAAACTTGTTTAAGCCGAAGCCGAAGTTGAAAGTAGTTTCACGAAAGCCACAACCAGGCACCTTTAGAGCTCAGAACACCAGTATTCCCAACCAAGCAGAAATCGATGAGATTTTAGATAAAATATCTAAAAACGGTTATGATCAGTTAACAGCAAAAGAAAGAGAAACTCTTTTTAAAGCAAGTGATAAAAATGAAGAAAACAGGAAATAGTTTTTTCTATAAAACCTTGCTGTTTGTCAACTTTTTGGCAATACTAGCCTTATTGTTAAGCTATTGCGCTACTATTACTGATCCCTTAAGCACTTGGTATTTCACCATGTTTGGCTTAGCTTATCCTTTTATTTTACTCGCTAATGTGCTGTTTGCCATTCTTTGGTTATTACTAAAAAAGTGGTATTGTCTGTACTCACTGATTTTTATTTTAATTGGTTACCAACCACTTACCCGTACTTTTGGATTTAGACTGGGCACAGAAAACGAAACATTAGCAGACAGTAATAACCTAAAGCTAATGACCTATAACGTTCATAATTTTAGAACACAAGAAGGTTTATTAGACACTACCTTAACCAAAGGTTTTTTAAGCCTGATTAAATCCGAAGCACCCGATGTAGTTGGTTTTCAGGAGTTTTTTTCTCGCCATAAAGGTAAATACGATTTCAGAGACTCGGTTTTCAAACTACTGGATTTTAAATCGCACTATTTCAGCAAAACAGATTCTAACGATTATGAGTACACAGGCGTTGCTGTTTTTAGTAGGTTTCCAATTGTTGCAAATGGCGCAATTAAATTTGAAACCAGCGAAGGGGGTAATAAAGGTGTCTGGGTTGATATTAAAAAGAACGAGAAAATAATTAGAGTTTATGTAGTTCATTTGGCTTCCATCTCGTTTCAGCCAGAGGATTATTCCTTTATACATGGTATTAAAACAGATCTTAACAATACCAAGGATGTGGTTTCTTCTAAAAGAATTATCAGAAAACTAAAACTGGCTTTCGAGAAGCGAAGTCAAGAAGTTAAAAAATTAAAAAATCATTTTGCCAGTTGCACCACACCATATGTGGTGATGGGCGATTTTAACGACACACCAGCTTCCTACACTTTAGCGCAGATGAACGAAGGTTTAAAAAACGCTTTTCAGGAAAAAGGATCTGGTTTAGCAAGAACCTATAATGGCGATTTCCCAAACTTCCAGATAGATTATGTTTTGGCTTCGCCAGCGTTCAACATAGAAACGTATAAAATTATCAAGAAAAATTATTCAGATCACTATCCAATAAAAGTCAGCGTTTCTTTGCCCCAATAATTCGGTACAAAACCTGGTTGATCCTCATTCAAAAATCAACATCCATTTAAAATTATTCAAATCGCACCAAATTTTATAATTTGCAACATGTCTACATCATTAACCATATACAATACGCTTAGTCGAAAAAAAGAAGAGTTTAAAGCATTAAACGCCCCATTTGTTGGGATGTATGTTTGTGGTCCCACGGTTTATAGCGATGTGCATTTGGGCAATTGCCGTACCTTTATTTCTTTCGATATCATTTACCGTTACCTAACCTATTTAGGTTATAAAGTGCGTTATGTGCGTAACATTACAGATGCCGGGCATTTAGAAAGCGACGGCGATGTAGGTGAAGATAAAATCTCTAAAAAAGCAAAATTAGCCGCGGTTGAACCGATGGAAATTGTACAGAAATACAGCGTGGATTTTCATCAGGTAATGCAAACTTTTAACGTTTTGCCGCCAAGTATTGAACCTACTGCAACCGGACATATTATTGAGCAAATTGAAATGGTGAAAACCATTTTAGCCACTGGTTTAGCCTATGAGGTTAACGGAACCATTTATTTTGATGTTGAAAAATACAATCAGAAAGAGAATTACGGCGCATTAAGCAACCGCAAACTGGAAGATTTATTAAATAACACCCGTGATTTGGGTGGGCAAAATGAGAAACGCGGACCTTTAGATTTTGCACTTTGGATTAAAGCAAAGCCAGAACATTTGATGCAATGGCCTTCTCCTTGGGGAAATGGTTTTCCGGGCTGGCATTTGGAATGTTCTGCCATGAGCAATAAATATTTAGGTAGCCAGTTTGATATTCACGGTGGCGGAATGGATTTAGCACCAACGCACCATACTAACGAAATTGCCCAGAATGTTGCCGCTTGCGGTCATCAACCGGCAAACTATTGGATCCATACCAATATGCTTACCGTTAATGGGCAAAAAATGTCTAAATCGTTAGGCAATAGTTTTTTACCTCGCGAACTTTTCTCTGGCGATCATCCCTTGCTGAACAAAGGATATAGCCCAATGGTGGTCAAGTTTTTTATGTTGCAAGCCCATTACCGCAGCACATTAGATTTTTCTAACGAAGCTTTGGATGCTAGTGAAAAAGGATTTAAGCGTTTAATGTACGCCATTTCTTTGTTAGATAAACTAAAAACCAGCGCAGCTTCGGATGTAAATGTGTCGGAGATTGAAGCAAAGTTTAGAACCGCAATGGACGATGATTTTAACTCGCCAGTTTTAATTGCCGAGCTTTTTGATGTCGCTAGGATCATCAATTCCGTTCATGACGGGAAAATGCAAATCAGCGAATCAGATTTATCTGCATTAAAAACCCTACTTCAAGCATTTATAGAAGATGTTTTGGGTTTAAAAAACGATATCCAAGCTACAGATGATTTGGAGCCAGTTATGGATTTCATTCTAAATATCAGAACAGAAGCCAAGGCCAATAAAGATTACGCTACTTCAGATAAAATCCGCATCGGCCTAAACGAAATTGGCTTTGAGGTAAAAGATGGAAAAGACGGTAGCACTTGGAGTAAGAAATAAACCATATCAATTGCTCTGGTTTCAACCTCGGCTTAATTGATGCGTACAGCTAATTAAATTATCGAATAAACGCAAACCAATGCCAAAACTGATAGAAGATTTCAATAACTACCGTACAAAAATGAATACGCGTATTTCCGAAACGGCAAATACAAATATTAAGCGGTTTTTAGCTTTAGATACCACCAGTTATGCGGCAGGTGCGCTAAATGTTAAAACCAAGGAAATGTTGGGGTTGATGGCTTCCATGGTTTTACGTTGTGATGATTGCATCAAATACCATTTGGGCAAATGTTATGATGCAGGTGTAAATTCAGATGAAATGAACGAAATTTTTATGATTGCTAATTTGGTTGGAGGCTCTATTGTTATTCCGCATTACCGTAGGGCATTGGAGTACTGGGACGAACTGCAACAACAATAGATTTAGAATCAATGAAAGAAATAAAAAGATGCCACTGGTGCGGAACTGAGGAGCTGTACACCAGATACCATGATGAAGAATGGGGGAAAGAAATTCATGATGACAAAACATTCTTTGAATTTTTGATTTTAGAATCCGCACAAGCGGGTTTAAGCTGGATTACCATTCTGCGTAAGCGAGAAAATTACCACAGGCTTTTCGCAGGTTTTGATGCAGAAAAAGTAGCCAATTTCACTTCTGATGATATTGAACGCATTTTATTAGATCCGGGAATTATCAGAAATCGTTTAAAAGTAAACACAACGGTAAGTAATGCAAAGCTATTTCTAAAAGTTCAAGCAGAATTTGGAACTTTTGATGCATATTTATATTCTTTTATGCCTCAGGGGAAATCCATTAAAAATCAGTTTATAAATAGTAAGGATGCACCTGCTACCACAGCAATATCAGACACAATTGCCAAAGACATGAAAAAGCGTGGTTTCAAATTTTTTGGTTCAACCATTTGTTATGCATTTATGCAGGCCACCGGAATGGTAAACGACCACGCTTTAGATTGTAGTTTTAGAGATTAGGTTTATGTCCCTCTATAATCAAATACCCTAAGAAGTCTGACATTTGGCTCTGTGCTCTAAGCGTTCTCCGTGGTTATCCCTTAACTCCGCTACCATTTACTTTTTTACAATTTACTCTTATACAGGATTTACAAAAGCAAAACCGTTTGTCCTGATGAGCGGAGTCGAAACGTAAATTCAACATAAAAATTTAAAGAAGCATAGAGCCCAACGCTCCCCATCGACTCCGCTCAGGATGACATCTCTTATATTCTTGATATTTTAAATTTTAACGTTATATTCATATTGATATGAGTATTTAAACCTCAGCCGGTCAAATCGTATAATCAATTCTACTAACTTCTGTAAAAAACCTCCTTAACCTTCATGGTTAATCTCTTAAACTTTGTTCAGCATATACTTTATGCTTGAGATAATACGAGATTTATTTATGTTTGTTCGTCTATGAAAATTTTATACGCCATACAAGGTACCGGAAACGGACATATCAGCCGAGCAAGAGAGATTGTACCTTTATTGCAAAAGCATGGCGAATTAGATTTGTTAATTAGTGGCTCGCAGGCCGATGTTTCTTTAACCGAGTTTGTAAAATATAATTTTCATGGATTCAGCTACGTTTTTGGTAAAAATGGGGGCATAGATTATTGGAAAACTTTTAAAGAAATGAACTTAAAGCAGTTCTTTAAGGATATGCAATCTGTTCCGTTTAAAGATTACGATTTAATCATCAATGATTTTGAACCAATTACCGCTTGGGCCTGTAAAATCAAGAAAATAGAAAGTGTAGCATTAAGCCACCAAGCTTCTTTTTTGTCGCCCTTAACTCCGCGGTCTACAAGGCGGGAAAAATACGCTGAACTCATTCTAAAATATTATGCACCAACCACACATCAGGTAGGTTTTCATTTCCAGAACTACGATAGTTTTATACATACGCCAGTTATTCGACAACAGATAAGAGATCTAAAGCCCGAAAATCATGGATATTATACGGTTTATTTACCTGCAGTTGATGACAAGGTAATTGTTAAATACCTGCATCAGTTGCCCGATGTGCAATGGCAAGTTTTTAGCAAACATCAAAAAACACCATACCAATATAACAATGTGGTGGTTCAACAAATTAACAATGAGGCTTTCAATAAAAGTTTAGAAAACTGTGCAGGCTTATTCACAGGGGGTGGTTTCGAGGGGCCGGCAGAAGCGCTTTACCTTGGCAAAAAAGTGATTATGATGCCCATGAAAAATCAGTTTGAACAAACCTGCAACGCGGCAGCTGCAGAAGAAATGGGTTTACCAATCATAAAAAAAATCGATAAAAACTTGGTGCAAGTATTAAGAGAATGGGTAAACGGGAATAAAAAAATTCAGCTGGATTTTCCAGATGAAACAGCGAAAATTATAAGCGATTTGGTTGCTAAATTCACAGAAATTAAAAAAAGTGTTAAATAATTAGCACAAATGAACTTATTGAAATTAGATCAAACCCGCTGTACTTCATCCAATATGCTTATTATTGTGTGTCGGTAAATTAAAGCATGGTACAACAGTTCAGAAATTTAAATTTTATCAACCTGTTTTTTCTCTTCGTACTTACGTTGGTGCTTAGAATAGGCTTATTTCTGCACTTGCCAGAAGCAGTGAACTCGGGCTTTACCGAGTTTTTCTCTAGGCTGTTGATCCCCTTTAATTTAGATACCTACTTATCGCCAATTGCAAATATCTCCATTGCAATTGTTATCACCTATTTGCAAGCCGTACTTTTTAACCAAATTATCAACAAACATGGTATTTTAGGTAAATCCACATTTTTACCAGCCGCTAGCTACATTTTGGTTTGTAGTGTTTTTACGCCTTTTTTATCTTTTACCCCGCCTTTGCTCTGTAATTTTTTCTTGCTTTTTATTTTCAATAAAATTTTAGTAGAGTATAAAAACAATAGTTCCATAGCTGCCATGTTTGACTTGGGGCTGGTAGTTGCACTGGGGACACTCTTTTATTTTCCGTTTGTAGCTTTTTTAATGCTCTTGTGGATTGCTTTACTGCTATTTAAACCCTTTTACTGGCGAGAGTGGGTAAGTGTTTTAATTGGCTTTTTAACACTGATGTTTATTTTGGGCGTTTACTATTATTGGAACGGAAAATTGATGGGTTTTATAGAGATTTGGGAACCTTTATCAACAAAATTGCCAATCTACATCAATATAAAGGTGTTAGATTATATGGTGCTTTTTCCAATAGCAACCTGTGTTTTACTAAGTTTTTATTACCTAAACCAAAATTTTTTCAAAAGTTACGTTTTGGTGCGCAAATCATTTCAACTGGCCATTTTTATTCTTTTAATCGCCATCATTTCTTTCTATTTAAAGCCCGATTTTAGGATCAATCATTTCTTACTTTGTGCAATTCCGGTAGCGCTATCTATTTCCTACTATTTTGTGAGTGCCAAAAAGAAATGGGTTTTTGAAAGCTTGTTTCTTTCCATAATTGTAGTCATCCTCTACTTCCAGTTTACCTAGATTTTTTGTTTAACTTTTTTTAACAAAGAAGTACAGCTTGAACTGTTAAATTTTGATAGTTTTGTACGAATGAATGGTTTTTTCATTCGCTGTTTTGATTTTAAATGTCTAATTGGTGTAAAATGAAATTTGAATTTACCACTTTTTCCTATTCAAAATTTGGTGTGGAATTCATTTTTGTTTTTCGAAAAATAGCAAGACAAGAAGGAATGGTAAATGCCTAATCTCGTTATAGATATTGGCAACTCTTTAACAAAGCTTGCCGTTTTTGATCAAAATGAAATTGTTTATAGCTACACTGCGCCAGCAATCATTACAGATTTTGTTAGCGAGATAATTAAAAGCAAAAAGGTAAATAACGGCATCGTATCATCCGTTAAAAGCGAGTTAGGATTTGACGAAGCGGTTATTGCAAGCCAAATCAACTATATCAAATTTAACAAGCACACCAAAATCCCGATAAAAAACAACTATCAAACACCCGACAGCTTGGGATTAGATAGGTTAGCGGTGGTTATTGCTGCCAATTACTTATACCCAGAACAAGCTGTTTTGGTAATAGATGCCGGAACCTGCATCACTTACGACAGTGTAGATGCAACAGCAAATTACTACGGCGGTAGTATTTCGCCCGGCATTAAAATGCGGTTTGATGCCATGCACCACTTTACTTCGAAACTTCCACAGCTTAGTTTTGATCCAAATTTTGAAGGTGATTTTGGCAGAAACAGTAAAGAAGCCATTAGTTCTGGTGCAATAAACGGATGCGTTTACGAGGCAGAAGGCTTTATAAAAACGTTTTTAAATACACATAAACACGGAAAAATTATACTATCAGGTGGTGATTCGGCGTTTTTTGATACAAAATTTAAAAACAGCATATTTGCAAACTTAATTTTACATGAACCTAATTTAGTTTTAATAGGTTTAAATACGGTTGTTAACTATCAGCATGATCTTAAATAAAAAATATTTCCTTGCATTTACAGTTTTGCTTGCAATAGCATGTAATGCAATCGCACAATCCACCATCAATTCGCCATATTCAAAATACGGAGTCGGAAATTTAAAAGGCAGTTATTTGCCTCAGCAAAAAGCAATGGGTAATTTAGGTTATGGTATTAGCACTATGGGAGCTTATCAAAACATAAATGTTTCTAATCCAGCATCCTATTCAAACCTGCGGTTAACAGTTTTTGATATCGGCGCAAGCGCATACAACCAAGGTTTAAAAAAAGGAAGCTTATCAGAAAGCAGTTTTAACGCGTCTTTAAGTCACTTGGTAATTGGCATTCCAGTATCAAAAAAATCAGCTTTAAGCTTTGGATTGATGCCTTACAGTAATTTAGGTTACGAGTTTAAAAACAGCGATCAAAAAGTAGATACCTTTTCAGTAGATCATGTATACGCTGGCGAAGGTGGATTAACAAGAGCGTATTTGGGTTACGGAATTGCTTTTGGCAAACATTTAAGTATTGGTGTTAATATGAACTACACTTTTGGAAACTTAAAAGAGATCCAAGCAACAGAATTCTCAAAATATGTGGGCTTTCTTAATTCCAAAACCGAAAACAATAATTCGGTTGGCGGTTTAAATTTTGATTTTGGTGCGCAGTACATTGCAGCATTAAATAAAAACACCCGCTTAACTTTGGGCTATACAGCAGGTGTAAAAACGCAGTTGAATACTAAGTTTTCTCAGCTTTCAACCCGTTACTCAAGTTCTACAGATGCTGATTTTAGAGCAGATACGGTGGCTTTTACCGATGGTGTTAAAGGAAACTTAACACTACCTACTAACCATAATTTTGGTTTCAGTATAGAGCGTTTGAATAAATGGTTAATAGGTGCCGATTTTAGAATGGCAAAGTGGTCTGATTTTGATAAAACAGGCTCAACAGACGATTTGAATGATAGCTGGGGCTTTTCCATTGGTGGTCAAATTACCCCAAATGTTAACGCCGTAACCAACTACCTAAAACTAATCGATTATCGCTTTGGGGTAAGCTACGATAAATCTTACGTAACCTTAGGAACGCAGGATATCAATGTAAAATCCGTTAATCTAGGTTTTGGTTTCCCACTAGCCTCTGCTAGAAATGCTTTCTATAAAATCAATTTAGCAACAGAAGTTGGTACAAGAGGAACGCTCAAAAATAATTTGGTAAAAGAAAACTTTGTAAACCTTCACTTAGGCTTTACCATCAACGATAAATGGTTCCAGAAGTATAAATACGATTAAGATAATGAAGCTAAATCTTCTTTTTTGCTGTTCTATTGCCCTAATAAGTGTTCTTACATCGTGTGAGAACGACTTAAGTAAGGTAAAGGAAATTGAACTTAAGCAAAAGGAAGATGTGGAGATCACCAAAGGTGCAGAGATTATTTATAGTGATTCGGCACATGTTAAAGCCAAATTAACTACACCCATTTTATACAATCACAAAACAAGCAACCCTTACTATGAAATGCCGAAAGGTATCAAAGTAATTTTCTTTGATAAGGACTTAAAACAGACAAGTACTGTAACGTCTGATTATGCCATCCGAAAAGAAAATCAAAGAATTGTTGAGCTTAAGAAAAACGTGGTAGCTACAAATGCCGAGGGGAAAACTTTTAAGTCTGAAGAACTAATTTGGGACGAGAACTTGAAACGCTTTTACTCTAACAAACTGGTAACCATTAATACCGATGGCAATTTGATTACCGGTCCGGGTTTTTGGTCTAATGAAGATTTTTCTTACTATGAAATTAAGCAAGGCTCCGGAACCTTCAACTTTAAAGACGATTTGAACCAACAGTAAGAGCGTTATACAATGCTACCAAATAGTTACACTCGATTTCAACTTGTAAGGGAATAACAGTCCCTAAAGACTAATCTCTCCTTTAAAAACCTGCTTGGCAGGACCTTCTAAAAATATTTTTGTAAATATTTTACCGTCATAATTAAAGCGAATATTCAACTCACCACCTAAAACTTTAATTGGCGTTTCAATTATTCCTGTTTTGCCGTTCGCATAAGCATTAGCTAGGGCAACAGCAGTTACACCTGTGCCACATGCAAAGGTTTCAGCCTCTACGCCACGTTCGTAAGTACGCACAAATAAATGATCAGCTTTGGGTTCAACAAAATTAATATTTATGCCTGCTGCTTTGTAAGTTTTGTTGTACCTAATTGCTCTGCCTTCTGTAAACACATCCTTATCAGCTACCTTTTCTGCAAATGTTACATAGTGTGGCGATCCTGTGTTTAAAACAAAATCTTTTCCGTCTCTCTCGATATGCTCAACATCAATCATCTGTAGGCTCACCCAATCTCCTGAGTCTGCAATTTTGGCATAATGCGGTCCGTCAACCGCAATAAAAGTAGTTTCCGTATCAATTACACCTAAAAACTTAGCGAAAGCAACAATACACCTTCCGCCGTTTCCGCACATACTGCTCGGGTTACCGTCTGCATTGTAATAAACCATTTTAAAATCAAAACCTTCGGCAGGTTCTAAAAACATAATCCCGTCACCGCCTATGCCAAATCTTCTATCGCAGATCTTTGCTAATTTTTCTGGAGCGTGGTGTTGATAGGTTAAATTACGGTTATCTACCATAATAAAGTCATTTCCAGCCCCTTGGTATTTGTAAAATGGCAATTGTTGTACAAGCATAGTGCAAAAATGAGTAATTTAGATCGTTTAAGCAATATCTTATTACCGCGATTACATTCCGATGATTGGAAATATTTAGAAATCAATTTATACGCAATAAGTTTAACAATATTTAACAGAAAAAGGGGCAACAAGCCCTTGTATAATGCGTCTATATGGTATTATTTTTGAATGTCCGTTTATATAATCTTAAATTTAAAAAAAGATGAATAGTAATATGAAGAAAATAGGGTTTACTTTACTAACCGCATTTGTTGGAGGCGCAGTGGCAATTGGAGCGTACAAGTTATTAGAACCAAACACACTGGACGGCTTAAGCCTCAGTGAAAGACAAAAAGTTTATTTTGCAAATAATCCCTCAGAGATAACGGCCTCAACGGGCGCAGTAGATTTTACACAGGCGGCAGCTGCGGTTTCGCCTGGCGTAGTTCATGTGAGAACAACCTACAGCCGTTCTAAAGGGCAAGCGGCAAACGACCCATTTGGAGATATGTTCGAAGATTTCTTTGGAAGAAGAAGACAGTCAACACCGCAAAAAAATGCACCAGCCCCAATGGGAAAAGGTTCTGGCGTAATTGTAACGGGCGATGGCTACATTATGACAAATAACCACGTAGTTGAAGATGCTGAAAAGATAGAGGTGATTTTGTCTGACAAAAGAGTGCTTGAAGCCAAAGTAATAGGAAGAGATAAAAACACCGATTTAGCATTAATAAAAATCAGTGCTACTGATTTGCCAATCGTAAAACTTGGAAACTCAGATGATGTAAGAGTGGGAGAGTGGGTATTAGCTGTTGGTTTCCCATTAACATTGGAATCTACGGTAACAGCCGGTATCGTAAGTGCAAAATCTCGTCAAATTGGTATTCTTGCACCAGAAATTGACAGAAACAGTTACGACCCTAATAATCCGCCTACAAATTCATCTATTGAATCATTTATTCAAACAGATGCGGTAATCAACAGAGGAAATAGTGGCGGCGCTTTGGTCAACACTCGTGGCGAGCTGATCGGAATCAATTCGGCCATTGCTTCCCAATCAGGAACTTATGAAGGTTACGGATTTGCGATTCCAGTAAATTTGGCTAAAAAAGTAATGGACGATTTCTTGAAATTTGGCGAAGTTAAAAGAGGATTTATTGGGGTGACGTTTCAGGAACTGAATGCGGATGTTGCAAAAGATCTTAAAGTTAGCGAAATAGACGGATTGTATATAAACTCGACGCTAGAAGACGGTGCTGCTGAAAAAGCAGGTATCAAAAAAGGAGATATCATCAAACAATTGGATGGGCAGGAAATAAGTTCATCTGCTCGTTTACAGGAAAGAGTTGGTACCATGCGTCCGGGCGATAAAATTACTTTGGGCGTATTGAGAGATGGAAAGATGAAAAACTTTAGCGTTACGCTTAAAGGCAGTGAAGGCAATAAATTAGCTAGCAACAGCAAAGAAGTTACCGAGGTTGTAAATAGCTTAGGGGCAACTTTTTCTCCCTTAACAGATGTTGCAAAGAAAAAATACGGAATCAATTCAGGTGTGGTTGTAACCAGCGTTGCACCCGGAAAAGTTTTTGACATGTACGATATGCCGAAGGGAACAGTAATTACTACCGTAAACGGTAGAGGCGTTAATAATAACGACCAGGTTGTTGCTGCGCTTAAACAAGACACTAAAATGGTTGCTCTGCAAGGTTTTGTACCAGACGGCAGTCGTTTTAGAGTAACTTTCCCTGTAAAATAAACAGCAATTCAATTTTTATCAACCTCAGTAATTCTTGTATTACTGAGGTTTTTTTTGACTAAATTTTGGCAATCGCAAAGAACATTTCACAACTATGCATTAGGAGTTTCTGAGATTAATTTACCGGGGCTGGGCACTTATCTTACAATAAAATCATTGGTATTTCCTGTCCTTTTAGCTAATTCTACTCATATTTTAAGAAAAAAAACCAAAACTCTATTTTTAACCAGTATACACCATAGCCACCAAACGTTTTCTAAATCTATATAAAAGAGGGGTTTTGGTTTCCAATTCAATCATAAAATTGCATTAAAACAACGGCACAATTACAATATCTGTAATTTTCATAGTGTAGAAACTTTATTTCTTGCCAGCATTGAATTTCATAAAAAGAAACACTAATTTAAAGGACACAAAAATAATCATGAACGTTTTACATTTAAGCGCAGAATGTTACCCAGTTGCTAAAGCCGGAGGTTTGGGCGATGTAGTGGGTGCTTTACCAAAATATCAGGTAGGTTTAGGTATGCATGCGATGGTTGCTATGCCTTTCTACGACAAAAAATTTACGCAAACTCACCAGTTCGAGTGTGTCCATAAGTCGTCATCCAAACTAGGTTATAGGAGTTTTGATTTTGAGGTTTTAAAAGAAAAAGAAAATACCTTGGGTTTTGAGCTATACCTCATCAAAATACCAGATCTTTTAGATCGCACAGAAATTTACTCGTACCCTGATGAAACCGAACAGTTTGTTGCATTTCAAATAGCCGTTTTAGATTGGATTATAGCTACAAACAAACAAATCGACGTTTTCCACTGTCATGACAATCACACTGGTCTGGTTCCTTTTTTAATTAAACATTCCAACAAATATAAAAGCTTGGCAACCACGCCTTCAGTATTTACCATACACAACGGCGAATACCAAGGTTGGATGGGTTGGGAAAAATTTCATTACCTGCCAGAAGTAAACGCCGAAAGCGGTGGCGCATTAGAATGGAACAACTGTATAAATCCTTTGGCTTCAGCGGTTAAATGTTGCTGGAAATACACTACAGTTTCTCCAAGCTATTTGGAAGAACTCCACTACAAAGCACATGGATTGGAGTTTTTGTTTGAATTGGAAAAGCACAAAGCAGTAGGAATTTTAAACGGGATAGATGTGGACGTTTGGAACCCAAAAACCGACCCCATGCTGAGCCACAATTATCAAAAAACAACTGTAAAAACTGGTAAAGAACAGAACAAGTTAGAGGTTTGTACCAAATTCAATCTAGACCCAACGAAACCCCTTTTCACATTTATTGGACGTTTGGTTATTGAAAAAGGTGCTGATAAATTGGTGGAGCTAATTAGAGAGATATTTTTACGTCATCAGGGTGAGATTAATTTCTTGATATTGGGTTCTGGAGACAAAGCCATTGAAGCAACGCTAAAAGAAGTGCAAATTTACTTGCGCAATTTCAATTGTTTTATTGGTTATGATGAGGTTTTATCCCATCAGATATATGCAAGTGCAGATTTTATTTTAATGCCATCCAGGGTTGAACCATGTGGATTAAATCAGCTGTACTCATTACGCTACGGAACTATTCCGATCGTAAGGTCTACAGGTGGCTTAAAAGATACCGTTATTGATATCAACGATAAAAACGGTTATGGTATCAGATTTGATAGTTTAGAGATTATGGAAATGGTTTATGCTATTGGCCGAGCGGTACAATTGTATCAAGACACCAAAAATCTAAATCAGATCCGCAAACAAATGATGGATCTAGATTTCTCCTGGACCAAGTCTGCCAAAGAATATTACGAATTATATAAAAGCTTAAATTAAATATTATGTTAGAATCTAAAGTTATCTCCATCATTCTTGGTGGCGGTCAAGGCTCCAGACTATCACCCTTAACCGCAACGCGTTCAAAACCTGCAGTTCCGATAGGAGGTAAATATCGCTTGGTTGATATTCCCATTTCAAACTGCATCAATTCTGATCTAATGCGAATGTTTGTACTTACGCAGTTTAATTCTGCATCGTTAAACAAACACATCAAAAACACCTATAACTTTGGTTCTTTTAGTAATGCTTTTGTAGATATACTGGCTGCAGAGCAAACTCCGGGTAACGAAGGCTGGTATCAAGGAACTGCCGATGCTGTTCGTCAAAGTTTACATCATTTAAAACAACACGATTTTGAATACGTTTTAATTCTTTCGGGAGATCAGTTATACCAAATGGATTTCCGCCACATGATTAAAAACCATATTGATAAAGGCGCAGAAATCACCATCGCAACTATTCCGGTAAATGCAAAAGACGGTACCAGTTTTGGAATTTTAAAGGCCGATGAAAACTTAAGCATCACCTCTTTTACAGAAAAGCCAAATGCCGAAAAAATTATTGGCTGGGAATCTGAAGTAGGACCAGAAATGGAAGCTCAAGGAAGAAATTACTTGGCATCCATGGGTATTTACCTATTTAACAAGAATGTTTTGATTAACATGTTAGAAGGAAATAATCGCCATGATTTCGGAAAACAGATTATTCCGGATGCGGTTGGCATCAACAAAATAATCAGCTACCAGTACGAAGGTTATTGGACAGACATTGGTAATATCGATTCATTTTTTGAAGCAAACTTAGGTTTAACGGATGACGTTCCGGAGTTTAACCTATTTGATAATTGCCCTATTTATTCGAGAGCCCGCATGTTACCACCAAGTAAAATTGGCGGAACCAGGTTAGAAAGCGTAATTATTGCCGACGGCTGTATTATTAATGCCGATGAAATTAAGCGCTCGGTAGTTGGTATCAGAAGTAGAATTGGTAAAGGCACAAAAGTGAGCAACTGCTACATTATGGGTAGTGATTATTACCAAACTATTGAGGAAATGAGAGGTGACGCGGCCGCCCATAAACCTTTAACAGGAATTGGCGAAAATAGCGTTATTGACACCGCCATCCTCGATAAAAACTGTTACATAGGCAATAATGTTTCCATAAAAGGCGGGCAGCATTTACCCGATTCTGATTGTGCAACGCACACCATTAAAGAAGGTATTATTGTAATTAAAAAAAGTGCAATTATTCCAGACGGAACGGTAATTGGGTAATTAAAAAATTAATTTAAGCATAAGGAGCTGTCTTTTAGGTAGCTCTTTTTTTGTGTCTTTATTTTTTTGGCAAAATAAAATCGTACGCTTTATTCAAATAAAATACCTAAAATTGGCTAATCAAACCAAAAATAAAACATGAAAAAATTATTAAGATTGACGGCTATACTGCTATTTGCAACCGCCGCAATTGCTACTGCCCAAGACAAAGTTTATAAAACCAATGGAGAAGTATTAGAAACCAAGGTAATAGAGATTGGGTCCACAGAAATTAAATATAAAGTATTTGCTAACCAAAACGGCCCCCTTTACACAATAGGAAAAGATCAGGTTTTTAAAATTGTTTATGAAAACGGAACGACTGAGAACATACAAAACCAAGCAATGTCTCCAACCATTTCGAGTAAAAGAGCACAAAACGTTTATGTAGAACTTGGAGCACAGGGATTAATAATGAGTGCCAATTATGACACTAGATTTAGCAATAAACGCAATGGTATTGGAGGTAGGGTTGGTATTGGAGCCATTGGTGGAGATGGAGATTCTTTTATAACTGTTCCGGTATCATTAAACTATTTACTAGGTGACGGTAAAAACTTATTTGAAGTGGGGCTTGGAGCTACTTACGCTAGTTTATCTTTAGATAATGATAGCTTTTTTGGAAATGGCGGTAGTACCGTGATTGGAACCATGGCCTTTATGTACAGGTTACAGCCTGTAACTAGCGGTTTTTCTTTTAGAGGTGGGTTTACGCCTATTTTTACTAGTGATGGATTCCAGCCATATTTCGGCATAAGCTTAGGCTATACGTTTTAAAAATAAAATCAATAAACAAAAAAGCCATTGTGCGTAGTGTACAATGGCTTTTTGGCAATATTAAAACAAAGAAATATTACTTCCTCACTTTTATCACCATTTTCTTTACTTCCCCATCGGCAATCATTGGAGCGTGAACATCTTCTGGAAAGAAAACCACGAACTGATTATCGTTTAAAGTGAAGTGCATAGTTGGCTTATCGTTAAAAAACAGAACATCTTTCTCTGGGTTATAATCGCCTTTTTGATCTTTACATTCGTTTCTGGTTTTCCACCCGATATTTTCTGTTCCGCGGATACAAACCTGGATATCAATATTCTGGTTATGGCACTCAAATTTAGCTTCTGATTCTGCTGCAGTCATCCCTGCTTTGTCAGAAACAATTGCTTTTAAACCATCTGCAATTTCGTATTTACCTACTTCTATAGTGGTTAAATCTGTTGCTTTAATGTATGCAAAAGCTTGTGCAAATAATGGGTGTACACTTGTGTATTTGTCTGCGTTTGCTAAGGTATCTATAATCATTTTTTTAGTTTGTTAGGTGGTTGGTTTGTTAGGTTGTTAGGGATTTGCGTTGTGGCAAAACTAGTCAATTAGTATCTGCTGGGTGGCGAATTAGTTCATTGTTTTCCCGAAATCCCAAACCCCAAATTCTTTTTAGTTCATTAGTCCTTCCCGTGATTAGATAGCCCCCTATCCTTCGGAGAGGGTTGGGGTGAGGCTTAATCTATTTAAAAAGTCCATGAATCAGATATTGATCATGGACTTTTTTATGCGTTAACGATAGAAGTGACATCCTTTTTTGTCCTTCGACTTCGCTCAGGGTGACAAAAAATATATAACGGATAGCGTGTTAAAACGCCCAAATCATTTCCTATCTATCTTGAAAAGTCCATGGACAATCGACCATCGTCTATAGACTATCAAATTATCTCACTACTCTACCAGAACCATCACCACCTACTAAACCTTCAACTTCTGAACGCGTAGCATGGTTTAAATCGCCTGGGATTGTATGTTTTAATGCAGAAGCAGCAACACCAAATTCTGCCGCATCTTTCATTGATTTTCCGGTTACTAAACCAAAAATGAAACCGCTTGCAAATGAATCGCCACTACCAACACGGTCAACAATACGTACTTTGTATTCTTTTGTATGGTGGAATTCGTTACCGTCGTAAACCAATGCGCTCCATCCGTTGTCAGATGCGCTATAGCTTTCTCTTAAAGTCGAAGCAATGTATTTGAAATTGAATTTCGCTTTCATTTGCTTACAAATGTCTTTAAATCCGTCTAGGTTCAACTCACCTTTGGTAACGTCTGTTTTACTGTTGTGAAAACCTAAGCTGATTTCTGCATCTTCTTCGTTACCGATACAAACATCAACATATTGGCAAAGCTCTGTCATTACTTTCTGAGCTTTTTCTTTACTCCATAATTTTTTACGGTAGTTTAAGTCGATACTGGTAGTAACGCCTCTTTCTTTTGCTGCTTTTAGTGCTGCTAAAGTTAAAGCTGCAGCTCTATCGCTTAATGCTGGGGTAATTCCAGTAGTATGGAACCAATCAGCACCTTCAAAAATTGCATCCCAATCAAATTCAGAAGCATCACACTCAGCAATTGAAGCATCTGCTCTGTCATAAATTACTTGCGAAGCTCTCATAGACGCACCAGTTTCCAAGAAATAAATTCCTAGTCTGTTTCCGCCTCTGGCAACAAACTTAGTGTCAACGCCATATCTACGTAAATGGTTGATTGCCGCTTGACCAACTGCAGTATCAGGTACTTTAGAAACGAATGTTCCGTTTAAACCATAGTTACAAATTGCTGCTGCCACGTTAGCTTCTCCGCCACCGTAGGTTACATCAAATGAATCACTCTGCACAAATCTTTTGAAATCTGGAGTTGATAATCGCATCATTATTTCTCCAAGGGTTACGACTTTTTTTGACATCGTTTGCTGTTGTTTAGTAAATTAAAAATTGGTTTATAAAAATAATTCCACCTGTATTAACCAAAAGTACGATAAAGGCTGTTACAAAAGCTCTTTTTACATGAAAATCATCGGTATCGATTGCGTAAATTAATCTACCCAACATGAACGCAAATTATCTTATAATAGCTACATTAGTTATCTCTTTAACACAAAACCTAATAAATTATACAAAAATGGATACAAAATCTATGCTTCTAAAAGCGATTACCGACCAAGGTATGCTTCCTTTATTTTTTCATGCTGATGAACAAAAAAGTATTGACATTACACAAACTGTGTATGATGCTGGTGTAAGGGTGATTGAATATACCAATAGGGGTAAAGAAGCGCTTGCTAACTTTAAAAAGTTAAAAGAAGTTGCAAAAAAAACAATGCCTGAGCTAAAATTAGGTATTGGAACAATTAAAACGCCTGCAGAAGCGCAAGATTTTATTGATGCTGGTGCTGATTTTATTGTGTGTCCAATTGTGGTGCCTGAAGTTGCAGAACTGATTAACGCTGCTGGTATTCTATGGATTCCAGGCTGTATGACGCCTACTGAAATTGCGCTTGCACAAAAGCATAATGCTGGTTTAATTAAAATTTTCCCTGCAAATATTCTAGGCCAGGAGTTTATATCTTCTATCAAAGAATTGTTTAGAGGACAGTTATTTATGCCAACAGGCGGTGTTGATTTAAGCGAAGCTAATATTTCTAGCTGGTTTAAAGCTGGTGTTTGTGCCGTAGGTATGGGCAGCAAGTTGATTAGCAAAGATGTAATGGAAAACGGAAACTACGATAAACTATCAAAAGACACCAAAGAGGTGTTGGCTTTGATTAAATCAATTAAAAACTAAAATATGAAGATTGAAAAAATGAGTAGCTACAGATGGACCATCTGTTCCCTGCTATTTTTTGCAACCACCATTAATTATCTGGACAGGCAGGTGCTTTCCTTAACTTGGAAAGATTTTATAGCTCCAGAGTTTCACTGGACCAATGATGATTACGGTAATATTACGGCCTTATTTTCTCTTTTCTATGCTGTTTCTTTGCTGTTTGCAGGGAGATTTGTGGATTGGATGGATACTAAAAAAGGTTTCCTTTGGGCTATCGGAATTTGGTCTGTAGGTGCGTGTTTACATGCTTTCTGCGGTATCGCTACTTCTGGAATAGTAACAGGCAACTGGTTCGTAGGATTTGAAGGTGCAAAAGACGCACTCAAGTTAGCCAATAATACCGGGATGGTAATGTCTGTGAGTGTGACCTTATTTATCTTCGCTCGCTTTGTTTTGGCTTTAGGAGAAGCAGGAAACTTCCCAGCTGCAATTAAAGCAACTGCAGAATATTTTCCGAAAAAAGACAGGGCATTTTCTACCAGTATTTTTAATGCTGGTGCAACCGTAGGCGCCTTGGCGGCCCCAATTTCTATTCCTTTTATAGCTAAGGCTTATGGATGGGAAATGGCTTTCCTCATTATAGGTGCGCTAGGTTTTGTTTGGATGGGATTCTGGATCTTTATGTATGAAAAACCAGAAAAACATGCTAAAGTAAACCCTCACGAACTTGATTATATTAACCAGGATATTATTGCCGACAGCAAAATAGCAGGTTATGTTGCCGAGACTACTGAAAAAGTTTCTTTTGCAGAATGCTTTAAATACAAGCAAACCTGGGCTTTCGCTTTCGGAAAGTTTATGACCGATGGCGTTTGGTGGTTCTTCTTATTCTGGACACCAGCTTACCTAAGCTCTGTTTATGGAATGGACTCTACAGAAGCGGCCTTCCCATTGTTTGTATTGTACGCCATCACCTTATTATCAATTATTGGAGGTTGGTTGCCAACTTACTTTGTTGAGAAAAAGGGGATGGATCCTTACGCCGGAAGGATGAGAGCAATGTTGATTTTTGCATTTTTTCCATTACTGGCGATGGTAGCTCAGCCTCTGGGCCATTTGACTTATTGGCTACCGGTAATTATAATTGGTATAGCAGGTGCGGCACACCAAGCATGGTCGGCAAATATTTTCACCACCGTTGGCGATATGTTCCCTAAAAAAGCAATTGCTACCATTACAGGTATTGGCGGTTTAGCTGGTGGAATAGGTTCCGTATTTATCAACAAAGGATCTGGAATGTTGTTCGATTTCAGTAAAAACACCGACATGTCATTTATGGGCTTTCACGGCATAGAAGCAGGATATTTCATTATATTCTGTGTATGTTCTGTATGCTATTTAATTGGCTGGACCGTAATGAAAACTTTGGTACCTAAGTACCAACCAATCACGATGGCTTAATTGTAAAAAGCTGTTATATTAAAAGGGCTGATTTTCTAACGAGAATCAGCCCTTTTTATGGATATAAAACGCAACAGTTTTCTAAGCCATTGGAACTTCGATTAACAACACCTTAGCGTCTGTGCTGGCTTTGATTGCAAAATTCTCTGTGTCATAAACGCCTAAAGCGTCTCTTTTTTCAAGTGTTTGGTTACTTATCTCTATTGACCCATCAATAACAAACACATAAACGCCATTTTCCTTACTTCTAAGCTTGTAATCAAGCGCCACACCAGTATTTATGTGGCTTAAAGAAAACCATGCATCCTGGTTGATAAAAATAGCGCCATCATCTTCATTTGGAGAAACAACGGTCAAAAACTTGTTTACCTTATCCTTGTCAGAAAACGATTTTTGCTCATAACGAGGCTCGATATCCTCTGCTTTAGGGAAAACCCAAATCTGTAAAAAATCAACCGGCTCCTCTTTAGAAGCATTATACTCCGAATGTTGGATACCAGATCCAGCAGACATAATCTGTACATCGCCAGATTTAATAATCTCGTCTCTCCCTGTGCTATCTTTGTGTCTCAAAGCTCCGTGTAACGGAATGCTAATAATTTCCATGTTTTTATGTCCGTGAGCACCAAAACCCATTGACTGTTCCACATGGTCGTCGTTCAACACCCTTAAAAGTCCGAAATTCATTTTCTTTGGGTCGCTATATTGACCGAAACTGAAAGAATGATGGCTCTTTAACCAACCTAAACTGTTAAAGCCTCTTTCCTTTGCTGGATGAAAAATAGTTTTCATAATACTGTCTTTAAATTACATGTTTAAACACACAAATATTATTCCAAATTTTATTGTGTATTTTTGTTGCGCAAAAAACAGCGAATCCTATGAAAGAAAAGGCAATATTGCTAGGCGCTAGCGGACTTATTGGCAGTCACTTGCTGAAGTTGTTGCTCGACAGTCCGGCTTACGGAGAGCTCACCATTTACGTGAGGAAAGCTTTACCTATTACTCATCCTAAATTAAAACAAATTGTAACAGATTTTGAAAAATTGAATGATGTAAGTGATGGCATAAATGGCACCATCGTATTTTGCTGTTTGGGTTCCACAAAAAAGAAAACGCCAAATCTAAAAGACTATAGAAAGGTAGATTATGATATTCCATTATATTTTGCCGAGCAAGCTTTAAAAAACGGTGCTCGTCAATATCATTTAGTAACCGCTATGGGAGCAAATGCACAATCTGGTAATTTTTACAGCAAAATGAAAGGCGAAATTGAAAATGCGATAAAAGTGCTCTCTTATGAAGCAATCCAAATCTATCAACCCTCCTTTTTAAAAGGTGATAGAAAAGAAAATAGACCCATGGAGAAGATCATGTTGCCCATTATGCAACTAGTAGATTTAGCACTGATTGGTCCTTTAAAGAAATATCAAAGTATTGAGTCAGCAGACGTTGCGAAGGCGATGTTTAATGAATCAATTAAAAATAAAAGAGGCATCTTTGTGCACAATTCAGAACAAATTAAAAGATTAGTGTGAGTATAGTATCAGCAGAACAATTAGGCCATGCATTTAATGACCAATGGCTTTTTAAAAATTTAACCTTCGGACTTCAACCGGGGCAAAGAGTTGCACTAGTAGGTGTAAACGGAGCAGGAAAATCTACTTTATTAAAGCTTTTAGCGGAAAAAATCAAGCCTAGCGAAGGCAAAGTTGTTAAAGCAAAAGATATCAGATTTGGTTACCTAGAACAAGACCCGAAATTCCTAGCTGGTCAAAGTATAAGCGATTTTATATTCAGTTTAGATAACCGCCAACAGCAGATTATTAGAGAATACGAGGAACTTTTAGAGCAAGAAAATCCAGACGTTAACGAGATTACTCGTTTAACAGAAGAACTAAGCAACCTAGAAGCCTGGGAATATGAGCATGAGATTAAAACGATCTTAGGTCGCTTAGATATCCATCATCTAGATCAAAAAATTGACACCCTTTCTGGAGGACAGCGAAAAAGATTAAGCTTAGCAAAGCTTTTGATTGATGAGCCAGACGTTTATGTGATTGACGAACCTACCAACCACTTAGATATAGACACGATAGAATGGTTAGAAAGCTATTTAACAAGTGGCGGAAAAACCATTTTAATGGTCACCCACGACAGGTATTTCTTAGATAATGTTTGTAATGAAATTATCGAACTAGAAAACGGTCAAGTTTATACTTACAAAGGTAAATACGCGTATTATCTAGAGAAAAAAGCAGAGCAGGACGCAAACAACAGCACCGTTTTAGCAAAAAATAAAAATCTTTTAAAGAAAGAGCTGGAGTGGATGAGAAGAATGCCACAAGCCAGAGGAACAAAATCAAAAGCAAGAATTGATGCTTTTTACGATTTAGAAGATAAAACAAAGGGTCAGTTTAACAAAGAATCTGTTAAGCTTGATGTAAAGGTTAGCAGGCAAGGAAAACAGATTGTGGAACTCCACCACGTAGCAAAAGACTTTCAGAACAAAAACATACTTAACGACTTTAGTTATGTTTTCAAAAAAGGCGATAAAATTGGTTTAACCGGCAAAAACGGAACTGGAAAATCTACACTACTTAACATCATCACCAATGAGCTTACGCCTGATAAGGGTGACGTAATTATTGGTGAAACCACGGTATTTGGGTATTATCACCAATCGGGTTTAAGCTTTGATGAAAGCGAACGAGTGATTGATGTAGTAAAAAACATTGCAGAGTTCATTGTAATGTCTGATGGAAAAACAATTTCTGCGTCGCAACTTTTAACGCATTTCTTGTTTCCTCCAAAAAAACAACATGGTTTTGTAAGCTTATTGAGTGGTGGCGAAAAGAAACGCTTGCATTTGATGAAGGTGCTTATCAAAAATCCTAACTTTTTGATATTAGATGAGCCCACCAACGACTTAGATATTGACACATTGAACGTATTAGAGGAGTTTTTAGAAAACTATCCTGGCGTTCTTTTATTGGTTTCTCACGATAGGTATTTGGTAGACAAATTAACCGATCAGTTATTCGTATTAGAAGGAAATGGTGAAGTAAGGATTTTTAACGGAAACTATTCATCATACAGAGAAGAAGCGGAACAGCTAAAAAGCCAAACAAAAGACAATAAGCCAGCCCCTACTCCTCAAATTGAAAAAGAAGTTGTTAAAACAAAGCTCTCTTATAAAGAGAAATTAGAGCTTGATGGATTAGAGGATGAGATTTCTAAACTAGAAAGCTTAATTTCTACGTTAACAAACAAACTTAACAACGAATCGAACCACGAAGAGCTAATTAAAATTTCTGCAGAAATTGAGAACTCAAACAAGTTATTAGAAGAAAAAACGTTAAGATGGCTAAGTCTTAGCGAAGCATGAACACAGCAAACTGGATAGCTACCATTGGTGTTACTATATTACTTACGGCATTTTTCCTAAACATTACAGGAAGGTTAAGTACAGAAAACAAACTTATAGTTCACTTAATCTTTTAGGAGGCGTTTTAAGCGCCTCAGTATCTTGGATAGCTGGCTTCTATCCATTTGTTGTTTTAAATATAATATGGTCGATCACAGCGCTCGCATTTCTATTAAAGAGACGCGTTCCACGTGAAACAAAATAAAACTTGTGGAATTGTTCCACGTGAAACAAAACAAAATGTTTAAAAAATATAATGTAATTGTTGTTGGCGCCGGCCATGCAGGCTGTGAAGCGGCGGCAGCAGCAGCAAACTTAGGTTCGTCAGTTTTACTGGTAACCATGAACATGGGCACTATCGCTCAAATGAGTTGCAATCCAGCGATGGGTGGTGTAGCAAAAGGACAAATAGTTAGGGAAATAGATGCAATGGGTGGTCAATCGGGTATAATCTCTGACAAAACCTCTATCCAGTTTCGCATGCTCAACAAATCTAAAGGTCCGGCTATGTGGTCGCCAAGAGCGCAAATCGACCGAATGCGGTTTGCTGAGGAGTGGCGCCTGACTTTAGAACAAACACCAAACGTTGACTTTTGGCAAGATATGGTTTCATCTATTATCGTAAAAGATGGAAAAGCTTGTGGCGTTATTACGTCATTAGGGATAGAGATTGAAGCAGATGCGGTGGTGTTAACTAATGGAACTTTCTTAAATGGAGTAATTCACATTGGTGAGAAAAAAATGGGTGGCGGAAGAACAGCAGAAAGAGCTGCGACCGGAATTACCGAACAATTGGTAGAACTTGGCTTTGAGTCGGGACGTATGAAAACCGGAACACCTCCACGTGTAGACGGCAGATCTCTGGATTATTCTAAAATGGAGGAACAATGGGGAGATGTTGGTGGTGGAAAATTTTCTTATACCGATACCACAATGAATCCGGAGCAAAGGTGCTGTTGGATAACCTACACAAACTCCGAAGTACACGAAGAATTGAAAGAAGGTTTCGAAAAATCCCCGATGTTTACCGGAAGAATCAAAGGCTTAGGCCCAAGATATTGCCCATCAATTGAGGATAAAATCAATCGCTTTGCCGAACGTGAGCGTCATCAAATATTTGTTGAACCAGAAGGATGGAATACCGTGGAAATTTATGTTAATGGGTTTTCTACATCGTTGCCAGAAGAGGTGCAGCACAAAGCATTAAAGAAAATCTCTGGCTTTGAAAACGTAAAAATGTTTAGACCTGGTTATGCCATAGAGTACGACTTCTTCCCTCCTACGCAATTAGATCTTTCTTTGGAAACAAAATTGATTCCCCATTTATACTTCGCCGGGCAAATCAATGGTACTACCGGTTACGAGGAAGCTGCGGCACAAGGTTTTGTTGCCGGCATAAATGCACACCAAAAAATAAATCAAAAAGAACCGCTTATCCTTAAAAGATCAGAATCTTATATTGGTGTTTTAATAGATGATTTAGTGACAAAAGGAACCGAGGAACCTTATCGTATGTTTACTTCTAGAGCAGAGCATAGGTTGCTATTACGTCAAGATAATGCAGATGAAAGGCTGACCCCTATTGCACATAAATTAGGATTGGTAGGCGATGAACGTTTAGCTAAAGTAGATCAAAAGATTGCAAACGCTTTGGCTATTATCAAATTTTCAAAAGAATTATCTGTTGTAAAAGATCTAGCGAACCCAATTTTGGAAGAACTGGGTACTTCTCCCGTACTGCAGAATACTAAGATCCATAACTTACTAGGTCGCCCTCAATTGAGCATTAATGATCTTAGAAAAATGTCTGCTAAGTTTGATGATTATTTAAATTCTTTTGACCGTGAAACGATAGAGCAAGCCGAGATTAAAATAAAATACGATAGTTACTTTGAAAAAGAATTAGAGATTATAGACAAGATGAAAAAAATGGAGGACAAAGAAATAAATCCAGAATTCAATTATCATAGTCTAAATTCACTATCAAAAGAAGCCCGAGAAAAGTTGATGAAAATAAAACCTCGTACATTAGGTCAGGCATCTCGAATTTCCGGAGTAACACCGTCGGATATCTCAGTTTTAATGGTACATATTAGCAGATAAATATAAAACACTAATAATCAAACAGTTGTGAGCATCTCAGATAAACGATTATTTTCAGTTTTTAAACATCTTTATCGTAAAATCACGAAATTGCTTTAAATCGCTTAAAAATAGCCTTTAATAAAACATGTATAAAAAAACGCAAAACATAGCTCTCCTTTTGTGCACAATGCTCTGCGTTGCATGCGCAAGTTTGCAAACTCCAGAAGGCGGACCTCGAGATCAGGCAGCACCGAAAGTTTTAGTAGAAAGTCCAAAGAATCTAAAAAGGAATTTTAAAGGGAAAAAAATCGAAATTACTTTCGACGAATATTTCAAACTTAGTAACGAGTTTACCGAAGTTAGTATTTCTCCTGCTCAAGAAATTCCGCCTCTTTTAAAAATTAAACAAAAAACCTTAATTATTAATTTCAAAGATTCTTTAGAGGCAAACACCACCTACACGGTAAATTTTGGAAAAGCAATTCAAGATGTAAACGAATCTAACGTTCTAAAAAATTACAGCTACGTTTTTTCTACCGGCGATAAACTTGATTCCCTACAAATTAATGGAAAAGTAATTAGTGCAAATGACAACAAAGAGGTGAAAGAAGTAACGGTCTTTATTTTACCCATTTCACGAGATTCCATATTTGGTAAAAAGAAACCTTCCATATATACCACAACAGATAGTGCCGGAAATTTTAGTCTCAAAAATCTAAGAGAAGATAAATACCGAATATATGCTTTGAAAGAAACTGCAGCGGATCGCATCTACAACTCTCCAAATGAAGAAATCGCTTTCCTAAAAGATTCTATTCATTTAACTAAAGATACCTCTGGTACTGTACTGAAACTGTTTAAAGAGATTCCAGAACGTTTTAGAACCACCGACAGAAAGCTAGAACCAGATGGTAAAATTTCTATGGTTTTTAACCGCCCAATAAATAAACCGAATATTAGTTTCCTAGACAACAACAGCATTAAGGACCCTATAATCGAATTTAGCCCTAAAGGGGATAGTTTATCACTATGGTTGCGGGAAATAGCATTCGACTCTTTAAAAGTGGTGATAAACGAAGATAAAACGGTTTTAGATACCCTTACTTTTAGACGTAGTCAAAAGGATGAGTACAAGCGAACAATTCTCTTCAATAATAATTTATCTGCCGGGAAAATTGCTCCAAAACAAACATTGAACCTAACTTTTAATCTGCCTATTGATAAAATAGACCAAAGTAGGGTTGGTCTTTATGTTGACTCCACTAAACTGCAAGGGCTTAGCATAAAGCGGTTACCACCTTCGGAAAGAAAATTTGAAATAGATTATAAATGGCAAATCAAAAAACCATACACACTTGTTTTAGAAGATGAGGCGGTAACAGACATTTATGGAACATCAAATAAAGAGCTTAAACTCCAATTTACGTTAGACGAAATCGAGAACTACGGAAACTTAAGTTTGAAAGTAAGCAAAACCGATAGTCTTAAAAATTACATTGTTCAATTAATTAACGCCACGGGTGGCGTGTATCGTCAGAACCGAATTACTAAAAACACCACTTTACAGTATAATTATATACCAACCAATAAGTATTTGGTTAAAGTTATTGAAGACATTAATAACAACGGCGAATATGATACTGGTAATGTGCGTTTAAAGCGCCAGCCTGAAAAGATTTATATCTTTGATAAGGAAATTGTAACAAGAGCCAACTGGGATAGAGAGGAAGCGATTGTAATTCCTGCCGAGTTTTAATTTATCGAGTTGTATTTAAAATATTAATTATGAAATCTGTCTTATTTATTTTCGTAACACTATTATTCACTGGTTTTACCGTTAAAGCTCAGACTGCTAAAAGCAACGTTATATTAGCGTCTAAAATTTTCTCGGATAGCTTGCAAAACAACCCAGCGCTCGTTCTTTTAGATGTACGTACACCAGAAGAATTTAGCGAGGGCCATTTAAAAAATGCCTTAAACTACGATTTTAAAAGCGCTGATTTTAAAGCTAAAATTGTGGAGCTGGACAAAGCCAAGACTTATTATTTGTATTGCAAAAGCGGTAAAAGAAGCGCCGCTGCTACCGCAGAAATGCGTTCAAACGGTTTTAAGAGTATTTATGAGTTAGACGGAGGAATAACAAAATGGGTAGCGGATGGCATGCAAACGGTAAAGGAAATTGGTAAACACTAAGTTTCCTCAGAGATCTAACGTATTGAAAATTTGTGCATAAATGGCATTAATTGCAGAACCGATGTCGCACCGCACTCAATTAAATAATTAACGAAAAACCTGAGTTGAACCACCGTCAGCCATTTATGCACAAATTGCTGTTACAGGTAGTGCTGTTTGCCATTTTTAAACACCCACACTAAGCCTGAGGTGTCCGCCCAATCCTTCACGAACAATTCTCATCAAAGTCGAAAGTCGAATATCGCTTGCATTGTTTTCAATTCTCGAAATATACGTCTTTGTCGTACCACATTTTTCGGCTAATTGTTCTTGGGTTAAACCTTGTTCTTTACGAAGTTCTTGAATCATAACACCTAATTGAAATGCTTCAAAACCTGCTTCGTAAGCTTCTCTGGTACTTGTCCCTGCTTTACCATATTGTTCGTCCAAATGGTTGGTAAAGGAGGTCAGATTATTATTTGTCTTTTTCATCGAAATATTGTTTTTTAAGTTTTTCAGCAAGCTCTAATTCATTTTTCGGTGTCTTTTGGGTTTTCTTCTGAAACCCGTTCAAAAGGATTATTAGTTTTCCTTTATCGAAGAATGAGAATACCCTAAATATATCCGAACCGACTTCTACGCGAATTTCAAAAATTCCAGAAGAACCTGTCATGTGGTCAAAATATTTCTTCGGAACCCTGTCGATAGTAGAAATGAGCTGTAAAGTCCAGTTCATTTTTTTCTTGACTTCTGGCTTCAGTGTTTCAAAGAAGTCGAGATAGTAGTTTTTGTAATAAAATATTTCTCTTATGAATTTTTCTTGCACAAAACAAAGTTAGCTAATTAGATAACAAATTACAAGATTCGGAAAACTTTAATTCAGTACTTCGGTCGTTTGTAGCCTTACCTATAACGGTTTGTAGATTGGCGATGGGCGGGCTTTTTAGCACAAGAGTTTGTTCGGAGAACTGAACTTTTGGTTACCACAAAACTGTCAAGCGAAGACGAAACCCCGCCTATTGCCAATGTGCTGTGTGTGGCTGGCATTTTTACCCATTTTCTTTTTTACATATTATATACCAAAATTTTTGTTTAGGCTTTCCTTCTACGTCAATTTCTGGTTCATTAATTTCTTCTGTCTCAACCAAACCGAAGTTTTCAAAATCTCTTTTTATTGAACCTGAATCATAAAAAAATAATATCAGGCCTTTCCACGGTTCAAAAGTGTCTTTGGAAATTTCAGTTCCTTGTCCAAACCTAAAATCGTTTTTTGAAATTGTCACAAAAACCATATATCCATTTGGTTTTAGTTGATTATAGCAATCTTCAATAAGTTTTATTCTGTCTTTGTCGTTAAGTAAATGAATTAAGGAATAACAATAAATTCCATCATACATTTCTTTGTCGAACGGCATAGCACTTACCGAACCTTGGTAAATTATTACACTTTCGTTAAATTGTTTATTTGCAATGTCAATTGCAGTTTCAGATATTTCAATGCCTGTTACATTAAAGCCATTGTCAATAAAATATTTGGCATTTCGTCCATACCCAAAACCTGGAATTAGAATGTTTTTTATTTCGTTGTTATTAAATAATTTCAATGTCCTAATAACTGAATCTGCTGGCTCCCAACCCCACATTTCTTGGTTGTCTTTAAAACTGTTCTCCCAAAAATTTGTCATATCATTTACTGTTTTGTCTATGTGTTTGTGTCGGTATTATGCTTGCCACTAACGTTTTGCGAATTTGTGTTGTAATGGCATAGAAAGCAAAAACTTGTCTGCCCGTATAAACTTGGTTAATTGCGATGAAATAACGTAAAGCAGTTCAGCCATTATAATGCAAATTTGTGGTGTGTGCCTTGCATGCACTCCCATTGCTACAGCTAAAGTAGTGATAAAATCTAGAGGGTGAAAGTCCCTTATCGGCAAGTCGGATAATAATATTCTGAGCCGATTAGCTAGTGGCAAGCTGGTTCTGCGTGAGCAAGCAGTGAAGGAAGCCGAACGGCAAAAGTCTGTACCGAGGAACACAAAGCGCATAAGAGGCTGGTCATTCTGGGTAAGCATGCACAGCAATGCGAAGCCTTTAAACCGACAGGAACGATCAGTAGATGCGTCGGGAATAGACGGAAAGAGGGAGTGCTTACCGAGGGAGGTCTCTTAGGCTACGGGTTTAGCCACAAAGAGAAGTCAGCAGAAGTCATAGTACCTGTGGCAACGAGGTGCCAACAAACGGCACATGGTCTCACAACCAGGGAAGGACCGAACGTAAACTGGTTCTTAATTTACAACGGAATTGCGCAAGCTATAGCCCTGTAAAAGCGGAACAGGAAGAACAAAATGTAAAACAAAAGCAGAAAAAAAATTGATTGCACAGGTACTACGTCCACAGAACCTCCAAAAGGCATTACAACAAGTAATAGCCAATAAAGGAAGTGCGGGCATCGATGGTCTAAAAACCACCGAGCTAAAAGCCTATGTACAAAAACATAGGGGAGCACTTCTGGAAACAGTAAAGGACAACCAATACTTACCGCAATCCATCCTGGGAGTAGAGATACCCAAAGGCGGAGGAAAATTCCGTTTACTGGGTATCCCCACAACTGTAGACCGCCTGCTACAGCAAGCCGTATCACAGGTTTTAATGCCAAAGTTTGAGTATGAGTTCCATGAGAACAGCTATGGCTTTAGACCCTACAAAAGCG
>NZ_JH947128.1:460286-640542 GCF_000302595.1 Pedobacter arcticus A12 | reverse complement strand
CCAGCTATGGGGACCAAGGCGGAGTTTATCGGTGGACTTTAGTTGAGGAGCCATGTAGAGCCGGCCTCTGAATGTTTGGATTGGAGCCCGATAAATCTTTTTGCAACAACTTTGTTAGACCACCGGCATCAGCCATCCGCAGAAGTGGAGCAGAAACTTTGTTTAAGCACTGTCGTTCCCACGACTTGGATTGTGGTTAAAGATTTATTGAGGTGAAATGTACAAAGATTCGGAAGCCTTGATTTTTTGACAACTTTTTTATCAAGAAAAAAGTGGGTAGGCTTTGTCCCGCCAATGAGGGACGGAAAGGTGGTGAAATGGGCTTTTCTTTTTGAACTGATTTTTTCTTAGTATTAAAACTTTATGTCCAAGCAGATCCTGTTACAGATGATCCTGTTTTTAAACTATCATCCTGAATAGGTTAGTAGATTATGGCTAGTGCCTGATACTTAGAGATCGCCACAGCTCCACGCTCTTATCCAGCGCTTCAGCTTCGCGATGACGGTTAAGAGGAAGCAAAATCAAGGACAGGTTTACCGTCCCGATAGCTATCCAAGGCGGAATTTATCGGTTAGGAAAGGGGTTGATTTACCGTTATGGACTTTAGTTGAGGAACCACGTAGAGCCGGCCTCTGAATGTTTGGATTGGAACCCGATAAATCTTTTTGCAACAACTTTGTTATACCACCGGCATCAGCAATCCGCAGAAGTGGAGCAGAAACTTTGTTTAAGCACTGTCGTTCCCACGACTTGGATTGTGGTTAAAGATTTATTGAGGTGAAATGGACAAAGATTCGGAAGCCTTGATTTTTTGACAACTTTTTTATCAAGAAAAAAGTGGGTAGGCTTTGTCCCGCCAATGAGGGACGGAAAGGTGGTGAAATGGGCTTTTCTTTTTGAACTGATTTTTTCTTAGTATTAAAACTTTATGTCCAAGCAGAGCCTGTTACAGATGATCCTGTTTTTAAACTATCATCCTGAATAGGTTAGTAGATTTTGGCTAGTGCCTGATACTTAGAGGTCGCCACAGCTCCACGCTCTTATCCGGTGCTTCAGCTTCGCGATGACGGTTAAGTAGGGGAAAAGCCAAAGGCAGGCAGTTCCGTCTCTTGAGTACATCGAAGGGCATGTCATCCTAAGCGGATTCGAAGGAGACCGTTGGGTTTTATGCTTATATTCAGTAGAAAAAAGTAGATACGCAGTTACCGAGGCAAGAAAATTTCTTAAAAATTTCCATCTTTGCCCAGTATGCAAATTTTCATCATCGCCCTCTTTTTGCTTTTCATTCTTGAACTGCTGTATTTCAAAATAGCAGATCGGTTTAATATTATCGATAAACCAAACCAGAGAAGCTCACATAACCAGGTTACCTTACGTGGTGGCGGGGTTGTTTTTCCAATTGCGTTTATTGTTGGAATTCTATTTTTTCAGCCCGATCAATACTATTTAGCTTTTGGTGTTTTTGCGATAGCTTTTATTAGCTTTTTAGACGATATCGTTACGCTCAATAATAAGCTACGGATTGGAGTGCACCTCCTTTCAGTTTTACTATTGTTGGCGCAAATTTTCATCAATCAGGGTATTTTTTCCGCGGCGATATATAATCCTTATTCTTTGCTCTTGATTCTTGTCTCTCTAATCTTCTTCATCGGAATCATCAATGCCTACAATTTTATGGATGGTATTAATGGCATAACAGTTCTATATTCCTTAATAACCGTGGTGAGTTGCCTATTTATCCAACAATACCTGTTAATTGAGGTTTTAGATGAAAGTGTATGCTACTTATTGGTGGCGTCGTTAGTGGTTTTTGGATTTTTTAATTTAAGGAAAAAAGCAAAGGCTTTTGCAGGCGATGTGGGCAGTATTGCGATGGCGTTGATCATCTGTTTTTTGATAGCTAGTTTAATAATCATCACAAATGATATCAAATGGATTTTATTGTTAGGAATTTATGGACTGGATAGCGTGGCTACAATTTGCTGTCGGATCATCCGAAAAGAGAATATCTTTGATGCACACCGATCACATTTTTACCAGTTTTTGGCAAATGAGAGAAAGTACGCTCATGTATTTGTCGCTGGTTTATATGCTTTTTTTCAATTGGTTATTAACCTCAGCTTGGTAGCTTTGCCAGCTCTTTTTGCATATCTTGTTTTTTTATTGTTTTGCATGCTATATATTATTACTCGTTTAAAACTGGAGGGTAAGGCTCGGTTGTTCGTAAATTATTAGCAATACTTATTTTATAACTCACTGTAAACAAAACTATATAGTATATTTGCAGGCAGCAAGAACTATAATTATGTTCAAAAGAATAAACATTGTACCAAGATGGCTTATATTCTGCATAGACCTGATAGTCTGCGGGTTTTCGCTGACATTGTCGTACCTATTGTCATATAATTTTGATGCTTCACTAATTGATATTAATGAGTTAAGCAGAAATACATTGATTTTTTTAGGAATCAATTGTATTGTTTTTTTTAATGTTAAAACCTATGCTGGTATAGTTCGGTATACCAGTGCGCAGGATTCCTTTCGTATCTTATTCAGTATATCAGTAAGCAATCTCTTTTTTATCCTCTGTAACCTATTTCTATTGTCTTTTAATAGAGAACCTATCATTTCTAATGTAGTGGTGGTGATTACAGGTTTATGTAGTTTTGTGCTGTTAATTACCTACCGTGTTTTGGTGAAATACTTTTTTATGTACATCAAAAATCTGAAACTGGATAAACGCAGGGTGATTATTTATGGGGTAGGAGAAACCGGGGTAGCTACCAAAAGAAATTTGGATAGTGACCCGAGTGTAAACATGAGTGTGGTAGCTTTTGTAGATAATGATCCGCGTAAGCGAGGGAAGGTAGTGGATGGGATAAAAATTTACCATACGGATGAACTGGAGAATTTGATCAAACTAGAGAAAATTGAAGATCTGATTCTGACACCTCAATATATTTCTACGCAAAGGAAAAACAGCATTGTTGACCTCTGCTTAGATAATAACGTAAAAGTTTTGAACGTACCGCCTTTAAAAACATGGGTTAATGGTTCTTTTAAGATTAATCAGATCAAGAATGTCAAAATTGAAGATCTGCTAGAGCGTGAAGCGATTGAGTTGGAAGACCATATTTTGATTTCTGAAATTAAGGGAAAAAGGGTTTTAGTTACTGGCGCTGCTGGGTCAATTGGCAGTGAGATTGTACGTCAGCTTACCAAGTTTGATCCGCAGTTGATTATTTTGAATGATATTGCCGAGTCGGCTTTGCATGAAATTCAGTTGGAGTTACAGGACAATAACCTGTTCGATAACTTTATTGCTTTTATTGGGGATGTGAAGAACAGGGCAAGGATGGACTACCTGTTTGAAACCTTTAAGCCTCACTACGTTTACCATGCCGCTGCGTATAAACATGTACCCATGATGGAAAATAATCCGTCGGAAGCGATTTGTACCAATGTAGGCGGCACAAGAAACATTGCAGATTTATCAGTTAAACATAACGTAGAAAAATTCGTCATGGTTTCAACGGATAAAGCCGTTAGGCCAACTAACGTAATGGGCGCCTCCAAACGAATTTCTGAAATGTATGTGCAGTCTTATTCAAATCATATAGAAAAGCATAACTTAACAGCGCAGAACGGATCGTTTCTAAAAACAAAGTTCATAACCACCAGGTTTGGAAACGTTTTAGGCTCAAATGGTTCTGTAATTCCTCGATTTAAAGCGCAGATACAAAAAGGCGGACCTATAACCGTTACGCATCCGGACATTACACGTTACTTTATGACCATTCCAGAAGCCTGTAGATTGGTGCTTGAAGCAGGAACTTTAGGCAACGGCGGAGAAATTTTTATTTTTGATATGGGTAAGTCTGTTAAAATTGTGGAATTAGCCAAAAAAATGATTCGCTTGTCGGGCTTAATCCCCAATCAAGACATTAAGATAGAATTCACAGGCCTGCGCCCCGGAGAGAAATTGTACGAGGAATTGTTAAACGATTTAGAAAATACCTTACCTACACATCATCATAAAATAATGGTTGCTAAAGTGATGGTCTATAATTTTGACGAAGTGCATACCCAAGTAGATGAATTGCTACAAGTGGCATGTCAATACAGAGATACAGAAGTGGTGAAACAAATGAAGCAATTGGTGCCAGACTTTATAAGCAACAATTCTGTTTACCAGGAATTGGATCAAAAAATTGCGATTTAAAGTTTTATGAAAAAATACGGTTTATTACTGCTTTTAATAGCAGCGTTTTCTTTTGCCAAAGCACAAACGCCTAATCAAAACTTACCTTATTCTTTTGATTTTTATCAAAAATTTAATCCGGAAGTATATGATCATGCGACCAGTTTCCATAGTGCAATCAAACCTTATTTTGGAGATGATGCAGTTTTAAAAACTGCGGTTGATTCATTTCATAATCTGGGTTTTGATACGTTAAGAAGATCTTGGGTTCGCCGTAAGGTTTTACACGAACATTTGATTGATATTAAAAAAGAGGAATATACTTTTTACGCCGACTACCTGCCAGATTTAATGTTAGGGCATGATTCGCAAGCAGGTAGTACCTGGCTAAATACAAGAGGTTATCAAGTTGGTGTTACCGTTGGCGAAAAATTTTCTTTTTACACCAGCGGTTTTGAGAACCAAGCGGTATTTCCAAGATATGTGGAGAGCTTTGTTGACCAAAACCGGGTAGTACCCGGACAAGTCGGTGGTAAGTTTGGTACCAACGTGAAAGACTGGGCGTATACTACTGCAATTTTATCTTATACCGCCAACAAATACCTCAATTTTACCTTAGCATACGATAAGAACTTTATAGGCGACGGCTACCGTTCCATGTTGCTTTCTGATGTTGCTGCAAACTATTCTTTTTTTAGGTTGAGGGCCAATTTGGGTGCTGTGCAGTACCAAACGGTTTTTGCATACATGTTAGATCCAGGGGCGCCAAAGCTCACTACTGATCGGAGACTTGGGGATCGTGGTAAATGGGGAGCATTCCACTATTTAGATTGGAACGTGAATAAGAAATTTTCTGTAGGTTTTTTCCAGGCGGTTACTTGGGCAGATGCCGAACCAGAAGGGAAACGTGGGTTTGATTTTAACTATATACACCCGTTTGTTTTTCTACGTCCCATTGAAGGGGCAAACTCAACCTCTCCTGATAAAATGCGTTTGGGTATAAACACCAAGTATGAGGTACTAAAAAATACGAGCTTGTACGGGCAATTTATGATTGATGAATTTACCGCTAAAGAGTTTTTTGCAGGTAAGGGTTATTGGGCAAATAAATGGGCCTTGCAACTAGGTTTTAGGGGGAGCAACCTGTTTGGCATCAAAAGACTTAATTATTTGGGAGAGTTTAATACCGCTCGACCTTATACTTATGCACACTTTGATCGTGTTTCCAATTATGCACAATATAACCAACCATTGGCGCATCCCTTTGGGGCAAATTTTAGAGAGTTTTTAGGCTTACTCAACTATAGTGTTAAGCGGTTTGATTTTAGCGGACAACTGCTTTACGCTTATTATGGTTTAGACCCGGCTGGCAAAAATTTCGGCAAAAACATTTTCCTTTCTTATGAGACTAGATCCTTGAGTTACGACAGTAAGGTAGGTAATGGTATCGGTACAGATTTATACTTTGCCAAGGGTAAAGTATCTTACCTTATCAATCCGAAATATAATTTGCGCTTGGAAGCAATGGCAATTAGCAGGAATGAGAATAACAGTTTAGGAAAAGACAAGACGAATTATTTTACTTTTGGGCTAAGAAGCTCGTTTAGGAGCTTATACGATGATTTTTAATGAATAGTGAGAACGAAATTATCTTTATTTTACCTTACTTAAATCTTAATACTACATCAAATGCTCGTTTTAAGAGTTTTATTTTCTCTTTTATTGAGCGTGGAGCATCCGTAAAGATTATAACTTTTAAACACCCTATTAAAAGAAATGTGGGACTTGCAAATCAATTCAGTCCTAAGCCTTTAGAAACAATCTTGGAAAGTCGCCAAGTAGTTGTAGTTCCAGAATTAAACTTACTACAACGCTTTTCGTTTTTCATTTTAAATACAGTTCAATCTGAGTTATGGAAAGTTTTTAATCGGGTTCATCAAGTAATTTATGGAGCTGATATTTTTAGTCCGGGCAAGCTTAATTTATCTGACCTTAATATTAGTAAAAACAAGAACCATGTCGTTATTGCATGTGGTGGTCCGTTTGGAATATATGATTATGCCAGCCAGCTAGCAAAGAAATTAAATGCAAAGTTAATTCTCGATTATAGAGACCCATGGACTTTTGGATACATTCCCTTAAGCTCAAGCAGAATGATCTATCGTATGGCGGTGTTTTTCAATAGACGAAGAGAACTTATGTTTTTGGAGCAAGCCTGCTCCATTACCACGGTGTCTATGTCGTTGAAAAGAAAATTTCCGGTTAGGTTTCAGGGGAAGATATCGGTGCTGGAGAACGGTAGTGATTTTGCAGAAGAACAGATAGAAAAAAGGCCAAGAGAAATTTTCACTATTGTTTATTTGGGTACACTCTACAATGAGCAATTAGAAGATGATGTTTTTTTTCGGGCTTTAAGCGAGTTTCAGAAAATCAATCATCTGAGTCCCGATTTTTTCAAGGTATGGTTTCTGGGGTCTTCAACAAATAAGGTTTTACCTAATTTAATCCATCATTTTAGTTTGCAAAACTACGTTGAGGTGACGGAAAGATTAGATGCGTTAGCAGTACAAGAACACCTAGAAAAAGCATCAGTTTTTCTGCATTTAAAATATGGTAACAGAACAGAAATAATATCATCTAAACAAGCAGATTATCTGATGTTTAGAAAGCCGATTTTATTACCCAACACAGATAATGGCGATATCGCCGAAAGTATAATTAACAATAAAGCTGGCTATGTTTGCGATGGAAAGGTTGAGTCTATCGTTAGTGTGCTTCAAAAAGAATACGACAATTTTTTACGAGGCGAGTCCAATATATTAGAAGATAGAGATCTTAGTTATTTATCTCGTACTAAAATAGCGGAAAAACTACTGGAAATAATCGTTTAACCAACCATTCCCTTCGTTACCCTCGCTACTGCCATTTTTTTGATTTCTTTAATGATGGCTTTGCTATCGTAACCGCATTCGGCCCAAAGTTCCTGCTGTTCGCCGTGTTCAACAATCACATCAGGAATGCCTAAACGATGGATTTCTCCTTTATAAAGTTGATCCGCAGCAAACTCTAATACAGCGCTTCCGAAACCACCTTGTATGCAACCGTCCTCTATGGTCAGAATTTTATCGAACTTAGAAAAAATATCCTTCAGTAATTTTTGGTCAAGGGGTTTTGCAAACCTCATATCGTAATGCGCTGGATGATAGCCTTCCGCATTAATCTCTAAACAAGCTTTAACAGCTTCATTCCCGATGTGACCAATTGTTAAAATCACAATATCTTCACCGTCGCTAATTTTTCTGCCTTTACCGACTTCAATTTCATTAAAAGGTCTTTTCCAATCTACCATTACGCCTTTTCCTCGTGGGTAACGGATAGAGAAAGGTCCTCCATGATCTTTTAGCTGAGCAGTGTACATCAGGTTACGCAATTCTTCCTCATTCATCGGAGCGGATACAATCATATTGGGAATGCACCTAAAGAATGCGATGTCATAAGCGCCGTGGTGGGTTGGCCCATCAGCTCCAGCTATTCCTGCCCTATCTAAACAGAAAACTACGGGTAACTTTTGAATAGCAGCATCATGCACCACTTGGTCAAAACCACGCTGCATAAAGCTCGAATAAATATTGCAGAAAGGAATTAAGCCTTGTGTAGCCAAGCCAGCAGAGAAAGTAACCGCATGTTGCTCTGCAATACCTACGTCGAAAGCCCTGTTTGGCATTGCTTTCATCATGATATTTAAGGAGCAGCCAGAAGGCATTGCCGGCGTAACCCCCATAATCTTATCATTCTGTTCTGCCAACTCCACAATGGTATGGCCAAAAACATCTTGATATTTAGGTGGCTGTGGTTTGTCAGAAAAGCTTTTTTTAATCTCACCCGTTATTTTATCGAATAAACCTGGTGCATGCCAAAGTGTTTGGTCTTTTTCGGCCAATGCATAACCTTTTCCCTTTACCGTAACACAATGAAGTAGCTTTGGACCAGGGATATGCTTAAGGTCTTCTAAAACCTTTACCAAATGATGGATGTCGTGACCATCAATCGGACCGAAATATCTGAATTTTAAGGCTTCGAAAAAGTTGCTTTTTTTAAGGATAGTTCCTTTAATGCTTTTCTCAATTTTTTTAACAATTTCGTGAGCATTGGGTCCCAGTTCCGAGATTTTCATCAGTACCGCAGAAACATCGTCTCTAAATCTGTTGTATGATTTGCTGGTGCTGATATCGGTCAAATATTCCTTAAGTGCGCCAACATTTGGATCTATCGACATGCAATTGTCGTTGAGGATAACCAGAAGATTCGTATTCTCAATTCCCGCATGGTTTAAAGCCTCAAAAGCCATTCCAGCAGTCATAGAGCCATCTCCAATTACAGCAACATGCTGACGGTCTGTCTCGCCTTTGTAATGTGAGGCAACAGCCATTCCTAATGCTGCAGAAATGGAAGTTGAAGAGTGCCCTACGCCAAAGGTGTCATATTCGCTTTCGCTTCTTTTTGGGAAACCACTAATGCCGTTGTGTATTCTATTGGTATGAAAAACACCTCTTCTGCCGGTTAATATTTTGTGACCATACGCTTGGTGACCAACATCCCAAACTAACTGATCATCTGGTGTGTTCAAAACATAATGAAGCGCAACCGTTAATTCCACCACCCCTAAACTGGCGCCAAAGTGACCTCCATTAACGGAAACCACATCAATTATATATTGCCTCAGCTCTTTACAAACCTCTTCTAACTGTTTTTCACTCAGTTTTCTTAAGTCCGAGGGGTAATTTATTGTTGATAAGAGCTCGCCCGCCTGTACTTCCATGCTTTATTTGGGGTGTTTGATACACAAAGTAATAAATTATATATTAAATAGTAAGACAAATTTGCTGAAATAATGTTTGCCTTGGCTGCGTATTTATAGAAAATTATTTAGCGCAGATCACTTAAATTTAAAGTTGCTTGCGTTTACCGAAGAAAAAATAGATAATTGCGCCCGCCAAAGGCAATAAGATCACTACAGCAATCCACATTAATTTTTGGCTATTCTCTAAAGTTTTGTTTTCGAAAATGTCTTTTACGGTTAGTAGGGCCACTAACAAAGGGAAAAAGAATAATCCCATTAAAACAAACTTGCTCATTATATCTTCTCTTAATATTGATTAAAAACCAAACTCGTTATTAAATTCTTGATTGATATTCCAACAAAATCCCGCGTTAACATTAATAAGTATTGGTGTTTCAAACGTTTTCGATTTTATTAACGATGATTAACTGATCCAGCTTTTTATTAAACGCGAAAGGGAATAAGTTGTAAGCCTATTCCCTATAGCAGCATTTTGTAAAGCTATTAGATGGTCATCACATCTTTTTCTTTCACTTCGGCAAGATGATCTACTTTTAAGATAAAACCATCTGTCAGCTTTTGTACTTCAGCTTCACCAAGTTTGATCTCATCTTCAGACGCACCATCATTCTTTAGCTTTTTAATGCCTTCGTTGGTGTTTTTTCTGATATTTCTAATCGCAATACGCCCAGATTCTGCTTCTTCTTTAACACGTTTCACTAAATCTCTTCTGCGTTCTTCTGTTAAAGGTGGAACATTTAAACGGATCACGATTCCATCATTTTGTGGATTTAAACCAATGTTCGCTTCCATAATTCCTTTTTCAATGGGGCTGATCATTGCTTTTTCCCAGGGCTGTACTACAATAGTACGGGCATCTGGTGTGTTTACGTTAGCAACTTGTGTTAGCGGAGTAGGTGCGCCATAATAATCAACCATAATTCCGTCTAACATGGCCGGACTAGCTTTTCCTGCTCTAATTTTTAGAAACTCGGCATCGGTGTGGGCAACTGCTTTTTCCATAGATACCGTAGCATCCTCAAGCTCCATTTTTATAAATTCATTCATGCTTCTTTAATTTATATAAGTTTAGCACTGGGCTTTCGGCTTTATGCCTTTTGCTTTACGCTTTTTTATTATTTAACCAAGGTGCCAATGGCTTCGCCTTGCATTAATTTCATCAAATTACCTTCTTTGTTCATGTCAAAAACAATAATCGGCAAGCTGTTCTCATCACATAAAGTGAAAGCTGTCATATCCATTACGTTTAATTCTCTGTCGTAAACTTCATCAAAACTTAAAGTATCGAATTTTGTAGCGTTAGGGTCTTTTTCTGGATCGGCGGTATAAATACCATCTACTCTAGTTCCTTTTAAAACTACATCCGCTTTAATTTCAATTGCTCTTAGCGCTGCGGCAGAATCTGTAGTGAAATATGGATTGCCAGTTCCAGCTCCAAAAATTACCACACGGCCTTTCTCTAAATGACGCATCGCTCTTCTACGAACGTAAGGTTCGCAAATCTGCTCCATTTTAATAGCGGATAACAATCGCGTGTAAACCCCTAAAGTTTCTAGCGCATTTTGCAAAGCCATAGAGTTGATCACGGTTGCTAACATTCCCATATAATCTGCTTGGGCTCTGTCCATGCCAGATTTCTCGGCACTTAAACCTCTAAAAATGTTTCCGCCTCCAACGACTACCGCCACTTCTACTCCCAATAGCTGAATTGCCTTAATCTGTTGTGCATATTGTAGCACTCTAGCATTGTCAATCCCGTAAGATTGTTCGCCCATTAAGGATTCGCCGCTTAATTTTAAAAGGATTCTCTTGTACTTCATGTTTTCAGCTAAAATTTTTTGGATTGGATGAAATGCTTAGGCTTCGTCTTGTGTTGTTTAAAGATATCAATGCTTATACATCTCAGTTTAGGGAATTTTGTCAAAAATATGAAAATTATTGTTGGTTGTTAAATCGAATGTGAATTTTAAAAATAAAGATCTTTTTTGAAAGGTATTGTACAGGAATATTACTAGCCTCAGTGGATAAGTTTATAGGAACATGATTCTTCGCAAACGCAGGGTCTTCTGCGAAAGACCTTGCGTGGACAAAATTTTAAAAATAAAGGTCTTTTTTGAAAGGTATTGTACAGGAATATTACTAGCCCCAGTGGATAAGTTTTATAGGGAAATGGCTCTGCGCAAACGCAGGGTCTTCTGCGAAAGACCTTGCGTGGACAAGACCTTGCGTGGACAAAATTTTAAAAATAAAGGTCTTTTTTGAAAAGGTATTGTACAGGAATATTACTAGCCTCAGTGGATAAGTTTATAGGAAAATGGTTCTTCGCAAACGGGTCTTCTGCGAAAGACCTTGCGTGGACAAAAAATTTCGATGAGTAGGAAAGAAGTTTCTGAGAAATTGGTTCTCTACAAACGCAGGGTCCTCGAAAAGAGAGACCCTGCGTGGACAAAAGGCCCCCTGCTTGGACTGGAAATTCTTCTAGCGTCATCTCGACGATAGGAGAGATCTGTACATTATTTGCAATCGCTTAGTTCGCCGAAGGAACAGACAGATTACTCCTCGTACCTCGTTCGGAAAGACGGTTAATGGATTGGTGTTCGTATAAAATATGCTGTGGTGCGTTGAATATACTGTACTACAGGGAAAACTCACCCGAAGCATCAAACTAAACACCTTTTAATATCGCTTTATACTAATGCGCATGCCCTCCACCTTCTTCTTCGGTGTTTTTCAACTGGCTCAATAAGTCATAAGCGCCTTTTAACACTACTTTTTTTTCTTTCCAGTCGGTTGCGCCTTCAACATCAATCTGTGTATAGCCAAGTTCGCTAACACCCGGTTTTATTTTTACCATTTCAAAATGATGTTCTTTTTGATTGGCTGCTTTCGCCTCCTCGGCTATAAAAATGTATTTATCTCCTTCAAAATCAACAATTGCATAATCGGGTAAAGCCGGTAACTTTTTGGCGCCGCTTTCTACCAATGCCGTAAGGTACATCCCCGGTAAAAGTTGCGCATCTTCTTGGTCTAAATGGCAATGTATGTTTACGGTCCGCTCGGCACTAATTTGTCGGCCAATAAGGTACACCGTTGCCATTCTCTCTTTTTGCTCATTAGCCAAAGTGAACCGTACTTTTTGACCAATTTTTATTTTCGGGATATCTTTTTCATAAACCGTTAGTTCTGCGTGGAGGTGTTCTGTATCAGCAATTTCGAATAATACGGTTGTTGGGTCTACCATTGCACCAATATTGGTGTTTACTTCAGTTACATAGCCATTAATAGGCGAAAAAATATTGATTGTATTTACCAAATTCCCTTTTTCCAGGTTAGTGATGTTGATATTCATCAGCCTTAGCTTACTTTTTAAAGCTTGGTGTTTAGCCAATAAAATTTGATAGTCACTTTGTGCTTTCTGTAGCGATTTTTTAGCATTGACCTCTTCTTTAGCTAATTTTTGCTGACGCTCATATTCCTCTTTCTGATAGGCAAGTTGGCTATTGATTTCCAAGTAGTTTTGTTGGATCTCGATATAATCTGGATGTTCTAAAACAGCCACTAAATCACCTTTTCTCACTTTTACACCGGGTAGCATTTTGGTACTTTTCAAAATTCCAGAAAAAGGAGTAGAAATGGAAACTTTACTCTGCGGAGGTAAATCTAATAGTCCGTTAACGGTTATTGCGCCACTTAAAGATTGCTCACTTACATAACCCAACTCAATTCCGGCGGTTTGGTATTGTTCTGGAGTTAAGGTAACCTCATTTTCGTTATGCTCTTCTTCGTTGCTGTGGCCAGCCTCGTTGTGTTCTTCCTTGTGTTCTTGATTGTTTGTGCAGGCCATCGCGATAAAAATCAGCAACAGGAAAGCAATGATTTGATGTGTCTTTTTCATAATCTTAATTTTTTGGAAAGCCTAACAAATAGTTGATCTGTAAAATACTTTGATTTGTTTTCTTGATTGCTAAAAGATGATTCTCTTTAATTTCTATTACGGTTTTTAAATTGGTAAGGTGTTCGTAATAGCCAATCTCGCCACTTTGGTAGGCAAGGTTACTGTTCCGCTCAATTACTTTGGCATTTTTCAGCGCCGATTCCTCGTAATATCTGATGTTCTTTTGCTGTTGTTTATACTCGGTGTAAGCTTGCTTTAACTCACTGTTGAGCTGGTTTTCATAAGCTTCTGTATTTTTGGACGCGATGCTTTTCTGGATTTCTGCAGCTTTTATTTTTGAACGATAAGCTCCATAGAACAAAGGGACAGATAAGCCGACGTTGATTCCCTGAAAACGCTTATCGCCATCAAAAAACACAGTTTGTCCGTTAACTTCCTGAGTACCGATAATTGATTGGTTAAAGTAGCCAATTTTTAAATCGGGTAGCATTTTTGCAGTTTCCACCGATTTCTCTTTGTGAGCGATCTCGCCTTCCTGTTTCAACTGGTTTAGGTATGGATTGTTCTGCGAATTTGGGTTTTCCGAAATAGTTGTTGAACCCGTTTTTATTTCTTTTTCAGAAATGCTGATTGTGCCGTCTAAACCTAATAGTGCCTTGAGGGTTAGCAATTCCTTATCTAGCTCACTCTGGTTTTCGGAAGCTCTGTTCTGAACCTGTAGGCGTTGCGTGTTGGCAGTGGTACTTTCTAAAAGTGTACTTTCCCCGGTTTTGTAGCGTAAATCTGCTGATTTATTGAAACCTAAAAAGATACTGTCCGTTTGGTTGATCAAAGCTTGCTGTGCGTATAAGTAAACAAGATTTTGATAGGTTAAACTCACCTGGTATTCCAACTCATTTTCAGCTACCGCCGTTTGTAGTTTGGCGTTTTCTAATCTGGCGGAAGCCAAATTTTTATTTTTACTAAAAAGAGTAGGGAAGGGAAGGGTTTGTGAAACCGTAAAATGATTGTCGTTTTTAACCAAACTATTGTTTTGGCCATACTGCAAGCCGAATTCTGTTTTTGGGATGTCCGTTGTTCCCTTTGTTTTTGCCTGTTGCAGTGCTACCTGTAAATTTGCAGACTGTAAATTTGGATTGTTTTTCTTAGCAATTTCAACCGCTTGTTTTAAAGTGAGCGACTGGGTTTGTGCCTTTGCAGAAAAACCGAACATCACCAGAATAATAGTTACCGGAGCTATAATTTTGGATGTTTTTTTAAGGCTATATTTTTCGATAACAATATATAGAATTGGTAAAACCAGCAGTGTTAACAATGTTGCGGTTAATAGCCCACCGATTACTACTGTTGCCAGGGGTTTTTGCACTTCTGCACCGCTACTCGTTGAAAGTGCCATGGGTAAAAACCCCAAAGAAGCTACCAAAGCTGTCAGCATTACCGGTCTTAACCGGATTGCGGTTCCAGTTTTTACAATATCGACCAAATTGGTAAGTCCGTCTTTTTTTAATCGATTAAATTCGGCAATAAGCACAATTCCGTTTAGAACTGCTACCCCAAAAAGGGCGATAAATCCTACACCAGCAGAGATGCTGAAAGGCATTCCGCGTAAGCTTAAGGCAAAAATCCCACCGATTGCGGATAAAGGAATTGCCGTAAAAATTAATAAGGCGTGTTTCACAGATTTGAAAGTAAGGTAAAGTAAAAAGAAGATGAGTAGCAATGCCACCGGAACCGCCACCGCTAATCGGGCATTTGCAGCTTCGAGGTTTTCAAAAGCGCCACCGTAGGTTGGATAATAACCGGGCTCAAATTTGATCTGTGCCGCGATGGCTTTTTGAGTTTCTTCAACAATGCTCTTTACATCCCGTCCGCGGGTATTAAACCCCACTAAAATCCGACGTTTGGCATCGTCTCTTTGGATTTGGTTTGGACCCATTTTGTAATCAATGGCTGCCAATTGATTTAGCGGAATTTGGTTCCCGTTGGGGGCGGTAACATAAATGTTTTTAATATCATCCAGCGATTGTCTTTTGTCTTTTTCTACACGCACCACCAAATCAAAGCGTTTTTCGCCGTCAAACACCAAACCTGCAGATTGACCTGCAAAAGCAGTGTTGATTACCGTATTTACGTCTTCCACGTTAAGGCCGAAGGAAGCGATTTTTGCTCGGTCAAACTTGATAACCACCTGTGGCAATCCCGAAACCTGTTCCACATAAACATCTTCAGCACCGTTGATCTTACTCACAATTTTCCCTATCTTTTTAGCATATGCACCCAGTTTATCTAAATCTTCGCCATAAACTTTTACCACTACATCTTGCCTTGCTCCAGACATAAGTTCATTAAAACGCATTTGGATAGGTTGTTGGAAGCCGTAATTTACACCCGGGACGTATTGTTGCAGTTTGGCTTGCATTTTATCCGCAAGTTCATCTCGGGTTTTTGCACTTGTCCATTCTTTTTTAGGTTTTAAAATAATCATCAAGTCGCAGGCTTCCACAGGCATCGGGTCTGTTGGTATTTCGCTCGAGCCTATTTTTCCAACTACTTCAATTACTTCCGGAAAATTATCTTGTAACACTTTGGCAGATCGAGTAGCGGCTTCAATAGTTTGCGATAAACTACTTCCGGTGAGCACCCGTGTTTCTACAGCGAAATCTCCCTCATCTAAAGTTGGAATAAATTCTGAACCTAAACTATGGAATATAAGAAGTGCGATGATCAATAATCCAAAAGCAATACCTAAAACCAACATTTTGGCTCTGAGTGCAAAGTTGAGCATCGGTGTGTAAACACGCTGAAAAAAGGCAATTATTTTATCAGATATATTCTTTTTGGTGCTGACCTGCTTGTTTAAAAACAACGCACTTACCATGGGTACGTAAGTTAAGGAAAGGATAAAAGCTCCCAAAATGGCAAAACTTACGGTTTGTGCCATGGGCCTAAACATTTTCCCTTCAATCCCAATTAGGGCTAAAATCGGTAGGTATACAATCAGGATGATAATTTCGCCAAATGCGGCGCTGGTTCTAATTTTTGAAGACGATTGATAAACCTCCTCATCCATTTCCAACTGTGTTAATGCCGTTTTCGATTTCCTGAGGTTTAAATGATGTAGGGTGGCTTCTACAATAATTACGGCACCATCTACAATGAGTCCAAAATCAATAGCACCTAAGCTCATGAGGTTTCCGCTTACGCCGAAAAGGTTCATCATGGCAATTGCAAAGAGCATAGCCAAAGGAATTACGGATGCTACGATTAAGCCCGCTCTAAAATTTCCAAGCAATAGAACGAGTACAAAAATTACAATTAAAGCGCCTTCTAATAAGTTTTTTGTAACGGTGCTGATTGCGTTGTTAACCAATTTGCTTCTGTCTAAAAATGGCTCTACCACTACGCCTTCTGGTAAGGATTTGGAAATCTGCTCCATTCTTAGCTTGACATCGCTAATTACTTTTGCCGCATTTTCACCTTTCAGCATCAAAACTAAACCTCCCACCACTTCGCCATCGGTATTACGGGTCATAGCGCCATATCTGGTTGCTGCGCCAATTTTTACGGTTGCAACATTTTTGATTAAAACGGGTGTACTGTTTTTGTTTGTTTTTACAACGATGTTTTCGATGTCGGCAATGCTTTCAATTAAGCCCTCACTTTTAATGAAGTAAGCATTTGGTTTTTTGTCGATATAAGAACCACCGGTGTTCTGGTTGTTTTTTTTGAGGGCGGTATAAACATCTGCAATACTGATGTTCATGCTCCTTATTTTTTCTGGATTTATAGCAACTTCATATTGTTTTAGATAGCCCCCAAAACTGCTGACATCTGCTACTCCGGGTAAACCCAGCAATTGCCTGCGGATAATCCAGTCCTGGATGGTTCGTAGCTCCGTTGCATCGTATTTTTTTTCGTAACCTTTAGTGGTGTGTACAACATATTGGTAAATTTCTCCTAAACCGGTGGTTAAAGGAGCTAGCTCTGGCGCTCCCATTCCTTCAGGGATTGCCTTGCTGGCATCCGTTAAGCGGCTGCTTACTTGTTGCCTTGCCCAATAAATATCTACATCTTCTTTAAATACAACCGTGACTACCGATAGCCCAAAACGGCTAAAAGAACGGACTTCCTCCACGTCTGGGATGGTTGCCATGGTTTGCTCAACCGGGAAAGTGATAAAGCGTTCAATATCTTCGGCGCCGTTACTAGGCGAGGAGGTTAATACCTGAACCTGATTATTGGTGATATCAGGAACCGCATCAATGGGTAATTGTTTAATCGCATAAGAACCCCATGCAATAAGCGCAAGGGTAAAAATGCTGATAATCAATTTGTTTTTTATAGAAAATTTAATAATGTTATTCAACATTGTTTTTTCGTTTTGTTTTCAAATAGGTTAATTGCATTTCTTTTAGAAAGGCTATTTCCGAAGGTTTAGAAAGCAAAGCACAGAGAAATTATAGCAAGGCTATAAAATTGTTAGCTTTTGATTTCGGAAAAACGCTTAAGAAATAAGGGTAAGGGAATTTTAAACCGACTGTGGAGGTTGCCAAATAGCCAAGCTTATTTGGTGTGTAGGCGCTGCCAGAAAACTGGGTTTTTGTAAAGCGCTTTGCGGGGAAAAGAAGGTAACGGTTAATTCCGTTGCGGAAAAAGACCTTATCGAACAGCAGGCACAATAACAGAAAGGACTACAGTCATCTTTTTCATCATGCTGATGGTCTGCCGTATTTTTGATGATAGGAATGTCTGAATTATTATTGCTTACAAATAATTCATCGGCACATGGTTTAAAGTTCATGGCCAATACCAATAAAAGCAATATGGTTGAAAAGTATTTCAATGCCTTCAAAAATACAATAAATTCGGTTTAGCGCATGAAGATTTATTTTTTAATCACTTCTATCTGAAATAATTTATCCCATCTTTTACCCGTAACAAATATCCGCTTTCCAATTTTATCATAAGCTATGCCATTCAACACATCCTGTTGGGGGTCTCCTAGCTCGCCGTGAGGTAAACCCATCATGTTGATATAGGCTTCTACAGCACCTGTTTTCGGGTCGATGATTGCGATGAGCTCAGAAGTGTAAATGTTCGCATAGAGCTTTCCATCAATCCACTCTAATTCATTTAGTTGTGTAACGGGGCCTTTATCATCATAAACTTCAATACTTCCTTTTGGCAAATAGGTGTTTTTATCTAGCTTATAAATTGTATTACTACCGTCGGTATTGTAAACGGTTTCACCATCAAAAGTTAAGCCCCAACCTTCGTTAGCATAATTGTAGGGGAAAGTTTTTAAAAGTTTAAAAGTTTCCTTATCATATTCAAAACCAACTTTTTCGCGATAGGTGAGTTGTATGATTTTATCTCCTATCACGGTCATACCTTCTGCAAAATATTGCTTGTCTACATCTTGCTGCTGTAAAACTTTTCCTTCTAAACTTACTTTTCTTAAGCTCGAGTGCCCATAATCTCCGGCACTTTCGTAAAAAACACCATCGTGGAACTCCAAGCCCTCTACATATGAAGTGATAGAGTGCGGATAGGTGTTGATGATTTTATAGCTGTAGGCAGCAGGCTTGGTAGCACTTACCAGAATAATATTGCTAGTTGCTTCTTCTGTTACGCCGTTTCTGTAAATTTTAGCAGTAATTAGTCGGTTGCCTAGTGGCGTATTTGTTGTTGAAAAGTTAAACTGCGAAGTGTCTTTTCTAAGACCAACCTGTAAGGTATCTACCAAGTAAACAACAGAGTCTATGGATTCATCTGTAAAATGTATTTTAAGCGCTAATTCTTCTCCTGCTTTAATCACTGCACCCGTTTCTGGGTTGGTAAAATAAGACGAGCTGCTGCTTTGAGGTTTGTCTCCATTACAAGAGTATAAGGCAAGAACAGCAACGGAAAGAGCGAGTAAGGATAGATTTCTAAAATTCATTTTTTGAGCGATAACGATATATGCTAAAATAGTAGAAAGTTTTAACATCGCCTAAAATTAGATTCGTAAGGCGGTATAAACCAAAAATGCCCTGATCCGTTTTGGACCAAGGCATTTTGATTATTTTAAGATTACTTACTTGCTTTTATCGCATTTAAGGCATCTTTAATCTGTTGATTATCTGGCGTTAAAGCCAAAGCTTTGTCAAAATATTCTTTTGCCTTTACTTTGTCGGTTTTTATATAATATGCACCTTGTGAAGAATAAGCCTCAGAAAGGTTTTTCTTATTGGCATCTGTTAACGTTTCTTTAGCCAACGTAATCTCAATAAACTTATCGAAAGCAGCTTTTACTTTATCGTTTTCTGTGATAGGGTTTAAGTAGTACTCTACCCTAGCCAAGTATAAATAAGCATCTGCATTTACTGCTTTTTCTGCAACATAGGTAAAAGCGCTATCAGCTTCTAATAAAGTTCTCTTAATTTCTAAAGTGTCTTTTGATTTGTTGTTTACCAAGTTTGCATAATGGAAATAATTAGAATAGCCTAAGTAAAACCAGTCTACAAATGAAGCTTTAGGCAGCTTAGTTAATTTTCCATAGTAGTTTGCAGCCTTGTCATATTGCTTAGCCGAAAAATAAGTTTTAGCAATATTTCCCAATACTTCGTTGTTGGTGGTGTCTAAATCATAACCCTTTACGTAGTTAAGGATGGCTAAAGAATCTTGTTTTTCTGCTTGGTAAGCTTTACCTAGGTATAAATAATCGTCGGCAATTATTCTTTTAGCATCTACTTCAGCAATAAAACTATTTAATGTTTCAATTCCTTGTTGGGTGTTGCTGTCTTCAATAGAAGCATAACCCTTAAATCTTTTTGCTAAAATGTATTCTTTATTATAGCCTGGAGAATTAATAAATTCTGTTGCTGCTTTTTCCAAACCTGCATAATCACCTGCATTTAATAAGAAGATCAAATATCTGTAACGAGAATCAACAGATCTATCTGTTAGATCTAAATATTTAGAATAGCTCTCTTTGGCTTTTGTTAAAAACTCAGGTTTTCTGGCAGGTGCTGCAGACGTCCAACGGTAATAGTTTTCTGCTAAAGCTCTGTAAGCAGGACCATAATTTGCATCTTTTGCTATTACACCTTTCAAGGTAGATTCTGCTAGTTCAAAATTAAAAGCTTGTGTCCAAATTTCTCCAATGTTTACCTCAACTCCTAAAAGATTGTCTTTTAAGTTCATGGCTCTTTGGTACTCGGCAACGGCCTCGCTATTTTTATTTTGTGCTTTGTAAGCATTACCCATAGAAATATGCAATTCCGGGTCTTTTTCGCCATTTTCTTTGGCCTTATCAAACCATTCAAAAGCTTTGGTTAAATCTCTTGAATCTTCGTAAGTGTAAGCTTTACCAATGTATATGTATTCTTGGAAATCTTTTTTACGCATATCAGCTGTAGCTTTGCTAAAGTTTTCTTGCGCTGCTGTAGCATTTTTTTCGAAAAGATTTACCGTTCCTAAACCAATTTGATTAAGTTTATATTTGCCTTTTTCGTCTGCTGCAATACCTTTTTGAAAGACTGCTTTCGCAGAATCCGGCATATTTAGTTGTAGATATAAGTCTCCGTAATAGAAGTAATTTTCTGGAGATGGTTGATTTTTAACCAAATTAGCAAATAATGATTTGGCTTTCTGAAATTGTTCTGCGTTTACTGCTTTCTTTGCGTCCTCAAGACTTTGTGCGTGGGTAGCGGAAGCAACAAACATAACGCTCATTGTTCCTAATGCTATCTTCTTAACTATGTTCATATACAAATTTGTTTTTTAAAGGTTAATTTCTAAATTTTATTTGTCGGCTTGGCAGCGAATCGGGTGCTAAACCGGATTTTAAAATTATTCGTTGCCCTATTTCACCCGCTAGGAAGGATGCAAATCCTGTGCCCAAACCAGCCCTACCTTGGCAATTTATTAAATATAAATCTCTAACCAAAGGATATTTATTCAATTTTAAATTACTTTGAGTCGGCTTTTCATAACTTCCAGTTTCAGATTTTACACTTAAAAACTTTAAATTCTCTACTGCTGGGGCAATATCAGGTGTTGGTCTTTTCATCCAAGCTACGCTCACAATACCTACGCTATTTGGGTTATTGTTGACATATTCAATAACTTCTTTATTTGTTTTTAAAGCATAAACGTTCTTTGGAAATTCTTTAACGCCTGTAATTTGCATTAAGTATGATACCGTACTTGATTTTGGATTGTCAAAAACGAAAGTACGTCCTTTTTTGTCGTTCCCTTTAAACACCTCTTTAAGTTCTTCAATGGTAATTAAAGAATCCGTGTTGTTTTTTCCGGTAACCAGTGCAACACCATCAGTGGCAAATTTTGTGCTTCTAACAATGATTTTTTTGTTTTCGAAATGACTGGCTTCGCTTTTACTAAGTGTACGCGGAAGGATAGCTACCGAAATGCTGTCATTCAATAAATTAACGAGCACATCTTGTTCGGGTAAGTAAGTGATTTCAATAGTGGCTCTTTTATAATTATTGGCGAAAATCTGATATTCATCATCAACGATAGGATATAAAGATTCATCAGCTAATAACTTGCTTTCGCCATAGGTGATGCTCTCTTCTTTACTGCTTTGTTCGTTGCAGGAAGATAAGAAAGAGTTTACAATTAGTAATAAAAGAAAAACGTTTATTACACTTTTTTTAATCATGGTTTTGTTGGTTGATGAGTCGCACAAATCTAAAAAAAGAATATGCAATTAAAAGTACGCCGAAGGCAACCTTCCAAATCCGTTCTACGCCATATAACAAGGGGAATTCTTCCCAGAAAATGATAGATACCCCTATAAAGAAATAGAGTACAAACATCACTAGGCCTAAAATAGACAGAAATCGCCTTGTGGGCGATTTCTGTCGTTCTGAAAACTTTTGATAAGTCATTTAATAATTATTGTTGCAATTGGAAGAAGATTGGAATGGTGTAAGATACACGTACATTTCTTCCGTTTTGAACACCGGGATTCCATTTAGGTGAATTTTTTAATACTCTAACAGCTTCCTCATCACATCCGCCACCGATACCTCTAACAACTTTAATGTCTGTTAGGGAGCCGTCTTTCTCTACAACAAACTGGCAGAATACTCTACCTTGAATTCCTGCATCACGAGCAACCGGTGGGAATCTTAAATTCTTCTGTAAGAATTTACCAAACTGTTCGATACCGCCAGGGAAACTAGGTAAAACCTCTACGTTAGTAAAGATTTGATTCGTATCTTCTGTTTTCTCTTGGTTAATCGGACCTTCACCTACGGGTGTATTGATCACGATTTCCGCGTTTGGATCTCCTTTGATGGTTTTCTGACCTGGGTCTGCTTTTTCCAATTCTTTTACCGTAGGTGGTTCTTCTTCCACAACCTGATCATCTGGTTTTACAACCGGAGGCGGAAACCTAACCTGATCCACTTTTGGTGGAGGTGGCTCTACTGGTGGAGGTGGAGGTGGTGCTTTCTCGTCAATAGGAGGAGGCGTTGCCAAAACAACTTCCGTTAATCTTTCTTTTTTAATCGCATCTTCTGGCGCAAAGCCCTGAAGATACTTTATGATGATTGGAGACGCTATTGCTAATGAAAACAATAAGCCGCCAATGATAATAGCTTTATTGGTGTGTTTAACATTTTCTTTACGAAGCTGGTAAGCACCGTATTCTTTGTTTCTACCCGCAAAAACTATATCAATCCAATCTTTTTTAAGGATGTCCAGTTTAGACATAATTTTTATTTTTTAGGTATAAAATTAAACGAGTTAATTTTCAAATTATTTTACTTGTATGCTCCTTGAGCTTTCATAAGTCCAATCTCAGCATTCTCTACTTTGTTGTTGATACCGTAAGATGGCACACCAGCAATTTTAATCTCGTCAAGAATGTCGACAAAGTTTTTATAATTTGATTGATCCGTAGGTTTGATAATTACCATCAGTCCTTTTTCTGGATTTCCAGTTGTAGCTACCACATTTTTGTTGTTTTGAACAAGTGATTCGCGTATTCCTTTTTTTCCAAAATTATCTACCGTGGGTGCATTATCCCCTATTACTCCCATGTACCAAACAATCTTGTTGTCTTCTCCCAACAAAACAGTCATCGTTCTTGATGCTTTTACATCTAAAACCTCATCAGGATTTTTATCATCTTTATCAGGCATGAACATGTCCATTGCCTGAGGTTTGGCTAGGGTAGTAGTTAGCATAAAGAAGGTAATCAATAAGAAAGCCAAATCCACCATGGCAGTTAAATCTACCCTTGTTGATTGCTTTTTACTTCTTACTTTCTTGCCTTTTTTATTACCCCCGCCGGAGGTATCTAATTCTGCCATTGTTTATATTTTTAAATATTAATCAGCAGCTTCTAAAGAAGTGATTAAACTGAATTTGTTAATTTTCTGGTCTTGAAGCACATCGATAACTCTTCTAATTGTTGGATATTCCTCTTTAGAATCTCCTTTGATTGAGAATCTTAAATCAACGTTGTGCATTTCTTTAGTGGCATATCTAGATTGTAAAATCCATTGCTTTAACTGGTTATTTGCGCCAGAATCTGCTGGAATCCCTGGCTGTACCAGTTTCATTCGATCAGCATTATCCATTGCAATAAATTGTTTTAAGCTGGCCATTGGTACCCCAAAATTGTCTATTACAGAGAAGCGTTTTTTCTCTTCGTCTGTAAAGGTAAGGTTGTACTGTTCGCCCATGCGCTCTAAAGTATTTATTCTAATATCTTGGCCAACAACTCCAAAAAACACCTTACCCTGCCCTACGGTTAGGGTAGATATATCAGTATCTGGCAGTTTAAACGTAACCGTTGAAGACGGTGTGTCTACTGCTAATGCTTCTGGTTGACGAGCAGTTGCCGTTAAGATAAAGAAAGTTAGTAGCAAGAACGCCACGTCACACATCGCGGTCATATCCGTAACGGTGCTTTTTCTTTTAATTTTTACTTTTGGCATCTTCTTAGTTTTTATTTGTTTATCAATTGATTAAGAGCTTTTAAGTAAGCTCAACTTCTGTAGACTACTTGTGAGTAGCTGCGTAAGTTTGTACAATTGAGAAACCAGCCTCGTCAATTGAATAGGTTAAGCTATCAATTTTAGAAGTAAAGAAGTTGTAAGAAAGTACTGCAAATAAAGAAGTTGCGATACCAGTAGCCGTGTTAATTAATGCTTCAGAAATACCGTTTGCTAATTGTGCTTGATCTGGTGCTCCAGCAGTTGCTAATCCGGCGAAAGCCTTGATCATACCTGTTACTGTACCTAATAAACCACCTAACGTACCAACTGATACTAAAGTTGCAATAATTGTTAAGTTTTGCTCTAACATTGGCATCTCCAATGCAGTTGCTTCTTCGATGTCTTTTTGAATTGCTAAACATTTTTGTTCAGTATCCATTGATGGGTCAATTTCTACAGCTTTGTATTTTTGTAAGCCAGATTTGATTACCGCTGCAACAGAACCTTTTTGCTTGTCACACTCGCTGATAGCTGCATCAACATTGTTTGAAGCTAAAGAGCTTTGTACTTTTCTAACGAAAGAATCAACATTTCCAACTCCTGCTGCTTTGCTGATTACAAAAAAGCGTTCGATTGAAAAAACGATTACCATTAAAAACATGGACATTAAGAAAGGTACAATGTATCCACCTTTATAAATCATTCCGAAATAATTACCAGGGATCGGTTGGTTTGCGTTATCTCCGCCTTCAAAGTTAGAACCGTCTCCCATCACAAATAAGAATAGGGCCCAACCTATTGCGATACATATTACGATTGCTAATCCTGCGAAAATCCCGGAGCCTTTTGAGTTCTCTTTTTGAGCTGTGGTAGGTGTTGGTGCGTTTGCCATTTTTTGATTTTTTAGTTTTTGAATTTAATGTGTGTGTTTATAATTGTTTTTTATTTAATGCGAATAACAAATTTATGATTAATCCTTTAAAATCAAACTTTTTTAAAAATTGGTTAATTTGGTTTAAAAGCTCGTTTTTTCAGCTTCTGCTCTATATAACAACAAAACCTAAAAAAGATTGCTCTGTGATGAACAATCTTTTACAATAAAAAACATTTTACTACTAAAAACCAAATTAAAACCGCTTTATTTTGATTTTTTGCAATTTAAAACTAAAAAGTTACAGTACTTCCGTTTGTAATTTGGCGAACGTTGTTCTTTGTTAGTAAACAAACATTAACAGGTTGTTAATTAGGTGTTAAATAATTATATTTGAGCGTTTTATTTGACCACAAAGGTTTAAAGGATATGGAGTGTTTAGCTGGCTTTAACCACCAACTCTTTTTGCTTTATAACCGCTTGACGTCAATAATGTTAAAATCTTATCTCTAAAGTCTCCTTGAATTAAAATCTCGTTATCTTTTACCGTACCGCCAACGCCACATTTGGATTTCAGGAGTTTTCCTAGGTCTTTTAAGTCTTCATCCTTACCAATAAACCCTGTAATTAGCGTGACAGCCTTGCCACCGCGTTGTTTTTTATCTAACTGTACGCGTAATTGTTGGTGATTTGGGTTTAAAGTTTCTTCATCGCTGTGGTCAATATTACCGAGTTGCTGATCCGGATTGGTAGAAAATACCAAGCCATCAAATCCAGTGAATTTCTTTGATTTTTTATCTCTATCCATTTTTATAACTTTTACACGATAATTTTTAATGCCAGTGGTTTAATGCCAACAGTTAACTTTTTACCCATTGAAAAAGGTTCACCATCTACATGCACTGGCCCATCCTCTGTCCTTATTATTTCAAAATTTTGCGCTTTAATAATAGCTACATATTTAGAGCGACTTGCCGTTTTTGTAAACATACGATAGCCCAGAATCGGGAAAACTCTTAAAGGGAACTGCTTGATGATACAAATATCTAGCAGTCCATCTTGCGTTGATGCTGTAGGTGAAATATGGGCATTGTTTCCATATTGCGATGAATTTGCCAAGCTTAACATAAAGGCTTCCCTTATGATGGACTTGCCATCGATGATGATTTCGTAGGTTTGGGCTTTGTAATTCGAAATCTCTTTTAAGGTTGATTTAATGTATCCCAAAAGACCCCGTTTAACACTTTTTGCAAAATGCGCACTAATGTGAGCATCGAAGCCCATACCTGCCATATTAAAAAACTTTTTGTTGTTTAAAAGACCAACATCAATAGCGGTAGTTTTTAGGTCGTTGATTTTTTGGATTGCTTTTGCATTGTTTAACGATATACCTAGGGTTCTTGCTAAACCGTTCCCCGAGCCACATGGAACAATGGCCATGATTTTATTCGAAGACTCTAGGACTCCTGCTACCTCGTTGATGGTGCCGTCTCCGCCTACCGCAACCACAATCTCTATGTCGCTAGTAACGGCTTCTTGGGCCAATTCTTTTGCATGGGCCTGATGAGTAGTATATATAATCTTTGCGTCAAATTTTTGATGGTCCAAATTTTTATCAATTAGATTTGGGATAAAAACCTTGTTGAAACCGCCAGAAATTGGGTTTACAATAAAAAGTATACGTTTTTTAGAAAAAGCCATTGTTAATATAAGCTACAAAGTAATTCTAATTTTTCTGAAAAATAAAAAATGTTATACCTTTGTGCCACATTAGTGGAATGATTTGAAAATGATTGCAACCACGTAAAAAAAATGCTAAAACATTATCTTTTAGGTTTAAAGCAATCTCCCTCTTTTCTTTCCCCTTTAATTTAACCATTAAATTTTTTTAATATGTCTTATTTATTTACGTCAGAGTCGGTTTCTGAAGGACACCCAGATAAGGTTGCTGACCAAATTTCAGATGCTTTAATTGATAATTTTTTAGCGTTTGATAAGGATTCGAAGGTGGCTTGCGAAACCTTAGTAACTACGGGTCAAGTGATACTGGCGGGTGAGGTTAAATCAAAAAGTTACTTAGACGTTCAGCGTATAGCGAGAGATGTGATCAGGAAAATTGGTTATACCAAATCTGAATACATGTTTGAAGCTAATTCTTGTGGTATTTTATCTGCAATTCATGAGCAGTCTCAGGATATTAACCAAGGTGTTGATAAAAAAAATCCGGAAGAGCAAGGTGCCGGTGACCAAGGAATGATGTTTGGTTACGCGTCAAATGAAACAGATAATTATATGCCCTTAGCTTTAGATTTAGCGCATAAATTATTGATTGAGCTTGCAGCAGTTAGAAGAGAAGATGCTGCAATTAAGTACTTAAGACCAGATGCTAAATCTCAGGTTACGATTGAGTACGACGATAACCACCAACCCATTAGAATTGATAGCATCGTAATCTCCACACAACATGATGATTTTGATGAAGAAGCTAAAATGTTGGCAAAGATTAAGAGCGATATTATTTCTGTGCTGATTCCTCGTGTTAAAGCCACATTAAAACCAGAACTTCAAAAGCTATTTAACGAGCAGATCAAATACCACATTAACCCCACAGGAAAGTTTGTGATTGGTGGCCCACATGGTGATACTGGTTTAACCGGTAGAAAAATTATAGTAGATACTTACGGTGGTAAAGGTGCACATGGTGGAGGTGCTTTCTCTGGAAAAGATCCTTCAAAAGTGGATAGATCTGCAGCGTATGCTACTCGCCATATTGCTAAAAACTTGGTTGCAGCGGGTGTTGCGGATGAAGTTTTGGTGCAGGTTTCCTATGCAATTGGTGTTGCGGAGCCTTGTGGTATTTTTATTGATACCAATGGAACTGCAAAAGTTGACTTGAACGATGGTGCAATTGCAAAAAAAGTGGAAGAAATTTTTGATATGCGCCCGTACTTTATTGAGCAACGCCTGAAATTAAGAAACCCGATTTATTCTGAGACTGCAGCTTACGGACATATGGGACGCAAGAATGAAGTGGTAAAGAAAACTTTCTTAGGTGCTAATGGCGAAGAAAAAACAGTAGAAGTTGAATTGTTTACTTGGGAGAAATTAGATTTTGTAGACAAAGTAAAATCTGCTTTCGGTCTGTAATTTTATATTATTCTTAAAGAAGAGCCTCAGAATTTTTATCAATTCTGAGGCTCTTTTGTTTTCTGGTGTTTTGGTTGTCTTTACCATTCGGCTGTTATATATCTCACCAAAAATAAAAGCGACACTAATTCGGGAACTAGAGCACTTTTTGAAGATATTTTGAACTTATGCTGATACTGATGTAAGGATCAATATCAAAGTTCTCCTGCTCCATAAATACATATTTTAGTCCAGCTTTTTTAGCTCCTTTAATGATCGTTGGATAGTCAATAGTTCCTGCGCCAATCTCTGCGTTTTTTGTTCTATCGGTTTTCTTCATGTCTTTAATGTGCCAAAGTTTAAACCTTCCGGGGTGGTCTTTGAAAAATTGTAAAGGGTCTTTCTTGGCTCTTACTACCCAATAAATATCCATTTCAAAATCTACTAGGTCTGGATTGGTTCCATTCAGCAACATTTCATAAGCAGTTGTGTTTCCCAGATCAACAAATTCGAAATCGTGGTTATGGTAGCTTAGTTTTAAGCCGGCATCTTTAACCATTTTAGCGGCAATATTTATTTTAGCAAGCCAAGCTTTTGTTAACGCTAGATCTTTATAGATATTTGGATTGATATGTGGGATTACAATATAATCACTCCCCAATGTTTTTGCCGTGGCAATGTATTTTTTGATAATCTCGACGTCGCCAGATTTCTCATAATCGTTAAAATCGTAATGAGCGGAAGGGCAAGTCAAATGATATTTATCAAGCAGTACTCTAAATTCTTTAGCGCTTAAGCCCCAAAATCCGTTATCAAAAGAATAGCCGTAAGCTTCTACATAGCTGTAGCCGGCTTTAGCGACTTTGCTAATTACAGTTTCTACGCCTTTTGGAAGTTCGTTTCTTAAAGAGTATAGCTGGATGCCAAACGGCATGTGTTTTTCGCCGGCAAAACTATTTATAGAGGGTAAAACTAAAGCGCCCGCTGTTAAAATACCTATTTGTGTTAAAAATTCTCTTTTTTTCATATTAATTAAACGTCACAGATTTGTACTGCATTTTTTAACGAAGCAATTTTATCTTCGTTTTTTGGAATAAATTCTTGGGCTACAGATCCTTTAAAGCCAGTTTTTACTATTGCTTTCATAATTGCGGGATAAAATAATTCCTGCGAATCGTCAATTTCGTTTCTTCCAGGAACTCCTGCAGTGTGGTAATGGGCAATGTATCCAGAAGAATCATTAATGGTTCTAATTACATCTCCTTCATCAATCTGCATATGGTAAATATCGTACAGCAATTTAAAGTTTTCTGAACCTAAGCGTTTGCATAGTTCAACGCCCCATGCAGTTTTATCAGCAAAATAATCTTTATGATTTACTTTACTGTTCAAAAGCTCCATTACAAGCACTACGCCATGCTTTTCTGCCAAGGGCATCAGTTTTTTCAAACCGGTTACGCAGTTATTCCAACCGGTTTCATCATCCATACCTCGGCGACTTCCGCTAAAGCAGATTAGGTTTTTATAGCCGGCTGCTGCTACCAAAGCAATCATTTTTGTGTAATTGCTAATTAACGTTTCGTGGAATTTTGGTTCTGCAAATCCATCTACCAAATTAATCTCCGCACCGTTGCACATGGTAGATTGGATATTGTATTTCTGCAACATCGGCCAATCTTTTGGACCTACTAAATCGATCCCCTTTATGCCAATCTCATTACAAAGTTTGCAAAGTTCTTCTACGCTTAAATGTGGATAAGTCCATCTGCAAACCGAATGGTTGATATTTCCTTTTAACGTAGACCGTTTAATTTTTTTATCCATTGCAGTAAACGAACTCAGTAAAGGCGCTGAACTTAATAAAGCAGAACCTGCCAATATTTTTTTTATAACTTCTCTTCTGTTCGACATTTTTTTAAGCTTTTTGTTTGAGACTTTTGTTTTCGGAAAATAAGAGGGCAAAAAGTACCAATACAGCCGCTGCAATTCCTGCTGGAATTAGCCATACCATTTTCCAATTAATTATTCCGTTGACTTGGTAAGTGTCTGTTATTAGTCCCGCTACCCAAAACCCGATGAGCATTCCTACACCGTAGGTAGCCAAAGTAATTAAACCTTGGGCAGCACTTCTGTTCTTTTCTCCAGCTCTGGCGTTGGTGTAAATTTGACCAGATACAAAAAAGAAATCATAGCAGATACCGTGTAATGCAATTCCTGTTAATAACATAAAAGTAAGTTCACCAGCGTTACCATATGCAAAAAGTAAATACCTAGCCACCCAAGCCAACATGCCTAAAAGTAAGGTGATTTTGAATCCGAATTTTTTAAAGAAAACGGGTAATAATAGCATAAACAGTACTTCGGAAATCTGCCCGAGCGTCATTTTTCCAGTTGGGTTTTCTAGACCTATGCCTGATAAAAATGGATTAGCATTTTGGTAATAAAAAGCTAAGGGAATACAGATTAAAACAGAGCTGATGAAGAAGATTAAAAAGTCTTTACTTTTCAATAGTTTAAGCGCTTCTAATCCTAAAATATCAGAAAGCGTTACCTTTTCGCCTTTAATTGCTTTTGGTGGTGTAAGTGGTAAAGCAAAACTAAAAACACCTAGAATCAATGATCCAATTCCCGCCATGGCGAAAGTGTTTTTTAAAAACCCAGAGGATATGCTGGTTGCGGAATCCCAATGGAAAAAATAACTGATGGTTAAACCAGCAGCAATCCAACCTACGGTGCCCCAAACGCGTATGGTTGAAAATTCTTTCTCCGGATCGTTCATTTGATTAAAGGAAATGGAGTTTACCAATGCAAGGGTAGGCATAAAAGCAATCATATAGCCTAGTACATAGGGGTAAAAATCCTCAAAATTGCTGGCTTTAAACATGAAATACATTAACAAAGCACCTATCAGGTGCAGTATTCCCAGAATTTTTTCGGCATTAAAATACCTGTCGGCGATTAACCCGATGATAAATGGAGCGATGATAGCACCGAAGGATTGCGTAGAAAAGGCAGCAGCAGTTTGTGCTCCTGTAGCATTTAGGTTGGCGTTTAAGAATGTTCCTAAAGTTACAAACCAGGCTCCCCAAACGAAAAATTCGAGGAACATCATTAAGGATAATTTGAAACGATTGCTGTTATTCATAATTATTTAAAGTTTTTTAATGAGGATGTTTTTAAACCAAACTTGGTTGCCATGGTCTTGTAATACAATTTTCCCAGAACGGAACTTTCCGAAATCTGGCATCTCTTTAAATTTGCTTGCTGGAACTATTTTATCCCATTCAGCGTCCCATAGCGTGGTTTTTACTATCTGTTTGCCGTTTAAAATAAACTGTAATTCACCTTTGTTTAAAATAATTTCGGCTTTGTTCCATTCATCAAATGGTTTAGCGGTTTCCACACTTGATGGAATTAAATCGTAAAGATCGCCCGCCCTGTGTTTGAATATTTTAGCATCTGGGTGGCCATTGTTATCCAACACTTGCATTTCTGGGCCGGTGAAATAGGGCTGAGCATATTTTTTAGCATCATCGTTTACATTGAACATTACGCCACTATTTCCGTTTTCAGCAATCTTCCAATCGTACTTTAAGTGAAAGTTTTCAAAAGTCTCATTACTCGCTAAATCACCTCTTTCTTTCTTTGGTTGATTTGTTGGATTAAAGTGCAAGATGCCATTTTGGATAGACCATGAGGTTCCAGCTTTTTGTTGTCCGTAGGTATGCCAATTCTGAGAAATGTTGTTTGAAAGTAGATCGACCCATGGTTGCGACTTAGATTTTTGTGTACCACAAGAAATAAAAAATATAGCGATGCTAAATATGGGTATTGCGTATTTTTTCATGTTTAAAACGGATGGCTTAAGGGTTAAGATAAACAGGATTTCCTTTTTTATAATCTACACAAGCATCATACCTCCCGGGTATTTCTACATACGAAAGCACTTTTGTACCCCCAATTTCTGAGGTAAAAAAGCCTAATAAGGTTAATTCTTTCATCATGCGGAAATAATGAGATGGCTGTTCTTTATCTTTTTTCTGCTGCCACTCTTTCTGAGTAGTATCCAATTTGTTCAAAAGCGCCTTTTTATCATCGTCTTTTAACTCTATAAAATTTGTTTTATAGGTAGCCAAAGCTTGTGTATCTATGTCTTTTAGGCCTTTTAAAAATACTTGCTGGTTTTCTGTAGTGTAGCAATCTTTTACCATTAAGGCCATAAAAGCACCGGTTTTTGCGGCTTTAGCGCCAGGAGTATTGGTCTCGGGAATAATGGTCTCTGCTATTTCATCCAACAAGTCTACATCTTTAGTGTTAAAAAGATCATTTATCTGTTTAGGTGTAGATGTACATCCTGCTAGTGCAAAAATTTCTCCACCTATAATACTTCCGCCTAGCAATACTGCAACGGAGGAAATGGCTTCTCGTCTATTCATCTAATTCTAATTAAAGGGTTAATGCCCATCCATTACGGTATTCGCGTTTTACAAATTGGTTTACCTCGTCAAAATTGGTCACCTTCATGTTTTCTGAATCCCATAACAGTTTCTTGTTTCTGCCAGGGAAAATTGTTTTCCCATTGACTTCGGTTTTGATATCATGTGCCCTAATAGCCAAGTTTGCCATTAATAATGCTTCTGTTAAAGGAACGGCTTTTTCAAAAGGAGAACTCACTGCTTTTTTTCCGTAACCAGCAATACAGGCTTCTACCCATTGCTGGTAGTGTCCATTCGCTCCGTTCGGTACGCGTTCTATGGTTTGCTTTACGTTAACTTCGCTGTTTCTGCTCAGCGGAAGTAATCTTGCGTTGGCATTATAGGTATCGGCTAGCACTTTTCCTTTTGTTCCGATGAATAAAATACCATTGCCATTATCGCCAAAAGCTTCATCAGCACCTAACTCTTCGGGCCTTTCGGGTTGTATTCCTCCGTCCATCCAATGCAATTTTACCTTTTTCGCTTTTTTAGAATTTTGGGCAAAATCAAGAATTACGTGACTTGATGGTGGGCAACTATCAGGAAAATAGCCTCTTTTAAATTCGTCAACATATACGCTTCCCACACTCGCTTGAACGCTTTCTGGGCTTTTTAGACCTAACACTGTGAACGGAGCTTCCATTAAATGGCAGCCCATATCGCCCAAAGCACCTGTTCCATAATCCCACCAACCTCTCCAATTAAATGGCACCAGTTTATCTACATAGCTTTTCTCGGGAGCAGTACCAAGCCATAAGTCCCAGTTTAGTTCTTTTGGTATTGGTGACGCCTGTTGTGGCCATGGAATACCTTGTGGCCAAACGGGACGGTTTGTCCAACAATAGATACGCTCTACTTCGCCAATTAAGCCAGCGTTGTACCATTCTTGCATCTGTCTTACACCGTCATGAGAGGAGCCTTGGTTTCCCATCTGTGTAACTACTTTATACCTTTTCGCGGCTTCACCTAAAACACGAGCTTCGTATATGTCATGTGTCAATGGTTTTTCTACATAAACATGTTTGCCCAGTTGCATGGCGGCCAAAGTGATGATCGCATGGTTATGGTCTGGTGTTGAAACACAAACAGCGTCAAAATTTTTCGTTTCTTTGTCTAATAGTTCTCGCCAATCTTGGTAATACTTTGCTTTGGGGTTTTCACTCACAGACCGGGCCGCTCTTCGCGTATCTACATCGCATAAAAATGAAATGGTTGCATTTCCACCGGCAGCAAAGTTTTTTAAATTACTATAACCTTTACCGCCAGCTCCTACGCCTGCAATGTATAATTTGTCACTTGGTGCTAAAAAACCTTTACCACCTAAAACAAAACGGGGTACAATGGTAAAAGCAGCTGTTCCAATTGCTAGATTTTTAATAAAAGATCTTCTGTCTTTTTTACTATTGTCTGTAGCCATTTTTATAGATTTTGTTTTTTCAACTCGCTAACGGCATGATCTACTGCTCGGGCTGTAAATGCCATATAAGTTAAAGATGGGTTAACGCAGTTTGCAGAAGTCATAAAAGAGCCGTCTGTTACATAAACGTTGGGTGCATCCCAAACTTGATTATGCTTATTTAAAACAGAAGTTTTAGGATCGTGACCCATTCTGGCTGTACCCATTTCGTGTATTCCTTGCCCAAATCCATAACCAGAATCGTGAGTAGTAACATTTTTTACTCCGGCTTTTTCCAGCATTTCTTTTGCGTCTTCCATCATATCGGTGCGCATCTTTATCTCATTCTCTTTGAGCTCAGCATCTATAGCTAATACGGGTAATCCCCATTTATCTTTTACTTTTGGATCTAAAAATGCTCGGTTTTCGTGGTACGGAAGAATCTCTCCAAAACCAGTCATCCCGATAGTCCATTTCCCTGGTTCTGATAATGCTTGTTTTAACTCTGCACCAATGCCAAGTTCTGCAACTTCCCGAGACCAACCTTGTCTACTGGCACCACCTTGGTACCCAAAACCGCGGGTATAATCTCTTTTATCTGTAATGTTTCTGAAACGAGGGATGTAAAAGCCGTTGGGTCTTCGTCCAAAATAATATTTGTCTTCGTAGCCTTCCACGGTTCCGCCGGCACCTGCTCTAAAATGATGGTCCATTAGGTTATGCCCTAATTCGCCACTGCTACTTCCTAAGCCACCTTCCCATACGTCGGTTGCAGAATTCATGAGTACCCAAGCCGAGTTTAAGCTAGAAGCACATAAGAAAATCACTTTTGCATAATACTCATAGGTTTGGTTGGTTTTGGAGTCTAGAATCTGTACACCTGTAGCCCGTTTTTTATCTTTATCGTATAAAATTTTAGTCACAATGGCGTCTGGCCTTAGTGTTAAGTTACCAGTTGCAACGGCGGCAGGTAGAGTTGATGATTGGGTACTGAAATATCCGCCAAATGGGCATCCCAAAGAACATTTATTACGGTATTGGCAGTTTGTTCTTCCGGGTAATGGACCGGTAACGTGGGCAACCCTACCAATAATCATTCTTCGGTGATCATTATATTCTTTCCTGATTCTTTCGGCAACGTCTTTTTCTACACAGTTAAGCTCCATTGGAGGTAAAAACTCACTATCAGGTAGATGTAGTAAATTTTCTTTTGAACCGCTGATGCCAGCAAATTTTTCCACATGGCTATACCAAGGGGCAATTTCATCGTAACGTACTGGCCAGTCTATTGCTACTCCCTCTTTTGCATTGGCTTCAAAATCCATATTGCTCCAACGGTAAGATTGACGGCCCCAAAGTAAAGACCTTCCTCCAACTTGATAGCCTCTATACCAGTCGAAGCGCTTAACTTCTACATAGGGAGATTCTTTTTCGTTTACCCAAAAATCTGTGTTTTTCTCGGAAAGTACATAGTCTCTTTTTAATACAGGATAGTTTTCTATCATTTCCTGCGTTCTTCCACCCCGATGCTTAAAATCCCAAGGAGCCTTTGTAGCATTAGGGTAGCCTTTTATATGTTCAACGTTTTTACCTCGTTCTAATAAAATGGTTTTTAAGCCTTTTTCTGTAAGCTCTTTGGCTGCCCAACCTCCGGATATACCAGAGCCTATAACAATAGCATCGTAGTTTTGATTTGACATGGTTTTCGTTTAGTCTATAATTTAGTGTGCTTTAAACACTAAGGTTTGGTTTTTTAAAGCTAGCAATAAAAAGATTAATGTTTAAGGGTTATTTGAAAAAACTATATAGAGTTTTGATTGTCGTATGGTCTATAAATCTTGTTATTAGGAAATTAGATGATTAATTTAGGTACGTTTATTGATTATATTTGAATGAAAATAAACCCTATATCATGAAAATTAATTCAAGAATACATGGAATTATAGATTATCTAATTATCATTTTCCTGTTCCTATCGCCGAGTGTTTTTGGTGTGGCGCAAACCACCAGTATTTTCTGTTACGGTTTGGCGGTTATACATTTAGTAATGACCATTTGTACAAATTACGAATACAGTTTAACGAATTTTATCCCATTTAAAATCCATGGAAAAATTGAGCTCTTTGTTTCTTTAGCATTGGTTGTTGTTGCCTTTTATCTAGGAACCATTGATGGTTTTTTATCTAAAGAGCTTTTTATAGGATTAGCAATTTTTGTATTTGTATTGTGGCTGATCTCTGATTATACCAATAAACCTGAAAGCACTAGAGATATTCCCTATGTGGAATCGAATAGCCAAGGTGGAATGATTTAAAGAATAATATGAAGGAAATTTTTGAGACCGACAGATTACTGATGAACGGGTTGCCGTACGTGTTTCTGTTTGAGGTGTTATTTAGGTGTATTGTAATGTACATTGTTGCGCTATTGGTATTAAAAATGGCAGGTAGGCGTGGGGTACAGCAACTTTCAGTTTTTGAACTGGTTATTATTTTGACCTTAGGTTCTGCTGCTGGCGATCCTCTTTTTTATGAGAATGTGGGTTTATTACCTACCATATGTGTTTTCATTTTTATAATGATACTTTATCGTTTAACTACTTTTTTGATAACCAAATCAAAAAGGATAGAAAAATGGTTAGAAGGGGAAGCGATTTATTTAATAGAAGAAGGGGAATTTGCAATCGATAAGTTTAAAAAGGAATCGTTGGCACAGAATGAATTTTTTGCCGAATTGAGGTTAAGGAATGTTACACATATTGGCCAGGTAAAGTTGGCCTTGTTAGAAACTAGCGGACAGGTTAGTGTTTTCTTTTACAGAGATGAGGAAGTGCAACCTGGCTTACCGATTTTACCACATCAATTTAATAACCTTGTTTTGCAGTTTAAGGTAGGCGAGCTGTACGCTTGTAAATTTTGCGCAAACATTTGCAATTCGGTAAGTGAAACCAAGCAACTTGAGTGCGACCGATGCGGGAAAGACGAGTGGGTGATGGCTACAGATGAGCTAAGGATAGCATAATTTTTTTTCCGAGCGGATATGAATCTCTGTTAAATCTCTATTGAGATAGGTTTGACCGATTGTTGCACTTGGATTAACCAGAATAATTTGCCTAAATATAATTAGATTTGTAGGTCTTTATAAGTCTTCTAGGCTTTCAGCATAAAAAATTTGAACACTTTTAAAAATACTCACAAATGCTCTGAAGGGCTTAGGATTACTGCGCCGATTATCTGAAATAGATATTTAGAGGCACTTTTGGTAAGATAGAAAATGAAAAGCATTATTGGATTTACAAAGCCCTATACAGAAACTCCAAATAAAATATTATAAACAGGATTGGAAAAGGTAGAAAATGCATTCGCTAGTTGGACTGTTTGTGCTGAGTGCCAAGGGCGGGGCAAAAAAAGGCGTAAGCTTCGAAAAAAGCTACGATTACACTACCAGATTGCTTTAGATGAATTTTTAAAAACTGGTTCTGAAGGAATACCTCCAGTTATCCCTAAAGGCGGCTTATACCCATGCCCGAATTGTGGCGGATCCGGCTTGGTGGCTTCCAATATCCCACCCCCACCGAATGAAACTTACCCACACGTAGCTATTATTGGTGGCGGAATTGGGGGTGTTGCACTTGCGGTGGCCTGTTTACACAGAGGAATTCCCTTTACCCTTTATGAACGAGATTATGGCTTCGAGTCCCGTTCTCAGGGATATGGACTTACCTTGCAGCAAGCTAGTAAAGCAATTGAAGGATTCGGGATTTTTACCTTAAAAGAGGGTTTGGTTTCAACAAAACATGTTGTTCACAAACCCGATGGAGATATTATTGGTGAGTGGGGCGTGAGAAAATGGATGCAGGAAGCTACAATACCCTATGCAAAACGGACTAATGTGCATATCGCCAGACAATCTTTACGCTTAGCACTTTTAGAACAACTGGGCAGAGACAGTGTGGTAAAATGGGGGCACCAATTGATTGATTTTAAAAAATGCAAGGATGAAAGTATCGAGCTAAATTTTGAAGTGGATGGGAAACTGAAAACTGCTAAAGCCGATTTATTGGTGGGTGCAGATGGTATTCGTAGTGCGGTGCGCAACTTGTTAATTGGCGAGAAAATTACACCCTTAAGGTATCTTGGCTGTATTGTGATATTGGGTATTTGTCCGTTGGTGGCTCTTCAGGGGCTTGAGAGTGCGTTGTTGGACTCGGCTACAGTGTTTCAAACCGCCAATGGTAATGAGCGGATTTACATGATGCCATATTCCACCGACGCGGTAATGTGGCAATTAAGTTTTCCGATGCTAGAAGAAGAAGCGATAGCTTTGAGTAGACTCGGAGCCCATGCACTTAAGGAAGAAGCGTGTCGTAGAGTACAATGGCACAGTCCTATCCCTCAGATTTTAACAGCAACGCTAGAATCCCAAGTTTCTGGTTATCCCGTTTATGATCGGGAATTATTAACATCGGAATTGTTAGGTAAAGGCGGTCCTGCGACTATGATTGGAGATGCTGCTCATCCTATGAGTCCGTTTAAAGGACAGGGTGCCAATCAGGCTTTGTTAGATGCACTTTCATTAGCCCGAGGAGTTTTTCGGAATTGTAGATCCTTATCTAACTGGCGGGAAACAGGATTAAGAGAAGCTGTGTTAAATGAGTTTGAAACAGAAATGTTAGAACGCAGCGCTATTAAAGTAAAAGATTCCGCGGATGCAGCAGTGTTCTTACATTCGGAAATTGCACTTTACGAGGGTGATGAGCCACGAGGAAGGGTTATTAAGAAAAAGGATGTTTAATAAATAACAATCAGAATGATCATCAGAAAAGCAACCATACAGGACTCCGAAATTATTGCTGCACATATGCTCCTTGCTATGCAAGATGTTGTTTATGGGTTCATCGGGGTCAAGGATTCCACCAAAGCAAAAGCTTTTTTGCGATATTTTGTGGAACAGGAAAACAATCAATATTCATATAAAAACTGTTTTGTAGCCGAAGAAGAAAACGAAGTTATAGGCACATTAAATATTTACGACGGCGCTAAATTAGAACAACTAAGAGCGCCTGTTCTAGCTTACCTCAAACAGTGTTATGCAAAGGAGTTTAATCCCGAGAAGGAGACAGCACAAGGCGAATATTATATCGATACAATAGGAGTAAGTGCTACACATCAAGGGAAAGGCATTGGAACAAAGCTTTTAAAATACATCATTCAAACATACGTTAACGATAATAAATATACGCTTGGTTTATTAGTGGACGAAGAAAATCCAAACGCCGAAAAATTGTATTTGAGCTTAGGTTTCGAGTTGGTTGGGTACAAAGGCTTGCTCGGGAAACGGCTGAAACATCTTCAAATGAAACCGTAATTTGTGGAAGGCTTCTATCTAAAAACTTATGAAATAATCAAGGGACTAATTAAAGTTATATCTTCGATTGATTTTAGGTAGTGTTCGAAACATTTGATCTGTTTATGGAATTCAATAGCGGTACCAAATCAAGTAAAATGTTCTTAAAACAAATTTTTTAAACCATGTGGTGGCAGTATATTTTCGTTTTTTTAGGTGCACTATTGTTTGATATTGTGCCATTCCCTTTCCCGCCGGCGTTTACAATCATGATGTTTTTCCAGATTATATTTGATTTAAATGTTTGGCTAGTTATTATAATAGGAGTCGCCGGGTCGGTATTTGGAAGATATATTTTGCTTCTGTATGCACCAGTTTTGGCTAAAAAGTATCTAAAAAGTTCGAAAAATGAAGATATTCAATTTTTGGGAGATACCATGAGAGAGAAAGTTTGGAAAGGTCAGCTGGTTGTACTTGCGTACTCGTTATTGCCTCTGCCTACTACGCCACTTTTTTTGGGAGCTGGAATCTCAAAATTAAAACCACGATACATTATTCCAGCTTTTTTAGTTGGGAAGTTTACAAGTGATACTGTTGCCATACATTTAAGCGACTATGCCTCAAAGAATACCCAGAGTTTAATAGATGGTGCAATGTCCTGGCAGTCTGTAGCCGGTTTGATTTTAGGACTTGTTATGTTGTTTTGCCTTTTTTTTATCAATTGGCGAACATTAATCCAGACTAAAAAACTGCAGTGGGATTTTAAGATTTTAAACTAAATAGCGTTATCTAGGTTTTCTTCCACCCGCCCAAATCACCGCTTCCGTTATCATTTTTACAAAATCCGCATCTGTATAACTTTCTTTGGTATGTCCTAAAGTGGTGGTAAAAACTCTGCCACCATCATAGTTTTGATACCAAACCACTGGATGATGCGCACCCATTGTTCCACCTTCATAAGTTTTTTCGTCAACTGTGGCCAATACTATTGCATTTGGGTTAACCGGATTTCTAAAATTATACCATTCATCAAAATGGATCCAAGTTTTATCAAAATGCTGCATAGCCTTAAAATCATGATTGACGATGTTTATGGTTGCACTTTGTTGCTTAGGGTGGCTTTTGAAAGCGCCACCAACCATGTCAACGTACCATTTCCATTCCATTTCAGTGTCGGTAGCGGCATGTATTGCTACCACTCCACCACCTTTATGGATGTATTTTTGTAGCGCTTTCTTTTCCTTGCTTCCAAAAATATCTCCCGTAGTATTTAAAATGACTAATACTTTGGTTTTTGCCAGAATTTTGTTGTTGATGATCAGCGAGTCTTCCGAAAATGTAAGTTTCCAGTTGTGTTCTTTTGCCAAGGTTTTAAACATATTTTGACCATTTTCAATAGACTTATGCCTAAAGCCATTTGTTTTACTAAAAATTAGAACATTGGTTTGTGCATTTACAGCAATTGCAAACACGGTTAGGAAAAGAAGGCTGATAAATTTTTTCATGCTTAAAGCTAGGCTTATTTTATTAAGTCGTATTAAGTCGTATTAAGTCGTATTGAGTTCCCTAAAAAACAATTCCGTTTCTGGAAAAATTAACAACTAAATAACCCACGTTATAAAACTAATTTAAATACTTAGATCCTGTCCTGCTCCGTTAGGAGCTACCGCTTTTTACCTCGGCTACTATATAGGTATTTGCTCCGTTAGGAGCTACCCTTTGCAGTCTTTTATCTACAAAGCGGGCTGGGTAGCTCCTACGGAGCCTTTCTGTCATATATTGACTTACAAAGCGGTAGCCTCTACGAGGATTATTGTCAAGAGATTAATTTCAATGGCGAGATCAAAAAGAATTACCAACAAATAAGCAACGTCATTTCATATTGATTTGTAGGAAATATATTAGACCTCAACGTAGCGGGCGCTCTCTTGCTCAAAAGAGACCTATAAAAAATTACAATATAAATTTTAAACAGGCTCTTACTCCCAAAAAGGATCTTCCACATTATCTATAAATTTACCCTCCACATGGAACATTTCAATGTCACTCAGTTGTTCTGCTGTAGCGTATTTTTGAACTTCATTAAACAGAGTACGTTCCTCAAACCTTACGTGATTTTGTAGCGTTTCTTCAATTTTGCGCAGGTCACTTTCTAAACTATTACCTGCTGTAAAAAGTTGCTTTAGAGTTTGATGATCTGCTTTCGCTTGTTTTACCATGGGGTGCTCATCGCCTAAAACAGTAAAAACATATTTTTCCTCAATATCAAAATGCGGTAGAAGGTGATTCTCAAAAAACCAGTCGGCATATTTTTTTATCCTTTCGGCAGAAGCGCCTTTGTTAAAGCCGTTTTTTATTTTCCAGCACAATAGCAAAGCATGGTGATGCTCTCTGCTCAATGGCTTTAGAGTTTCACTGCGTTTAATGGGCTTTTCTTTTACTGATGTTTTCTTCTCTAAACGTTCCACTATTTTATAAACATCGGGATTGGCATAAGTGCCATAGCCATTGATAACAATTCCTTTTACGCCATGTTTTTGCGAAGATATTGCATAAACAATCATTTCATCGCCAGGGTCGGTTTCGCCTTCAAAACGATGGGTTTCATCAATCACAAATTCATCTGGAGAAAGTTGTTGTGCTGTTTGTTTACAAACCAAACAGTCGTGTTCTTTCAGCACTTCAAAATCTGTGGTATAGCCTTTTTTGGCGAGTTCGTTTATCGCTTCGCTAACAGTGTCGTAATAAGTTGGTGTTTTCATGATTGCTTAATTTTAAATTATTGCTCAATGGTAGGTTAGCCCGCCGTTTTCTATTTTTGCAGGCTGTGTATATGGATGCTCGGTTGATTTTTCTATTGACAAGATATGCATCACCTCCCAGTCATGTGCTTTTAAATAATCGGCGATCATAGAACGGTGACATCGCCACCAAAGTACTTCCGAGCACATGATTACCGTTTTTTGTACGGATGCTAATTCTTGCAGTTCTTTAATACCTACTTTAAATTCATCAGATTCCATAAAGTCTGCGTAAGCTCTAAACGCAGGGTGCCGCCAAACTGTATTTACAGAATCTACACTAGGTTTACGTCTTCCGCCTAAATCTCCAAGATGAACATAATTAATTCCATTATCGCTCAAAAAGCTTTTTAACACATTCTGATTAAACCATGGAAATTTCCTTGAACCTGGGAAACGTCTCACATCTACCAATAGTTCAATATGGTAATGTTGTAAAATACTGAGAAACTCGTTTGCGCTATGGGTTGAATGCCCAACTGTCCAAATGGTTTTTTGTTGATGATTCATGATGATATGAGTCGCTCATAAACCATGCTAGTATTGGAATAAGTGTAAAGTATTAAGTCAAAAGTATAAAGCTAAAAGTAGGAGGACTGATATTGGTTAATGGTACAGGTTTTCCTTAATATTAACCGAATTTCTCCATTTCGTCCATTGCAATTGTTGCGTGGGCATAAGCGGCGCCTGCCCGCATTTCTGAAGCTACCCAAATTGCCTCCATAATTTCTTCTTTGGTTACACCTTTTCGCATGGCTTGTTTGGTGTGCGCTCTGATACAATAAGGGCACTGGGTTACGTGTGCAACGGCAATAGCAATTAATTGTTTGGTTTACTCACTAAGCGCACCTGCTTTAAATACGGTTTTACTGAAATTTCGCCAAGCTTCTAGATTTTCTGGAGCTAGTTTTCCTTTTTTTTCTAAAAGTTCTGCAGTAGTCTCTGGGAATAATTGATTGTCCATAATGTATGTTATTTAATTATTTTAATACAGTGAAAATTGTTTTCTAGCGCTTGTTTTTGCGCTAACGATTGCAGTGGCATCCTTTTTTGTTGTTTTGGACTAAGCGCCCGGGAGACAAAAAAGATATAACGGAAAGCGTGTAAAAGCGCCCTAAATAAACATCGGGAAAAAATGTAAACACTAACCTATTAAATGCGCCAAACCGTTTTCTACAGGCTCGCATAAAACATTGATGCTGTTTTGTGTAAATATGGTCTGTAAAATTTCTCGTCCTATTTTGTATTGATCATGTATGGGGCAAGGATGTGTAGATGAACATTTGCTTAAGCCCAAACCACATTCGGTAAAAACATCAACCCCATCAATAGTATTGATGATATTTATAATGGGTTGCTGGCGTTGATGTTCGGAAATAAAAAAGCCACCTGTTGGGCCTTTTATGCTATTTATGATTTTCTGTTTGACTAAATTTTGCAAAATTTTGCTCACGGTATGTTCACTTGCGTCGATGTTTTGCGCAATTTCTTTTACACCAGCTTTCTCATTCTGGTGTTCTTTTGATGCTAGGTAGATCACTGCTTTTATCGCAGTTTTACAAGTATTGCTTAACATATTTTATCCGTTTAAAAATGTATTACCTTCTTCAGAAATCATATCGGGGCTCCAAGCCGGTACAAAAATCAGTTCTACTTTTATCTCGTAATCCAGAAAGCTTTCTTGCATAGCTTGCTTGGTTGCATCTACAATAGATTCGCCCATGGGGCAAAACTGTGTAGTAAGCGTCATAATTACCGTGATTACGTGTTCGTCTTCATTAAACTGAATTTCGTAAACTAAACCTAAATCAACAATATTCAATCCAATTTCTGGATCTATTACGTGGTATAAACCGGTTAAAGCAATAGTGCTTTTTAGTTCGTTATTTGTGGCAACGCTCATTTTATTTTTGATTGATGAAATAGAATTGTGAATACATTGATATTGTAAAGTAATGCATTTAATAGTAACAGCCCTGCACCAATATTTAACGCGATGATGTTACTGTTGATAATTCCAAAGCTAAGAATTACGAAGCCTAAAAGGTAACTGATGATATTGGCAATGAAGATATTATTTTTAAAAAGCTCTTTTGGGTTTGGTGTTTTGCCTAAACCGGCGATATCATGATATACTTTGTTCCAAACGATGAAGGGGAGGGTTTTAAAAGTCATCCCCAGGATAATAGCGGTAATCCAACCAAAGAATATGGTAAAACCATATAGGGTTACAAACTGCTGGTTTCCTAAAGTAGAAAAGATAAGGATTACACCTATAATGATGACTAAGGGAACGCCTATTAAAGCTACGGAGAGCATAGAGGTTTGTACCTGTTCATCTACTTTTTTTCTGATTCTTTTTTGATAAGCTTTGTAGATAAAACGGCCAAATAGTATTACTGCAGCGCCAATTAGCGCAACAGGGATTAAAGTAATTAGGAAATTGCCGCCGTATATAAAAATGATGATAAAGCTGATTAAGCCACCGTTGACGAGCCAATAAATCCACCATAAGGTTTTTTGATTCTCGTATTTAGAGATTAAAAACATGGGAATCAACCTTGCGCCAACACCAATAATCATTAATAAAAACCAGCCTATAATACCTAAATGTGCATGGAGCGATAGATAATGAATAGATGCCTGTGTAAAGATTGGTGTTTGAAAATTATAGACCAGCAACAAGCCCACAAGCGTTGTCACCAGTAACCAGATTACAGCGGTAAAAGCCGATACGGCATGTACGTTGTGTTTTTTAGTTTGCACAATGCTAATGGTTAAGTTTACCAGGTAACTGATTACGGCAAGATTAACCGCGATTGCTCCGGCTTGTGCTACTAGCCCAAAATTAAAAGTATAAAAGGCGTATACCAGCATTGGAATGCCGATTGCCCCAAAGATAAAGGAAAGATAAGCTAAGGTATTGCTGTGCAGTTTACCTTCAATTAACACTGGAAACAGCTGATGGCTAGCACCTAAAATCATCATGGTGCCCCAGCCCAGAGCCATGGTATGTGTAATGGCTAAAGCTTTTGCATTGAAATGATGTTGCGTAAAAGCACCAACATCTGCCATCATTAACACCGTAGCAACTAAAAAAGCCAAGGCCGCGTAAGCATAAAAAGGAAGAACCACACGATAATCGGTGTTTTTAATCGGACTATTTGCGCCTGCTATAAACATTTTAGTCTTTATAAATCAAAAGGTGTACTTCGCCATCGCTTATTTCTTGGATACGATATTCAAAACCTTGTTCTGCCAGCTCTGGCAATAAAAAAACAGGGATTCTTTTATGGTAAACAAACAGCGCTTTGTCTTTTGGTAAGTTTTCCAACTCGCCTAAAATGGTGTGCATGGGTTGGGGCATTTCCAATTCTCTAACATCAATTTTTACCAATTTATCTTTAAAGCGGGTAATTAAAGCGCCCCAGCCACTGCCTTCTGTGGCTTCGACAGGGTCTTCTGTGAGGTCTTTAGCATCGTTAGGTTTGTAAAAATACGTTTCAATCAGGTCATCGGCTACTTTATCGATATAAATGATAAATCCTTTTTTCTCGAGCATTTTAACCAAGGGAATAGGTTCAAATGTATTGATGATTTTAAGCGCTTGACCCGCTTTTACCGATTGTACTTTTTCTAGGATTAGTTTTAGAGGATCTTGACCAGAAGTCAATAGTTCGCGGACATCAAAATCAATAACCTGTTCTTTTGTAATCTGTAAAACAAAAGCCGGAATGTCTTGCTGTTCAATTTCAATGGGTGCCGTTTCGCCATCGATTTCGAAACCAAGAGGTTTTAGCTTGGCGAAAAATGCTTCAACGCTATGTCCCACCATTTTTGAGGCCATGGCAATACTGGTTCTGTTGGCCAATATTTTTCTTAATACCGGGTTTCTGAGCTTTTCCAATTTCGGATCTATACTTATAATTGCTTCCAGTGCATCTGGATGTGCTTTTATAATTTTCCCGATTTTCGAATTTACATCTATCTTTTCCATGGTTTTTATTTCCAAATTATTATCGTCGGGCAAAAGCCCGACGGAATTCAGCTTAGTTTGTTTGCAAACTTTCCTGTAATTTAACCATTTTCGGAAAAAGAATGTTGTTTTCTAAATGGATGTGCAGGAATAAATCGGCTTCAAAATCTTGTAGCAATTTAAAAGTAAGTGCATAACTGGCGCAACTATCTGCTGGTAAAGTGTACTCCTTGGTAATTAGCCTTATCCGTTCCAACATTCTACCAACAGCATCATGCTCTTTTTCCATTTCTGCGATAACAGCGATTTTGTCGGTATCTAAAACAGTGTCTTTATCTGCTTTTACCAATTCTTTAACATAAGCAAATACTACTTCTTCCTCTTCGCCCATATGGTGAGTCATTTCTTTGGCGATTGAGGTGGTAAGGTCGCTAACTTCTACCAATTCTGGATGAGCATGACCATGTACCTGCATAATTTTTTTGGTGTAAGTCAAAAGATCAGGAAGGCTTTTTTTAACATAGCTGTGGTGTGTGTTCACGATATAATCTGCCAAAAAATCAATTACCCATTCGTCATAAGGTACACCTCTGGTAATTGGAGCTTTGTCAATCTGTTGTAGCTCTTGTTCTATTTTGGTTACATCTAAGCCTTTTTCTGCACAAGCTTCTTTTACGGTTTTTTTACCACCACAACAGAAATCTATTCCATATTTTTTGAAAATCTCTGCTTTACGCAAGTCTTTAACAGCGATTTCTCCTAAGGTTTCCTCGTTTTCGCCCGCAATGTTTTTACGGATATTAATTTTCCACCATTGTGGTCCTTCTTCTAAGTATTCCCAGGTAAACACGTTTCCTCTTTCTCCTAAAAGTTGATAGTATAAAGGTTTTGGATCGTGGTCGTTGAGGATGGTTAAAGTTTCGCCTTCTGCCAGGTCATCATAACGTTGAAAAATTGTAGGGTGCTTTACCCTTGGTTCTAAAAGTGTAACGTTTAAAATGTTTTCTAATACAGCTTCCATGATGGTTATTATTTTTTAGTGATTTTAATTCTGAATAAAGCGGGACCTTGTTCTAAATATTCCCAAGTAAATACATCGCCACGTAAACCTACCAATTGGTAATAAAGTGGTTTTGGGTCGTGATCGTTGTGAAGTATAAGCGATTCGCCAGCGCTTAAATTATCGTAACGCTCGAAAATTGTAGGGTGCTTTTGTTGTGGTGCTAGTTTGGTAACATCTAAAATGTTTTCTGTTGTATTTTCCATTGTTTATTTGATTTGGGTGATTAATATGGAAGTAAAGGTAGGTTTATTTTCTTAATAAAAGTATTGAAGTACTTTTATTATTTAATATGAATGTCAAAAACTGATTCTGGTTGTGATATTTGGTCTGTAAGTCTAACGGAACTTTTCTGTATTCTTTAGAAGCTTTGGTCTAGTTTTTTTCAAGTTGTTACCCAAAAAGCAAGTCGGTAAGTAGTGCTGTCATCTACCGTTAGCAGGCTTCAAATTGACTCAGCCAGTATACCCTAATTTTATCGGCCTTTCTAATTGTGATAATCTAAAGCTATCAATCGATAAATATTAAATTGATAGTTCACTACAATATAAATATTAATCTGTATCGAAAAAAAAAATCGTTTTGAGACTTGAAGGTTAAGAAATATTTATAATTTCGCTTCACTAAACAATATGAGAAAATATCTAATTATGCTAGCTGTTACACTAGGTGTAGCGCTAAATTCTTATGGGCAAGAATCAGCAAAACAAATTTTTGAAAGCCCAAAATTGAAAAGTGAAATCGCCAAACATAAAATTGTTGCTATTTTACCTTTTAAAGTTTCGATTAAGTATCGTAAACAGCCTAAAAATTTTAGTATCGAGGCAAATAAAGAGCAAGAAAACTCCATGTCCAAATCGGTTCAAAATAGTATGTATACGTTTCTTTTGAGAAGGCAGAAGGACTACACGGTAGATTTCCAAGATGTCGATAAAACAAATATTCTACTTAAAAAAGCTGGAATGTTAGACAAGTTAGATGAGTTTACAAAAGACGAAGTTGCAAAGGCTTTAGGTGCAGACGCGGTGATTGGTGGAACATTTGAATCTGAACAGTCAAAGTCCGAGGCTGGCGCAATTGCTAGTGCTGTTGTATTTGGTGGCTTTGGGGGAAAAACTGGATCTGGAACGTCTATTTTGACGATAAATAATGGTTCCGATGGGGAACTATTGTGGAGATTTTTTAAAACGATGGACGATAATATCATGTCATCAACCGACGATTTGATTGAGAGAATGATGAGAAAAGTAAGCAGAAACTTTCCTTACGCTAAATAGGTTTAAAACAAATCTGTAAGTATAAATTAAAAGGTTCGCAGCTTGTCGAACCTTTTAAATCAAAAAAAGTCACTTGTGAAAACAGATCCGTACTAAGCACCCTTCTTCAACTTCCCTTTATACTCTCGCTTAAATTTCTCGTACCTCGGAATAGAAACACCTTTTACATAAGGATTCATGAGTCCCTTTCCTCCATTGATATAATCCTGATGATAATCTTCGGCTTTATAAAACGCATCTAAATGCTTCAGTTCTGTCACTAAAGATTTGGGAAAACGGTCAGAACCGCTGATTTGCTTAATCTCGTTCATTGCAATCTCTTTTTCTGCCGGCGTTTGGTAAAAAAGGATAGAACGGTAAGAGCTTCCTTTATCCGGACCTTGTTGATTTGGGGTAGTTGGATCATGAGATGCGAAAAAAACTTTTACCAGTTCATCATAACTGATGATTTTTGGGTCGTAATAAACCAGAATGCTTTCTGCATGGCCAGTGGTTTCTGTGTTTACCAAATCATAAGTAGGATTCAAAGTTGTGCCACCTGCGTAACCAGAAATTACATCGTTTACACCAACTACAGCTTCAAAAATATGCTCACTACACCAGAAACAACCTTCTGCAAAAGCTACAACGGCTTCCCCTTTTGGGGGTGTCAAGTCCATTTTTAAATCTTTTTGGTTTTTAGTATTGTTTGATTGCCCGTTGCTATTGCAAGCCGAAATGATAATGGCAAATAAGCTGAGACTTAATAATTTGATATACTTTTTCATCTTATAAATTCAATAAAGATTAAATGATTTTTATTGTTAAATTCTACAAGATTAACGTAAAGAGCTATGAAAAAGTTTTTAATCAGATTGTCATTATCCAGCCCAGTTTTCTCGATCTAAACTTCTAAAATGGATAGCTTCAGCCAAATGCTCCAAACCAATTTCCTCGCTTTGCGATAAATCTGCAATGGTACGGGCAACTTTTAAAATGCGGTCGTAAGCTCGGGCAGATAATCCTAATTTTTCCATAGCCCGTTTTAATAAAAGCTGACCAGCATCGTTAATTTTACAGATTACCCTAACCATCTGCGGACTCATTTGTGCGTTGCAGTAAATATTCTCATGGTCTTCAAAACGTTTTTCCTGCATCAATCGAGCTTCAATTACACGTTGACGGATGACTTCGCTTTTTTCGCTTTTTCTTTCGGATGCTAGTTCATCAAAATTAACTGGAGTAACCTCAACGTGTAAATCAATCCGGTCCAATAACGGTCCGCTAACCTTGCTTAAATATTTCTGCACTACTCCTGGTCCACAAACGCATTCCTTTTCGGGATGATTGTAATAGCCACAAGGACAAGGGTTCATCGCAGCAATCAGCATAAAACTAGCCGGATAATCTACGGACATTCTTGCTCTAGCAATCGTAACTCGGCGTTCTTCCAAGGGCTGGCGCATTACTTCCAACACCGAGCGTTTAAATTCTGGCAATTCATCTAAAAACAAAACCCCGTTATGTGCTAAGGAAATTTCTCCAGGTTGTGGGTTTGTGCCACCGCCCACCAAAGCTACATCAGAAACTGTGTGGTGTGGCGAACGGAAAGGTCTTCGAGTAATTAACGCATCAGAAGCAGAGAGTTTGCCTGCAACAGAGTGGATTTTTGTGGTTTCTAAAGCTTCGTATAAATTTAACGGAGGCATAATCGTTGGTAAACGTTTTGCTAACATCGTTTTTCCTGCTCCGGGCGGGCCAATTAGAATTGCATTATGTCCGCCGGCAGCTGCAATTTCCAAAGACCGTTTAATATTTTCCTGACCTTTCACATCAGCAAAATCTGCGTCATAATCGTTTATGGCGTGGTAAAATTCGTCGCGGGTATCAACAATGGTGAGTTCTGGTTTAATCCCTTTTCCAAAAAAATCAATCAGTTCTCTAACATGGCTAATCCCGTAAATTTCAATATCACTAACAATTGCAGCTTCCCTAGCATTTTGCAAAGGCAAAATAAATCCTTTAAATTTTTCTTTTTTTGCTTGGATTGCGATGGGCAAAGCACCTTTAATCGGTTTTACTTCGCCATCTAAAGAAAGTTCGCCCATAATTAAATAGTGCCCAATTTCTTCGGAAGGAATTTGGTTTGATGCTGCCAATATGCCAGTTGCAATGGTTAAATCATAAGCCGAACCTTCTTTTCTGATATCGGCTGGAGCCATGTTTACCACAATCTTTTGTCGTGGCATACGGCAACCACTAGAAGTTACAGCGCTTTCAATTCGCAAAATACTTTCCTTTACCGCATTATCGGGCAAACCCACCACAAAATATTTGCTGCCCGAGGTGATGTTTACTTCAACGGTAATGTTAATGGCTTCCACACCATAAACTGCACTTCCATAGGTTTTTACAGGCATCATAATTTAGTCCGAAAGTTTAGATGGCTGAATTTAGTAAAATTGTAATTGGTTTATGAAAATTTTTAATCCTAATGGCAATTCGCTTTAGAAATTATTTTCAATCACCAAGGATTTGCGTTAACGACAGCAGTGGCATCCTTTTTTTGTCATCCTGAGGTCTAATATATTTCATATAAATCAATATGAAATGACGTTAAAACTCATGATTTATCAACAATACAAGGGGGTGTCACCCTGAGCGGAGTCGAAGGGGAGCGATGGGCTTTATGCTTCGACTAAGTTTATCCTGAGCCTGTCGGAGGGCTCAGCAGGACAAAACCGTTCTGCTATTAATAGGAAGTTATAAATAACGTCAATGGTAGCGGTGTCGAAGGACACAAAAAAAGATAAAACGTATAGCGTGTTAAAACGCCAGGACAAACCCATATTAATCTCTGAAAAAAAGGCATAAAAAAAGCGGGTCAACGTGGGATGTTGAAGCCGCTTTTTATCGCATTGTAATTAGAAAATAGGCTGTTTAGAACGGAAGGTCGTCATCTTCGCCCGGAGCTGATGAAATATCAACTGGTGGTGCGTAAGCTGGTGTAGCTTGAGAGCCAGCTTCTGCTGCGCCTAATACGTTAACCTTCCAAAGTTGCAAAGTGTTGAAATATTGTTTTTCACCTTGCTTATTTGTCCATTCTCTTCCTTTTAAATTGAAGAAAACTTCTACATCCTGACCAACTTTAACGTCATCCATTAAAGATACACGGTCTTGGATTGCTTCAAATTTCACAAATTCGGGATACTGAGGGTTTTCAGCAAATTCTACCACTAACTCTCTTTTTCTAAATGTATCTGTAACATTAATTACATCAGATACGAAATGAACTTTTCCTTTGACATCCATAAATTAAATCGTTTGAATCTGTTCCAAATCTCTAAAATTTATTTCAGTAAATTTGCGCCTATATGAATCAAGTTTTCAACACTCCCGCAAAGGTTATCATCACTTGCAACAAAAGACTATCAACTTACCTCGAAAAAGAGGTGGTAGATTTGGGCTTTAAGCCTATCCGCGTTTTTCCCACTGGGCTCGAATTAAAAGCAAGTCTTAACGACTGTATCAAGCTGAACCTCAATCTACGCTGTGCCAGTCAGGTTCTTTACCGGTTACATGAATTTAACGCCGAAAACCATGATGAATTACATCAAGAACTGGTGAAATTGGAATGGGAAAATTTGATAGATTTTAGTGGATATTTTTCTGTGACTTCAAATGTGGATAACCCTACAATCACTACTCCGCTGTTTGCAAACCTAAGAGTTAAGGATGCAATTGTAGATCGGATTAAAGAAAAACATAAGATTCGTCCAGATTCCGGTTCTGATTATTCGAAAGCTGTAATTCACCTTTACTGGAAGAATGAAAAAGCAGAGATTTTTATAGATAGCGCTGGTGAAACTTTAGCAAAACACAGTTACCGTAAAATCCCAGGAAGAGCACCAATGTTGGAGGCTTTAGCGTCTGGGACTATTTTTGCAACCGGTTGGGACCAACAATCTAACTTTGTAAACCCCATGTGTGGTTCCGGAACTTTGGCTATTGAGGCCGCTTTAATTGCGACTAAAAGAGCACCTGGTTTGCTACGTATGAACTATGGATTTATGCATATTTTAGGTTACGATGAGGAAGTGTTTTTTGCGGAGCGAAGGCTATTGAAAGACCAGATTGTAAAGAAGATTGATTTTAGAATTATCGCTACAGATATTTCTGATGATGCGGTAGATATTTCTGTAAAAAATGCGCAGACTGCGGGTGTAGACCAATTAATTGAGTTTTACTCTTGTGATTTTGCAGACACCGAAATGCCAGAGGGTAAAGGTGTAATTATGTTTAATCCAGAATACGGCGAACGTTTAGGAGTTCATTCTAAATTGGAAGCAACTTATAAGCGTATGGGCGATTTTATGAAGCAAAGTTGCAAAGGTTATAACGGTTATATTTTTACCGGCAACCCAGATTTAGCGAAGAAAATTGGATTAAGAGCGTCGAAAAGAATTGAGTTTTATAATGGAAAATTAGATTGTAGATTGTTAGAATACGAACTTTACGACGGTAGCAAGCGAGAAAAGCCAGTAGAGGAAGCAGTTTAGGTAGGTTTTTATTTAGGGCGTTTTAATACGCTTTGCGCTATATCTTTTTGCATAACAAACAAAAAGGATGTCGCTACTATCGTTAACGCGAAATTTAAACTTGGTATTTGAATTATGTTTCTAGTCTGCGTGATGTCGAACGATAGTGAAACATCTCACAAGTAAGTGTCACTTTCTAAAAGCAGACTTCGCATGTGGGATGTTTCACTGTCGTCGAAATTATGTGATGCAGAAGAAATGGTGAGTCTGTTTATAGCTTTTCTTCGGTAAACCTAATTTGCTTTTTCAATGCTAAACGATGGTGTTGATTAACTTTTTCTGTTAGGTTCTCGAAATTGAAACTGTGGTTTGTGCCACAATCGAGTAAGTGGAAATCAATGGATGGTTTTAAACCTTCAAAATACTCGAGTAAATTACTGCTCCAAATAATCTGGCAATTACCTTTAATCTGTGGGATAAGCGCATTAATTCCGTCTTTCATGGCTATTTCTCGAACATGGCAAGATTCTAAGTTGCCTTGAGGATATAAAACCAATACATTTCCTGGTGTATTTAATTTTTCTGATGCGTATGCAACACTTTTTCCAGAACTTGTTTTTCCAGGCGATACCGAAAAAGAACCTGTATACCTTAACCAAGGATTCATTTGCATCTGTTTTTTGACAGACATAAAATTGATTACGTTTACTCTTTGGGCTTTATTGATCGAATGTTTTACCAGATAAGCTGCTAAAAATCCATCCCAAAAACTAAAATGATTGCATAACAATAGATAGGAGCTATTGGGTGCGATATCGATAGGATGGATTTGCAATTTGTTAAAACGCCGAGCTACCAGCCAACTGATAAAAAACCAGCCGATTTTGAAGAATAGTCTAGGGATTTTTTTTTCCTTAATGATCATTTAATAGCGTTGCTAATGTTTGTGCAAAGTTTTGGTTAATCATATCGTGGTTTTCATCAATCTCGAGTTGTTGCGCATTCGTTATTTTAGAAATTATATTATCGCCGATTTTAGCAGGATAGCTATGATCTCGTTTCCCAAAAATAAAAATACTTTTTACGTTGTGTTGATTTAGCTCTTCGGTAAATTTTTGAATGTCTAATTTTAAAAAACGGAGATAGGTAGCACAGGCAAAAAAGCTAAAACGTAATTCTGGTGTTGCAATTTCTCGGTATAAAATTTCATGTGCTTTTGCGTCAATTACTTTCACTCTTTTTAAAGTGGCAAGGAGATTTGTCATCCCGTTATTGCTCAAAGCTAAATGTTCTAATAATTTATTCCCGATGGTATTTTTACTAAAAAAAGTGATTATTCTACCGGGTTTTAAACTAGCTGGCGCTGCAACAATAAATTCGTTGATTTTTTCGGCAACCTCTTCTGCCAAAGTGCAGGCATAAAAACTCCCCATTGAATAAGCAAGGATAGAAAATTTATCTATTGATTTGCTTTTACAAAAGTCTAAAAATAGTTGCGTAAGTTCTTTTTTCGTGATTCCTTGCTTAACATTCGCAACGCTCTCATCCAATAACTTGGTCTCTTTATGAAAAAACAGATCAAAACCATAAAAGGTATAGTTAGCTCCAAAACGTTCTTCCAATTGGCGAAACTGTTTACCATGCATTCCGTAACCATGAAAGCAGAGCATGGCTTTAGGCCCATTACCAAATTGGTAATAGTGCATTTTTACCAGCTTATTTTCAAAGTAGTGATTGGTCATTGCTGTTATCTAAATATCCGTTTATCAAAAGGAAATTTTTCGATCTCGTTGATTTTTATTTTCTTAAATTCTTTATGATTAGGATTAATTAAAAAGTTAAAATCGCCTTTAGTAACAACCGATGGTATTTTAGCGATACAATATTTGTTTTTCAAGATAAACTGATCACCTAATTTCTGCGTCGATGAAGGGTGTGGGAAAGCATTCCAGTTTCTGGGTAAATCAATTTCGTAAAATTCCTTAACCAGTAAATTATCAGGAATATCGATAGTTACCATCATATAATCATCAGGCAACGTAGCCAAGCTAAAATGCACTGCAACTTCGGCCATTGCTAAAGATCTATTGCCTGCGGTATAAATAAGCTCAAAGCCTATGGAGTTCCAACGCCCCCCTTTTATAGCAGCACCAGCTCCCGATAGCTCATCTGCATACATTTCTCTCGAAAGTCTAAAAACCTCCATTTATACCAGTATGCCGTAGTTAATTCTTGTGAGTTCTGCAATTACCAATTCTTTGCCATAAGAATCTCTGATGAGCTCGATAGGTTTTAAATTGCCCAAAGCATAACTAGGTGTGTTTAGCCACAGCTTTAGTTTTTCCATATTGCCAAAAACACTTAAGCCAAGACTAGTAACTTCAGCCATTTCCAGTATTTTTTCTGAATGTATTGGTTTAAAATGAAATGAGTCTGCGGTTCTATAGCGTTGTAATGATTTGGTTGAAACATCTAAAAAATCAGCCCAGTTATCTTCCGAGAAAGGAGCGTTTTCTTGTATTACGTCAAATAATGCGTAAGGAACGCCAGCTCTAATAGCCGCGATAACCATCATTTTATCTTCAAAAAAATCAGTGTAGGTGATGTTTTTATTTTGCCTAACTGCATAACCTGCCACCTCTGGCTCGTTAAACAAAGAATTTAATTGTTTATTTATTTTGTACTCAAAACTGTTTTTTTTGCCAACCATAGCTTCATTTTCTTAGACACCTGTCCATAAAAATAAGACAAATGTTTTAAGGTTGCAAGTTTTTCTTATACTTTCTCCAACTTTAAAACTGCAACTGCCCAAATGTAATCTCCGTCGTGGCTTATGCTTAGGCTTATTTTAAAATGAACATAGGAGTGAGGCAAGTTTACTGTTGGTTTTCCAGCAATTTTCTCCCGCAAAATTTCTATTTTTTTGAACGGAAGAGGTTTGGATTCTATTTGCTTTATGGCTTTATAAACGGCTTCTTTTGCCGCCCAAGTAGAGGCGTATCTTAATAAAGGCTCATCAAACTGCTCACAGTAGGCAATTTCTTGTTCGGTGTAAACTTTATTCTGGAATAATGGATTAAACGAATGGCTAAAGGTGGGTAAAAAAACCACATCATTGCCTACGGCAAATTCTTGGTTGTTGTTTAATTCGTCAACCAATGTTTTCATTTAGATATCCTCGATAGCTACGCCCATAATATTAAAGCCACCATCAACAAAATGGATGTTCCCAGTGACTTTTTTCGATAAATCTGAGAAGTAATAGAGCGCAGCGTCTGCAACATCAGAAGCTGCAATATTTCCTAAAGGAGCGGTTACTTTACCTAGCTTCCGTAACTTACGCACACCATTTATACCTCCAGCAGAGGTTGTCATCACCAATCCGGCAGATATTGCATTTACTCTTACACCACTTTTCCTAAAATAACTAGCCAGATAAAGCATGATGTTTTCTAAAGCAGCTTTGTTTACAGCCATTCCGGCATAACCAGGAAAAACTCTTTGAGATGCATTATAAGTTAAAGTTAAAACAGATGCATTTTTTGCCAGCAAAGGCTCGGCAACCCTACAAATCCTCAATAAAGAATAAGCGCTAATATTAAACGAATCCATTAATTCTTCGAAAGGAATATCAATGTATGAAGGTGCAGGTTCATCACTACCAGGCAAACTGTAACACATCACATTTTGGCTTCCAAAAGCAACGCCATGTAATACGTAATCTATTGGTCCTAGATTTTTATAAATAGCGGTTAAAAAAGATTTGATTTCTTCCTCATTCCGTACATCAACATTTGCAGCGTAAGCGCTATCCATTCCATGTTGTTCCATTAAATAAAGAACATCAGCTTTGGTATCGTCAACGTAATTTAACACAACTTTACAACCAGATTGATGTAGTTTTAGGGCAACCTGAAAGCCAATAGAACTGTCATTTCTTACGCCAAAAACTACCGCTACTTTATTTTGATTGTTGATCATGAATTGTCTTTTGAAATTGAAATAGCACTGTTAGTACCGCCAAAACCGTAATTTAAGCAAGTAATACTATTGATCTCTTTTTTTAAACTTTGTTTCGGCAATAAGTCTCGGTAAGCGGCTAAGGGAGATTTTGAACCTTCCCATTTTTCTGTTAGTTGAAACTTCTCTAGATCTTCATTTAAATTATCTGAATTTAAACAAGGTAAAACTTCCTGTTTTTGTAGCATCATCACGGCAGTGATAAATTCAACCGCACCGGCAGCGCCTAACATATGGCCGAATTGAGATTTGGGTGCAGAAATATGGTAATCTTTAGCGCCTAAAACATCCACTACGCTTAATAATTCGATAGCATCGCCAACAGGGGTTGATGTTCCGTGAACTTTAACGACATCAGGTTTGATTCCAGAATCACCTAGCAAGCCTTTCCATAACCTTTTCTGACCAGCAAAAGACGGATAAAACATATCCCCATCACCATCGGAATTATTGAAATAATTATCTATTACAGCTAGGATATTTGCGCCCCGGGCTTTCGCCATTTCATATTCTTCCAAACAAACAATGCCTGCGCCAAAGGAACAAACAAAACCGTTTCTATCTTTATCAAATGGGCGAGAACTTTCCTCTGGTTTAAAACCACGGCTTAAAATCTGCATGGCGTCAAAGCCAATGAATGTTTCCAGCGAAGTGCCTTCCACACCACCTGCAACAGCTCGGTCTTGCAGTCCAAAAGCAATTAAACGGTAGGCATAGCCAATATTTCCTAACCCAGTTGCGCAAGCAGAACCTATTGATTCGCAAACGCCACGGTTTTTAATCAAACAAGAAACATTCGCCGCATCTCTGTAAACCATAGATCGATCTACCGTGTGCGAACCGGCCAAACGCGATTTTTTGCCCATTTCAAAAAAGCTGTGCCAAGCGTTACGCTGTATAACGTGACCGCCACCACCAGAGCCAACTAAAACGCCTGTTCCTTCAGATTGCGTTTCCACATCTGTCCAGCCAGCCATTTTTATAGCGTCGAGCGAACCCAACATTGCCCAAATACTGCCAACATCTGCAGTAGATAAATTGATTTCGGGAATACGTTTCAGTAAATCGATATAAACTTCTGGATAGGTGTCTGAAAGAGGAGAGTAAATTGCTTCCAGATTCATTTCTGCCTCGCTGATAAAGCCAGAAACTGTGGAACGAACTTGTTTATTTCGGGCTACTGCTACATCCCATTCTCTAATTAAACTTTGGTTTGAGAAAAGCTTATCAGAAAAATCGGTTAGGTTAGAACATGTGGGAAATGCGCCACCCATGCCAACTACTGCTACTTTTCTACCCCCTAATATCATCTTACCCTCTTTCTTTAGTTCTTAAAATCAAATCTACAATATCTTTTACTGTTGACCCTAAATCGTCAATGTCGTCATCTTCAAACTCAACGCCGAATTTTTGCTCTGCTTTAGCAGCGATATTGATTAATTCTGTTGATGGTGTGTTTAAGTCGGTTAAAAAATCAGTTTCTTCTGTAATGTTTGCTAATTTTTCTTGATCTATTGTTCTTACGGTCTTTAGTATTTCTACTATGCCGTCAATAATTTCTTGTCTTTCCATGTTGTTTTATTGTTTAAATGCTTCTTTCTTTAGTGCTCTGCCGGTTATATCAAATAGTTCGGCTACTAAAGTGAAATCTTCGCTTAGTTCGTAATTATCTAGTTTTGTTTCGCTAAAATCGCTAAAGTAAAGGTCTAAATCTAAATCTTTTGATACTTTATAAATTCTACCATCGGCAACCATTTGCCTAAATTTATAGAATTTGATTTTTCCTAAACTTAGAAAAGTATCACCTTCTTGTATATAGTTATGGAAATATACGTTTCCAATACTTATAAATGCGGGGATAAAATTGGTTTTTAAATCCTCGGGTGTACATTTTTGTTTCTCACACTCTAAAAAAGTAGCGCAAGAAACAATGGTGGCTTGGGCGAATGCTTCAATTTGATCTACCCCTCTAAAAACCCCGAAATGATCATTTACATCAAAAGCAGTGGGCGTATAGCTGGCTGCAATTCCAATCTTTGGTTCATGCCAATGGTAATTGTCTAATAGTCTTTTTGTATCACCGTGTAAAAGAAAGTCTTTGGGTAAAGCACCGATTAAGTTTTCCATTTAAAAAAGGCCTCCGTTGATGTCAATGTTACTTCCGTTGATATACGATGCCTTGTCTGAAATCAAAAAAGCAACCGTTTCCGCTATTTCATCGGCATTGCCGAATCTTTGTGCAGGTATCATTTTTAGGTATTTCTCTTTTTCTGTTTCGGGGATGGCATCCGTCATTGGCGTTTGTATAAACCCTGGTGAAATACTTAAAATTCTGATTTGGTGGTTATGGTAAAGTATGCCAACCTCTTTTGCTAGTGATTTTGAGAATGCAATTAATCCTGCTTTTGTAGCTGCATAAACAGACTGAAAAGCATTGCCTGTTTCTGCAACGCAAGAACTTACGTTGATGATTACGCCTTTGCCCTTTAATCCAAAAATTTTAGCTACTGTTTTTGAGATCATAATGGGTGCCTTTAAATTCACCGCAATCATGGTATCAATATCTTTTTCGGGCTGGAAGGTTAGGGGTTTATCCAAAGACATACCTGCGTTGTTAATTACTGCGTACAAGTCATCGCCATGTTCGTTTTTGACTTGCTTACAAAATTCTTTGAGCTCTTCCGGATTTGATAAATCAGCAGCTAAAATGTAGTTGCCATCGGTGAATTCCGTTATGTTTTCGGCTTTGGAAGCATGTAAAATCAAACAGTAATCGTTGTTTAGTTTTTTTGCCATTGCTAAACCTAAACCTTTACTTGCCCCGGTAATTAAAACTTTTGGTTTCCCCACAAATATTTCTTTTAAAACAATATTTCAAAAATAGAAAATATACGTTATAATACGCGACATCCCGAAAAAATGCCTAATTATTCTTCTGCTAATGTGGCAAACTTATTTTACCCATGCTCAAACTCTTTTTTCCAAAAACAGATTGATTTCCAGCGATGGTCTCGTTTGCTAAAATGGCGAAAAGCAATGCTTCCTTAGCATCCGGATTTATACCTAAAACGCTTAGGTTTTTAAAAGTTAGATTAGGGAGTAAGTTTTTTAAATTCACTGTTAGTAACGGATTATGAGCGCCTCCACCGCTTAAATAAACTACACTTTCGTTCGGGCAATTCGCTTTTTTAACTGCGCTAGCAATACCGCAAGCTGTAAATCTGTTTAGGGTAGCCAAAATATCGTGATGTGATAATCCTAGACTTCCTGAATTTTGTGATGCCTGATTTAAATACGCTAAATTGAATAACTCGGGTCCAGTTGTTTTTGGTAAGGAAGCACCAAAAAAAGGATGATTCAATAATGAATTCAAAAGGTTTTCATCTGCTTTACCTTTGAAAGCGATTTCCGCATTTTTATCGTACGGAAGGTTTTCGAAATTTTGAGCAACATATTGATCCATTAACGTATTCCCTGCACCAGTATCTGTACTTAAAACGTTCTCAAAACTTTGATCTTTAAGTAATAGCGTAAAGTTTGCTATGCCTCCAATATTTAGTAGAACACGATTTTCTTCATTGGAGTTAAATAACAAATAATCGCCATAAATAGCTAAAGGTGCACCTTCGTAACCATTTGCAATATTTTTCTGACGGAAATCTGCCAGCGTGATAATACCAGTAATTGTTGCAATTTGGTCTGCATCTCCAATTTGTAAAGTGGCATTTCCGTAATCATCTGCTTTGCGAAGTCGTTTTGGTGAGTGGAAAACGGTTTGGCCATGACTTGCAATTAAATCAATGGTTGTAGCATCAATGTTTCTGCTTATTAAAAATTGCTTGATTAAGTTGCCGTGTAATTTCCCAATTTCATCGTTTAACAAACAAAGCTTTTCTAAATCAATTTGTTGCTTAAAGCAGATTTTTTTGATTTCGTTTTTAAAGGATAAGCTGTAAGGAATAGTTTCAAAATCAATAATCTCAGCTTGGGTTGCCGATCCGCTGTTTTTTAATCGGCACAAAGCGATATCTAAACCATCTAAGGAAGTCCCCGACATTAATCCAATGATTAAGCGTTCTTTTTTTAAGGAAATTGTATTGAGTTTTGTGATGCAGGTTTTCATAGAAAGAATTTAGCTTGAGTTAACCTAGTTTCTGACGAAGAAACCTAATCCCACGATCAAGCCAGCTTCCTTTTCTGTTTGCATAAAAGGATTTTACCACATTGTACATGGTTTTATTTTCTTTAATCTCTTTCGGGAATTCCGTAATTGGCTTTGGATAGATTTCTACATCGTACGTATTTTCAATATTTGAGTGTACGCCAGAACCATCATGACCAATATTTTTGATTAAAGAATGCGTTACGTTTAATGCTAAACCTTTATTTAAAAAAACAGAAGCATACCATCTAATAGCCCAAGAGTTGTTTTTGCCGTTTTTGAAATCGTTCATCTGTTTCCAGAAATTCATTTTTCCGTCGAACGTAAAATCTTTGATTTTTTGCTCATCAAACTGCGACATTAAATCGTCGATATCTGGATTGAATTTATCCCAAGCTCTTTTCCAGCTTGCCCAACCACAACTATGTGGCGCTCGATATAAAAAGGTTTCTGGCATATTATCTTCTAACTTTAGCGGATGCATGGAAGCACAAATGTGTAAAATTCGGTCTTCATCTTTATACCGGTCTAAAGCTTCGTTAAGGTAAGTTAGGGTGTGTTCAGAGCAAATCAAATCATCCTCGAAAACCATAAACTTTCCGTAAGTTTCACTTAATTGTGTAACTCCGTTAATAACAGAATTAGCAAGTCCAAGGTTTTTTTCCTGTTTAACAATATTCACCGACTTAAATCCATCAACGGTTGCAATATAATCTGCCACTTGCTTTACAGCTTCTTCATCTTTCTCGGTTTTAGCACCATCCGCGAAAATGAAGAAGTCACTTTCTGAAGCTAGATGGTTAGCTTTTAAAGATTCTACGGTTTGGCGGGTATGATCTGGCCTGTTATAAACAAAAAGTGCAATGGGAGCTAAATTGTTCATTACTTTTATTTAGATTTTAATTTATTCAAAACTTGGTTAATGGCCTCGTTAATATCTGTTGAAATGTGTAAAAAGTAAACGGCACAAAGGTAAATTACTGCCATTAAGCTAGATCTAAATAGAACATCTAAAAAGAAACTATCGCTTACTGGCAGATAAATCCCGATGAAAAGTACCGCTAAAGCAATGATAATTAGTTTAATAAAAGCAAAGCTAAAAGGTTGTAAACCGTATTTTAATAATAAATAAAGCCAATAGGTAAAATTAAGTGCCAGTGTGGTAATGCTATAAGCTAATGCGGCGCCTAATATCCCAAACATGGGAATAAAAATTACGTTTAATAAAGCACATAATGCTACAGCGCTTAATAATATAGGCATCATTATTTTGAATTTTTTAGAAAATATAATGATGATTCCGTTTAAACCGCCAGTAATATCTACTAAAAAACCCAGTGCTACTACAATAAATACATAATAGAAATCTGCATATTCTGGTTTTTTCAACATAATTAAAATGTTGTGCCAGTTGGCAATTAAACCAACTAAAAACAGACAGCCAATCATAAACTGCACTAAAGATGTTTTGCTGTATACTTTGTTGATTCTCTTTAAATCATCTGTTTTCCAAGCATCCGCAATAATTTGGTATGATGTTATCCCGAAAGCTTTTGCAGGTAAGTTAATCACCAATGCCATCGCAAAAAGCGTGAAGTAATAGCCTACCATTTCTTCGCTGGTGTAAATTTTCAGCATAATGGTATCTATATTCTGAATCATGGTGATGGAACTACCAGCCAACATAGAATAAAGCCCATAACGTAAAATCTCTGATGATTTTTCTTTTACCGGTGCTTCAACAGCTTTAAACCGTAATAAGTCAAGCTTTTTTAAATAGGCCAATAAAGTTAGTAGAATAACTCCGTTGGCTATCACATACCAATAAACAAAATCCTGGTAATCCAACCACTGGAAATAAACCAAACCGACTCCAATAGTTGTAAAAACTTTAAGCAATACTTCTCGCAAGAAAGAAGGGAGAATATTATGGTAAGTGGTGCGGGCAAAAGTTTCTGCAAGGCTATACCAAAAGGTAAAAAGTGCAACTGGGATAATAAGGTAGTAATATTGATAGTAGTAAGACGAGCCTTTATTACCTCCTTTAAAGTCGATCACAAACTCTTTTCCAAAAACATAAACAGCAGTTACTATTAAAAAGCCAATACTGGTGATTTTGAAAACGTATGTTGGGAAACCTTGATGTTTACGGTCTTCGGATCTAAAATAAGGAAAATAACGGGTAATTACGCTGTTAAAACCCAGTGCGGCAAATTGTGTATATAACAAAGAAACAGAGGTCATTAAGCCGAAAAAACCTATTTGTTCTGCTGTTAACGACCTTTGAAATAAAATAATAAGATTAAAAAAGCCGAGCCCTGTACCTATATAAAGTGTAATGCTGTTAAAGAAGCCTTGTTTTTTTAATAGGTTCAATGTTTATAGTTTAGTTTTTGATTCTAGGCAAAAATTAAAGGGCAAAGATAAACATTTTGATGTTTGCTGAATTTATTCTTTAATGGGCTTGAAAGAACTTAAATCTTGAAAGTTGGGCGACATTTTAAAGCGCATATAGGCTTGTTTAATAAAACTGCCCAAAGCATATTCATTGGCCTGCATTACAAAGGCATAAGAAGGACGAAAGTTGAGCATAAAAACCAAAAGCTGGTCTCCTTTTAAACCAGTTACACGACTTACCAAATCCTTATTAAAAATTTGATCAATCATGTTATTTTGATAATCACGCTCCATAATTTCCATTAAGCGTCGGGCGTTTTTCCCTTCTTTGCTAAAAGCACTCCATATTGCATCAATACCTAAACCTACATTTCCGTTGCTAATGTTCAAAATATCTTTATTGTTGCCCAGCCTTACCGCTTGGTTAAAAGCTTTTTTTGTTTCTTCGTACTTTGCTTTTGCCTGCAAAACAGAATCTTTAAAAAGCACTTCGGGTAAAGGAATGGCTAAACGCTGGAGGTAAATAATTAGCGCAGTTTGATTGCTGATTTTTAGCGTATCGTTTTTGTAGTTGTTCAGTTTGCTTATTAAAAAATCTCCTGGTTTTACGGCTATTGAAAATTCACCTTTACTGTTGTTGTAAACGGTTTCATTTGTTCGCAGGTTAGTGATGCTTACCCGGTTTAACCGTTGTTTGGTGTCTTTGTCAAATACCAATCCTGCTAAAGGTTCTTGCTGTGCAAAAAGCTTTACGCCAATAAAAATCAAGGTAAGTAACGTTATTAAATGTTTCAATAAATTATTTTTTAACCTTCAAGGCTTGACCAATTTTGATGTAATCATCGGTCATGTTGTTTAATGCTTTTAGCTCATCAACGGTGAGTCCAAAACGTTTAGAAATATTATAAAGTGTATCGCCTTGTTGCACCAGGTAATTGTCGCCAGCTAAAATAGGTGTAGCATCTTTTTCCTTGTCTTTTCTAGGTTCGTTAGGGATGTTTCTGTTGATGTCTGATAACACCTTGTCCTCACGTTTGATTTTTTCATATTTTCCTTCAGGTTTATCAAACTGATGAAGGTCATAACGTTCCACCAAACTAATCAACAAATCTGGATATTTGGGATTGGTAGCATAGCCAGCTTGTTTAAGTCCTTTTGCCCAACCAACGTAATCATCTTTATCTAGCTCAAATAAAAAGGCGTAACGCTTTCTTTTTAAAAATTCGGAATGATCCCTAAAACTCTCTTCTGGGTTTTTATATACTCGGAAGCAATCGTCTTTCTTATCATCATCTTTATAATAGCCTTTGCCTTTCCAATCGCTTGTACATTTTATCCCGAAATGGTTATTGGCATATTTTGCCAAATCGCTTTTTCCGGTTCCTGATTCTAAAATCGCCTGTGCCATGGTAATGCTGGCTGGGATTCCATAACGGTTCATTTCTGTAATGGCAATTCCCTTAAATCTTTGGATATAGCTTGTCACTGTATAATTGGTGTAGTTGCCAGCTGTTTGCTTGTTGGCTACTTTTTCAATCTGTTTGTTTTGATGATGTAGGCTTTTTTTTGAGGAGCAAGAAGCCAAAACGGCCAACGCAAGCATTCCAATTATTAATTTCTTCATTTATAGTTCTAATTTCTGCCCTATCCTCAAAACGGTAGTTTTGAGGTGGTTTTTCAACATTAATTTTTTTGTAGTTGTCTGATGTTTTTTTGCGATTAGACTTAAGGTATCGCCTTTTTTTACATTATAAAGCTTTATTACTGTTACGGGTTCTAAGGGTTCGATATAACCGTCTGGTCGATTGTCGAACTGTTGTAGGTTATACTTTTTGATTAATGCCATAACTTGCGAAGCCCACGTTCGACTGGCCGCATAACCGCCCCGCTGTATCCCGCGAGCCCAATTTTTATAATCATATTCGGTGAATTGATCAAACAGCTCGTTCATTTTTGGTCGGTTCTTTAAAAAGCTGATGAAATAGTGGTAAGAATCATCAATTTCATCAAAGCCTCGGTATGCTGATTTAATCTGAGTACTGTTATTCGGTCCTTTTAGCCCAAAATGGTTGTTTAAATATCTGGCGATTTTGCTGGTTCCGCTTGCCGACTCATGTATTGCAACCGCTAAAATTATGCTGGCCGGTAAGTGATGTTCGTTCATTAAAGCGATTGCTGTTTCTTTATGTTCATCAATGTAGTTTTCCGTCACAGATTGGGCATAAGCACCAAAATTCACACACAGAAAGCATAACAAGAAGATTTTTTTTACCAAAACAAATTTTTAAAAGGTAACGCAGTTTATACGATATTATTTTTTTCTAACGATGAATAAGCCATCCCTTAAGGGTAAAATGAGCTTATTTACTCTTTTGTCTGTGGCTATCATTTGGTTAAAAGTATGAATATTAGCAGTGTCGGTGTCGTTAATTTTTGTTAAAACTTTCCCGCTCCACAATACATTATCGGTTATAATTAAGCCACCACTCCGCACTTTATCAAAAACCAGGTTGTAATAATTGCCATTGTTTTTTTTATCCGCATCGATAAAAACAATATCAAAGACCTCGTCAATGCTCGGGATAATTTCCATTGCATTTCCAATTCTATAGTTTATTTTTTCGCCATATTCTGATGCTTTGAAATAACCTTTTACCCGTTCTTCCAGTTCTTCGTTGATGTCTAAAGTGATGATTTTGCCATTTTTAGCTAAACCCTCCGCAAAACATAAAGTAGCGTAACCCGTAAAAGTTCCAATTTCCAAAACACGCTTTGGAGCCATCATTTTAGACAGCATACTTAACATTCGCCCTTGTAAATGACCCGATAGCATTCTCGGCATTAGTACTTCCAATTGTGTCTCTCGGTCAATCCTTTGTAACAGTTCTGGCTCAGGATCGCAAAAAAGTGTTAAGTAATTTTGGAGGTCGTCGGGATTTAAGCTCATGCAGCAAAGGTAAAAATTCAGCTTAACAATTAAGATTTCAACATTTATAAGTGTGCGTACCAAAACTTATTTTCAAAATAATACCTTTGATTCTGTGTAAGTTTGATAGCTTAAACCTATTATTAATCCTTATTTTAATCTAAAATTGGATATCCAGAACAAAAAATACTCCTCCGAAAGGTTACAGATTCTTAAGTACGTATTGAAATGGATTGCATTAAGCATTCCTGTTGGGCTGGCAGTTGGGAGTTCAGTTGCATTCTTTTTATGGTTGTTAACCAGCGCAATTTTCTTTAGATTTTCTCATACTTACTTGCTATATCTATTGCCTTTTGCAGGCGTGGGTATACATTTTATGTACAAATTATGGGGCAAATCATCAGAAAAAGGGAACAACCTCATTATGGATGAAATTCATCAGCCCGGAGGCGGAGTTCCTCCCCAGATGGGACCATTGGTTTTATTCACTACAGTACTTACTCACTTATTCGGTGGTTCGGCTGGCAGGGAGGGTACAGCGGTACAAATTGGTGGCAGTATTGCCCAGTTTTTGGGTAATTGGTTTAAACTTTCCAAAGCGGACGTAAAAACGTTGTTGATGGCAGGAGTTGCCGCTGGTTTCGGGGCCGTATTTGGCACTCCACTAACTGGAGCAATTTTCGCTATTGAGGTAATTGCTTTGGGCAAATTGAAATACAATGCAATTGTTCCCTGCCTGTTTGCAAGCCTTGTTGGAGATTTTGCAGTAAGCGCTTGGGGACTTAGCCATACCCGTTACCATATAGATTTTTTAGAAACCAAAGCAAGTTTTTTAGTTGGTTTTTCACATTGGGATGTAGTTTTAATTTTAAAAATTATTATCGCTTCGGTAGCGTTTGGGTTAGTGAGCTATCTCTTTGCAACTTTGGTGCACCGCGTAAAATCTGTTTTTACAAGTCTTTTTAAAACAACTTGGTTAATTCCATTTTTTGGGGGAGTAGCCATTATATTATTAACGCTTTTGGTTGGGAAACCCGATTATCTAAGCTTAGGAGTAGATGCCGAATACCCCGGTGCAATAACCATTGTTTCCGCTTTTAAAGCTGGTGGTGCCGATATGTTTAGCTGGCTTTGGAAAACCATTTTTACCACGGTTACTTTGGGTACTGGTTTTAAAGGTGGCGAAGTAACACCGCTGTTTTATATTGGTGCAACTTTGGGCAATACCTTGGCCACTTTAATGGATGCGCCGGTTAGCTTATTTGCTGCTTTGGGTTTTATAGCGGTTTTTGCAGGCGCAACCAACACGCCTTTAGCTTGTACTTTTATGGGCGTTGAGCTATTTGGCGGGGAGTATGTTCTGTTTTTTGCAATTGCTTGTTTTACAGCATATTTCTTTAGTGGGCATTCAGGTATTTACAGTTCGCAACGTATTGGGGTCCCTAAGCTAGCAGATGCCGAGATTAAGGAAAACGAAACCTTGAAAGATTTTACAGATAGAAACGAGGGTTTCTTAAAAAAGAAACTTGGAAAATATAATATCTAAGGTTTTACTTAACGCGATGCGAACGGTCTTAGACGCTGACTCACTGCTTTTTTGAAAGCGTTGGCGTAGCACTAAGTGCAATTGTACCTAATAATGCTACAAGCAAAGTCTGTGAAGCATGAAGAACTGTGGCGTAAACTAAGGCAACCGTACTATCAATACCTAAAAGAATCAAGCATTTTGAAACCATAAAATGAAAAGCACCTATTCCACCTTGTATTGGCGCAATCATCCCGAAGCTACCGGCAACAACGGTTAACAAAGCATCAACGAAAGTTAAAAATTCTGTTTGTTGTAGCATCTTAAACGCAAAATAGCTAGATGCGATATAGAAAAACCAGATCAATAAGGTTAAAAGTATAAAAGCAATTGGGTTTTTGATTTCACGTACAGATATAAAACCGTCCCATAGCTTTTTTACGATACGCTTAACTTTAGCTACAATCCAGTAGTTATTGTTTTTTGATAGGCTATAGCCAATTGTAACAATCAAGAAAGCCACAACAAATAGGCCGACAGCTACTAGTGTCTTTTCTTTAACAGATTTAGAAACTTCAAAATAAATCAAATTGGAAAATAGATCCTGATAAAGCAATAGGCTTAATAGAATCAGTAGCAGCAACATCAATAAATCAAAAATACGTTCGGCAATTACGCTCCCAATAAGCTTTGCCGTATCTATTTGTTCTTTTTTAGCCATCCATGCGCATCTAGCTAATTCGCCAGCCCTTGGCAAAGCCAGGTTTATCAGGTAACCAATCATTAAAGCATTAAAAACGTTTGAAAGAGCAGGTTTTTTATCTGCAAAAGGGGCAATCATTAACTGCCAACGCCATGCCCTAAAAATGTTGGCCGCAGTTGCGCATAAAGCAGAAATAGCGAGCCATTTTAGGCTAATACTTTGTAAGTTTTTTAAAAAGGAAGGATTGTAATATGAGCTAAAGAGGTAATAAATAATAGCCAAACCCACTGCTGAAAATAAGGTGTATTTGATAGCAGTAAGTAGCCGTATTTTCAATATTTATTTGATTAACTTATTGTTGTCATCAGGAAAAACTAAGATAGGTTCATATTTTTTAGCTTCTTCAAATTCCATATGCGCATAGGATACAATAATTACAATATCGCCAATTTGCGCCAATCTTGCACAAGATCCGTTTAAACAAACTGTTCCTGTGCCGCGTTCGCCTTTAATGATATAGGTCTCAAATCTAGCGCCGTTATTATTGTTTACCACCTGCACCTTCTCATTCGGAATCATATTGGCTGCATCTAATAAATCCTCGTCAATAGTTATACTGCCAACATAATTTAATTCCGACTCTGTAACCTTAACCCGATGAATTTTAGATTTTAAAACTTCAATTACCATGTTGCAAAAATAAAGAATAGATTTTATAAAATATGTTAGGGGAGCATCATATTATCTATCAGTCTAGTGCTTCCTACGCTACAAGCCACCAAAACTATCGCGTTTTTTTGATCGTTTATAGGTGATAGAGTGTGCTGATCTGCAATCTCAAGGTATTCCAAATCAAGTAAATCATCGTTATAAAAACCCTTAGCTTGGTTTAATAATCCCTCTTTAGGGAGCTTGCCGTAGTTTGCTTTAATAAACTTTAATGATTGATACAGTTGTAAGGATTTTTCGTGTTCCAACTGGTTTAAACGTACATTTCTCGAGCTCATTGCCAATCCATCTTTTTCTCTGATGATTGGGCAGGCTTGCAGCTGTATCGGTAGCTTAAAATGTTTTGTCAGTTCACTTATAACCAAGAACTGTTGGTAATCTTTTTGTCCAAAAAATGCAAAATCTGGTTCAACCAAAGTAAAAAGCTTGTAAACTATCTGCGTAACACCTTCATAATGCCCCGGTCTAAACTTCCCTTCTAAAATGGTGTTTAAGTTTCCGACTTTATAATTCCAGCGCTCGTTATCGTGGTACATTTCACTAACTTCCGGATTAAAGAGAATATCGCAACCGGCTTTTTCCAATAGCTGTTTGTCGCGTTCAATAGGTTTAGGATATTTTAACAGATCATCTGCTTTGTTAAACTGCGTAGGATTTACAAATATGGAGGCAATGGTGAGGTCGCACTTTTCTTTTGAAGCGGCAATCAAAGACAAATGCCCTTCATGCAGAGCACCCATAGTTGGCACTAAACCGATTTTTAGGTTTTTGCCCCTTACAGAATTTAAATAAGCTACCAGCTTTTCTTTTGTGTTGAAACTTTTCAAAAACAACTGAATTTTAGTCGGCAAAAGTGGCTAAATAGTTCTGGAATTGCAATGGGCATTTACGAAAAACATTGTAACTCTGCAAGATTTTTGTTATATTCGCACTTTAAAAAAAAACTTCTTAACAAAAACTTATCAAAGATTTAGGAGATGGGAAAAACCAAGCTTTTGTTTATCACACATGAAATGTCACCATTTCTAGAGTTAACAGCAATTTCAAAGATTACGAGAACCTTGCCTCAAGCAATGCAAGAGAAGGGTTTCGAAATAAGAATTTTAATGCCTCGTTTTGGTAACATCAACGAAAGAAGAAATCGCCTGCATGAGGTAATTCGCCTTTCTGGGATGAACATCATCATCGATGAAACTGATAATCCCTTAATTATAAAAGTTGCTTCGATACCTTCTGCAAGAATGCAGGTTTACTTCTTGGATAATGAGGATTATTTCCACAGAAAGTATGTTTTTAATGATGCAAAAGGTAAGTTTTACGGAGATAACGACGAAAGAGCTGTTTTCTTCTGTAAAGGTGCTTTAGAAACCGTTAAAAAATTAGGCTGGTCGCCAGATATTGTACATTGTCACGGCTGGATGAGTGCACTAGTGCCTGCTTACTTAAAAACTAATTACAAAGACGACCCTACTTTTAAGGATGCAAAAGTAGTTTATTCTATTTACGAAAACACTTTTACGGGTTCTTTAGGCGATGGTTTTGCAAAAAAGGCTTTAGCTAAAGGAATGGACGAGAAAGATACAGCTTCGTATGCAGATGCAACCCATAACGGTTTAAATAAAGCGGCCATTGAGTATTCTGATGCGATAGTTTTAGGAGCAGAAAATGTGGATGAAGAAGTGTTAAACTTTGTTAAAAAACAAGAAAAACCTGTTTTAGAGCATGCACTTACCGCAGATTTCGAAAATTATTACAATTTTTACCAAGAAATTGCAACAGACGAATTAGTGTCGGTAGCTTAAAAAGTTCGAAAAAAATTATATGAGATTTATAAAATCAGACTTATTAACCCTGTTAGTAAGTCTTTTTATTTTAGGGAGTTGTAAAAACCCTACAGGCGTTGGTTTAGATGTTGGACCCGATATAGCTCTTGAAACAAAGTTAGTTGATACAAGTACCGTTATCACTAAGCTACAAAAGCAGGATAGCGTAATAGCGAATTTCACTGAACGTAGTGTTTTGGGTTATTTCAACGATGCAGTTTTTGGTAAAACCACCGCGAACCTAGCATTAGGTTTAACTATGCCTAGCTCAAATTACAAGTTTGGGACAAGTACGGTTTTGGATTCGGCAATTTTAGTGTTGCCTTATACTGAGTTTTACGGGGATAGTACAAATTCGACTTTTACTGCTGAAGTAAGGCAGCTTGATGAAGTATTGTACAACGAGTCTGGAAAGAGTTATTACTCCAATAAAAAATGGTTAACCAAGTCTACGGTAATTGGTACAAAAATTATGACCACCAATTTAAAAGACAGTATTACATTACAAGATATTAGAAAAGGACAAACAGATAGCACAAAGCGTGTTCCAAGACAATTGAGAATAAAGCTTGATGCTAATTTTGTTAAAAATAATATTATTGATCTAGACTCTGTAAACAAGATTTCGAACCTAACTTTTAACAATTACATTAAAGGGCTATTTATTTCGATGAATAAAGGTGCAACTACAGGCGCTGGAGGGTTGTTTTCTTTTAATACAAATACAAGTGGTGCAACCAGGTTGGATATTTTTTATAAATCTACAGTAGCAGGCGTAACCGATACCTTAGTAAATACTTTTACCGTAAACGGGGTTAACGGAGATGCCGCAACAGAGCTTACGTGGGATATGGATGGAACAGTAGTTAAAACAGCGCTTGCCAGCACTGATAAGAATAGCAACCTGTTATATTTGAAAGGCTTAGGTGGTACTTTTGTTAAAGTAGAGTTTCCTCACCTGGATAGCTTAAAAAAACTTGGAAAAAATGTTGCTATAAATAGAGCCGAGTTGGTTTTATATACAGAAAACACACCCGCTAACAATTTGTACAAACCGATAAGTAAGCTACGTACCTACCGTTGGGATATTGCAAACAGACCACAGTTGATTCCAGATGAATCTCCAAATGATCCTCGTTATTTGGGTCCGGGATTTATTGGTGGGTTTTATAGCAGTAACTCAAAATCATATACTTTTAACTTTACGGGTTATGTACAAGATTTGATAAGTGGTAAAATTAAAAACTACGGTACCTTTATTACTCCGTCAGATTTTACGGCTTCAAGTATTTTTAATAATCTTGGAAGATTAATCGTCGGTGGGGGCGTAAACACCGCCTACAAGGTCAAATTACGCGTTTTTTATACCGATCAGAAGTAAAATTCCTGTTATAAATGAGACTATATTTTGTAGATTAGCGACCAATCTTCAAAATATAGTTTTTTTTTATGTGTGGAATTGTTGGTTATATCGGCTTCAGAGAAGCCTATCCTATTATCATTAAAGGATTACAACGTTTAGAATATCGAGGTTACGATAGTGCTGGAGTAGCACTGTTGGATCATTCATCAAAGTTAAATATCTACAAAAAGGCAGGGAAAGTTGCCACGTTAGAGAACTTTATCGCAGGAAAAGATCATTCTGGATCTGTGGGTATGGGGCATACCCGTTGGGCAACACACGGGCCGCCAAATGATAAAAACTCACACCCTCACCAATCTGGTGACGAAAAATTAGCAATCATTCATAACGGTATTATTGAAAACTACGGTCCCTTAAAAGAGGAGCTCATTAGCCGTGGCCACGTTTTTAAAAGCGATACAGATACGGAAGTTTTGATCCACTTAATTGAGGACATCCGAAAAGAAGCTAAAATCGATTTGCAAGAAGCAGTTCGTGAGGCTTTAAAGCAGGTTGTTGGTGCTTATGCAATTGTAATCATGAGCAAAGAGGATCCCGAAATGCTAATTGCGGCTCGAAAAGGAAGTCCGATGGTTATCGGTGTTGGAGTAAACGAGTATTTTATTGCTTCTGATGCTACACCAATTGTAGAATACACTAAGAATGTGATTTATTTAGATGATAACGAAATTGCTTATCTGAAAACAGACGAGCTGGTTATTAGGTCAATTGATAATGAAATAAAAACTCCTTACGTTCAGCAGCTCGAGATTAAACTCGAAATGATAGAAAAAGGTGGTTATGATCACTTCATGCTTAAGGAAATTTATGAGCAACCACGTTCTATCACTGAATGTATGCGTGGTCGTATTTATCCATTAGAAGGTAAAATTAAACTCGGTGGAATTAAAGATTATACCAAAAAGTTTAAGAATGCAAACAGAATTATCATTGTAGCCTGTGGTACTTCATGGCATGCAGGGTTAGTTGGCGAGTATTTAATTGAAGAGTATGCGAGAATACCGGTTGAGGTAGAATACGCATCGGAATTCAGGTATCGTAACCCAATTATAACCGAGAAAGATATTGTTATTGCAATTTCACAATCTGGAGAAACAGCCGATACCATGGCCGCTATTGAAATGGCGAAAGCGAAAGGTGCAACGATCTTTGGTATTTGTAATGTGGTTGGTGCATCTATTCCTCGTTTATCTGATGCGGGGATTTATACACATGCGGGACCAGAAATTGGCGTGGCATCAACAAAAGCATTTACTGCACAGGTAACAGCTTTAACTTTATTGGCTTTTTATATGGCTGAGAAGAAAGGTACTTTACCTCAAACAAAGCTGATTTCTTTACTGAGCGAGCTAGAGCGTATTCCAAGTATGGTTGAAAAAGCCCTAGAATCTGATAAAATGATTTTGGAGATTTCCAAAAAATTTAAAGACTCTAGAAATGCACTTTTTTTAGGGAGAGGGAGCGGTTTCCCTGTGGCCTTAGAAGGTGCGTTGAAATTGAAAGAGATTTCTTACATCCATGCAGAAGGATACCCGGCAGCAGAAATGAAACATGGCCCAATCGCGTTGATTGACGAAGAAATGCCGGTTATCGTAATTGCTACTAAAAATTCATCTTACGAAAAAGTAATTTCTAACATACAGGAAGTAAAAGCCCGGAAAGGAATAGTTGTTGCCATTGTTACGGAGGGCGATACGGAGGTGGTTAAGATGGCGGATTATGCGATAGAAATACCGGCAAGTGATGAGGCTTTCTTGCCGCTTCTAGCTACTATCCCTTTACAATTGTTGTCTTATCATATTGCGGTTTTAAGAGGTTGTAACGTGGATCAGCCACGAAACCTTGCAAAGTCGGTAACGGTAGAATAAAAATTAAATAAAAAAAGGAGGCTAGACCTCCTTTTTTTATTTATAGATAGCTATTTCTTTTGCCATAGAATTTATCTATTTTACAGCATGACAATTACTCAACTTGAATATGCTGTGGCAGTAGATACGTATCGTAGTTTTGTGCTAGCGGCCGAGAAGTGTTTTGTGACACAGCCCACTTTAAGTATGCAGATCCAAAAACTGGAAGAGCATTTAGGGGTGAAGTTATTTGATAGGTCCAGGCAACCGATTACACCTACCGAGATTGGTATCGAGATTATAGAGCAAGCCCGAATACTACTGCAAGAAAGTTTTAAGATAAGAGATATTATTGAAGAGCGTAAAGGCGAAATAGGGGGTGAATTGAAGATTGGCGTGATCCCAACAGTGGCGCCATACTTAATTCCCAAGGTGATTGGTGGCTTTTTAGTGAAATATCCCAAAATTCGCCTTTCTATCTCCGAGCTGACTACCGAGCATATTATTAAGCAAATAAAAGTTGGTCTTTTGGATTGTGGCATACTAGCAACCCCGCTTGATGAGGATTTTTTAGAGGAACGTCCGGTGTATTACGAAAATTTCGTAAGCTACCTCACCAAAAGCAGTCCGATGTTTAAGAAAAAAGCATTAACCACCAATGATTTGGATGTAGATAATCTTTGGCTTTTGAACGAAGGGCATTGTATGCGCAACCAGGTTTTAAATATTTGCCAGCATACCAAATCAAACCATCATAAACTTAATTATAACACCGGAAGTATTGAGACTTTGATAAAAATGGTCGATGTGAACGAAGGTATTACCATATTGCCAGAACTCGCTATACAGGATTTCTCTATGAAGCAGATGGATCGGGTACGGTATTTTAAAAGTCCAGAACCTAGTCGAGAAATCAGTATCGTAACGCATAAGAATTTCATCAAAAAAAGAATGATTGATGCCTTGGAGCAAGAAATACTGCTGGCAATCCCAAAAAGGATGAAAAGCAAGAAAAAGAAAGCATTAATCTCTATCGAATAAAGACTATAAGAATTTAAGGTTTGAGCTTTCAATTCCGACTTCAAGTTTGACTTCTCTTCCTAAAATTAAAGCCCTATTGTCTGGTAAATGGCCCGCAGGGAAATTGAAACCTACCGGAAAATTATATTTAGCAACCACAGAATTGATGATTTCATACGCTGAATAGCCAAATGGAGGGTCATCTTGCTTGATGTTGGTAAAGCCGCCAACTATTAAGCCCTTCAAGTTTTTTAGTTTGCCTGCTCTGTCTAAAGTGCGGATCATTCTGTCAACAGCATAAGCATATTCGCCAACATCTTCTATAAAAAGAATCTTATTGCTATAATCTATATCATTTACAGAATTTATACATGCTACCAATAAGGTTAGATTCCCTCCAATTAATTCACCTTGGCATACCCCTTTTCTGTTTCCAGTATCCGCAGCAAAAGTGTATTGTATACTTTCTCCAAAAAGGGTTTTTCTTAAACTTTCTAAGCCTTCTTTTGAGCTTTCGGCAATGGTAGAGGGCATTTGTGCGTGTAAACTTTGCAAGCCCATGCTTTGCAATTGTAGATGAAAAACAGTAATGTCGCTAAAACCGATGACCCATTTTGGATTTCGGATTAAGGGCATCCAATCTATGTCGTCTACAATTCTGATACAGCCATAGCCCCCTCTAGCTGCAATGATTGCTTTTATCGTGTTGTCGTTAATGAATTTTTGCATGTCCCTTTCCCGCATTTCATCTGTTCCAGAAAACTGATGATGAACAGCACCTACAGTTTCGCCTAAAACAACTTTCAAGCCCCAAGACTCTAACAGCAAAATTGCATCAGTCATTGGAGATTTTAAAGCTTTAGCCGGACAGGTAATGGCTATTTTGTCTCCTTTTTTTAAATAGGGTGGATGGGTCATCGATTTCTAAATTTTTATAAGTATTATAAGGCGTTAACGATAGTAGCGACATCCTTTTTGTTTGTTGTCCTGGGCGGAGCTGGAGGGAAACAAATAAAAAGATACAGCGAAAAGCGTGTTAAAGCGCACAAATTATTTATCTTTTGCGATAGCTTAGATTTTAACCATTATCAATTATCTTTGCAAATTAATAAAACAACCCAAACATTTAGTTTTGACTAATAAAAATTATAAAAGATATACTGTTACTTCCGCTTTGCCTTATGCCAACGGACCTTTACATATCGGTCATTTAGCCGGGGCTTATTTGCCAGCTGATATATTTGTGCGCCATTTGCGCTTGCAGAAAAAAGACGTAGTTTATGTATGCGGTTCTGATGAGCATGGTGCGGCTATCACTATCAAAGCCAAAAAAGAGGGAACTACGCCACAAGCAATCATTGACCAGTATCATCATCAGATAAAAAAAAGTTTTGAAGATTTTGGGATTGCTTTTGATATTTACCACCGCACTTCTGCACCTATTCACCACGATTTATCGAAAGAGTTTTTCTTGAATCTTTACGAAAAAGGAGAGTTTATAGAAAAGTTTTCTGATCAATATTTTGATGAAGAGTTTCAGCAGTTTTTAGCCGATCGTTATATTATTGGTACTTGCCCAAATTGTGGTAATGACAACGCTTACGGCGACCAATGCGAAAAATGTGGAACATCATTAAGTCCAACCGAGTTGGTTAATCCACGGTCAACCTTAAGTGGGAATAAACCGATTTTAAAGCCTACTAAACATTGGTATTTGCCTTTAGACAAGTACCAGCCTTGGTTAGAGGAATGGTTGTTAGAAGGGAAAAAGGATAGCTGGAAAACAAATGTTTACGGGCAGTGTAGCTCTTGGTTAAAGCAGGGTTTACAACCACGTTCCATGACTCGTGATTTGGATTGGGGAATTGATGTGCCTTTGATGGAAGCCGAGGGTAAAAAGCTTTATGTGTGGTTAGATGCGCCAATTGGCTATATTTCTGCTACAAAACAGTGGGCAATTGATAATGATAAAGATTGGCAACTGTACTGGAAAAAGCAGGAAAATGAAGCAGATAATTCATGCCTGATTCACTTTATAGGTAAAGACAATATTGTTTTTCATTGTATTACCTTTCCGTCTATATTGAATGCGCATGGCGATTATATTTTGCCAGAAAATGTACCTGCAAATGAGTTTTTGAACCTAGAGGGCGATAAGCTTTCTACATCCAGAAATCATGCAGTTTGGTTGCATGAGTATTTAGAAGAATTCCCCAATAAGCAGGATGAACTGCGCTATGTGTTGACGTCTATTATGCCCGAAACCAGCGATAGCGAATTTACCTGGAAAGATTACCAAGCTCGTGTAAACAATGAGTTGGTGGCTATTTTCGGAAATTTTGTAAACAGGGTGATGATTTTGATGCACAAATACTTTGACGGAAAAGTATTGGGCGGAGAAAAATTGAAAGATGAAACTTTAGCAACGCATATAGAAACTGCATACGCAGATATTGATAAGTACTTAACAGACTATAAATTTAGAAATGCTATTGCCTCATTAATGGATGTGGCGAGGCTAGGGAATAAGTACTTGACAGAGAAAGAACCGTGGAAAACCTTCAAAGAAAACCCAGAAGAGACTAGAGAGGTTTTGCAGAACTGTTTGCATATCATCGCACATTTAACAATTCTTTCGCAGGCATTTTTACCGCATTCAAGTAAAAAGTTGGCAACGATGCTCAACATCGCAGTAGCAGATAAAAGCTATAATGAAGTAATTGTTTTTTCCGACGGGCATCAGCTAAATCCGGCAAGTTTACTGTTCGAAAAAGTAGAAGATGAACAAGTGGAGAGGCAGTTAGCTAAGTTAGCTGTTAAAAAAGAAGAAGCAAAAGCAGCAAATTCACCAGCGCTTGTGCCAGCAAAGGCAAATATCAGTTTTGATGATTTTGCATCGTTAGATATTAGAACAGGCAAAATATTAACCGCAGAAAAGGTAGCGAAGACTAAAAAATTATTGAAACTTACTGTTGATACTGGTTTAGATCAAAGAACGGTAGTTTCGGGAATTGCAGAGTTTTTTGCACCAGAAAGTATTGTTGGTCAACAGGTAAGTATCTTAATTAACTTAGAACCACGAGAAATCAAAGGAATTCTTTCACAAGGAATGATTTTAATGGCAGAAAATTCAGATGGAAAACTTACTTTTGTGGCTCCTAAGGAAGAGTTTGGAGTTGGAAGTGTGGTGAGGTAAGAACTTTTTTTTTAAAAGGCTCCGTAGTTCAACGGATAGAATAGAAGTTTCCTAAACTTTAGATATGAGTTCGATTCTCGTCGGAGCCACAGCAACAAAAGAGAGCATTTTGCTCTCTTTTGTCTTTTTAGAAGTTTTTATCCAAGCAAATAACAAATCTAATTTTTTGCGCCAATTAATTTCTGAGTTAATTAGTAAAACTAAAATAGGTGTTTTCGGGCAAACTTAACTAGGTCTTGGCGCATCTACTGGCACATTAATTTAGTTTTTTTTGGTGACTAGTTTTCCTCTTGCAAACACTAAATCTAGCGCTTTCTTTGGACCAGATTTTCTCCTCTCACCCTAAATTTTTTTTTTTGTAATCCAACTGTAACTTTTTAGCTCATGGTGCCGTCTATATTACATAACAATTAAACAACTAATATTTAAAACCATGAAAATTTTTAACCTAAAAAAATCATTCTTAGCCATTGTAATGCTTACCGCTACCATAAGCTTTGCGAAAACAGATGACGGTACAGCCACTGTTCAAACTATGGATGTTAGCATAAGTAACTATGTGAATCTGATTAAGTATGGCGACCTATCTAATTTCAATAAAATATTTACTGATGATGCAAAATTTAGTATTTCCGCTAACGGGAAAACAACCAGTCATTCAAAAAGTGAGGAATACGGATTTTTAGCCAAAAACAAAGGCATTACACAGCAGTGCGAAGTCTTGTCAGCCGTGGTAGTTAATACAGAAAGCTATACGCTAGTAAAGGTGAGCCAAGTTTATGATACATTTACCAGAGAGAATTACATTACACTTGTGAAAGCTGGTAAAGATTGGAAAATTAATTCCGTTTCTTCAGAATACAAATAAAAAAGCACATACAGATTAACCTTAAAACGGAGGCTATTTCTTATTAGAGATAGCCTCTTTTTTTTATAGCTTTCCTTGGTAAAGTTATTGCTTACTATTTGTACGCTATTTGGTGATGGCGGAAAATAGCATAATATGAAAAAATTTGATGCAATAGTTATTGGAGCAGGCCAGGCAGGGATCCCCTTGGCTAAGAAATTAGCGAAGGCTGGCAAAAAAGTGGCATTGATTGAAAAGCGGATTATCGGTGGAACTTGTATTAACGATGGCTGTTCGCCTACCAAAACGATGATCTTTTCTGCTAGGGTGGCTCATATCGTAAAGAACTCAGAACGTTGGGGCGTTAAATGTAAAAGCATAAGCATAGATTACGATAAAGTTTATGAGAGAAAACAGGATATTGTAACTTCTTTTAGAAACGGGGCGATCAAGGGATTAAAAAAGACGAAGAACCTAACCATCATCATGGGTGAGGGTTCTTTTCAAGATCAAGAAACTTTAAAAGTGAAAACCGCTAAAGGCAATATAGAAATCAGCGGCAAGCAGATTTTTATCAATACCGGAGCTAGTCCGCTAATTCCCAAATTGAAAGGTATAGAAGAAACTGATTATCTCACCTCTACAACATTATTAGAACTAAAAGAAATTCCGAAACATTTAGTAATTATTGGTGGTGGTTATATTGCTTTAGAGCTAGGGCAAATGATGAACCGGTTTGGTGCTAAAGTCACCATTTTAGAACAATCAAAAACATTGCTTCCGCATGAGGATGAAGATGTTTGCGTCTCGATGACAGAGATATTTAAGAAGGAAAATATAGAAATACACACAAACTCCAAAGTATCAGCGATAAGCGGGAAAAAACAAAAAAAGGTTATGGCAACCGTAAACGGCAAAAAGCAAAATTTTCTTTGTAGTCATATTTTAATAGCTGCTGGTAGAAAACCCCAAACAGAAAACCTAAATTTAAAGGCAGCAGGAGTGAAAACGGATAACAGGGGTCACATTTTAGTTGATAATCAGTTGAGAACAGCTACAAAAAATATTTATGCTTTAGGCGATGTAAAAGGTGGCCCAGCGTTTACGCATGTTGCCTACAATGACCATTTAATTATTTACGATAACCTTATCAATAAAAAAAGCAGAAGCATCAAAAACAGACTGATTCCTTACTGTATGTTTACCGATCCACAAATGGGGCGTGTGGGAATTACGGAACGTGAAGCAAAAAAGCAAAAACTAAATTATAAAGTTGCCACACTGCCGATGCGCCATGTTGCCAGAGCAGATGAAACTGGTGAAACTTTAGGATTTATGAAAGCCATTGTAGATGCCAAAACAAAGGAGGTTTTAGGTGCAACAATTATTGGTGCCGAAGGCGGCGAAGTAATGTCGGTATTGCAGATGGCTATGATGGGTAGAATTACATACCCCGAAATAAGGCATACCATGTTTGCGCATCCACTCTTTAGCGAATCCTTGAATAATTTATTTATGTCTTTAGACGATTAGTGTACTTGAACACCATCAACAAGCTTTTTGCCTATCTTTAATTTTACTATTTTTGCAGGCTATACGCAAAACACATGTCCGAAGAGAAATCACTAAACTTTATAGAAGAGATTGTAGAAACCGACTTAAAAGAAGGTAAATACGATCAGATTATTACCCGTTTTCCGCCAGAGCCTAATGGGTTTTTGCACATTGGGCATGCAAGTAGTATTTGCTTGAATTTTGGTTTAACAGAAAAATTCAAAGGCTACACCAACCTTAGATTTGATGATACCAACCCAGTTACAGAAGATACAGCCTACGTTGAAGCAATTAAAAAAGATATTGCTTGGTTAGGTTTTAAGTGGGAAAACGAGAATTATGCTTCAGATAATTTTGATACGCTTTACGGGTATGCTGTTAAACTGATTGAAAAAGGATTGGCCTATGTGGACGATTTGAATGCAGAGGATATGGCAACCTTAAAAGGAACACCAACAGAACCAGGGAAAAACAGTCCGTTCAGAGACCGCAGTGTTGAAGAAAACTTGGATTTATTTACCAGAATGAAGAATGGCGAGTTTCCAGATGGAAGCCATACTTTAAGAGCCAAGATAGATATGACGCATGTGAACATGATTATGCGTGATCCTATTATCTATCGTATAAAGCATGCAAAACACCACAGAACTGGTGATGCTTGGTGTATTTATCCGATGTATGATTTTGCTCACGGACAAAGTGATGCCATTGAGCATATTACGCATTCTGTTTGTACTTTAGAGTTTATTCCTCACCGCGATTTATACAACTGGCTAATTGAGAAATTGGAGATTTATCCGTCAAAACAATATGAGTTTGCTCGTAAAAACTTAAATTATACGGTAACCAGCAAAAGAAAATTATTGCAGTTGGTGAACGAGAAATTTGTTGCGGGTTGGGATGACCCACGTATGCCAACCATAAGCGGTTTGTGCAGAAGAGGTTTTACACCATCATCAATCCGTAATTTTTGCGAACGTACCGGAATTGCAAAAAGAGAGAACTTAATTGAATATAGTTTGTTGGAGTTTTTTATTCGTGAGGATTTAAACAAAACTTCGTGGCGCAGAATGGCGGTTTTGGATCCTATTAAAATGGTGATTACCAATTATCCAGAAGGACAAGAGGAAATGTTGACGGGCGAAAACAATCCTGAAGTTGAAGGTCATGATGGTGAACGCCAAATCCCATTCAGTCGCGAACTTTGGATAGAGCGGGAAGATTTTATGGAAGAACCACCAAAAAAGTTTTTCCGTTTGGGACCTGGGTTAATGAGCCGTTTAAAGAGCGCTTACATTGTTAGATGTGATGATTTTGTGAAAGATGCTGAAGGTAACGTTACGGAGATTCATTGTACTTATTTCCCAGAATCAAAATCTGGCGAAGATACATCAGGACTAAAAGTGAAGGGAACCATGCATTGGGTAAGTGTTAAACACGCAAAAACTGCAGAAGTTAGGCTGTACGAGAGACTATTTACCGCTGAAGAGCCAGACCGTGAAGAAGGCGATTTTAAAGATTATTTAAACCCAGGAAGTTTAGTAGTATTAAAAAATGCTTACATAGAAGCTGATTTGGCAAACGCCCAACAACAGTTAGCAGACAATCCTGATAGACGTTACCAGTTTATACGTAAAGGTTATTTTTGCTTAGATGCTGATTCAACAGCAGAGCATTTGGTGTTTAATAGAACGGTTACGCTGAAAGATACTTGGGCTAAGTTAGTTAGTTAGTTATTAGTTAGATAGGCTTTTGGAGTGGTTGAGAGTTTATTAGTCATTAGTTCATTCGTCGAAGCAGGGGTCTCTCGCAGAGGACCCTGCGTTTAGTTCAGTGCATTTACATCCCAGCAGGGGTTTCTCCAAAGAGAACCCTGTGGATTAGCAAAGAACGAAAATCTACTCGTACCTTAAAGCTTCGACTGGGTCCAGTTTTGAAGCTTTTGATGCGGGGATAATTCCAGACGCTAAACCTGTTCCAACACATGCTACCAAGCCTATAAAAATCCATAACCATGGGATTAGGAAAGAGGCTCCCATTGCAATAGCTAATAAATTTCCCATTACAATCCCCAAAAATATTCCAACGCCACCACCTATTAAACAGATCACAATAGCTTCGTACAAAAATTGTTTACGAATTAATGCGGGGTTTGCTCCAATTGCTTTTCGGATACCTATTTCGCGGGTACGTTCGGTAACAGAAACCATCATAATATTCATTAAGGCGATTGCTGCGCCAATCAAAGTAATTAAACCGATTGCTATGCCGGCAATTTGTACAAATTTTAGGTTGCTGATCAAGGTTTCTGCAATTGCATCACTTTTGGTAATTTCAAATGTACTTTGTTCCTGCACAGTTAAATTTCTAATTTTTCGCATTAACGCTGTTGCTTCGCCAGACGCATAGTCAAGTAAAGTTGGGTCGCTAGCCATTACAGAAATAGTATATGTTGGGTTTTTGTTGGTCATAATTTGCCGACCTCTCACGATCGGAATTACGCAGACTTTATCACCTCCAAAACCCATGCTCGAACCTTTAGGTGCAAAAACACCGATTACCCGAAATTTATTAGTGCCAATAGTTATAATTTGATCTACAGCATCACCTTTATCAAAAAATTTCTTTTTTATTTCATCTCCAATAATTACAACGCTTGCACCAAACTCCATTTCGTTGCTAGAGAAATTACGCCCTTCGACAATTTTATAACCGCCCGTAGCCACATATTCTGCATCGCCACCTAAAACAGAAATATTGGGATTCGTTTTATCGTTCTTAAACTTTACCGTTGCCGCAAAAGATGCAAAAGTGTTAACTGAAACCAAAGAAGGTACTGAAAAGCCTCGTTTAAAATCCATTGCCTGGCGGTAAGTAATTACAGGCCAGCGTTTCGCTTTTGCACCGTTTCCGCCAATTCTAATTCCCGTTCCTCGGTTACGTATAGTGAACGAGTTAGCGCCCATACTGGCAAAAGTGTTATTTAACGAGCCTTTAATGGCGTCGATAGAAGTTAAAATACCTACTAAAGCCATCAAGCCAATTGCAATAATTAAGGCTGTTAAAAAGGTTCTTAATTTATTACTGTTGATAGATTGTAGCGCAACTTTTACGATTTCTATATTATCCATTGAATAGATTTAACGACAAATTAGATATTCTTTTATTAAGACAGCAATCGTAAAGCTTTGTTACAGTGTGATTTTATTACCATGTAAATAAATAATCCTACTCCACGCAATTGTAAATGCTTATCGAGCTGATTACAAACCTAAATGATTTTCAAAATTATTCAGTAACTTTATACTATATACCAGAAGAGTTTTCGGTTTAAATTTTAAAAATGAGCAGTCATATAAAATCAATAATTGTTGGGACAGGGAAGTATATCCCGTCTAAAGTGGTAAAGAACGATGATTTTCTTTCTCACACCTTTGTAGAAAAAGATGGTACTCCACAGCTAAGAAAAAATGCTGATGCCATTCATAAGTTTAAACAGATAACCGATATTGAAGAAAGAAGATACGCAGAAGACGGACAAAACGCTTCTGATTTAGCCTTTTTTGCCGCCCAAGATGCTTTAGAAAGTTCTGGAATAAATGGGGAGGAGTTGGACTACATTATTGTAGCCCATAACTTTGGAGATGTTAAGGCAGGCTCGAACAGAACGGATATTGTACCAACTTTGGCCAGTAGGGTAAAACATAAATTAGGAATAGAAAACCCCAACTGCGTAGCCTACGATTTGCCTTTTGGTTGCCCAGGGTGGTTGCAGGGCATGATACAAGCAGATTATTTTATCAGATCTGGCGATGCTAAAAAAGTGATGGTTATTGGATCAGAAACTTTATCAAGAATAGTAGACCCGCATGATAAAGACAGTATGATTTATGCCGACGGTGCCGGGGCTACGATTTTAGCAGCCTCCACTGATGGTTCGGATAATGCAGGTATTTTAAGTCACAAGACGGAAAGCCATACTGTTGACCAAGCTTATTTTTTAAGAATGGAAGGCTCTAATAAAATAGATCACGATGCTATAGGTGATTTGTACATTAAAATGGACGGGCGTAAAGTTTATGAATACGCTTTAACTCATGTTCCTTTGGTAATGAAAGCTACATTAGAAAAAGCTGGTGTTTCGCCGAGTGAAGTGAAAAAGGTGTTGGTGCACCAAGCAAACGGAAAAATGGACGAAGCAATTTTAAAGCGTTTCTTTAAATTGTATGATATTGATACACCACCAGCAGACGTAATGCCGATGACGATTTCCACTTTAGGGAACTCATCAGTAGCAACTGTACCAACGTTATTAGACTTAATCCTAAAAGGAGAAAAAGAAAATCATCAAATTAATAAAGGTGATGTGATACTTTTTGCTTCCGTTGGCGCAGGAATGAATATCAACGCGATGATTTATCGGTTCTAATAAGGTACTTAACCGCTACGCTGAAATAAATAGACTTTGACTTAGCGTACATTTGGTTCTTATTTAGAGAAAGTAGATTAAAAAGAACATAGAAAAGGGGATGATTCGGTCGAATCATCCCCTTTCTTTATTAAAAACTATTCTTAGTCTCTTCTTCCGAAAAGCATTGAAGCATAATATACCAATGTTGCCAATGATGATAAAGCAGCAACAACATATGTCATAGCGGCCCACCATAAAGCATCTTTAGCTTGGTCATTTTCTACGCTAGTCTGCATAATTCCTTTTTGGGTTTGTAACCAAACTAAAGCTCTTCTGCTTGCATCAAACTCTACAGGCAAAGTCACAAAGCTAAATATCGTTACAATTGCTAACGCTCCAACACCAACTGCTAACACAATCGGACTGCCGCTAAAAACCATTAGCAAAACACCAATGATTAATACCCATTGAATAAGGTTTGAAGCAACACCAACTATCGGTACCATTGCAGATCTAAACTGTAACCAAGCGTAAGCTTTAGCATGTTGAACAGCGTGGCCACACTCGTGGGCTGCAACTGCAGCAGCAGCAATACTTCTGCCATGGTATACATCTGGCGAAAGGTTTACTGTTCTGTTTGCGGGGTTGTAGTGGTCTGTTAACTGTCCATCAACAGAAATAATTTCCACGTCGTGGATGCCGTTATCAGACAGCATTTTACGGGCGATCTCCGCACCGCTTACACCAGATGATATCGCGATCTCCGAATATTTTTTAAACTTACTTTTAAATCTCCACTGTACTGCGAAACCCGCTAAAGCAATAATTACAAATAAAATAATAGCCATTTTTTTCTTCTAATAATTTTATAATGATAAACAAAAAGTAGTCCGTTCAAAAATAATTGCTTACAAATTGCTAATTTCTGACGAAAATCGGCTAAAACCAATGAAACAATGATGTGGATGAGTAATCTAGTCAGTGTGGTGAATGCCATTTTGACAAATCTGATAAGAAATATTCGTTCTACAGGTTTTTGCCCATGATATAATCGTTCAAAACAAAATCATGGTAAGGAATATCCACCGTATGAAGGATGGTGTAACCCATTTTATCATAAAATAGCTTCGCTTTATTATTCCGGTTCACATTTAGCAGTAAACGTTCAGCTCCTTTGGTTCTGCAGTAATCTTCCACAAAACTCAAAAGCAATGTTCCTGCACCTTTTTTATGTAGATTTTGGTGGATATAAAACTTTTGGAGTTTATAAGTATCCTCAATTTCTTGCGTTACACTTGCAAAACCCAAAGCAACAGCATCTGATTCTAAGATGAAAAAAGTGTGTCCTTCTAGCAATTGCTTTTCAAGTGAAGTAACCGTGTAGGATTTTTCCAGCATAAATGCAATTTGCTCGGTGCTAATGATATCAGCATAAGTACGGGGCCAAATCTCGCGAGCAAGTTTAGCAATAGTTTCCGCATCAGACAGGTTAGCGATTCTTACATTCATTATATTTCCTCCGCAATAAAAATAAAAGAATTTTGAAAAGTTAAGCTATAAAAGCCATCTTTTTCTGTACGATAATGTGCTGGCTCAATACAGTGTAAACCACTTGTGGATAAATTGCTGGCTAAACTCTCTTGCAAAATAAATACATTTTCTCCGCTTGTTTTCCACTTGCTAAATCCAGATTTTACTGGAAAAATTTTGCGATTGCCATTGAAAACAACTACATCAATTAAATCTGTGTAAAACTGATATTCATTAGCTTTAAAATGGTTTCCAATAATGTTTACCGCTGGAAAACCTTCGCCAACTAAATGTTTTAGCGCACAGTCTAAAAGGTTTTCATCACATGGAATCACTTTCACATGCTCCTGAAAATATAAAAGGTTTGGGTTTTCTTTCGCCAGCACTGCATCAACTTTAATTCCTAAGGAAACAACCTTTTCAAACAAATTTAGCGGAACCATAATCATGGGCGACCACTCTAATAATTGACCTAAGTATTCCTCGTTGAATTCGCTCAAATCAAAAATTAAAAGTGCAGGTTCCTGTTTTTCTCTAATTATATGGTGACTGGACATTTTTACGTTTTATAGTTTTATAACCTATAACTGTGCCCAAAATACTATTTATTGTTTAGTTAATTAGTAACGTAGTTTTTAGTTTAGGCGTTTGTTGCCTGTCGGAGGCGAGGTAACGCCTTACGCACTTATACTCTACAGGGTACCGGCCAGAGACCGATATCCGTATCTATCACTAACCGCAAATTTTCACAAGTTTTAAATTGCCACTTTCGTACCTTTTGTGTTAGAATTATAAATCCTATTATCTTTGCTTTATGACAAATACAGCTACTAATCTTATCCAAAGTTTAAAAGAAAATAAACTGCCATTTACCGCGGTAATCGAAACCATAGATTCGCTCTACAACCATACACCTACAGCTTTTAAAAACGGCGATACTTATAATGAGGCAAACCAGAATCAAGGTAGTGCAAAGGTCTTTTCCTTTGCAACGCTAAATTGTTTATCAAAAGAGGAAACGCTTTTACTATTTGCAGAACATTATCAATCGGTGCTAAACAGCCCTGAAGCAAATGATCATCAGAATATCCGTCAGTTTATGCAAAACGGTTGGGACGGAATCCAATTCGAAGGCGAAGCGCTATCAGCAAAGTAAGATTTTTCTAAAAATTTAGTACCATCGGGATAATTTGCATATCTCGATGGTTCTTTTTTAGTGATTTCCTCACTAAGCCCAAATTGCTTTAAATTGGCAATGTTCTTGCGACACAAAATTCAATATCTTGTATGCCCAACCTAAAGAACTATGTCGGATTTATTTTCAAAAGCAAAAAACATCTATAATTTACTTAAAACGGTAGATTTTAACCAATTAGAAGCGCTTTCTAAAAAAGTAGATCTACCAAAAGTAATGAACCAATTTAGTAAGCTTGATGAGCGCCAACTAAATGGTTTGATGAAAATGATGAACGGCAATGCTAAGAAGCGGGAACTTCCGCCCATTAACGGCGATTTTTATGAGCTTTCAGATTCACTTTCGCCAGAAGACCGGGCCTTGCAGCTAAAAGTGCGCAACTTTATGGAAACAGAGGTTAAACCGATAGTAAACAGATACTGGAACCGGGCCGAATTTCCTTTCGAACTTATCCCTAAACTAGCCGAACTTAATATCTGTGGATTAACTTATGAAGGCTATGGATGCGCTAACCGTTCTTTTTTAATGGAAGGGATTATTGCAACCGAAATGGGTAGGATAGATGCATCGATCGCCACATTTTTTGGAGTGCAAAGTGGTTTGGCAATGGGCTCAATTTATATCTGTGGTTCCGAAGCACAGAAGCTAAAATGGTTGCCAAAAATGCAGAAACTAGAACTGGTTGGTTCTTTTGGTTTAACCGAGCCAGAAGTTGGGTCGGCTGCTGCTGGTGGCTTAACTACAACTGCGAAAAGAACAGGCGACACTTGGGTTTTAAACGGTCAAAAGAAATGGATTGGTAACGCAACTTTTGCAGATGTTAATATTATTTGGGCAAGAGATGTTGATGATGATCAAGTAAAAGGATTTATTGTAGAAAAAAACAATCTTGGTTTTTCTGCTAAGAAAATAGAAGATAAAATGGCACTGAGAATAGTACAGAATGCCGTAATTACCATGAAGGATTGTGTGGTTTCGGAAGAAAACCGCTTACAGAACTGTAACTCGTTTAAAGATACCGCCAAAGTTTTACAAATGACAAGAGCAGGTGTGGCCTGGATGGCAGTTGGTTGCGCCAGAGGTGCATATGAAAGTGCTTTGAAATATACCAGAGAGCGTGTGCAGTTTGGAAAACCAATTGCATCATTTCAGTTGATACAGAACCACTTGGTAGAAATGTTATCTAATTTAACAGCCATGCAAACGCTAGTTTTTCAGCTTTCTAAACTGCAAGATGAAGGCAAGCTGACTGATGAACATGCATCTTTAGCAAAAGTATTTTGTACCATGCGCATGCGTGATGTGGTAAGCAGAGCCCGCGAAGTAATGGGTGGCAACGGAATTTTATTAGAGCATGACGTAGCCAGATTTGTTGCAGATGCAGAAGCGATTTACTCTTACGAAGGAACTAAAGAAATTAATTCGTTAATTGTTGGAAGAGCAATTACCGGGTTTAGTGCATTTGTATAGTTTAGGGTTTTAATCATCATACATAAGTAAAAATAGCCTACTAAAATAGGCATTGGTGTAAAACATGATACTCGTCATTTGCAAATAACCATACACCTGTACTTTTACCAAAAAACATACAATTATGAAAAGAGCATCCATTTTAGAGAATTTAGAGTTTAGCGAAAACAAACCTGCGATATCAGTTTTATTCGAAAGTGATTTCACCAAAGAAATACGTATTGCTTTTTTAGAGAATCAAACCATGAAAGAGCATAAAACTGCTTTTCCTATTGTGGTAGAAATTTTTGATGGAGAGATTGAATTTGGTGTAAACGGTGAAACTTTAGCACTTAAGAAAGGTGATATCGTAACATTGGATGCAAATGTTCCGCATGACTTAAAAGCCAATATGGAAAGTATCGTACGTTTAACACTTGCTAAAGGAGATAAGGTTAACCGCGTAAAAGATGTTGCTAATCAACCTTAATCTACTTAGGTGAATACTCAAAGTATTGAAAAAGCAGAAAGCTATGACCTATTAAACCGTGTTGGTAAAAAAGTACTTCGACCAGGCGGTTTACAGCTTACCCAAAAACTTCTGACCCAGCTAAATATTGGTCCCGAAGATGATGTGGTAGAGTTTGCGCCAGGTTTGGGCTTTACTGCTTCAATTACTTTAAGCAAATACCCAAAATCATATACAGGTATTGAGCGTGATGGAATAACTGTGGGTCGTTTAAAAAAGAAGTTTCCGAACAAATCCTGTACTTTCATCATTGCCGATGTGGCAAAATCGGGCTTGTTGGCCGGTTGCGCAAGTAAAGTTTATGGCGAAGCTATGCTTACTATGCATGCAGATCGTCGGAAAACAGAAATTATTGCAGAGGCTTATCGCTTGTTAAAACCAGGTGGTTTATATGGCATCCACGAATTAGGTTTAAATACCGATGAAATTTCTGATATAGCTAGCAGTCGAATTAAAAAGGAACTTGCGCAAGTATCACATGTAAATGCCCGTCCTTTAAGCAATAAGGAATGGGTAGAATTGTTAGAACAGCAAGGCTTTAGAGTGCTTGCTGTGGAAACGAGTGAAATGCTTTTATTGGAGCCAAAGCGGATGCTTGCTGATGAAGGTTTGATAAATTTCCTCCATATTATCTGGAATCTGATTACACGGGCGGAAATCAGGGAACGTGTTTTTGCACTTCGAAAAACTTTCAAGAAACACCGAAATAATTTACACGCGGTAGCAATTGTTGCTAAAAAGTTGTAACATCACAACACATAATAGCAAACTATCACAAATTTACACCCGGTACGGCGAGATAATAATCTTGTAATAGTTTTCATAATTAGCAGTTTAAATTTATTCCATAAAGAAGAGTAACCGAAAATTTATCGAATTAATAGTAATAATTCAAACTTTGACACTAATTTAGTGTTTAAACAGATAATCAATTTAAAATTGTTTAAAAATTAGAAGATGAAAAAAGACAAAGATTTGGGCTTACTCATTCTCCGCATTGGAGTAGGTGTTTTGATGCTTTTGCATGGTATTGCAAAACTGCAAGGAATTGGTTTTATTGAGGGAATGTTAAGTAAAAACGGACTGCCAGGCTTTTTTGCTTATGGCGTTTACTTAACCGAAATCATAGCTCCACTTTTGATCATCATTGGCTACAGAACAAGATTAGCATCTATAGTTCTCCTATTCGGAGCGTTGTTTGCAATGTTTTTGGTTCACTCAGCAGATATATTTCAACTTAATCAAGCAGGCGGTTGGGGCGTTGAGCTACTAGGTTTGTTTATCACAGGCGCTTTAGCACTCATAGTTAGTGGGTCGGGCAGGTTTGCGCTTTCCAGTAAAAATAAGTGGGATTAATTTTCTGCAAATAAGGCTAACCTGCTGTTTACAACTGGCAGGTTAGTTTTTGCCTTTAGCCTTATATGTTTAGCTTTTATTTCGCGGTAAGCTGATTATCAACCATGCGTTGGTTATATTGCTGAATAAAAGCTTTTAGAGACTTGTTCATTTTTTCCACTTGCTCGGGCTCTTTATTTATCAGGTTTTGTTTTAGAAGAACATCATTTCTGTAATTAAAAAGCTTTTCGGGTTTGTTATCTCTCGAAAGCATTACATAATCACCCATTATAATCTGATAGTCACCATCAATCGTGTTGATTACAAAATGGTTGCTGTCCTGAGCCAACATATTGTTACCAAAAGCAAAATAAGGCTTAGGGTAATGCAGATAGTTCATAATTGTAGGGAAAATATCAATCTGTTGTACCGGAGCGTCAATTTGCCCTTTTAAATCTCCGCTAGGATCAAAAATAATAATTGGGACTGCGAATGCCCCAATAGACGTTTTGTATTCGTTATGCCACGCCACCGTACTATGGTCAGCCGTTAAAATAAATATAGTATTTTTATACCAAGGCATTTTAGATGCAGTTTCGAAAAACTTGCGCAATGCCATATCTGTATAGCCAACCGTTTGGTGGATCGGTAAAGTGCCTTTGGGGAATTTACCTTCGTATTTTTCTGGTACCTTAAATGGGTGATGAGAGGAAACTGTAAAAATATTGCTAAAGAAAGGTTCTTTAAACGTATTCATTTTGTTTGCCCAGAACTGTAAGAATGGTTCGTCCCAAATACCCCACATTCCATCAAAATCAGCATCATTATTATACTCTGTTTTGCCGTAGTAGTGCGCTATACCCGCCAAGTTAATAAAGGAACTAAAACCCATTGAGCCGTTTGGTGCACCATGAAAAAATGAAGTATGGTAACCTTCCTTACCCAATAATCCGCCCAAACTGTTTATCTTGTTTCCAGAGTAATACCCTAATACAAAAGGTTCGTTTATCCCTGGGATACTAGCAATTACTGAGGGTAAACCCTCTATAGACTTCCTGCCATTTGCATAGGCATTGTTAAAAGAAAGTGAAACTGATTTTAGTGAATCTAAGAATGGTGCATAACCCTTGTATGTTCCGCCATCCAATTTTTTATTGAAACCTCCAATATACTCTCTACTAAAGCTCTCTAAAACCAACACTACAATGTTTTTTTTGTTAAATGAGCTGGTTGTATCTGGTTGTTTTATTGGGTTGTAGATGCTGTTTGCTTCTGCTTGTGAAAAGAATTCCTGTTTTTTTAAAGGTTTTGTACGGATGGTTCTGATAATAGAAAAAGGCGTATTAATTACGATATTTATTTGGGCCGGATCTTCAACAAATTCACCTGCATTGCTTAACGTAATAGGGCGAGTACTATGCCTAAAACCACCACGCATACCTGCAATACAGCACCACGCAATTAATAGCATCAATGCCAGTGCAGTAAAATGATAAAGTAGTTTCGACTTAGTTTGAGGATTGATAACTGGTATTTTTTTATAGCTCCAAACCATAAAAAACAGCATGACTATAAAAATTAAGGTAATGTACCAGTAATCTATAAACATAAACTTCAGGAACAGTTTGCCTAGGTTGTCTTCATTAGAAAATTGCGAAAACGCAGAAAACGTAGTGCGTTTAAGGGTAAACGGATAATACACAATATCGCCCATATTGGTGGCTAGGCAAATTGCATTGGTAATAAAAAATACCCAAGCAAATACTTTTTGATAAAGCTTTTGATAAACGATTTTGAAGGGAATAACCTGACTAAGTATAAAAAGAATGTTGATGTAGAGTATAGCGCTTAAGTCAAACTTTAAGCCACCCAATAATATTGTTAAAATTCCTTTTGTTGATAAGCCGGTAAAGGAATCGAGATTAAATGCTAAGAAAAGTATTCTAGAAACTGTATATAGAAAAAATATAATGAGTAACCTTAAAACTAAGGCGACGTAGATATTGCCTTTTAAAGATTTGAACATTTTGCCAACGTTTAATTTTTGTTTTGGCAAAGTTAAATAAAAATGTGAGGATGTTTTTATAAGCTAAAATCAGATGCGTTTTTTGAATAACCGTTGTTTAAGCTTTTTTGAGGTATTGAGCAATCTTACTCGCAAGCTCATCCGGCTTAAAAGGTTTAAGTTGGAAATCGTTCATTCCAGCTTTTTTGAAATCTTCCACACCATCTTCTAAAACGGAAGCTGTTAAGGCGATTATAGGTATGTTTTTATAATATTCATCGTCTAGAGAACGGATATGCTGTGTAGTTTCATAGCCGTTCATGTCTGGCATATGTACATCCATTAAAACGACACTAAATTCTTTGCTTTTAAGTAATTCAATAGCATTTGCGCCACTGTTTGCCGTAATAACAGTTAAACCAAACTTACTCAATACGCGTTTTGCCAATAGCGTATTTATTTCATTATCATCAACAACTAATATTTTACCGGCTAGGCTGATTTTTTCTGGAGTTTCTGGCATAACTATATCACCTTCAAATTTATTAAAGTTAAGCGTAAAAGAGAATTCGGTGCCAATGCCAAGCTTACTTTGCACTTTAATGTCGCCACCAAATAGATGAATCAGTTTTTGCGTAATAGCTAAACCTAAGCCAGATCCGCCGTATTTTCTGCTGGTATTGCTGGCTGCCTGGGTAAAAGGTTCGAATATTGCAGCTAGTTTATCTTCTGGAATGCCGATGCCAGTATCTGTGACTTTGAAATTTAGCACAACCTTATTTTGGATTTCTGGTTGTAGCGTAACACTCACATTTACATTTCCCTGTTCCGTAAATTTAAGTGCATTGTTGATGAGATTTGCTAAAATTTGGTAAAGTCTGGTTTTGTCGCCACGGATCAGTCCCGGAATTTGATTGTCTACACTAAATGCTAGCGTTATTGGCTTTTCATTAGTGTTGAAGCGCATCGAGGCAACAATGTCTTTTAATAAAGCTCTAATATCAAGCCGCTTATTTTCAAGCTCCATTTTACCTACCTCAATTTTATTGAAATCTAAAATATCATTGATGAGATTAAGCAGATTATCCGCAGAGAATTTAAGTAAATTTATAGACTGCTCTTGACTGGGGAGTTTTTCTTCGTCATGCAAAATATTAGCTAAACCGATGACCGCATTTAATGGGGTCCGTATTTCGTGGCTCATGATTGACACAAAGGACTCTTTGGCTTTACTTAACTGCAAAGTTTCTTCACGCTGAGCTAATAATTGAAACTCAGCAATTTTTCTTTGTGTAATATCATTGATAATTTCTATTTGCGTATGTTGCTTTGTTGTGGTATTGTAAATTGGTGTATTAGCAATAGAAAGCCATATCGGCTGCCCGTCTTTTCTGTAAACTTTATGTTCAATATTAAAAGGTTCGTGGAGCTTTGCTTTCTCTCTCACAATTTCCAGAAGATCCATGTCAGTATCCTCTCCTTTTACAAGATCTACTAATTTTTTTCCAATAACGTCTTTGTTTTTTAAGCCTAGAATGTTCTCTAACGCTTCATTAATCCAAGTTACATTCCCATCTTTATCACATATATGAACACCATTATTGGTTTTGCTGGCTACTAAAGAGAGTAATTCTAGCTGTTTTTCTGCTTTTTTCCTTTCAGTAATATCAATAATTATCGTGATTTGGCTCTCAACTATGCCTTTATCGTCAACAAGAGGCGTATTATGTACAGATATCCAAATCTTTTCCCCATTTTTTCTGTAAGCTAAAAACTCTGTAGATGATGAACGATTATTTATTGTTTCATATCTTACTTTTTCTAATAATTCTTTATCGGTCTCTTCGCCAGCAAGCACATCGCCCAAGCGCTTAAAACTCAGATCACTTAAATTATACCCTGTAATAGTTGTAAATGCTGGGTTTACCCACGTTACTTCTGTTTTTACGTTACTTATTACTATACCGTTTTCTATTTTACTGGCAACGGTTGAAAGGTGCTGTAAATTTTTACTGATTTCTTTTTCCTGTGTAATTTCCCTGCCAACTACGAACCATTTTCTGTTTCTGGTAACAGCATTCCAGCTGATCCATTTTAATTCATTGTTTTTGGTAACGATACGGGTCTCAATATCAAGCGTTTTTAACTTGTTTTTTAGTTTCTCGGTTGCCAGTTTCACCACTCGCACCCTGTCTTCAGGGAATATGAAATCTGCAATATTTAATCCTATACACTCCTCTGGTTCAAAACCAAATACATCAAAAGAAGCGTTATTAATTTCTTTAATGTCTAACTGATCACTTAAAGTACAGATTACGCTATCGGTAGCATTGAAGAAAACCTTATGTTCATCTGCGGATTCCTCGCTCTTCTTTTTCTGGATATTACGCTTTCGTAATTTTAAAAGATTGAGCACTTGCTTACCTATTATTTCGAAATTTTGGAGCTGGTTAAGGTCTAGCGCTTTAGTGTTTGGATGAAGGGCACATAAAGTACCTAAAACAACGCCCTTGTTGTCTATTAACGGTAGGCCAACGTAGAATTTAAAGCCTTGTTGCGTAGGTAATATAGTGTTTATTAAAGCTGGATTGGTGCTAATGTCTACTATTTGCAATATCTTCCTTTCGGTAATTGCAAGTTTACAAATAGAGTTATTTATAGGGTTTTGCCCGGCAGTAAAACTACGGGTATATCTAATGTTTTGCCAGTTTTCGTCAATTAAAGATATATAAGCAGAGGAGCAACCTGTTATAAAGCAGGCTAAAGATAGTATGTCGTTGAATTGGTCATTAGACGAGGGTTCATATAAACCAAAATCTTCCATTAATTTAAATGGAGGATTTTGGTCTAACATATTGTCATCAACGTAATTCAAGTGTTGGTTTATTTATAGAGAGGATAATTTTTCATCATCTCATTCACTTTCTTACGCACTCCACTTAAAAAAGTTTCGTCTTGATGATTAATTATCACAGAATCAATTAATTCCACAATCTCTTCCATCTCTTTTTCTTTTAAACCGCGGGTTGTTATGGCCGCAGTACCCAATCTTATACCAGAAGTTACAAATGGAGATTTTTTATCAAAAGGTACCATGTTTTTATTCACGGTGATGTCTGCCTTGCCTAAAGCTTGTTCTGCTAATTTACCCGTAATATCTTTATTGGTAAGGTCAATAAGCATCAGGTGGTTGTCTGTTCCGCCAGATATGATTTTATAGCCTTTTGCTACCATGGCATTTGCCATTGCGTTGGCGTTTTTCTTAACTTGCTCAATATAGGTTTTGTAATCGTCGCTTAAAGCTTCGCCAAAAGCAATTGCTTTGGCCGCAATGATATGCTCTAATGGGCCACCTTGTGTGCCTGGAAAAACTGCTCCGTCTAAAATAGCCGACATCATTTTTATCTCTCCTTTCGGAGTTTTTAAACCCCAAGGATTTTGGAAATCCTGACCCATCATAATCAAACCACCACGTGGACCACGCAACGTTTTATGAGTAGTAGTAGTTACAATATGGCAATGTGGTAATGGGTTTTTTAATAATCCTTTAGCAATAAAGCCAGATGGATGAGAAATATCTGCCAACACTAAAGCGCCAATTTTATCGGCAACAGCTCTAATAAACTCATAATCCCATTCTCTTGAATATGCAGAAGCACCACAAATAATCAACTTTGGCTTTTCGCGTAAAGCAACTTCTTCTAATTGCTTGTAATCAATTAAACCGGTTTCTTCTATAACTCCGTAAAAAAATGGTTTGTATAATTTACCAGAAAAATTTACCGGTGAACCGTGGGTAAGGTGCCCACCATGTGATAAATCGAAACCTAATATTTTGTCGCCTGCATTTAAAACGGCTAACAATACTGCAGCATTTGCCTGTGCGCCTGAGTGTGGCTGTACGTTTGCCCATGCAGCACCAAATAATTCTTTTGCTCTTTCAATCGCAATTGTTTCAATATCATCAACAACTTCGCAACCTCCGTAATATCTTTTTCCGGGTAACCCTTCGGCGTATTTATTGGTTAAAACAGAACCCGCAGCTTCCATTACTTGCTTGCTAACAAAGTTTTCTGAAGCAATTAATTCAATTCCGTTTTCTTGTCTTTCTTGTTCTTTTTGAATGAGGTCAAAAATTAATTTGTCTTTTTTCATGTATTTATATTATATTTTGATATTATTACAACGTTATTGGGTGCTAATATTATAGTTTTAACCTATTTACGCGTTTATTTAAGTCGCCTAAATTAGGCATTTTTTGCAGTATTATTTGAATAAAAAACTACATGAGCACTACAAAATTCGTAATTATTGGTATAGGCAACATTGGAAAGAAATACGTTGCGCTTGTTAATAGTTTTAAAGATGCCGAACTCACGGCTGTAGTAGATACGGATTTTAGAAAGCATAAAGATTTAGAAAATTTAGTTCCTTTTTTTACGTCTGTTCCAGAATTTTTACAAGCAAAAATCCCTGCAGATGTTGTTTGTGTATGCACACCAAACGGTTTGCATCCAGAACACACTATAGCATGTTTAAATGCAGGTTACCATGTAGTTTGCGAAAAACCAATTGCTTTAGAAACGCAGGATGTACATCAGATGATGGAAGCTGAAGAAATGTCTGGGAAAAAGGTTTTTGCAGTAATGCAAAACAGGTATAGCCCAGTTGCGGTATGGTTAAAAAAGCTGATGACCGACAAGATGTTGGGTGAGGTGTTATTTTTGCAAATCAATTGCTTTTGGAATAGGAATGAACAATATTATCTTGATTCGTCGTGGCGAGGAACAAAGCAGTTAGGTGGTGGACCATTGTACTCGCAGTTTAGCCATTTTATTGACTTATTGATTTGGTTGTGTGGCGAACCGCAAAACATCAGCAGTAACCTCTTTACCTTAAAACCAGAAATTAAAACAGAGTTTGATGATAGCGGAACAATAAGTTTTAACCTTGCAAACGGCGGAAGAGGGACTTTTAACTTCACTAACGCAGCCTACCAAGCTAATTTAGAGAGTAGCTTAACCATTATTGGATCGGAGGGGAACGTTAAAGTTGGCGGGCAATATATGGAGAAACTGGATTCTGTTAACCTGAAGAAGAATTCTGAAATTCCGGTATTTAACCAGGTTAACCAAGCCAATAATTATCAATATTACCAAGGCTCGGCCGATAAACACGATATTTTTTTAAGTAAGGTGATTGATTGCATTAAAAGCGATAAGCAACCAGAAATTGGTCTGTCTGATGAGTTATGTGTTGTTCATTTTATTGAGCAGGCACTTCTTTCCGTTACAACGAAGAGTTATTGACCCCAATCTTTATCTTTGAGAATTCTTGTGGTACAGTTTTAAAAAATCCGCTGATTTTTCTGCTACATTTAGGATCTGCTAATATCATCTAAGCTTAAAGGAACTAGTTTTTTGGTTTTGAACCAGGTTATGCCAGCTACCAATAAAGTCATGCTTCCGCCAAAAACAATGGCAGGTACGGTACGCATTAATTTTGCGGTTAAACCGGATTCAAACTGCCCAATTTCATTTGAAGAACCAATAAACATTTGATTAACGGCGGAAACCCGTCCACGCATATCATCGGGCGTAAGCAACTGTAATATAGTGGATCTGATGATTACACTTACGCTGTCAAAAGCTCCTTCTAAAAACAGAAAAAATAGAGTGAGGTAAAAGTTGGTAGAAAGACCGTAACAGATAATGGAGAGCCCAAAACCAGTAACGGCCAACAGTAAGTTGCGCCAAGGTTTACCCATAGGCGAAAAGCGAGTCATCAAAAGCATGGTTAAAACTGCTCCAACTGCGGGTGCGGCTCTTAAAAATCCAAACTCAGTTGCACCAACATGCAAAACCTCTGTGGCTATTACAGGGATTAACGCAACTGCACCACCAAAAAACACCGAGAATAAATCCAGACTTAATGCACCTACTAGCATTTTTGTTTTAAATACAAAACGCAATCCTTCTGACAAGCTTTGGTAAATACTGGTTGTACGTACGTAAGTGGCTGGCCTGTTTTTGAAAAGAAATGTAGCGATAAAGGCTATGGAAAGGCAGGCTAAAATAAATAGGAAAGTATTGTGGATACCTACAAATCCGTAAAGTAAACCTCCAATTGCGGGACCAATAATCGATGCTGTTTGCCAGGTCGAACTGTTCCAGGTGGAGGAATTGGGGTAATGTTCTCGTGGAATAATCATCGCCATAAGCGAAAACGCGGTTGGTCCATAGAATCCCCGGGCAAAGCCATTTACAAAAATCATGAGGTAAATAACGTTGATCAGCATCGACTGTCCCAAACTTTGGGTTACGGAAGGTAGTGTGACTACAAACATTACCGTAGAGGATAGTAGGATGAGTGCTACAACCTTAATCAGCAAGGATCTTTTGTTAGATTTATCGGCCACGTAACCGCCATAAAGTGCAATTCCGATTGCTGGGATGGCTTCTGCTAAACCTACTAAACCTAAAGATAAAGGATCTTTAGTTAAACTGTAAACATACCAGCCAATAACTACGCCTTGTACTTGGTAACCGATGGTTAAAAAGAAACGCATTAGTAGATATGACCTAAATTCGGGAAACCGTAATGCGATGTAAGGGTCGTTTTTTGCTGTTGGACTGCTAGGTTCTGTCAATGTATTGTATGGTTATCCGTTTAAAAAGAAAAACGCTGATAATTGGGAAGTTCACAAACGAAAAAGCTTCTCGATGGTTCGAGAAGCTTTCCATTAAAATATCGCTTTTGCAATGTCGTAAGTTTGCTGTGGTCTGCCCATGGTGTAAAAGTGCAATACTGGAACGCCAAAATCCATCAGTTCTTTACATTGTTGAATCATAAACTCGGTACCAACCTCTTTTACATCTTTAGTCGTTTTACAGCTTGCAACGGCTTCACTTAATTCTTCTGGTAAATCAATATGGAAAATTTTAGGCAATGCCACCAATTGCCCAATGGCGCTTATTGGTTTTAAGCCGGGTATAATGGGAACGTTAATGTCATTCTCACGGCATTTATTTACGAAATCAAAGTATTTCTGATTATCAAAAAACATTTGGGTAACAATAAAGTCAGCGCCCATATCTACCTTTTTCTTGAGGTGGGCAAAATCTGTTTTTAAGTTTGGTGATTCAAAATGTTTTTCGGGATAACCGGCAACACCGATACAAAAATCACTTGTATATTCTGTAGAGATATCCTCATGTAGAAACTTGCCAGAATTATGGTCTTTAACATGCTGAACCAAGTCGGTTGCGTAACAATGTCCGCCTGGAGTTGGCACAAAAGAAGAATCCGCTTTTCTTGCGTCACCTCTAAGTGCTAAAACATTATCGATACCTAGAAACTGTAAATCTATCAACGCATTTTCTGTTTCTTCTTTTGTAAAGCCACCACAAATTAAATGCGGTACAGCATCTACACCGTATTTGTTGATAATTGCAGCACAAATTGCAATAGTTCCTGGGCGTTTGCGGTACGATACTTTTTCTAATAAGCCGTTGTCCTTTTGCTTATAGATATAGTCTTCACGTAATGAAGTTACATCAATAAAAGGTGGTTTAAACTCCATCAAGGGGTCAATAGCATCGTAAATCCACTGAATGCTTTGCCCTTTAATTGGCGGTAGAAGTTCAAAAGAGAAAAGCGTTTTCCCGTTTGCGTTTTTAATATGGTCGGTAATTTTCATTTTTTAAGTATCGAGTAGCAAGTATTATGTAGCAAGACTCTTTGCAAAAGTATTAAAGATTTAAGTAACAAGTATCAGGACTTATTGCAGAGTTCTCAATAGTACCGAGTAGTTAGTATTAAGTAGCAAGATTATTTGCAAATTTTTTAATAGTATTGAGTAGGAAATAGGTAGTGTCGAGACTCCTTGCAGAATTATCGAGTGGTTTTTCAAAAAGTATTAAATGCTAATACTTTTTGAAAAACCACTCAACATCTTTTGTATTTCGATGATTTTATCATTTAGGGTTTCGAATTGTTTTAGAGTTATTAATTCAACTTCTTTTGCAATTATGATTTGCGTTTCTAGTTCGAAAGAAGAACCCAAGCTTGTACTAACAAATTGCTTCAATTCTTTGTCTGATTTTCTTCCACATCCTTCAGCAATGTTGGAAGGAATCGAAACGGCGCATCTGAATAGCTGACTTGCTAATCCAAACTTATGCTCACTTGGAAATGTGCGAGTGGTTTCAAAAATCGATTTTGAAAGTTCCATACTCAATTTCCAAACCTTTAGTTCTTTAAAATTATGCATATAAAGTTCTTACTTTAACAAGACAATCTAGCAAAGCAGTTTTAGTGTTAGTTACTAACTACATAAATACATTAAGCAAATCAGTCTTGATTCTTGCTACTAAATACTTTAATAGTTCGCAAATCAGTCTTGATACTTCCTACTAAATACTTCCTACTTTTAATAACCTAAGTTAGGGCTCATCCATCTTTCAGTGGTTTCTAAATCCATTCCTTTTCTTGCTGCGTAATCTGCTATTTGGTCTTTGTTTATTTTTCCTAAACCAAAATAGCGTGATTCTTGGTTGGCGAAATAAAACCCGCTTACTGCAGCAGTTGGGTACATGGCAAAGCTTTCGGTAATCTCTAAACCTATTTCTTTATCAGCTTTCAACAAATCCCACAAAATTCCTTTTTCGGTATGGTCCGGACAAGCTGGATAGCCCGGCGCCGGACGAATACCTTGGTACTTTTCTTTGATTAACTCATCCGTATCAAGCGCTTCATCATTAACATAACCCCAATAATCTTTACGTACCATTTCATGCAGTTTTTCTGCAAAAGCTTCTGCCAATCTATCGGCTAAAGCTTTAGTCATGATGCTATTATAGTCATCAAAAGATTTTTGGAATTCTGCCACCAATTCATCAGTTCCATGTCCGGTTGTTACTGCAAAACCTCCAAAATAGTCTTGGATTCCTGTTCCTTTTGGCGCAATAAAATCTGAAAGGGCATAATAAACCTCACCTTTTGGTTTTTCTGCCTGTTGGCGAAGCGTGTGAATAGTAACCAGTTTGTTAGGTTTTTGGTTGTTAGGTTGTTCGGCTTTATCATCCGGACTTTCAAATTCTAACTTTTCACTTTCCACTTCTAAGACAATATCGTCACCAACGGTATTCGCTGGCCAGAAACCGAAGACAGCTTTCGCGGTCAGCAACTTTTCATCAACGATTCGCTGTAATAAAACTTGAGCATCGTTAAATAATTTTTTGGCTTCCACACCTACAAACTCGTCTTCAAAAATCCTTGGATAAGAGCCTCTTAATTCCCAAGTATGGAAAAATGGGGTCCAATCTATGTACGGAAGTAGTTCTTCTAGTGGGTAATTGTCCAAAACTTTTGTTCCAAAAAACTTAGGTTTAACTGGATTTAAGTTTTCTAAATTGATTTGATATTTATTTGCTCTTGCTTCTGCAATTGGTAAAAAGGTTTTTGTCACCTTTTTTGCATTGTAGTTGTCACGAGTTTTTTCGTATTCGTCTTTAAAGTTTTTGATGTATGCTACTTTGGTATCTTTCGCTAAAAGCTGGGAACAAACGCCCACACTTCTGGAAGCATCCAAAACGTGAACCACCGCACCGCTATAAAAAGGATCTACCTTAACTGCGGTGTGAATTCTGGAAGTCGTTGCACCACCAACCAGCAAGGGAAGGGTAAAACCTTCACGCTCCATCTCTTTGGCAAAGTGCACCATTTCATCAAGTGAAGGCGTAATTAATCCGCTTAGGCCGATGATATCTACATTGTGTTTTCTGGCTTCTTCAATAATTCTGTTGGCCGGAACCATCACGCCTAAGTCAATCACTTCAAAGTTATTGCAGGCTAAAACTACGCCGACAATATTTTTACCGATATCGTGAACATCACCTTTTACGGTAGCCATTAGAATTTTTCCGGCGCTACTGCTTGAGCCAGCTACTTTGCCCGCTTCAATGTAAGGCATTAGAATAGCAACGGCTTTTTTCATTACCCTTGCAGATTTTACCACCTGCGGCAAAAACATTTTTCCGGCGCCAAATAAGTCACCAACCACATTCATCCCGTCCATTAACGGACCTTCAATTACCTCGATAGGTAAAGGATATTGCAAACGGGCTTCCTCAACATCGATATCTAGATAATCGATTATGCCTTTTACCAACGAATGTGAAAGTCGTTCTTGTACTGTTCCGTTGCGCCACTCCTCATCTTTAACAACAACTTTTCCTTTGGTATTAACCGTTTCGGCATAATCCACTAAAATCTCAGTCGCATCGGGGCGACGGTTCAACAAAACATCTTCTACTTTTTCGAGTAGCTCTTTTGGGATTTCTTCATAAACTTCTAGCATCCCGGCGTTTACAATTCCCATATCTAAACCAGCTTTAATGGCGTGGTATAAAAATGCCGAGTGCATGGCCTCACGAACAGTGTTGTTTCCTCTAAAAGAGAAAGAAATATTGGATACACCGCCACTTACTTTTGCGTAAGGAAGGTTTTCTTTAATCCATTTTGTGGCAGCAATAAAATCTACTGCATAATTATTATGCTCTTCTAATCCGGTTGCAACCGTTAATATATTAGGGTCAAAAATGATGTCCTGCGGTGGAAAACCGACTTCGTTTACCAAAATATCATAAGAACGTTGGCAAATTTCTTTACGGCGCTCTAAATTATCGGCCTGACCTTGCTCATCAAATGCCATTACTACCGTTGCGGCACCGTATTGTTTGATTTTACGAGCGTGATCTTTAAAAGCTTCTTCACCTTCTTTTAAGGAAATTGAGTTTACAATTCCTTTACCTTGTAAACATTTTAAGCCTGCTTCAATTACCGTCCATTTGGATGAATCCACCATGATGGGCAGTTTAGAAATATCAGGTTCTGAGGCAATCAAGTTTAAAAACTTGGTCATTGCGGCTTCAGAATCCAACATCCCTTCATCCATGTTTACGTCGATTACCTGTGCGCCACCCTCAACTTGTTGACGGGCAATCGCAAGTGCGGTATCAAAATCTCCACTTAAAATAAGCTTAGAGAATTTTGGAGAACCCGTTACGTTAGTCCGTTCACCAATGTTTACAAACATAGTGTCAGGTTTAATGGTAACAGCTTCTAAGCCTGATAAACGCATATAAGGTTCTGTCTGCGGAATTTTCCTTGGCGGATATTTGGTCGCCACAGCGGACATTGCTTTGATATGCGCAGGTGTTGTACCACAACAGCCACCAATGATATTTATAAAGCCTGAAGCCATAAAATCATCAACTAAGGCTGCGGTTTCAGATGCGGTTTCATCGTATTCTCCAAATTCGTTTGGTAAACCTGCATTTGGATAAGCAGACACAAATAAATCTGCTTTTTCTGAAAGCTCTTGAACATGCGGACGCATTTCTTTTGCACCTAAAGCACAGTTTAAACCAATGGAAAGTAAATCGCCATGACGCATTGAGTTTAAAAAAGCTTCAACGGTTTGCCCGGATAAGGTTCTTCCAGAAGCATCGGTGATTGTGCCGGAGATCATGATGGGGAGCCTCACCCTCGGTCCCTCTCCGAAGGAGAGGGATGCCTGTCCTTGGGGATTTGTAGTGGGGTTATTTTGGGGAGAATTTGCTGACTGATTATATACAGAAGACGATATGTTCTCTGGGAGCTCCTCTGAATTTTTTAGTTTTTCGTTTAGTTCTTGCTCGTAGCGTTTGATGGCGAAGATTGCAACTTTTGCATTTAAGGTGTCAAAAATAGTTTCTACCAATAATAAATCGGCGCCGCCATCTACCAAACCACGAACTTGCTCGTAATAAGCCGCTTCTAACTCATCGAAAGACACTGCTCGGTAGCCTGGATCATTAACATCTGGCGACATGGAAAGCGTACGGTTGGTTGGACCAACAGCGCCCGCTACAAAACGTGGTTTCTCTGGATTTTTCTGAGTGTATTCAGTCGCGACTTCTTTGGCGATTTTTGCACCTTCGAAACTCAGCTCGTATGATAAATCTTCCATGCCATAATCGGCCATGGAAATACGCTGCGTACTAAAAGTATTGGTTTCAATGATATCTGCGCCAGCATCTAAATATTTTGCGTGAACAGCTTTAATAACATCGGGGCGAGTGATGTTTAATAAATCGTTATTCCCTTTAACATCTGAAGGATGATTTTTAAAACGCTCTCCACGGAAATCTTCTTCAGACAATTTGTATTGCTGAATCATGGTACCCATTGCACCATCTATCACTAATATTCTCTTCTCTAATTCTTTTCTGATATCCATTTTTTAAAGTATCAAGTATTTAGTATCGAGTATCAAGAGCCTAGAATGAGTATTAACTCAAATGGTGGCTTTTAAATCTTTTACTAAAAATGTTTTGAGTATCAAGATAAGCGTAATACAAGTGTCTTGTGTCTTGATACTTGGCTCTTGCTACTCTAAAAATGCTTAAAAGAAAAGTCGGGTTAGTTTTTTTAGACTTTCACTTATCTTCTCCCTTGTTTTTGGGATAGAATTTAGCACCTTATTTTAAACAGGTTGCTAAGACTTCGTTGGGTCTAATCCCTCCGTCTTTCTCTATAAGCGTCGCAAAAGTCGGGATATTTATGGTGAAAAGCAAATGGCTTAATAACGCCATTGTCAGAATTAATTTCTTGGTAGTTTTTCTGGTCAGGGTATTTTGTACTGTGTGGCTGTAACGGCTTCTAAAAAGGCTAATGGTAGCTATATTATTACGCCAAAATCTCCCTAATATCCGCTTCCGTAAGCGATTTGATAAAACTATCTTCCGTAGTAATCAAACTTTTTGCCACCCGCATTTTCTTATTTTGGAGTGCTAGAATTTTCTCTTCAACCGTATCTTTAGTGATGAATTTATAGATAAAAACATTTTTGGTTTGCCCGATTCGATGCGTTCTATCTATAGCTTGTTGCTCTACCGCTGGGTTCCACCAGGGGTCTAAAATAAAAACGTAATCTGCTTCGGTAAGGTTTAAACCCACGCCACCGGCTTTTAAGGAGATCAGGAAAACCTGAATATGATCTTCGTTTTTAAACTCCTCCACTACTTGCCCGCGGTTTTGCGTACTACCATCCAAATACGAATAGTTGATTTGGTTTTTATCAAAATACTTACGGTAAATATCCAGTTGCTTAACAAACTGCGAGAAAATTAAAACCTTGTGCCCGGCTTCTACCACGCTTTCCAGTTTATGGATTACGTTTTCAAACTTGCCCGAATCGCCGGTGTAATTTTCATCAATCATGTACGGATGATTGGCAATTTGCCTTAATTTCGTTAAACCTTGCAACATCTGAATAGGCGATTTACGGTAATCTCCCGTTTCAATAGATTTTAGCAATTCGTTACGGTATTCCGATTTTGTTTGCTCATAAATATCCAACTGATCTTCGCTCATCTCGCAATAAACCAAGTTCTCCGTTTTCGGCGGAAGCTCTGTTGCCACTTGCTCTTTGGTGCGGCGCATTACAAATGGTTTAATAAGCACTTGTAGCTTTTGCGCTTTCTCTTCGTCTTTTTTCTTTTCGATAGGTTGTACAAAATCTGTTTGAAAAAACGTTTGTGAACCCAGTAAGCCTGGATTAATGAAAGACATCTGCGTCCATAAATCATTCACCGTGTTTTCAACTGGCGTACCCGATAAGATGAGCTTATATTTAGATTTTAGCTGTTTAACCGCTTTAAAGGACTTTGATGAAGGGTTTTTAATGTTCTGGCTTTCATCTAAAATGATGTAATGGAAATACATCTCACTTAGTAAATCGGTATCTACACGGGTAATGCCATAAGTGGTAATTACCACATCGTATTTATCAAAAATAGCAATGTCTTTTTCTCGGAAACTGCCGGTATAGGTATAAACTTTAAGCTTTGGTGTGAACTTTTTTGCCTCATTGATCCAGTTGTAGATTAAGGAGGTAGGCATTATAATTAAGGATGTGGTATGGATGCCTTGCACTTCCTGTTCCTCCTTGCTTTTTTGTAGTAATGCTAATGTTTGGATGGTTTTTCCCAAACCCATGTCATCTGCCAAACAACCGCCGAAACTGTATTTCTGTAAGAAGTGAAACCAATCATAACCAGCTTTTTGGTACGGACGCAATACTCCTTTAAAATTTACGGGCGCTGGAACTTCATCAATATGGGCAAAATCAGCAAGTTTTTGTAGTTTTCTATCCATGGTGATGTTTGCCAACTCACTGTTTGCAAAATCATGGACCAAACCAACATGCAGTTTTTTCAAACGTAAATGTTCATTGCCTTCAGAAAAACTTAACAGGTTGCCGTATTGCGAAAACCATTTTTCTGGGATGATAGCGATCTCGCCATTAGGTAAAGTAAACTCTCTCTTTTTATTGAGGATATGATGTTTAAGTTGAATAAAAGGAATTTTATATTGGCCAAACTGTACGATGGCTTCAATATCAAACCAATCGTTTTTCTCGTTAATTTCTAAATCAATTTTACTGCTACCGATTATGTATTTTTTTGCGCTGGTATCTTGCTCAAACTCAAAACCCTGTTCTACCAAAACATCATGATGTTCGCTGATGAAATCGAAAACCGAGAAGGATTTGTCTGCCTCTTCGCTAGTAGTTGCAACTTCTAAATGGACAAAAAGACTGGATGGCTGTTTTAAACCCATTGCCAAAAGCTCTTCCAGTTTTTTTTGCTCCCACGCTAAAGAACGTTTAATGCGGTGGAAGGCATAATCATCGCCTTCTTTTTCCATGCGGACGGTTACAGCCAAATCACTGCCAGCGGGGAAAGTATATTTTCCGTATTTAAAGTAAAGCTGAATTTCTGACGTTCCATCATTCACGTAAACCACTTTTAGTATCGGCGTGGCTTCGTATTTTTCGGTATTTATGGTAAAACCTTCGGCGTAAACGTGATATTTCTCAATCAGTGGACACACAAATTTCTCGAAATAGGTTTCTTCTGATGATTTTGGAATGGAGATGAAACGCTTGTTTAAAAATGGTTGCAGTTTTTTGCCTTCTAAATCCTGTTCAAAATCGTAGAGTGTGTCTTCTAATAATAGATATGCTGGCTTGTTGGTAATTACCTGCGCATCTTTAAACATAAAGTCGATGCGGTTATCTAAATATTTAATGGTAGGGAAATAGCGGGTTTCAGTTTCGTTTCTTCTAAAATGGAATAAAACGGTAGACGGTTTTTCTGCAAAATTCACTTTCTTTTCTACAGGCCAGCCCTCTTTGCTCATCACATAAATGTCTTTGCCACGTAGAAGCTTTAGAATTTCGGCTAATTTTTTCTCGATTTTAGGGCGAACAAAGTCGTACGATTTATCATCCCACATTTTTGCGAAGAATTCAGTTGCCCTCACCGTTTTTTTGAAAATCTTTTTGATTACGTAGTCCTGCTCGGTTTCTTCGCACAGTTTGATCAGCTTAACATCTACTGCGTCAATACACGCACTAAATTCATCATGGGTATGAGAAAAGATTCTTTGATGAGTTAGCGAAAAATCTCCATCAGTATTTAGTTGAACGATATGTGGCTCAATTAAAAATCCAAAATAATCATGTTTCGCCAATGAATAAACCAGTTTATAAGGCTTATCTGTTGCAACTCTTAACATCGTAATAGGAAAAAAATTTAGAGAAGGTAGCGATAGAAAAAATCTAAAAGTATGAAGAGATTTCGAGATTGTGAAGGGGAGGAGGATATTTAATTTTAAGAGGTAGAGTTAAAGGTTTTTTAACCACGGCGAATAAAGAGTTTTTATAAACGTAGTAGACGAATATTAACCACGGAGAACGCGGAGGTCACAGAGCTAGGTTTTTTTGAAGTTTATAGGATTATTTTTCAACCACGGAGGACGCCGAGGTCACAGAGCTGGATGAAGAATGGCCTATGATTTACCAATAAAACAAGTATCCGTAGCCTAGTGAAGACTTGTTTCTTTATTTAAGAGCAAGATCTACATTTTACGAAGGCATGAGATTATACATGCGTTTCTGATTGTACAATATTAAATCTGTTTCACAAAATTGGCCATTGCTAAACCTGGGTTTGGGGTACGCATAAAGTTCTCGCCAATTAAAAAGCCATTGAACCCTGCTTTTTTCAAAATTTTAATTGTTTCTGGTTCGCTTATGGCACTTTCTGATATTTTAAGAAATTCTGTTGGGATAACTTCCGCAAGTGTAAGCGACGTATCAATACTTACCGTAAAATCTTTCAGGTTACGGTTGTTTACCCCAACTACATCTAAATAAGGGTTTAAACTTCTGTCCAATTCTTCGCGGTTATGAACTTCCAATAAAGTGCTTAAGCCTAAAGATTTAGCGAGTTTTGCGAAGCTTAAGATTTCATCAGGAGTTAAGCAAGCTGCAATTAGCAAAACAATATCGGCACCAATGGCTTTCGCCTCGATGATCTGATATTCGTCTACCATAAAATCCTTACGTAAAATGGGGATTTCATTTACTTTACGGGCAGCAATTAAATCATCTTCGTGACCCATAAAAAAATCATGGTCCGTTAATACCGATAAAGCCGACGCGCCAGCCTTTGCATAGCCTGTAGTTACTTCTTCTACCGTAACTTTATCGTTGATGATTCCTTTTGAGGGCGATTTTTTTTTAAACTCCGCAATAATCCCCGACTTATTTGGGTCGGTTAAAAAAGATTTTAAGCTATAAGTTTCCCGTAAAAAGGCCGGAAAATTTTCCAAATTTTTGATGCTGTTTATTGCTTTCGCCGATGCAACTTCTTCTTTTTTACGGGCTACTATTTTATCTAGGATATTCATTTTTATAAGCTGAATTTTTGAGCTAAAAGCTGAAAGCTCGTTTAAATCTTAAAACAATATTTTCTTTAAAATGGAATTACAGTCTACAATCCCGTACAGGCATTTAACTTTCTGCTTTAAGCCATGAGCTTAGGCGTTTAACCAGTTCGCGATCATTTCTTTTCCGTTTTCTGTAAGTACAGACTCTGGGTGAAACTGAACGCCACGCACATCAAGTTCTCGGTGGCGTAAAGCCATCATTACGCCTTTCTCGTCAGTTGCGGTAACCAATAATTCTTCTGGGAGGTTTTCTGGTTTTACTGCCCACGAATGGTACCGACCAATTTTGAATCCACTTTGTAAGCCTTTAAATAGTAATTCTTCGGCGTCGGTAATTACAATATTGGTTGCCGTTCCGTGAACGGGTTTTTCTAGGTTGTACAATTCGCCACCAAAAACTTCGGCTATGGCTTGCTGACCTAAGCACACGCCCAAAATGCTTTTTGTTTTGGCGTAAGTTTTAATTACTTCTAAAAGTAATCCTGCCTCAGAAGGAATTCCTGGCCCGGGTGAAAGCAAAATTTTATCAAAAGCTCCTACCTCCTCAATCTTGAATTTGTCATTTCTCCAAACTTCGGCCTCGTGACCAAGTTCGTTCAACAGATGCACCAAATTATAGGTGAAAGAATCGTAATTATCTATAACTAATATTTTCATTTTCGTTGCTTCCAAGTGGTTAATTCTTCTTCAATAAAGTAATTCACTAAATCTGTATATATTTTAGCAATTACATCGGGATTGAGATTTTCTTCTGTTGCCCAGTCCTTTCTTTTTTGTAGCATATTTTTAAAACGCTCCGGAGCTTTTACCGCTTGTTCGTCGGTTTTAAAGTCGGCCGCTCTCTTCACATAAGAGTATCTTTTGCCAATCAGTTTTATAATTTCTCTGTCCAGCTCGTCAATACAATTTCTCACCTCTGTAAGGCTTTTACAATCTGTTGCTAATTCCATTTTTTATGCTTAAGGCAGAAAGCAAGCAGACTGTTTAGTTCGCTTTAAGTTTTCCGTCTTTGACTTTCCGCTTATATTTCTTCTGCTTGCTTCAACGCGTTTCTTAAAGCTGCTATCTTATGGTTTACCTCGTTCAGTTCAGATGCGGGATCCGAATCGGCTACAATTCCGGCGCCAGCTTGGTAATGCAATTTATTGGCTTTGCTCAAAAACGAACGAATCATGATGGCGTGGTTGAAATCACCATTAAAACCCATAAAACCGATGGCTCCACTGTAAAAGCTACGTTTTGTTTTTTCATACTGGTCTATCAACTCTATAGCTCTGTATTTTGGCGCACCACTTAACGTACCTGCTGGAAACGTATCTGAGACAATTTTAAACGGATTTACGCCTGGCTTTAATTTACCACTTACTTTAGAAACCAAGTGAATTAAATGTGAGTAAAACTGAACTTCTTTATATGCTTCTACCTTAACCTCGGTACAATGTCTGCTCAAGTCATTACGGGCTAAATCTACCAGCATAACATGTTCTGCAGATTCTTTAGGATCTTTCTGCAATTCTTCAGCAATTATTTTATCCTGAATATCGTTGCCAGAACGTTTGAATGTGCCGGCAATTGGATAAATAGCAGCAACGCCTTTTTTGATAGTCAGCTGTGCCTCTGGCGAAGACCCAAATATTTTGAAACTTCCGTAATCGAAATAAAATAAATATGGCGAAGGGTTGATAGAACGCAAAGCTCGGTAAACGTTGAATTCATCTCCTAAAAAAGAAGTTTGAAAAGCCCGAGAAGGAACAATTTGGAAAACATCGCCACGGTAAATGTGTTTCTTCATGGTTTCAACCAAAGTGATAAACTCCTCGTCTTTTAGGTTTGAGGTTTCTTCTCCTTGCAGGTTGAACTTATATTCGGGGAAGTTTTTGTTTTGGATAAGGTATTGAACTTTTTCCAAGCCATTTTCTTCCTTTTCAAATTCTGTTTCGTTTTTAACGATGTAGAGTTCGTTTTTAAAATGGTCTATCGCAATAATGTAACGGTAAACGTGGTATTGAAAAGTTGGGATTTCACGTTCGTCGTTGTCATCTGTTTTTAGTTTAATGTCTTCAAAAAACTCAACAGCTTCGTGGGTAAAATAACCAAATAAACCATCGGTGATGAATTTTAAACTGGTATCTGCATTACTTTCAAAACACTTTCTGAAGGTGTAAACTTCGTCGCTGAGGTTGAATGTTCCCGGCTGTAAAGTCTCTATACTTTCATCAGGATAGGTTTTGGTTAAAACGCCTTTGTTTAAAATAATAGATGCTATTGGATCGCTACAAACATAGCTCATGCTGTTTTCTCTGCTGTGGTAATCAGAGCTTTCTAACAGTAAGCTGTTAGAAAAAACATCACGTAAACGCAAGTAAATACTCACCGGCGTTGTGGTGTCTGCTAATAATTTTTTATAGGATACATTTAATTTAAATGTTTTCATGCTTTTTATATTTTACAAATCTTAAATCAAAAAAAAACCCGACGGGTTAGCGTCGGGTTCATATTTGTTTAGGTTTGGATTAAATTCTTCTTTAATATACAAATACGGTTGCCGAAGCTAGGTTTTTACCTTGCCACCACCATCTGTTTGTATTGTTTTTGTTATTCATTGCTCCGCAAAATTATAAAGAAAATTGACTTTGCGAAATTTTTAATGATTTTATTGTAATCCGAGTTGATTTACTGTGGAATACTTAAGCTTACCAGTAAATACGTTAAGGCTTGATGCGAGCGCTAAGCGCTTAAGATCAGTGAAAATTACTTACAGTTTAATCTTTCCCTTAGCACTAATTGGTGTAGTGTTCCGGTTTCTAAACTTTTTAAAATTAGTGTACTGTCTGATTTGTGATTGATGATAAAAGAATCAGTAAACTTTCCGCTGCGATAGCAACTTCCCTGCGTTTTGTACTTAAACTCATTGTCTACAAAGTTGCCGTTGAACTTTAAAGTATCGCCAGCTATTTTATAGTAACCCTTGGCATATTCTTTCCATGTTCCTTTTTCGTAACAGGCACCGCCCTGTAAATCTACTTTCGAGAAGTTATTGATTACGGTATAAAATGAGTCGCAAGTAAAGGTGAAATCAAATTGCTGATAGGAGACAAGCTCACGCTCACTGGCTAGAGAATCTTCGGTCCATTTTCCTTGCAAAAAGGCTTCGCCAGCTGACGTTTCAACTTTATTAAACTTACAAGCAGTAAAAAAAAGTACGAAAACTATTGTTGAAGCCAGTAATTGATGTGTTTTAAATTTCATTTTTGCGTTGGCAAGGTTGCGTTAGGGATTGAAACGGCATCCTTTTTTTTGTCCTTCGACTCCGCTCAGGATGACAAAAAAGATACATCCGCCAGCTGGCGGACCGTTAAAACGCCTAAATCATTTAGACGTTCAAAAAACTCACGAAGTTTTTAGTACCTCGCGAGTTTTCAATAATTTACTTCAATGAACCTACCATATCTTCAGGTTTTACCCATTCGGTAAACTGTTCGGTAGTTAACAAGCCGGACTCTACAGCGGCTTCACGTAAAGTTTTATTTTCTTTATGTGCTTTCTTCGCGATTTTAGCCGCGTTTTCGTAACCGATATGTGGATTTAAAGCTGTTACTAACATCAAAGAATTTTCTAAATGCTTTTGGATTTCTGGCAGATTTGGTAAAATACCAGCAGCACAATTGTTAGTGAAAGAAACGCAGGCATCGCCAATTAAACGGGCAGATTGCAATACGTTTGAGGCAATTACAGGTTTAAAAACGTTCAGTTCAAAATGACCAGTTGCACCACCAATAGAAACCGCCACATCATTACCCATAACCTGTGCACAAACCATAGTTAAGGCTTCTGGCTGGGTTGGGTTTACTTTGCCCGGCATAATAGAAGAACCTGGTTCGTTATCGGGAATGATGATTTCGCCAATTCCACAACGTGGGCCCGAGCTCAACATACGGATATCATTAGCAACTTTCATTAAAGAAACCGCGGTGCGTTTTAATGCGCCAGACATTTCTACCATGGCATCATGTGCTGCCAAAGCTTCAAATTTATTTGGAGCAGTGATAAAAGGCAGTTTGGTTAGTGTTGCAATATGTTTTGCCACTAAAAAATCATAACCTTTTGGGGTATTTAAGCCGGTTCCAACAGCTGTACCGCCTAAAGCTAGTTCTTTTACAGCTTCTAAAGCGTTGTTAATGGTTCTGATGGAATTGGTGATCTGTTGTGCATAACCAGAAAACTCCTGACCCAAAGTTAGCGGAGTAGCATCCATAAAATGGGTACGACCGGTTTTGGTAATCGTAGCAAACTCTTCTGATTTTTTTGTTAACGTGTCACGCAGAAGCACCAAACCAGGAATGGTGACTTCCATCACCTGCTTGTAAGTAGCAATGTGCATGGCAGTTGGAAAGGTATCGTTAGATGATTGTGATTTGTTTACGTCATCATTGGGGTGCAAAACTTTTTTGTCGTCTGCTAACGAACCGCCGTTCATTACATGCGCATAATTGGCAATTACTTCGTTTGCATTCATGTTTGATTGCGTACCGGAGCCTGTCTGCCAAATTACCAGCGGAAACTCATTGTCTAAGCTACCAGTTAAAATCTCATCACAAGCTTTGGCAATTAAATCTCTTTTTTCTGGTGCTAAAACGCCTAAATCGGCATTTGCCATGGCAGCAGCCTTTTTCAAATAAGCAAAAGCATGTATGATCTCGATAGGCATCGAAGCCTCCGGACCAATTTTAAAATTATTTCTTGAACGCTCGGTTTGTGCTCCCCAGTATTTTTCTGCCGGAACTTTAACCTCACCCATGGTGTCATGCTCTATTCTGTATTCCATTTGTTTCCTTTTTGTTACGGGCACAAAATTAAGCCTTTTTACAGTCAAAGCCCAATTATTAGCACACTAATGTGTAAAACTCTGTTTGTTTTTATCGCTATATAATTTCTAATTTCAACGCTCGTTTAAAATGTTTAAAAATTACAATGATTAAGATTCGCCCGTTCCATTTTTTATTGATTTCTGTGTTGATTTTAGGTGCCTGCTCTTCCTCTGGTTCTAAAGAACAAAAAGCAAAACAAAAAATAATTGACAATTCTAAAAAAGACAGTCTGTCGCTTATTTTTCATCCTGCAAACAACGATAAAAAACTGGACGAATATTTTAAAGAAATCCACCGTAAACGAAATTATAACGGCAACGTATTGATTGCCAAAAAAGGCAAAATTATTTATGAAGGTACTTTTGGATGGGCCGATTACCTGCACCGCGATTCTTTGAAAATAGATTCAAAGTTTCAGTTGGCTTCGGTTTCTAAACCGATGACTGCTACAGCAGTTTTAATGCTCATGGAGCAAGGGAAATTAAAACTTTCGCAAACGGTTGACGAGTTTTACCCAGAGTTCCCTTACAAGGGCATTACCGTGGAGATGTTGCTTTCGCACCGATCTGGTTTAAACAATTACGTTTATTTTACAGATGGCATTTGGAAAGAAAAGTATAAAGGAATGACCAATAAAGATGTAATAAGGCTTTATGCAGAACATAAACCAGCGCCTTACTTTCCGCCAAATAGGCAATTCCATTATAACAACAGTAATTTTATGTTGCTGGCCGCCATTGTAGAAAAAGTGACGGGGCAGGATTTTGATATTTATATGCAGGAACATATTTTTAAACCTAGCGGGATGAAGAATACCGCTATCTACACTACTGCAAAATATGAGAAAATTCCGGTAGATGTAGTCGGGCATGACCGTATTTGGCGTCGTTCTGTTCGTCAGGATTTTTTAGATGGTGTTACTGGCGATAAAGGAGTTTACTCTACCGTTGAGGATTTGTTTTTATTTGATCGAGCCCTACGCGACGGGAGATTATTAAAGCAACAGACTTTAGACTCGGCCTATACGCCACACAGTAAATTGCAAAGCAACTATTTTGGATACGGTTTGGGCTGGCGTATGTATATTGACTCTGCTAGAAAAGAACAGGTAATTTACCACACGGGCTGGTGGCATGGTTTCCGTCATATTTATTTGCGGGATATGAAACGTGACATCACCATCGTGATTTTAAGCAATCTGGTAAACGGAAGCATCAATCAAATTGATGACGTTTATAAAATTTTAGGAATGCCAGTGGTGAGAAGAGGTGTGGGTGCAAATGCCGGAAGTGATGATGAGTAAAATATGGGTGTTACCCCGGGAAAAACGGGGTCGGGCTTTACCTTCATACGCACACAGGCATTAGGCGCTTGGCCGGTATCCACTGCAATCCCTAACACGGCAGTGGGGAAGAGAGTTTCCCGTCACCTCGACGAAAGGAGAGGTCTGCAAATTCCTTTGCACTGTCCCACCTTTAACAGTGTTTTTTTGGGCAGTGGGTTAAAAAGAGATTCTGTTTCCGTCGCTTGCAGATTCCTCCTCGTACCTCATTCGGAATGAACGGTGAAGACGGAGGAAAGAAACCCTACTTCGCCAACAAATTCATAAACAGCCGATACGCTCCTGGAACGCCCGCTGGCAACTCTCTAAAAAACACCAACCCAGTATAAACAAATTTGCCTTTGCCATAATTGGCAATCAGTAAAGAACCTTCACTTTCTTTTTCGCCCGTATCTTTCATGCTCAAAGGTTTCTCATATTCTTTGCTTGCCTCACTAGCAAAATAAATTCCACGTTCCTGTATCCAACCATCAAAATCAGCAGTTGTAATTTTATTTGGAAAATTTAAAGCTTTACTCTGTGGGTTTATAAAATTGACTGTTGCGTTTTCTTCCGTAACCCGATCCCTTACAATAGTAAAAGGGTAAGGACCAATGTTATCCATTACTAGAGGACGGTTTACGTTATATTGAACCAGGTAAACTCCACCATTCTTTACATAATCCATCAGTTTTTTTTGCACAAACTTCATCCGTTCGTTAACGTTGTATAGTCTTACGCCAGCAATAATTGCATCGTAGTTGCTCAAATTATTGTTTGCCAAATCATTTTCCGAAAGTACAGTAACGTTTAAACCAATCTCGCGTAAAGCTTCGGGAATTAGATCTCCAGCGCCTACAATATAACCTATGTTTTTTGCGGTACTCTTTAAATCAAGTTTTACCAGTTTTGCTTCAGCGGGTGGGAAATAGGTGATCGTTGGAATATGCTCATAACTGATGGTTTTAATGCCATTGTCATATGTTTTTCCAGCTATTAAAACGGTAGCTTTCAACAGGCCATTTTCTGCATTGGGCAAAGGTAAAAGGGTAAATGCCAAACTTTTTTCCTCATCCTTATCTTTAAGGTCAAAATCTAATTTGTTGGGAGAAATTTTCCAACCTTTAGGTGCTTGCAATGTTAGCGTACCTTGGGCATTTTTTTGGAAAGCTTTTAATTTAACTGTGATGCTTTTTTGTTTTTCTTCGTTAAAAACAAACGCTTTGGTACTAATGGTTGCGGTAACTGGTGGTGTAATTGCTAAGGGCTGGTAAACCTCGCCACGCACTGCATCCGTGTATTTGTAAACAATTGAGCGCTGGAAATCTAAATTTACACCATTAATATTTACTGAAAAATTGATCGAATCTGCCGGTTTTCCTTCTGGATAATTCAATAAATTCTGACTAGCAAGATGATACCTGCCAATATCATGCGCCTCCGCTAGCCAATAAGGCTGGCTGATGTTTGCGGAGGTTTTTTCACCTTCAACGGTTGTCAATTTGTTAGGTTGCAATGCAACCTTTTTATCCCAATTTTTTACGGTAATGCTAACATCCGGGCTTTGCGATATCAAATCTACCTTTACATTATAAGGCGTATTTACAGCATTAAATGCAGCAATAGCATACGCCTCAAACCAAGTTCCGCTACAGGCTAAAATGATATTTTTAAGTTCGTTTAGTTTTTCGTTTACCAAGTCAGTTTTTTGGGCTTTTGCCAACACTTTATAGATTATCAACAATTGGGTGATGCTTTTCTGTGGCTGTTGCGGATTAAAACTTTCAACTACAGCTGTTACCAAGCCATCCACGTTTTCTGCGCCTTTAATTTTGCTCCAATCGGTGTTGATGCCTTCCATCAAATCGCTTTTAGGTAAAGCGCCTTTCCACGAGCTAAAGTATTCTAAACTGCTACCGCGTTGTCTGGCGCTACCAAAACCCTGGCTTTTATGCATCGAACGGCTTTCTGCCGCAATTTCGCCATAACTTTTACCCAGCAAATTGTTATAAACACCAACATCAATTTTTAGCTGATCGTCGGCAGTATTATCATTTCCGCCAAAATTATAGTTATTCCATAAAATGCGTTTTGCCTGCCACACCGATACTTCTTTTAACTGTGCAGGGAACATGTTAGGATCTGCGGCAGCGGTAAAAGCTTCCTGGGCTAAAATGGAAGATGCTGCATGGTGTCCGTGTCCAGCTCTAGCATCTGGTGGAAATCTGGTAATGATTACATCGGGTTTAAATTTTCTGATGATATAAACCACATCCGACAAAATGGAATCCTTATTCCAAATCTTGAACGTTTCTTCTGGGGTTTTTGAAAAACCGAAATCATTTGCTCGCGTGAAAAATTGTATAGCACTATCATTTCTACGGGCTGCCAAAAGTTCTTGGGTTCTAATCAGACCCAAATCCTCAGCTTGTTCGTTTCCAATCAGGTTTTGTCCGCCATCGCCTCTGGTTAAAGCCAAATAACCTGTTTTATATAGTTTTTCTTTTGCGAGATAAGCCAACAGTCGGGTGTTTTCATCATCCGGGTGCGCTGCAATGTAAAGCACACTGCCCGTAACACCTAATTTCTTTATAGCCAGCAATAACTCAGCAGCATTGAGCTGTGGCGATGTTTGTGCTATAGAAGAAGAGGTGATAAAAAGAAAAAACAGACTTAAAAAATTAAATTTCATGCGGTAAATAGATTTACAAAATTTGAGTAGCAATTTACAAATTTTAATTATTGAGCGTTTAAGGAGAAGAAATATTACACAAATTACATATTTACATTCCCGCGTTTAATCAGTTATCGGCAAGGGTCGCCTACCTCAAATCCAGTGTTAAATTAAAATACCATATTAATTAATCTATTGCAAAAATCAACGTATTGCCAAAATCTTGAAAAGCGGACTAAAAATGTGTTAATCAAAGTTAATTGTTGATATTTTGTTAAACAATTTTGTAAATTGCCCGACCGTAAAAATCGTAAAATCATGACAGATACATTAGCTATTAAGGTAACTAAGACTACTTCATCCAAGCTTTCAAAAACTGATTTTGAAGACCTTCCATTTGGTAAAATATTTTCGGACCATATGCTTACTGCTGATTATGCAGACGGTGAATGGAAGAATTTTGAAATAGTCCCTTACGGAAATATCAGCGTAAGCCCTGCTATGTCTTCTTTACATTACGGACAAACCTTTTTTGAAGGCTTAAAAGCTTACCGAAACGATGATGGAAAGATTTCTATTTTTCGTCCGGATAAAAATGCAAAGCGCTTCAATAGTTCGGCTGAGCGTATGTGTATGCCAGCTTTGCCAGAAGAATTATTTATACAAAGTATTGGAGCAGTAGTAGATTTAGACAGAGATTGGGTACCCAATAAAAAAGATTATACGCTGTATATCCGCCCGTTTATGTTTGCTACAGACCCGTATTTAGGCGTACAACCATCAACTACCTATAAGTTTATGGTGTTGCTTTGCCCAACAGGTAAGTATTTTTCTAAAAACCTAAGCGTTAAAATCGAAACAGAATACACCCGTTCTGCAGAAGGCGGATTTGGTTACGCTAAAGCTGCCGGTAATTATGCGGGCTCATTATATCCTGGAAAAAAGGCGGCAGAACAAGGGTTTGATCAAATTTTATGGACGGATGCCAAAACCCACGAATACGTTGAAGAAATGGGTGCTGCAAATGCCATGTTCGTGATTGATGGTAAATTAGTAACGCCATCAACCAGAGATACTATTTTAGACGGCGTTACCCGTGATAGCATCATCACTTTAGCTAAAGAATGGGGAATGGAAGTTGAGGAGCGTAGAGTTTCTGTTGCAGAAGTAATAGAAGCGGTAGAAAATGGAACGCTGACCGATGCTTTCGGTGCAGGAACAGCAGCAGTTATTGCATCAGTTGCTGATATTACTTATAAGGGTAAAACTTATACTTTACCAAACCCAGACGAAAGCGTATTTGCAAATAAAATGAGAAAAGCCATGGACGATATTAAGTATGGCCGCGTTGAAGATACTCGTAATTGGAATTATATAGTTTAGTTTTTTAAACTTGTTTAAAAGGGTTGTTCATTGAGCAACCCTTTTTTTGCTTTAGAAATCGAGTTTAGTCAAAAAAAGCACAGATTTCGGAATTTTCTTTGACTAGCCGATCCAGTCAAGCACTGACTTTATTTTTCCTCAATTCGACCTTGGAATTTGCGGGTGTTCTGAAAAGAGTAAAAGCACTACCTTTCATAGCTAATTCCGCAGGCGAGAGTTTTGGGAACTTTTTTCGGAAAAAAGTGACTGCCATTGCCCGGCAGAGGGCAGAAAAGGCTTAGCGAAAAGGCCAAATCATTCGTTCAAACAGTTGGGAGCAAATTTAAGTTGAAGGTGAGCCTTAAAATTTGTAATATATCAATCTCTAAATTACTATGCTTGCATAATAAAATTTAATATATTTGAGTTAAGCGTTTGCGCATCAATTATGCAAAACCTAAATCATTTCAATTATTAAAAGACTATACCTATGAATTTTCAACTATCCGAAGAGCATTTAATGATTCAACAGGCGGCAAGAGATTTTGCAAACACTGAGTTGAAACCGGGAGTAATCGACAGAGATGAACACCAGAAGTTCCCGACCGAGCAGATCAAAAAGTTAGGCGAATTGGGGTTTTTGGGGATGATGGTTGATCCAAAATATGGGGGTGCCGGAATGGATACCATTTCTTACGTTTTGGTAATGGAAGAGCTTTCTAAAATTGATGCATCGACGTCTGTCGTAGTTTCTGCTAATAATTCTTTGGTTTGTTTTGGCTTAGAAAAATATGGTTCAGAGGCACAAAAAGAAAAGTACCTAACACCTTTGGCAACAGGAGAAAAATTGGGAGCTTTTGCATTGTCAGAACCTGAAGCTGGCTCTGATGCTACATCGCAACATACTACTGCCGAAGATATGGGTGACCATTACCTTTTAAACGGTACAAAAAACTGGATTACCAACGGAAGTTCTGCGTCTATTTATTTAGTGATTGCACAAACAGATGTTTCAAAAGGTAGCCACGGCATAAATGTTCTGATTGTTGAAAGAGGAATGGATGGGTTTACCATTGGCCCAAAAGAAAATAAATTAGGGATTAGAGGTTCTGATACACACTCTTTAATGTTTAATGACGTTAAAGTTCCCAAAGAAAATAGAATTGCCGAAGATGGTTTTGGGTTTAAGTTTGCCATGGAAACTTTAGAAGGTGGTAGAATTGGTATTGCTGCCCAGGCATTAGGCATAGCTTCCGGAGCTTTCGAATTGGCAACCAATTACTCGAAAGAAAGAAAAACATTTGGAAAGCCGATTTGCCAGCACCAAGCAATTGCATTTAAACTGGCAGATATGGCAACCGAGATAGAAGCGGCGAGATTATTGGTACTTAATGCGGCTTGGTTAAAAGACCAGGATTTGCCTTATGACAAAGCGAGTTCAATGGCCAAACTTTTTGCATCAGAAGTTGCCATGAGAACTACTGTTGAGGCAGTTCAAGTTCACGGCGGTTATGGTTTTGTTAAAGAGTACCACGTTGAACGATTGATGCGTGACGCTAAAATCACGCAGATTTACGAAGGAACTTCCGAGATTCAAAAGATTGTAATCTCCAGAAGTATTTTAAAATAGTTTACAGAACATCTATATTTATAGCATGAAAAAGATCAGCTTAATATTAAACACAATTCTATTAGGAATTATACTGTTAAGCGCATGCGATAAGCCCTCCGGCAAGTTTAGTGCGGGTATTTGGCGGGGAGCGTTAATTACAGAAACTGGAGTAGAGATTCCTTTTAATTTTGAAGTAAAGGATAGTGCAGAAAATCACACTATTTATATCATCAACGGTGAGGAGCGGTTTAAAGTAGATGAGATTACGAGAGTTGGAGATTCTATCCATATCAGAATGCCGTTATTTGATTCTGAAATTAATGGAGTTATTCTAGACGAAAAGATTACCGGCGTTTGGACTAAGCATCTCGCTGATAAGGATGTAGAAATGACATTTTATGCGAAAGCCAATGCAAACTGGAGAATTAGCGAGAATGTAGTAGAGAGTAGATTTAAAGTCAACGGACGCTGGAAAACCACCTTTATTAGTGAGGATGGAAAAGATACTACCCAAGCGATAGGTGAATTTGTGCAGAATAAATCAAAAGTTACAGGTACTTTTTTAACAACAACTGGCGATTATAGGTACTTAGAAGGAGTAATAGATGCCAATAAGCTTTCTTTATCCACGTTTGATGGTGCAAATGCTTATTTGTTTACCGCAACCGTAAATGCAGACAGTACTTTAACAGATGGCAAGTTTTATGCGGGTTTTTCTCATGTAGAAAATTTTAGTGCAAAATTAGATTCAACTGCAACGCTTCCTGATGCTTATTCACTCACTTATTTGAAAGATAAAAACGCTAAAATAGACTTTACTTTTAAGGACTTGAACGGTAAAGCAGTTTCCTTGAGCGATTCAAAGTTTAAAGGTAAAGTTGTTGTACTGCAAATTTTGGGTTCATGGTGCCCAAACTGTATGGACGAAACTGCTTATTTAGCAGGTTTTTACGAACGGTATAAAAGCAAGGGCGTTGAAGTTTTGGGCCTCGCTTACGAAAGGACAAAAGACTTTGAAAAATCGAAGGCAAATATTGAGAACGTTGAAAGAAGGTTTAATACTTCCTATCCTTTTTTAATCACGGGTTTTACCAATAAAGAAGCATCCCAAAGTCTACCAATGCTAAACAAGGTTATGGCTTTTCCTACGCTCATTGTTATTGATAAAAATGGCGATGTAAATAATATTCACACCGGATTTAACGGTCCTGGCACTGGTAAGTATTATTTGGAATTCACCCACGAATTTGAAACCTTGATTGATCAGCTGGTGAAAAGCTAACACTTTGCAGAAATCTGCAGTTAAAAATTTGAACTGATTATAACATCAAGTTAAGTATTTAGTATTGTTTGGATTGGCAGGGAGTTTGTATTTAGTTTAACATAACCAAATATAAAACCATCCGAAAATGAAGAATTTAGCAATCCTAGCGGGACTGGCGCTTTTAATTAGCGCTTGTAGTCCGAAATATTACAGTTCAAATACGCAAAATGTTCCTTTGATTTCTGCTAAAGGCGAAAAAAACCTCAGCCTTGCCGGTAATGGAAACCAGATTGAGTTTCAAGGTGCAATGGGTGTTTCCAATAATATAGCAATAAAGGCGAACGGCGCTTTTTTTATCCCAGCAAAAGAGGATAACGGTAATGGTGGTTCTGGTAAGTTGTTTGAAGTAGGAGGGGGCTATTTTACGCCAATCAATCAGAATTTTGTTTTTGAAACTTATGCAATCTTAGGATTTGGGAGCATGAAAAATCATTTTGAACCAAATGGAGGTGATGGCGGAGACATATCTGCGAATGTGGTACGCTACGGTATCCAGCCTAACTTCGGTTACAAATCCAAAAACTTTGAAGCGGCGATTTCTTCCAGATTTGTGAATTTGAATTACAACGGTGTGAAAGGAAATTTGGTTTATCAGGGAAATAATCAGGTGACGTATTTAGAAGAAAATAATTCTAATTTTTTGATTGAGCCTGCATTGACTTTGAGAGCAGGATTTGAGAAGCTTAAATTTCAAGCGCAAATCGGGCATAGTTTTAACCTATCTAATAATGATTTCAGACAGGATAAAGATTATGTAACTGTGGGACTGAATTACAGGTTTAAGTAGCTTTTGCGAGTTGAAGTTTTGAATTTCGGCTAAAGCCCGAATTTGGATTTTATAGCCATGGGTTGAAACCCATGGCTATTTTTATTTTACGATTCTTTGTAAGAGCATTCAATAAAGAACAATTCAAAATCATGAATTTTGATTTCTTCTTCTATTGGGAAGTTTTTCTAAATGGCAATTTGCCTTCCCACAAACCTTTCCTGCCCTTGTGCCGGGCAATGGCAAATACTTTTTTTCCGCAAAAAAGTATTCAAAAAACTCTCGCCTACGGAATTTGCTAGGGAGTTAGTGCTTTTACTTTGGCCATCTGTACCGCAAATTCCAAGGGCGAATAAAAGCTCAATTAAAGTCAGTGCTTTGGCCTGATAGCGTGGATAGACCCGAACAATTTCATCTCTTATAATATGAATATTTCTAAAACTGACGCTTGACAATGTTATTAACCAGCTTTAACCGCTGGCACAACAGCCACTGTCAATCGGCTCACACAGCTTAACTTTCCTTGTTCAGTATAAATTTTGATATCCCAAACATGGGTTTTGCCACCAATGTGTAAAGGCGTACAAATACCCGTTACAAAACCATCTTTTACTGGGCGTAAATGGTTCGCGTTTACCTCTAAACCCACACCCATGTTCTTTTCTGGGTTTAAAACCAGGTTACTCGCAACGCTCCCTAAAGATTCTGCTAAAACCACGTTTGAACCGCCGTGTAAAATCCCAAAAGGTTGATGTGTTTTTGCATCCACTGGCATGGTTGCCTTTAAAAAATCAGGTCCAATTTCGGTAAACTCGATTCCCAAAAAAGCGCCTATATGGTTGGTATGGCGACCGTTTAATTCGGCTAAGTTGGGTTCGTTAAACCAAATCATTTTTTAAGGTATAGCGATTTTAATACGTTGAAATGGTGTTCAATATGCCCGTAGATGATGAAGAGTAAAGCGCCAGCAGAAATTTGACTTCCGTTAGCATTTCCTTTTTTCTTCATATCCTCTTCAGATAAAGATTTAAAGAAAAATAAATTTGCTTGACGTAACATCACCAATTCGTCTACCAAGTCGCTATAAGCATATTTGCTCATGTTGGTGTTTGCAACCAAAGCATCTTGGTCGTAACCTGGCAATTCGGTTTGGTCGTTACGGGCAATCCGCATGGCTCTGTAAGTCATCACCCGTTCGGTATCGATCAAATGTGAAAGCACTTCCTTAACCGTCCATTTACCTTCTGCGTAAGCGTAATCGTATTTTTTCTCGGGTATATCTGCCAGAAAATCATCGATACTGTTTAATTGACTCTTTAAACGTCGCAAAATAGGCTGATTTCCGGCAGATGCTAAGTCAATATATTCTTGGTAAAACGGTGCGTATTCGTTAGCTAGTGGTTGGTACATAGTTTAAACTGCTTTTAATGATAATTCTAAATGTTGTTCCTTTTCCAATTTCAGACTCTTTTACAAAAATATGTCCTTTATGGTAATTTTCAATTATTCTTTTGGTAAGCGATAGCCCTAAACCCCACCCTCTTTTTCTGGTGGTAAAACCTGGTTGAAAAATAGCGTCAAATTTTGAGCGAGGAATCCCTTTACCGGTGTCGGTAATATCCACAAATATCTGCTCTTTCGCAATATTTTCTATAATGTTAACCGATATTTTACCCTCGCCACCAATGGCATTTACTGCATTTTTTAAAATATTTTCTATTACCCAGTCAAACAGTGGAATGTTCAATAAGGCTTCCTGGTTCTCATCGCCGTTCACCTCAAAGCTTATTTTATCACTCACCCTAACACTAAAATAATCTACATAATCTTTAATGGTTTCATAAACAGAATGGCTGGTTAAAATCGGCATCGACCCAATTTTAGAGAAGCGGTCGGCTACAATTTCTAAGCGCTTCATGTCATTTTCCATCTGCAAAATCAAGGGATCTTCTTCTGCGTCAAATTTGCTTTTTAAAAGCTCTATCCAAGCCATTAAAGAGGAAATTGGCGTACCCAATTGATGCGCAGTTTCTTTAGCCAAACCCACCCAAACCTGGTTTTGTTCCCTTCGGCGAGATGAACTGAAAATGAGGTAAGCAGTCATCAGAAACAGGGCAATAATAGTAAGCTGTATGTAAGGGAAAATACGCAGTTGTGTAAGCAGGAAACTGTCTTTATAATAAACATACTTTACGTTCCCGTTCATTTCTATCGGTATGGCTTCGTGTTGCGCTTTCATACTTTTTAATTGCCGTAAAAAGTATTGTGGGTCGTATTTTCGGTCCGTATCTATTTTATAATAGGTTTTGGTAGTGTCTAGCGCCGTGTAAGTAATAATAGAATCTTTATCGTCGGTAACAATGGCGGGTACAATCAAACTGTCTTTAACCGTGAAAAGATAATTCATCATTTCCTCATTATCCGTTTCAAACATTTTTTTGAAACTCTGGCTCCAAACCTCGGCTCTCGTACGTTCAGATTTTGAAATTCCCCGAACCAATAAATCTGTGTACCATAAGGATGTTGTTGCAATAAACACTGCACCAATCAACAGGAAATACTTCCACCGACGTTTATTCTCGTAAAGACTCATTCAAAGTTAAAAGTGATAAGTTGTAAGTATTAAGTCTAAAGTAGCAAGTATCATGCTTTCTAAAAAGTTAATTCTAGTAATATTGGGCAATGGTCCGAGTGTTTTGCTTCTGGTAAAATAGTGGCTCTTTTTAAATTCCCTAATAATTCAACGCTTGTCATGTGATAATCAATACGCCATCCTAAATTTTTTCCTCTTGCCCCAGCTCTATAACTCCACCAAGTGTAATGGTGCGGATCTGCGTTAAAATGCCTAAAGGTATCAACAAAACCTAAATGAATAAAACTATCCATCCAAGCTCTTTCTTCGGGTAAAAAACCTGATGAATTTGCATTTGATTTAGGGTTGTGGATGTCAATCGCTCTATGGCAAATGTTATAATCGCCAGAGATCACCAGCTTAGGGAAATCAACCTTTAGCTTTGCAATATAATCTGCAAAATCATCCAAAAATTTATATTTAAACACTTGGCGTAAATCACCGCTACTGCCCGATGGAAAGTAGGCGCTTATGACAGAGCATTCTTTAAAATCGGCCCTAATTACACGTCCTTCCCTATCGTAATCCTCAATCCCACAACCATATTCAACATGTTCTGGCTCTATTTTAGAAAAGATTGCTGTGCCGCTATAACCTTTTTTCTCTGCCGGAAACCAATAATGTTTATAGCCCAACGTTTCTAAAACCGCAATATCTGCAATTTGGTCTGGTGTAGCTTTAATTTCTTGTAAGCAAACTACATCGGCATCTGTAGCTTGTAACCAAGCAAAAAATTCTTTGTTGATGGCCGCTCTAATTCCGTTAACGTTATAGGATATAATTTTCATTTACTTGATTTTAATTCCACTCAAATTGCTTTCAGCTTTCTGTCTTCAGCTTTTTGCTTTCCCCGCTTTTAAATCCTTCAATAATTGTTTCAATTCTTTTTTCTCTACTATTGAAACACTCATTTTAATATCGGTTAATGGCCTGTCGTTTCTGTCAACTTTTACAGTGCAGATATTATCTACCATCTGCATTCCTTTTACAACTTCGCCAAAAACGGTGTACGAACCATCCAAAAATGCTGCACCGCCAACGTTTTTGTATACTTCTCTTTGTTCTGTAGTAAACTTTCTGCCTTCCAAACGGTTTTTCTCGATACCGTCCAGTTCTGCATCAGTATATTTTTTTCCTTGCACAATGTAAAACTGTGAGCCGCTCGAAGCTTTTTGTGGATTATTGTCTCTGGCCGCAGACAACACACCTCTTTTATGAAATAAATTGGGTGTAAATTCTGCCGGAATGGTATAGCCAATATCGCCGCCACCCAATTGATCGCCCTTTTTTGCGGTTTTGGAAGTTGGGTCGCCTCCCTGAATCATAAACTCTTGGATAACACGATGAAATAAAGTGCTGTCGAGCGTTCCTGCTCTTGCTAGTTTTATAAAGTTATCATGATGTTTTGGTGTTTCGTTGTACAGTTTGATGTATAGCGTACCATAATTGGTTTCTATTTTTATATAAGTTTCTTTCGGTTTCGCCGCAAAGGTAGAAACGGTAAAAAACATCAGTAAAATAAAGAATAGATTTTTCATGCAGTATTAATTTGTTGCAAGATATTTATTTTTTTGGATAGCTAAGTAGTCCGCAGTCCACCGACGGATGACTCTTTAAATTACATCAACAAGGTATCAATACGGTAAGCTTGTACCATCTCCATAGAAGGCGACCAGTTGAAAACGGTAAAATGACCGTCTTGGGAAGCCACCATTGCCAAAGCATCATGCTGATCATACACGAACTGAGCTGCTGCAAAATGTCGTGTGCCCCCAATCTCTCCAATGAATTTGACAATAGGTTCGGTATCCATGAGCGGTTCTAGAAAAAGTATTTTTTCTACGGTTGTGGTATCATTACTCCTAACTATTTTTGCGCCAAAAGTGTGTAAATGATGGTCTCTACCAATAACGGTTGCGCCATCAACAGCAGTTAAGCCGGCTATGTTTTCTACTTCGTTACGTAATTCGGTTTGCCAAAATGGTTTTGCATGTTCTTGTTGGTCCTCACTTAGCAAGGTAGCCAATGAGCCAAATGTTGGGTATATCGGGTATTGTAGAGGATGTACAATAGAACGTTTCCATAAACTCGATTGCGGAGGGACAACAAGCAACAACCCTCCGTGTTGATGGGCCCGCATAGAAACTGCCAGCTGAATTAAAACATTTACACCATCGTTGTAAGAGCAGGGCGCATCGATGTTTAAAAGCGCTGTTATAAACGAAGGACATTCTGTAAAATGACCATAATCTTTATTTATCAGTTTTATCTCATCTCCTTTTAATACGGCTACGTTAGTGTATTTTCCAAAACCTTGTAAACGGCGGTGCTTTACCACAATTAATCCTGGTTCAGAAACATCTAATACAAAACAATAGTTTGGGATTTGTAGCGTAGTACCCCAAATATACAGTAGCCCATTTTCTTCCCAAACGCCTAGGTGTATCCCGGCTCTTTCAACGCCAGGTGCAAGTTTAGTTAACACAGCAACGCTTAAGGGTAGTTTTGCGCCAAATAACAATGGTTGCTCGGCCTGTTCTGGTGATAAAAAAGCAATGGAGATTTTGGGCGAATTACCTTCTTCCTTTCGTAAACTTGCCCAGAATGCAGCGTTAATAATCTCTTCGATAACCTGATGGTTGGGCGCTTTGGCAAGTTCTAACTCTCCTTTTGATAGGGCATTATTGATGAGATTTTTGAAATGTGCTTCGATTATTGGCGAAGCTGATTTTGCTGCTTGGTATGTAGTAATGCCCATTTTCAAAAATAAATTATCTGCGCTTAAAAGAGGCTGTTTTTAATTTAATTTACGTTGGAACAACAAAATAATTGTGTGAGGTTTACAGGTAACGGTGAAAAATAGAGCTCAGTCCAGGCAGGGTCTGTTGCAAACGACCCTGCGCTTTTCTTCACAATAGTTATGGCAGCCATTTTTAGAAGAAGAAGATATCGCATTAACGATAGGAGTGATATCCTTTTTTTGTCATTCGACTCCGCTTGGAGTGACGATACTCAGGGTGACAAAAAAAGATTAAACGGATAGCGTGTTAAAATGCCCAAAACATAGCCACCTGGTTGAAGGGTTTAAATATTTTGGGAACATCTGCCAGTTTGACACCAAAAATTTGTTTGGAACATGCATTGATAAGCTCAGTATGTAAATATAAAATCAAAATACACAGACATAATATCATGAAGGAAAAAGGAACAATTTCAATTCACACGGAGAATATTTTCCCCATCATCAAAAAGTTTTTATACTCTGATAACGAGATATTTTTAAGAGAATTAGTTTCTAACGCAGCAGATGCTACCCAAAAAATAAAAAGACTATCGGGTTTAGGTCAGTACAACGGCGAACTTGGCGAATTACAGGTTGACGTTGCTTTTGATAAGGACAAAAAAACCATCACCATTTCTGATAATGGTTTGGGAATGACCGCCGAAGAGATTAAAAAATATATCAACCAAATTGCGTTTTCTGGTGCTACAGAATTTGTAGAGAAGTTTAAAGATGCAAAAGACGCTAACGAAATCATCGGTAAATTTGGTTTAGGTTTTTACTCTGCATTTATGGTTTCTGACCATGTAGAAATTCAAACACTATCTTACCAAGACGGTGCAGAGCCAGCGGCTTGGATTTGTGATGGCAGTACCGAGTTTGAAATTAAAGAAGGAACTAGAACCACTAGAGGAACTGATATCATTTTACATGTTAACAGCGAGTCGGAAGAGTTTTTAGACCAACAAAAATTACAAACGATCTTAGATAAGTATTTCAAGTTTTTAACCGTAAAATTAGTTTTCGGCACTACTACTGACAGTGTTGAGGATGGTGAAGATGCGGATGGTAAAAAGCAATACAAATCTGTTGACGTACCAAATGTAATTAACGGCGCAAAAGCAATTTGGACACAATCTCCATCCGAATTAACAGACGAAGATTATCTGCAATTCTATAAAGAGCTTTATCCATACCAAGAAGATCCATTATTCTGGATTCATTTAAATGTAGATTATCCTTTCAATTTAACCGGAGTTTTATACTTCCCTAAATTGAAAAACGATGTAGAAATCCAAAGGAATAAAATCAAATTATTCAGTCGCCAAGTATTTATTACCGATGAGGTAAAAGATATTGTTCCTGAGTTTTTGATGTTGTTACATGGTGTGATCGACTCACCAGATATTCCGTTGAACGTTTCTCGTAGTTTCTTGCAAGCTGATGGAAATGTGAAGAAAATCAACAGCTACATCACTAAAAAAGTTGCTGAAAAATTAGGCGAACTGTTTAAAAAAGACAGAGCGGCTTACGAAGCAAAATGGAGTGATATCGGACTGTTTGTGAAATACGGAATGATTAGCGAAGAGAAATTTTACGATAAAGCCAAAGATTTTGCTTTGTTTACCAACACCGAAAAGAAAAACTTTACCATGGATGAGTACCGTGATAAAGTAAAAGATATCCAAACTGATAAAGACGGAAACCTAGTTTATTTATATACTGTTGATCCAGCGAAACAAGATGGGTTTATCCAATCGGCAACCAAAAAAGGTTATGATGTTTTATTGATGGATACCCAAATTGATAGCCATTTTGTAAGTCAGATGGAGCAGAAATTAGACAAAACACAATTGAAACGTGTTGATTCTAACACTGCCGATAAACTGATCGACAAAGGTGAGAAGATGGAGCATGTGTTGAGCGAGGACCAAACCAAACAGGTAAAAGAAATCTTTGAGAAAGCCATCAACAAACCTGCTTACCAGGTAGAAGTTGAAGCTTTAAGTCCGGATGAACTGCCTGTAACTGTTACTATGGACGAGTTTATGCGCCGTATGAAAGACATGGCTGCAATGGGCGGTGGAATGAGTTTCTATGGGAATATGCCAGATAGCTACAAAGTTGCCATTAACGGAAACCATAAAATTGTGAACAAAATTTTGGCTAGCACTGATGAAGCTGAACAGTCTGCATTGGCTAAACAAGCTTTTGATTTGGCTTTGCTTTCTCAAGGTTTGTTAACCGGCGCTGAGCTGACTGCTTTTGTAAATAGAAGTGTTTCGCTTATTTAAGATTTGAGGTAAAAGGTTTAGGGTGTAAGGCGCTAAACTGAATGGTTTGAAGTTTTTTAACCACATAGGTACATAGGTTTTTTAGCTCTTACCCTGCTATCTGATTAATTTTGAAGTCCCTCTTGGAGTTTTTCTCTGAGAGGGATTTTTGTTTTTTGTCCCAGCAGGGTCTCTGGCAGAGGATTCTGCGTCTTCTCCGGTACGCCCAAAATCCATATATTTCCCGTCCCAGCAGGGTCTCTCACAGAGGACCCTGCGTTACTGAGATTTCGATTTTTATGGGCAATTTTTGAATTATAGCTCAAATAGAAACGTCAGTAAAAATAGTCGCGATGCCACTAGGTCTGCAACTTAAGAACGCAGAGTCCCGAAAAGGAGACTCTGCTTGGACACTACGAAAGAAATGGCTCGATCCAGAATCATCAGAGTTGGGTATGAACTCTCACCGTCCAAGCGGGGTCTCTCACAGAGGACCCTGCGTTACTGAGATTTCGATTTTTATGGGCAATTTTTGAATTATAGCTCAAATAGAAACGTCAGTAAAAATAGTCGCGATGCCACTAGGTCTGCAACTTAAGAACGCAGAGTCCGAAAAGGAGACTCTGCTTGGACACTACGAAAGAAATGGCTCGATCCAGAATCATCAGAGTTGGGTATGAACTCTCACCGTCCCAGCAAGGTCTCTCGGAGGACCCTGCGTTACTGAGATTTCGATTTTTATGAGCAATTTTTGGATTATAGCTTAAATAAAAACGTCAAGAAAAATAGTCGCGATGCCACTAGGTCTGCAACTTAAGAACGCAGAGTCCCGAAAAGGAGACTCTGCTTGGACACTACGAAAGAAATGGCTCGATCCAGAATCATCAGAGTTGGGTATGAACTCTCACCGTCCAAGCAGGGTCTCTCGCAGAGGACCCTGCGCCTTTTCCGATAAACCCAAAAATTCATATATTTAAATATGTCGATTAAAACCATTCACGATACCGCTGATAAAACTTGGTTCATCACGTTTACTTGCTTCAGCTGGGTTCCACTGTTTCAAATTACCAATTCGTACGATTTAGTTTACAACTGGCTTAGCCTAATCAAAGAAAAGTATTCCATCGATACCTCTGCATTTGTGATTATGCCAAATCATGTTCATGCAATTATTCATTTAAACACATCGAGCAACTTAAACAAAGTAATCTCTAATGGTAAACGATTTATGGCTTATGAAATGGTAAAACGTTTGAAAGTACAAAACAGAGAAGATGTCCTTACGAAACTAAGTGATGCCTGTTCGGTAGACGATAAAAAGAACGGTCAATTACACAGGGTATTTGAACCATCGTTTGATGCCAAATCTGTTTTAACGGATAAATTTTTACAGCAGAAATTAGAATATATCCACCATAACCCTACCTCTGGAAAATGGAGCTTAGCGGAGACATTTATTGATTATGAACATAGTAGCGCAGGTTTCTACGAAAGAAATCTACCTCATAGCAATGTATCATTGAAACATTATTTAGATTTGGAAGGATGATTTTGTGAAACGCAGGGTCCTCTGTGAGAGACCCCGCTTGGACGGGTTAGCAGAAATTAAAATATATCCACCATAACCCTACCTCTGGAAAATGGAACTTAGCAGAAATATTTATTGACTAGGAATGCAGTAACCGTGGGTTAAACGCAGGGTCCTCTACGAGAGACCCCGCTTGGACGGGATGGTTTTCCGTCATGCCGAGGTAGGAGACCTCTCACAAACAAAGTGAAACTGCCCTCTATTTGTGTGATTTATTTTCAATGTGCAAATGTTTTTCACCTCCTTCGAAATGCTTAATAATAGCATTGGAGAAATCCTGTTTAATGGAGACCTTATTCTGCTTTAGAAGCGCAACCAAAATCTCCAAGAGCATTAAAAACCCGTTCCTTCAAAATGTCAGAAAACAAAATAAACCCTATCTTTAACCAACATCAAAATCTCCAAAAAATTGGCTAAAATAAAAACTGCATACTTCTGTCAGAGCTGTGGGTTCGAATCGGCAAAATGGCTAGGTAAATGCCCTTCTTGTCAGCAATGGAACACATTTGTAGAAGAAGTTATAGATAAAGGTCCTAAAAATGCACCCGATTGGAAAACCAGTACACCAACAACATCGCGGGTAAACAAGCCGGCCAAAGTACAGGAGATTGCCTATACCGAAGATCATCGTTTGGTTACGCCCGATAAGGAATTAAACCGTGTGTTGGGTGGAGGGATTGTTGGCGGCTCTTTGGTACTTATTGGTGGAGAACCCGGTATTGGAAAATCGACTTTGATGTTGCAGGTGGCCTTAACGATACCAAAGCTCAAGATTTTATATGTTTCCGGTGAGGAAAGTGAGCAACAGATTAAATTGCGGGCCGAGCGGATTTTGCCCAACCCCGTTTCAGATTGTTATATCCTTACAGAAACCTCTACACAAAATATTTTTAAGCAGATTGAGATTTTAGAGCCAAGTTTGGTCATCATTGATTCTATCCAAACGCTACATTCGGCACATATAGAATCTACACCGGGTAGTGTTTCGCAGGTTAAAGAATGTACGGCCGAACTGCTGCGGTTCGCTAAGGAAACTAATACTCCAGTTTTTTTAATCGGTCACATCACCAAAGACGGGATGATTGCAGGTCCTAAGATTTTGGAACACATGGTTGACACTGTTTTACAGTTCGAGGGGGATAGGCATCACGTTTATCGTATTTTACGGGCAATCAAAAACAGATTCGGTGCTGCATCAGAACTGGGGATTTATGAAATGCAGGGAAGTGGTTTAAGGGAAGTTTCCAATCCGTCAGAAATATTATTGTCGCAAAGGGAAGAACCGCTAAGCGGAGTAACCATTTCTGCAACTATGGAAGGTATGCGCCCCATGCTGATAGAAACCCAGGCGCTAGTAAGTACATCGCCCTACGGAACACCGCAACGTTCTGCAACAGGTTTCGATACCAAACGGATGAATATGCTTTTGGCTGTATTGGAGAAACGCTGTGGTTTTAGACTAGGTGCAAAAGATGTGTTTTTGAACATTGCAGGTGGCATGAGGGTAGAAGATCCAAGTATTGATTTAGGGTTGGCAGCAGCAATTATCTCTTCTCATGAGGATATGCCAGTGCCTTATAAAGTTTGCTTTGCTGCAGAAATCGGACTTTCGGGAGAAATTAGAGCGGTTACCCGAATAGAGCAAAGAATTGCAGAGGCAGAAAAACTAGGGTTCGAACAGATTTTTATATCTCGCTACAATAAAAAAGGTCTGGATTTATCTAAGTATAAAATTGAAATTAAGACTGTAGCGAAGATAGAAGAGGTGTTTAGCTTGCTGTTTGGGTAAGGGATTTTTATTAACCGTGAAGGTCACAGAGGTTTTTAGCAAAAAGATTACGGAATTTTCAGATGAAAGAGAATTAATTGTTCCGCTTGCTAAGTCGTTAGTCGTCTTGAGGAGAATAAGAGCGCCCACAAAATAAGTTTAAGCTACTTCCATCCCTAACCGATAAATTCCACCTTGGCGGTTGCGGTAGCGTTGCAGAAATAAAACTGCTACCATTGTAGCAACTGGCGCAGTGGCGGCTCTTTGTTACTTTCCAGCTGAAGGGAAAGTAATAGCCCTTCCGCCGGCAATGAGGCGGGACGATTTTAACATTAAGAAAAAACGTTCGTTCAAAAAGAAAAGCCCATTTCACCACCTTTCCGTCCTTCTTGAGCACGACAAGCTCAAGTTCTTTTTTGCTAAAAAGAACCAAAAAGCTTCGGCTTCTGAATTTTTGTTCATTACACCGCAATAAATCTTTTAAGCGCAATCCAAGCCGCGGGAACGGTGGTGCTTTCACGAAGTCTGTGCACCACTTTTGCGGATTGCTGACGGTTGTCAGTTTACAAAGGGAGTGCAAAAGATTTATCGGGTTCCAATCCAAACATTCAGAGGCCCAATCTGCAATACTGTTCTACTAAAGGACGCCCACAAAATAAGTTTAAAGCACTCCCGCTCCTAACCGATAAATTCCACCTTGGCGGTTGCGGTAGCGTTGCAGAAATAAAACTGCTACCATTGTAGCAACTGGCGCAGTGGCGGCTCTTTGTTACTTTCCTGCTATTGGGAATTGCGAAGCACTCTTGAATGCCATCAGTATAATAAGAAAGAATGAAAAAAGTAATAGCCCTTCCGCCGGCAATGAGGCGGGAAGATTTTGATATTGAGCATAAGATTTGAAAGCAGTAAACAATCTGAAAACAAGGGTCGTCTGAGCAGACCTGCTTGGTCGTAAGAGCCCTTCGCTCCCTTCGACTCCCTCTTCGACTCCGCTCAGAGTGACAATTCTCAGGATGACATGACATGCCTTGTATTGACTGTAAATTTGAATGCCAATCATTATAAAACACTCAAAAACCATTGTTTCACATCAACCTTTTAATAACTTTATAAACACAATTTCTCAAAATGAAAAAAATAATCCCAGCTTACATCCTCTTCATTTTATTACTTTCTCAATCCTGTAGCGCTCAAAAATCAGAGCACCCCAATATTTCAGAAAAAGAAGTCGCAAGAGTGTTAAAGACGCTTTCCGCGGATGATATGCGTGGGCGAAATGCTTTAAAACCTGATGAAATAGGTAAGGCAGCGGATTTTATTTCCGATGAGTTTAAAAAAGCAGGCTTGGCTTACTTTAATGATGGCGATAGTTACCGACAATCTTTCGCGTTAAGCAACGTGGTGACTGTAGGTGGAAGCCTTAAGATTAATGGAGCAGAAGTTAGTGCGGACCATTATTTGGTTTCTTCAGATCAGGAAAAAGTAACACTTAAAAATGTTCCTAAACTATTTAAAATTAGTAAGGGGGATGATTTTTTTGCGAAATACAGCGAAGTGGCTGAGCTCAAAGAAAGTGTATTGGTGCAGGTAGATGAGAGTTTTAAGCCGTCATTTAAGCGTCCTCAAAATTATTTAAGTCGCGGAAATATGTCTATCGGTAAAACAGAAATTCCGACTGTTATTTACGTACTGAGTAATACAACTATCAATACTCTGGAACTCAATTTTGCTAACCATGTTTCAACTGTTTCCATGTTCAATATCGTGGGTGTATTGCCAGGCAAATCTAAACCGAATGAATACGTGGTTTTCAGCGGACATTATGACCATTTAGGAATTATTAAAGCGGTAGGGCAGGATTCTATTGCAAACGGTGCAGACGATGATGCCAGTGGTACCACTGCCGTAATTGAGTTGGCAAAATACTTTGCTCAGAAGAACGATAATGAACGTACCCTGATTTTCGTAGCTTTTACCGCCGAGGAGATTGGAGGTTATGGCTCACAATATTTTTCCAAACAGTTAAATCCGACTGAAGTAGTGGCCATGTTCAACATTGAGATGATTGGAAAGGAATCTAAATTCGGAAGAAATAATGCTTACATCACAGGTTATGAACATTCTGATTTTGGGAAAATCTTACAAAAAAACTTAGTGGGAACAGACTTTAAATTTTACCCAGATCCTTATCCAAAGCAAAATCTTTTCTACCGCTCAGATAACGCGACTTTGGCAAGATTAGGTGTCCCAGCGCATACCATTTCCTCCGTCCAAATTGAAACGGATAAACTTTACCATTCGGTAAAAGATGAGTTTGAAAGTTTAAATGTGGGCAATATTACGGAGGTAATTAAGGCGATCGCCATCAGCTCCAAATCTATCGTGAATGGAGAAGATACGCCAAGTAGGGTTGTTGGGATAAAGTAGTGACCCGCCTTCCGCCGTCATTGTGATGAGCGAAGCGCTCGGTGGTGTATTGGGGCGATTAACAATCTGTTGTTTATTGCTTCTTGCTTGATTACTGGTTATCCTTCTTTTGGAAGTTGTTCTATGAATTGTACGCTTCCCGCTCGTCGCCGCGGGGCTCAATACTTTTTTCTTAGCCAAAAAAGTATTCAAAAAGGCAAGGTAAAACAATCCTTCATCCCACAAGGCCAGACTCCCGGCTCGGCGTTTTACCGGCCCAACGCTCCTTATCGCGTGGCTCTGCGTAATGGTGTTTCTTGCCCTGTTACCTCCATTAACATCACTGCCTCTCCTTCACCCGTCATTGTGATGAGCGAAGGGTTAGGTTGTGCAAGGGGCGAAGCGACAATCTCTTGGTTAATGGCTTTCTACAAAGTTCATCGAACGCCTAACTTTTTTAAACCAAATGGATTACTAACTATTCAATCCTTCAACAGGCACTAATGAACCAATCACTAATTCAACTAAACCCTACTCACTACAATATCACCCATCACCAGCATATCCATTTTAGTACGCAGGTAGCAAGCCAAAGCTTCTTCGGGTGTATTTACGATAGGCTCATTTTCGTTAAAAGAAGTGTTTAACAAAATAGGAACCCCAGTTTTTTGTCTGAAAGCCTCGATTAAACCATAGTATTTTGGTTCAACGGCTTTATCTACCGTTTGTAAACGTCCAGTGCCATCTGCATGGGTGACTGCTGGAATAGCGGCGTGTTTCTCTTTTTTGATCGGGAATACCTTTTCCATAAATGGCACATCGTCCACCATCTCAAAGTATTCGGAGACATATTCTTTTAAAATCGAAGGTGCAAAGGGCCTAAAAGACTCGCGACGCTTAATTTTTGCATTTAATATCTCTTTTGCATCGATTCTACGTGGATCGGCAATAATGGAGCGATGACCTAAAGCTCTGGGACCAAACTCGGCTCGGCCTTGAAACCAGCCAACCACGCCCGAATTAATCAAACAATCACTTACGTGGTTAAAAAGTGCTTCGCCTTCTAGTTTTTTATATTCGATATTTTGCTTCTCTAACACCTCAATAATTTCTTCGTTAGAAAACTGACTTCCCAAATAACCATGGTTGGTGATCGGTAACCTCGGTTTATCTAAAACTTGGTTGTAGATCCAAAGTGCTGCACCCAAACAGGTTCCGGCATCATGCCCCGCAGGTGGAATGTATAATTTCTCAAAAGTGGTATTTGCTAAAATCTTACCATTGGCAACCGAGTTTTGTGCTACGCCACCAGCGATACAGATATTTTTTAAACCTGTTTTCTTTTGGAGGTGATTGAGGATGTGAAAAATCAGCTCCTCGGTGATGCGCTGAACAGACGCTGCTAAATCTTTATGGTACTGCGAAAGCGGCTCATCTTTATCGCGGAGTGGACCAAATTTATCAACCAGATGTTGGGTATAAAGACTGTCCATGTTTGGTACGCCACCTTCCCAAACCATTTGTACTCCTTTTTTGGGGTGATTAAAATAGTCGAGGTTTAGCTCAAACAATCCGTTATCCTTAAAAATAAGGACGTCCCTCAACTGCTCAACGTATTTTGCTTCACCGTAAGGAGCCAAACCCATGATTTTGTACTCATCACCATAATGCGGAAATCCCAAATACTGCGTAAAAGTGGTGTAGAAAACACCAGCAGAATGTGGGTAGGAAACGGTATCTAGGACGGTGATTTTATTAACTTTTCCTGTGGCGATCATGGTTGAAGAATAATCCCCAAAACCATCAATAGAAAGAATGGCAGCTTCTTCAAAATCAGATGCAAAAAATGCACTAGCTAAATGACTTCTGTGGTGTTCCACATTAATGATCTGAGCTTTAAGATCTGATTTGTTAATTTTAAAATGATTAAGAATTTCCTCTTCAATACTGGCAGCTTTTTTTAGGTTTTTTGCCCGATTGAGCATGTTGCTGAGACTCAACCTATTTTTTAAAGCGGTAAAAACTTTCTTTCCTAAGTTAGCTTTTGGGTCTCTGGAAATCCCGATATAATCCACATCGCTGATGCTTATTCCTGCTTCCTTCAAACAAAATTCGATTGCAATGGTAGGGAAGCCCGCCCAATGTTTAATTCTCCGAAAACGTTCTTCTTCAGCAGCGGCAATCAGTTGGTCGTTATGGTAAATGCAAGCTGAAGCATCAGCGTGATAAGCGTTAATTCCTAGGATGTACATTTGGTTATTTAAAGTTCACCAGATTTTTCTAGTATTTGTTGTTCTAGCTCTGGCGTGATATGGAAATTCGTTAGTTTAATTTTATCGATGATTGTTTTGACGGAAGTTAATTTACCCAAGGTTTTCGCCATGATGATGAAGCCAAATGTACCGGTAAACACTAAGTTCAAACTTGTAGCTAGCTTTCTCGCTTTCAAATCATCCAAGATAATCAGGGCATGTTTGTGTTCAAAGGCTAGCGCAATGGCACTTGCTTCCCCCAGGTCAACGGAAGCATTTAAAATAATTTGAAAATCTATATTAATTGGGTTTGTGACAGTAATCCATGCTGGCAACTCTACTCCGAACTCTTTTGCAACAATGGCGGTAATGTAGACAGTTTTGAAAACATCTTTTAATAGGGTTAGATGTCCAATTTTGTGCAGAATGATTAAACAGCTGGTATCAGCTATAATAATTTTTTGCATTTTCAAAATCTTGATCTAATTCTTCTGCTGGATAATTGAAAACTGAAACTTTGTAATTGGATAAGAGCTCCATAAAAGTTGCTTTGGAATAACCCGCCAAATTAGCCGCTTGCCCTAAAGATAATTTTCCAATATCATATAACTGAGCGGCTAAGGCAGTAGTGACTTCTTTAGTGCTTAAGTCTAAATTATCGGGTAAGGCTATGCTAAGCGTTTTCATGGTTCAAAAATACTAAATCTTTTGTTATTATTAATGAAAAGTGATAACCGCTCTGATTGTTATCTACCAACGGTCGGAACATCCAAAGTTGGCATATAAAGTGAATTTACAGTTCGCTTAACGTTATTTATTTTAAAGAACGTTAATTTACGTTCTCTTGCTTCCTCATCTCATAGATCTTGGCATCCACCAAAAATCGGTACCAAAAGGCCTGTAAAAAATGAAAGATCAAACCTTTTTTTCCATCTATAAAGCCAAGTTGAATAAAGTAGCGGTAGATGAAATATACAAAGGGCCTAATAAAAAGAGGAGACTTATTCCAGATTTTTTTTAAAAAGAGACGCTTTTCATCTTGGTTTCCAAAAAAATTTCCGTTAGCTATCTCAAGTTTGTTGAATTCCTCCTTCGCCTGTAAGGAAGCGTATTTATTGTGCTTATTTATCCAAAAAGACAAATCCTCCTTTAAATTATTTTCAATAATATCATACTGTAGTTTTCTTGTACTACCCCGTACATAAAAATGGTGGTCCATCATCTCGTTTTCATCAAGATAGACACAATCTTTTCTAAAAAGCTTTAATAAATACCGAGGGTAATATCCTCCATGTTTAATCCATTTATTTAAAAAGTAGTTTCTTCTATTTAGATAAAAGCCATTTTCATTGGGTTGCCTTATTAAAGTTTCTTTAATTTCTTTAGCAAGTTCTGCAGTTAACTCTTGATCAGCATCTAAACCCAACACCCATTCCGTATTTAGTTCTGAAAGTGATAAAGCAAACTGCCATTGCTTAACGTGGGTCTCAAACTTATTTTGGACAAAATGTACCCCAAAAGATTTTGCTATATCCTCAGTGGAGTCATTTGAAAATGAGTCAACGATGTAAACATTCGCATTTAAAGTTTTTAAGCTGTGCAAGCATTTTGAAATATTCTTCTCTTCGTTATAAGTGAGGATTACTATTGATAATAGGTTTTTCATGCAAGCTTAAAATATTTCTCCTTGATGTACTGTGTGGGCCTTTCTACTAAAAAATATAAAATCCCAGCAGGTACGTAGACTAGAATTAGGCCTAAAAATAGGGTCAACAAAATGTTATTAGAGTTGAGTTTCGACATCAACAAAATTGTCAGATGGATACTTAAAGGATGCACTAAGTAAATTGAATACGAAATCTTTGAATTTAGCTTAATAAAGCTATTATTGGATATTGTGTAACTCTCCTGAAACAATAAACATAATAATATCAGTAGAATATTAGCATTAAGTATAGTCATCCCAAAACTGAAAACTAATAACCCATCAAACTTTACCAATACATAACCAAGGATTAATAAAGTTAACATTGGTATTAGAACAAAATACCTTCGGACTATTAATCTAAATCCTTTTTTGTGAACATAGTACGACGCAATCACTCCAAAAATGATACTATCAAATTGAAGATAAGAAGCAACAGTACTTATCCCAAAAGTTGGAGAATTTGGATTGCTTAAAAACAGCCTGAGTAGTAAAGGCAGTATTGCTAAAAGATACCAAAGTTTTAGCTGATGTTGACGGTTTCTAATAAAAAACACACCTAAAGTGAAAATAATATAGAAGTGTTCCTCTACACATAATGACCATGAAACTAAATAGAAGGGAATCTCTTCTAAAAAATTTTGAGTCATAAATATATAGTTGATATTAAAAGGTTCTTTTCTTGTTAAATATACACCAAGCCAACTCACAAAAAACATTACGAGATAAGGAGGATAGGTTCTTATAAATCGCCTAAACCAAAATGTTGTGTTACTAACGATGTCTCTTTTGTAATAAATTGAGCCAACTAAATAGCCACTTAATACAAAAAATACGTTGACTCCATATTTCCCCAAATTAAACAGAGCGCCATCGGCAATGACGTGACCAAAAAACATTTGTGTAAGATGGAATGCTAAAACCATCAGTATTGCTAAAGCTCTTAACAAATCTAGATTTAGTAGTTTCTTAGTTAACATACTTTTGCTTTGATGATCATTGATTTCCACAAGCCAGCAACTCTTCCACTTCCCTTAAATCCCGTTACGTTGAACCCCTCTTCCTCGAGGATTTTTTTTAAGGACTTATAAGACCAAAATTTAATATGCCCTCCTAACCAAGATGGTTCCACATGATGATCGAATTTGTTAGTTATGGCAATTAATAGATTTTTAAAATACCCATGATAGGGTGTGCTCAAAATAATCTCTCCTTTTTCTTTTTGAAGAATTCTATAACAAAATTTTATAAAATTCCGAGGATCGTACAGATGTTCGATGACTTCTGTTGAAACGATAGTATTAAATCGCACATCAGCTAGTTCTTTGGGTAACTCGTTAGAATTTATATCCTGAATGTAAAATCGGTTTGGAAAACTTCTTTTAGCTATCATAATACCCTCTTCAGAGGCATCAGTGCCATAAGCATCAAAATTATCTTTAAGTAGTTGCTGTGTTAGATAACCATTCCCGCAACCTATATCTAATATACACGTGTTCTTATCTGAATTTAGAAGTGTTTTTAAATCTGGATATAAGTGAGTATGACAGGTTGTACCACCTTCATAATTATAACCGTAATCTTTATAATCGCTCATATGCTTTAAAATAGAGGGTTGCGTCTTTTATTATGTTTAAGTTATCCATCTTAAGTTCTTGATTAATGATTTTGTCTCGAATTTCTTTAAGCACTTCCGCAATCTTAGAAGGGTCATTTTTACATACTGAGCCAAATCTATTTTGTAAAATCCAATCTTTTAATCCAACCATCTCAGATACTAAAACAGGGGTCTTAACTGCTATTGACTCTATCAATACATTTGCAAAATTCTCATTATAAGATGTTAGTACCAACAAATCATGTTCAGCTAAAATTTGAAATTTCTCATTTCCATATATTGGCCCTAGCCAATCAATCCGATTATTCAATCTTAATTTTTTTACCGTTGCTTTTAAACTTTTCAAATACTCTGGTTCTCCTTCCCCTACGATGGTTAATTGGAAAGAAATATCTGCCAAACATAACGCATGCAACAATAATTCGATACCCTTTTTGTGATGAATTCTAGACAAGAAGATTATTTTGAGCGTCCCGTCAAAAGCTCTTTTTTTTATAGGGAGTTCTTCCGGCAGTTTTACCAAATTATGAATAATGAAAATTTTGGCGCTTTTCTTTCCACTTTCCATTTTCCGCTTTTCACTTTGAACTTCCTCACCCTCCATCAAATCCACCACCTCAATACCCTCCTCATTAGCAAAAACTTGTTTTAGAATCTCTCTCGCTTCCATCGAGGTGGTTGCATGAAAATTGCAGTTTTTCAAGATCCGCTTCCCGATAATCTGGTGAAAAAGTAATTTGCCTTTGCTTAAAGTATAGTCTCCTAACATTCCTCTTGGCGACAAAATGGGTTTTACGCCTCTGCATAAGCAAACGATAGCTGCTCCTATACTTACCAAATTCCACCAAGCATGGATGTGTACCACATCAAATTTCGTAACATTTTTCCAAAGATGTGCTAACAAGGTAGGAGATAAATGGCTATGATCTTTGGTGATGCGCTTAAAGTAAGTTACGGCTACGCCTTCTACTATTTCCGTATGAGCGTTTGCGTATGGCAGTTCTTCCTTTCCGTTGGCTAAAGTGGTGTAAACGTGAACCGAAGGGATGATTTGTCCGTACTCCGCAGACGGCGGTAAATTGTCGATTATAGTTGCATTTTCGTCCGAGTCTAATTCACTTTCAACCTCTCCTGAGTCGTTCTTCTTTGTTCTTTGTTCTTTCGTCTCATTCAAAGCTTCGCACAAGGCAGCTACCGAATAAATCGGCCCACCGTAAATAAATGCGGGTTTGTAAGATGCGGTGACGTGTAGGATTTTCAAGATAAGAGCAAATTTTGGTTCGATTAGTTAAAAACACTTTTAATTTCTTCTAACATTTTTGAGTAACTCCAGTTCTTCAAAATAGTTTCGTTTGTTTTAGCTTTTAGCTTACAATCAAGTTGTAGTGAAGCTTTAATAGTTTGAGCTAATTTTTCAGCATCCTCCAAAGGATAGGTAAAACCATTCTTCCCCTCAATAATCAAATCCGTACTAGATCCTACCTTATCAGAAGTAATTACCGTACATCCGCAGGCTAAGGCTTCATGGACTGAAACGCCCCAAGGCTCATTTTTAGCGGCGTGGATAAAAACATCAGCAATGCCATAATAATAACCGAGTTCTTGGTAAGGGATATATCCAGTAAATATAATTTTAAGCTGTGGCAGCGTATTGGCCCTAGCTTCCAAAGCTTTTCGGTCTTCGCCGTCGCCCACCAAAACCAAAACTAAATTTGGGTCATTTAAAACCCCGAAAGCTTTTAAAATATCCCAAGGAGATTCACGAGGAACAAATTTAGCCACACTTAACAATACCTTTTGATGACCAATACTCAACTGCTCTTTTAAAGCCGTCACTTTTTCTATATCATTTGCCTTACCGCTAAACCAAACCTCATCTGTCGAATAAGAGAAATAACTAATCCGATCGTTTTTAATCCCTAACCAATTCAAAAAGTTTTTAGTTTCTGAGCCCACTGCAAAAAAATGGTCAAACTGACGATAAGCAAAAGGCAAGTAGATGCGTTTTAAAATCTTCTTAAGCGGACTTAAATTATAAAGTACAGAATCTATACGTAAAGCGATCCGAATGTTTTTTCGTTTACAAAGCCCGGTTAACCCAGCATAAGAATTCTTATAACCATTTAAAATTACATAATCGTAATTTTCCGTTTCTAATATTGCAGAAACAGAATTGACGATGTCGTTTTTATCCGCAATAAAATAAGTATAACCTTCATATAAATTAAAACCCCAACCCACCTTTTTACCCAATTCAAAATCATGATAATCTTGTTGATCGGTATTGTTATAAATCACATGAAAATTAAACTCTTTGTCAGGCTGAGCGGAGTCGAAGTTCCCCTCGTCAGACTGAGCGGAGTCGAAGTCCTTTGCTTTTTGTTCTTTAATCTGTCCCGCTACATACTTATAAAAAGGCACTTCAAACTGCGTCGGAAATTCTACTAGGAAAGCTATCTTCATTTGATATCCGCTAAAATTTCTTTAAAAACCATACCTAAATTACCATAGTAATTTTCCCAGACCATATTTTTCGAACTTGATAAAACTCGTTGTACTAAAGACTTCCTTTCGTCAAGATCTAAAGTCATCCATTGGTTGAATATATTATTCAAACTTGCGCTGTCTAGGTCCTTCATAATAAAACCATCCACTCCGTTTTTAATCATTTCACCAGCACCCACAAATGGTGAAACGACATTTGGGATTCCTTGCATCATCGTTTCTGGAACCACCATCGCAAAAGAATCGAAACGACTACATTGCACATTCAAGTCAAATTGCTCCTTTGCTAAATAATCAAATAATCCACCCTGACTCATGGCCGGCTGATAAATTAATTTGACCTGATGATTTACGATGTTTTTAGGCATATGCTCCGCCACCCAGCTTTCTCTAATCCGCCCAATTAAATGCACTTCTAAAAATACAGGATATTCATAGGCATAAATACTTTCCAAAAAAATATCCAAACCTTTCCTAAACTCTAAATTAGCAATAAAAGAAAGCTTGATGGACATACTCTTTCTTTCCACTCCGCAAATCTCTTGCTTCTTGCTTCTTGAATCTTGATTCTCCCCAAAGCTTTCCACGCCATAGGTGTCTTGATTCTTGCTACTTGTCTCTTGCGTCTGCCACTGCTCCGCTCCCAAATACAACACAAAATCCTTCTTCGCCGATGTCAAACCCTCAAAACTCTTCCTGCAAAACTCAGAGCAGTAAAAAGCATAATCAATAAAAGCTCTTTCTTTTACTTTAAGTTTGATACCGTACATAGTTTCGTTAATTCCTAATGTCTTCGCCTTTTCGTGGCTGATGGAAGCGAAATCCATCACTACGGGAATGTCCCATTTTTTGCAGTACTTTACTAATGGCCATCCGGTAGTTTCAAAACAAACCACTAAGGTGTTTTTACGCTGAAAATAAATACGAGGCAAGCATAATATTCCAAAAATCTGCTGCCAAAAGTAAATGGGATTGTTATGACTTTGGTTCTGGGGGTTGACTACAATTTTATTGTACAAATAACGACTAACAGTGAATAAAAGCGTATATAGGTAATGGTTTACAATGCTAACATCAGCATCTATAGGTTTTACTCTTTTTTTTAACAAGCCTATAAGCTTCTGTTTGGGTTTAAAAAGGATACTAGTTAACAACGTCACTTTTTCAAATAGCCCCGACATTACCGCTCCATTAGCTAAGCGAGACGAATGTTGGATGCCGGGATGGATAATGAGTAATTTCATTTATAAATCCTTAGTACTTTCTAACCGACTTACGCGATCGATTAAAGCTATCCCTAGCATGAAAAAAAAAGCGTTATAAGTATTGTAGATAATACTAAAAACGAATAATGAGAGCGCAATAATGGTCAATTTAAAAAAGAAACTACCCTTTAAAAACCGCATCAAATAAAAAAACATGATAAATCGTAAAATCAACAGAATATATCCCCCTTCTAAAACTACTCGTTTAAATTCCGTTTCAAAACCTTGCCCTTTTAAATTTGGATTATAACCAAATAGTGCGTTTGCACCTTGGTATGTTGATCCTAAACCGACACCAATTATGTCGTGTTCGAAATTTAAGTATAAAAGTTCATCCACAGCTCCAGTTACGCGTCCTTTGGTGTTATCACCAGCTCCTTCGGTTCGTTCTTCAAAATTATCTGAACTTTTTGCAAACTTTTCGTAAATATTTAGTGGGTCTTGCAAAATAAAATTGAAGAAGCCTCCCACTAATATTACTAATAAGGCACCTCCAATTAACTTGCTGTTGGCTTTAATGTTTACGGAGGTCACAACGTACATCCCTATAATAATTAAATAAGAATAAACCGTACCTCTGGAGCCAGAAATTAGACAACCGTAATAACCAATTAAAATAAAAGGTATGAGTATAAAGGGTTGATAGCGAATTTTAATCAGGACGCATACCAGTAAAGTGTAAAAAAGCATGAATGAACCATATCCACTAATGTAACTAAACGTTCCTGAAACCCTTACTGAATCACCTACCAATGCATCTGCAAAACCATCACCTTCAGTGACAGCATACCTATTTAACCATGCATCTGTAGGTAATGTTGATTGTATGGATCCTAATATTACTTGAGCGAAACATAATATGATGAGTAAAGGAATAAGCTTTTCTAATTTAAAAGCTTCGGGGTCTTTTACATAGATAAACATCGGCAACCAAAACCCAAGATGAACAATTATCCCTAAAATACCGTGGCCTAAGGTTGCCCCCAATGGATTTGCGGCCAATAGAAGTAGTATGAATATATAAGTCAGAAGAATAACAAAGATATTTCGCTGTTTATAGTCAAAATGGAAGGCATTCTTAAAAAAAAGAAAGCATAACGGAATTATTAATTGAATCCCTAGAAGAGCATTTGATAAAAGCTTAGAGTCGACTCCCCATTTTCTAATTGCACCTGATAGGGTGGTAAACAAGAAAAGGTAAAGAATAACTCGAAGTCTTTTCTCGTCTTTTAAACCCCTCCAAGTATCTCTAATTATTTTGAACATAATTATTTATTGTATGTGGTTTTTGAATAGAGAAATATATTCTTGAGCGATATAACTTTGAGTATGTTCACTTAAATGCTTTTCAATTTTTTCTTTAGCGAATACAGGTGAATTTAAACTTTCTAAAATAGCTATTGATAAAGATTTTTCGTTACCATTTTCAAAAACTTTAGATAAGTTTCCCACAGCTTCTACTAAGCCTCCATGTTTTGACACCACTAATCTGCAACCACAAGCCATGCCTTCTAGCGCAACCAATCCAAAAGGTTCTTTCCATTTAGATGGAACTACCATTGTTTTATACTCATTGATTTTTTCAGATAATTCTATTCCTATGATTTTTCCTAAGAATTTAACTTGAGAACTGATACCCAATACGCAACTAAGTGTTCTCAAATTCTCATACTCTGGCCCATCACCTATGATGTCCAAATTAATAGTTTTTCCATTTTCAGATTTTATAATTGCTAATGCTTTAATAAGCGTATCTAATCCTTTATCAGATACTAACCTTCCAACAAAAACTAGATCCTTTAACCTATTATCAAATTCGATAACAGTAGAAAAAATATCGGAATTATAAGAATTGTGGATTACAAAACCGGTTTTTTGTGGGAGCGTACTTCTAACAAAATTGGAACAAGATATATTCGTGAAACGTCTACTAAGTTGGCGCTTGAGTTGTTCTAAAACTGATATTTTACCATTTATATTGTAGTAGGTAATTTGATGACTGACGAAAACTGGTTTTTTTTTAAAAAATGTTGGCCATACACCCTTTAAACTCATATTTAGAAAAAAGATCAAGTCAGATTTTAAATACATGTCCCAATATGTTTTTTTCGATGGATTTCTTAAAATTGTGAAGCACTCATTGTCATCATCAAACTCCTCTTTGTTTGCGTAGGTAATCAAATTAACAGTTAGGCCTGCTTTACTCCACTCTTTGGCTAGCATATAAGCCATGTTTTCTAAACCACCAACCATGGGTAAAAAGGCAGGTGTAAAAATTAGAATTTTCATGATATTAGCCTTTTGCGTTATCTATTAATGTAAATAATTTATTCGCATACACCTTCCAAGAAAAATCTTTTCGGTACATCTTTTGGCCCGATTCTCCAATAAGTTTAAGACCATCTCTATCATCTTTTAGAAATGAAAATAAAATATCGGCTGATTTTTCATAATCAACATAGTTAAGACTAATGTAATTTTCGTTCTCTTTGAAAACAGATGGGTCGGTAAAATCTCCAATAGTGGAAAAAATCGGTATACCCATACATAGTGCAGTAGCACTAGCACCGCTTTTTGTGTTCAATCCACCACCACCATCTGTTCTAACAGGTTCTAAAAGAATAAAAGCATCTAACCTTTCCATTCTCAAAACAATATTTCTATCTGTAAGCTTGCCGCTCCGCTCAATCTTGGTGTACTTTAACTTTTTAGAGAAATTTTTAATCTCTTTAATATATTTCGGTTGATAATTACCAATGAAATCAAATTCGAATATCAAACCATTTTTTTCAAGTTTTTCTATTATTTTCAATAAAAAAACAGGATCTCTATTTCCAAAAGTCCCTATCCTTAATTTTTGTTTTGGTTTATATGATTTTTTTAGTTCAATAATATAGTTCTCAAAATTAGAAGGAGTAAAAAGAACTTCACTTTTACTGCCAAGCTCCTTAAGTTGTTTTTGATAAAGATGAGTAGTAGTAACTGTAAAATTAGAATGTTCTGCTGCAACCCTTAAAGCTCTCTTTTGTAGGAATCTATAGATTTTTAGTTTTAATTCATTGTCTTTACGAATAAAAGTTTCATGAACGATTAAGCAGATCTTAGCACTAGAATAAAGAGTGATTTTTTTAAATAACCTACTCAACCAATTAGGCGCTCCAAACCTATTGTAGCTATACCCATTATACTGGAAAATTACCCAATCAGACCGGTGTCTTTTAATCTTATTTACAAGAATCCCTATTTCTTTTTCTTGTAAAGAAATAATTCCATCATCATAAATTACCTGAACCGAATGCCCCGCCTCAATTAAATATTGATTCAAATACCCACTGTGATGACCGATGCCATCTGGAGTAGGGTGATAGTAACGTGTAATGATGGTAAATTTCAAATCAAATTTTTAACGTATAAAGCAATTCAAAAGATGATAAATTCCTCGTAGAGTAAATCTTTTTAGAACAGGGTAATTACCACTAAAGTATATCTTTCTTAACTCATTTCTATAATTATTACTAATATAATAGCCACATAATACATTTAAATCTGATTTTATGATGGTTCTCAGTATTTCTGAATTGGAATTTGCAATTTTTAAATCTTTCATGACTTCATACTTGAAGAAAATAGCATTATTTTGAGCCGATTGAGATATAGAATGTGGGCTTAATCGATATGCAGATATATCTTTATTTATAAAAAACAATTCAGTTTTTTCTTTCAATACAAATCTAATGATAAAATCAAAATCACAAGCGTCACCAACGGTTTCATAATTTCTGTACCCAATTTTTTTTGCATATTCAGTCGGAAAAAGAAAGCTGTTTGAAGGAACTTGTTGCAAAAGCGCCATTTTTACTGGATCACTTTGTAAACCTTTGAACTCCTCACTACGAAAATAATCTCTGTTTAGATTATTAGGTTCAATTAATTCACCTGAATCATTGACTAAAATTTGTTTACCGAAATAAATGCAATTTAAGTCGTTTCTTGACTCTGCAGCTTTAATTAGAATTTGGAGCGAATTAGGTAATAAATAGTCGTCATCATGCAAAATCAGGCTATAAGTGCCTGAGGCTTCATTTATCAGGGACGCTACATTTTTATTTTGTTTTAGTGAAATCGGTCTGTGTAGATATTTTATAGTATAATTACTCGGAAGACTCACTTGTTTAAAAAAATCATTTTCTAATGACGCTTCGCTGTCATCTCCAATAATGATCTCAATATTTCTATCATGGTAATCTAAACATGATTTAAGAGCAATTAGTAGTTGCGTCTTTCTATTATAAGTTGGAATCAGAATAGAGAGAATCATAATGAGTTATTCCTTACTAAGATCATACCTGTTAAGGCATCTATTTTACTTTCTTGAATAATGTTAAACTTCTTCCGCATATCCTCCTTTAAAAGATCATTTTGTATCTTCACAATTTATTTTTCTTAAATCAAAAAAAACATACTTTTTTATTACAGAATTAAAACTATCGATTAAAATAGAACCATTTCTATCTAAAAAGTTTTTCGTTAAGCCTGTCACAATTTCGGAATCTCTCACTGTAAAACTAAGAAAGGCTGTTCCATCTTCCTTTGCTATTCCAGTAAAAAATGTTAGACCTAGCTTATTAGCCGTTATATTTTGTTTAATCAATGTAGCTAATCTTTTTATCATAAAAATCTATTTAATGCTGATGCTATGGTTATATCTACCATTTTTAATTTTTGTTTAAATAAAGGGAAAACTTTAATTGGATAGGAACAATTCTCTAAATATAATTTTTCTGCAAAACTAGCTGAAATATTGTTCAATAAAAAATCAGCCGTAAATTTACGTTTCCAAGGTTTAACTCCGTTAATCGCATGGCCCATTATATAGCAGGGTTGAATAAATCCCATCGCTTCAAGACCGATTATACTTAATTCTGTTTCTGGAAAAAACATAAGTGCTGCGTTAAGTAAATCCTGATCACCTTTTAAACCTTCTTCAGCGTTTCTTTCAAATGACTGAATCTGTCCGCCATTATTTAGGTAAGCCTCTAAAGCTTTATCCCAGAGCTCTACCAATCCCTTATTTTTTTTATGAAACCCTATAAAACCACTGTTTATATATGCTTGCAAATAGGATATGGCTTGTCTTTCCGGGAATAGAGTAAGCCAATCTGCTCGCCAAGGATGGTTACGGTGAAGAAAAGGATAACAGTTATCTGAAGCTAATGCAACACCAGCTTTTATCCACTTTCGAAAAAAGGACCAATTCGCTTTGATAGTAATATCTGGATCAAAGTATGATAGTGTCTCAATAGCTTGAAAGTGGTCTAAACAATATAGTAGAAATTTTGCCTTATAATAACCTAGATGATAGTCTATATGGTCAAGGCAAACAAAAGTCAACGTTATGTTATCATCCAAATAATAATTATTTTCATCAGCTTTCTTAAGTTGTTTAAGCCAAAACGGAAGATGTAATTTATACCCTATAATGATGAGTCCTTTAAATCCACTTTTTGAAAGCGAGTTACATAATCCTGCCACCCCGTAATCGTAGTGCTTTTCATATAAGGTGCAAATGCAATCCATTTTAAAAAAAATTAATGAAATAATCTTTTGTAATTAGTCGTATAATTTAAAGCCGAACTTCTGGTTTTTATTTTTTTTGCGGGCACACCAGCGTATATACCATACGCTTCTGTGCTTTTATTAATCAAACCGCCAGCAGCTATCACGCTCCCTCTACCTAAAATTACTCCTCCTAAAATAGTGGCCCCATATCCTATAAAAACAAAGCAATCTACTGTCACTTCTCTTCCTCTTCCTTCAAAGGTAGAACTCTCCATTATATGGTCGGCGGTAATAAATGCACATCTTGCCGAAACAGACACATTTTTCCCAAAAAATAAACCACCTCTATTATCCAAATGACAATTTTGATTGATGGTGGAATTTTTACCTAAAGAAAAATATTTTGTACAACCGAATTTACAACCTAAATGTATAGATGCCCCTTGTGCGATTTGAAACTTCATGATATTCCGATAATACCACAATCTCAAAGTGTGGCTTGGAATATACCCAACTATATAGTTACAGATATAAATACGAGCCTCCCCCAGGATATTTTTAAAAGAATATCGAGCCATCAAAATCTCAATTTAATCATTTGAAACAAAAGTTTTGAGTTGAAAGGTGCAGTTCTTTTTAAAATCTGCTTGATATAAACCCAGGTATCTATATTTATTTTTTTTGTATAATTAAAATGGGGGTGTTTTTTAAGAGTAGTATGATAAAGTGGTAAAACATCAAAATAAAAGCTACTAGTTTGCTTTAATGGCGTATTCGATGAGTTATTATCATGTATTCTATAATAACCTAAGGATATAGGAACAAAATATAACTTCGCTTTATTTAGAGCGCTTCTAATTAAGAACTCTGCGTCTCCTACTTCCGTTTGCATAAAATATTTATCATTTAACTTTATGCTATCTATAAATTCTTTTCTTAGAATAGAAAACACCAAATGAAAAGGGTTATTGAAAATAATAGTACTTAATAGGTTATGGACTACGCCCTCATTTAAATTATTGTGTATGGGTATTTGTTTATGAGAAGAATCTTTAAATAGAAACTCGTATGCAGCAGAAACTATATCTGCATTGGATTCGATTCCTTTCTCTATTAAAATCGAAATGATGTCAGGCTTAATCAGATCGTCAGCATCTAATTTCAAAATATAATCACCTTTTGCCTTTTCAAACAAAGAGTTCCAGTTTTTGCACATCCCCAAATTCATAGAATTAGAAAATACATTTACTCTGCTGTCAATATTCCCAATTTTTTGTGCAATCTCTACACTATTATCTGTTGAACAATCATCTTGAACAATAATTTCAATATTCTTATAGGTTTGATTTACAGCGCACTGCAAAGTTTCTTCTAAAAACTCAGAAGAATTGTACATAGGTATTAAAATAGAAACTAAGGGTTGCTTTTTCATTGGACTAATCCGTTAGTTGAAATTATGCACTTTAGTGCAAGACTTTCAGCTTCTAAAAATATTTATTTCGTTATAATCATTTTTGTGTTTTGCATATTTTAACTTTTTTACTAGAAAGAAGTCTATCCTTTTTTAACAAACTTATGAACTTTCAGTGCAAGTTGTTAGTTATAATACTTCATTTTTTAAGATGGTATAAAACACCCTACTTTTCAAAATCTTTATGTTGTTAATACCCATTATAAAATAGCTGTAAATTTTCTCCAACTTACCTCCTGTACTCGCTCTCCACTCACCAATTAGCTGGTGAGCTATGATGTGCTGATTAAGTGTTTTTTTTATGTTTTTCCAATGCGGTTGATAGGTTTTATCGCCTAAAAGGTCTTCATAAAAACTGATAAGTTCATGCTGAGCTGAATTTTGTATTAAAACTGTTTTTGAATCTTGATGAACCCTGAAGTTTACCAGAACAAGATCAATCTCAATAATACTAACTCCATTTTTCAGAAAAAACTTGATCATTAGTATTCTGTCAAAATAATATCTGGAATTAATATTTATTGGTAGAACTTTCTGTAGTTGTGACAAATCAAACCACAAACCTGGTTGGTGATACTTTGATTCTAAGGAAATAAATTCTGACAAAGACTTAATCTTATTAGGATGCACTCCACCATCTTCAATACTATCCTGGAAAAAATTACGAACCTTTCCTCCTAAACAAAAGCCTCTTCTCCAGTTTTTGGCTATTAGAAATAATGAATCTGGCTCCAAGTAATCATCACTATTTATCCAATTAAAAATATCTCCAGTACAATGTTTTAAACCTTTATTAATGGCATCCGCTTGTCCCTTGTCTGGCTCACTTACCCAATATTTAAGATGCTGTTGGTGTTTCTTGATAATTTCTACAGACCCGTCTGTACTGCCTCCATCGATAATAATGTACTCTAAATTTGGGTAACCTTGATTAATTATAGAAAGGATAGTTTCTTCTAGATAATCTGCCTGATTAAAAGAAGGCGTAATAATGGAGATTTTAGGGGGAGTACTCATTTTACTTATTTGATAAGTATTTTAAATTGAACAAATCCTGCTCTTGGATTATGAGGAGCATTTTTTTAAAAACAAAATATTTATATCCTGGTTTATAAACTATTATGAGGCCGTTTTATTCTTGTAAGATAGCCATGAATTTTTTTGCAAAAGAAATTGAATTTTCTCGATAATTTGAGGAAATATTTTTTGATTCATTTCCTTTATCAATTGTCAAATTAAGATGGGTCGCAAGATCTATTTCATTACTCGGGTCGAAATACTGAACCTCGTATTTTTCTAGTTGCTCTCTATGAATTTTTAAATCAGATATTATAAGCGACTTATTTAGGAATTTAGCGTCCTCAACAATGGTACTCCAACCTTCAAACAAAGAAGGTTGGATAACTGCTGTGGCATTTAAAAGTAAGTTGAGTTGTATCTCTCTATCTACGAAACCTAGTAGAATAGCATTCGTTGATAAGTTATGGGTTTCTATAAAGTCTGTTAATGTTTTGTAATAGACCTGACTTTCGAAACTTCCACTAACGTTTCCAGTAAAAATCACATTTACTTCCTGTCCATTATCTTTCAAGTGTTTGATGGCCTTTAAAATAATTAAATGATTTTTATGAGCCCAAAACTGATTGCAACAAATAAAATAATTGTCAGGTATTTTTCGTTGGTTTACCTCAATTATCTTTGTATTATCTCGTAAATGTGGGAGAGAAACAGCAAAAGGAACAACATGAGGTGAAACAGTATAATCAGGGAAAATTTGTTTTAAATGGTTAAAAGCATCCCTGCTACTTATTACTAAATCTAAGTTGCTGTACACTATTTTTTTCTGCAACTTTAGCCTATTTTCTAATTCTGCTGCAGAAAACATTTTAGGCAGAAAATGATCTTGAAAATCAGGTATCCAATATATTTTTTTTTTAGCTAAATCAAATTGTACGGAATTTGAATATGGAAATACCCCGTCAAGATTTGCGATTTTTAACGAAAAGAGAGATTTTTCAAATAGCCTTCTGGTTACTACATTAAATAATCTGAACAATAGATTTTTTTCTCCAGAATGAATTTGGAACTTCAAGTATGGGTAAGAGGTGCTTTTTTCTAACAGTAAGAAATCACTCTTTTTAACCACTATAGCTACAATTTCTGGTTTTTCAGTATCTTCTAATGTATTAAGTGATTTTACTAAGTTTTCAATGTAATAAGTGCCTCCAATCCAGTTTTCATCATAAACATATGTTAAACCTAATCTAATTCTTTTAGCCATTCACTATAGTCTTTTAAACCATCTTCTATTTTTACTTTTTGAGCGTATCCCAACTTTTTTATTTTGCTGATGTCTGCACACCAGTAAAGTGGATCTCCTTCTCTATTATGGTTGTTGAATTTGAATTCGCCTTGCCAGCCTAAATGTTTTAATAAATGCTCAATAGCGGTTTTAATTTCTATTTCTTTACCGTTTGCAATATTATAACAATCAACATCAAAAGAAGAATTTTGTAAAATTAAATCAATTGCCTGCACAACATCTGAAATATGGATAAAGTCTCTAGTTTCTTTTCCTGTACCAAAAAACTCCATACAGTTTGAGTCTTTACTTTTCTTATAAACATCCCAAAATAATTGCTTTTTTAATGAATTTCCATAAGCGGAAAAAATTCTGACAGTGCAAGCCTCTATTTTATAAAACTCCTTAAACTCCTTGCAAATGTTCTCTGCCATTACTTTATGGTAACCATAAGGAGACATTGGATCTAAGCTTGCATTTTCTGATATTGGAAGTGTGGTGGGATTGCCGTAAACGGCTGCGCTCGATAAATTTAAGAACTTACAGCTCGGTGAAAATATTCGAATGTTATTTAATAGATTAAAAACATTAAACGTATTCAAATAAAAATCACGAGACGGATTTTTCAAAGATTCGGGAACACTCGCTGCACCCGAACAATTAATACATGCATCAAAATAGTTATTCCTAAAAACACTTTCAAAATCAGAATTACTATTATCCATCAAAATGTATTTAGAATCCTCAAAATCAGCATTTACATCACAGCCCCAAACATCTTTATCAATCTGTTGTCGGTAAAAATCTAATAAATGTTGGCCAATAAATCCTTTGGAGCCAATTATCAATAATTTCATTCTATTCTCTTTATAAGTCTTGCAGGGTTGCCACCTACAACGGTAAACGGCTCTACGTCTTTAACAACAAAACTACCAGCTCCAATTACCGCCCCCTCGCCAATAGTTACCCCTTTTAGTATAGTTACATTAAAGCCGACCCAGGCTTTACATTTAATTAAAATTGGGCGTGAAACAACATTCGACCAGTCCTTTCTTTTAATGGAATCTCCATTAAATTCTAAGTAGTCTTTATAACATTGCAAATTGTCATTTTTCCTTTCTTCCCAGTAGATGCTGTGAGAATTATGGTCGTAAATGGTAATACCCCAGGCCATAGTTACATCATCTTCAATTTCTATTTTTGTTCTGCAAATAAAATGTGCGCCGCCAATATGAATATTATTACCAATTTTGATTTCGCCTTTTGAAGTTTCAAAAGTAAAAGTTGCGCTGATCAAACAGTTTGATCCAATGGTGACATATTTCCTGTTTTCAATCTTACTTCTGAAATCAAGATCAAAAGACTTTATAATAGCATTAGGATTAACATCTAAATTTGCTTTATAGCGTTTAAGGTCGTTTTCTTTATCTTCAAAGAAAATCTTTTTGATGATTCTTTTAAAGGTACTCTTCATTTTCTTTTAGACTTTTTATCGGTTTTGCAGGATTACCAGCTACCAAAGTAAACTCTGGAATATTGCTCGTTACAACACTCCCTGCTGCCACAATTGAACCTTTTCCAATATGTACACCTTTCATAATAATCGAATTAAATCCAATCCATACATCATCGTCTATCTTAACCGCCTTGGTAATTACATTTGTGTTTGTTTTGGAAAATCCAGAGCTAATTATTTGTCTATAATCTTCTCGTCGCTCAATATTGTTTAATGGATGCGAGTTGGTATCATGAATGTTTACATCGTGAGAGATTAACACATTATTTCCAATTAAAACACTGCTTTGAGACCATATTTTGCTACGTTCTCCAATAAAGCAGTCATTTCCTATTTTTATGACACCACCCGACGGAAAAACAACTAACTCTCCTCTAATATGGGTATGAGTTCCTATTTGAATTTTAGATAAAATGTCGCTGTAGTTAAAAACTTTCGCTTCAGGATAGAACCTTGAATCGTCCCCTATAGTTACCTGTGTTAAGCAACGTTTGACTTTTTCCTCATCGACAAAGTTCTCAATGTTAATTGAGGCCATTAGTCTCCTAAGTACACTTTTTAGCAGTATTTTAAATTGTTTAATCAACACCTTTATTTTAGTTTTGAAAATACCAAAAATTTCTTTAAGATACTTTTTAGTGTTACAAAAGTAGGATTACTCTTGTTTTGCGGAAAGTCACGTTTTAGTTTTTTAGGCACTGAAAAATAATTGAGCATATCCATGTAATATTTCAAATGAATATTCTCCTTTAATTGAACAGATATTCCTTTTTCAAAAAAAGATTGATCAAGTTCTTCTATCCCACAATTTTCACCAGTTCCGTCAAACCCGATGTTTTTCACTAAAGACTCCGTTGTGAACACACCTAAACCATTTCTAATAAAAACAGAATAATACCATTTAATAGCCCAAGACTTTTTATTTTCTAACATATTAGAAAATTGGTAACTACCGAAATCAAATCTTTTTTTTAGTTGATTATTGCTCTGGATTAGTTCTCCATATTCTAAAGAGGCATCTAGCTTATCCCACTTTGATTTCCAAGTTGCCCATCCCCACGAACTTGTAGCTAATGGGCACAAAAAGGCCTCAGGGTTACTATTTCCAAAATCTATTGGAAATTGATAAGCATTTATTGAATAAACATTTTGGCTATCTTGATAAATATTTAACCCATCATTGCAATAATCAAGAAAATATGGGGAAGTCACTAAATCATCTTCTAACACAATAATTTTCCCATATCTATTTAAAATTTCAGTAACTCCCGTAATCACGTTTTCAGCAAGTCCAAAATTAATTTCTCTTTCAACAATATGCACTTCTTTACACCATTTTTCGTTTTTGAGAACTTGCCTGGTTTCTTGAAAAGCAATTTTTTGCACCTCTGTTGCATCATCTTTTAATCCGTCAGAATAAATGAACAGAATAGAGTCTTTAGCTAGTTTATTTGCCATCAAAGCTTGTAAAGTTTGCTTAGTATGCCAAGGGCGGTTATATACAAATAATATGATGGGCGCTAAATCGGGCATAATGTAAATGCTTAGTTGGAAACTAAAAATGGGTTGGTTAATCCTTTCTTAAATTAAGAATATAATTTTTTAAAGCTTCTATATCTATTATTAAATTTGCGAAATGGGGAATATCGTCATTCCCTTTATTAAGTAAGTAATGATAATTTATATCTAAGGCCGCAGCTAAACTAAAGTAACAATTGCTATGGGTATCAACATCATTTCGTAGCTCTATTACGTGTGTGTTCTCACTCATAAAAAGCATATTTGTCAAACTAGCCCCATGTATAGAAATTAAATAATCTGTGTGCGCAATGATGTCCATTTGTTTTAAAAAACTGTACTCCTCAAAATAGTGAACCTCAACGTTTAGCGCTAGTAACATATTTACCAATCCAGCCTCGTTTGTGGCTTTTCGCCTAGTTGATTTATCTCTACTAATATAAACCCATTTTTTTGTTGAACTTTTTTGAACTTTGATTTTCTTTAGAAATATGTCTCTCAATTCTTTAATTAAGGGCTCGTTGTAATTTCCAGTAGTATATGCACAATGGTTGCCTACTAAAAGCTCCTCACACTTTATATTTACTTTTTTATCTGTTTTTACAAAATATTTGTAGCCCATTAAGTCTAAAGAATCTGTTACAAAATTTTGTCCAACAGTTTCCGGCGTTAAAATTATTACCCCATTTTTATCACTGTCTGTTTTATCGATGTTTAAAAGTCTGGGTAAACAATCTAAAAACCAGTGGAAATACCCTGGACTTAGATCATCTGTAATCCAAATAGCTTTTTCAACCTTTAATTGGGGGAAAATAAATCTTTTTAAAATAACCTTACTTTTGTACTGCCAGTCAAGTTTAAAAGTATGGGTGTAATTACCTAAAATACAATAATTATGGAATATTGTTTCCTCTACAATAGTTGCATTTTTAAGTATTGAAACGTTATTTTGTGGAATGAGCTTTTTGAACTCTCTCTTGAAAATCTTCGAATCACTTTCCTTGTAATTAATGGGTAGCGCCCTAATTGAAATATATTCGTTACTTAATACGTCTATTTTCATCGTTTCTTATTTTAGATCATAGTACTTACTTTTCAGTAGTTTAGCTTTCTATTAGCAGCTTTTTAGGGATGATTCAATTTCCGTAGTAATAATTTGTAAATGCTGGTCTATTGAGAATCTTTCTTTAATTTTCAGTTTAGAGTTCTTACCAAGTTCTTGAGCAAAATGTCTGTTTTCAAAAATTCTAATAATGTTTACGGCCATTAAGTCGACGTCATGCTCTTCACATAGTAGACCATTTTCCTCATGTTCAATGATATCAGGTATGCCGGCGTGATAGGTTGAAATTACCGGAATTCCTGCGGCGCAGGCCTCTAAAACAGCAACAGGAGTGCCTTCCATGTCTCCTGTTGCTGCGGTAACAGAATGTTGTAAGAAAGCAATACAATTTCCTAATAACTTTGCCCATTCTTGTGGATTAATTATCCCAATTAACGATACGTTTCTTTGAAGATTTAGGTGAAGTATTAGGTTTTTACAAACATTCCATAAAGGCCCGTCACCTGCCATTATCAATTTGGCATCAGGGTGTTTTTTTACCACTTGATTAAAGGCTAAAATGGTGTAATAAGGAGCTTTTTTATCCGCGAATCGACCTATCGCGACAAAATTGTTGTTTTCGAAATTGGGCTTAACACCCAGAAATAAATTGTTAGGACCATAAACATTATAGCATATCTTTTTCCTATCGCAGCCAATGCTAACTAGCTTCTCAGTCATTGCATTTGATACCGAAAAAACACAACTCGCGTACTTAAACAATGCCAAATATTTAACTCTATACAAGTCTAAAGTAGAGGTAACGGACGCATCATAACCGTGGAAAAAGACAAGAAGTGGTAGCTTCAAGCTCTTAACAATTGCTAAGCATTCAGCTCCAGTTGTTCCGTATTCTGCTAATACAACATCAATGTTTTCTTTTCTTAAGCTACGTTCTAAAGCAAAAAGACGAGTTTCTTTTTTTTTAATTTTGGCTACTACAGAAATATACAACCTATACAATTTATTTTTGAGTAGATAACCCTTGCCTTCAAGATGAGTAGGGATTACATTGCCATAGTAATAAGAAATGTTAAAGGGTAAAGTTTTATGGATTTTGATAAACGTTTCTGAATACGCGTCCTGATTGATTGATAAAATAGCTAAGTTTTTCATATTGATTTATAAGCAATCCCATACACCCCGTAATCATTTGCCAATATGTAAAATGGGTAGGGATTCTATTTTTAACAAAAAAATCCATCTAATTTTTAATATATTATTTATTGGCGATTGTCAATTTCAAAATCCAAGACAATTTCATGCTAAGTAGATAATAGATTCCATCCGAGATTAACGAGGTTTTTTTCTGTAATTTAAAAAATTAGTGCCAATGTGATTGAGATCAAGATTGCTCTCCCGAAAGAGAGGCTTATGAAATTGGTCCTCATAATAAAATTTAGATAATAAAATTTTTTGTGTTTTCTAAGTTTCGCTCTAATGATCGGTTTTCTATGATGTCATTAAATTGTTTTTCTGCTAATTTTTCTGCAATTAGTTTTTTCGTCAAAATCACAAAGGATGCTTTGGCGAACTTACCAATATCCTTAAAATGAGGATATACATGATCGATTTCGTTTATACTTAAGTTTTTTCCACTGAAAAAGTCCCAAAATAATTGAGGGGTTCCTGTTAGCGCAGTGTCAAACCCAGCATAACCCGCGGGCCGGTTTAGATATCCTTGAAACCAAACTAAATCTAAATTTTCTATATTCAAAGTTTTTTTTATGTCTATTTGATGTCCCCTAAAATGAACATTTTTTAGACCTAAATGATTTATATAACGAGTGTATTCTGCATCTTCGGGGCTTCCGGCTCCAAAGATATGTAGTTCTAAATTTGGGTCTTCTGATTGAAGAAGATGAAAGGCATAGAAAAAAGGGTCTAAAGGTTTTGATTTAGCAAGACGAGTGAAAATTCCGATTTTTTTATTGCTCTTATCGTTGAATTTCCATTTTTTCCAATTATCATTTATTTCATCAATAGACAAGGGTAAATGATTGTGCTCGAAGTTTTCAAAACCTTCAAATTCGTAATCGATCTCTTCTTTTATTCCAAAACCAGAAATGAAATTATACTGATTTTTTTTGTTTAAATTTCTATAATGCTCACTTTGAAAGCGAGAGCACATTATAATAATGTTTACTATTGGTATGCTCCTATTATCAATTAGTAACTGGAAAGGGCTTAGTATGTATTCACCCATAAACACAACTTTTTTAAAGCCATTAATGAAAGTTCTTTTTTTGTCGGGTTCTTTGAGATTTAATATTTGTTTGAATCTTGTTAAGACCTTGTAAAAAGTACTATTTTTCGACCTTGGAAAAATTTGATCATGAAAAATAATTTTTGTTCCTAGTTTGATGTGCTTATCATAGAAAAAATCGGGAAAATATGGATGTTGTGCTAAATTATTCACAGATAATATTTCAATTTCAATACCTGTTCTTTTGCAAAACAAGTCTATTTCATACATCTGGCGTTGTGCACCGCCCGGATAAAAATCACTAACAACGAATAGAATAGGGTTATACAATTTAGAAAGTTTTAGTATTAGTAATTATTTTGTTTATTTTTTCTGTGGTTAATTCATAAAACATTGGAAGGCGAAGTAATTTGTTTGAATAACTATCTGATTTTTCTAATATTCGACCATCATGAAGATTAGTGAAAAAAGGGGAATTGTGAAGTGATAAATAGTGGAAAACAGCGTTAATTTGTTTGTCTTTTAGTTTTTTTATAAGCAAATTTCTGTTTTCGATAGTTTCGAAGACAATGTAAAACATATGAGCATTGTTAGTTGCATAGCCGGGAACTACTGGGAGTTTTACTTTAGATTTCCCACGGTAGTTTAATAGTCCTGAGTAATATTGTTCCCAAATTTCTTTTCTTTTCTTTTGTATATCGTCCAAGTTTTCTAACTGCGCCCAAAGAAATGCAGCTATAATTTCGGATGGTAAAAAAGAAGAACCAATATCTACCCAATTATATTTGTCAACTTCGCCACGCCAAAAAGCCGACCGATTAGTTCCTTTTTCCCATATAATTTCTGCTCTGGCAACAAACCTATCATCATTGACTACCAACATACCACCTTCGCCAGAGATAATGTTTTTAGTTTCGTGAAAAGAAAAAGCAGCAAGATGTCCTATTGAGCCTAAAGGCTTTTTTACACCGTCCATTCCCGTGTAAAAACTATCGATAGCTTGTGCGGCATCTTCTACAACAAACAAGTTGTACTTTTTTGAGATTGCCATTATTTTGTCCATATCGCAAGCAATACCCGCATAATGTACAACTACTATAGCTTTTGTTTTGGGAGTTATTAGTACTTCTATTAATTCAGCATCAATATTGGGATTAATATCCATCGAATCTGCAAAAACAATTTTAGCTCCTCTCAATAAAAAAGGATTTGCAGTAGAAACAAAAGTGTAGGAAGGAATAATTACTTCGTCTCCATCTTTAATATTTAGCAGAATGGCACACATTTCCAATGCGTCAGTACAAGAGGTAGTCAGTAAGCATTTTCTAAAACCATACCGTTTTTCAAAAAAGTCCTGACATAACTGCGTGTACTTTCCGTTCCCAGAAATTTTACCAGAAGCTACTGCGTCAGTTATGTACTTATTTTCGTTACCTGTTAAGTAAGGTTTGTTAAATCCTATGTCCATTTTAACTCTTTAGTACCGCTAAACCTATTCCAGATTTACCATAGTCATTTCCGTTATACAACATAAATCTTGTTTCGCGATGATCAAAAACATAGGGATAACATACCATTTCAGAATCCCAACCTTGCGGAGAAACGGAAAGACCATATTTTTTAATGTTGTGTTTCCAGATTAAGCCATCATTGCTTTGGGCATAGCCTATTCTGTAGGTTTCTCCCGTTCCAGACCTAAAAGAATACCACATGTGGTATCCGTTTGAGTCAATAATCACTGTAGGTCTAGAAAATGCTTGTAATTTGCCTATTTTATATGGTATTGCTAAGTTATGTTTTTCCCAATGATTTCCATCGGGAGATGTAGCATACTTGATTACATGTAGCATTTCTCCATTTTCTGTTTCCCAAGTAATCGTTGACCCGTACCACATTTTATAATTTCCCTCATGAAAACAAACAAAGGGGTAAGAGAGACTAATTGGATCTATTTCATCTAAAGCCATAAAAGGTTTTTCTGAATCCAATTCTAAATTAAGGGTCTTATTTAATTTTAATCGCCCAATGTTTCCTCTCCAATGTTGGTTTTTGGGGACTTCCCAACCCATAAAAAGCATATACATTGATTTGCCTATATTGTATATGTTTCCAATACTAACTCCATGTGAATAAAACGTATTGTCATGGCCATACTTGAATATTGGTGTCCGATCATCCTTTATAACTATCTTTTTGTTGAGATCAAAGTCGAAAAATGCAACTGAAGATTTGTTGTTCTTATCCCTACAGCTATAAAAAACTCGATATATATCGCCTTCTAAATGAAAAGGTAGAGGATTAGCGGCGTGTGAAAGATTCTCAAAACAACCACCTATAGGATGATAAATTACACCTAACTTTTCCCACATGAGTCTTTATATGAATTAGTTTAAAATCAATTTAATTATGCCAGTTTCGCAATTTGACAGATAGTGAAACTGCATTTAAATTATGTGTTTTTCCAATCTATTATTCCTCCATTCAGTGTCATTAGAGGCACTTTTGGATTGATATCCTAAAAATTTGGAAAGAAACTCATTATCTGAATATTTGCCATTTAAAGCGAAAGGTAAATCAATTTGTTGTTTTAAGATTGGAACAACATATACATTATTTATAGCTCTTCTTATAAAGCTTGATGAATTATATCCGGCTTTATGAAATAACATTGAATCAAATAAAATTACTGACCCTGCCTTCGCCACTATTTGCCTACAGTATTTCTCCACATAATGCGCTGTGGGAATAGATTCTACTCTATGAGAATATGGTAAAACAAATGTGCCACCAGATTCATTTGTAAAATCATCTATACAGTACAGCGCACCAATTGCCAATGGTTTTGAAATCACGAAATTTTGATAGGGTAAATCTCTATGCCAAGAGCTCTGATGATGTTCTTCGCTTGGTTTATTAATTATTCCATTTTGCAAATGCAAAATAAAATAATCGCCTATTAGGAGTTTTACAAATTCTAAAACTTTCTCATTAGTTGCAATATTTAAAAAAAAAGTATCATATATTAATGGGCATCTCACTAGATTTTGTTCATTAATTTTGATTAAATTTTCTGCTCCAAATTGCGCTTTTTGAGTTTCGTAAATACTGTCAAGTTTCAATCTACAATCTAGCAATTCATCATTTTTTAAGACGTTTTCTAGTACAGTAAATCCATTAATCTGTAATTCTTCAAGATGAATATCTATTTTGCTATTTAATTTAGTTTGGCGATTAACGCCGTATGATTTTTCCATTTTAGACTAAAATTATATTTCATTCTTTTTTACAAAAGGTAGGAGCACTTTAGGTAAACAAACAGGGTACTCATCTAGTTGCCATAATTGATAATCTTTTGCTGTTTTAAGCTATAAAACATTTAATGTTATATATAGTTTACAGAAACTACCATCATAGCAGCGGCATTAGTATTATACTTATAGTGCTTTACTGTAGCTTTAAAAGTTTAATTCATCACTTTTTTTCTTAAATAAGGTTGTTTGAGGAGGTAAATATACCCCCTTTTCTATTGTCTTTTTACTTATAATAGCACCTGCCGCTAGTATCGTCTCTTTGGATATGACCACGTTATTATGCAAAGTTGCATTAACTCCTATAAAACAATTTGAATGAACTTCACAATGCCCAGAAATAACCACATGAGAACTTATAAAGTTATGGTCATGTATAATTGAGTGATGACCGATATGGTTTCCGCTCCAAAGGGTAATGTTGTTTCCTAATTTTACAAAAGGTTGTATGGTATTGTCCTCTAAGATAAAACAGTTATCTCCACATTCATATTGCGACAAATAAGAGCATTTAGAACTGATGTAGGAAACTAAATGGTAACCTTTTTTTTTAACTTCGTTGTATTTTTCTTCCCGTACCTTATTAAGCTTCGCGTAGCTTGTGGCAATAAATATTTGATAATCTGAAGGAGGATAACGTTCTGACAATTGTTCAAAATCTACCACCGGCTTTCCCTCAAATTCGTCAGTAGTAATATAATTTTTATCTACTGTAAATGCAACTACCTCATGTTCCGTATCAATATCAAAGTAGTAATTAGCTATTTGGGCAATGTCACCAGTTCCAAAAATTATTATTTTTGCCATAATTTATTTTTTAACAATAATGGAAAATTCGTAAAGATTATAATCATGTAGTAATGCTACGTTCTTTGCATAATTCTTTTTGCAATGCTCGAAGAAAAACTCCGGTTTTGCGTAGTACAAATATTCTTTCATCAGCGGCTTATCTGAGTAACTAGTTAGCATATTAAATGAAAAACCTTTAGTTGATGCTTGGTTTAATTGTTCTAATGTATCAAGGATTAGCTTAAGCCACTCAGCCTCTTTAGTGTCTAGTTTAACATTAAAAATGCCGCTAGCAATAGCGTAATCATATTTTAGAAGGGGGTTTATTTTTGTAAACCATTGTACTCCGTCTGAATTAGCTAACTTTGCTTTATTAATCATCTCTTCCGAAATATCAAATCCAGAGTATTGAAAAGAGTAATCCTGATTTTTTAAAAACTTGTACAAAGAGCCAAAACCACAACCATAGTCTAATATCGAAAACTCTTTTTCTTTAAACACTTTACAAAGCTGTTCAAATCTTAAATATTGCGATTCCTCCCCATTCCAATCCACACCTTTTGGCGTAGCGCCGTATTGTTTGATTTTTCCAGTATAATACTGGTCTATCTGTTCTAAGATTTCTTTACTAGCCATTTATATTTGTCTTTAAGAAATTTTTAGCATTACTACCTTGATTAAATATAAGATCTAGAACAGATACTCCATGTTCAAAAGGGGAATATAATTGAGGATACTCAGGGTAATTCGAGTAGTCGAAATAATGAACTCCAATATTTTCCTTATTGAATTTCGCCTCTTCCATATAAGTTTTAGCGGCTGGGCCAGAATAATAATCGGTACCATTTAATTCTTTACAGATATTCACTAAACGTTGTGTTCGTTCCTCGTGTAGATTAAAATGCGTTGAATGTACTATGGTTGTTTCAATACCCAAAAACTCATTTATTTTTTCTATGAAATAAAGGTTAATTTCCGTTAAATATAAAAAGTTACATTCAGAATATAGGGATTCCAACCAAGTGATTATCTCTTTATAATGTGGAGCGTTTTTGTAGCTGGCTTTTAAAATATTTAAATGAGAATTATTCCAATTTTTATCGGAAATCATGGTTTCATTAACTTTCTGAAAATATTTCCCTTTTACTTCTACTGGAATAGAAAGCCATTTTAATCCTTTTTCAGTTTTAATCAAGTTTCTATTTCGCCAATCTCGTTTAGTGTATTGCATATCATCATATACAACGAAAATATCCGTTGAAGCTATTGCATCAAAATATCCTTTCCAAGGAATGTAATTGGATTGGGTTATTAAAATTTTCTTCATGGTCTAGATAGCTCCTTTACGCTCCAGGCAAAATTAGTTCTTATGAATCCATTAACTTTCCCCAGATAGCCTGTCTCTCTTTCAATATCTTTAACTTCAAATATTAAAAGTTCATTTTTTGCATATAATCCAGACATGGTTTGCGTGTGAAAGTAAATATTTACGCTGTAAACATCATCGTTCAAAAAATTACCGGGTAAATGACAAGTCAATTCGGTTTCTTGATTTGATGGAATTATGAATTTTTTACCCGAGCCAAAAATAGTGTCTCCCTTTAATGTTTTTAAATCATATCCAACTGAGATTACCGAATCGTTTGTGAAATTTAAGACTGTGAATTTGAGATTAATTTTAGAATTAATGTCTATAATAGTTGACTCCGGTTCGCCCTCTGCAAGTTCAACAGAAGCGGTTAATATTCTTATTTTAGAATTACCGATAGGGTTTGTGATCGAATTAAACTCAATCGATCTTGTTGAGGTGGAACTTAGGTTGATATAGTTTTTAACAACTTTTTCAACAGCTCCGCTAGTTTCTAAAAAACCACTATTTAACAAAATACCATTATTGCATAAAGTTTCTACCGCAGTTAAATTATGACTTACAAATAAAATAGTTCTCCCTTCTCCCTTACTCACATCATTCATTTTCCCCAAACATTTCTTCTGAAACTCTGCATCACCCACTGCTAAAACTTCATCCACAACCAAAATTTCAGATTCTAAGTGCGCCGCAACGGCAAATGCTAAACGGACATACATTCCAGAAGAATAGCGTTTTACCGGGGTGTCAATATAGCGTTCTACACCGGCAAAATCTACAATGGCATCAAAGTGTTTTTTGATTTCTGCTTTACGCATGCCTAAAATTGCACCGTTTAAAAAGATGTTTTCTCGGCCAGTTAATTCTGGATGAAAACCTGTGCCCACTTCTAATAGACTAGCCACTCGTCCTTTAACTTTTACAGAACCAGTAGTTGGAGAAGTCACCCGGCTTAATATTTTCAACAAGGTGCTTTTGCCTGCTCCATTACGCCCAATGATTCCCACAGCATCGCCTTGCTCAATCTCAAAGTTAATATCTTTTAAGCTCCAGACCATATTGCTTTCGCCTTTGGTGGTACGGTCATTAGTCTCGCCAATTTTTAAAAAGGGATCTTCTTTTCCGCGTACTTTATAAGCCCAACGTTTTAAATCGTTGGAGAGCGTACCTGTACCAATCTCACCCAATTGATAAGCTTTACTAAGATTCTCTACTTTAATTGCTACCCCCATTTATGATTATTAGCTTTTAATTCCATTACAGCTCGTGTTTTCTTTTGTGGTGTTACATCTTCTTCCTGCCATAATAGTTTTCCAGCGATCTCCGAAAAATCTATATTCCGTGTTCTTGTTTTAGCTTCAAAGTGTAGTTTGAAAACTTTCAGCAATAGCTTTAATGCCTGAAGCTTTTCACTATTATTTGGATATATAATCGATACTTCCACGGTACTAAATTAGTCAAATTTCAATAATTGTTTGTCTAAGCCTCCGTTCCAGACTGACAACCCTAATTTCCAACATGCTTTTTAATCCTTTCGAATTCTCTAAATGAGGAGAAGGGTGTGACGTCCTCGATTCAATATTTAATGAATTCTCATTTCTAAAAAAAGTATACGAAACCAATTCTTATCTATAAAAATTTTTTGTTAACACCAATTATAAGTTCTCCAGCTTCTGTCAATACAAAATTATGCGCTAAAAGAACATCAGTAATAACCTGTTTTTCAATGTAATCTTCATGGATTTCTATTGCGATGACTTTTGTTTTATTTAAAAAAGAAATGTCTCCTTCAAATACCGGTTTTTCTGCACCCTCGATATCTATTTTTAATATATCTATAGTTTCCAAACTGTAATCTTTGATTAGCTGATCTATAGTAACCGTTTCTATTTTATTTTCCGAATTGTTTTTATCAACTAAAAAGGTTTTGCCCCAATCGCTTTCTTCTTGGTAAGAAGGAGTTAAAAAAGTTTTATGTGACCAAACAGCTGAATTTATTGTGGTTAATTTTTTTAGAAATGAAGTATTTCTTTTTAGCGTTTTGAAGTTGTTTTCATCGGGTTCAACAGCATAAATACTTGCCTTTTTAAACGCCTTATGCAGATAAATAGAGGTGAAGCCAACATTTGCACCTAAATCTAAGATATTTTTTATTTCCAATTTATTGAACAAACAAAAATTTACTACCGGTAAATATTGCTCATCTAAAAAAACCTGCAAGAATACTGAGAAATCACTGCTTGGGCTTGGGCGAAGTTTTACAGGTTCAGGAAAAAAAACTTGGTGCCCCCCTTTATTGATTTCAAACTGTATGTTTTTATTGTCTAAATGGCGTATTAGCTTTTTATCAAAAGCTCTGTTTAAAATAAATTGATTTACTTTTTTTAGCATCTTTTTAATTATACAGTGTCCACAAATGTTTTTTCTACTTTATTAAATATAACTAAGCCGAAAAAGGTTAAAGCTAAGCTTACCAAAGTAACATAACCCAAACTGGTCCAAGTAAAACTGCCTTCGCCTAAAAACCCTAATCTAAAGCCTTCAATTATTGGGGTCATAGGATTGTACTCGATCATCCAGGCATATTCCGGATATTTTATAATTGCGGAACTCAATGGATAAATAACAGTAGTAGCGTACATTAACAATTGTACGCCAAAGGTTACTAAGAATGCCAAGTCTCTGTACTTGGTAGTCATAGCAGTAATCAACATCCCTAAGCCTAAACCTTGCAAAGCCATTAAAATAACTAAAAGAGGGAACAGAAAAATATAGGGCGTAATTGTAAAATGAGCACCGTTAAGGTAATAAACACCCATTAACAATAAAAATAAAAGCATTTGAACGCCAAAACGTACCAGATTAGAAACCACTATGCTTAAGGGCATAATTAATCTAGGAAAATAAACTTTTCCAAAGATATTGGAATTGTCTTTAAAAACAGTACTTGTTTTGGTTAGGCAATCGGCAAAGTAGTTCCAAGCGGTAATCCCTGCCATGTAAAACAAAGGCTGGGGTAAACCATCGGTTGATATTCCCGCTAAGCTCCCAAAAACAAAAGTATAAATGATGGTGGTAAAAAGCGGTTGGATAAAAAACCAAAGTGGGCCCAGAATGGTTTGCTTATAAAAGCTAACGAAATCTCTGCGCACCAGTAAGCCCAATAAATCGCGGTAACGCCATACGTCTGCCAAATGCAGTTCAAATAAATGATTTTGTGGTTTAATTTCTAGATCCCACTTTTCCTCTTCAAGCTTTTCCATTTAATTGAGCAATAATGTTTCTAAATTCTTTTTGTACTGGCTATAACCGAAATTTTCATTTACTTTCTCCGTTAACAATATAGGTTGAGTAGAAAGCGGATGGTTTCGGTAATTTTTGATGGCATTGATTAAGGCTTGTTCATCATTAGGGTCAATTAATGTCCCTAATTCTCCACTTACCAACGCATCTACTGAGCCATCTAAATTACCCGCAATTACAGGTAGCCCACAAGCCATGGCCTCAATAAAAACAATTCCAAATCCTTCTTTTTGGCTCGGCATCACAAACAAATCTGCCAGGCTAAAGTAACTACTTATTTCTGCGTCGGGGATAAATCCACACAACTTTACTTCTTCGGCTAAATTGAGTTTTTGAATCAATTGGGTAACGCGTTGGTGTTCTAGGTTGTCATATTTTCCTAAAATAAGGTATTTATAATTTCCCCCTTCTTTCTTCAACTCCGCCAAGGCCGAAATTACCTTATCATAACCTTTATATTTTTCTGAGCTAACCAGTCTTGTTAAGGTAACTAGCACACGCTCATCTAATTGAATATCGTATTTTTCTTTCAATTGCTTAATGATATTCGGCTGCGGTTCAGTTACAAAAAAGGGATCTAAGCTGTTATGGAATACCACACATTTATGGCTGTTTAACTGGTGATGTTCTACCAAATTGTCTTTTGTGAATTCACTTACTGGCAATACCAAATCAGCCTGTTTTAAAAAGGCTTTCTTCAAAAAGCTTTGTTTTCCCCAAACTTCAATTCCATGCGCTTGTAAAACGATTTTGGTTTTCGGGTTTAAAAATTTAATCAATAAGCCCACTAAGGCTAAATTGATATGGCTAAACATGACCACATCACATTTGATTCCTTTTTTTACACTAGCAAAAATGAATGGTAAAAGATTTCCTTTAAACCCTTTGAAACGGCGCTTAGTGATGTATTTTTCATCAGGAGCATCGTCATATAAGCTTTTAGCATGAAAACGAATTAAATGGCTAGATTGAATATCTGTCCCTGCTTTCATCAATACGCGATTGACTTTCTCTATCCCACCGGTATGGCTAAAGGTTTTGAGGGTTAAAAAAAGTGCGTCTTTTTGAGGGAGAAAATTTTCTATTTGTAGCAAAGCATAACACCTGCTCCAATGCAATTTATTTTTTAAGAACAGCGTTCCCAATTTTGCAACTTGCTTGTTGGAGTGTAATGCAATTTTGTTAATATCTGGGTGCGATTTATTCCATTCCTGAAAGGGAAAGGTAAAGCCCATTTTTTTACGCTGGTAAATCTCTAAAGGCAAAATAGCTGCAAAAGAGTTTACCAATAAAGCTTTGGGCAAAGCTCCTTTGAATTTAATTTCCGGCGAAATTTGATGGACCAGTTTTAAAAAATCCTTATCTAAAAAAGGTACCCGAACTTCTACCCCATGTTGCATGCTCATGTAATCGGTATCGCGCAATAGTTGGGAACGCATATAGATGTTTTGTTCTAACCAGCTCACATAATTTTTAGGGGCGATTTTATTCCTGGGGCTATTATAATTCAGATTATTTAGCGCTTCATGAATTTCACGCTCGGTAGCGTCTAACAATTTGCTGATTGTTTTGGGCGTATAAAATCCCCTCAAAAACAGGTAATCGGCATAAGTGCGTTCCTCTTTTAAAAAAAGTAATTTTTTAAGCTTATCATCCGAAAGGTGATCAGCAATATTAAAAACTTGGAGGGGTAATTTCCTTAACGCAATAGCAGTGTCGATTCGTTTGAACGAAGGATAACCTCCGAAAAGTTCATCACCTCCTAAACCAGAAAGCACCGCTTTTAATCCATTTTGTTTGGCACACCTAGAGATAAACCAGGAATTTACCGCGTCATTACTAGGTTGGTCAAAGGCATTTTGCAATTGTGGCAACGCATCTAAGTATTCTTTTTTGGTAATGATGTAATGGGTATGCCGGCTATTGATTTTCTCTTGAATGATCTTTTGATAAAAAGATTCATCATAAGCATTTTCATTAAAGCTGACAGACAAGGTCTGTATCTGTGTTGAGGAATTCTGCGCAGCCAGTAAGGAGATGATGCTGCTGTCGATTCCTCCACTTAAAAATACACCAATAGGCGCATCAGAAATCAAATGTCTTTTTACCGCACTGCTGAGGGTATTGTTGATCAACTGATGAACCTCTTTTTCATCGGTCAAGTTGGAAGTGAACTCGAGCTTTTCAAAGGTTTCGCTAGCTATTTGATGACTGCGTAAATCGTAAGTCAAAACAGTACCCGGGGCTAAGGATTGTACATTTTTTAAAGTAGTATGAGGTTCCGGGATGAATCCGAAAGACAAAAAATAAATTTTCCAGCTGGGGTCTTCCTCAATCAAGAGCCCTGATGCTGCGAAAGCTTTTACTTCACTGGCAAAAATGAATTGATTTTGCTGATGGAAATAATAAAGCGGTTTGATGCCAGCTACGTCTCTAGCCAGAATCAATTTTTTAGTCCGTTGATCAAAAATGGCAATCGCAAACATGCCATTAAAAAGTTCGAAGCATTTAGTATCCCACTCGGCAAAAGCATGAAGAATGACTTCGGTATCAGAATGGCTTTGGAAATGATGCCCTAAGGCGATAAGATCGGAACGTATCTCTTGATAATTATAGATTTCCCCATTGAAGCTGATTTGTAAATGCTGGTAAGCCATGGGCTGATGCCCAGCATTGCTTAAGTCGATCAAGGACAATCGACGATGTCCTAACGCTAAATTTACGTCCTCATCTACAAAATAGCCTTCCCCATCTGGCCCGCCATGTGCCTGCAAATCGCACATTTTTCGGATGTTGTGATTTAGGGTGTCTTTTAAGAAAAAAGGATGGACAATCCCAGCAATTCTACACATGGGTTAAAGTTGAAAGTATAAAGTCGGAAGTAAAAAGACCACTTTAATTTTGTTTAATCAATTCATTTAGCCTTCAGCTTTGAGCTTTCAGCCTTTAACTTTTCCTGTTAGCTGTTCTTTTTCTTTTTGAAGTAGTATTTAGCTTGCCCTACCACATTCCACCAGCTTGGTTTAACATCATCATAATAGCCATAACCATAATAACCGCTGTAATCTGCATAATAGTAATAGCTTTCATAATAGCTGTTGGCATAGTTGGTACTGTAGTAACGGCTGTATAAGGAATCATTACTAAACGCATTCAATATAATCACCATGTTAGAAAGACCAAATTCTCTACTCAGTTTATTAGGGATGGTAGATGCACCAATCCTGGAAACACCTGAACGGATTACAAATATATTAATGTCGGACTGTCTAATCAATGGAACTGAATCGGAAACCAATCCTATTGGCGCCGTATCTATCAGTACATAATCGTATTTGCTAGATAAATAATCAACCAATATTTTCATTCTTTCCGATTGAATTAACTCGGACGGATTTGGAGGGTTGGGACCTGAAGGAACAAAATCTAAGCCTTCCACATGGGTTTGTAGTAAAACATCTTCGATCTGATGTTGATTAGCCAAATAGGTACTCAGTCCTTTATCATTATCCACCTCAAAAGCTTTATGCATTTTAGATTTACGTAAATCTGCCGCAATAATTACCACTTTTTTGTCAATAAGTGAAAGTGTACTCGCCAAGTTGATGGTCATGAAAGATTTACCCTCTCCAGAAATTTCGGAGGTGATGCAGATGACTTTCGAGTTTTTCTCTGATGCCAGGAAGCTCAGGTTTGTACGTACTGATCGGATGGATTCAGCAAAGACTGATTTGGGTTTTTCTAATGAAAGCACCTGTTTATTGGATTTGTCCAACTTAGTAGGAAAAGTTTTTACCACACCGATAATAGGCATACTTGTTAAGGATTCTACCGTTTCCTTATCGTACACGTAAGGATTCATTATTCTTACTAGTAAAATTAAGCCCAAACTCAAAATAATACCAATCAATAGCGCAGACGAATAAACACGGGCTTTTTGAGGTTCAACGGTTTTAAAAGATAATTCAGCTAAATTAACTACACTTGCTCCAGCAGAAATTGCAGATAAGGTAATTTCTGCTTCTAATTTTTTTGAAGAGAGAAGGGTGTATACTTTTTCATTGATATCATAAGTTCGTTGCAAATTAGTTAAGCCTTGTTCGGTTCCTGGTACTACAGCTAGGCTGGCATCTGCACTTCTTAACTCTTGTTCTAAATTTGCGATATATTTGTTCTGCCGCTCTCTAAAACTTTTGATATTTCGGATAATGGCATCTCTAATGTCATAAATCTGTTTGTCCAGTTCTAAAATAGGATTGGATTTTTCATTGTAAGTAACCAGTTTACCCGAACGCTCAATCAATAAGATGTTTAATTTATCTATGAGCCCTTTTAAAAAAGCGCCGGCTTCTCCCTCAATATTAAAATTAAGATACACCTTATCTTGGTTATTCTTAATCTGTTGCTCAAAAATATCCAAATTGATATTTTGGCTTTTTAGGTTCACCAATTGTTCTTGATAATTGGTCATCCTTTTCTCTCGAGAAGAACTATAATAACCAATACTAGAAATTTTATTCTCAACTTTAAAGTCTTTTAATTGATTTTGAGCCGTTTTAAGCTCATTAGACATATTTCGAAGTTGTGAATTGATAAAAGCAATAGTGGAATTGGCTCCACGGCTTTTGGTTTGCTCATCTAAAAAAACGTATTCCTTGACGACGGCATTCACAATATCTTTAGCAAAATAAGGATTTTCATCAACATCACTTATTTGCATGATATTGGTAGTTTTACCTAACTCCCTAACAGATAGTCCTTTTGCTACTCTGTTTATGAAGTCTTCGCTGTGATTAATTTTGAAATAGTAATCTGAAAAATCTGTTTTCGATGAATCTGTCAATATCATCGTATAACCTAATAGGTTGAACATTTCTCCGAAATTCTTTTTAATGCTCAGATTATATTGATCATCCTTCACACTAATTTGGAATTTTTGATTATCTAATTTTTTAAATAAGAAAGAGCCGGTGTAACGTTGCAGACTGTCTTCTTTGATGACTTTTACCACAAATGGCTTAAAGGGGTACATTTCTTTAGTTCGAAAGCGACCGACTATGAAATACGACACCCGATAATCTAAACGATTGATTGCGTTATTAATTAGAATGTTAGACTTAATCACATAACTCTCTGATTCAACAGATTTACCACCACTTGCACCAAAGCCACCTTTAAAAAGAGATGAAATTTCACTGTTTTCCTGTTCTAATTTTACCGAAGCTGAAGTACTAAAAGTTTGAGGGGTATACCACAAATAAATATAAGCGCAAATCGTACAAACAGCTAGTATTGAGGCAATCCAATACCAACGGCTCCATAAAATCTTTAAGATTTTAATATAATCAATTTCTTGGTTGATCTCTTGGTTTCTTTCTTGGTTCAAGTCCATTCCTGACTACTTTAAATTCCCTATAACTAAAAGGGTGTTTAGTATTAAAATTCCGACTGAGGCGATACTACTTATCGGGGCTACATTTTTTGAAAAGACTGAAAACTTGCTTCTTTCTGCAATGATAACGTCGCCGTCTTGCAATATCAGCTTTGGATTCGCCAGCGTATTAACATTTGACAAATCCGCAATTATAAGCTCTGGATTGGCTCTGTCTCCACGAATGATCCTGATTTTTTTTACATTGGCATCTTCGGAAATTCCTCCAGCAAGACCAATGAGGTCAATCAGATCTGTCTTTTGATTTGCCAGGACATAATTTCCTTCTGTTTTAAATGCGCCTAACATTGTTACCGATAAGTTGTTAATAGTCAGTTCAATAATTGGGTTTTTAAATAATGCTTCTCCATATAATTTCTGAATTTTTTCTGTTGCCTCTTGCTTATTCAGACCCGCTACTTTGATATTACTTAAACCAGGCAAAGTAATTTCTCCGTTATTATCTACCTCGTAACTTGCCTTTAAAGACCCAGGAGAACCTAATACTCTAGACCCTAATAGTTCAGGGTCTTGGAGGTTAGTCACACTAATTTTATCGAAAGGCTTAATTCTATATTCGGAATAATTACTTTGTCCGTTAAATATAGCTACTGTTTTCAAAGTGTCAGTATTGAAACTTTTTGGATATTGTAAAATACGGGAAGAGTTTCTTACACTACAAGAGCTCATCAAAACCACCGCTAACAAGCACAAAAAAGAAAGATTTTTCAAGCGGTAAATATTACCATTCATAAGTATATCTGTTTCAGCTTACAATGAGTAAAGCCATTTTGATGCAATAATACCCAAAATTTTTAGAAAGATATATAGAGGGTTATAAAAACAGGCTGTTTTTAAAATGCTTTGCCTTGGAGTAGTTTACGGTTGGTTTATATTTCTTTGTGTGACGAACAGCTGTTTATCTATCGTCGTAAATATATATTAGTGTTATCCTTACTTTCGTGTTTTCTTATTTCAATTAATTCGGGCATTCGTTTAAGTGCAATTTGTATCGAGTTGCCACTAAAATTCCAATTACTAATTTTAAAGAAAACTACTATTTCTTTAATCTCTTTTGGTTGGTCTAAAAATGATGTTTTAAGTAAATAGTTCTTTATACAAAAAACTAATGGAGGTTGGTTTTCTAAAATAATCCTTTTGGTTAGGTCCTTATGATAGACCTTTATCAGCTTTTCTCTATAATAATCAGGAACTTTAAAATTGGACGAGCTTACTTGCTGTAAGTCGAAATGAGTGAAATTCAGAACGTTATTAATTAAGGCGATATTGTAATTAGCTTTTCCATCTTCAATCTTTATTATAGATGATCTTGATATACCTACTAAAATAGCAAAGTCCTTTTGAGATAAACCCAATGATTCTCTAACCAGTTTAATGTTTTTAGCAATAATAAATGTTGAATGTTCTGTCATTCAACAAATTGAATTCGTAAAATCGTAACAAATTGACTTTTATATTTGTTATTTTGTTACGATTTCTTTATAATTGTCTAAGCAAATAATTTTTATAGTTATTTGATAGGCATAAATAAAAGAGTCTCGCTTGCTAAATTCTGACAAATGCAACCGACCGGGACAATAGATTTATGCCCATAGTATATTTTGTGTAATTTTGTGCACTCTATAGCACTATGGGCTCTATTGTAATTCCGTGTCGAAGGTCGTCAGAAGCCTAGCAAGACGGTTTTTAGAGCCTGCTATAGTTAAGCTCTCAACCGCAAAGACTCGTAAAATCTATACGAGCAATGAAACAAACTCATCAAAAAAAGCAAAGTCCCATATCCGTTCTAAGATGGATGTACCATTGGTATGATGGGCAAAAGCAATTATTTTCGTTAAAGATTTGTCCTCCAGACTAAAGACATGGAGTAGGGAGGCGCTCGTTCTTTATAGCTATTAGTAAAATTGTTAATTACGCTGGCCCTACTCTTTTTTTTCAACCAGTTCAGGTTAAATTTCCTTTTTCATATACGATAATTTCATAAAAATGAAGCAAAAAATACATGCTCTAGCCACTGCTTTGGGCGAAATCAAGCAGAAAGCTAAAGGCTTTTTTATGCTTAAGGCAGAAAGCTTAAAGCAAAATGTAATGGATGAATCAAGCAAGAAGCAATTAACACAGGGATTGCCACAGCCCGCTTTGCACAAGTCCCGCCCTTCGGGCTTCGCAATGACGGGTGAGGGAGGAGCTGTGCGGTTTAGTTTAATGCAGAAGGCTAAAAGCTTAAAGCAAAAGGCAGTCGATGGATTAAAGGCGGTGCAATTAACGCAGGGATTGCCACAGCCCGCTTCGCACCAGGCCGACGCTTCGGACTTCGCAATGACGGGTGAAGGAGGAGGTTTGCAGTTAAGGAGTAAACCTAATAGCAATGACCTTTCATTACCGAAAAATTCCGCCTTGTCAGTTGCGGTAAAGGTGAAGAACTTCTTGCACTGCCATTGTAGCAAGTGGCGCAGCGGAGAGTTTTTTGGTGACTTTTTTGCGGAAAAAAAGTTACTAGCCCTTCCGCCGGCAATGAGGCGGGGAGATTTTAATTCAAAGAACAAATCGAAAAATAGGGACAACCGTGAATCAAGCAAGAAGCTATTAAGCAACAGATTGTCGCTTCGCCCCAGCGCAGAGGCTAACGCTTCGCTCATCACAATGACGGGTGAAGGAGGAGCGGTTCGGTTTAATTTAATGCAGAAGGCAGAAAGCAAAAGGCTTAAGGAAGTCGGTGAATCAAGCAAGAAGCAATTAACACAGGGATTGTTACTTCGACCCAGCGCAAGGGCGGACGCTTCGCTCATCACAATGACGGGTGAAGGAGGAGGTTTGCAGTTAAGGAGTAATCCTAATAGCAATGACCTTTCGTTACCGAAAAATTCCGCCTTGTCAGTTGCGGTAAAGGTGAAGAACTTCTTGCACTGCCATTGTAGCAAGTGGCGCAGCGGAGAGTTTTTTGGTGACTTTTTTGCGGAAAAAAAGTTACTAGCCTTTCCGCCGGCAATGAGGCGGGAAGATTTTAATTCAAAGAACAAATCGAAAAAGAGGGACAACCGTGAATCAAGCAAGAAGCTATTAAGCAACAGATTGTCGCTTCGACCCAGCGCAAGGGCGGACGCTTCGCTCATCACAATGACGGGTGAAGGAGGAGGTTTGCAGTTAAGGAGTAATCCTAATAGCAATGACCTTTCGTTACCGAAAAATTCCGCCTTGTCAGTTGCGGTAAAGGTGAAGAACTTCTTGCACTGTCATTGTAGCAAGTGGCGCAGCGGAGAGTTTATTCAATTTGCTTATTGTTTTTTAAAGGCTTTCATGCATCCGCTCCGCTCAAGTTTGGTTACTTTTTTCGGAAAAAAGGAACTAGCCTTTCCGCCGGCAATGAGGCGGGGAGATTTTAATTCAACGAACAAATCGAAAAATAGGGACAACC
>NZ_JH947128.1:0-460276 GCF_000302595.1 Pedobacter arcticus A12 | reverse complement strand
TTACCGAAAAATTCCGCCTTGTCAGTTGCGGTAAAGGTGAAGAACTTCTTGCACTGCCATTGTAGCAAGTGGCGCAGCGGAGAGTTTTTTGGTGACTTTTTTGCGGAAAAAAAGTTACTAGCCTTTCCGCCGGCAATGAGGCGGGAAGATTTTAATTCAAAGAACAAATCGAAAAAGAGGGACAACCGTGAATCAAGCAAGAAGCTATTAAGCAACAGATTGTCGCTTCGACCCAGCGCAAGGGCGGACGCTTCGCTCATCACAATGACGGGTGAAGGAGGAGGTTTGCAGTTAAGGAGTAATCCTAATAGCAATGACCTTTCGTTACCGAAAAATTCCGCCTTGTCAGTTGCGGTAAAGGTGAAGAACTTCTTGCACTGCCATTGTAGCAAGTGGCGCAGCGGAGAGTTTTTTGGTGACTTTTTTGCGGAAAAAAAGTTACTAGCCTTTCCGCCGGCAATGAGGCGGGAAGATTTTAATTCAAAGAACAAATCGAAAAAGAGGGACAACCGTGAATCAAGCAAGAAGCTATTAAGCAACAGATTGTCGCTTCGACCCAGCGCAAGGGCGGACGCTTCGCTCATCACAATGACGGGTGAAGGAGGAGGTTTGCAGTTAAGGAGTAATCCTAATAGCAATGACCTTTCGTTACCGAAAAATTCCGCCTTGTCAGTTGCGGTAAAGGTGAAGAACTTCTTGCACTGTCATTGTAGCAAGTGGCGCAGCGGAGAGTTTATTCAATTTGCTTATTGTTTTTTAAAGGCTTTCATGCATCCGCTCCGCTCAAGTTTGGTTACTTTTTTCGGAAAAAAGGAACTAGCCTTTCCGCCGGCAATGAGGCGGGGAGATTTTAATTCAACGAACAAATCGAAAAATAGGGACAACCGTGAATCAAGCAAGAAGCTATTAAGCAACAGACTATCGCTTCACCCCAGCGCAAGGGCGTACGCTTCGCTCATCACAATGACGGGTGAAGGGGAGGGCGGTCGTTATAAAGCACTCGGAACACCAATCCGGAGAAAAACCAGAAACTCCAAACTTCGTCCAAACCTGTTAATGTTATTACTAATGGTAGTCGTAATTATAGGAGCAGGGGACAAAGCCAAATCCCAAAACAGAGCTTTGCAAATTGGCGACACCATCCCCGCAGAAATATGGAATACCCCTTTAAAGGTAGTCAACCATCCAGAAGGAAAAACCACCATCAAGCTAAGTGATTACAAAGGCAAACTGATTATCCTGGATTTTTGGGCTACATGGTGTGTTAACTGTGTGAAATCATTCCCAGAGGAAGACCGCTTGCAAAAGGAATTTAAAGACCAAATCGTGATTTTGCCGGTAAGTACCCAAAAGCAAAGTGTGATCAGCGCTTTTATGCAAAGGGATAACCCTACCAAAGGAACAAGTTTAACAGTGGTTACCGATGATCAGTTACTTTCTAAAACCTTTAAACATCAATTAATGCCACATGTGGTATGGATAGATGGTACAGGGCATTTTGTAGCAAGTACAGCGGCCAGCTATGTGCAGACCGAAAAGATACAGCAAGTTTTAAAAAGCGAAAAACTGAACTGGACCATGAAGCGGGATTTTCTGGAATTCAATAAAGCGGATGCTTTGATGGCCTGGGTAGAGCGTGGTGGAGCAATGCCAAAAATGACAGGTTATAGCGCTTTTGCCACTCACTTATTGGGTGTTGACCCTGTTTCGGGTTTACAAAGTAATGAAGCAGAAGGGCATCAAAGGCGATACGATATCAATATGACGCTGGGTACTTTCAGTGTGCGGGCATCTGAAACTAAGCTTCCATTGCTCAGCAAAAAGCAATACCGTTATGAGGTAAAAGACATCAATAATTACAGCTGCCCAGTTGGAACATTGTATATGGATTGGAAGGTCAAACATACTTTTTGTTACGAGGCAGTATTTCCTTTAAGCTTTAACCCCGCTCAGATCAAACAAAAAATGCGGGAGGATTTGAAATGTTATTTCGGTTTAGAGGGAAAACTGGAATACCTAAAAGTGACTGCATGGCTATTCGATAAAGTAGGAACAACGACCAAGCAGACCGCTGTAGCGGATACGCAATCTTTGGATAACCTGATTTGGGAAATCAACGAGCACCATCCAGAACTGCCCATAGCCATAGCTGAAACGGCTATTGGAAATTTACAAGTCCCAAAAATGGATGATACACCGCTCAATATTTCAAACATCAACAAGCGTTTAGCAGGGTACGGTATCGAATTGAAAGTAGCGGAGAAGGAAGTGCCATTTTTTGTACTGTATGAGCAAAATAAGGGCGCTAACAAACCATAATAACAATTAAAGCAATTTAAAATGAAACAGAGCTACAAATATATATTCCTGTTGTTGTTAGGAATAGGAAGTGTGCATCTTGCCAAAGCACAGTTGAATGGCAGCGTTATAAACGCAAGTGACGGCAGCCCTGTGGTGGGTGCATTGGTCAGTCTAAAAAATCAACAACAAATCACCATTACGGATAGTACAGGGCATTTTAGTTTTTTAGGAAAGCTAAAAGATGACCTGTTAGAAGTCCAATTATTGGGTTACCAGAAATATAGTCAGCAATGGACCAAAGCACAAGGAAGTTTTTTAAAGATCAATCTACAAACGGCCTTAAATACCTTACAGGAGGTGGTGGTGCGCACTGGTTATCAAAAACTCAATAAAGAGCGTACAACAGGTTCTTTTGAACAGGTGAATCAGCAGTTGCTGAACCGCAGTGTGGGTGCCAATATATTGGATCGGTTAGAAGGCGTAACCGGGAGTTTGCTGTTTGATAGGCGTGATAAAGAGAAACCCAGATTACAGATTAGAGGGCTCAGTACTTTATATGCCACGCCGGACCCCTTGATTGTACTGGATAATTTCCCTTATGAAGGTGCGATTGAAAACATTAATCCTAATGATATAGAGTCGGTAACGGTGTTGAAAGATGCCACTGCAGCGTCAATTTGGGGAGCAAGAGCCGCCAATGGTGTAATTGTGATCAGCACCAAGCAAGGAAATTATAGTCAGGCCTTAAAGCTGTCTTTAAATATCAATACCAATATTGCAGGCAAGCCAAACCTGATGGATCTGCAGCAACTGGATACCAGAAATTATATGGCTTTTCAAAAAGATCTTTTTAACAAAGGCTATTATGATAGCGAGCTGAATAACCAAAGTACTTATAGCCCAGTTGGTGAATACATAGAGCTATTAGCTGCAGAAAGAGGCGGAACAATGAGTTCGCAAGCCGCCATAACAGGAACAGAAGTGCTGCAAAATCGGGATGTACGTCGAGATTTTGAAAAATATCTTTACAGAAACACCCTAGCGCAGCAGTATGCTTTGAGCATGAGCAAAGGGACAGCCGGCATGAAATACCTATTGAGTTTGGGCTATGATAAAAGCCAAAGCAATTTGAAAGGAAATGGTTCGGAGCGTTTGAGCATAAGGTTTGACCATCACCTAAAAATGACCAAACGTTGGGAATTGGAGAGCCAAGTTTATTTTGTAGCCAACCAAAATGAGAACAATAGTCCGGGCGGCTATGGTAGCTATAAAACGGGCAACCGAGCGTTATTGCCCTATACCCAATTGGCAGATGAAGAAGGCAGCCCCTTGGCGGTAGAAAAGACATACCGACAATCATATTTAAACAGTAGCAACAGCCAATTGCTGGATTGGAATTATAGACCACTGGAAGAACTGGGTTTGGCAAACAATGCGCAAAAGGGGAGAGACCTCAAAATTAATTTGGCAGGGCTTTACCAGATCGCTAACGGCATTAAAGCAGAGTTGCGCTATCAATATGGCAATGTTCAGTTAAACGGATATGAGCTGAACAGTGCAGACAGCTATTTCGCTCGAGATCTGATCAATCAGTTTACGCAGATTAGTGGAACAACAGTGAGCAGACCTATTCCAATAGGAGGAATACTGGATGAGAATACCCAGCTGGTTCAGCATCATTCCATTAGAGGGCAAGTGAGTTTTGAAAAGCGTTATGGAACAGCGCATGAACTGAGTGCCATGCTGGGTGCTGAAACTAGGCAGGTAAATACCGAAGGGAGAGGAGACAGAACCTATGGTTATGACGATGCACATTTATCTTATAATTTGGTGGATTACCTCAATAACTATAATTATTACGTGAACGGTAGCGGAAGAATCCCTGATGGGAGAAGTATGGTAAGCTTGACCGATCGTTTTGTTTCTTTTTATACCAATGCTTCCTATAGCTATAAAAAGCGTTACACCTTGTATGCCAGTGCCAGAAAGGATGTTTCTAATCTATTTGGGGTAAAAGCGAATAATAGGGGTATCCCTTTATGGTCGGCAGGTGCGGCATGGAATATCTCGGATGAGGATTTTTACAGTTCAAAATGGTTGAATTACCTGAAAGCCCGTTTCACTTATGGCTTTAGCGGTAATTTACCAAGCGGACAATCTGCCTCCACTTTGTTGACATGGTATTCGGCTACTGGAACAAGGAATAACTTACCTTATGCAGTAGTGAGTACACCGCCCAACCCAAACCTACGCTGGGAAAAAACCGGCATGCTGAATATGGGTTTAGACTTTGCGCTCTGGAAACATCGCTTATGGGGCAGTGTGGAATATTATCATAAACAGGTGAGCGATCTTTTAGGGCATCAAGATTTAGACCCAACCACAGGCGTATTGAGTATGTTGACCAATACCGCACACATGAAAGCCAATGGGTTCGACCTGAACTTGCAAAGCCGAAATATAGAAGGCGTATTCAATTGGCAGAGCCAGTTTTTGTTCAGTACGGTTAAAAATACGGTCACCAGATATTTGGCTACTCCATCTGTTTATGCTACTAGTTACGTAGGTAATGCCAATACCGTATTGCCTTTTGAAGGGAAGCAACCTTATATGGTAATCAGCTATCCCTGGGGAGGCTTGGACCCACAAAATGGAGATCCGATAGGGGTTGATGCCAATGGCTTAGCCAGTAAAAATTATAGGGACTTGGTAGGCAATTCTTTATTGAGTGATGGAATGGTATTTCATGGCACACCTTTACCTCATTTTTTTGGTGCTCTAAGAAATACCTTTTCGTTTAGAAACGTGAGTCTTTCCGCAAATATTGCCTATCAATTTGCTTATTATTTCAGGAGGAATACCATTAGTTATTACGATTTCATGCAGTTTGGGGATGCACATCCAGACTACCTATTGCGCTGGCAACAAAGCGGGGACGAGCTGCATCACACCGTTCCATCCATGGTTTATCCAGGCAATCAGTATCGGGATGACCTCTATGCCCGTTCGGCTGTAACTGTAGAGAAAGGAGACCATATCCGTTTGCGGGATTTGCGTTTGTCGTATTCTCTGCAAAAGAAGCAGCTGCCAAAACTACCCTTTCAGCAAGTTGAAATCTATACCTACCTCGCAGACCTGAATGTGTTGCTATGGAAAGCCAACAAAGCGGGGATAGACCCTGATTTTATCAATGGGATGAAGAATCCGATGAGCATTGCTCTCGGGATCAGGACGAACTTTTAAAAAATAAAGAGATGAAAAGAAATAAACTGTTTTTAAGCTTAAGCCTACTCGGTGTTTTGTTCCTTTTAAGCTGTAATGATTACCTGGAACTGAAACCGAATAAGAAATTATCAACCCCAGAAACCATAGCCGATCTGCAAGCTATTTTGGATAATTATTTGGTGATGAACCAAAGTTTGCCCTATAATGGAGAAGAAGGCAGCGATAATTATTATGTATTGAGCAATATTTGGCAAGGGATATCCAGTGCAACAACGAGAGGAAGTTATATATGGGAGGATGATGGCGGCGTACCGGCTAACTGGACAGCACCCTATAAAACCATTTTTTGTGCCAATGTGGTTTTGGATGCGTTGGAAAAAATCAAAGAAAAAAACACAGAAGTGGGGCAAAGTGGATTATTAAGAGGTAGTGCCTTATTCTATCGGGCCAATTGCTATTATGAGCTGGCACAAGTATTTTGTTTGGCTTATGACGCTCAAAGTGCCACTCATTTGGGTTTGCCTTTAAGGCTGGATGCAGATTATAAGGACGTTTCAAAAAGGACCAATTTGGAAGCCACCTATCAGCAGATTATTAAAGACATCAATGATGCTTTGCCTTTGGTGCCTAAAACGGTGAGTATCAAAAGTAGGCCGAACAAAGCGGCAGTTTTTGGGTTATTGGCAAAAGTGCGTTTGGTGATGGGAAATTATGAAGCAGCAGAAAATGCGGCAGACAGTTGTTTGAAATATCAAAATGTATTGATGGATTATAACGATTTGAGCTTAACCGCTACTACGCCTATTGCCCGGTACAATCCAGAAGTGATTTTTACTGCCCGCTCGGTTTCTGAAAGTGCTTTGACAGCTACTTCGAGATGTAGGATTGATACTTTATTGTATGCCAGTTATGCAGCCAATGATTTACGTAAGAGCATTTATTTTAAAGTGAACAAAGATTTGTCATATACGGTGAAAGCCAGTTATGATGGCACTTATGTAGGTGCATTTTTTATGGGTATTGCCACCGATGAAATTTATTTGATTAGGGCAGAATGTAGGGTCAGAAATCAAAACCTTGCGGGAGCGATGGAAGACCTAAATACCTTGATGGCAAAGCGGATTCAAAAAAGCAGTTTTGTAAAAAGGATTGCCAACGATTGGCAGGAAGCTTTGGACTTGATATTGATAGAAAGGCGGAAAGAACTGGTATTTAGGGGAAGTCGTTGGACAGATATTAAACGTTTGAACAAGGAAAACAGGTATGCCATTACGCTCAAGAGATTATTGGAGGGGAAGTTATATGAGCTGAAACCCGGAGATAAAAGGTTTGCGTATTTAATACCAACATTGGTGATTAACAGGAGCGGAATGGAACAGAATGAAAGATAAGAATTGATTAAGAACGGGAAGAATTTAAAATAAATGTCTTCCCGTTCTGTTTTGAAAACCTTATTCCTGTCTTAATTTAACGTTTGCACTTTCCACATGATTGGTTTGCGCATCACTGATTTCAGTTGTCATGGTGCCATCAAAAGTGGCTGGTTTACCACTGCTGCCTTCTGGTGCTTGGATGACACAGATTTCTTGGTTACCCTCACAAATTGCAGCTGCTTCTTCTTCTCCAGATGGTTGTGAAGCTAACAGGTCATAATTGGAAGCATCAGTAATGGAGCCACTGCCATCATATTCATACCATAGCGAGGTAAGTGCGGCGGCCTTTGGTGCTTCAGCTCTAAAAGCTGAAAATGCAATGCTTAGCGCAATTAGGAATATAAAAGCGCTAAAAATTTTAAAAGAATTTTTCATCATGTTGTTGGCTTACTATTTATCGAAGCCATAGATTTTTTGGAATTGTTGCCTACTCTTTCAGGTTTTCGGCTGCTCCTAACATCAGGCCTAATGCACAGGTAAAGTAAATCGCCTGAAAGCGTAAAAAATGTTCTTTTACTTTTTTGGGGAATTTTTTTTGAAGGAACCGGGGAGAAGGGTATAGCGCCCTAAAAATCTGGAGTAATGGATATTTTGGTTTTTGTTGTATCGTAGGTCATTGATCATGCGGGTAATCCGATGCTCCTCGCAGTTAAATTTTACAGCCAATTCTTTTCTGGATAAAGGAGATTTTTTTTGAATCAACTCCAGTAAATAATCTCTTTGACTTTCATAAGTTTGGTAACTGACCATTGTGAAGGATGATTGGGTTTTGAGTAGCAAGTAGAAAGTAGTACGTAGAAAGTAGAAAGTATGAAGTATAAAGTAGCAGGTATAAAGTAGCAAATAGCAAGTGAAAAGTAGAGAGTAGCAAGTATTTTCACCCAACCACCCAACCACCCAACCACCCAACCACCTAACCACCTAATCACCTAACCATCCACCCACCCAACCACCCACCTACCTAACCAATAAAAACGAAAAACAGCCGGTCTTCTTCCCTTTATACTGTTTGTGGTTTGCCGGCTGCTGTTCCATGCTTTAGCTGCCCATAGGGCTTAAGTATTCGATACTGAAATTGAGGGTTTCAGTTTGGCTACTACCCAATGATTCATTATACACATTAGCCGTTTTTGCTTCGTTACGGTAAAGCTTGCCACGGTCTTTCTTTTCCCGCAATAGGGAGGTCTCTGGCTTATAAAGTGATACAGGTAAACGATTGAGTACAAAGTATCCCAATTGTGTAGCCGACTCTTGTAGGAAAGTTGCTCCTAGGTTATCCAAGTCTTCCAATTGTGGAGTGCTGAAGATAAAGTGATCTTTGAGCCATTGTCTCAAGTCCGTCTGGATATGCAAGACTTCTTCTTGCAATTGTTGTTGGTTGAGCAGGTAGAGTTCCTGCAGTAGCTGCTGTAAACCAGCATCACTAAAGTTTACTTTTTCCATTGTAAAAATTATTAAAGGTTTAAAAATAAGCTTGCAAGCCATCGGCGAATTAGAGCTAAATAATACAGCTTCGCAAGCCCTAAGTATGAAATAGGAGTGAACCGTAGTAAAAAAAGGTGTGAGCGGTAGTTTCACATCCGTCATTTCGACCACAGGGGGAAACCTCCAACCCACAAAGGTTAGTCCTGTCTTCACGCACCACCTTCCCCCGTCATTCCGACCACAGGGAGAAAACCTCCAACCCACAAAGGTTAGTCCCCCCCTTCACGCACCACCTTCACCCGTCATTCCGAACGAGGTACGAGGAGGAATCCCCAACCCACGAAGGCAATCCCCTCTTCCCGCACTACCCTCCCCCCGTCATTTCGACCGCAGGGAGAAATCTCTAAGCTACAGCGGGCGAACTGTTGTTAAGCACAGGTGTTAAACTCAGGCTTGTGCCAAGGAACACTGGGATTTCTCCTTTGCCTATGCGCTCGTTCACCATCGCTCGTCGAAATGAGGTGGTTTACCGTCATTCCGAACGAGGTACGAGGAGGAATCCCCAACCTACGAAGGCAAGCCCCTCTTCCCGCACTACCCTCCCCCCCGTCATTTCGACCGCAGGGAGAAATCTTTAAGCTACAGCGGGTGAAACTTCGTTAAGCACAGGTGTTAAACTCAGGCTTGTGCCAAGGAACACTGAGATTTCTCCTTTGGCTATGCGCTCGGTCACCATCACTCGTCGAAATGACGTGGTTTACCGCCATTCCGAACGAGGTACGAGGAGGAATCCCCAACCCACGAAGGCAAGCCCCCTCTTCACGCACTACCAGCAAAGGCACCAACCCGAAAAGAGCCCGCAATTCAAAAGCAGATTAATTTGATTTTTTTCTAAAAAAGAAATAAATTGTACAACTAAGCATCCTATTTATGAAAAACCAGGCAATCCAAACATCGGTAAGCTATTTTCATTGGTCGTTCCGTCTGGTAATCTCGTTATTTATAGCGTGGTATCTTAATACAGCTACACAGTACAGATCGTTTTTTATATTAATCCAGCAGCGCAATTATCAAGAAGCCGTTTTATTTAGTTTTTTAATGGCGATAGGTGTAATATCCGGTGTTCATTATATTAGTTTTTACTTAGATAAGTACCTGCTTTGGGAAGAAAAACCCATATTACGCACCATCGCACAACTGTTGTTTGGGGTAGTTGCCATGATTTTGTTTACCTACCTAGCGGTAGCTATTTATTTCCGCAACATTGGTGGCAACATGGATTTGAGCGACTATATGGTGTTAGAGTTCCCAATTGTTCAAACTGCGATCGCGATGCTCAATGTGCTTTACCTTTGCTATTATCTCATCACAAAAAAATTAGTCCCGGAAAATCATGAAAAACACCTCAAAGGCACTCTGGGCAGCAAATCTTTTTTTATACCTGTAGGCGATATCCTCTATTTAGTGCGGACCGGGAAGGAAGGCTATGCAGTGCTCAAGAACAATAAGACTCTTCATATCGTTTACAAGATGAGCGAGCTAGAGGAGTTACTTGACCCTAAGAAGTTTTTTAGAGCAAACCGCTCACTAATGGTCTCACTGGATGCGGTAGCCGGATACAAACCGGTTAAAAACATGCAATGCGTGTTGCTATTGCGGGTGCCGATACAGATAGGGATTGATTTGACGGTTACTCGAAATCGGACAGAGACCTTAAAGCGGCTACTGAGCCAAAGAGCAATTAAACCAGAAGAAGGTCACAAGGCCCTGTTGGTGAAGGGATGATTTTGTTTTTGGAGATTTATTTTTTTATTATATTTGGGTTTACTGTTTGTGTTAGCCTTCCTGTGTTAACGGCTTTGCTTATGCTTTTATAAGCGGATGAAAGCCATGTTCTGTTTTCTAATACACAAACATGATGAAAGAAATACCTACACCGCAATATCTACAGGAAATCGTAAACCTACTTTACCACATCCTTATGAAGATGCCACATCCTGCAGACCTAATCCCTAAACCATTGCCTCCCGAAACCCATTGGTTAGACAACCAAGACTTGATGCAGTTATTGCATGTGAGCGATAGAACATTACAGCGCTGGCGAGCAGAATCTAAACTGCCTTTTAGTAAAATCAATGGTAAAATATGGTACCTCGAAAACGACGTTAACCAGATGCTTAAAGACGGTCGATAATGTTTTAATATATTTTAGCGCTCTCTTTTTACGGCTCTCCTTCCTCACCTCAACTACCCCTCTGTCACCTCGACGAAAGGAGAGGTCTGTAAGTCCTCCAGCACTACCACCCGTTCCATCACCACCCACCACAGATTCCTCCTCGTACTCTCGTTCGGAATGACGGTTAATGAAGGTCCGACACCTCGACTACCCCTCCCGTCACCTCGACGAAAGGAGAGGTCTGTAAGTCCTCCAGCACTACCCCCAGTTCCATTACCACCTACCACAGATTCCTCCTCGTTGCTTTCGTTCGGAATGACGGCATAAGCGGGTTCAGCCACTTTTAAAACTCAAATAAAATCTATAAATTCACATATGGAAAGAGGAGGTTGTATCTATATCCTAACCAATAAAAACAAGACAACGCTTTACGTCGGCGTCACTTCCGATCTTTCGAAACGGTTAAATGAGCATAAAAATCACATCTATCCTCGTAGTTTCTCCGCCCGATATAATTTAACCTACTGTATTTACTATGAAACGTTTACTTCTATTGTGGAAGCAATAGCCAGAGAGAAGGAAATTAAGAAATGGAGAAGAGAGAAAAAAGAAAAGCTCATTAACCAATTAAACCCAAAATGGGACGACTTATCGATAGGGATTCAGGAATGGTAATACCACCTCGAACACTCCTTCCTCGTAACCTCGGCCGATCCCTTCCCCGTCACCTCAACTACCCCTCACGTCACCTCAACTACCCCTCACGTCACCTCGACTACCCCTCACGTCACCTCGACGAAAGGAGAGGTCTGTAAGTCCTCCAGCATACGCCCCTTGTTCCACCACATCCCAACTAACAGATTCCTCCTCGTACCTCGTTCGGAATGACGGTTAATAAAGGTCCTTCACCTCGACTACCCCTCACGTCACCTCGACGAAAGGAGAGGTCTGTAAGTCCCCCAGCGCAAGCCCCTTGTTCCACCACATCCCACTAACAGATTCCTCCTCGTTACTCTCGTCGGAATGACGGTTAATAAAGGTCCTTCACCTCGACTACCCCTCACGTCACCTCGACGAAAGGAGAGGTCTGTAAGTCCCCCAGCATACGCCCCTTGTTCCACCACATCCCAACAACAGATTCCTCCTCGTTACTCTCGTCGGAATGACGGTTAATAAAGGTCCTTCACCTCGACTACCCCTCACGTCACCTCGACGAAAGGAGAGGTCTGTAAGTCCCCCAGCATACGCCCCTTGTTCCACCACATCCCAACTAACAGATTCCTCCTCGTTACTCTCGTCGGAATGACGATTAATGAAGGTCCGTCACCTCGACTACCCCTCACGTCACCTCGACGAAAGGAGAGGTCTGTAAGTCCTCCAGCATACGGCCCTTGTTCCACCACATCCCACTAACAGATTCCTCCTCGTTACTCTCGTCGGAATGACGGTTAATAAAGGTCCTTCACCTCGACTACCCCTCACGTCACCTCGACGAAAGGAGAGGTCTGTAAGTCCTCCAGCATACGGCCCTTGTTCCACCACATCCCACTAACAGATTCCTCCTCGTTACTCTCGTCGGAATGACGGTTAATAAAGGTCCGTCACCTCGACTACCCCTCACGTCACCTCGACGAAAGGAGAGGTCTGTAAGTCCCCCAGCATACGCCCCTTGTTCCACCACATCCCACTAACAGATTCCTCCTCGTTACTGTCGTCGGAATGACGGTTAATAAAGGTCCGTCACCTCGACTACCCCTCACGTCACCTCGACGAAAGGAGAGGTCTGTAAGTCCCCCAGCATACGCCCCTTGTTCCACCACATCCCACTAACAGATTCCTCCTCATACCTCGTTCGGAATGACGGTTAATGAAGGTTCCTCAGCATGACAGTGGGAACGATGGGCTCTTTGTTCGTACCATCTTCGTAGCACCTTCGTATGTACTTCGCAAAAAGTACCTTTTTTGCGAACATGGTACGCACCAGTACCGAACAGCATGCGAAGAAGTCATTTTTAAGAAAAAAACAGTAAAACAGCCAAGCCCAGCCAATTAGCGTCAATGAAAGTCAAATTAAGACATAAGCTACTGGACTATAGTTTTTTATAAAATTGTAGCCTACGTTTGTTTCAACAAGTGAAAGCTGGCCGGCATACAAGCTTGGAGTTTGATTATTTATCATTTAAAAAAAGAAAAAATGGCAACAATTAAAAAAGGAATCCTAGGTGGATTCTCTGGAAAAGTAGGGACGGTAATAGGAGGCAACTGGAAAGGTGTTGATTATATGCGCAGTTTGCCAAAGGCATCTTCTAAAGCTCCTACTGCGTTACAATCTGATCAAAGAATAAAATTTGCCGCAGTAATGGCGTTCCTGAAACCTATATCTGCACTGATTAGCAAAGGCTATCAAGCCGCTACCGGCGCCAGAACACCGATGAATGCGGCAGTGTCTTACCACGTTAAAAATGCGATTATGGGTGCAAGTCCTGATTTTGAAGTCGACACTACGAAAGTAATTTTTAGCCAGGGTGATCTCGCTGGGCCTTGGGCTACGATAGTTGAAAGTACCTTGCCTGCCAGTATTTTATTCAGTTGGCAGGATAATACCGGAACCGGCTTAGCCGAGGCCAATGATAAAGCCATATTGTTAGTTTACAATGCTACAAAATCACAATATGTGTCCTTGGAAAATGCAGCAAACCGTTCTGAAGGAGAGGTCAACCTTATCTTACCCGCAACCTTTACTGGTGACGAGGTAGATTGCTGGATGAGCTTTAGTAATGAAGATGGTAAGCGCATTGCTACCAGCGTATACATCGGTAAAACAACGGTTTCCTAATCATTACGAACAGCCGGACCTAGATTGGGGACGGCTGTTATTTAAATATATTTTGATGAGCGGAAGAAAGCTCGTCTTCACTTTAACAAAAGAAAAAATGACAATTTTTACGATGAACGGACGGAGGCTGAGTAGCCTAGTCCCGGTACTCAATACGCACCCCTTAATCTTATTGCTAGTTAGCCTAGGCGTTATTTACCAATGTGCTCCTTTGTGGGTTTATTGGTTAGACCCCACTGCGGCCTTACCCGATGCTGGGATATGGTCGCTGGTATTACTGGCAATTATAGTTTTTCTGATTTTGCTCTTGTTGAGTGCTTACCTTTTTAAAGCGAGTTTGAGATGGCTGGGTCTGCCCACATTTAATAGGATGGTTTCACAATTTAAAACATTAACCTTATGGCAACAATACGTATTTTATTGGGCATCATTTGCCTTGCTGCTATTGGCGGTTATCGGCTGCCTCATCGCACTTTGTTAGCACAGCAAAGCGAAAAAAGACAACAAGTAATCGCCACTGCCGAAAGAGAAATAGGCGTAAGAGAAAAGACAGGTAGAAATGATGGAGCGAGCGTTGAAAAATACCTGAGCACCGTGGGACTAAAGCAAGGCCAGCCTTGGTGTGCAGCTTTTATAAGTTGGGTATTTCAACAGTCTGGATTCAACAGACCCAGAACCGGATGGAGTCCCGCATTGTTTAATCCTAAGGTCAACACCTCCATGGCAAGGGAGGGAAATGTATTCGGGATTTGGTTTCCAAACTTAAAGCGCATCGCCCATGTGGGTTTAGTAGAAAGAAAGGAAGGGAACTGGATCATTAGTATAGAGGGAAACACCAATATTGCTGGGAGCAGAGAAGGCGATGGTGTGTATCGAAAAAGAAGGCTGGCAAAAAGTATTTATGCTTTCGCCGATTGGATAAAAGTGGGGGAGGATAAACCATGAGAATATTGGTGTTTTTGATGTTAATCATCCTATCGGGATGTACTTTGTTCAAAGAGAAAATACGTTTGGAGCAGGATTCCGTTTCAGTAGTAAAATCTTCAAACCGAAGGGAACTGAAGCAGGGTAGATGGAGCAGTGTAATAGCGCTTACCGAAAACAGTTTGGTACAGCATTTATTCATTGAAGCTGATGCGCCTTTTAAATGGAAGGCGGATAGCGGCTTATCCGGTGGTGCGGGGAGCTATCACATCCTGATGATGAAGAAGGAGAGCTCTTTACGAAAAAAAGTAGCTTTATCCGAACAAGAGCTTTTAGAAAAGAATGAGAAAAATAAAAGAGAAAGCCTGAAACGTCGGATGTTAAAACAGGAGATTTTGCCTGTAGCTTTTAACTGGAAATTTTGCTTTTGGATAGGATTACTATTGTTTTTTGGACTTTGTTATTTACGATGGAGGCGATAGCTCCACGTCACCTCGAAAGAAGAGAGAGGTCTCTAAGTTTCTAGCTTTATACTGTTTTTCAGCACAGCCACTAGCAGGTATATTCGCCGATTTCTTATAGACAAAAAAAAGGTCAGTTGACGAAACGCAGGGTCCTCTGTGAGAGACCCTGCTTGGACGGAATCGAAAAATAGGGACAACCGTGAATCAAGCAAGAAGCAATTAACACACGGATTGCCACAGCCCGCTTCGCACAACGCTGCCGCTTCGGGCTTCGCACTGACGGATGAAGGAGGAGCGATGTTGTTTAATTTAATGCAGAAGGCAAAAGCTTTTAGAAAAGAATGAGAAAAATAAAAGAGAAAGCCTGAAACGTCGGATGTTAAAACAGGAGATTTTGCCTGTAGCTTTTAACTGGAAATTTTGCTTTTGGATAGGATTACTATTGTTTTTTGGACTTTGTTATTTACGATGGAGGCGATAGCTCCACGTCACCTCGAAAGAAGAGAGAGGTCTCTAAGTTTCTAGCTTTATACTGTTTTTCAGCACAGCCACTAGCAGGTATATTCGCCGATTTCTTATAGACAAAAAAAGGTCAGTTGACGAAACGCAGGGTCCTCTGTGAGAGACCCTGCTTGGACGGAATCGAAAAATAGGGACAACCGTGAATCAAGCAAGAAGCAATTAACACACGGATTGTTACTTCGCCCCAGCGCAGAGGCTAACGCTTCGCTCATCACAATGACGGGTGACGGAGGGGTTTACGGTTAAGTGGGAGTATTCCTCAGCGCACAGTCCTTTCGTTGGCGATAAATTCCGCCTTGTTTTATGCGGTATTGGTACAGAAATTAAAGCACTGCCTTTGTAGCATAAAACGCAGCGGAGAGTTTTTTGGTTACTTTTTTGCGGAAAAAAAGAAACTAGCCCTTCCGCCGGCAATGAGGCGGGGAGATTATGATTCAAAGAACAATTTCCAAAAGAAAGACAACCGTGAATCAAGCAAGAATCTGTTAACCAACAGATGTCACTTCCCCCGTCGCAAAGGCGGAAGCTTTGCTCATCACAATGAGGGGTAAAGGAGGAGCGATGCGGTTAACAGGAGTATTACTAGCAATGTCCTTTCGTTAGCGAAAAATTCCGCCTTGTTTTATGCGGTATTGGTACAGAAATTAAAGCACTGCCTTTGTTAGCATAAAACGCAGCGGTGGCTTTTTGGTTCCTTTTCAGCTAAAGGAAAAGAACTAGCCTTTCCGGCGGCAATGAGGCGGGAAGATTATGATTCAAAGAACAGTTCCCAAAAGAAAAAAGTAACAATTAACTAAAAAATTACCATTAAAAAAGCAGGGTCGTTTGCAACAGACCCCGCTTGGACATAAAGCGAGAAACTATTAAAACGGGATGACAGTCCGGAGGGTGACTTGAGTAAAATTTCCAATTCATTTATCTCCCTTTAAATTTTATCTTTGCAAATGATTAAATCTATGACTGGTTACGGTGCCAGCGTTACCGACTTGGCTAATGGCAAATACACCGTTGAACTTAAATCTCTCAACAGTAAATTTCTAGAACTAAATATCAAGTTACCAAAAGCATTTTCCGACAAGGAATTTTTTTTAAGAAATGAGTGTAGCAAGTTGTTGGAGCGTGGTAAAGTGATGTTGAGCATTAGTGCAGATGTGACCGACGCAGGTTCAAAAGCAGCCACTATTAACAAAGATTTATTTGCGCATTATTATGCCGAGCTTAAAGGTATCGCTAATACGATTGGTGATGAGGGAAATAACCTAATTCCTGTGGTTTTAAATTTACCGGAAGTGGTGAAGTACGATGAAAGTTCGGTTTCTGAGGACGAGTGGAAGCTGATGCTGGAAACTTTTTACAGAGCAATTGATAATTTCCAACAATTTAGAGGGGATGAGGGCGCTGTTTTAGAGCTTGATTTAATAAACAGGGTCAAAAGTATATTAGATTTTATGGCTTTGGTAGAACGTGATGAACCTAATCGGGTGCCTGCAATCAAAGAAAAATTAAACACCATGCTTGCCGATGCGGTGGGGAAGGAAAACGTAGACCAGAATCGTTTAGAGCAGGAGTTGATTTACTATATTGATAAGTTGGATATTACCGAAGAAAAAGTAAGACTGAAAAGCCATTGCAACTATTTTATCGAAACTTTAAAAAACAAGGATGCCAACGGTAAAAAACTAGGTTTTATATCCCAAGAAATTGGTCGAGAAATCAATACCATGGGCTCTAAGGCCAACGACGCCAACATTCAGCGCTATGTTGTTGGGATGAAGGAAGAATTAGAAAAAATCAAAGAACAACTGTTAAACGTTTTGTAAATAAGCCAAAAGACTAAGGCTCGAAGTAAATAGCTTTAAGCCTTCAGCCTTTAGCTTTCAGCTTAAAAAGAATGCAAGGTAAACTCATTATATTTTCTGCGCCATCTGGAGCAGGTAAAACCACCATCGTACAACATCTGTTAAAAACATTTCCAGAAAAAATTGCCTTTTCTATATCGGCAACCACTCGCGAAGCCCGCGGCGAGGAACAGAATGAGAAAGATTATTATTTCATCTCTAAAGAAGAATTTTTGCATAAAGTTGCGCAGCATGCTTTCGCCGAATTTGAGGAAGTTTATTCGGGGACATTTTACGGAACGTTAAAAAGTGAGATCCAGCGGATTTGGGATAGCGGGAAAACCGTTATTTTTGATTTAGATGTGGAAGGTGGTTTACGTTTGAAAGAAAAATACGGTGAAGATGCACTCGCTATTTTTGTACAGCCACCATCATTGGAAGTGTTGATTGAACGTTTGACCGGTAGGGGTACAGAAAGTAAAGAAAAAGTACAGGAGCGTATTGCCAAAGCCGGTAAGGAATTAAGCTATGCGCCAAAATTTGATGTCATTCTAAAGAATTACGATTTAAATACGGCTTGTAAAGAAGCAGAGGATTTACTTTTGCAGTTTATTGAGGCATAAAGCTCATTATACCTCTAATACTTCTTTCTACAAAGCAACAAACAAAGTCATTACTAACAACCGAACCAACCAACAACCTAAAAACCTAAAAAAATTGAAGATAGGATTACTTTTTGGGTCTTTTAACCCGATACATACAGGGCATTTAATTATTGCCAGCTATTTAGCCAACCATACCGCTTTAGATAAAGTTTGGTTGGTGGTTTCGCCACACAATCCTTTGAAAGAAAAAAAGGATCTGATCCAGGTTTATGATCGATTAGAGATGGCGAAGCTAGCTACCGAAGACGCGGAGAATATTATGGTGAGCGATATCGAACTGAAATTGCCACAACCATCTTATACCATTGATACCTTAACACATTTAAGGGAGCTTTATCCAGAACACGAGTTTACACTGATTATGGGTTCTGATAACCTTAAATCTTTAAAAAAGTGGAAGAACTACGAGTTGATTCTACGCGATTATAAGATTTATGTTTACCCGCGTCCGGGTTATGAAAACTCAGAACTTGCGAGCCATCCGTATGTTACCATTACAGAAACACCTTTGATGGAGCTGTCCTCAACCTTTATTAGAAAATCAATAAGCGCTGAAAAGAGTGTAAAGTATTTTTTACCTGATGAGGTGATTGCTTTTATTGAAAGTAAAGGGCTTTATAAATAAATTTCCGCAAGAAAATAAGGGCATGTCATCCTGAGGATTGTCACTCTGAGCGGAGTCGAGGAGGGAGTCGAAGGAGTGCGTAGGGCTTTTTACAAGAGAAATTAGGGTCTTTTTTATTAAATTGGGATTATGTCCAAGCAGGGTCTGTTGCAGACGACCCTGCGTTTAGAATTCATTCCCACGGTAGGTTTCATCCTGAGGATTGTCACTCTGAGCGGAGTCGAGGAGGGAGTCGAAGGAGTGTGGTGGACTTTGTGATTTGCTTCCGCCCCAGTTCAAAATCGTATCAAAAAAAATAAAACTTTACAACAAACCACTTTTCCCTTTTTCTATACGCTTGATATTATAGCGATAAAGATATTCTACTTTTTGCCTAGCCCAAGGTGTTTTACGCAGAAAAGCCAAGCTCGATTTTACATTAGGGTTGTTGGAAAAGCATTTTATAGGAATTTTCTCCGCCATTTTTTCCCAGCCGATGTATTTCGATAAATCCGTTACAATAGTTTCTAAAGTTAAACCATGTAAGGGATTATTCTTTTGTTCGTCCAGATCCTTGCTTTTCTCTTCCATTGTTAAATATTTTTACCCAATTTCTCCAGCATATCATGTGGTACATCCTGTAAATCGAGGACTAAGAAACCATCCAAACAATCCGAGAATTTAGGGTCGATATTGAAGCAGATAATTTTTGCATTCAATGCGATGTACTGTCTTAGTAGTACCGGAACTTTAATATGTGTAGTTTCAATCTCGGCAATTAAGCTGTCCAGATTTTTTAAGGAACTGCTGGAAGCCGTCAACAAATCCGCGTCGATTTTAGAAAAATCAACCTTAAACTTTTTACGTGGTTTTACCATATGCGCCAGCTCGCTATCAAAATGGTTGCGGTAAATAAAGTTTACGATTAAGGATTTGGAGAATTTACTAAAAGCATTGCTAATAGAAACAGGCCCAATCAAATAGCGGTACTGCGGGTTGTCTAAAATATATTTTAAGATCCCTTTCCACAGTAAAAACAGCGGTAAAGGTTTTTGTTGGTATTCTTTTCTAATCCAGCTTCGACCAAGCTCTAAGCTATTGCGCAAGACCGGGTAAAACTGCGATTTGATTTTGAATAGCTCATAAATGTAAAATCCCTTTTTGCCGAAACTGTAAAAGATCTCGTCGCCTTTTCCAATACGGTAAGCACCTACAATCATCTTAGTTTCTAAATCCCAAATAAATAAATGGTTATAATAAATATCGTAGCTATCTAAATCTATGGCTTTGTTGGATCCTTCACCAACTTCTCGAAAGGTAACCTCTCTTAACCTTCCAATTTCTTTGATGATATTCGGAATATTTGCTGTTGGCGTAATATAAACCTCGTAGTTTTTTTCTGTCCAGATTTTATGCGAGTCTCTTAGTTTTTCTACCTCTTCCTCCATCAGCTCTTGCGCAATTGGAGCTACAATTTCTTGAGGCTTAGATTTGATTTTAAAAAGATTCCGTGGACTAAAAATTTTCTTTTCTTCTTCTAAACCTGCGCCTAAAGCATAGGTTTTAGCTCTTAAAAAGGCAAGCATATCGGTGCTGTTGTCGTTTGTTGGTATATCCTTATAAGCAATCGGTTTTCCTATACGTACTTTAATGGTGTGTCCTTTTTTATTGAAAAGTTCTGAGGGTAACTTTGCCGTTCGTAAAGTAGGATGAATTAAGGATAGAAGATTAAACAGTAAACCATTATTTCCATGGAAATAGATAGGCAATACCGGAACTTTAGCTTTACTAATCAGTTTACCCACCACCGGATGCCATATTTTATCGGTAATCTGTTGCTGATTTATTTTATAGGTTGAAACCTCGCCAGCCGGAAAAATACCGATAGGCGTTCCGTTATTTAGTAATGATAATGTGGTTTTTATACCGCTGATGCTGGACGAATGTTCTATGTTCTCAAACGGGTTTACCGCAACAAAAAAATCGGTCAGGTTAGGTATTTTTTTTAATAAAAAGTTAGCCATCACTTTGGCATCGGGCCTAACCGTACATAAAACCTTTATTAATATCAAGCCTTCTATGCCACCATAAGGGTGGTTAGCAATCGCCGTAAATGCACCTTCTAAAGGGATGTTTTTCCAGTCAGATTCATTAACTTCTACCTTTACGCCAACCAACCGTAAAATCTCATCAACAAATTCAACGCCTTCGTACTTTGCTGCTTTTGCAAACGTTTCGTTGATGTCGGTGATCTTCATAATCGCCATTATTAAAGACGCCAAACCAGGCATTCTTAACTTATTAAGCTTGGTGGCTTTGGCAAATTCTTCTGTACTTATAATCTCCATGGTTAACAGGGTTGTTCCACTAAATATTAACGAGCAAATCTATAAAATTATAATGTGGTAAAGGAATAATGTTGGGCAGTTTTGGCGTTTGTAACCACACCGTTAAGCAATGTAATGATTATAAGGGGAATTAAAATAAATTTTACGCTACAGCATTTCAATTTTATAAACCTCTTTACAGAAAGCAAACAAATTACAATGGTATGCTGGTATCCCGATGTCGTTATTTAAGAGATTTTTCTCTTCATGGCGTCATGTCTGACGCCAGTGAGACATCTCACAAATAGGTAGGACACCCAATGTATTGCCTTGCGAGATGTCTCGTGTCCTCGACAAGGACAAAAACCTCTTAAGTAATGATATTGACTGGTATCCTGTTTGAGGAAAATCGACCTGTAGTAGAAGTGAAAACACCCTCTACAAAATGAAAACGTAGCGACTGATAAAAGGAATCCAGCAACAGATATCCTACCCAGTTTCAGAATTAAGATTTAGGAAATATTTTTTAAGGTTGGGGGCGTAAGCTTATTACCTTATGCCTTTTTTGTTTTTTGAGGGTAAAAAATAAAAACGTATTAATTTTTTTTTGTGTCGATTTTTGAGAAATCAACCCCACATTTACCACAGCCACTGGCGCAGCCTTTTTTTGATTTTAAACTCCTATATATTAACCTCCCCATATAAAATAAGGCGCCTAAGAATAAAATGATAACGATAATGAGCTGTAAATCCATAACCTTACAAAGGTAAAAGTTTAAAAATAATACATAGTCATTTTAAATTCAAATGATTAGCATGCGATTTTTTGTGATTAATATTATACCTTTGCAAAAATTTTTTTAGAGTAATTTTTGAATGCAAAAGATTAGAAACATAGCGATTATCGCCCACGTTGACCACGGTAAAACCACATTAGTTGACAAAATTTTACACTCCTGTTCTATCTTCCGAGATAATGAGAACTCGGGTGACCTGATATTAGACAACAACGATTTAGAGCGTGAACGTGGTATTACCATTGTTTCAAAAAACGTTTCGGTTCAGTATAAGGACGTGAAAATCAATATCATTGATACACCTGGTCACGCGGATTTTGGTGGCGAGGTTGAGCGTGTTTTGAAAATGGCCGATGGTGTAGTGTTATTATGTGATGCTTTTGAAGGCGCAATGCCTCAAACTCGTTTTGTAACACAAAAAGCTTTGGCTTTAGGCTTAAAACCAATTGTTGTTGTAAACAAAGTAGATAAAGAAAACTGTCGCCCAGAAGAAGTTTACGAACAAATTTTCGAATTGTTCTTCAACCTGGATGCAACAGAAGATCAGTTAGATTTCCCTGTAATTTACGGTTCATCAAAACAAGGATGGATGAGTACAGACTGGAAAGAAAAGACAGAAAATATTTTCCCTTTGATGGATGCTATTTTAGCAAACATTCCACCAGCACCAATACAGGAAGGTACTTTGCAAATGCAGATTACTTCGTTAGATTATTCTTCTTTCGTAGGTCGTATTGCAGTTGGTAGAGTTGCCCGCGGTACCATCAAAGAAAACATGCCAGTTTCTTTGGTAAAACGCGATGGTAAAATTGTAAAATCAAGAATTAAAGAATTATATACTTTTGAAGGCTTAGGGAAAGTTAAAGTTACTGAAGTTGGGTGTGGAGATATTTGTGCTGTTGTAGGTATTGATGGTTTTGACATTGGCGATACCATTGCTGATTTCAACAATCCAGAACAATTGGAAGTAATTTCTATTGATGAGCCAACAATGAACATGTTGTTTACCATCAACAACTCTCCTTTCTTTGGTAAAGAAGGTAAATTTGTTACTTCACAGCGTTTACGTGAGCGTTTATACAAAGAATTAGAGAAAAACTTGGCTTTACGTTTAGTAGAGACCGAATCTCCAGATTCCTACCTAGTTTACGGTCGTGGTATTCTTCACTTATCAGTTTTAATTGAAACCATGCGTCGTGAAGGTTACGAAATGCAGGTTGGCCAGCCACAGGTAATTGTTAAAGTTATTGATGGCGTTAAATGCGAGCCGATTGAAACTTTAATTGTTGATGTACCGGGTGAGGTTGCAGGTAAAGTAATTGAATTGGTAACGCAGCGTAAAGGTGATTTATTGATTATGGAACCTAAAGGCGATCTACAGCATTTAGAATTCGACATTCCTGCTCGCGGTATTATTGGTCTACGTAACAACGTTTTAACTGCAACTGCAGGTGAGGCAATTATGGCGCACCGTTTTAAAGCCTACGAACCTTGGAAAGGTACAATCCCTGGACGTGGAAACGGAGTTTTAATTTCTATGGATAAAGGGATGACTACCGCTTATGCGATTGACAAATTGCAAGATAGAGGCCGTTTCTTTGTTGATCCAGGAGTTGATATTTACGAAGGTCAGATTTTGGGTGAGCACATCCGTGATACCGACTTGGTAATTAACGTAACCAAAGGAAAGCAATTGACTAACATGAGAGCTTCTGGTACAGATGATAATACACGTATTGCACCAGCAATCAAATTCTCTTTAGAAGAGTGTATGGAATATATCCAAGCTGATGAGTACATTGAAGTTACGCCATTAAGCATCCGTTTACGTAAAATTTACTTAACAGATCAAGAACGTAAAACAAAAGGGAAAGCATTGATTAACCAATAAGGATTTTTGATTAATTATTAAAGGTCTCAGGTTTAAAATCTGAGGCCTTTTTTTGTGCCAGCTAAATTGCACACAAGTCTTTAAAAAGCAGTATCAAGTTTCTTAAATTTTTAATCGGGCGCTTTTACACGCTTTTTCACTAAATCTTTTTTTGTTACCTGCACCCAGTTTAAGCACAAAAAAAAGGATGCCGTTTCAATCGTTAGCGCAAAAAGAAATGCGATCAAATTGCCTACTAGTATTCGGTCTCCAAGCTTAAGGTTTGCCCGCAATTGCCACAGAAGTTATCGGCATTTTTTACTGGTCGATCGCATTTCGGGCATTCCGACTGGTGTTTTTCTCTCACCTTTTTAGTAAGTTCTGCAGTTACAATTCCGGTAGGTACTGCAATTATTGCATAACCCGATAACATCATGAAAGATGCAATGGCTTTACCCAGATAAGTCATGGGTACAATGTCTCCAAAGCCAACCGTGGTAACCGTGACGATTCCCCAATAAATACTGGAAGGAATGCTAGAAAACCCTGGGTTTCCATGTTCGATCACATACATTAGCGTAGCTAAAAGTACAATGAAGGTAAATATGAAGGTTATAAAAACTGCTATTTTGTAAGCGCTCAATTTTAGTGCGGCTAAAAGAACTTGTCCTTCGCGGGTAAACCTAACCAGCTTTAATATCCTAAAGATTCGCAGTAACCGAAGTATTCTGATGACTAAGAGGTAGTGGTACGCGGCAAAAAAGATGCTGAAATAAGTGGGGACAACAGAAAGGAAATCTATAACACCCCAAAAGCTGAATACGTATTTACGGGCCTTTTCTGCAATATAAATTCTAACCAAGTATTCAATAGAAAACGCAATGGTGAAAAACCATTCGATGTAATAAAATGTTTTTGGAAACCTAAGGCCGAGCTCAGGCATGCTTTCCGCAATCACCACCACTACACTGACCAAGATTACCCAAAGTAAAATGATGTCAAAGTGTTTTCCTTCTTTGGTATCTGTTCCGAATATAATGCTGTTTAGTCGCTCCTTAAAATTCTGTTGTGGCATATTGTTGTATTAAATTTCTTGTAAAGCCGCCAAAAAAAACAGACTTGGCGTTAAACTTATAGCGGGATTTTATACAAAATAAAGAGTTTAGGGGGTAGAAGGCGAATTTTTCGAGGAAAAAGGTTATTTCCACCTTCCTACCTTTTTCAATTTTTTCATCAAGCCACCTTTTTACTTTACTATTGCAATGATTTTGTATCATTGCATAAAATGAAGCTACTGCTAAAAATATTTACCATCTTAATTTTCGGGATCGTATTTAACACGAAGGCCTCAGTCGTTTCTTATGATCAAGCAAAACTTGAGCGTAATCAACAGCAGGAGTTTAAAAAAGTACAGACATGTGGTACAAGTGCTGCGTTTTTAGAGAGTTCAAGAGTGTCGTTCCCTGTACACTCGCAAACTTTGCCTGTTTCTACGTCCGTACTGTTCACTTTTATTTCCTTCATCGGTTTTGCTGGAATTGGTGCGGATAGTTTTTATCAGAAAAAAATTAAAGTTTTGAGGCAACGCTGGTTGTGGCTCATCCTTTTTCCTTTCCATTCTTTTTATTAGTTACGCAATTGCTCTTTCTTTTAAAGATCAGGCAATCCTCCTAGGAAATTTAAAAAGATAATTTCCAAATCTTTATTTAGCTGCCAGTTAATACTGGTAATCCAAAATTTATATCCTAAAAAAAATGACAAATATTTTAGAGAACACCCTTGTTATGGTTGTTTTAGCCGCATTGATATTGATTCCCGTAGTTATAGTTAAAAGAAGTAACAGAAAAAAGAAACAGGAATTACTCCAAAACAAACTCGACAGCATTACTGCCGATAATAATTGTAAACTTACCCGTACAGGCAGTATAGGGAACTTGCTACTTGCCTTTTCGGATAAGCGGAAGTTGATACTTCTCAATTTAATCGATTTTACCTACGAATTAATCGACCTTGAAAAAGTTATAAGTGTTAAGGAAGAGATAAGTTATAATGGCAAAGAAGTAAGAAATGTGATGCTTTTATTGTCTTTTGCTAATGGTGCGAAAAAAGAAATTGTTCTTTATAAGCAATATGACAGTAGTGAAAGCGAATTGCCTAGCGCTAAAAAAATGGCCAAGGAATGGGTTTTACTACTGGCTGTGCCAGCTTAACATCCGAACAGCCGTTTGTTACGATAAGATAAACGGCTGTTTCTAATAGAACGGTATAATAGAATTAGGGAGCTTTGAAAAAGCTAGTAACCCTCCAGCCGGAAAATAAAAGCCCTTTGAAAAAGAAAAGTCCCAGAGGTGCAAGATAATATAATTCCCTGCAAGCCTTCTGGGACTTTTTAAGTATAAACTTTAGTTCTTTTTACTGAACAATAAATTTACCCTTCATAATAGAATAGTGCCCTGGGAAAGAACATAAAAAATCATAAGTCCCTTTTTCTGGAGCTGTGAAGGTAATGGTGTCGCTCTCTCCGCCACCAATAAGTTTGGTATGTGCAATTACGCCATTACCATCAGCTGGGATGTAATCATTGTCTTTAGCCGCCATTGCTGCAGTTGCAAAAGTAGCCATATCTGTACCTTGGGTTAAAAGTACAAAATTGTGTCCCATAGAAGCTGCAGGCTGTTTGCCTGTATGGTTCAACGTTAAAACTACTGTTTGTCCAGCAGAAACAGTAAACTCATTTTTATCAAACTGCATAGCATCATTGGCATTTAAAGTGATTTCTGCTTTTTCTTGGCTGGTAGCCTCCGTTTCATCAACAGCTGTTTCATCAGCAACCGCTGTTTCATTCGTTGCTTCACTTTTTTGTTCGTTGTTACACGCAAATAAGAAGGTTAAGCCTAGGGCTAACATTGCGAAAGTTGATTTTAATTTCATTTGTTTCATATTAAAATATATTTTTCAGCAAATCTAAGGCAAAGCTTTTCATATCTAAAGTGATTTAGGTCATAAACTTGGCAGAATTAGCTTGTACTGTAATAATAAAGTAATAATGGTAAAACCTAGCTTATATTTCACGCTCGATGCTTTCGTAGCGTCGCTTTTGTTAGGGCGATTCTCTAATTTCGATGAGTACACCGATTAAGAGAATCAAAAGAAGAATGGCGAGTGCATGGGGATCAAGAGAATAATATCTGGTTAGGGATTGTAGTGGGTACCCGCCCGTGGCTAAGGCTTTGTGCTTATGAGCGGAAAGCCTGACCTGGGTGGGGCCTTGTGCTATGGAAAAAGGAAACGCCCAGATCAATAAAGTGATTAAATTGGGAAAGGGGACTTTCTGTCAGATAGCCTATCTATAAAACTTATAACCTACAACCCGCTTACTTCCCACCTCCCACTCAAAATCTTCCAAATAAATCTCCATCCAACCCTTTGATATATAAAAGCATAGTTCTATCTTTGCAGTCCCTAAAAAAATTAGGGGAATACTATATTTTATTAATTAAATACAAAGCAAGTGAATACGTTAAGTTACAAAACTGTCTCTGCCAATAAAAAGACCGTTGACAAACAATGGATTGTTGTTGACGCTCAGGGCGAGATTTTGGGGCGCTTGTCTTCTAACATCGCTAAGGTGATTAGAGGAAAAAACAAGCCATCTTTTACCCCACACGTAGACTGCGGCGATAATGTAATCGTTATCAATGCAGACAAGGTTAAATTGACTGGTAATAAAATGTCTGACAAAGTTTATGTTAGATATACTGGCTACCCAGGTGGTCAGCGTTTCATTACTCCGAAAGATTTAATGGAAAAGCATCCAACTCGTATTATCGAGAAGGCTGTACGTGGTATGTTACCTAAAACTCGTTTAGGTAGAGCAATTTTCAAAAATCTGTATATCTATGCAGGTAATGAGCATCCACATGCTGCGCAGAACCCTAAAGAAGTTAAATTTTAAATTTAAAGGAGAAAAGAAATGTCAGTTACTAATACTTCTGGAAGAAGAAAAACTGCAGTTGCCCGAATCTACTTGAAAGACGGCAACGGTACCATAACCGTAAACGGTAAAGATCATACAGAATATTTCCCAACACTGCCTTTGCAGTATGTTGTAAATCAGGCTTTTATTGTTGCTGAAGTTACAGGGCAATACGATGTTACTGTAAATGTTAAAGGTGGCGGTATTAATGGACAAGCTGGAGCTGTTCGTTTAGCTATCGCTAAAGCTATTGTTGAATTAGACGCTATTAGGAAACCATCTCTTAGAGCTAAAGGTTTAATGACACGTGATAACCGTATGGTTGAGCGTAAGAAACCAGGTAGAGCTAAAGCTCGTAAGAAATTCCAATTCAGTAAACGTTAATATTCGGAGGACAAGACAATGGCAAGAACAACTTATCAGGACTTATTGGATGCAGGTGTACATTTTGGTCACCTTACCCGCAAGTGGAATCCGAAAATGGCGCAATATATTTTTATGGAGCGTAACGGAATTCACATTATCGACTTAAACAAAACTTTAACACGCGTTGAAGAAGCAGCTTCTGCTATCAAACAAATTGTTAAATCGGGTCGTAAAATATTATTTGTTTCTACTAAGAAACAAGCTAAAGACATCGTTGCAGAATACGCAAAATCTGTAAATATGCCGTTTGTAACCGAAAGATGGTTAGGTGGTATGTTAACTAACTTTGCTACTGTTAGAAAGTCGATCAAGAAGATGACAAACATCGACAAGATGACTAAAGACGGTACTTACGATGTGCTTTCTAAAAAAGAAAAATTAATGATTCAGCGTGAGCGTATTAAATTAGAAAGCCTTTTAGGAGGTATTGCTGATTTAAACCGTTTACCAGCTGCTTTGTTTTTGATTGATGTTAAAAAAGAGCATATCGCTGTAACTGAGGCTATCAAGTTAAACATACCTACTTTTGCAATGGTAGATACTAACTCTGATCCTTCAAACATCGATTTCCCTATCCCAGCGAATGATGATGCTACTAAATCTATCTCTTTAATCACCAGCATTATTATTGATGCGATTAATGAAGGTTTAGAAGAGCGTAAGCAAGAGAAGGATGCTGAAAGCGATAAAGAAGCTGCTGCTGAAAAAGCAAAAGTTGACGCTCCAGAAGCTAAAGAAGAAAAAGCTCCGGCTGAACCAGGTAAAAGAACCCGTAAAGGTGCTGACGCTGGAACTCCAGTAGTTGCGGAAGCAGCTGCTACGGATGAGGCAAAAGGAGAGTAAATAAATTTAGTGATGGGTTGTTAGCTGTAGTTGGAGTAATCTCAGCTTCTGTTAACAACCCATTGCTTTTAGTTAAAAATTTAAAAAGAAAAATAAAATGTCTACAGTACAAATTTCTGCAGCAGATGTAAACAAACTTCGTCAGCAAACTGGCGCAGGTATGATGGATTGCAAAAAAGCTTTAACAGAAGCTAATGGCGATTTTGAAGCTGCAATTGATTATTTACGTAAAAAAGGGGCTAAAGTAGCAGCTTCACGTTCAGACAGAGATTCTAACGAAGGTGTTGTAATTGCTAAAACAACTGCTGACGGTAAAAAAGGAATTATTGTTGAAGTAAACTGCGAAACTGATTTCGTAGCTAAAAACGCAGATTTCGTTGCTTTTGCACAAGCAATTGCTGATAAAGCGGTTGAAAGCGGTGTTTCTTCTATTGAAGAGTTGACTGCTTTAGAACTAGATGGTGCTAAAATTTCCGACTTAATTATTGACCAAACTGGTAAAATAGGCGAGAAAATCGGTGTTTCTAAATTTGAAGCTGTTGCTGCTGAAAAAGTAGTTGCTTATATTCATGGAAACTACCGTTTAGCTGTGTTGGTTGGTTTTAATCAAAACGGAGCTGGATTAGACGAAGCTGGAAAAGATGTTGCAATGCAAATTGCTGCAATGAGCCCAGTTGGTATTGATAAAGATGATGTTGACGCAAGAGTTATCGAAAAAGAACTTGAAATTGCAAAAGATCAAATTAGAGCAGAAGGTAAGCCTGAAGCAATGATTGAGAAAATTGCTGCTGGTAAATTGAATAAGTTCTACAAAGAACAAACTTTATTAAACCAAGAGTTTGTTAAGGATTCTTCAAAGGATATCCGTAAATTTTTAGATGAAACATCTAAAGGCTTAACAGTTAGTGCTTTTAAAAGAATTGTTTTAGGAGCTTAGTTTTAGAGCAAGACGCAAGAATCAAGATTACTTGCGATATTAATATAGAGCCTCGTCTGGAATTCAGACGAGGTTTTTTTGTTAATGCTTTGTTAATATTAGATCAACGAATTCATATAGGTAGGCCTCTTGTTTTAAGCTTTCAGTCTTCTGCATTTCCTTACAATGGTAAGGTAAAATAAAAGGTGGAGCCTTTGCCTATTTCGCTACTTACGCCAATTTTACCCTGGTGTTTTCTGATGATTTCTGCGGCAATGTAAAGTCCAATTCCAAAACCGGGGAAAGTTTTTTCATTTTTACCTTCTACTCTGTAAAATCGGTCGAATATCTTAAGCTGGTTTTCTGGAGTTATCCCAATTCCCGAATCGGTAGCAGAGAACATCATATGGTTCTCATGCGCTGTTAAGCTTACATTTACTTTTTTTGAATTTGGAGAATATTTAACCGCGTTAGTCAGAAAATTAACGATAACCTGCCTTATATTTTCTTCATCCGCAAGTACCTCAATTTCTGATTCCCGTTTAAAGTTAATTTCACTTAGCGGGTTAATGTGTTGGATTTCAGAGATTACCTCGTCGATTAAGTTATTGATGATAAATCGAGCTTTTTTGGGTTGCAGATTTCCAGTCTTTATTTTAGATACATCTAATAAATCGGCAACTAAAGTTGTTAAACTCTCTATTTGTTTGTGCACAACTTTTAAAGAGTTTTTTAGAAACAGATCTTCCGTGTCTCTATACTTGCTTTCTAATAATTGAACGTAGCCTTTTATAGATGTAATAGGGGTTTTAAGCTCGTGACTGGCCATACTGATAAAGTAGTCTTTCTGTTCCTCTAGCTCTTTAATGTCGTGTATATCTGTACTGGTACCCACCCACATGGTAATATTGCCTTTGCTGTCCTGCAAAGCTTTTGCTCGGCTCAACTGCCATCTGTAAGCTCCATCTTTACGCCTAAAACGGTGTTCTAATAAGAAATCTTTTCCGGTATTTACGGAATTGGTCCACAGTCTAACGTTTTCTTCTCGGTCGTCTGGATGTACAATATTTAGCCAGTTGTCATCCTCAAGAATGCTTTCATCCATTCCAGAATACCTGTAAACCGAAGGATTAAAGTAATTTAAATGCCCTTCGGTATCAGCAATCCACACAAATTGCGGCATTTCATTTGCTAAAAGCCTAAATTTTTCTTCCCTATCAATTAAGTCCTGTTCATTTTTCTTATCCTGCGTAATATCCCGGATAGTTCCCATCAACTTATCCGGCAAACCGTCCCGATCTTTAAATAATTTTCCGCTTACATCAATCCAGTGCACAGATTTATCAGCCCATATTATCCGGCTTTCATAAGTTAATAAACCAGTTTTTAGTACTACTTCGTGAGCTTTATCTCTAATTGTATTATCCTCTGGGTGCATATGTTGTTCAATCAGTTTGCTCGTTAGTTCTTTTGGGTTTGTATATCCAAAAATAGTTGCATACTGTGCGTCAAATACACCCTCTTTCTTTTTGTAATCGTATTCCCACACGGCAAGCTCGGTGGCTTCAATTACAATATTTAACTTCTCTTCACTTTCTTTTAAAACCTGTTTTGCCGTCACGCTGTCGTGAATATCCATACAAGCGCCGATAAATCCCTCAAAAATACCGTCGGCGGTAAATCTCGGGGCACCATTGTCAGAAAGCCATCGGTATGTTCCGTCGTTCCTTTTTAGGCGGTACTCCATGTAAAACTCTTCCCGCTTATCAAATGCACCAGTGTAGGTTTCTATACAGCGTTCAAGATCGTTGGGGTGTACCCCTTCTGCCCATCCATTGCCGTTTTCTTCTTGCATTGTTCTGCCGGTAAACTGCAGCCACGCTTTATTGAAATAATAGCAAAGTTTGTTGGTTCCCGACATCCAAATGAGTACTGGCGCACTATCGGCTACTTTTTTGAATCTTTCCTCGCTTTCCTGTATTTTTTGTCGGGCTAATACTTGGTTGGTAACATCTGTGGCGGTTGCCACAATACTCACCACTTGGTTGTTTTCCCCTTTAATGGGTTCGTAAACAAAATTCAGGTATATGTTTTCGAGTTTTCCGTTTCTGGGTAATACCACTACCCGTTCATTTGCTTCAAACTTTTGGCCCGTACGGAATACGTTTTCTATAATTTTCTCTAAACCTTGTCCTTTTACTTCTGGAAGGCCTTCAAAAACCGGTTTGTTGATTACATCAGCTTCTTGTTTCCCCCAAAGTTCTAACATCAATTGGTTCGCTATTTCAACTACAAAATTTTCTCCAACAAGAACACTCATTGCTACTGGCGCTTGCATGATGTTTTCGTAAAAGCGTTTATTTGCTTCTATTAGATTTTTCCTAATATTTACTTCGGCAGTTGTTTCCACAACGGTTGTAAAGATGCCAGCAATCGTTCCGTTTTCATCAACGATAGGACTGTAACTAAAGGTCCAATAAATATCTTCAATATTGCCGTTTCTGTAAAGTGGAAGTAACTGGTTTTCGCTCCATGTTGCTTCTCCAGTTGCGATTACCACATCCATCATAGGCTTAATAATATCCCAGATCTCAGGAAATGCGATGCTACCTTTTGCTCCTAAAATGTTAGGATGCTTTCCTTCATTACCTAAGCTTGGGCGGTATGCATCGTTATAGAAACAGATTAATTCTTCTCCCCAAAATAAAAATTTGGGAAATTTAGAGTTTAGTATGATGCTGAGCGTAGTCTTTAAACTTTGAGGCCAATCTCTAGGTTCACCTAACGGCGTTTTTGTCCAATCCTTCTCGCGGATGAGTTTTCCCATTTCACCATGAGAAGAGAGAAAGTTCAAGCGATTCATAGGCGGGGTTTTGGGAAGAGAAGTTCAGTATTCATACATGTTAACAGCTATTCGAAAAAAAAATATTCGAGTAATAAATATCGTGTAAAAATTTGCAATTAAAAATTGAAATATTAGCTTTGGCATATCAATTTAAAAACAATGATTTTAATAAGCACATACACTACTACAACAACCGTTACGCTTTTAGCGTAAAGGAAGGTAGTTATGGTTTTAAAATAGCATATTCAGCGCCTTCCGATAAAACGGAAGGCGCTTTTTTTTAATATTCAAAGATGAAAATTCTAAAATTCGGGGGAACATCCGTAGGTTCCGTAGAAGCATTAAAGGCATTGACTGCTGTTGTTAAAACTAACATAGATCAGAAAGAACAGATTATTGTGGTGGTTTCTGCAATGGGTGGCGTAACCAATCAATTGCTGAAAATGGCAGACGATGCCGTAGTTGGAAATGATTTTTCTGCTGGTTTAGCGGAATTGGAAAAACGGCATTTTACGGTGGTCAAAGAATTGGTTGCCTTACAACAGCAAAATCAGGTAATCACCAAACTTAAATTATATTTCCAGGCTTTAGAGGATGTTTTGAACGGTATCGCTGCTTTAAAAGAATTGAGCCCCAAAACTAAAGATGCCGTTGTGAGTTTTGGAGAAAAAAGTTCGGCATTTATGCTGAGCCGTATTTTACGAAGCGTAAAGCCAGAAGCAGAATTTTTAGATGCAACTACAATTATTAAAACGGATAGTGCTTTTGGAAACGCGAAAGTAGATTTTAACCAAACAAACCATCTTGTTCAGGATTATTTTAGCCACGAACAGGGGAATTTAGTTGTAGTAACCGGCTTTATAGCAAGTAATAACCAAGATCAGATTACTACTTTGGGTAGAGGAGGAAGTGACTACACTGCTGCAATTATTGGTGCAGCTTTGAATGTGAAGCAAATTGAAGTTTGGACAGACGTGAACGGGATGATGACCGCAGATCCTCGCCGAGTGAAGAAGGCTTTTTCAATGGAAGAACTTTCTTATACCGAAGCCATGGAACTTTCATTTTTTGGTGCAAAGGTGATTTACCCACCCACTATGATTCCTGCGTTTTTAAAAATGATTCCCATTGTAATCAAGAATACGTTTAACCCCGATTTTGAAGGTACATTTATCAAACATGATTTAAAGCCTTCGCAAACTACTATCCGCGGAATTTCTTCTGTAGATCATATCAGTATCATCAATATTCAGGGTAGTGGAATGGTGGGCAAAGCAGGCTTTAGCGGTCGTTTGTTTACTTTACTTTCCCGCGAGCAGGTAAATATTATATTAATTACCCAATCTTCTTCTGAGCATTCCATCACGTTTGCGGTTAATCCAGCAGACGCTTTAAAAGCGAAAGCTTTGATTGAGCAGGAGTTTGAACTGGAGTTGCTTGCCGGTAAATTAGAACCTGTAAAAATTGAGACTGATCTTTCTGTTTTGGCCATTGTTGGCGAGAATATGAAAAAGACACCGGGTATTTCGGGTAAGCTTTTTAATGCTTTGGGTCGTAACGGTGTAAACGTTGTGGCCATTGCACAAGGTTCTTCAGAATTTAACATTTCGGTAATCATCCCGCATGATGATTTATCTAAAGCATTAAACGCGGTACACGATGCTTTCTTTGCAGAATTGCAGAAAACATTGAACGTTTTTGCGGTTGGCGTGGGCAATATCGGTAAAGAACTTTTCCGTCAGATTAATGAGCATAAAGAATTTCTAGCAAAAAATAATTTAATCAATATTCAGGTTTTAGGCCTAATCAACACTAAAAAAATGTTGATCGACGCTAATGGGATCGATTTAAATACTTATCAGGAAGATTTGGCTAATGCCGATGAAGAGGCAGATTTGAGCAATTTTGTTGCCCAAATGAAAGCGCTGAACCTTCCTAATTGTGTGTTTGTTGATAATACAGCCAGTCCAAATCCTTCAAAGTTTTATAAAGAAGTTTTTGAGGCGAGTATTTCTGTGGTAACCTGTAATAAAATTGCCAATTCTGGTAAATACGCCGCTTTCGCTGAGCTAAAAGAGACTGCTCAAAAACATGGAGTAGATTTTTATTACGAAACCAACGTAGGCGCAGGTTTGCCCATTATCAAAACCTTAAATGATTTAATCATCAGCGGAGATAAGATTTCCAAGATTGAAGCGATATTATCCGGAACTATTTCGTTCATTTTTAATAATTTTAAGGGCGATGCCAATTTCCACGATGTGGTAAAGATGGCACAGGAAAAAGGTTACACAGAACCAGATCCACGAGACGATTTAGGAGGAATAGATTTTATGCGCAAAATGCTGATTTTGGCCCGTAACGCAGGTTTCAAAATCGAAGCTGAAGATGTGAAATTAGGCGCTATTATTCCCGAAAGCTGTGCAAAAGCTACAAGTGTTGACGATTTTTATCAGGAGCTTAAAAATGAGAACGCTTATTTTGAGCAGATGAAAAATGATGCGGCAAAAGCGGGGAAAGTACTGCGTTACATTGGTAAGTTAGAAAACGGAAAAGTGGAGATAGGTATGCAAGCCGTTGGTGCTGATCATCCTTTCTACAGTTTATCTGGAAGTGATAATATTATCGCATTTACTACAGAGCGTTACAATGAAACCCAAATGGTAGTTAAAGGTCCAGGTGCAGGTGCCGCGGTGACTGCTGCTGGCGTTTTCTCTGATTTGGTTAAGGTAGGAGCGAAGTAAGACTTGAAGTTTAAAGTAGAAAGTCTAAAGTTCAAAGTAGAAAGTTTTACAAAGGCGAATTATAGAATAATATAGATTTTGCGTTAGGGATTGATTGACATCCTTTTTTTGTCATTCTAAGAACCGTCACTCTGAGCGGAGTCGAAGAGGGAGTCGAAGAATAAGACAAAAAAGATACAACGGAAAGCCCGTTAAAACGCCCAAAATGAAATAGAACTGGGTTTAAATTAGGGGAAGTCAAGTCAAGTGGCGACCTCCAAACAAACCATAAAATAAGCAAGTCCTTCTCCCTCGGAGAAGGATTTAGGATGAGGCATAATGAAAAAGGAATCGATCAAAGTTTTTGCCCCCGCAACTGTTGCAAATGTTGTATGTGGGTTTGATATTTTAGGTTTTGCAGTTAACGAACCTGGTGATGAGCTGTGGATGGAAACCTCGGATAAACCGGGTGTTAGAATTCTGTCTATTAATGGCGACGAAGGTAAACTGTCCTTAGACCCGCAAAAGAATACGGTAAGTGCCAGCGTAATTAGTCTACTAAAACACTTGGGTAGGGAAGATGTTGGTTTTGAACTAAAACTTACCAAAAAAATGCCCATGGGCAGTGGGTTAGGCTCAAGTTCGGCGAGTGCGGTTGCAGGTTTATTTGCTGCAAACGAATTGCTGGGAAAGCCATTGACCAAATTGGAACTTTTGCCATTTGCCATGGAAGGTGAGGCTTTGGCTTGCGGACACGGACATGCGGACAATGTTGCACCAGCTTTATTTGGTGGATTTACGCTGATTAAAAGTTACGAGCCTTTAGAAGTGATTGCTTTACCAGTCCCTAAACTTTTTTGCGCATTACTTTATCCGCATGTGGATGTACCAACGCGTGATGCCCGCCAAATTATCCGTTCTAAAGTTCTGTTGAAAGACGCGGTAACGCAATGGGGAAATATCGCTGGTTTGGTAAGTTCACTTTATACGCATGATTACGATTTATTAGGCAGATGCTTGAAAGATGTGATTGTAGAACCAATACGTTCTATTTTAATTCCAGAGTTTGATCATATGAAAACCTACGCCATGGAAAACGGAGCTTTAGGTTTTGGTATTTCTGGATCTGGACCAACCGTGTTTTCGCTGTACCGCTCACCAGATGACGCCCAAAAAGTAATCACCAATCTTCAAAAAATGTTAGCCGATAAAGGTGTTAAAAGCAATATTTATTTATCAGAAATTAACGAAACTGGACCAGTGGTTCTTTAAGTAGCAAGATTTTAGTATCAAGTATCGAGAGCTTATAAATTTGATACCTTGTAACCTTTGCAGAAACAAGATTTAGTATCAAGTATCAAGAGTTTATCTGGTTTGTTTAAGTAGCAAGATTTGAGTAGCAAGTAGCAAGAGCTTATCTGGTTCAAGAATCTTGATACTCGATACTAATTAAATTACAAGTTGCCATACTACAAGAATCTTGATACTCGATACTAACTACTCGATACTAATTAACTTACAAGTTGCCATACTACAAGAATCTTGATACTCGATACTAACTACTCGATACTAATTAACTTACAAGTTGCCATAATAAAAGAATCTTGATACTCGATACTAACTACTCGATACTAATTAACTTACAAGTTGCCATAATAAAAGAATCTTGATACTCGATACTAACTACTCGATACTAATTAACTTACAAGTTGCCATAATAAAAGAATCTTGATACTCGATACTAACTACTCGATACTCACTAACACACAACACAAGAATGAAACTCTACTCCACCAAAAATCATAATTTATCAGTTGATTTAGAAACCGCTGTTTTTAATAGCCTTCCGGCTGATAAGGGGTTGTATATGCCGACAATTTTGCCTCAAATAGATACAGCTTTGATGGAAAATTGGGATAAAAAATCACTGCCAGAAATTGCATTTGATATAGCTTATACTTTGTTGAAAGATGATATTTCTGCAGAGAATTTAAAGGCGATTGTAGATGAAGCTGCGAATTTTGATGCACCATTATATCCTTTACAGGATGATACTTTTGTATTGGAACTTTTCCACGGACCATCTTTAGCTTTTAAAGATTTTGGTGGCAGGTTTATGAGTAGGATGATGGCTCATTTCTTACAGAAAGAACAAAAAGAGATTCAGATTTTGGTAGCCACTTCTGGCGATACAGGTGGTGCAGTTGCGCTAGGCTTTTTAAATGTTCCGGGGATTAAAGTCACGATTTTGTATCCGAAAGGGAAAGTAAGTTTAATCCAAGAGCTACAGTTAACCACTAACGGAAACAACATTGAAGCCATCGCGATACACGGGACTTTTGACGACTGCCAAGCTTTGGTTAAAAGAGCTTTTCATGATGAAGAGTTGAATGCAAAACTGAACCTGACTTCTGCAAATTCTATCAACATCAGCCGTTTGATTCCGCAGATGTTTTACTATGCAAATACCTATGCTAAACTTAAAAATGAGTTCAAAGATTTGGTATTTGTAACGCCAAGCGGAAATTTCGGAAACATTGCAGCGGGGATGATTGCCTATAAGATGGGTTTGCCTATTAAAAAGTTTATCGCAGCAACCAACAGCAACGATATTGTTCCGCAGTATTTAAGTACTGGCAAATACACGCCACGTCCCTCTGTGCAAACTTTGGCAAATGCAATGGATGTTGGAGATCCAAGTAATTTTGTGCGTATTTTGGATATGTTTGATGGCGATATTGAAAAGTTAAAACAGATGTTGAGCGCTTACGCTTATAACGATGAGCAGATTAAACAAGCAATTACCGAAGTTTACAATGCGAAGCAATATGTGCTTTGTCCGCATACGGCAACCGGTTATTTAGCGGTTAAAGAGTTGAAAGAAACGATTTCGGTTACCGAAAAAACAGCTTACATCGTTTTAGCTACGGCGCATCCATGTAAATTTCCTGATGTTTTTGAGGAACTGAATATCAAATACGACGAGCCAGAACAGGTTGCGGAGCTTTATAAAAAAGATAAACACCAAGTAGATATGGCAAATAACTTTGATTATTTTAAAGCTTTTTTGTTGAAGAAATAAATTAGATTTTATTTTCGAACGCTTATATTTAAACCGAAATTTATAAATACCAAATGAACGGATTTTCCTCAGTTTTAGAGCTTTTATCAAAACCAGCCCGACTAAAATCGCTACTTTCTTTAAACCACAAAGGTTATCTGAAGCAGATTGGTTGGTACAAAGCTTATGAAAGCAAATCTTCGGTTGATGAAAACGGAAATCCAATTCCCTGGGTTACTTATTCTTTCTTAGATTTTATCAAAGGGCGATTGAAAAAAGAACAAAGCGTTTTTGAATTCGGTTCGGGTAACTCCACTTGGTTTTATGCGCAACATGTAGGTTTGGTAACCTCTGTAGAGCATGATCAAGATTGGTACAACAAAATCGTGGCAAGCAAACCAGCAAACAGCAACATGATTTTTTGTGCGCTAAAAGAGGGAGGCGAATATTGTAAAAAGCCTGTTTCTTTAGGTCAAAAATTTGATATCATTATTGTGGATGGTAGAGACCGCGTGAACTGCTGCAAAGAAGCTGTAAACGCTTTAACCAATACTGGTGTTATTGTATTGGATGATTCTTATAGAACTGAATACAAACCTGGGATTGATTTTTTGAAAGCGAACGGTTTTAAAGAATTGCCATTTAGTGGCGTGTCGCCCGGATTTCTGCATAGGTCGTCAACTTCTGTTTTTTATAAGGCAGGGAATTGTTTGGATATCTAAACGTATGGTGTAAAGGCTATAGATATTTTAAATCCACATATTTGTGGATTTTTTGTTTAAAGTAAATCGACGCTAGCTCGGGTTCAACCAGAAAGAATGTATTGTCTAGTACAAACAAAAATAGCTTAACCTTAGGCTAAGCTATTTTGAAAGAACGTGTTGAAAATTTTAATTCTTAATCACTTTTAAAACTTCGGCTTTAGCTTTACCCGCTAATTTTACGAAATAAGTGCCTGCGTTAAAAGCAGTTAAAGAAACTACTTGATTAGTGCTATTAGCGCCAAGTTTTTTAACCAACAATACGCTTCCTAAAAAATCAGTTATGGTTAAAGTTTGATAAATACCTGGTGCATAGGCTACGGTAAGCTGTTCTTGTGTTGGATTAGGGTAAACGCTTACGTTGCTTGCACTTAAATCAAATCTCAATACTTTTATACCAAAAGTTGCGATTTTTCCATCTAAATCTTGCTGTTGCAAACGGTAGTAGTTTGCTCCGTTAAAAGGGTTAAAATCCGAGTAATTGTAACTGCTGTTATTCCCTTTAGCAACGATTGTATTTAATGCTGTGAAGTTTAATCCATCAGCGCTACGACTTACAACAAACTCTTTGTTTCTAGTTTCTATAGCCGTTTGCCACTGTATCAGTGCTTTGTTGACTTGTTTTGATACCGTAAAACTGGTTAAAGTTACTGGTAGCACTGTTTCAGTTTGGTTTTCAAAAGCACCCATATCTATCTCGTTATCAAAAATACGCGGGTTACCTGCTAAATCTGTGGTAATACCCGAAAGATCTGGAGTTTTGCCAGTATCAAATAATGTTTGATCTCCTTTATTGATTGCCAGACTATTTTCTACCAAAGTATAATCTCCTGCTGTAAAAGGAGCTGTAGTAAAATTGGGTGCATTGTTGAAAATCTGCGTAGGTGTAACACCTGTGGCGTCTAAGTTGCCGTTTGCATTACTGGTCTCTCCTTGTATTAAACTGTTGCTAATTTCTTGGTTTGAATTAGGGATTTCTTGGTAAATCCCGGTACTATTACCTAAAACGATACTATTTCTAATTTGGAAAGTGTAATTAATGAAATCATCATCATTGTAAATACCGCCGCCACTTCCGCTTGCTTTGTTTCCAGAGAGAGTTGAATTGGTAACTATTAACGGTGACATTAGATTATAAATCGCTCCGCCATCTTGAGCAGCATTATTTCCAGAAAACACCGTATTGGTAATGGTAGTTAACAATGATATGGCATTATTTATTCCTCCTCCCCGATTTGCGGTGTTTCCGCTAAATAGCGTGTTGGTGATTGTTGGTGAAGATTGTCCTGAGTTTTCCATTCCGCCACCATTAGTAGCAGTATTTTCCATAAACACTGTTTGACTGATTGTTGGTAGGGAGGTACCCGTATTATTCATACCACCACCACCGCCAGAGTTATTAGCGGCAAAAATAACCTTGTTAATGGATGGAGAAGAAGATGTGTTTAGCATTCCACCACCATAATTTCTAGGAGCCTGTTTATTATTTATGAGGATGGAGCTCCCTAGATCATTACCGTTAGCAGCAGTAACGGTAAAACCATTTAACTCGGCTGTGCCAATTTCGCCGGCGCTAACAATTACGTGGTAAGTGTTGTCTGCCGTGTTCGCTACTGTTCCAATATCTCCAGATAAAATACTTTTATTTGCTGTTAGCGTTAAATCTCTTTGGCTTAATGAGGTCTCTGTCCCTGCAAAACCACCATAAACTTTTACATTGTTAACTAAAAGAAATGCTTTATCTCTTGCGTTGCTAGGGTTTGGCGTGAAATTTTGTCCGTCCTGTGGTGTATACATTGGCTTGTAAGTACCGCGGGCTACATGTATATATTGTATTGCAGTATTTTGTTTGGCAGCTACCAAAGCATCGGCTAGTTCACCATAAGCGTTAGTCCAACTGGCACCCGTACCATAGCCATCCGGTTTAACATATACTATCCCGTTTGCATCTGGTGTAGCCACAACAATTGTCCCAAGTTGTTGCTGTTCGTAAGCACCTAAGTCGGCTTGGATGTTCCTAATGCGCTGATTGCCTGCTAAATCTATAGTTGTATTTACGAAACTATTATCGCCTTTATCAATTGCGGGACTGCTAACCTTTAACGCGTAATCTCCACCAAGAAAAGGTGCTGTATTAAAACTTGGTGTGTTTGTAAATAACGGATCGGTGGTATTAGATAAGTTGTTTAAATCTCCAGTGCTGTAAGTATAGCCTTGAACTAAACTATTCGTAATTACAGGAGTTGAACTGTTATTTACAATTCCACTACTGTTACCATAAATGATGCTATTTTTTATTTGAGGATTAGAGGAAGTATTGTTAAATAAAACACCATTGCCTTGGTTTCCGGCTAATGTAGTATGTAAAAGTACCGGGTGTGAAGTGTTATTGTGTACGGCGGATCCGTTAGTTGCTTTATTGCCAGAAAAGACACTATTTGTTATTTGGGGGATAGAATTTGTTGCGTTAGCCATCGCACCTCCATTACTTCCGGTATTACCCGAAAAAACACAATTCATCACTATGGGCGATGAATTAGAGTTATTAGAGAGCGCACCGCCATTAGTGGCTTTATTAACAGAAAAAATGCTATTTAAAATGATGGGAGAACTTGAAACATTATACATTCCGCCTCCAAAGGCTGCTTCATTATTTAAAATAAGCACATGGTTGATTGTTGGTGATGATGAATAGTTATATATGCCAGCGCCATGTTTCTTTGCGATATTTTTTGTTCCTACTTTCAGATCTCCTGTAACCGTCGAGTTTGTATAAGCATTAGTAATCGTAAATCCATTAAGTTCTGCTAACCCAACATTGTCTACGCTAACCACTAGATGCTTAGCATCAGCTAAATCTTTTGTTGAATTATTGTTCAAATCGCCAGATAGTATACTGGCGTTTGCGGTTAAACTCAAATCTCTTTGGGACAAATCTGTCTCTGTACCTGCAAAACCGCCATACAACTTCACATTGTTTACCAAAAGGAAAGCGTTATCGGTATCTTGGTCTGTGCCAAAATTAAGTCCATCCTCTGGGCTGTAGAGCGGTTGGTATGTGCCGCCTGCTACCCATATCTGTAGTACTTTATTTGTCCAATTGCTTTTAGTGGTATTTGTCCAAAGTAAGGCGTCAGCTAGTTCGCCTATGGCATTACTCCATGATGAGCCATTGCCACTACCTCCTTTTTTTACGTATATGATACTGTTGGTCGGTGTAAATTGTATAATCGGACTTTCATAAGCTCCTAAGTCTATATTGGTGTCAAAAACACGGATATTACCTGCGATATCGCTTGTTATTGCACTGATGTCTGGAGATTTCCCGGCATCAAACAGAACTCCATCTCCTACATTAAACAAACCGCTTCCTTTTTTTAAAGTATAATCGCCACCAACAAATGGTGCTGTATTCTGATTTATAGGAGCTGTAAAGATATCTGCAAACGCAACGCCAGTGCCTAGTAAATTGCCATTATCCAAAACGCTGTTGCCCTGTACTAAACTATAACTAGTTGTAGTTGTTCCGTTCTCATTGCTAACGCCAGTATTGTTTCCTAAAACTATGCTGTTTCTAAGTAGCGGTGTAGATGTTTGATTATAGATGCCACCTCCGTTAGGAGCTTTGTTACCAGATATGGTAACATTGGTTAAAACTGGAGAACTTGCACCAGTAATAGCAAGTCCACCACCATATGCGGCAACATTACCGGTAAATAAGCAATTTGTAATCGATGGATTTCCGCCAATGCTATTGAAAAGTCCGCCACCGTAGTTGGCTGTGTTTCCAGAAAATGTATTGTTTGTAATCATTGGCGAGGAGTAATGAACATATATGCCACCGCCGTTTTCTCTTTTAAAGTTTCTAGCATTGATAACGATATTGCCTGCGCCGGCTGCGTTACCGCTGTAAATACTAAAGCCATCGAGTAAAGCTGTGCCAACTCCTCCGGCACTAACTACCACATGGTAAGCATTATCAGTATCATCATTGGCAACGTTTAAATCGCCCGACAATATACTCGTGTTAGCTGTTAGTTTTAAGCTCCGTTGCGATAACGTGGTTTCTGAGCCTGCAAACCCGCCGTAAATTTGAACGTTGTTAACCAAAAGAAAGCTTTTGTCTCGTGGATCAACCGGGTTGGCGTTAAAGTTTTGGTTGTCTTCTGGGGTGTACATCGGTTTGTAAATACCACCTGCTACCCAAATTTGTAAAGGGTTAGCAACGTCCCAAAAGTTGGCATTTCGGTTTTCGTTTGCCCATTTTAAAGCATCGGCGAGTTCTGGTATAGCATTGTTCCAGCTGTCACCACTACCGTTGCCGCTAGGGTTGTTAATATTTACAAATAAAATATTGTTGGAATTGGGTGTTTGCGAATACAAAGTCGCGGCAAAAAGCAATGCTAGAAAGGTAGATAGGATTTTTTTCATAAAAATTGATAAGTAAGAGCTATAAGATACTTTTGTAAAGTGGCAAAACTGGCTTTTATTTGCTACATAAGCAAATGAAACCAATAAATAAAAGTTATTATTTCTCAATAAGAAATTGTAGGTTTTTTTCGATGGGTGTTCCTTGATTGAGATAAATTTCTTCTTTACAGTTCAAAAATTCACCAAGTTTTGTTTAGAGCTTTAGTATTTCCTGTAAATTTCTGATGTTTGCAACATGAGTCTTAAAATATCTTCTTGTCTTTTTATGCTATTAACGATTTTTTTAGATGGCTTTTCTCAAGGAAGCGTAATTAACATCACCCAAATAAGTCCGAGAACATATGTTCATGAATCATTTTTACAAACCCAAGAATGGGGGAGAGTTTCTTGTAACGGATTGATTTTTATCAATGAGAATAAAGCAGTTGTTTTTGATACTCCGGCTAGTGAAGAGGCTACCAAAGTATTAATCAATATTATTCAAGATAGCTTGAAAGCGAAAATTATAGGGCTAGTGGTCAATCATTTTCATGCTGATTGCCTTGCCGGATTACAAGTTTTTCACCAGTTAAATATTCCATCATACGCCAATAATAAGACTGTAGTTTTAGCTAAAGCTCATCAATATGAAATTCCTCAACATGGTTTTGAGAAGAAACTATTTTTAAATGTTGAGGGGGATGTTGCAGCGAACTACTACTTCGGCGGAGCACATACAATTGACAATATCGTAAGCTATATCCCCGCAGAAAAAGTGCTTTTTGGAGGCTGTATGGTGAAAGCGTTAGGGGCTTCGAAAGGAAACCTAGCAGACGCTGATCTTAAACAGTGGAGTAAAACAATTAATAAGGTGAAAAAATTAAAACCGACCATCGTTATTCCAGGTCATGGAAATTGGGGTGGAGCCGAGTTGCTTGACTATACCGAAAGATTATTCAGGGTTGAAGAATAAAGAATTAAACAGCAGTCTGTTTCTTGTAAAAGTCAATCTCTGTGAATTCCCCCGGATAAGAAAAACCATACGAATATTAAACTAATTATCTAACTTCATCTTCGTTGCTTGTATAAACCTCAAGTAATTACCCAAGTTATAAATATTATTAAGGAGAGCCATCACCTTAAACATTTATGTTACACCAATTATTAATTAATTATGAATAAAGAAACAGACTCTAGACGCGAATTTCTAAAAAAAACAGCAATTGCAGCAGTAGCGTTTACAATTGTACCCCGTTTTGTTTTAGGTGGTCAGGGTTATTTAGCGCCGAGCGATCATTTAACTAAAGCAGTTATTGGCGTTGGAGGCATGGGGCGAAACCACTTTAAATATGCCGGAACCAAAACAGTAGCAATATGTGATGTTGATAAGCGACAGCTTGCGCTTGCAACCCAACAGCTTGGTAAAGGCGTTAAACAGTTTGCTGATTATAGAGACCTTATCCAACTGCCTGAGGTTGATATTGTCCATATTGCTACTCCGCCACATTGGCATGGAATTATGGCCGCTGATGCCGCGAAAGCCGGAAAGGATATTTGGTGTGAAAAACCGATGACGCGGACTATTGGAGAGGGAAAAAGAGTAAAAGAGGCAGTACAGCAGTACGATAGGATTTTTAGATTGAATACTTGGTTTAGGTTTGAAGGTACCTTTTATGGAATGAATGTTCCGGTAAAAAAGATAAAGAAACTGGTTGACTCAAAGATGCTAGGATGGCCATTAACTGTCACCATTGGCCGGCATACGGGTTTTAACTGGAAGTTTTATTGGGTTGGAAAAGATAATTTAGCTGTAGAGCCTATTCCACAAGAACTTGATTACAATATGTGGCTCGGGCCAGCTCCGTACAAACCATATAGCGATCATCGCACTAAACAAACTTTTAGAGGCTATTGGGACTATGATGGAGGAGGATTAGGAGATATGGGACAGCATTATTTGGATCCGGTTCAATATTTTTTAGGAAAAGATAATGAAAGCCCTATCTCTATAGAGGTAGATGCGCCTCAGCAACATAGTGATGCAGTAGGCGTTTGGCGTAAAATTGTGTACACCTACGCAGATGGCTGTAAAGTGATTTTAGACGGAGAAGGTAAAATTGATAATGTTCCCTATATAGATGGACCAGATGGAAAGTTATTTAAGGGCTTCAAATCTGATATACCTAATATGGAACAAAAATTAGCTTCATTTCCCGAGCCAGAAGCTCAAGTAACGGACTTTGTGGAAGCTGTAAAAAATCGACAGAAATTTGCTTTGAACGAGGACAATGGTCACCGCTCTTGCACCTTGGTGAATATGGGTAAAATTGCTTTAAGGTTAGGAAGATCTCTTAAATACGATTCGGTAAAAGAACAGTTTATCGATGATGAAGCTGCAAATCGGTTAATTGACCAGCCAATGCGGAGCCCGTGGATTATCTAATTTTATTTATCTAGCTGAAATCAAAGAAACAATGAAGAAATTATTATATACGCTTATACTAGCGATTTTTATACTACAATTACCCGTTTATGCACAACAGGTTGATCAACGGACAAGCACCACAAAGATTGCCGATTTACTTGTTCAACTCCCTGCCCTCAACAAACAAAAACTGGACGGCGCCATGGAGCAAATGGAGGCTTTCGAGAGTCCTGACTTTGTTGCCATGCTTAAATTATTAGCTCCTCCCGGGAAAAAGGATAACTCCGGAGTTGAGTATGCTACAAACAGCTATGCGTTCTATGTAATGCAAACTGGAAAAGAAAGCCAACGAGCAAAATACGTACAAGGACTTTGTGCCGCTTTAAAGGAAGTTGTAAACAAAGACAATAAAGGATATATTATCTCTTTATTACAAAAAGCCGGAAAGGACGATGCTGTTGCTGCTCTAAGTTCTTATTTAACAGATGATTATTTGTCGGAAAAAGTCTCAAGAGCATTGGTAAGGATAGGATCGGTTACGGCTTCTAAAGCACTTTTAGATGCGCTAAGTTCGGCTACAGGAAATGCCTTGCTTTCTGTTATTGAGGCTTTGGGCGATACGAGATATGCAGGGGCTGAATCAGCACTGTTACCGCTCCTTGGAAAAGGTAATGCGGATTTGCAAAAAGTACTTCTATACGCACTTTCTAATATTGGCGGTCCAAGCTCATTTGATGCGTTGAAAAATGCAGCGCTTAAATCAGGTTATTTATATGATATAACCGATGCAACCGCATCTTATCTTCACTATGCATCTGTATTGGTTAAAAATGGCAATAATAAGCTTGCAGAAAAAATAGCTTCCGATTTTATAAAGGATGCCGGTGCCGACTCCCAGGTTCATTCCCGTATTGTAGCCTTAAAAGTACTAACGGATATCCACGGTCAGGATTATACCGCGGAGCTGATTAAGGCAGCCGGCGATAAAAATATCGAATACCGAGTTGCAGCGTTAAAGTTTGCTGCTCCGTTTGTAAACCAAGGAAATATTAGAGCGTGGGTTAAAGCACTGAAGAAAGCAGATAAAGAAGCAAAACCTGCTATTATTACTTTTTTGGGAGCAAGTAATAACAAATCAGTTATTCCTGCCATTAAAAAATCTTTGAGGAGCAACTATGATGCTGAGCGTATTTCTGCTATTGCGGGCTTAGGTAAATTAGGAGGTGATGAAGTTGCTCCAGTCTTACTAAGCCTATTGAAGAAAGGAAACTCAGTGGACAGACCTGCTTTGAAAGAAGCGTTTTTAACGATGAAAGGAGCGAAAACTCCGGCTTTATTAACGAGTGCACTTTCGGGAGCAAGTCCAGAAAATAAGGTTTTTCTTATTGAAATACTTGCACATCGTGGATATTCCGATAGTTTTTCTTCAATAAGCGCCTTGTTGAAAGATAAAGATGAAACAGTGAAAGTTGCTGCGTTTACAGCACTTCCTCAAATTTCAAGATCTAAAGATTTACCTGTTCTAATTTCACTATTAAATAATGGACAAGCTACAAATGAGAAGCTTGTAAATGATGCTATTGTAAATGCTGTGCGGTATAGTTCCAGTAAGGATCAGGATATCGAATATATTCTAAAATATTATAACACGCTTGATGATCTTAAAAAAGCTAAGTTTTTGGAGATTTTACCTGGCATGGGCGGACAAAGAGCATTAGATGCTACAATACAATCAAGTGAAAGCAGTAATGCTGTTCTAAATGATGCTGCAATAGCAGCGCTTTCAAATTGGAAAGATAAGGATGCACTTTGGACTTTGGTTGACTTGAGCAGAACTACAAAAAATCCTACACAGTTTGGTTTGGTATTGAATGGTTTAGTCCGCTTAACCGAAGCTGCAGATATTAACGACGAGCGTAAGCTTTTAATCTACCGCGACGCGATGGAAGTGGCGAGAACGGAGGCGCAGAAAAAGTTAATCTTGAAGAATATTGGATCAACAGATAGCTATAATGCCTTGATGTTTGCGAGTTCTTTTTTAGATGATAAGGATTTGGGAGAAGTAGCTGCCAACACAGCTATGGAGATCGCTTTGGCAAATAACAGTTATAACGGAGAAGGAGTAAAAGCCTTATTGAATAAAGTTATCCCTCTTTTAAAAGGAGGCGACAGTAGCTATGATAAAGAAGCTATTAAAAAGCATATCATAGAGTTGCCCCGAGGTTCGAGCTATGTTCCGCTATTCAATGGATTTGATTTAAGTGGCTGGCAAGGTTTGGTGGCTAACCCTATCAAAAGAAGCCAGATGAGTGCCAAAGAACTCGGTCTAGAACAGGCAAAAGCAAATGAAGAAATGCGCCAGGGTTGGGTAGTTAAGGATAGTGTTTTGATGTTTACTGGCAAAGGGAATAACATTGCAACCATCAAGCAATACGGAGATTTCGAAATGCTGGTAGATTGGAAACTCGATAAGGACGGGAAAGAGGGTGATGCAGGTGTGTATCTACGCGGAACTCCTCAAGTTCAGATATGGGATATTTCCCGTACAAACGTAGGGGCACAAGTGGGTTCTGGTGGTTTGTACAATAATAAACAGAATCCTAGTAAACCACTTAAAGTAGCTGATAATCCTTTGGGAGAGTGGAATACTATGAAGATTACAATGGTAGGAGAAAAGGTAACGGTATATTTAAACGGCGAGTTAGTTGTGGACCAGGTTACCTTGGAAAATTACTGGGACAGAAATCAGTCTATTTTCCCCGTTGAGCAGATCGAACTTCAGGCACATGGATCTTTGGTTTATTACAGAGATATTTTTATTAAAGAGCTCCCTCGTAAAGAAATCTTTAAGTTAAGTGAGCAAGAGAAGGGTGAAGGTTTTAAAATACTGTTTGATGGAAGCAATTTAGACTCATGGATGGGTAATACAACATCTTATACGGTAAGTAACGAAGGAACCTTGGCTATTTATCCAACGAAAGGATCAGGAGGGAACTTATTTACCAAAGAAGAGTTTAGTGATTTCATATATCGTTTTGAATTTCGTTTGACTTCTGGAGCAAATAACGGAATTGGAATCCGAGCTCCTCTTACCGGAGATGCAGCGTACGAAGGTATGGAAATCCAAGTACTGGATAATGATGCGGATAAGTATAAGAATTTAGCAGTTTATCAATATCATGGTTCTGTTTATGGTGTTATCCCCGCTAAACGAGGTTATCTTAAGCCACTTGGAGAGTGGAACAGTGAGGAAATTCATATTAAAGGGAATAATATAAAGGTGACTTTAAACGGAACTGTAATACTAGAAGGAAACATAGCGGAAGCTTCTAAAAATGGGACACTCGATAAAAAGCAACATCCAGGTTTAGGAAGAAAAATCGGACATATTGGTTTTCTAGGTCATGGATCAGAGGTTCATTTCAAAAATATACGAATCAAAGATTTAGGTAAATAGAGCTATAGCTTGTTCTCTTAAGGATTTTGGCAATAACAATAGGTGTTTTGTCATGTAGCTTGTAAGATAAGTAGCTTGTAAGGGAGGCTGAACAAAACAATGTTCAGCCTCTTTTAGTTTTTGTTCATTTGGGCCATCTAATAGCAGTACTTCTTAATCTATCATTAAAAGACTAATTACTATAGACTGAAACTAGTCGGCTTAATTTTTAAATACACTAAGTACTTTTTTGAAACCCAAAAAACTTAAAAATGGCATCAATTTGAGTATCAATTTATAAAATATGACCCTTAAATGCACTCTATTTGCCCGTATATACTATGTTTTTTATTTGAGAGATGCGATTCGTTAAGAGCCGTAACCAAAAGGTTATAAAACAGTTAAGCTCCAAACGGGGAGAGTGGAGCTTAAACTAACCAATTATAAACCTAAATTAAACGAAAGGGCTGTAGGGGTAGGAGTCGAACCTACACGAAGTGGTTATTTCACATTGCTGCTATTTTCCAAACCTTCGCCACCGAGACAAGGAGGTGTGTCTGCCAATTTCACCACCCTACAGTATATTTGTTTTTCAATTATAATCAAAAAGCTTGCCCTTTTGACTTATTGTATAGTACAAATGTAAGAGGAATAGCTATATGTTGCAAATATTTCAACATTATATTTTAATTTTTACCAATTTTTTATTTATACTTGTTTTATATTAATATTCGATAAAAACATGAGTGATAAAACGCGAACTAATTTAGAAATTGATAATTTAGATATCGACATATTATCGATTTTGATGAACGACGCTACCACTGCGTACACAGAAATCGCCAAAGAACTGATCGTTTCTGGCGGCACAATCCATGTGAGGATGAAAAAAATGCAGGATATGGGTATTATCAAAGGTTCTAATCTTATTGTAGATGCTCAAAAAGTAGGTTATGATATCTGCGCCTTTTTAGGGATTTATTTAGAGAAGGGTTCTATTTATCATGAGGCAGTGGCAGAGCTGAAAAAAATCAAAGAAATTGTAGAATTGCATTACACAACAGGTAATTATTCCATGTTTGCAAAAATTATTTGTAGAGATACCGGTCATTTACGCCACGTATTAAACGACGAGATACAAGCTGTCCCTGGGATACAGCGCACAGAAACTTTTATCTCCTTAGAAGAAAGCATTAAGCGACAAATTACCCTCAAGTAAAAAAGGTTTGGGATAAAAGGTATGGGGCAAAGCATACAACTAAAAATTGAAGCTTAGCGTTGGATTTAATTTTGGCAGAGGTTTTGACTTATAGTAGAATACCTATAAATAAGTTTATCGCTATGGAAGCTAAAAATAAGAAATGGGAATCGGGTCCAATTCAGGAAACCGACGACAAACGCACTGACGAACAGTTTGAACGAGCAAAAGAAGAGTCGGAGCGTAGAAAAGAAAATTTAGATGATAAGGGAGAGGGTTCTTTTAAGGAAAAGAACGGAGATGAGCATCAGCAATATTCTGATTTGAAAAGCGAACCAAATCTGGAAACACGCCCAACAAAAACTTCAAACTAGTTTAAGATTTTTAATAAGGAAAGAGCCCAAAAGGCTCTTTCCTTATTTTGCAGCTACTTCAGAGAAGTACCATTTATCAATGATGTTTTGCCGCTCTTTCGCACTTAATTGATAAAATTCCGGATTTTTTTTGATGAATATTTTTAAGGTTTCCATCTGGTTAAACCATAATTCCGCATATTCACCAGCACCCTTCATTCCATACTTGTTTAAAAATGTAGCATAGCTGTTAGCGTTTTTTAAAATCTTGTTTTGGTTATCCTGCAATTCTTCCAATGCTTCTTTAGAGGATGGTAGAGTAAAATCGAATTTCTTACTGTCGAAAACCCTACGAGCATTTAAATAATTGTTGAAATATTTATCCTGATTTGCGTAGTAGTAATAATAGGTCAGGTCTTTTTCAACCTTTTGCGCATAAGCGCCTACGCTTAAGAACACAAGTAACAAAACAATTAATTTTTTCATTGATTAGTGATTTACAGAATAAAGCTAAGCCTTAGTGTTTTGTAAATCAGTTAAAAGTTTTGCACAATTACCTGTTATAAGTTCAAAAACCGGTTCAAATAGGTTATCATCGTAATAGGGATCGGGCACAATGTCGTTAACAATTAATAACCGTACCTTCTTCTCCTGCTCCGGGTTTTCTGCCAAGGCCACTACATCTTTATAATTTTGTTGGTCCATCACAATAATATGATCGAAAAGGTTGAAGTCCTCGGCACTGAATTTTCTTGCTGCCTGTTGTGAGATGTCTATTCCGTAACGCTTAGCCACTTTTATAGACCTGGGGTCTGGTTTACTACCAATATGATAACCGCCAGTGCCAGCAGAATCTACTTGCCAGCCTAAATTCTTCTCTTTTACTAAATGTCGCATACTTCCCTCGGCTAAAGGTGATCTACAAATATTGCCTAAGCACACCATTAATAGTTTCATAATTTATTTTAAAATTTTAAGGTTATAATAGCTATGTACTAACGTTGGTTTTGATAGTTTATGGCTTTTTAAGGAGATCTAAGCTGTCGTATTATAAATTATTTTCACTTTTTAAAACTAAAGATCTCAAACTTAAGAGGAACTAAAAAGATTTAAATTAACTGTCATAGCCGGTGCGCTTGTTAAACCTGCTAATTGCCAATATAGATAAATTTTTTATTGATACCCATGTCCCGTTTAGCCAGATTAGAATTAATGTACCTTAACCACTCGCTAAAACAGAATTAACAATCCATTGTTTATATTTGTGTGTTCATGAATATTAAATCAATTTTAGCGCAGTATAAAACAGACGAGCGAGTGCTCAGTTTAACCAAGGCGCTACAAAAAAAAGCTTCACGCATTCAATTGAAAGGCTTAATAGGTTCTTTGGATGCTTTTGCTGTTGCTTCAACTTATTTTTTAAACCATAGAAATATGGTTTTCATTCTTCCGGATCGGGAAGAAGCCAATTATTTTCAGGCAGATTTGGAGAGTTTGATGGAGAAAGAAGTGCTGATTTTTCCATCGTCATACCGTAAATCTTTTGATTTTACCCAAACAGATTCGGCAAATGTATTGATGCGGGCCGAGGTTTTAAGTGAGCTGAGTAAAACCCACGAATTCGGAAATCTGATTGTTACCTACCCAGAAGCGCTGGCAGAAAAGGTAATCGACAGAAATGCGCTCGAGAAAAACACCCTAGAAATTTCTATCAATAATAAGTTGAGCATTGAGTTTATCAATGAGTTTTTGATCGATTACGATTTTGAACGTACTGATTTTGTTTATGAACCTGGGCAGTTTTCTGTACGTGGAGGTATTGTAGATATTTTCTCGTTTTCGCATGAACTACCATATCGAATTGAGTTTTTTGGTGATCATATTGAAAGCATCCGTACTTTTGAAATTGAGAGTCAGCTTTCGGTAGAGCAGGTAAAATCCATTACCATTGTGCCTAATGTACAGGCTAAATTTTTGACGGAAAGTAATATTTCTTTGCTTGAATTTATTGAAAAAGATGCTGTGGTTTGGTTTAAGGATGTTCAATTTACATTGGATGTGATTAAATCGGGCTATAAGAAAGCATCCGAATTATGGAAAGCACTATCGCCAGCGCAAAAACAACAAAACCCAGATTGGATTGATCCAAAATTTGCTTTTACGGATGATAAAATGTTGGCAGATCAGCTAAATGATTATCCAATTATAGAATTTGGGAAGCAGTTTTTTTATCACGCTACGGATACCATTAATTTTGATGCCCGTCCGCAACCTTCGTTCAATAAAGACTTCACGTTGTTGATGCACAACCTTCAGCAAAATGAAGAACAAAAAATCGACAACTATATTTTAACAGATTCATCAAAACAGCAGGAACGTTTGTTTGCCATTTTTGATGATTTGAATAAGGCAATCAAATTCCAGCCCATCAACGTTTCCATACGGGAAGGTTTTATTGATCATGAGCAAAAAATCGCTTGCTACACCGATCATCAGATTTTCGACAGGTATTATAAGTATAAGCAGAAACGTGGTTATACCCGCTCGCAATCCATAACTCTAAAAGAACTTCGTGATTTAAAACCCGGAGATTTTATTACCCATATTGATCACGGAGTTGGGAAATATGCCGGCTTAGAAAAAGTAGAAGTGAATGATAAAGTGCAGGAAATGATTCGTTTGGTTTACGCCGATAACGATCTGCTGTATGTAAATATCAACTCGTTAAACCGTATCTCTAAATACGCCGGCAAAGAAGGGCAGGTGCCGAAAATGAATAAATTGGGTACCGATGTTTGGGATAAGCTAAAGAAAACCACAAAAAAAAAAGTTAAAGATATTGCCCGCGACCTCATAAAACTTTATGCCGTTCGTAAAGCGCAGGAGGGAATGGCGTTTTCGCCCGATACTTATTTGCAGAACGAGCTGGAAGCATCGTTTATTTATGAGGATACGCCAGATCAGGAAAAGGCTACAGCAGATGTAAAAAAGGATATGGAATCGCCCAATCCGATGGATCGTTTGATCTGTGGCGATGTTGGTTTCGGAAAAACAGAGATTGCAATCAGAGCCGCCTTTAAAGCCGCAACGGATGGTAAGCAAGTCGCTATTTTAGTGCCCACCACCATTTTAGCAATGCAACATTACAAAACCTTTAACGAACGTTTAAAAGATTTTCCTGTCCGTACGGATTATATCAATCGTTTTAAAACTACCAAACAAGTAAAGGATACTTTAGAGGATTTAAAAGCCGGCAAAGTGGACATCATTATTGGTACGCACAAGCTGGTAAGTAAGGATGTAAAGTTTAAAGATTTAGGCTTGCTGATTATTGATGAGGAACAAAAATTTGGCGTTTCTGTTAAAGAAAAGCTGAAGCAATTTAGAGCCAATGTGGATACGTTGACGCTTACCGCAACGCCAATTCCGCGTACTTTGCATTTCTCTTTAATGGGTGCTCGTGATTTATCCATCATGCAAACGCCTCCGCCAAACCGCCAAGCAGTACAAACAGAACTTCACGTTTTTAACGAAACTTTAATTAAAGAGGCTGTTGAATTTGAGTTGGACCGCGACGGACAAGTGTTCTTTATCCATAACCGTGTTGCAGATTTACGTCAGTTAGGTGGATTAATTCAAAAACTGGTTCCAAAAGCTAAAATTGCAATTGCTCACGGACAGTTGGAAGGTGATAAGCTGGAAGATGTGATGCTTGATTTTATTGATGGTAAATATGATGTTTTAGTAGCAACAACCATTATTGAAGCAGGTTTGGATGTTCCAAACGCCAATACAATGCTTATCAATCACGCCCATATGTTTGGTTTAAGCGATTTGCACCAGATGCGAGGCAGAGTTGGGCGTTCCAACAAAAAAGCTTTCTGTTATTTATTGAGTCCACCTTTATCCACTTTAACATCTGAAGCTAGAAAAAGACTGAGCGCTATTGAAGAGTTTTCTGATTTGGGAAGCGGCTTTAATGTTGCCATGAGAGATTTGGATATCCGAGGAAGCGGAAACCTTTTAGGTGCCGAACAAAGTGGTTTCATTGCCGAAATTGGTTTTGATATGTACCATAAAATTTTGGACGAAGCCATCCAAGAACTGAAAGAAGACGAGTTCAAGGGACTATTTTCCGATGACAAACCTCGTCCGTTTGTAAGCTTTACGCAGATTGATACGGATATGGAATTGATGATTCCGGATGAATACGTCACCAACATTCAGGAACGTTATAATTTATACACCGAATTATCTAAAATAGAAAACCAAACCCAGTTGGATGCTTTCGCTAAAGAGCTACATGACCGTTTTGGAGCTGTCCCACGGCAAGTCCGTGATTTATTGCGAACCGTTGAATTGCAATGGATCGGTAAAGAAATCGGCTTAGAAAAAATCAGCTGGAAAAAAGGCGTTTTGCGAGGTTATTTTATCTCGGATAAACAATCCAAGTATTTTGAATCGGAAGCCTTTGGCAGGATACTGTCTTTTGCGCAACAGAATCCTCGTAATGTAAATTTAAAAGAGGTGAAAAATACATTGAGGATTGCCATTGAGGGTATCAAAACTATTGATGAAGCTATTTTTGCTTTGGAGCAGATGCGGGATCCGGTGGTGATTTAGTTTAAAGAGGCAGAGACTCTTTTCTATTCTTGAATCCTTAGAGACGCTTCGCTGAACTCTAAGGACAGAGGTGGAAAATATTGTAAAAAATACTTATTTATTGAAACAACATTATTTTTATTTTAGAGGATGGGGAAAAATTTAATAGTCGGTTTCTGCTTAATGTTTTTTTGTCTCAGCTGTTCTAAAGCTCAACCATTAATAGACACTATTCAAATTAAAAAAGGTGTATTTGGTACTATTTATTTAAAGGGCGACAAAAGCATAGGTAACGGCAAGGGATTAAATAAGTTATTAAGGTCAAATCCAGAAACAAATGCCGAAATAAAATTAATGAGAACTAATTTGATTTTTTCGATAGTATTTGGATGCACATCTGGTTATATTTTCGGTTATCAATTAACTAGTAGGTATACTAGATCCAAACCCAATTGGGGAGCACTTAGTGCGGCTACTGCTTTGTTAGGATTGTCTATTCCGTTTGAACTTGGAAGAGTGAAGCACCTCAAAAGTGCTGTCTTAATCTACAACAATGGTTTAATGCAAACTGGTAAAAATGAAGTCCGCTATAACTTACTAATCTCCAATAACGGCGCCGGATTAAAAGTCAATTTTTAAAGTGTAGATCAACATTTATGTTAACGCAGGGTCTCTCTTTTCGAGGACCCTGCGTTATTTTATTTTTGCTTCGGTTGCTGTTTTAAACCAAATCCTGCTGCTCTCAAATCCATGTTGAACTTAAAAATGTGATAGATTCGTAATCTATCTATTCCGCTATTAACTTATTTGTTGTCAGAGGTTTGTAAATCCGAATTATTCCTGATTCGGAATGTGCTTTGCTAACAGCTCGAATAACTGCTATTTTTCTAAAACCTAAGGAGTTGCCACAAAACCGTTAAAAATAATGCATAAAAAAAGCTGGAGTTTTAAGTCCAGCTTTTGGGTTAAACATTTTTTATTTTAAATAGCCTACCAAAGGGGGTTTTGAACAAGGTTTTTAGTCTTCTCCATTTCGTTGTAAGGAATTGGGTAAAGGTATTGTTTGCGCTCAAAAACTCTAGTTTGTATTTTTGTACGTTGGAAAAAGGTGGTGGCATCACCATCCATATTCATGCCGTGGAAATCTCCATTTAAGCCTCCATCTCCAACAGCGTTTTCTGCAATCATCCATCGCCTTACGTTAAAATATCTTTGTCCTTCGGTGCAAAGCTCTACTCTAAATTCTCTTCTGATCGCTTGTCTCTGTAAATTTTGATTATTAACAATCAATGGGTTTAGAATTTCCAATTTAGGTAAACCAGCTCTTTCCCTCACTAGGTTCACGTATTTAAGAATATCGGGACTTGATGGGTTTACCTCATTTAAAGCCTCGGCATAAAGAAGATAAAACTCTGCTAAACGAAAAACAATAGAAGGCCTAAAAACAGAAACAATCCCAGGGCTTGTTTTATGTACTTTTCTGTTGAAGCGTTTATACAGCATATAGCCACTTAAAGTAGATTGACCGCTTCTATCGTTTGGAGTGCCAACGTAGAAATTAATCTCTTTATTGGAGATGTGCCATTTACGTCCTGCAAAGAAAACAGTATTGTAAAATCGTGGTTCGCGGTTAATCCACATATTAAATACGTTTACACCGTTGTACATGCTTTTGCCAGTTTCTGAATATAGTGGCGAGCTGGGAAGGAAAGCTGTATTTTTAATGGGTAAACCGTCTTTCATATAAAAATCGTCAACCAATTCTTGAAGTACAGCATTGCTTCCTAAGCCGTTAGGCTCACTTCTTGGAGTTGAACGTCTATCAAATGAATCATTGTTCATGCCTCCCCATCCATTTTTAGCAGTTGCCCAAATAATTTCTTTGTTATAAACCTGAAAAAGTTCATATAAAGATTTTTCAGGGTCTAATATTCCACCTGTAGTTGCTTTATATAACTCGTAATTCCCCTCTTCTGCAAAGGTAATCAGCGCTTTTGTGGCGGTAACAGCTTTAGTCCACTTACTTAAATCTTTAGCAGGGAACAGCTTCTCTCCCGTTGAATTTTGCAAGGCTAATGCTTCGGCATATTCTCCGTTAAAGAGTGGGCTGGCCGCGTACATCCATAATTTGGCTCTCACTGCCAAGGCAACACCTTTAGTAGGGTTTGCTAAATATTGCTCATCTGTAATTGCAGTTTGGGGCAATAGCGGTATTACATCAGCTAATTCTTTGTCAATAAAAGCAATTACCTCATCAATAGGACGTCTAAACAAATCTAAATCCCCGGTTGTAGCTAATGATTTGGTAACGATAGGGATTGGACCATATTGTTCAAAAAGCAGGTAATGATAATACGCTCTCATAAATAGTACGTTTGCTTTCATTTTATTAAATTCATCTTCAGCAAGTTGATCTGCATCTGTACCTGTTGCAGGGATAGGTTTTGCTTTTTCTAGAAAGATATTGGCCTGTCTAATAAGCTGATAAGCAGGTTGCCAACGATGAAAATTTACATTTGTGGAGTTTTTTGGAGCGATAGCATAGTTGTTAACGTCGCCGTAACCAACGTTAAGTTCGTCTGTTAAACCTGTCCACGGGTTGTGAAATCCTGTTAGCCCTACAAAAGGAATGGTCGAATAATCTGGTACACCAGAAAGAATATTTGCATACCACCGACGTGTATAGGCTGGATTTTCAAATACCTCGTCTGTAGAACTTAGTCCTCCGGCAAGTTCATTCGAAACGTCTAAATAATTCTTTTTGCAGGAACATATCCCGATAGTTAAAAGCAATAGGATAATTATTTTCTTAAATTTCATTTTGTTTTTTTTAATAAACACCAAAAAATATTGAAGTTATTGCACTTCAACCTTAGCTTATAATGTAACCTCTAAGCCGAAAGTAAAAGTCCTTGGCAAGGGGTAAATACTTCCCCCATTCCCGTTTCCAACTTCAGGATCCCAATAGTTAATGCTGTCCCATACCGCCAAATTATAACCCATTACATATAAGCGGGCTGTTTGAAGTTTCATTTTATTTAAGAAAGTTTTGGGTAGGTTATACCCAACCTCCATGTTTTTTAGTCGTAAGAAACTACCGTTTCTAACCCAAAAAGTACTTGCCCGATCGTTATTTGCATTGTTCGCACTGCTTGTATGTGTTCTGGGCATGAGTGCGTTAGGATTAGGGTTCGCGTCTGACCAACGGTCGAGCTCAAAGGTTCTGTAATTAGATTGGTCTACGCCCCAGGCGAAAGGAAACCAGCCAGTATAGCCGTTAAGCATCACAGAAGTATTGCCAGAGCCTTGAAAAAAGGAGCTGATGTAGAAGCCTTTGTACTCTACATTTAAGCCAAAACCATACACAATTTCAGGATTTTTAGGCGCTACATCGCCACCCGTTACTCTATCGAAAACATCTATTTGCTTATCGTCGTTTAAATCTTTGTACTTAATATCTCCAGGTCCTATTTTACCGCCAAGCGTAGGCTTGGGAATGCCATCTTTTAAGGTGTAAGACTTTGTGCCGTTTGAGTTGTCAACTGACGTAAAATCATCAACGGTATACAGCCTATCTGCAACGTAGTAGGTTGAATACCCAACGCTGTTGCCAGTTACAGCCATCCATGGATAAGGTTGTTTTAATTCATCATACTCGGTGATTTTATTACGGGCAAAAGTAAAAGTACCTCTAGCACTAATTAAAAAGTTGTTGAATTTTTGTTTGCCATCGATACTTGCATCAACCCCATGGTTTTTTACTTTGCCATAATTTTCCCACGGTGCTTGCCTAAAGCCTCCAACAGAAGGCGTGGTTCTTCTTTGGAGTAGAATCCCGCTTCGTTCTGATTTAAAATAATCTGCTACAATGTTTACACGGTCTTTAAACAAGCCAACATCTACCCCGTAGTTTTGTTTGTCCTCAATCTCCCACACCAGATAGGGTGCTTCAAAACGGGCCTCTGTAATCCCTGTTCCATAAGCGTTTACACCTCCTGCAGAGGTAATACCTTGACTAAAGGTTGCATCGTCAAATTTATAGGTGCCACGGTATAAAAATCTTGCTCCACCAGTTGCGTCATTCCCGGTTCTACCCATAGAAAAGCGAAGTTTGAAGCTTGATACAACATCTTTTAAGTGTTCTGGGTAAAATGATTCATTGGAAAGCTGATACCCTAAGCCTATCGCTGGGAAAAAGCCAAAGCGATATTCCTTTGCAAAAGCTTCACTGCCGGTATAGCCAAAGTTGCCTTCTACAAAATAGCGATTATCAAATGCATAAGTTGCTCTCCCCACCAAGCCTTGTTTCCTAAAAGCAAGCGCTTCTGTATTCAATTGTGTTTCTTTCTGCATGTATAATGCCATGGCACCTACGGTGTGTTTGCCAAAGTGCTGGTTGTAATTGAGCGAAGATTCTACATATACCTTTTTTACAGCATCACTAGTCTCTGTAGGGTCGCTTAGATTCCCAGTTCCAGAATAGGTTTTAGAAAAAATGAGTTTGCCGTCAACATCTCTACCGGTAGCATTATATCTGCTGGGGTCATAGTTTCGTTTTGAGATAAAATTCCCGTCATAATCATAACTCACATTTCCTTTAAACGTTAAGCCGGCGGTAATAAAGTCTAATTTCTGGTTTAAACGTACATTAGATTGTATGCCACTTCTCCATTCTTTCGCATAACCAGAGTTCATTAATTGGTTATAGGGATTACGCATGTTGGCATCTCTTTCTTGTTGAAAAGTGGACACAGTACCATCACTATAAACGGCAGGGAAAACATAAGGAGGGGTGATTAACATCTGTCTAAATATGGTTGCAGTAGCTACGCCTGGGTAGTTGGTTAGTAGATATTGCCCGCTTAAATCTACACTTACAGTAGTGGTTTTAGATACATCCATATCTATATTGCTACGGAGGTTAAAGCGCTTTACACCAATGTTGTTTTCATATCTGTCTGTAGGGTCGTCTTTAAACATTCCACTTTCGCTAAAATAAGCTCCAGAAACAAAATAGCGGGCAAGGTCGGTTCCTCCTCGTACGTTTAGGGTATAGCGGTGGTTGTCTGTGTTCTTTCTTAGCAGTTCATTTAACCAATTTGTACTTGGGTAAAGATCTGGATCTTCATGGTTCCGGTATTTTGAGATGAGATCGTCACTAAATATAGGAGCCAAACCATCATTGCCAAGTGCTTCGTTAAATAGGGTGAGGTATTCTGCCGAACCTACGTACTCTGGTAAACGAGTAGCTTTAGAAGTGCTGTGTTCTGTGCGGAAAGAGATGACGCCTTTCTGCTTTCTTCCTCTCTTTGAAGTAATCAATACCACTCCGTTGGCTCCTTCAGCACCGTATACTGCCGTAGCTGCTGCATCTTTAAGTACCGAAAAGGTTTCTATTTCATCGGGTTCTATATCGGTCATTTTTCGTGGAACCCCATCTACTAAAACCAAAGGAGAGCTACCGCCAGCAAAGGTGCTTACTCCTCTAATCCAAAACTCCGAGTCATCGTATCCGGGTTCTCCTGTACGCTGGATAGCAATTAATCCGGAAACCTGGCCCGCCAAATTATTAGTGAGGTTTCTGGTAGGAAACGCTAAGTCCTCTCCTTTGACCGTACTTATTGAGCTTACCACACTCTCTTTCTTTTGCACTCCGTAGCCAACTACAATCACGTCTTTAAGACTATTGCTTTCGGGTTGCATCACTACGTCAATCTCGTCAATACCTCTTACCGAGATCCTTTGCTTTTTATAGCCTAGATAACTGAATTCCAGACTGTCTCTTAACTCAACTTCAATGGTGTATTTTCCGGAATTGCTGGTTGTTGTAGCCTTGGATTTACCTAAAACTTTGATAGCCACCCCTGGAATGGGCAAACCCAACTCATCTTTTACCGTCCCCGAGATTTTAAAACCAAGAAAGCTAGCTGAGCTATTGCTCTCCTGTTTCTCCTTAACAATAATTGCGTTAGACTCCAACAGGTAAGTGAAAGGCTGATGGAGAAAGCATTGCTGTAAAACATCTTCTAAATCTACCTCTTTAACATTTATAGTGATGGGTTTTGCATTTTGGATATTGTTAGCGATGATGATAAGGTTATATCCCGTCTGATTTTTAATAGATTTTAGAACAAACTCTAGTTTTGCGCTTTGCTCATGGAGTGTAACTTTTTTTTGCGCAATACTTTTAGCGCTTACCTGAAGTAAAATGGTGAACAACAGTATGCTTGTAAGTTTCATGATTCGGATAATTTTATTCCCCATACCGGAATCCCGGTATAATTTAAAATCGTAAATTTTCATACATTTGGTTAGTTTGGTTTAAGAAAATAAAAGCTAGAGATAGCTGTCATTTTCAGGTCTGAGATAAAAATTATAGTTGATTGCAATCAAAGAACTTATCCAAACGTTTAGGCCGGGGGTGCGTCAACACCTCTGGTTTTTTGGAATGGATAAGGAAAAATTGGTGGTTTAGTGCATCACAATAATCCTCCTTCCTTCCAGTTTGAATTTAAATTTATCGGTTTTTTCTAGAATGTTTAGTACCTCAGAAATATCGGTTTTACGTGATACTGAGCCAATAATCTTGATGTCGTTAAGACTGCCGTCGTAAACAATTTGCACATCGTACCATCTGGATATTTTTTTTAATACTCCTTCTAGGTTATCGTTTTCAAAAATGAAGAAGCCATTTTTCCAGGCTATAACTTCCTGTACATCTACTTTGTCTACAGAGAAACCATTACTCCGTAATACAAATTGTTGTTCTGGCTTTAAGGTTTGTATTGTGGAAGCTGTAGTTACGCGTACCGAACCCTCTAAAAGGGTGGTTTTAGATGTTTTTTCATCTTTATAGCTGGTGATGTTAAAATGAGTACCCAAAACCTGAACTTCTTCTTTTAAGCCTGCACCATTAGTGGTCATCACTCGAAAGGGTTTTAATTTATTTTTAGCTACCTCAAAATAAGCTTCACCGCTCAATTCCACTTTTCGCTCATCTAAGTTTGTGAAGCTCTGCTTAAATCTTAAGGACGACTCGGAATTCAGCCATACTTTGGTGCCATCTGATAGGTTGATTTGGTATTGCCCGCCACGCGGAACTTCCAAGGTGTTGTACTGATTGCTAGATGGGTTTTGTTCAGAAACCTGTTCGTCACTGATGTTGTAAATCAATCGGCCGTCTTTTGCTTTAATAATCTCTATTCCTGCTTGGCGGATTAGTGTCCCATCTTTGATATCGTTCAGCACTATTTTTGAACCATTTGCCAAGGTTAAAATTGCTTTATTGCCACCCGGTTTAATTGCGCTAATAGTTTCACTTATTGTATTTTTATGATTTAGAATATATATGCCAGTAATTAGAGATAATGCTAGAAAAACTATGGCCGCATATTTATAAAAGGTGTGAAGCTGTAATTTTTTAACAGAACGGTTAGCAGATTTTGTCTCTTGTGCCAGTATTTGATTTAAGCGTTCATTTAATCTTAACCTTATTTGCTCATCAAGTGCAGTTTCTACGTCTTTATCTAAAGCATTAGTAATTAAGTTTAGATAAGCTTCTTTATTCTTATCATCTTCAATATGGGTTAAGAATTCATCTAACGCCGGCGGAGAGCAAGTGTTATTTAATATTTGATGGAAAATACGGCTATTGGGAATGTTCATTTATTAAAGCGTCATTTATATCATGACGTTTCATAAACTCTTACGGGGGGGTGTGTTTACTTTTTTATGAAAAAAAATAAAAGTAGGGTCATACAGATGTCCAGGTTATTGAGCAAATACTCTTTAACAAAGCGGTTAGCAATGCTTAGGTATTCTTTTACGGTATGCGGAGATATGCCCATTTTATCTGCCGCTTGTTTATAGGTGTAACCTTCAATTTTGCATAATTTATAAACGTTTCTTTGCTGAACTGATAATTTGCTCAATGCTTTTTCTAGAATATCTTCACTTTGTTTAAGCTGTAAAGATTCTTCAATATGAGAATACTGCTCGGTGGCGATTTCTTTAAAATGCTGGTACATCTTTTGGTCACGCTGTAGTTTCCTGAAAAAATCGTAAACTAAATTTTGACCTATCACATATAAATAGGATTTAAAATCGATGTTGATTTGAAGGCTTTCTCGCTTTCGCCATATTTTGGTAAAAAGCTCCTGAACCAATTCTTCTGCAACCTGTTCATCTTTCACCATCCGTAAAATATTGACGTATAGCTTTACACTATACATTTTATACAGTTCTGTAAAAGCATCCTGGTTACCACATTTCAATTGGGTAAGCAATAATGAATGATCAAGATTAGTTAATTGCGGCTGGGCCATCTGATCAGAAAATTTTAGGTTCAGTGAACCAAATATAAAATAACTATGATAAGGTTATCGGCTTTTTTTAAAAAAAGAATTTTTAAAAATGTACGCTATAAATAAACTTCTAGGATTTGTCTATTATACTCATTCGATAATTAATCAAAAATTTAGATTTCTTTAAGTTGAACGATATGAGCCGAATACGCAATTTAATGGTAGCCTAGGTGCGATAGAAAATTTTAAAAGCAGGATTTTCCTTAAAAATATTTGGTAAACTATTGGCGATATAGCCTGGGTTTAATTATTGAGATTAGCTTGTACGGAAGTTTCTCTCCCTCAATTTTTTTGGATGTTTAGGCGAAGCTATTCTCATTGCTACAATTCGAGATTTCCACTTTCCCTCTCAAAACTTTCCTATATCATAACAATTTGTTAAAACTCAGTTAACAGCCATGTCTTAGCTTTGCTGAAACAATATGCAGAAAAATCAATCAGTTTATCCAAAAAAGCACTTCTACCCAAAGTACCTAAAATTCAAATTCCTTAAAATAAAATATGTCTAAAAGAGATTTAGATATTGTAGTTATATCGGATGTGCATTTAGGCACATACGGTTGCCATGCCAAAGAACTGTTAAAGTATTTAGAAAGCATCAATCCAAAGATCTTAATCCTTAACGGCGATATTGTTGATATCTGGCAGTTCAGCAAATCATACTTCCCAGAAGATCATTTAAAGGTGATCCGTAAAGTATTGAAGTTTGTTACCGATGGGGTACAGGTTTATTATCTCACGGGGAACCACGACGAATTATTAAGAAAATTTGTGGATTTCAAGATGGGGAACTTTCAGCTCGCCAATAAATTAGTTCTGAATTTAAACGGTAAAAAAGCATGGTTTTTCCACGGAGATGTTTTCGATGTAACCATGCAACACTCTAAATGGCTGGCGAAATTGGGCGCAATTGGTTACGATACTTTGATCATGATCAATAACATCACCAACTGGATGCTTGAAAAAATGGGCAAAAAGAAATATTCGTTTTCACAAAAAATTAAGGCGAGCGTTAAAGAAGCGGTAAAATTTATCAACCAATTTGAACAAACGGCCGCAGAACTTGCGATAGAGAAAGGTTATTATTACGTAGTATGCGGCCATATCCACCACTCAGAAATCAGTAATATTACTACAGATAAAGGATCCGTAGTTTATTTAAATTCTGGTGATTGGGTAGAAAGTTTGACCGCTTTGGAGTATGATGGCAAAAATTGGGAGGTGTATAAATACAATCCGGCAACTTACTTAAAAGAGGACGAGCCAGAAGAAACCGAAGACCTTGCACAGCTGTTGAACATCAATGATTTGCTCGAAAAATTTAAAATAGAAGTTTCATAATTTTTTAAATCATGAAAATATTATATGCTATACAAGGTACGGGAAACGGTCATATTAGCAGAGCAAGAGAAATAGTTCCGCTATTAAAACAATACGGAGAGCTAGATTTATTGGTTAGTGGCTCGCAAACAGAGGTTTCCTTAACAGAGACTCTAAAGTATAAATTTCATGGTTTTAGTTATGTTGTTGGAAAAAAGGGAGGGATAGATTATTGGAAAACGGTAAAAAATATGAAGATCCGACAACTTTGGGAAGATATTTTTACCTTACCCGTAAGAAACTACGATTTAATCATCAACGATTTTGAGCCTATTACGGCCTGGGCCTGCAAATTAAGAAATATTCCAACTGTATCTTTAAGTCATCAAGCTTCGTTTTCTTCCCCATTAACGCCTCGTCCGCCAAAGCGCAGGAGAATTGCAGAGCTCATTCTAAAATATTATGCACCAACTACACACCATGTGGGTTTTCACTTTAAAGCCTACGATAAGTTTATTTATACGCCAGTAATCCGCCAAGAAATTAGAGATTTAACTCCTCAGAACCATGGATATTATACCGTTTATTTACCTGCGGTAGATGATAAATTGCTGGTAAAATATTTACACCAATTGCCTGATGTACAATGGCAGGTTTTTAGTAAAAATCAGACCACAGCCTTTCAATATCAAAATGTATTAATACAAAAGATTGATAATTGTGCTTTTAAAAAGAGTTTGAAAAATTGTGCCGGTTTGTTTACAGGAGGTGGTTTTGAGGGACCGGCAGAGGCACTTTATTTAGGAAAAAAGCTGTTGCTGATGCCAATTAAGAATCAATTTGAGCAAAGTTGCAATGCTTTTGCAGCAGAACAACTTGGAGTGCCATTGGTGAAAAAAATTGATGATAATTTAGTGTCTATATTGAGGGATTGGGTAAGTGTAGAACAGAAAATACACCTCGATTTTCCAAATCAAACCGCACAGATTGTTGATGAAATTGTAAAAAGATTTGCAAGTAGAATGTGATTAAACTAAGGTGTTAATCTCTGTTTTTTCCGCTGTAAAAACTTTGCGTAAGATTTCTTTACATAATTCATATCGTCATAATAATTCCAATACATAGCCTCTTCTGGCTTTGGCCTAAATAAATACATAAACTCTACCAATTCCGAATCGGGGATTTTTATTGCTTTACGTATTACAATCTCGTTAAAATGGCGGTCAACCATTGACTGTGCATTCTCTCGTTGAATGTAATTTCCGAATTTTTTGGCATTATTGGCATCAGTTCCTAAAAGTTCATGCAGGGCAGTAAGTGGGACAAATATATAAGCCAAAATAGGTGGATCTCCATTGTAGAAAACACCTTTGCTTCGGTAGCCGTCTAAAATTTCTTGCTGTTGTTTGCTTTTGCTCTGTTCTTTTACTATCACCTCGTTTAAAGCAATAGCTTTGGTTAAATAAACAATCAGATTGGTTTTTGCAAGTACAGGCCGCTCCGTATCTTCATAGTTCAATTTGCTGAATAAAAGGGTGTCGCCGATATTTACTTCAATTGCAAAATTTCCCCATTCATCTGTTTTAACAGAATTTCGAGTGTTTTTTACCTGTATTTCTACGGCTTCAATCCTCGAAGAACTCCCTTTTTGGAATACTAAGCCTTTAATCAAAACCTTTTCTTGTGCATTCGCAACAAATACAATTACTGTTAAAAGGGATGAAATAAAAGCTTTTCTGAAATCCATAAGATGTTTAAAGATGGTGATTCTTTTTTAGTTGGACTGAGGTTTAAGGTATTTTAACATTTAAAGGATGGAATTTTAGCTCAGTTTTCTTGCTGGTTTCGAGTAATCAGACGTCAAAGTACAACCTGTCTTTTCTGCGGACATCTAATGCTATTTTTAAGCATTTCGTGATTTTGAACCAAGTGAATTCGCCAAAGATAACTAAGCAAATAGGCAATGAATTCTATGTTTTACCTTATTTGTGAGACGTCTCGTACCTCGACGTGACGGAGAAGAATTCTTTTCAAGTCCGAGCAGGGTCTCTCTTTTCGAGGACCCTCCGTAAAACCATATCTATTTAAATTTCCCCATCAAAGCAGCCAGTTTTGTCGCCATATCTCCTGCTGATTCTTTTGGCGCAACTTCTTTTTTCTTAAAAGTTTGCGCTGGTTTTTGTGGTTGTGGTTTTTGTTGAACAACTGGTTTACGCTCTTTTGGTTCAGCAACTTTTTTCTCGCCAGATTTCATCGTTAAAGAAATTCTTTTACGGACAGCATCCACATCAACCACAGTTACCTGTACTCTTTGCGATACTTTTACCACCTCGTTTGGATTCGAAATAAACTTGTCCGCCATTTGACTTAAGTGCACCAAGCCATCCTGATGAACGCCGATATCTATAAAAGCACCAAAATTGGTTATGTTTGTTACGATGCCCGGCAATTTCATCCCCGGTTTTAAATCGTCAATTTTATTAATTCCTTCTGCAAAAGCAAAAGCTTCAAATTGTTCACGTGGGTCGCGACCGGGTTTTGCCAGTTCTGCTACAATGTCTTTTAAAGTAGGTAAACCAACCTCTGCGGAAACGTATTTTTTTAAATCGATTTGTTCCCTCAGTTTTGCATCTTTCAGTAAATCCTCAATTTTACAATTTACATCTTTTGCCATTTGAGCAACCAAAGCGTAACGTTCTGGATGTACTGCACTTGCATCTAACGGATGTTCGCCATTTCTGATTCTTAAAAAACCGGCAGCTTGTTCAAACGCTTTATCGCCCAAACGGGCAACTTTTTTTAGGGATGCTCTATTTTTAAAAGCATCATGCGTATTACGATATTCCACAATATTTTGCGCCAATTGCGGACCTAAACCCGATACATAAGCCAAAATTTGTTTCGAAGCCGTATTCAGTTCCACACCGACAGCGTTCACACAACTCATCACGGTATCATCCAAAGACGTCTGTAATTTTGTTTGATCAACATCATGTTGGTACTGCCCAACACCGATTGATTTCGGATCAATTTTCACCAACTCCGCCAAAGGATCCATCATTCTACGACCAATAGAAACTGCACCACGAACAGTAATATCCTGGTCTGGGAATTCTTCTCTTGCCGTGTCTGATGCCGAATAGATAGAGGCACCACTTTCGTTTACCATTACCACCAAAACATTTTCTAAATTTTGGGCTTTCACAAAATCTTCCGTTTCTCTGCCAGCAGTTCCGTTGCCTATTGCAATAGCTTCAATCTTATATTTATCACACAAATGTTTTAAAGTCTGTGCTGCTTCTTTAGCAACACCGGGACCGGTATGTGGATAAATCGTTCCGTTTTCTAATAGTTTCCCTTGTTCATCTAAACAAACCAATTTACAACCCGTTCTAAAACCTGGATCTAAAGCCAACACTCTTTTTTGTCCAATTGGCGCAGCTAATAAAAGTTGACGAGCATTTTCGGCAAAAACACGGATAGCTTCCTCATCTGCCAGTTGTTTAGATTTTAAACGAGTTTCGGTTTCCATCGACGGTTTTAATAATCGCTTGTAGCTATCGTCTAAAGCCTGTTTTACGGCTGCACTTTTTTTATTGTTGCCTTTAATAAATTGCTGTTCTAAAAGATTGACTGCCGCCTCTTCTTCTGGCAAAGCATCTAATTTTAAAATCTGTTCTTTCTCCCCACGCCGCATAGCCAAAATACGGTGCGATGGGGCAGTTTTTACGGGTTCGCTCCACTCAAAATAATCTTTATATTTTATACCCTCTTCCTCTTTCCCTTTTAAAACTTCCGCCTTATAAAGTCCTTTGTTAAAAAATAGGTTACGCAACGTCAACCTCGCCTCTGCGTTTTCGGCAATCATTTCCGCAATAATATCTCTGGCGCCTTGTAAAGCCTCAACGGTATTGTTTACGCCTTTTTCTGGATCAATGTATTTATCAGCTTCGGTTTCTGGGCTATTTTGATCTTGGTCAAAAATATTTAAAGCCAAAGGTTCTAATCCTTTTTCACGAGCTATGGATGCTTTCGTTTTCCGTTTAGGTTTGTAAGGCAGGTAAATATCTTCTAAAAGTGCCATGGTTTCGGTAGCTAAAACTGCTTCTTTCAGTTCCTTAGTCAGCTTTCCCTGTTCTTCAATAGATTTTAAGATTGCTTCTTTTCGCTTGTCTAAATCCCGCAATTGTTGCACACGATCTCTAATTGTTGCAACTTGTACTTCATCCAAACTGCCCGTCATTTCTTTACGGTACCTCGAGATAAACGGAACGGTTGCACCTTCATCAAGTAGATTTAAAGTGGCTTGTACCTGCTTGCTCCCTACATTTAACTCCTGTGCAACTATAAAGATATGCTGATCTGACATGTTTTTTATGTTTTTTGAAGATACGAAGATGGAGAATTTACCTTCAATATAAAACCCAATTTTTGAACATTTTGGGGAAAGAATTGGTGTCGCGTTTTTGGGTTTTGTATTTTCAGTTTTTGGGCATTTCAACACGCTTTGCACTGTATCTTTTGGCTTAGCTTTCGACCTCCGCTCAGGCTCGCCAAAAGGATGCCGTTTCAATCGTTAATGCGATGATTTTCGGTAACGATAAAACGCGTCATCGTTGAACGGAGTGAAACAGCTCATTATTATGAGTAAATCAGTTTAAAGGAATTTAGAATGTGAGATGTTGCCTATCGTCGGCATGACGGGATGATGATGACGAGTTTTTCTCTGCATTCGCATGCATCAATAACACGTTTCTTAGGTAATTGTCGATAATATCCGTTTCCAAAATATCGTTAACAAAAGAAATGTATTTATCTGGTCTGATCATTAAGGTCCTTTTTTCGTTTGGAGAGATGTCCAAGGTCTCAAAAATACATTCGTTCTTTTCGCTGTAAGGGAGGTAAAACAGCTTTATATTAAAATTCAACTGAACCCATTTTGCAACGTTGAACAAAAAGTGGGGATTTACGCTTCCGATTACAATCAGCGAAAAATACTGATAGTTGCACCATTTGTAAAGCGAAGTTTCCTGCTTTAGCTTTTCATCGTAAAATGGCAAATCTGTTAATAGCTTGCCAGCTTCTAAAACCCGCTGTTGACTTAAATGTAAATTAACCGGACTACCTATCAGTTCTAAGTTATTCGGTTTAACTGGCGCAAGCTTTCCAATCCATTTTTTTAAAATGCCACCTTCTTTTTTATCCTGATAGAAACCGGCGATCATCTCCCGCTCAACTTCAAAAGAGTGCATTATAAACGGGTGAAAATTTTTAAGCTGAACACCAATTACCCGCCAGGCCAAAACAAAAGCATTTCTAAAATTCGCTTCATTGTTGGATTGATTGATCTCTAAGTCGCTCAAATTAAAAACAAAATTACTTTGGTGCTTCTGGCTAACTCCGCTTTGCTCCAATTGATGTTCATTTTTAACAGAACTAATCAACTTAGTTCCCCAAACTACACAGCATAAACTGTGCGCTAACAAAAACAGACTTTGTTCAATAAAATTCTGCGTTGTAGTCTCCTCGTTAAGTTGGTAGCCATGTTGTTTTAGGAGCGCTTCATTGTAAAGGCTCAACTGTAATTGTTGCGTATTGTCTTCAGCTTTAGAATCCAATTCGCTAATAACCAAAACATTTAATCCACCTTTTGCCAAAAGCGTTGCAAAGCCCAAAGAAACCGGACTAACACCAACTATTAAAACATCGGACGGGGTAGGGATTCTCATTTGGCTTTATACAGCAGAAAAATAGTAGGCTGTTTGTGTAAATCAGGCTGTTCAAGCTTCCACTGCGCAATGGTTTTTGTTTGTAAAAACTCATTCTCAGCAGTTAAGTTAGAAGCGATGCATAGTCTAGTATCATTTCTGCAACTAGCCAAAATATCGTTCATCATTGGGTTATTTCTAAACGGAGTTTCAATAAATAATTGCGTCTGCCTAAATCGATCGGAGAAAGATTCAAGCTCTCTAATTCTTTTCATCCGGTCCATTTTATCAATTGGCAAATAGCCGTGGAACGCAAAACTCTGTCCGTTAAAACCAGAACCCATTAATGCCAAAAGCAAAGAACTTGGGCCAACCAAAGGAACTACTTTTATCCCTCTCTTATGTGCTTCGGCAACGATATCCGCACCTGGATCTGCAACACCCGGGCAACCCGCTTCGCTCATTAATCCAACATCATTCCCAGCCTCTAACCCTTGGAAATAAGGTTTTAAACTGCCGTTTCTTTCGTGTTTTCCATAATCATGGATAATCAAATCTGCCTGCTTGGTTATTAAGCCCGCATTTTTTAAGTTACGTCTTGCAGTTTTTTCGTTTTCAACGATGTATTCTTTGATCTCATTAATGGTTTGTGATAAAAAAGGAGTCAATGATTTTTGCTCTGCTCCTTCTGCCATCACCACGGGGATGAGGTATAATGTGCCTTTTGCCATGTTGCAAATTAAACCATTTGCTTTTAAAAAGCTCCAAACTATATAAGGTTATTTTATTTGACACCTTTTTGTACATAACATCGTCTTATAAATATAGCCGCTCGCAAAGGGATATTGTTCTTACATCAGAAGCGTGAATGAAGTGTTTTATGGTGAGTTTGTCACATTTTCAACATAACATATTAAACAAGCTTTTGAAGCGTTAATTGATTAATTGAACCGATTTAAATTTTAGAAAACATGAGAAACAGCATAAAAAAAATAGCATGGGCTTTCAGTGTATTCTTTATATTGATAAGCCTTGGCAATAATAAGGCAGAGGCTAGTTCGAGAAAAGACATCAGCTTACAGGTGTTTTACGATGAGCTTTCTTACTATGGCGATTGGGTTAATAATCCCGATTACGGATACGTTTGGCGACCAAATGTAGGTAGTGATTTTAGACCTTACTACACCAACGGACACTGGGTGATGACTGAGTATGGAAATACTTGGGTTTCTGATTACGAGTGGGGTTGGGCGCCTTTCCATTATGGAAGATGGTTTTACGATAAATATGATGGTTGGATTTGGATGCCAGACACTGAGTGGGGACCAGCTTGGGTAACTTGGAGAACTGGTGGTGGTTATTACGGATGGGCACCTTTGGCGCCACGAGTAAGTATAAATATCCATGTGGGCAGACGTTATTATGTGCCAGATAATTATTGGGTATTTATTCCACAGCGTTGTATCTATTATCCATCATATAGTAGATACTGGGAACCAAGACGTAATGTTTACATCGTGAACAATACTACTATCATCAATAACATTTACACCAATGATAGGGTACGCTACTACAGCGGACCGGGTAGAGATGATGTGAGGAGGGCAACTCGTAGTGATGTGCCAGTTTACAGAGTGTCAGATAATAGTAGACCAGGTTCTGACCGTGTTAGTCGGGGAGAAGTAGGTATTTACAGACCAAATGTGGATAGAAGCGGAAATTCTGCACCACGTACTACCATTGCAAGTAATACAACGAGGCCGAGCAGAGGTGATACGAACATCGATAGAACGCTGACCAATACGGATAGAAGTAGTTCAACTAATTCTACGAGACCAGACCGTTCTGGGGCTAGCAGTTCTGATAGTAGAAATACAATTGGAACAAGTCGTTCTGATGTGGATAGAAGTTCAAATTCAAGCAGGCCAGAACGTACGGAATCGCCAAGGAGTACGCCAAGCAGAACTGAAGGTACTAGAACAGAGGCGCCAACAACTCGTTCTGATGTGGATAGAGGTTCAAACTCAAGCAGGCCCGAACGTACAGAAACGCCAAGGACGAATTCTCCAGCAAGAACCGAATCAACTAGGAGCTCAACGCCCTCATCTTCTCCACAAAGAAGTGAAACGCAAAGTAGTCGTCCAGAACGAATGGAACGAAGTGCACCGGCTCCAAGAACGGAGAACAGTGCGCCTAGTAGAAGTGCAGAGCGGTCAAGTGCGCCATCGTCTAGCGGTAGTTCTTCAACATCTTCTTCTTCCCGAAGTGGCGGAAGCGGAAGACCAAGTAGGTAACAATCTTTTATGATTATTTTTTTGAATCCGATTTGATTTGCTAGCGTAAATCAAATCGGATTTTTTTATTGCCCAGCACTTTGCTCAAAGTGATAATAAAATCCCTAATTTATTTTAAGAATTTAAACTGCTTCCAACAGTAAACCAAATGCATCCGCTACACCCTTGTAAACAACCTTACCGTTTACAATGTTCAGACCTTTACGTAATTCAGCGTTTTGTTCACATGCTAATTTCCAGCCTTTGTTGGCGAGTTGCAAAGCGTAAGGTAAAGTAGCATTAGTTAAAGCCATGGTAGAGGTGTAAGGCACTGCACCTGGCATATTTGAAACACAGTAATGAACAATCCCGTCGATGATATAAATCGGGTTTTCATGTGTAGTTGGTTTTGCCGTTTCAATACAGCCACCTTGGTCTACTGCTACATCAATTAGTACCGTTCCGGGTCGCATCAATTTCAGCATTTCTTTTTTAACTAAGTGGGGTGCTTTGGCTCCAGGAATCAATACTGCACCAATAATTAAATCAGCAGTTTTTACCGCTTCTTCAATTTGATAAGGATTAGCAACAACCGTATCAACGTTTGCTGGTAACACATCATTTAAATAACGTAATCTTTTTAAACTGATATCCATTATGGTAACGTTAGCGCCTAAACCAGCAGCCATTTTTGCCGACTCTGTTCCAACAATTCCGCCACCTAAAATTAAAACGTTAGCAGGTTTTACCCCCGCCACTCCGCCTAATAATACACCTCTTCCACCACTCGGTTTGCCTAAGTATTTTGCGCCTTCCTGTACGGCCATTCGCCCTGCAACCTCAGACATTGGAATTAACAATGGCAAAGAGCGATCATCTGCTTCTACCGTTTCATACGCTAAACAAACTGCCTTTCTGGCAATCATTGCTTCTGTTAAAGCTCTGGACGATGCAAAATGAAAATAGGTAAATATTAATTGATCGGCCTTTATGAGGTTATACTCTCGCTCAATCGGTTCTTTTACTTTGCAAACCATCTCTGCAATTGCATACACTTCTTCAATAGTTTCTAATAGCTGGGCACCGGCGTTTCGATATTCATCATCAGAGAAACCACTTCCTTCTCCGGCACTTTTTTGAATGTAAACACGGTGGTTTTGGTCAACAAAACTTTTTACGCCCGCGGGAGTAATAGCAACCCGGTTCTCGTTATTCTTAATTTCTTTTGGAATTCCTATAATCATTAGTCTAAAATTGGTGATGCAAACTTATATTAAAGCATTTATCTTTGTATTAGAGAGAAATAAATAAGAATATACAGTGATTTTCCAGCGTGTTTTAAAGAAAAAACACAATATATTTAAACTAGGTTTAGCCCTTAGTAGAAAAATTTTCTAGATAGCATTTTTATGATTGATAATACTGATATTAAAATACTTAGACTTTTGCAGGAAAATGCACACTTAACTTTTAAAGAAATCTCGCAAAAAATAAACCTTTCAGTTACACCGGTACATGACAGAATCAAAAGAATGGAGCGTGATGGAGTTATCGAGAAATATATAACACTGATAAATAAAAACGTAGTAAATGCTAATCTGACGATTTTTTGCAACATCACGCTGGATAAACAAACGAAATTTAACTTCTCTGATTTTGAAGAAAGTATTTTGAAATTCCCGGAAATAGTGGAGTGTAATGTAGTTTCTGGTGGTTATGATTATCTGCTAAAAGTTGTAAGTAAGGATATGGAAACCTATAATACATTTTACCAACATAAACTATCTGTTTTACCAACCGTTGCACATATACATAGTGTTTTTGTGATGGCAGAAATTAAAAAGACAACCTTATTACCCATTTAGTTTTTGTAAGTGATTGATTTTTGAACATTATAGTGCGAATTTAATATCAAATCTCTAATTAAAAGTAATCGATTGATATTCATTAATTTAAGTGTTTTTTAACAAATGACATAACGGATAGTATATAAATCAAAAAAGACCATTTAATTAAAAATGGTCTATATTTCTAAAAATTAATAAAAGGCAATTAGCCTACCATTGTGTCTTTCATAAAATTCATTTTTAATGATAGTTTCAGTAATTATAAGGAATTTAATAATAAAATCACCATCTTTTTTGTCATTTTATTATTTAACATCTATATCAATACTATTGCCAAATTTAAATTGTCCTTCTTTAATATCGTCAATTGTAATATAATCTTTATGATAAACCCTAGAAAGCCCTGTCAAACCATGTCTTAATGTTATTTGTAGTTGTAACGTTTCCTTTTCATTTTTCAGTATTTCCTCTAACACTTCATTTGTTCTGAACATAATAGCATGAGGTGCAAAACTTCTTTTATTACATTTTTTGCTACTAATGTAATTTGGAATGTGTTTTATTTCATTAGTCTGCATTGCAATAGGTTTAATTCTATTATTTATTCCTTTTGCTGTTACTCTATATTGTTCCAACTTAAACAATTCTAATTGTACATCAAATGCACTAAAATATGATTCATTGATAATTTTAAAAACGTAAGTATTAGCTGTAGAATCATCAAAGGTATTTACCTGTTTACAGATATAAGTACTAATTGAAATTTTTGGTCTTAATAAATATAAAACTAGGAATAGAAAAATAAATGAAGCAATTACGCTACAAAAAATATTTAATGCTATCAGTGGAAACATATCCATTTTATTTCGCTAATAAGTTATAATATTCTAAAAAAAAATCCTGTATCTCTTTTGATACAGGATTTGTAATTATTTTATCTCAACCTAAGAGCATCCCATTGAAGTTCCACAGTTCAAGCACTTGTAACAAGTGCCTGAACGAATGGTGGTATGTCCGCAACTGCTACAAGCTGGAGCATCTGACTGTGCACCCATTGACAAATCAAAAGTTTGAGCTTTTGAACTTGCTTGCGCAGAAGTAGCAATCTCTTTAGCAGGAGCTGGCGTGTAAACGTTAGTTGAATCGTGGTTTACATCGCTATCTTGCATAGTTGGGTTGTCTGTAACCACGTTTTGTTCTGTAATTACGTGTACCAAATCTGTACGGTTTAGGTAGTCGTAACCTAACATTCTAAAAATATAATCGATAATAGAAGTTGCAGACTTAATGTTTGCATGACCAGCAACCATTCCTGCTGGCTCAAAACGAGTGAAAGTGAACTTCTCTACGTATTCTTCCAAAGGCACTCCGTATTGTAAACCAACTGAAACCGCAATAGCGAAACAGTTCATCAACGAGCGGAAAGTTGCACCTTCTTTATGCATATCTACAAAAATTTCTCCTAAAGTTCCATCTCCATATTCTCCGGTTCTTACGAAAACAGTTTGTCCGTCGATGCTTGCTTTTTGCGTGAAACCTCTACGTTTTGCAGGCATTACTTTCTTTTGTACAACTCGTGAAAGCTGACGCATAAAGTTGGTATCTTCTGAACGTTGTAGAATTGCTGTTGCGGCTTCTAAAACCTGCTCAGGTGTTAAGTCGCTTAATTTTAACTCGCCAGCTTTACCTAAAACTTCTTCAACCGTGTCAATTTTCTCTTCTTTGGTATCAGATTTTGTTGATAATGGTTGAGATAATTTACAACCATCACGGTAGAGCGCATTAGCTTTTAAACCTAAGCTCCAAGATAGTTCGTAGCTTTCTTTAATTTCTTCAACCTTAGCTTCGTTTGGTAAGTTTATGGTTTTAGAAATAGCTCCAGAAAGGAAAGGTTGTGCAGCCGACATCATTTTAATGTGACCGTGAGCATGAATATATCTCACTCCTTTTGCTCCATTTTTGTTAGCGCAATCAAAAATTGGATAATGCTCTTCTTTTAAGTAAGGAGCACCTTCAATTGTCATTGTTCCGCAAATAAATTCATTTGCTTCTGCAATTTGAGTACGCGTAAAACCTAAAGATTTTAATACGTTAAAGTCTTGTGCATTGTACTGCTCGGCTTTAAAGCCTAAACGGTGTAAACAATCTTCGCCTAAAGTCCATACGTTAAATGCGAAACCAATTTCAAAAGCAGAGATAATCGCTTTGTCTAATTTTTCTAAATCAGCATCTGTAAAACCTTTAGCTCTTAAGCTTGCTGGGTTAACGTGAGGTGCATTTTTAATGGTTGCTGATCCTTTTGCGTAGTTAACAATTGTTTCGATTTCTTCCTCGTTGTACTTTAAGTTTCTTAAAGCTGCAGGAACCGCTTGGTTGATGATTTTGAAATATCCACCACCAGATAATTTTTTGAATTTTACTAATGCAAAATCAGGCTCGATACCAGTTGTATCGCAATCCATTACCAAACCGATAGTTCCGGTTGGTGCAATTACAGTAGTTTGTGCGTTACGGTAACCGTACTTTTCGCCCATTTCTACTGCTTTATCCCAAGCATTGCAAGCTGCTGCTAATAAATAATCAGGACAGTTTTTTTGGTCGATTCCCGGAGGCGCTATTTCTAAACCTTCGTAATTGCCTGTAGCGTTATAAGCTGCATATCTGTGGTTACGCATTACACGTAACATATTGTCTTTATTATCTTGGTATCTGTTAAAAGTACCCAACTCTCTGGCCATTTCAGCAGAAGTAGCATAAGAAACACCCGTCATAATTGCAGTAATTGCACCACCAATTGCTCTTGCTTTATCGCTATCGTAAGGAATACCAGCAACCATTAACATAGAACCTAAGTTGGCATAACCTAAACCTAAAGTACGGTAATCGTAAGATAGTTGTGCAACTTCTTTTGATGGGAACTGTGCCATCAAAACAGAGATTTCTAAAACGGTAGTCCACAAACGTGAAGTATGCTCGAAACCTTTAACATCAAAAATCAAGGTTTTTAAATCGAAGAAATGACGGAGGTTGATAGATGCTAAATTACAAGCTGTATTATCTAAGAACATGTACTCGCTACAAGGGTTAGAAGCGTTGATTCTTCCACCTTCTGGACAAGTATGCCATTCATTAATCGTTGTGTCAAACTGTACTCCAGGATCTGCACAAGCCCAAGCAGCAAATGCGATATCATCCCAAAGTTTATTGGAATCAATAGTTTTCATTCTGCGACCGTCTGAACGAGCCGTTAAATCCCAGCCTTTTCCTTCTTTCATCGCTTTAAAGAAAGCGTTAGGAATACGAACGGAGTTATTTGAGTTTTGTCCGGATACGGTGCGGTAAGCTTCGCCTTCGTAATCAGAAGCGTAACCTGCAGCTATTAAAGCCGCAACTTTTTTCTCTTCTTCAACTTTCCAGTTTACAAAGCTTTCAATTTCTGGATGGTCTAAATCCAAACAAACCATTTTGGCTGCTCTACGGGTTGTTCCGCCAGATTTAATTGCTCCTGCTGCTCTATCACCAATTTTTAAGAAAGACATTAAGCCAGAAGAATAACCACCGCCACTTAATTTTTCGCTTTCGCCACGGATGCGGGAGAAGTTTGTTCCAACTCCAGAACCATATTTGAAAATACGGGCCTCACGAACCCAAAGGTCCATAATTCCACCTTCGTTTACTAAATCATCCTCTACAGATAAGATAAAGCAAGCGTGTGGCTGTGGACGCTCATATGCTGAAGTAGATTTTTCTAAATTTTCTGTGATTGGATCAACGTAATAGTGACCTTGTGGGCCACCTGTAATTCCGTAAGAGGAATGTAAGCCTGTATTGAACCATTGCGGTGAGTTTGGCGCAGCCAATTGACCAACAATCGTGTAAACTAATTCATCATAAAAAATTTCAGCGTCTTTGGTAGTTGCAAAATAACCGTAACGCTCTCCCCAAATTTTCCAGCAGTTAGCCAAACGATGTGCTACTTGCTTTATGCTGTTTTCAGAGCCTGTTGAGCCATCTGCTTGTGGAACACCAGCTTTTCTGAAGTATTTTTGTGCTAAAATATCCGTAGCAACTTGTGACCAGCTGTGTGGAACTTCTACATCGTTCATTTCAAAAACAGCGTCGCCAGAAGGGTTTCTGATTACGGAAGATCTTTTATCGTAATCAAAAAGATCGTAAACACTTTTTCCTTCTTTACTAAAGTAGCGCTCAAACTTGAGGCCTTTAGCAGTTTTTGTTGCAGAAGCTTTTGCCATTTCTGTTTTAATTTTATCGTTAATGAGTTAATGAACTAAAAAACTTTAGGGGTTTTTCATCAAATTTATGTTCCTAAGAGCTATAAACGAATTCCAGTTTTCCACAAGCTAAATGTCAACATTGCTGTAGATTGAACAGATGTTTGTATTTGGTTGTTTTTTAGCTGTTTACACTTGTGGAAAACTAAAAATTATTAAAAATTTGATAAATTAATTAACTTGGAAAGCAGTTGATTATGACGATAATTTACAGAATAAAATATTGCTTTATTGAAAATAAAAAATACATTGTTTTAAAGGCTGGTTATAACAATTTGATATTATCTTAAGGGCAATTTCTCGAATGTTTTAACCAAGTTTTGACTTAACATGAAGCTTAAGTTAGTGAGCGAAATAGTATGGTGATTTTTAAATCTGAATTTTGATTGATCATTTCAAGCCCAATATAGCAGGGAAAATAAATGAAATCTGTTCGCCAAAAAAAAGAAACACATTTAATTAACATTTACGTTTTTGTTGTACATATCTTATCCTATTTTTGGGGCATGAATATTTTGATACTTGGATCGGGCGGAAGAGAAAGCACTTTTGCCTGGAAAATTAGCCAAAGCACATTGTGCGACCAACTTTTTATTGCTCCTGGAAATGCAGGAACTGGTGCTTACGGAAAAAATGTACCATTAAAAGTTACAGATTTTGAAGGAATTAAAGCTTTTGTGTTGGCTAACGGTGTCGATTTAGTTTTGGTTGGTCCAGAAGAGCCTTTGGTAAAAGGTATTCATGATTATTTTTTGGCAGATGAGGAGTTGAAAAACGTTCCGGTTATTGGTCCAAAGAAAGACGGTGCACAGTTAGAAGGAAGTAAGGATTTTTCTAAGATTTTTATGGAGAAACATAAAATCCCAACGGCTGCATCTCAAACTTTTACAGTTGATACCTTAAAGCAAGGTTTAACGTATTTGAAACATCATCCAATGCCTGTTGTGCTTAAAGCCGATGGTTTGGCAGCAGGGAAAGGTGTCCTGATTTGTACTACTTTAGCAGAAGCGCAAGAAGAATTACGTTTGATGCTTGCGGAGGCAAAATTTGGAGATGCAAGTTCAAAAGTGGTTATTGAAGAGTTTTTGACAGGTATAGAGCTTTCTGTTTTTGTAGTTACTGATGGAAAGGACTACGTGATTTTACCTTCTGCAAAGGATTATAAGCGCATTGGCGAAGGCGATACAGGTTTAAATACTGGCGGTATGGGCTCTGTTTCTCCCGTTCCGTTTGCAGATGAAGCGTTTTTGAAAAAGGTGGAAGAATTGGTGGTAATACCAACTGTTAAAGGATTACAAGCCGATAATATCCATTATAAAGGTTTTATTTTTATTGGATTGATGAACACCAATGGACACCCAAATGTAATTGAGTACAATTGTCGTATGGGCGATCCGGAGACCGAAAGCGTGTTGCCAAGAATGGAAAGTGATTTTGTAGAGCTGTTAAAAGCTGTTGCAGATGAAACTGTTGGTAGCTACGAACTCAAAATATCTAATAAAACTGCTGCTACCGTAATGTTGGTTTCTGCAGGTTACCCCGGAGAATACATCAACGGTAAAGCTATTGCGGGTTTAGAAAACATTAAAGAAAGTATTGTTTTTCATGCAGGTACAGAAATGGACAACGGCATTGTGAAAACCAAAGGCGGTAGAGTTTTGGCAGTTACCACTTTGCAGGATAATATGTTTGATGCTTTGCAACAGGCAACGTCAGATGCTGGTCGTATTTATTACGATGGCGCTACCTTTAGAAAAGATATTGGATTTGATTTGTTGTAGATTTTTGGGTAATTTGATTACCTATAAATAAATTATAAATTAGCTGGTTATACGCAAAGTGTTGATTATGTGTGTAATCAGCTTTTGGCACAATCTTCTCTTGCTATTTTTTATTAAATGATTATAAAAATAGGGAAATACATTGTTGGTTTATTGGCAGTTCTGTTAGCTACGGGCTGTGCTACAACTAATTTTGAGTGGGTTAAAATTAACCCAGAGAAGATACAACTGGCTAAAAAAACAGCACCTTATAGCGATAAGGTTCGGCAGGTTAGCATGGTACTGCAACTAAAAGAGAAGGATATGGTATTATACTATCCAGAATCTAATGGTTTTTTTGAATTGGCAGAAAGCAAGAGTGAGATAGCTACTCATAGGTCTACACTTCAAAACAACATTAAAAAAAGTAATCGATTTGCTAAAGCATTTAAGGCTCAGCCTTTAAAAGTCACTGTACAAGTTCCAGAAAAGGTGTTAAATAAACCACAGCCTAATCCTGTCGTAAAGGTTGATTCCGAAGCTGATAAGTTAAATTCTGCCTTAAAGATCCCTTTAAATTCCAAAGCCATAAAAGCAGGAAAAAATGCCGCATCTTTTGGTCCGAGCGCTTCGGAGATGAGAGAGATGGCTTTTAATGATATTAAAAAGAAAAATCCAGAATTGGAGCAAAAAGCTGCTCAAAACCAGCAACGTGGAAAAAATTTAATTTGGGCTGGCTTAATGCTGATTGTATTGGGTGGTGTTATGGGTTTTGTTTTTGGACGTTCGGCTTTTTTGATTTCTTTAGCAGGAGCTGTTTTCGCTGGGATTGGGTATTTTTTTAAGATTTAGCTTTTAAAGCGGAAGGCTTAAAGCCCAAAGCACTATTCGGCGGTTTTATTTTTAGAAATACTCCACTGATATCTTGCAGTCTATAACCTTCTTTTAGCTTTAGAAAACTGCATAAAAAAAGCTCAAATCACCTTAACGTAATTTGAGCTTTACAAATTTCAATGCGCTCTAAACCTTAGACCTCATCATCAACCTTACTTCAAAGCCTCTTTCAACTTATCCATTAAAGCAGGTCCTCTTAAATTCTTAGCAATAATTTTGCCTTCGGGGTCAATCAAAAAGTTTTTTGGGATGGCATTTATACCATAAGTCATTGCGATGTTTTGAGATCTGTCTAATAGGTTGGTCCAAACCAAACCATCTTTTTTTACAGCTTCAACCCATTTGTCCTCTTTGCTGTCAATAGAAACCCCTAACACGGTGAAGTTTTTATTTTTGTAAGCCTCATAAGCCGCTACAACGTTAGGGTTTTCTTGGCGACAAGGACCACACCATGATGCCCAAAAATCTAATAGTACATATTGACCCTTAAAAGTAGAAAGTTTTACTTTGATGTTTTCTGCCGTGGTTTCTTCAAAATCAATTGCTTCAACACCTAAGCCGGTTTTTTTGCCCATTTCCAACTTTTGTGCAATTGTTTGTGCCAAAGGCGTTTCTTTAAGTTTAGGAGCGAGTGCGTTAAAAGCTTTTTCTACCTGCGGAACGTTCATGTCTTCGGTAGCTAAATCGGTATTTAAACTGTATAAACTCACAAAACTGGTTGGGTTTTTCTCAATAAAATCGGCAATTACCGCTTTTCTATCTTCTAGCAAAGCCAGATATTTATCCTGAAAACCTTTTACAACCTCTTCTTTTCCTTTTTCTTTATCATTTAACGCAGTAAACGTTTTGTTTAAAGCCATTAAACCATCTTCAGCTTTCTGGGTGCTTTTATTTAATATTGCATAATCATCGGCTACAGCCAAGCCTTTTATTTTTGAATTTCTTATAGAGTCTTTTGCTGTTAAAGTAGCTTGCCCTGGCTCTATAAAAAAACGATAAATATCTTTTGGAGTTCCTTGCGTATTTAAATCATTGCCGGTATGATCTAACAATAAAATAGCTAAAGCTGGAGCTTTTAGATCTATATTAAATTCAAATTTTCCACTTACGGTTTTTGCAGAATCTAGTTTCTCGTTTCTACCGTCAACATGAATTAGGTAAACTGTTTTGTCGTTTTTTAAGTTTTTTATGTCGCCTTTAAGGCTTAATTTATCTTGAGCTTGGGATAAAAAAGGGATCAGCAACAAGGCCAACAATAATTTTCTCATGTAATTTTTCTTAAATTTTAATTCAATTTTTGATAAGTGCGCCACCATAAATCGGGCATTTCGCCAGATATTGCCAGTTGATAATGCTCATAAAGACAAGGCACCATATGATAACGTTCGTTTTTGGATCCCATTGCAGGGTAGGGCACCTGCATCCACCATCTATCAGTTTTTTTACTTTTCACAAATATTAATTCGTGAGCATCTTCCTGTAAACTGGTTTTATAAATTACATAATCGCTTTTTGGCTTTAGCGGAAAATCCTTTTTGCGACTGTAAAATCCATCAAAAAAACACCAGATCATCTGCGCAACCAACATTGCTGTTTGCCCGTTTTGATCGTAAGCAGGGTTTAATTCGTAAAAACCAATTGAAGTCAATTTGTCGCTATAGCCAGCATATCGAGTTAGCTGACAAGCTTCTTCGCCATAAAAACCATTGGGTCCGGCGTTTCCGTTTGCCATTGCGTCTGATGCTCTGATACTGGAAATATCGAAGCTGATCATATCCGCATTTCTAATTACCGGCTCTGCAATGTGCGTTGCTCCACTAATTTCGCCTAAACGTTGCGCATCAAAAAACAACTTATCCATTACCCGCAAACTATCTTGGTTCACGTAATAAGTTTGATAACCCAAATTGCTGAAATTGAAAAGGTAATTGGGTTGGTGTAAAAATATTTTATTCAGGTATGATACAGAATTGGTGGTAATGGTATCTTCCGCAGATTCGTCCAAATCAAAATGTGAATCAATCACCACTAAATCTACTTTTTGCTCCAACTCTTCATAAGCCATGTATTGGGCGTAAGTTAAATCCTGGCTACCGCCTAAAATTACCGGGCAAATATTCATTTTTATCAACTCTGCAACCACCATTTTAATGGCAATATAAGTATCGGATGTTTTTTCTCCGGGCTTAATATTCCCTAAATCAACAATCCTCGATTGGAAAATCCCCTCATTTAAGGTGTAAAGCTTTTCGCGGATGTAATCTGGTGCTAAGGCGCAGCCTTGATTGTTTACAGCTCCTCTATCGTCCATTACCCCAATTATCGCAATGTTAAAACCGCCCTCTTCTAAGTCGGGGAAATTTTCCTCGTGAATGGCTATTTTTAAACCTAGTTGACTGTTATTATAACCATTTTTGGGAGCAATTTTTGAAATGTTTATGGGAGAGAAGAAATCGACTAATGACATATTTTGTTTGAATGTTACCAAATATCTATTTTTTAAATTAATTGGGGTAATTTTTTTGAGGATGTTTTGGATTCATGTAGTTGAGTTTAACATTACCATTGTGTTTTTTTTTAGGTTTCCATTAGGCCAAGCCTAAGCGCAGACTGTTGTTAACGTTTATGCGCCCTTGGTCTTTGCGGTAACGAAGAAGAAAGTAAAAGCACTTCCGTTAGTAGCAAAGGGCGCAGGCGACAGTTTTTGGATACTTTTTTCTGTAAAAAAGTTTCTGCCATTGCCCGGCAGAGGGCAGGAAAGGCTGTGCGTAATTGCCGAATATTTAGTTCATAGTTGCAAATTAACTATCAAAGGACAACATCAAATCACGTGATAAATATTTATAACTTTGTTTCTAATGATATTAGTTACAGGAGGAACAGGTTTTTTAGGTGCCGAATTGGTTTTCAGATTGTTACAAACTGAGGAAAAAGTTCGTTGTATCAAACGAGAAGATTCTGTTATTCCCGAAAAACTCATTCCCTTCTCTGTCCGAATTGAATGGCTTAACGCAGATATTTTAGATTTTTCTGATTTGGAAGATGCTTTTGAAGATATTACCCAAGTTTACCATTGTGCGGCTTTGGTCTCTTTTGATGAAAGTTTAAAAACTGAAATGTTGCAAGTGAATGCAGAAGGAACGGCAAATGTGGTGACTTTATGTGTTAAAAACGAGATAGAAAAATTAGTTTATGTAAGTTCTATTGCCGCTTTGGGTAGCGCAAAAGCTGACGGATTAATTAATGAAGCCTGTTTTTGGGAGGGATTTGAAATTAAAGACGCTTATGCGGTCTCCAAATACAGAGCAGAAATGGAAGTTTGGCGTGGCATTAACGAAGGTTTAAACGCTGTAATCGTTAATCCATCTGTAATTATTGGGGCTGACGCTGGAACATCTGGAAGTGGGGCAATTTTCGAAAGCGTAAAAAACGGATTAAGTTATTATACCCGTGGCGCTACCGGCTTTGTTGATGTGGAGGATGTAACCAATTGCATGATTTTGTTGATGAACAATCCGGTGAAGCAAGAACGGTTTATCCTTAATGCCGAAAATATAACGTACCAAAACCTATTTGAACAAACCGCAAGAGCGTTTGGAATAGCTGAACCCCATAAGCTAGCAAAACCTTGGATGCTGAATTTCGCATGGCGATTTACCTCTTTTAAAAACTTGTTTTTAGGTAAAAAGGGAGGTATCAATAAAACTGTTGCTAAGACCGCCAATAAGGTGAGCCAGTACGATAATCAAAAGATAAAAACACTGTTGAATTACGAGTTTATTCCACTAAAACAGAGTATTATCGAAATTGCAAAGGCTTTAAAATCCGCTTAAAGCTCAAATAATTTAGCTTTTTAGAAAGGATTTTTGCACTTTCGCAATCTAAAACTATTGCTTTGAAACCATACTTTATTATAGATTTTGATAGCACTTTTACACAAGTAGAAGCGCTGGACGAATTAGCTCGAATTTCCTTAAAAAATCATCCCAACAGAGAAAAAATTTATCAGCAAATAGAAGATTTGACCAATCTTTCCATGGAAGGCAAACTTTCCTTTACAGAGAGTTTAGCTGCGAGGGTGAAATTGCTGAATGCAAACAAAGACCATTTGGAGTTATTGGTAAAGCATCTAAAAAAGAAAGTGTCGTCGTCTTTCCAGCGAAATAAAGAGTTTTTTAAGAAACATGCAGACCAAGTTTTGATTGTTTCTGGTGGTTTTAAAGAATTTATTACGCCAGTTGTTAAGCAATATCACATTAAAAAAGCTAACATTTACGCCAATACTTTTGTGTTTGATGAAGATGGTAATATTGTTGGTTACGATACTGAAAATCCACTTTCTCAGGAAAATGGAAAAGTAAAGCTATTGAAACAAATGCCTTTGCAAGGTGATATTTACGGTATTGGCGATGGTCACTCGGATTTTCAGTTGAAAGAATCTGGAATGATTAAAAAGTTTTTCGCTTATACAGAAAACATCGAACGTAAAGCAGTTGCTGCGAAAGCCGATCACGTTGCGCCAAGTTTTGATGAGTTTTTATATGTGAGCAATTTGCCACAGACCATCTCTTATCCAAAAAACAGAATTCTTTGTTTATTGGTAGGTGACGTTCCGCAAGAAAGTATTGATTATTTAAAGAAAGATGGTTTTTCTATCCGTCATAAAGATTCGTTCGAAGAAAAATATGTGAAAGATGTGGGTATGTTGCTTTTGGGCGATGGCGAAACCATTTCTGACGAAACCTTGCGCAAAGCGGTTAAGCTGAAAACTTTGGGTTATTTGGGGCATGCTGCCGAGAAAATCAATTTACATATCTGCACAGAAATGGGTATGGTGGTTTTTGATAGTGCAAAACCGCTCAGCAACAAAACATTGATAGCCAAACGTATGGCAGATTTTATCAATACGGGAACCACTTTTAGAAGTACCAACTTCCCCAATTTGCAGTTGCCGAAAATTGCTGGTTCATTCCGTTTAATTCATATCCATAAAAACGTTCCGGGTATCATGTCTAAAATTACCAAGGTTTTAGCAAAGCATGAGATTAACATTTTAGGTCAGTTTTTGATGACTAACGCCCAGATTGGTTACGTAATTACGGATACGGATACCAGTTACGATAAAGCACTTTTAAAAGAATTACGTAAAATTGAGAATACGATAAAGTTTAGGGTGCTTTATTAGTTGGTTAATTGCCAACTCTTTATTATATTTGTTCAATTGGTTTGCAACTTAGATAGTCTATGTTTATAGTTAAATCCTTGATGCTTGATAAGTTTGCTAAAAAGCATTCAGACTGCAGCAAGAATTTAAGAGCGTGGAAGTTTGTTGTTGAAAATGCGAATTGGAAAACAAGTTTAGATGTTTTACGGGATTTTCCGAAAGCCAAAATAATTAAGAACAGTAGGGCAAGATTTAAAATTGTAGGCAACAAATACCGATTAATTGTTGAAGTTGAGTTTGGAGATTCTATTGTGGATATCAGATTTATAGGTACACATGCTGAATACGATAAAATTGATGCTGAAAAAATTTAAAGACATGGCAACGTTAAAAAAACAATGGTTTTTAGTTGAAACCGACGAAGATTATGAGAAAGCGGTTGAGAGATTTGAGCAGATAAAATACACTCTAAATGGAACCGATGAGCATAAAGAAAAAATGCTATTGGTTCACTTGATCTCAACCTACGAAAAAGCAAATTCAACTTTGCCAGATGTGAATCCGATAGAAATGATAAAAATCAGGATGGAGGATTTTGGCTATAAGTCAGCTGATTTAGCAAGTGCCTACGGCGATAAAGGGACGGTAAGCAAGGTCTTAAATTATAAGCAATCACTGTCCTTAAATATGATAAAAAAGTTTAGCGAACTCTTAAGAATTCCCGTTCAATATTTGGTAAAAGACTACGATTTAAAAGCTTCTTAATTTAAATAAGATTAAAGTTTTCCTTTCAATCGACGAAAATATCAGAGCTCTTTTTTAATATAAAAAAGCCTTACGATTCAACTATAAAAAGCGTCGAATCGTAAGGCTATAATTTAATTCCCTTTGTATAGCGGACTCATGTGTTCAGTATTTTGTCGCTGATAAACTGGATTTTCTTTTTTAGAACCCCCTTTTACCGTACCATCCCAGCCTTTTCTAAAACTCTCATATTGTTTAGGTTCCGTTGGAGCGGTTACCGTGAATTTATAATTACCTGCTGGCAAGTTTTTAAATTCTACTTCGCCGTTTCCGTTAGCAGTGGTGGTAAACATTTGTCCACCTGGATTTTTCCCGCCTTTTACCACGATTCCGCCAATTGGGTTTCCTGGTCTGGCATAATTTCGATCAATATTGATAATCTGTGGTGTTTCAATAGTAAATTTAAAATCGGCAGTTTTTGGATTTTGAAAAGCGAACTCCCCTTTGCTGTTAGAGAGCATTTTCATTTGACCACCCGGATTCTTACCGCCTTTTACAACGATTCCGCCAATTGGTCCTCCAGGTTTAGCTGCATTAGACGGCTCAGACAGTGGATTCACTCCCGAATTTCCTTTCTCCTCATAAAGTGGGTTTTTTCCTTTATTTACACTATTTATAGAACCTCCTTTTACCGTACCGTCCCAGCCTTTTCTAAAATTTTCAAATTGTTTAGGCTCAGTTGGAGCGGTTACTGTGAATTTATAATTACCTGCTGGCAAGTTTTTAAACTCTACTTCGCCATTTCCGTTAGCAGTTTTGGTAAACATTTGTCCACCTGGGTTTCTGCCTCCTTTAACGATAATCCCACCGATTGGCTCACCTGGTCTAGCTACATTTCCGCTGCTGCTATTAGTTTCTGGTGTCTCAATCGTAAACTTAAAATCTGACGTTTTTGAATTTTGAAATGTAAATGAGCCATCGCTACTAGAAGTCAATCTCATTTGTCCACCCGGATTTCTTCCGCCTTTTACAATGATTCCACCAATAGGTTGGCCAGGTTTAGCGGCATTTGGATTGTCTCCCAACTTTCCTTCGTCTTGAAAAAGCGGGTTAAGTACCTGACTTTCTATTTTAATCTTACCAAACTCTTTATCGTTGATATAAACGCTGTGTAAAGTATCGCTTCCGAGGTTTATGGTAAAGTTGCCATCGTTGTCTAAAATTGAACTTCCTTCATCACCAGATTCAGGTTGTTTAATGGAAATGGTATTTATAACGCGTAGGTTCCCATTGTTGATGATAACTGAACCGGTAATTTTTCCTTTTACCACTCTACCCGCTACAATTGGAGTTCCATTTGCTAACGTTTTTCCAGACCCTAATACGCTCAATTGAGTTTGTTTAAGAACTGGATCTAGCCCTGTGTAAGTCAATGACATCATCTCCATATTCTCAACCGCAACTCTATCTTTCGTGTTGCTTCTTGTGGTACTAACAACACTTTGATTTTGCGGTTCAGAACCCGGATTGTTACCAGTAACCGGCAGTCCGTCTTTACTTACAGCACTATTTGATAAAATGATATGCGTGATCATTTCATTTTCAATCACCGGAATAATCTCAAACTCGTAATAAAGTGCTGAAGAACTGCTTGTTTTGCAAGTGAAACAATAAGTTCCTTCTTCCTTGCAAGATTCATCGCATCTGAAACCACTAAACTGCTGTGTTTTCATTCCGTTTTCAGTGATTCCTTTAGCGCTTGTAGCTTCAGAAACTGATCTCTTTATTCCATTTTCTTGAATACCTTTCTCATTAGTTGGCGGTGTTTCGCCTCTTTTAATTCCAGATTCGGTAATGCTCCTATCCTCGGTTGGCGGAGTTCTAACTGCTCTTGCAACTCCAGACTCTTTAATTCCTTTGGCACTTGTAGGTTCAGAGATTGATCTCTTGATTCCAGACTGTGTTATGCCTTTTGCGCTAACTGGGTTTGCAAGCTCAAGGGTAATATCTCCGAAAGGATTATTTGAAAAATCTGGTTGATAAGTCCCTTTCTTAATCACCAATTGATCGGTTTGTAAATAGCTTAAAATTGCTCCATCGGTAACTGAATAGTCGTGACTGTAGACAAGTTTTCCTTCAAATAATGGATTCATCGTTGTTGTTCCTGAATCTTCGTATATGGGACTTTCGTCCTTTATGATTTTCGAAGCTGTTACTCTTACGGGTTTGTTTTTGCCCGGTCTATAACTTTGTTGAATCGCATAACTCAGTCCAAAATTAAAACCTAAATTTTTGAAGGGAGTAGCTCTTTCAGATGTTACTTGTTTTCCGGCCATTAATTGGTCAAACTGGTAACTTCCATCTTTATCATTTCCAGTTCCTAAAGGTTTAAGCGTGGATTGTGAGGAAGTAATATTTGGACCCATTGTATAATTACTCTCTAGAAAAAGTCCAAATTTTCCTGGGAAATAACCTACACGTAATTTAGGGATAAATGCAAAGCCAGTTTCTTTACTCTCTTTTTGACTGTATAAGTCTGAAGTAAAAGTTTGACCATTGGCCTGACTTGTTTGTGTTACCTTAAATGCATCTTGTTTAAGATTTAGGTACCCAGCATTTAAAATAGGTGAAATTGTAATTTTTCCGAAAGAAAAGTTTGCATGTAATCCTGCTTCGGCGGTAAAACCCGATGCATTTCCATCCCCACTTTTTGAAGCAGTAGGAGGGGAAGTTTGACCGGTGACATTGTATTTAGGCGAAGCATCTACATCGCCACTAAATTTTAAATAGCTTCCGCTGATATTTGGACCGAAAGTAAAATTATTGTTTGGACCAAAGCTGTAAACTGGGAGATAGATGCCAGCATTAAAGTTTTTTCCAGAACCTAAAAAGGTATTGGTTTTTGTTGTCGATGCCGGAGTGGATAATCCACCGCTCACGTTTATTAACATGCCTCCGCCCGGATTTTTACCACCTTTTACAGCAACACCCCCGATTGGGGCTCCAGGGATTTGAGCTTGCGCACTTGCATAAGCACCCAAGCTAAAAATCAGAAATTTAAGAACTTTTTTCATGATGCGAGATTTAATATTTAACCATAGATAAAACTAAAACTGAGAATGTTACCCTGACGAAGTAAAAATAATTTGAGTTTAGGTAAATAAATTTAAATATTAAATTTTGACTTTCATCATTTTATTTTGAAGGTATAAAAGTGCCTTTAAGTATTAAAAATCGTTACTTTTACGCCATGAGTGAGAAAACCATGTTTAAGCTGCAACTACCTACTGATCCATTTTGGGTTAAGAATGTAGTAGAAAGTAACATTGAAGAGTTGTTAACAGATCATGCTTATTGCGAGCAGAAGGCTGCTACAAATGCCATCACCTTAATTATCCAAAATCCACAAATTCCAGAATTGGTTTCGGAGATGGCAGAACTGGTAAAAGAAGAAATGGATCATTTTAAACGTGTGCATGATATTATCATTAAACGCGGTTATAGCTTTGGTTTGGAGCGGAAAGACAATTATGTAAATGAACTCATTAAGTTTTTGAAACGAGGCGGTGGCGAAGCGAAACGAACTGAAAGTATGGTTGATCGGCTTTTGCTTGCCGCGATGATTGAAGCCCGTAGCTGTGAAAGATTTAAAACTTTATCAGAACATGTGGATGATAAAGAACTCTCAGAGTTTTATTATGAATTGATGATTTCTGAAGCCAATCACTACACGTTATTTATAGGCTTGGCTCGTAAATATGGCACCGGAATAGATGTAGAAAAGCGCTGGGAAGAATGGTTAGCTTATGAAGGCGAAGTGATTAAACGTTACGGAAAAGCGGAGACGATACATGGATAATTTCCCACCAAAAAACCAGTCGAATAAAAAGAATGGGTTTCTCTATTTCGACGAAAAAAACGAAAATTTATGGGTGGTTAAACCCGGTTCGTGGTTTGGTAAAGTATTGAACTTTGGCAATCCACTCGCCTATATTGTAGTGATATTGGTGATCCTGTTTTTTGTTTTATTGGTTAGGTTGGTTTAACGATTCTCTAATCTCTGCTATGCTGATGAGAGTTTTTAGTTCCCTTGTGGTTGGTGTTTTCGCTATGCCTTCAATATCATTAGATTTGGTTTCAAAAGTAAATATCTAATGCAGCTTGCCGGTCTGTTAAGCCAGCTTTCTGATATGCATTTCCAATGTTATTATCTCTTTCGATTAAAAAAGAAGAAAGCTGTGTTTTTAGTTATGAGAAATTTCAAGAAGCTAGTGAGCCGCAGTCAGAGAAAAAACGCTTTATAAAATGAAATTTAAGGAAAACGATAATCAACTCTTTTTCTAGATTAACTGGAGCTCAGGTTGGTGTAATTAATTGTCATACGGGTAAAAATGTAAATAGCAGATCTATGTTTTGTTGGACGCTATTGATTTCTTTTAAGTTATGAATTTAATATTGATCAATGCCGAAGTGTTATTATATGATCGTTTTTTTTTATTGGAATTAATAATTAACTTTCGAAATCTAAATTCATACCTAAATGGCTATCTCACCTCTTAGTAATGAAACTGAACTACTTTTAAAGATTAGTAAGGGAGACAAGCGTGGCTTTACGATTCTCTTTGAGGGCTATTACAAATCGTTGGCATCTTATGTTTTTAAGCTTACCGAATCGATGGAGCTTACTGAAGAAATTGTACAAGATGTTTTTATCAAAGTATGGGTTAAACGGGAAACTTTGCCGGAGATTCGTAGTTTTAGTAATTATCTATTTATACTTTCAAAGAATAAAACATTAAATCATCTGCGTAAACAAGCCCGGTACAGTGCTCATTTTCAGTCGTTAGAAAAGGAATTGGAGACAGATGTTCGGATAGAAGAGGAAAATGATCTTTATGAAGATTTTCGTTTACTGATTGACAACGCTATTGAGCGATTACCATTACAGCAGAAACGAGTTTATCAGTTGAGTAGGTTTGAAAGGCTAAAATATAAAGAAATTGCGTTACAGCTAAACCTGAGTGTGGAAACCGTGAAAAAACACATGTATCTGGCTACTAAAACCATTAAGGAGCATGTATATAACCATATGGATGAAGTTGTGACTTACATCCTGTTATTTGCAATAATCTCTTTTTAAATAAAACTCATTACCACTTTTTTTTAGTTTGGGTGTCTTTAGTATAAAGCAGTCTATTACGGCTTTAAAATTATAACCAATGTCAGACTCAAGATTAGATTATTTGTTCGGCAAATATTTTGATAAAACAGCCACTTCAGAAGAACGCATAGAATTTATGGGCCTTGTTGCCCAACTTAAATCTGATGAAACTCTGGTTTCACTAATGGAGACTAGGTACATGACTGATCAGTCAATCCTTGAATTCAGTCCTGAGATAAAAGAAAAAATCCTTAACAATATACACCACAAAGCAGAAACTGATATACCTGTTCGCCAAGTGAGAATGTTTAACCTTAACTGGGCAAAGTATGCTGCAGTTTTAGTGGTGGGAATCTTTTGCTTTGGATTATATTTTTATAAAAAAGCTCAGAATAATTTATTGGTATTGCAAACACAGCATATTGCTCCAGGAGGAAATAAAGCGACTTTAACTTTGGGCAATGGAAAAAAAATTATTCTAGACACAATAGCAAATGGTGTTCTGGTTAAACAGGGTAATATTTCAATCTCGAAAACTACAAATGGGCAACTGGTATACAATGTGATAGGGGATGAAAAAGAACCCGCTACATTAAATACTATCGAAACACCAAATGGTGGACAATATCAGGTCAATCTGCCAGACGGAACAAAAGTTTGGCTCAATGCAGGTACAAAATTGAGTTTTCCTACATTTTTTGTTGGTAATGAACGTAAGGTAGAACTGAAAGGGGAAGCTTATTTTGAAGTCGCAAAAAACGCTAAAAAGCCATTTAAAGTTAAAATGAGTAATCAGGCTGAAGTAGTTGTACTTGGAACGCACTTTAATATCAGTGCCTACGAGGAAGAAAAGGAAATCAATACTACCCTGCTGGAAGGTTCTGTGGTTGTGAAGATAGGGCAGAAAACAGCTAAAATTTCGCCCGGACAGCAGGCGCTTGTAAATAAAAGTGATAAAAACATTGAGCTGGTTGATGATGTAAACGTAAACCAAGTAGTAGCTTGGAAAAATGGTTTTTTCAGTACAGAAGGAATTAGTTTACATGAATTAATGAAACAGGTTGAAAAGTGGTACGATGTACGTGTCATTTACCAAGATGATGTTCAGGTTGATTTTGTAGCTCGATTGCCCAGAAATATTACTTTGCTGGAGTTGATTAACTTGCTCGAACTAACTAAACAGGTCCATTTTAAAATAGATAAAAATACACTTACCGTTATGAAATAAACAATTACTTTAACCTCATGGCCTGAAATAAAGAAACCGATCTGCTTGCAGGCAAACCGGTAAAAGTACAAGGCTCAATAATAGTTTCCCACGAAGGAATATTTTTTCACCCTAACTAACCAAATTTATGCGATTAAATTCTAAGTTCAAAAAAATACTGGATTTTTTTGATGCAATCGACCGATCAAAAACCTGGATCGTCATGAAAAGTACTGTAATATTGCTATTTTCTTTTGTAACGATAGTCTCTGCAAAAAGCTATTCACAAAAAATTGATCTTAAGCTAAAGAATGCTAAGATTGAAACTGTTTTTGCCAAAATTGAAAAAATGAGTGGCTATAATTTTATCTACGAAAAGAATACTTTGAAGAAGATAGAGGCTATTGATGTTTCCTTGGAAAACAGAACGATAACAGAAGCGATGAGTGAAATTTTAAAAAATCAGTCTCTCGAATTCGTAATTCACAACAAATTTATTGTAATCTCACCAAAAGAAAATATGGTTAAAACACCATTTTTATCTTTAGATGACTACCAGTTCAAAAAAATTGTTGGTAATGTTAAGGATACTGCAGGGATAGCTATTCCCGGTGTATTGGTCTTAAACAAGCAGAGTAATAAGGTTGCCATAACCGATGCTAATGGTAGTTATGCTATAGACGCAAATGCAGATGATATACTCGTTTTCTCTTTAGTTGGTTACATAAAACAAGAGATGAAAATCAGTTTAGAAACCAGAATTAATGTTACACTAAGAGAAGAAAAAATTGACTTAGGTCAAGTGGTGGTTACTGCTTTAGGTATAAGGAAATCAGTCAGAGCATTAACCTATAGTGTCCAAGAAATAAAAGGAGAAGAATTAACTAGAAATAAAGACGCAAACTTTGTAAATGCACTTGCCGGTAAGGTTGCTGGGGTAACAATTAATCCTAGTTCGTCTGGTATTGGCGGTGCCAGTAGAGTAGTGATGCGTGGAGTAAAGTCCATTTCAGGGAATAATAACGTATTGTATGTGGTGGATGGTATTCCAATCCCAAATAATAATGGAGGTGCTGTAGGAGGCCCATTTGCAGGTGTGGTAAGTGGAGAAGGCATTTCCAGTATTAATCCAGAAGACATAGAAAGTATCTCGGCGCTTACAGGCCCCTCTGCCACTGCATTATATGGTAATCAAGGGGCTAATGGTGTAATCGTGGTGACGAAAAAGAAAGGAAGCATAGGGAAAATTAAAATCAACATAACCAATAGCACTGATTTCTTTTCTCCATTTGTGATGCCTCGTTTTCAGAATATCTACGGTCAGAATAATGATGCACAGATGACCAGCTGGGGAACAAAATTGGAAACACCTTCTACTTATAAACCGAAAGATTTCTTCCAAACGGGCTCCAATGTATTTAACTCTATAAGTATATCCGGAGGAACAGAAAAAAGTCAGACTTTCTTTTCTGCGGGCATAAACAATGCAAATGGAATTATCCGTGAAAACGAATACAACAGAAACAATTTCTATCTGAGGCATAACGCTAATTTAACGGATAAGTTTACTGTTGATTTTAGTGCGATGTATGCTAAAACGGATGACAAAAATATGATTGCTCAGGGACAATACCACAATCCCTTAATCCCGATTTATCTTTTCCCGCCAGGTGATGACATCCGGAAGTATGAGGTATATACTAGGTTTGACCCGAATCGTAAAATTTCCACACAATTCTGGCCATTCGGAAATCAGGGACTAGGTATTCAAAATCCTTACTGGATTACTGATGCGGAATCCAATACAAATAAAACAGATCGTTATATGCTAAGCGCTACAGTCAAATACGAGGTGTTCAACTGGCTAAATTTTGTTGCCCGGGTGCGTATGGACAACAATGATGTACAAAGCGAAGTAAAACGCCCTGCCGGAACAGATGGGATTTTTGCTTCAGAGTTTGGTTACTATACAAGCGGAAAGAGTTTGATGAGAAATACTTATGCTGATTTAATAGCTTCCATAGATAAAAACATAACTCCTGATCTGGGGTTTAATGCCAATATTGGAGGCAGTTATCAAGACGATAAGGCAGACGGACTTTTGGGTGGTGGAAAACTGGCAAGACTGGCTAACTTTTATTCTGTTCAAGAAAATACATCTAATGTACCATCGCAGTCTTATGCCCATACACAATTACAATCAACATTTGCTACTACAGAATTTGACTATAAAAGATGGCTGTTTCTAAATGCTACAGGGCGGTATGAGTGGCCGTCCCGGTTATCAATTGCTAACAAAAAGTCTTATTTCTATCCATCGGTTGGAATTTCTACTGTGATTAGTGATGCGTTAAACATACCGACAACGGTGGTTTCATTTGCTAAACTGAGAGTTTCTTACGCCGAAGTAGGAAATCCACCTAACTTGGGTTTTCCTACGTTTTCTCTAATAGATCCTAGTGCGAGCAGACCTGCTCCATTTCCGGATTTTGAACCTGAACGTACAAAATCTTATGAGGCAGGTTTAGAATTAAAGTTTTTAAAAGGCAAACTAAGCTTGAATGCCACAGTATATCAATCTAATACAGTCAATCAATTGCTTTCACAACCGTTAACGGGTAATATATATTCTGTATTCTATTATAACGCAGGAAATATTCAAAATCAGGGTATTGAAGCTATGTTAGGTTATAATGCCCGTTTAAAGGACTTTAACTGGGCAACATCTGCAATTTTCACACTTAACCGTAATAAAATAAAACGTCTTTCCGAAGGCTATAAAAATCCAATAACACAGGAAGTATTTGGACGCGACAGTACCAATATGGGAGGTGTAGGTGATTTGCAAAATTTATTGGCAGTGGGAGGGTCTACATCCGATTTGTATGTTTCTCAGGCTCTGCGGGAAGATAACCAAGGAAACCTTTGGGTTGATCCAGGTAATGGTAGCATAGAAAAAGTAACAATCCCAAGGCGTTTTATTGGCCACACTACACCTGATTATACCGTTGGATGGAGAAACAATTTTACCTATAAAAATTTTGACCTCTCATTTTTGGTTGATGCCCGTGTGGGAGGAGTTGGCGTTTCTTATACCCAGTCAATAATGGATGCTTTCGGTGTATCTCAAAAGTCGGCAGAAGATAGAGACAATGGCGGAGTTACCGTATATGGAAAAAAATACGCTGATGTAGAGAAACTTTACAATTTAATTGGCGCCGCTTCAGGTGCCACCGTAGGAATGAGCGGTTATTATGTATATAGCGCCACCAATGTAAGGTTGAGAGAAGCCTCATTCGGTTATACCCTTCCTTCGAAATTGTTAGGAGGTAAATTAGATCATGTAAAAGTTGCACTTACAGGGCGTAACCTATTCATGTTTTATAACAAATCTCCGTTCGATCCTGAGTCCACATCTTCTACAGGGACTTATAATCAAGGTGTTGACTATTTCCGACAGCCTAGTTACCGTAGCTTTGGCTTTAGCGTAAGTGCTCAGTTTTAGTGTATAATAAACTTAAAAGAACATGAAAAAGAAGCAAATATTTTTGTTATGGCTAGTCATCATTGTATCTGCCTGTACAAAAAAATATGAAGATTATAATACGAATCCATATCTGTCAACATTGGAGCAACAGGAAGCAGATAATTATGCTTCCGGTAAGAATTTCCCAGCAATGATCAATGCGGTCTTGCCTGCAGGAGATGCCTTGGGCAGAACAGATTTTGTAAATAGCTATCAAATAGGCTATAATTTAGCTGGGGATTCCTTTTCCGGATTTATGGGACAAGCGGGTGATTGGGGTGGCAATTCAAATAATCTTACCTATGCTTTTAACCTAAGTTGGGTTAACGAGCAGTTTACACTTACAGGTAAGCTAATGGCCGGATGGAAAAACGTAAGGGATTTGACTACATTATCAGGTGACTCTTTGCAGTTTTCGGTAGCACAAATCATTAAAGTTGCCGGAGTTATAAAGGCTACCGATAGCTATGGACCAATTCCGAGCAGTTCATTAGCTTCAGGATCTTTTACGCCATCTTATGAAAGTCAAGAAAGTATATATTATGCAGCTTTAGCCGATTTAATTAGAGCAAGAGACATCCTATTTAAATTTGGCGGAGGCGCTGGATCACCTTTAAAGTCTTATGATCTTATTTATGCCGGTGATTATTTGAAATGGGCCAGGTTTGCTAATTCTTTAATATTAAGACTCTCTATACGGATGGCCTATGTAGCTCCCGATAAAGCAAAACAATATGCAGAAGAAGCAATTGCAAACCAAGCAGGCATGATTGCTATTGGGTCTGATAATGCAACACAAGGCATTAAACCAGGTAATGGGGCATTTAACTATGCTAATCCATTACGTACACTAACGCAAGATTACAAAGAGGCTAGAATGAGCGCTTCTATGCAATCCATATTAACGGGTTATAATGATCCAAGAATAGCTGTTTGGTTTAAACCTGCCACGCTAGTTGGTCATACTTCAGAATATTTAGGTATCCGAAGTGGTATTAATGTAACAAGAGCTTCGTATCAACCATTTTCTGAATTGAATGTAACTGACCAGACACCGATGCCTTGGATGCAAGCTTCTGAAGTATGTTTTCTAAAGGCTGAAGGTGCATTACGAGGATGGAATGCGGGAGGGACTGCACAACAATGGTATGAAACAGGAATTACTACGGCATTCTCAGAAACGGGCGCTGCGATGCCGGTAGGTTATCTTACAGACAATCTTTCTAAGCCAAAAGATTATACTGATTTTGCTGCCGGGGGCAGTTCGAATAGTCGCAATGCAGCTTCTACAATTACCATTAAATGGGACGATGCTGCTTTATTTGAGGTCAAGTTAGAGCGAATAATCACACAGAAATGGTTGGCGCTATATCCAAATGGTCAGGAAGCCTGGAGCGAATTCAGAAGAACTGGATTTCCTAAGATTTTCCCAATCAGTTTAAATAAGGGGAATATAGACATTGTGAAGCAGGTACGTAGACTGCCATATCCTCTAGCTCAGTATCAGCAAAACGGAGAGCAGGTAGCAAAAGGAATAGCCTTATTAGGTGGAGCTGATAATGGCGGAACACGCCTGTGGTGGGATAAAAAGCCGTAAATATCAATGTATTTTAAAGACCATAATATCATGAATATGAAAAAGTATAATATTTATTATCAAATTTTGCCGGTTTTAATTCTGGTGCTATTTTTTGCCTGTAAAAAGAGTAAACTAGAAAATAAAGGAATCTTTATTACCAACGCTGCCGAATCTGTTGAGGGATTTGTTTCCGTTGATGATCAAGGTGGCTCAATTAGTCTAACATCAAGTTCTTATGCGCAAACTCAGGAAGACATTAGTATTTCTTACGTTTCTGATGCCAATAAGGTGGCAGAGTATAATAAAAAGCACAATACAAGTTACAAACCTCTCCCTGATAAATTTTATTCATTGTCGAACAATACGACCGTTATTCCAGCAGGGGCAAGTGTTTCAAATGCCATAAAAATAACCGTTTCGCCTTTGGATGCGACAATAAAAGATGGTGATTTGTATATGGTACCGGTTGAGATTAAAGAAGCATCATCTGATATTCCGGTAATTGCGGCGTCAAGGATTTTGTACATAATAATCAATCGGGTGCTCATCAATCCAGCATTAGATGCAGGACATACCGGAGTAGCGTTTGCTATACCTGATCCGATTAAAGATTTGACACAGTTTACAGTAGAAATGAGGGTGAGAGTAACTACAACCTTTGTAAATAATATGGCTTTATTTTCTGCTGGACCTGATCCGATTTATTCACGGTTTGGCGATGTGGTTATTAAACCGAACCAATTACAGATTAAATATGCAGGTATACAACCAGCTTCATCTACAGAGTTTTTATCCAACAAGTGGTATCATATTGCCTATGTTTTTGATGGTAATGCCAACAGTTTTAAAATCTATGTAGATGGAAAACTAGATGGTACCACGTCTGCCCCGGCGAATACTAAGTTTAATCTGTCAACAATGGGTTTTGGAGGAAAAGCGCAAGTACAGGAACTGAGATTCTGGACAAAGGCCCTCACTCAAAAAGAAATAAGTAGCGGTATCTGTGCGGTAAATCCCACTTCTGATGGCCTTTATGGCTATTGGAGATTCGACGAGGGAACAGGTAATACTGTTGCAGATGCCACTGGTCATGGACATACAGGGACTATAAGCGGGACTGTGAAATGGATTACAGGGATAAGATGCCCTAATTAATATTTAGTAAGTATAAACGTAACATAAAGCAATCTTTATAAAGATGAATAAGTTATTAATAAATGCCAGTATACTGGCGGTTAGTATATCCTTCTTTTCATGTTCGAAAGAGAATATGCCTGAAAATATACCCATGAAACAAGTTCTTCAAAGGTCTGATGATTATTATGCTAATTTAAGAGCGTATAAAAAAACAGATCATCAGATTTTTTACGGCTGGTTTGGAGGTACAGGTGGTGAGGGGAATGCAGAAGTTCCAGGCGTATTAGATCAGATTCCTGACAGTGTGGATATTGTTAGCCTTTGGGGAGGTATACCTCCAATGGGCTCTTATAATCATAATGTGATAAAAAACACCCAGAAATTAAAAGGTACTCGCTTTCTAAAGGTTTCTTTTCCTCAAGGAGTGAAAGATTTTGCAGGACCGGGTTTTGAAGATAAATATATGGGTAAAAGCGAAGCTGAATTAGATACAGGTATTGAGCTATTAGCCAAGTCTCTTTCTGATACTATTAACAAATTTAATCTTGATGGGTTTGATCTGGATTATGAAGGTGGTGAGATATTAGGGGCACAAGCCAACACAATTAAATTCATAAAGGCAGTATCAAAATATTTAGGACCGAAATCCGGAACGGGTAAACTCCTTGTGATGGATAGTTATGTAGAGGTTCTTCCAGCAGAAGTGGTTCCTTATTTGGATTATTATGTAGTGCAGGCCTATTCTCCTCAGGGAGGGACTGTGGCAAAGTTACAAAGTCGGTTCGGACAAGCACCCGGGATGCCCTTCTCTAAGTGTATCGCAGCAGAAAACTTTGAAGCTCTTTGGGCAACTGGTGGATTGCTAGCGGCGTATGCTGCATGGAATCCATCGGGAGGTCGTAAAGGAGGTGTAGCTGCTTATCACCCTGAATATGAATATCCGCTCAATCCTGATTATAAATATACTCGCCAGGCTATTCAAATTATGAATCCTGCTGTTCGTTAGTTCATTAATGTAAAATATTAAAATATGAAAACAAGACATAAATTCGGATATGTAATCATTTTCAGCACACTGATTTTTAGTGCCTGTAAAAAAGATGGAGATTTTAATTCGAAAGAGCTATCGGCTTTTATTAAATCTAGTGATGGAGACGTTCACGTAGCGAATATTAACTTTAAAAGAACTCCACTAGCAGCATCTGGTGATTCTATCGCTAAATTTCCCGCATATTTAACCAGAGAAATCAGTAGCGATGCGCTGTTAGATATTGCCGCTGATGAAAGCCTAGTTAGCGCTTTTAATACTGCACATGAAACAAATTATGAATTATTGCCTGCTGCTAATTATAAAATAGTGGGCAGTACACAGCTTATGATTCCAGCAGGTAGCCTGATATCAACAGATTCATTAAGGGTTCAGATCTTAGACAGGACAAAATTAAATAATGAAATAGGCTATATCCTTCCACTTTCAATTCGTAACATTTCGGGTAAGGACAAAGGTGTAAAGTCTAGTGAGAATTATAAAACTGTTTATATTATTGTAAAAGGAAGCTTTTCTAATATTAGTGAATTGCAAACAACACTTGCTGGAACATTTGTCGCAAGAACAAGTTGGGTGCTCACTGTAAGTAACACAACTACAGGCGGGGCAGCTTCTGGTCTATTGGACGGCAATAATGCCACGGCGTGGAGATCAAGTAGTTCATCCTCTGCTGAGAAGTGGATAAGCATAGATATGGGTGCTGCGCAACAAATTAAGGGTTTCGTATTTGTACCAAATTATGTTTCTCTGAGTGAGAATGCAACAGGAATAGATATTTCGACCAGTTTGGACAATGTAACTTGGACGGTACAGGGGTCTTGGGAAGGTAGCGGTCCCATCTCAACATCATCTGCTACAAATCCAGATTTAAAGAATATTAATTTCATTGCTCCGGTGCAGGCCAGATATTTTAGATTGGATATTACCTCTTTGGTAAGTGGGAAAAGAGCAGGTATGGCAGAGTTAAATGTAGTTAAATAAAAATACGTACTACATTAGTAGCTATTGGGCTTGTGTTAAATCTATAGCGTAGTTACTGTAGTATATTTAAATCAAGTTTAACCGTACCCTAATGCTAAAAGAACAGAAGTTGTTTAAAAAGCATTTAGAATTTGAACTATAAAAACAAAAACCCTGAATCCTCGAAGGAAACAGGGCTTTTGTTTTAATTTTAGTGATAATTAAATATACCTATTAATCAAGTTTTCCATAAACTCCTGCTTTCCGCTGATGGTTTTTGGTTCCCCATTTTCAGCAGCATAGTTTCTTAAGTCTTCCAAGCTTAATTTTCCAGCCTCAAATTCTGCACCTTTTCCAGTATCAAAAGAGGCATATCTGTCGCTTCTGATTTTCTTGTAATCAGACTTTTGAAGAATGTTATCAGCAGTAACCAATGCTCTTGCAAACAAATCCATTCCGCCAACGTGGGCGTAAAATAAATCTTTTTGGTCTGTAGAGTTTCTTCTGATTTTAGCATCGAAGTTAATTCCACCACCTTGGATTCCTTTACCATCTAAAATAATCAACATCGCTTCTGTTAATTCATTGATGTCATTAGGGAATTGGTCAGTATCCCAACCATTTTGGTAATCACCACGGTTAGCATCGATAGAGCCTAACATTCCGGCATCAACAGCAACCTGTAATTCATGTTGGAAAGTATGGCCAGCTAAAGTTGCGTGGTTAACCTCTAGGTTTAATTTGAAATCTTCCATCAAATCATATTTCTGCAAGAAGCCCAAAACGGTTGCTGCATCATAATCGTACTGGTGTTTAGATGGTTCACATGGTTTTGGCTCGATAAAGAAAGTTCCTTTGAAACCGTTTTTACGAGCATAGTCTTTGGAAGCATGTAAAAACTTAGCAAAATGCTCTTGCTCACGTTTCATATCCGTGTTTAACAAAGTCATATAACCTTCTCTACCACCCCAGAAAACATAATTTTCGCCACCTAATTCAATGGTTGCATCTATAGCTGCTTTAACTTGCGCCGCTCCATGTGCTAATACGTGGAAGTCTGGATTGGTAGAAGCGCCATTCATATAACGGCTGTGCGAAAACAGATTTGCAGTTCCCCACAATAATTTAATGCCTGTTTCAGCTTGCTTTTGTTTTGCATAATTAACCAAGGTTTGCAGACGACGTTCGTTTTCGGCGATATCGTTACCGTAATCAACCACATCCACATCATGGAAACAGTAAAAAGGCAAATTCATTTTTGTTAAAAATTCAAAAGCAGCATCCATTTTGTCTTTTGCTCTTTCAATCACATCGCTTTTTGCATCCCAAGGGAAAATATGCGTTGGTCCACCAAACGGATCAGCACCGTTTCCGTTGAAAGAGTGCCAATAAGCGCCCGCAAAACGTAGATGCTCTTTCATGGTTTTGCCTGCAATAACGCGATCAGCATCATACCATCTAAAAGCTAAAGGATTGTCGCTTTCTAATCCTTCAAACTTAATTTGTCCAATTCCTTTAAAAAATTCTGTAGCCATATTATTTGTTTTATATAGTTTTTATATTTAATTTTTATTCGTTATAATAAGTATATTTCTTCTGCTTTACGTCATTTCGAGGTACGAGAAACGTTAGTTCATCGAAGATAAATCTCACAAGCAGAGTCTGCATATAGTGTTTCATACCTGTTTGTGAGATGTTTCACTATCGTTCAACATGACGCGACCTCCCTAAATAAAGGCATTACCTAAAGGCTACCTTAAGCGAGCTTATCAGCCAGCAAATTCTCCCATTCCTGGTAAGCTTCTTCTAAATTGTTTGTCTGCGGTTCTATTAATTTTAGCGCTTTATTATTAGCAAAAGCATCATCTGCCGAAGCAAAAATGCCAGCACCAATTCCTGCGCCAATAGCAGCACCGTGGCTACCGTCGTTATCGTACAATTCTACCGGAACACCGGTTATGTTTACAAAACTTTGGGTAAAAACATCGCTCAAAAACAGGTTTGCTTTACCGGCTTTAATAACCGACGCCTGCATTCCGTTTTCTTCCAAAATATCAAATCCGTACCTAAATGAAAAAGCAATTCCTTCTTGCACTGCTCTAAAAACATGAGCTTGGCTGTGGATGTTTAAATCGATGTTCTGTAAAGAAGCGCCTACTATTTTGTTGTTCAACATCCTTTCTGCTCCATTTCCAAAAGGTAAAACCGATAAACCATCGCTTCCTTCGTTAATGGTCGACGATAAGTGATTCATAGTTTGGTAATCCAAATCTTCCCCACCAATATTCTTTATCCAACGGTTTAAGCTTCCTGTTCCGTTAATGCATAATAGAACGCCTAATCTGTTTTTTTGCTCAGTATGTGTAACATGAGCAAAAGTGTTTACACGAGATTGCTTATCAAAAAGCAATTGATCGGTAACGCCATATATTACACCCGACGTCCCTGCCGTTGCGGCAACTTCTCCCGGTTTTGTTACGTTTAATGATAACGCATTATTAGGCTGATCACCAGCTTTATAACTAACAGATACATTTTCTTTTAAGCCTAGTTTCTCCGCGATTTGTTTACCTAATAAACCGTGGGTAGAGAATACATCTTTAATCTCAGGTATAAAATCTTTAGAAATTCCGTAATAATCCATCAGCTCTGTCGCCAAACTATTAGCTTCAAAATCCCAAAAAACACCTTCAGAAAGTGCAGAAACAGAAGTTGTAGCTTGGCCAGTTAGCTTCAAAGCGATGAAGTCGCCAGGCAACATTACCTTATCAATTTTAGCATATATTTCTGGTTCGTTCTGTTTTACCCAAGCCAGTTTGGATGCTGTAAAATTTCCTGGCGAGTTTAAATAATGTGATAAACAGAATTCTTCGCCTAAATCTTTAAAAGCTTTGTTTCCGATTTCGACGGCTCGGCTATCGCACCAGATAATACTGTTTCTTAAACTGTTACTGGCTTTATCAACCAAAACTAAACCATGCATCTGGTAAGCAATACCAATTGCGGTAATGTCTTTAGAATTATATTTTCCGCTGGCATTGCATTTTAAAATGGCCTCCTGTACATTGTTCCACCACATGTTAGGCGATTGTTCTGCCCATCCGTTTTTTACAGCAATAATTTCTGTTTCCTTATCGGGATAACTTGCATTTGCAACATTTTTGCCGGTTTGGGCATCCACTACAGAAACTTTGATGGATGATGTACCAACATCAATACCTAATAGGAGCATTTTTTTCTGGTTTACGGTTTATTCTTGGTTATTGAAACTCAAAAATAAGTAAAGTATTTAGAAAAGCAATCGATTGCATAAAAATCTTTTTATAATATTGCATCAGGTTATGGAAAATCAAAAACGTACCACAATATATGATATCGCTAGGAAGTTAGATCTTAATGCTTCCTCGGTTTCTAGGGCTTTAAGTGGTAAGAGTAACGTTAGTGAAACTACCAAAGCGCTGATTTTAAAAACAGCGAAGGAGTTGAATTACCGTCCGAATAGCATGGCCTCAAACCTTAGAAGGGGCGAGAATCGGACTATTGGCGTCGTTGTGCCACGTATCAATCAAAACTATTTCTCAAATATTATTGCGGGTATAGAGGAGGTGACCTATCAAAAAGGTTATAATCTAATCATTTGCCAATCTAACGAATCTTACGAACGCGAGGTTAAATGTGTAGATACCTTAATTAACCAACATGTAAGTTGTATTTTTTTATCGATAAGTGCCGATTTCGAGAATAACGAACATTTAAAATCGGTAGCAGAACATGGGATAAACCTGGTGCAATTTGACAGGGTCGACGATAGTTTGGATACCTACAAAGTACTTTGCGGAAATGAAGAAGCGGCGTTTGAAGCTGTTTCGCACCTAATTGAACAAGGTTATAAAAGAATTGCGCTGTTAGAAGGACCTCAGAATTTAAATATTTTTAAGCAAAGAAAGGCGGGTTATTTGGCGGCTTTAAGTAAACATGGTTTTCCAATTATTGAGAATCTGATAATAGAGAATGCCTGGACCAGAGAATTGGGTGCAAATGCAACCAAAGATCTTTTGAGTTTGCCCGAACCGCCAGATGCCATCTTTGCTTCCACATCTGATTTTGCGGCTTTAGGTGTTTTGGATGTTGCACAAAGCAAAGGGATAAAAGTACCACAAGAATTAGGTATATGTGGTTTTTCTAACGAGGAGTTTACTCAGATTACGCAACCATCATTAACTACAATAGATCAATTTAGTAAAGAAATAGGTAAAAATGTAGCCAATCTTTACTTCCAGAAAATGAAAAAAGGCTTAGCTACCGAAGTTGGCAAAATAGTCAATATCAAACCTCAACTGATCATTAGAAACTCCACACTTAAAAATAGCGTTTAAATAAAAATTTAAAGCACAAGGCATAATGCTAAAAGCCTGAAAAAAGGCTATTATATTCGGCTTATGTGTAATTAATTATCGGACTTTGTGTAAATAGAAAGTTGCAACAGCTTAGGAATCTTGGCTTTGTGCTTTCATCCTTAAACTTTGAGCCTTTAAAAGCAAATCATTTCTTAACTTCGGGCTATGCAAAAGAAACTTTCAATTGTATTAGTTGCTATTACAGTTTTCATACTTAATGCTTGTTCTATGGGAGAAAGCGCCGACAGTATCATCAAAAAATCAATCGCTTTTTATGGTATGGATAAGTTGAATGGTAAAACCGTCGATTTTGATTTCAGAGAAAAGCACTTTACTATCAAATTAAATAAAGGTGAGTATTTCTACGAAAGTAGTTTTAAAGATAGTTTAGGATTGGTTAAAGACCAGTTGAGCAACCATGGTTTTGTAAGAGAGCAAAATGGCTTAGTAGTTCCGCTTTCTCAAAAAGACTCTATAAAATATGCCGAATCTTTAAACTCGGTGGTTTATTTTGCCTTGTTACCGTTAAAACTTAAGGATAAAGCAGTAAACGCTAAGTTTTTACGAACCGTACCCATTAAAGGGGACGATTACCACCAAGTTGAGGTAGGTTTTGATGATAAAAATGGTGGAAGCCATCACGATGATATTTTTTACTTTTGGTTTGATGCCAAAGACAGTAGCATGGATTACTTCGCATATAGCAAAGGAGGAAACCGTTTTAGAGCCATAAACGGGTTGATCAATTCTAACGGGATATATTTACAGAACTATACAAACCTGGAGAATAAAGGTGATCTAAAGAAAGATTTAAAGGATTATTACACTTTATTTGAGCAGGATAAATTGACTACTTTATCTCAAATTACCTTCAAAAATTTGAGTATTAAATAGGTTCAAAAGGAATATAAAGGTTAAAGCTCGACAGAAAAATGTCGGGCTTTTTTTTTGGTTTTTTTAAAAAATTAGAAAAAATTGGCTTTGGTTTTAATCCTTATGGCCGATGATTAGTCATATAGCCATAAAACCAATAATCATGAAAACCTTACTTCGATTTTTTTATTTGCCATTTTTGCTATTGACGGGTGTTTTATTGTTATCCTCATTTTTTGGTAATAAAACGAGTAACCTAGCTAATGCCTATAAAAAAGCTGGTTTAACAGATCGGCAAGCTGCCTTACATTTATTGAACAGATTTACATTTGGTCCTAAACCAAATGATATAGAAGAACTGTTGAAAATTGGGACAGATAAATGGTTTTCGCAACAGTTGTTGGCGAAATTTAGTGATGCCGATTTAAATAGTCGTCTAGCAAATTACGATGCCATTAATTTGAGTAATGAGGAGGTAAATAAAATATTTCCAAAAAACCCACAGGTACTTAGAATGGCGATAAAAGATGGCTTTATCGATAAGGATTCAGTTCAAACTGGAGATAAGAAAGAATATAGAAATAAACTCAATGCGTATATGGATAGCAAGGGTTTTCGTCCAACTCAAGAGTTAACTCGCCAATTTATCAATCAAAAAATATTAAGAGCAGCTTACTCAGAAAACCAGTTACAAGAAGTTTTAACCGATTTCTGGTTCAACCACTTTAACGTTTCTTTAAGTAAAAATGATTGCGCCATGTATATCCCAGCTTACGAGCGTGATGTTATTCGGCCAAACGTATTTGGCAAGTTTAGCAATTTATTAATTGCAACAGCAAAATCTCCGGCAATGCTTTTTTACTTGGATAACTTTAGTAGCGTGGCAAGTAATGAGAATGAAATGGCTGCAATGCAGAAGGATGCGCAAAATCCCAAGGTAAAAGCCGCACTAGCGAAAGCTCAACAGAATAAAAATAAAAGAGGGCTAAATGAAAACTATGCCAGAGAGGTGATGGAGCTACATACTTTAGGCGTAGACGGCGGATACACCCAAAGCGACGTTACACAAGCGGCTAGGGTATTAACCGGATGGACAATTTACCCAATGGGAACTTACGGCGGTGGTGCAGCCATGTTGAAGCAGTTAGATAAGCTTGATGCAAGTACCTTAGAAAAACGCGGTTATGTACATGATGGAGACTTTCTATTTGTTCCCAATAGACATGATAAAGGTGATAAGGTAGTTTTAGGGAAGAAATTCGCTGATGGCGGTTACCAAGAAGGAGTTGACCTTTTAAACATGTTAGCGCACCACCCGTCAACAGCTAAATTTATTTGTACAAAATTAGCAGTACGTTTTGTGAATGATAATCCAGCACAAAGCATCATTGATAAAATGACAAAAACGTTTTTAGCAAAAGACGGAGACATTAGTGCGGTGTTAACTACTATGGTTAATGCGCCAGAGTTTTGGGCAAAAAATTCTTTAGACGAAAAAACAAAATCTCCATTTGAGTTAGCAATCAGTGCGGTTAGGGCTTTAGATGCCAATATAACACAGCCATATCCATTATATACTTGGATAAATAAAATGGGTCAAAAAGTATATTACTACCAGGCGCCTACCGGTTTCCCGGATAAGGGGCAATACTGGATTAACACCGGTGCGCTCTTGAACCGCATGAATTTTGGTTTGGCACTAGCTGGGCAAAAAATTAGTGGTGTAAAAATAAACCTGGCAAAATTGAACAACAATCACGAACCAGAAAGTACCGATGCCGCACTAAGAACTTACGGCAAAATTATTTTACCCGAACGGGATTTAGCACATACAATAGACAGGTTAACGCCTTTTTTGAACGATCCGAACTTGGTGCAAAAAGTGAATCAGGCGGCAAGTAAAAACAAACCTACAAGCGCTATGGAGCAAACAGATGATGAGATGATGAGCGGGGATAGTATGGTAAAAACAAAGCCAAGTGCGCCATTAAATAAACCAACCTTTGCAAATAATGAAATGTTAGCGCAAGTAGTAGGGGTTATTATTGGAGCTCCAGAATTTCAAAAAAGATAATAATTTTAAAAAGAAATTGATCATGACATCTAGAAGAGGATTTTTAAAAGCAGGCGGTTTAGCCGTATTTGGAATTGGATTAGGTGGTTTGCCCACTTTTGTAACCCAAGCCGCTGCACAAATAAAACAACCGGGTTTATTTAAAAGACGAAAAACTTTGGTCTGTATTTTTCAACGTGGTGCAATGGACGGATTAATGGCCGTTACACCATTTACTGATGAGTATCTGAAAGCCGCCCGTCCTACACTTTTTATGTCGGCTGCTAAAAGCGATACCAAAAAATCTTTGATTGACCTCGACGGAAAGTTTGGACTTCATCCATCCATGAGTGCTTTTCAATCGGTTTTTAAAGATGGTCGTTTAGGAATTGTGCATGGTATCGGGTCACCTAACAACACGCGGTCGCATTTTGATGCTCAAGATTATATGGAATCTGGTACTCCGTTTAAAAAAGGTACAGCAAGCGGTTGGTTAAATAGGGCAGTGGGGCTTTTAGGTCATGATACGGCAACGCCTTTTCAAGGCGTGAGTCTTACTTCTTCGTTGCCACGCTCATTCTACGGCGATAATCCTTCGGTTGCCATCAGTAATCTGCAGGATTTCAACATCCAAATGCGGGGAAACCCAAGCGGAGCCAATATGGCCGCAAAAAGTTTCGAAGATTTATACGATCAAACTACGCAGGGTTTGTTAAAAGATACCGGGAAAGATAGTTTTGAAGCAATGAACATGCTTAAAAAGATGGATACCAAAAATTATAAACCTGCAAACAATGCACAGTATCCAAATACTGCTTTAGGAAATTCGTTAAAACAAATTGCCCAGTTAATTAAAATGGATGTAGGCTTGGAAGTTGCTTTTGCCGAATCTGGTGGCTGGGATACCCATTTTAATCAAGGAACAGACACTGGGATTTTTGCCAGAAACGTAAACGACTTGAGCGAAAGTATGGTGGCTTTTTGGAACGATATGGGAACGCTGCAAGATGATGTGACCGTGATGACCATGACAGAATTTGGTAGAACCGTGAAACAGAATGGTACCGGTGGAACAGACCACGGAAGAGCATCGTGTAATTTTATTTTAGGGAATGATGTTTTTGGAGGCAAGGTTCACGGAAAAATGAATGAGCTAGCGATAGAAAACTTAGAAGATGGTCGGGATTTGGCAGTTACTACAGATTTCCGTAGCGTGTTTAGTGAAGTTGCCGATAAGCACTTAGGGATTAATAAAGACAATATTTTGTTTCCGGACTGGGATGGAGGACATATTGGAATGATGCGGGGATAAAGAATCTTGTGCAGTCAGTAAATTCCGAATTAGCATTTGATTATTTAGAAAAGCCTTTCTTTAAAAATCTATCTTTAAATTTGAGCATGCAAATTAAAGATTTAACAAATTATCTCGAATCCATTGCGCCTTCTAATTATCAAGAAAGCTATGATAATTCGGGCTTAATTGTTGGCGATTATAACCAAACAATCAACAAAGCGTTGGTAAGTTTGGACTGTACCGAGGCAATCGTTGACGAAGCCATTGCTACAGGTTGTGATATCATTATATCGCATCATCCAATTGTTTTTAAAGGCTTAAAGCGATTTAACGGAAGCAATTATGTAGAACGTGTGGTCATGAAGGCTATTGCTAATAATATTGCACTTTATGCTATCCATACCAATTTAGATAGTGTTTCTACAGGTGTAAATGCTAAAATCTGTGAAAAAATAGGCTTAACCAATTGCAAAACTTTAGCACCTAAAAGTGGTATTCTTAAAAAGCTCTGCTTTTTTGTTCCTTTAACAGCTACAGAGGTGGTCAAAAATGCAATTTTTAATGCTGGTGCCGGGCAAATTGGGAATTATAGCAATTGTAGCTTTTCGGTAAAAGGCGAAGGAACCTTTAAGGCTAATGAAAAGGCAAACCCATTTGTAGGGCAAAAAAATGAAATCCATACAGAAGCAGAACAAAGGGTAGAGGTTGTTTATCCCGCCCAAGCGGAATCTCAAATTATCAAAGCCTTGTTAAACGCTCATCCTTACGAGGAAGTTGCTTATGATATTTATAGTTTAGATAACCAGCATCAAGATGTTGGAGCCGGGATGGTGGGCGAATTAACCGAAGAAATGGATGCCTTAGATTTTTTGAGACATTTAAAACAATCAATGGAGCTAAGCGTAATTAGACATACAGAAATATTACCTAAAAAAATAAAGCGAGTAGCAGTATGTGGCGGATCTGGTAGTTTTTTGCTAAAGAATGCGATTAGAGCAAATGCCGACGTATTTGTGACTGCAGATTTTAAATATCACGAGTTTTTTGATGCCGAAGATAAACTGATAATTGCAGACATTGGACATTTTGAAAGTGAGCAATTTACACAACAATTACTCTTGGATATTATTACGGAAAAATTTCCTAACTTTGCAATCCGTTTAACTGGAAATAATACAAACCCAATAAAATATTTGTCTTAATGGAACAAACCGTAGAACAAAAGCTTGAAGCTTTATACGAGCTACAGACCATCCACACCAAAGTTGATAAAATCCGTCAGACCCGTGGAGAACTTCCAATGGAAGTAGCAGATTTAGAAGATGACGTTGCCGGATTGGAAACTCGTATCCAAAAGATAAAGTCTGAATTAGATGATTTAGAAGATGCTATCGTTAATCGTAAAAATATGATTAAGGATTCTCAGGCATTGGTTAAAAAATACGAAACACAGCAAAACAACGTAAAGAACAATCGCGAGTTTGATGCTATTTCAAAAGAAATTGAGATCCAAGGTTTAGATGTTCAGGTATCTGAAAAGAAAATCAAAGAAACTCAGTTTGAAATAAACAGCAAAACCGAAGTTTACGAAGCGGCGTTAGTTGCTTTAGAGGAGAGAAAAAAGGATCTTGAAGGCAAAAAAACAGAATTAGATAACATTACTTCAGAAACTCAAAAAGAAGAAGAAGTTTTGGTTAAAGAAGCTGATAAAGCATCTGAAAAAATCGACGACCGTTTGAAAATTGCTTACAACCGTTTAAGAAGTAACTTTAAAAACGGCTTGGCAGTGGTAACCATCGAACGTGATTCATGTTCTGGTTGTTTTAACCAAATTCCACCTCAGCGCCAGTCTGATATCCGCCAACGTAAAAAAATTATTGTTTGCGAGCATTGCGGTAGAATTTTAGTTGATGAAACTATGGCAGAAGAAATAAAAGGAACAGCCGTTTAACATTGGTATTTTTATTGTTCATAAGAAAAACATCTTGATAACCTCAAGGTGTTTTTTCGTTTTACACTCATTTTTTATAGGTAATGATTAAAAAAGCACTCTTTTCACTACTTTTTATTTTAGCAAACACTTTAGTAACTAAAGCGAACTTTGATTTTAATAGTAATTGCATAAATGCTTACAATGCTATTTTTGATTTACGGATTAAAGATGCTGAGGTACTGTTACAGCGAGAAAAATCTCAAAATCCGCAGAACGCAATTCCTATTTTATTAGATAATTATATTGATTTTTTTACTTTATTATCTTCTGAAAGTAAATCAGACTATGAACGTATAAAATCTCGTAGAGATGCTCGATTATCATTCTTAAGCAAACAGGATAAAAACTCACCCTATTATCTTTTTGCGCAGGCAGAGGTATACCTGCAATGGGGATTGTTAAAAAGCCGTTTTCAGGATTATTTATCCTCTGGTTTTGATGTTAAAAAAGCCAACAGCTTATTAAATGAGAATGAGAAAAAGTACCCTAGCTTTTTACCGAATAAAAAAAGCGCAGGTTTAATTGATGTTGTTCTGGGATCAATCCCTACCAATATTAAAGGTATAGCGAGCACATTTGGTTTCAGTGGTAATGTAAATAACGGAATTAAAACGCTGGAAGCTTTAATGGTAGCCTTGCCTAAAACTAGTTATCAGTTTTATTCAGATGAGGTGGTTTTTTTTCTGTGCTACATAGAAACCGATTTAATCCCAAATAAAACAAGCTACAATAAAATAATAAGTTATACCAACACCATGAATAGCCAAAGCTTGCTGAAAACCTATTTGCAAGGTTATGTAGCTAGCAGAACTGCGCATAACGATAGTGCAATTGGTTATTTGCTGAGAAGGCCAAAAGGTGCGGCCTATATGGATTTTCCTAAGCTGAATTATTTATTGGGTACAGCTAAGTTAAACCGGATGGATTCTGACGCCAATGTTTATCTAATTAATTATTTGAAAGAATATAAAGGGATCAACTATGTAAAGGATGGCTATTTAAAGTTGGCTTATTACTATTATTTACGTGGCGATATGGGGCATTACAATGCTTTTTTAAAGATGGTGAAATCCCAAGGTGATTTGTATGACGAAAAAGATAAACAAGCGCTAAAGGAAGCTAATGATGCGATACCCGATATTAATTTGCTGAAAGCAAGACTACAGTTTGACGGCGGTTATTATACTCAAGCCTTACAAACTTTGGCTGGTAAAGATGCGGGAGATTTTAAATTGCAAAGAGATAAAATAGAGGTAGATTATCGTTTAGGGAGGATTTATGATGAACTTTCAAAAGATAATGAGGCAATTAGCCATTATCAAAAAGCCATTAACTCCGGCAAACAGACCAGCTATTATTATGCAGCAAATGCGGCGTTAAGCATTGGCAATATTTATGAAAATAAACGTGATAAAGTTAAGGCGGCTAGCTATTATAAACAGGCTATAGCCATGAAACATCACGAGTACGAAAATAGCATTGAAACCAAAGCGAAAGACGGTTTAAAAAGATTGGGGTATTGATTTTTTGGAATTGAGTTCTGGGAGATTATTTACCACAAAAAAAACGCTAATCTTATTATTGATTAGCGTTTTCTGTTTTACCATAAATTAACCTCAGTCAAGTTGTTCCAGCTCTTTTTTCACCAGTTTACTTACTAAATTAACCTCCTTATGTAACGATGCATATAATTCGTTTAATTGTTCCTGGTCAATCTCTTTGAGTTGCTCAATCTCTCGGGCAAGATTTGCCAAAACCTCTAAGCCGGTACTAGAAGCTGTACCAAATAATTTATGTCCCAAAGCAGTAACAAGGTTTAAACTTGGTGAACTTATCAATTGCTTAAAGGCGATATCGGTCTTTTTGATCTCGTCGATGGTTAAGTTTAATACAAGTTTAATGGTATCGATGTCATTGCCCATAAAATTTTTGATTTTTCCCATATTGAAATGGGTCTCACTATGGGTCAAATCAGGCTCTTCAATTTCTTCTGACGAATTTTTGATGAGCCATTTTGAAAAAAGTATCGCTAGGTTTTCTTCTACAAAAGGTTTGGTGACAAAGTCATTCATGCCAATTTCTAAACAGCGTTCTTTTTCTCCTTTAACATTTCCTGCTGTTAAGGCAACTATTATTGTGGATCGGTTATGCTCTTTATCAATCAGTCTAATTTTCTCAGTAGCTTCATAACCATTCATTACAGGCATCTGTAAATCCATAAGTATGAGGTCTGGCAGGTTAGATTTGTATTGCTCAATGGCTTCTACTCCGTTGTTGGCTTCTAAAATATGAGCATTTGGTAATATTCTTGCAATTACTGTTCTAGCTAGTAATTTATTTACCAAATTATCTTCAACAACTAATATTTTATAAGAATCTGTAACAACTGGTTTTTCTAAAACTATATCTATTGTCGTTGGTTCTTTTAAGTTTAATTTGGCTAACTTATTAAACAGATCTTGCATTTTAATAGGTTTAACCATTCTTAGGTTAACGCCATATTCTTCACAAATCTGAATAATTTTTTCATCGTCAGAGGAGCTGTGCAAGAGCATGATAGGTTGATAATCTGAATCTTGAACAAAGCTTTTTCTGATTTTTGCAATAGTTTCGAGCCCGTCCATATAAGGCATATGGTAATCCATTAAAATCACATCATATCTTTTGCCTTCGCTTAGCAATTGCAGTGCTTCTAAACCATTTTTTGCCTCTGTAACTTTAATATTTTTGATCAAAAGCATTTGCCTTAAAATCAATCGGTTGTTTTCGTTATCATCAACAACTAAAGCCGTTTTTATAAAGCTAATATCTTCAGAAGGCTGTACTTCCCCATGTTGGGCTTTTAATCTTATTTTAAAATAAAAGGTGCTTCCAAAACCAACCTTGCTCTTTAATTCTAATTTACTATCCATTAAATCTAACAACCTGTTAGAAATGGTAAGTCCTAAACCTGTTCCGCCATATTTTTTGGTGGTTGATGAATCTTCTTGAGAAAAAGCATCAAAAATTTTGATTTGTTTGTCTGGCTGAATGCCGATTCCGGTGTCTCTAACTTCAAAACAGAAATCAACATATTCTTTGTTTAAATCGCTTTCTGTATATATCTTAAGTTCTATCTCTCCGTTATCCGTAAATTTAATAGCGTTACCCAAAAGATTGATAAGAACTTGTTTTAGACGTATACTGTCGATATAAACATAACGTGGTAAGTTCGGTTCGATGTTTAGTAGTACTTCTAAACCTTTGTTTTGCGCCTGAAAAGTAATGATATCTGATGCCTCGCTGGTAAGTTCAAATAGATCAGATTTTTCGATATCGAGCTCTAGTTTTCCGGCTTCAATTTTAGAGAAATCTAAAATATCGTTAATTACCCCTAATAATGCGTTTGCAGATTGATTTACAATTGTTAAATATTGTTGTTGAGTTTGGTTTAAAACGGTTTTTAATACCAGGTCTGTAAATCCAATTATCCCGTTTAACGGTGTGCGTATCTCGTGGCTCATACTTGCCAAGAATTCAGATTTGGCTACGCTGGCTTCTTCTGCCTGTATTTTGGCTGTGTTTAATGCAATCCTGTGGAGGTAGTTTTCTGTGATATCTTGGAAAGTTCCTGAAACACGAATACATTTTCCGTCTTTAAACTCAGGTGTGCCAATAACTCTAACCCATAGGTTATTATGTTTGGCAGTGGCTAACTGTATTTCAAGGTCGTAAGAAGTGCCATGTTCCACGGCTTTTCCAAAAGCTTCTCTAATAACTGATTCATAGTCGCCAAAGAAAGAGACAGCATCCTCAAAATTGGGTTCGTAATTTTCACTAACCTCATGTAATACTTTTGTAATGCTTGACCAGTAGATTTTCTGTGTTCTTAAATCTATTTCCCAAGCACCAATTTTTGCAATGCCATTCGTTTGCTCCAGCATCTCTTTGGTGCGTGTTAGGTCAGCCTCAAGTTTGTAGCGCTCTGTAATGTCTACGGCATTTCCTATCACATATTTGTCGCCATTTGGTGCAGTTTCCAGCACATTATTGAAAAGCCAGGTTAGCGTGTCTCCATTTTTATGTTGTGTGTACATCAGACCTTTGGCCTCTCCAAACTTTTCTATTGCAGCTAAGTAAGCTTTCATTGGCTCGTACCGGCTTTTAGGGATAAGCTGAAATAGCGTACTTCCAACGATTTCTTCTTTACTGTACCCCAAGCTTTTCGCCCCTGCACCATTTACGGTTAAAAGACGACCGTCTAAATCATGGGTACACATAAATGCGGTAGAGTTTTCGAAAAATGCTCTTAACTTTTGTTCCGAAACATGTAAAGCTATTTCTTTTGCTTTGGCATCTGTTACGTCTCTGGCAATGGCAAAGAACATTTTTGTAGATGGCTCCGGAGTTGCAGCCCACTCTAGCATCCGATATAAGCCCTCTTTATTTTTAAATCGGTGAGAGAAACTTACGGTGGGAACTCCTGTAATTAACTTATTGATTTTCTCCTTTGTTTCAGTTATATCATCTGGGTGTACAAAGTCAAAAAAAGATTTATCTTTTAAGTAGGTTTGATTCCAACCCAATAAATGTTTAAAAGCTGGATTAGCATTTACAAACTGCCCATTGGGTTCCAAAATACAGATTAGGTCTCTAGATATTTTAAAAAGCCGATCGAAATTGTCAACTTCTTGTGTTTTTCTTTGCAATACAATGAGCTCAATAATTGATCGTGTTAAAAGCTTAAGCGCCTCTCTTTGATAGGGCTTAAGTTTTCTGGGTTTAGTGTCAATTACGCAAAGTGTTCCTAGTGCATATCCTTGAGGGTCGATCAGTGGGTAGCCCGCATAAAATTTGATATGTGGTGAAGAAGTGACTAAAGGGTTTTCTTTAAAACGATCGTCTTCTGTAGCGTCTTCTACCTCAAAAATCTCATTATTTAATATGGTGTACCTACAAAATGCAATGTTTTTAGGTGTCTCGCTTGCATCTATACCCACTTTAGATTTAAACCACTGCCTGTTCTCGTCAAGTAATGAAATTAACGAAATAGGAACTTCACAAATGATGGAAGCCAATTTTGTGAACCTATCAAACGATTCTTTTGGTAAGGTATCTAAAATCTGATAGTTTTTTAATGCGTCTACTCGTTCATTTTCGTTGTGATTGATCATGCGTGTGGATAATTTTAATCTAAATACGGGTAAATTTTATTTAAATTATTTAGGCAATAATAAAATTACAAACGTATCGTCTTAGTTGAAAATTTTAATCGGATTAGTTGGGTTTGTAACCCTGCTGTAAGTAGGTTAGCTGTTGATAAGGTAGCTTTTTATGAGTTTTTTTACCAGCGAAGCTTCAGTCTTAAGTTTAGATAAAAGCAACTGCAAGGTTTCTGAATCAAAGTATTTTATCTGTTCTATTTTTTTTGCGGTAGCGCACAGTTTTTCTAGCCCTACAGAGGCAGTAGTGCCGATAAGCTTATGAGCCGTGTTTTTAATTTCTTGTAAACTCCCGTTAAATATGTGATCTTCAAATTTTTGTACAGACAACTTAAGCTCATCAAGCACCATTAAAAGAATTTCTTTGATACTTTCCTTGTCGTTACCAAGGTATTTGTACATTCTGTCAAAATTGAAGTGGCTATCTGGGCGTTGCATACTATCTTCAAGTTCAACCATAATTTTAATACTTTGTTATGTAATTTATACGAGTAGATATTAATAAGGTTTGATTTTTTTTGCTTTTGTCAGTCTATTATAAGCATTACGTAAAAAAAAAGAGACGTTCCTGTTTATAGCTTCTTTTAATATTATTTTTTTCTATTTTTATTTAGAATTTAATAACCTATTTGGTTTATCGTCGTAGAAAGCCTAAGTAGCCTTGTGCTAAGGTTGCTAAGAGGTTTGATGGTATTCAAAATATCGGGTTACAAATCTTTTCTAAGTTTTATTGTGTAATACCCGCCCTCAGAACGTGAGGTCGGGTATTTTTTTAATAGCCATATTTTGGCTTTTGGTCTAAAAATAAAGTAGGTTAAGCCCAATTTGTTGTTAGTTCATTCGTGAAGTTGTTCCTTAGTAAAGTTTAACTCCGTAAAATTGAAAACATTCAGTCCTAAAAATTTAAATATTTCTTTGCTTGCGTTGCATTTTGCCTTTTGGTGTATGTTGCTTTTGCCTGCCTTTCTGTTTAAATTTAACTCACCAACTGGTACCGTTTCCGATAGTTTTGTGTATCGGATGTTAATCAACAACTTTCTGCTCATTGTTATATTCTATCTCAATGCATACTACCTTTTTCCGGTAATATTTAAAAAGCAGAACTGGGTATTTTACCTTTTGATGCTTTTATTAACTTTATTGGTAGCTTATTTAGTTTCTCGATACATTGCAACCGACGTTTTTCCATCTAAAAAGCGGTGGAAAAAGTCGATTATTCCAGAGCTATTTAGCTATGTTTTTATCGTTGGAATAAGCTGTAGCTATTGCATTATTGTTGATTATATAAAGGGTAAGAAATTAACAAAAGAAAGAGAGACCGAGAATTTAAAAACGGAGCTTAGCTTTTTGCGGTCGCAGGTGAGCCCTCACTTTATGTTTAATGTGCTTAATAATTTAGTTTCCTTAGCTCGTAAAAAAAGCGACAAAATGGAGCCTGCCTTATTGCAATTATCTACCTTGTTAAGGTATATGTTATATGAGGGACATGAAAATAAAATTGTTATAGCACAAGAAATTGGTTATTTACAAGGATATATAGACTTGCAAAAACTTAGATTTGGTGATGATGTAGATGTGTCGTTTACTGTTGTTGGCGATGCTAGCCACTTTATTCTTGAGCCTATGATTTTGATCCCTTTTGTGGAGAATGCTTTTAAACACGGGATGGGTACTTTGGAAAAACCAAGGATAGATATCAGATTGACAGCCTCAGATGAACTTCTTGTTTTTGAAGTAGATAACGACATTGCACCAAACACCGATACTAAAGATAGCAGTTCGGGAATTGGGCTTATCAATACAAAAAGAAGATTGGAGTTGCTTTATCAAAAAAATCATCAACTTACCATAACAAAAAGCAAGGGGAAGTATAAGGTACAATTGAAAATTGGAAAATATGATTAATTGTTTAGTAGTTGATGATGAGCATTTAGCCAGAGAGTTAATAGAAGACAATATTAAATCTCTTTCTTTTTTAAACTTGGTGGCCTGTTGTAAAAATGCGGTACAAGCTTTAGAGCTAATAAAAACACAACAGATTGACCTTGTTTTTCTTGATATCCAAATGCCTGGGATAAGCGGTTTGCAAATGTTGAAGAGCCTTACCGGAACCCCGCCAATGATTATTTTGGTGACAGCCTATGAGAAATATGCTTTAGAAGGTTTTGAGCTTGATGTTGTAGATTATCTGTTGAAACCGGTTTCTTTAGACCGCTTTTTAAAATCTGCAAACAAAGCCCATGATTTATTTATGTTGCGGAATACTACAACAAATAGCACCACAGTAAACCGAGAATATTTATTCGTAAACGCAGATTATGCTAACGTAAAAATTAAGTTAGATCAGGTTGAATACATTGAGGGACTAAAAGATTATATTAAAATTTATTTGATAGGTAATGATAAGCCTGTAATTACCCGTTTAACTATGCGATATTTGGAAGAGAAATTACCTAATAAGGATTTTCTGCGTGTTCATAAATCGTACATAGTTTCTTTAAACCACATGACCGCTTTTAAAAGAAACCACATTATTCTACCTCGCAAAGAAATCACGGTAACAGACTTTTACCGAGATGCAGTTTTGCAACATATCAGTGACAAAAATCTCTAAACCTCCTTAAAAACCCCGTTTCATCTATTTTTTATAAGCGTAGGTAGCAAATACTTTTAAAAGTGGAAAGTGCTTGCTATCATTGCCACAGTTTGCAAAAGAACTACAATCTTAAGGGTTAGGTGCTTTTTATGAGCATCATACAAAACAATTCTTAAACCTATTTGATTATCGTTAAAAACAAATAATATAATGAAGAAAATCGCTTACCTAAGCTTGTTAATTTTTAGTGCCTTTTTTGCGCAGGCACAGTCGCTAATTACGGTAAGAGGTACTGTATTGGATACCACAAAACTAAGTGTTATTGGTGCCGCAGTTAAGTTGGCAACAGCAACAGATACCATTTTAACAAGCACAAATGTGGATGGTGGTTTTGTTTTTAATAACGTTAAATCAAATCAGTTTTCTATTACCATTACATCGCTTGGTTATCAAATAGCTAAACGCAGTGTTGTGGTAAAACCTAACGTAAAGCAAGAAATTTTAAGCCCCATCATTTTAAAAAATGACAGCAAAATGCTTAACGAAATTGTAGTTAATGGTACGCCAGAGGTTACTGTTAAGGAAGATACTTTACAATACAGAGCGGATATGTATAAACTTAAGGAGAATGCTTTAGCAGAAGATTTGTTAAAAAAGTTACCTGGGGTAGAGGTAGATAAAGATGGTAACGTTACAGCTCAGGGTAAGGAAATTACACGGATACGTATTAATGGGAAAGACTTTTTTGGTGGCGATGTTAAAACGGCAACACAACAGTTGCCTGCAGACGTGATAAAAAATGTACAGGTAATTGATGATTATGGCGATCAGGCTAATATTACCGGCGTTAAAAGTGGTGATGCAGAGAAGATTTTAAATTTTACGATTAGGGAAGATAAAAATAAAGGTTACTTAACCCGTGGCGTTATTGGAGGTGGGAATAGTGATCGCTATCAAGGGTCTGTGTTTGCAGCTGGATTTAACAATAACCGCCAGTTGGCGTTGTTGGCAAATTTCAATAATGTTAACGCAAATGTTTTTAATTTAAGCAATACAGGTGGCGGTAGAAGGAGGGGGAACTATAATCCGGATGACCGCGATGGACTCACCAATGTAAGCTCTATCGGGTTTAACTATCGTGATAATTGGGGTAGCAAAATCACAGCCTACGGTAGTTATAGTTTTTCAAATAAAGACAACACAATCAGCAGTAAGAGTTTGCAGGATATTTTAACGCAGGATAATACCTTTTATAATAACAACTTTAACAATGCCGGTTCTGTATCAAATGGTCATCGTATAGATTTTAATTTCGAGTATAAGATTGATAGTTTAAACTATCTCAAAATCTCACCGAAAATCAGTTATAGTAAAAATAAAGGTGATACATTTACCAATTTTGATATTAATACACAGGATATAGTTTCAAAAGGCACATCGCAAGAGTTTAATAATTACACAAAACCAAATTACGGAACGGACATTCTGTACAACCATCGTTTTGGAGCAAAAGCAAGGAACTTGTCGCTTAATGCGAGTTTAAATTCGAGTTCAAACAGTCAAAACCAGGATTATCTATATAACTCTAATGATAACACGCCAAATGGACAGATCGATAGCTATCAAAAGCAGTTGATATTTGGCGATAATAAAAATAACAATGTGGAGCTTAAGGTTTCTTATCAAGAGCCGATCACTTCAACAAAAAATTTAGAATTCAATTATACTTATGGATTTGCCAGAGCAGATAATGACCGAACGGTAGAAAGTACAAAAGTGGACGGTGGCACTCCAGTTTTTGATCCTTTGCAAAGTAACCAATACCAGTTTGATTATATTACCAATAAATTTGGACTGAATTATCGTGTAAACGAAAAAAAATATAACTATAATGTGGGTTTTTCTGCACAACCTTCAGTTTTAAAAAGCAATACCAATGTTGCTGATAAAAGTGAAACAAACTTATTTCCCAATGCAAGGTTCAGCTATAAGTTTTCTAAAACTAGGGAGCTAAGTTTTACTTACGATGGGCGAAGCAATCAGCCAGATTATAGCCAACTGCAACCAATTACAGACCAATCTAACAAAAGTGTTTATGTAACGGGTAACCCAGATTTACGCCCCGAGTTTAGCAATAGCATGAGGTTAAGGTATGCGAATTTTGATTTTGCAACTAGCAATGTGTTATTCGCAAGCATATCCTACAGTAGTACAAACAATAAAATAGTAACCAATACCATCACTTCTCCAATTGCTGGTGATCCATCTGTATTGCGTGAAAACAGGTATTTGAATACCGATGGTTACTATAATTTAAACGGTTTTTATGCATTCTCGAAACCATTTCAAGAAAAAAAATATGTTTTAAGGTTTAGAGGATCGGCTATTTATAACAACAATATTTCTTTTATTGATGACGCAAAAAATACAGGGAAGAACCTGATTTTAAGTCAACGTGTTGGTCTACAAATTAACCCGGTTGAATGGTTTGAGTTAACGCCAGAAGCAACTTATACTTATAACAAAAATGCGAACACATTAAATAACAGAGCCAATACAGAAGTTAATTCTTTAGGTTTTAATATAGATACCAAAATCTACTTCTTAAAAACATGGATTTTTGGTGGTAAGTTGGATAAAACCTTCAACAGCGGTTACAGCACCATTAGCTCAAACCCATTAATTATTAACAGTTACCTAGAAAAGCAATTTTTAAAAGGTAAAAAGGCATCGTTTAAACTACAGGCCTTTGATATTTTAGATCAAAGTACCAGCCTTTCTTATGCTGCAACAGGGAACACTACCACTTTATCAGAAAGTAACAGATTAGCTAGGTATTTTCTGTTGAGTTTTACTTTTAACTTCTCCAAGTTTGCCGGTAAAAGTAGCGAAATGCCAGATATGGGAGGCGGTGGTTACAGGCGACATTAAGTATTAGCACACATTTTAAAGAACCATGATAGAAAAACTATTGTGGTTTCTTTGTTTAAAAGGTCTTCGCAAATTGTAATTGATTATACCTAAGCAAACCTGGTTCATTAAAACTACCGTGTGGAATAGGCTAATCGCTGGTTAAAAATTAGGCGAAAACTCCAAACAAATTAATATTGTAATGTTTACTTTTGCGCCATGGCAAATGTGAGAGCAGCAATTCCAAAAGGTACCAGAGATTTTGGTCCAGAGGTAATGATTAGGCGGAACTATATTTTTGATACGATAAAAAAGGTATTCAAAAAGTACGGTTATCAAGAGATACAAACTCCAACCATGGAGAATTTGGATACACTAACTGGAAAGTATGGTGACGAAGGAGATCAGCTGATTTTTAAGATTTTAAATAGTGGCGATTATATGCTTAAAGCGGAAAGCTTAAAGCAGAAAGGTGAAGAATTAAGTTCAAAAAAGCTATTGCCAATTATTTCTGAGAAAGCATTACGTTATGATTTAACAGTGCCTTTTGCCCGTTACGTAGTGATGCACCAAAACGAAATTACTTCACCCTTTAAGCGTTTCCAAGTGCAACCAGTTTGGCGAGCAGATAGACCGCAAAAAGGCCGTTACCGCGAGTTTTACCAGTGCGATGCCGATGTGGTAGGGTCTGATTCTTTGTTAAACGAAGCCGAATTTGTTTGCATTTATGATGAAGCATTGAGCAATTTAGGGCTAAAGGATTTTACCATAAAGATCAACAATCGTAAAATTTTATCAGGTATTGCGGAGTTAATTGGTAAGCCCGAACAGATTGTAGATTTAACCGTTGCCATTGATAAATTGGATAAAATAGGGCTAGATGGGGTTGAAAAAGAACTTTTAGAAAAAGGATTCACTTCCGAAGATTTAGCCATATTGAAACCGGTAATTCTGTTATCAGGTTCGAATCAAGAAAAACTGGCTTCGCTTTCTACGATTTTAGCAAGCTCTACGGTTGGACAAAATGGTGTTCAGGAAATTGAAAAAGTACTAAACTACTTAAATTCCTTTAGTTTAAAAACCGCTAAAGTTGATCTTGATTTAACCTTAGCCCGAGGCTTAAATTATTATACCGGATGCATTTTTGAGGTAAAAACAAATGAAGCTACCATGGGTTCTATTGGCGGTGGTGGCAGGTACGATGATTTGACCGGAATGTTTGGCAAAGAAGGACTGACCGGCGTTGGAATCTCTTTTGGTGCAGATAGAATCTATGATGTTTTAGAAGAACTTAGTTTATTTCCATCAACTACAAATGAAAGTACTAAGGTGTTGATATGTGTTTTTGGGGAAGAAGAAGAAACTTTTAGTTTGCCTATTTTAAATAAACTCCGTCAAGCTGATATTAACACTGAGCTTTTCCCTTATGGGGCAAAAATGAAAAAACAGATGGCTTACGCTAATGATAAAAATATCCCTTACGTATTGGTGATTGGTGGTGATGAAATGCAGAGTGGCCAGTTAAGTTTAAAAAATATGGCAACTGGCGAACAGGTAAAAGTTGGCGTGGAAGAGTTGGTAGGGAAGCTGAGCTAAAAAAAATATCACGGTAGCAAGGTTTGACTTTAAACCTTGCTACCGCGAGGTTAGTAAACCAAGCGATGCATTTCGCTATAAGCTTCTACAATATTGTCTGATAGGTTAATTGCTGCAGAAACAGCAATGCCGTCCACGCCAGTTTCCATTAAGGCAACAACATCTTCGTTTTTTATGCCACCAACAGCTATTATCGGTAAGGTATACCCTCCATGTTTTAAAGCCTCCACAGTACTTTTGTAACCATCAAAACCCCAAAGCGGGAAGTCATTCGGTTTAGTATCTGTATGGGCAAAAGGTCCACAGCCGATATAATCTGCACCATTGGCAATGTGTTTTTTGATCTGATCTAAGTTTACAGCAGAAACCCCTATAGTTTTCGCATCGCCAAGTTGGTTGCGTACCAAAGTAATATCTGCATCAATATCTTCTATATGCACACCTTGAATATCAGCTAGTGGTACCAAATGAACATGATCGGTCACTATTAAAGTTGCGCCCCAATCATCGCAGATTGTTGCTATTGGATGTAATTCTTCTAACATTTCGTCATCAGGTTTGCTAAAACAGCGATACTGAATCCAATTTGCACCACCTTCACAAGCCATCTGTACTTGTTCTGTATGTGTTAGATTGGGTAAATCTTGTGTGATATAATGTAATTTTGATATGTATTTTTTCATTTAATTTAATCAATTATGTCAGGATGTTTCGGTTTTAAGCTTTCCGCATTAAAAGGGTTAGGGATTGTAGTGGCACCCCGGATTGCCTTTTTTTTCAAGGCAAACGGAGTACAGCGGAAAGCCCGGTGTATAAAAATTGATTTTTCTTCAATTTTTATACAAACCTCCAAAATCTACTTTGCTAATACTTCTTCTATTACCAAACCGATGTTGCCATTAGGTTCTTGAATGTGTAATAAAGCGGCTAAAGTTGGGGCAATATCTGTCATGCTGGTTAATCGGTTTGACGAACCGTGTTTGATCCCCCAGCCCATAAAAACCAAGGGAATATGGGTGTCGTAAGGATTCCAAGAGCCGTGAGATGTGCCAGTTTTGGCATAGCCAGAGAAAAGACCTGGTGTTAAAATAATTTGAATTGCTCCACTTCTTTGGGTATTGTATCCGTTGATAATCTTGCTTTTAATAACGTCGGGAACACTTGATATCGATGCTTTTTCCATATCAATCACATACATTACACCATCTTGTTTTTTCAGAAACTTAATAGCGAACTCTATTAACGTTTCGAGATTAAGGTTTTTGCTTTCTATTAAAGGATTATTAAAATTCACTTGGTAGTTACTCAAACTAGTTACAATTTTTGCTTGTTTAAACTCCGCTTCGAGCGCTGCATTTAAACTTTTTAATACGGATGAAGTTGGCCAAAGACCCGCTGGTATGTTACGATCTTTTAAAAATCTAGGGTTATGTGCTGCGCCATGATCTGCAGAAATAAAAACGGTGTATTGGCCTTTACCTACCTGGGCGTCTAAAGTATTAAAAAGATCTTCTAGGTTTTTGTCTAATCGCAAATAAGTGTCTTCCGTTTCAATGGCATTTAAACCATAATTATGCCCAACGTAATCGGTAGATGAGAAACTTACGGTTAAAAAGTCTGTATCCGTCCCTTTTCCTAGTCCTTCGTTTTTAAGCACTTCCTTTGCAAAATCAAGAGTTAATTGGTTTCCCTGAGGGCTATTTCTAATGACACCGTAATTTTTGCCTTTAAACATCTTCGATAAATAATGAGGAAATACCGGAGCAGTTTCGCCACTTAATTTTCCTTCGTAAAGATTCTCGTCCGCAGTACTTTGCGTGTAGGTTTCAATAGGATATAAGGTGTTCCAATCTTGGTTGATGTATTTTTCTGGTAATTTTTGATTATTGAAATTGTTTACCCAAGTAGGTAACTCTTTCATATAAAAAGTACTTGTAATCCAGCTCCCGTTACTATCGTCAAACCAATAAGCAGCGTTTGCGGTATGGCCAGCTGGCAAAATTCCGCCACGGTCTTTTAATGCAATTCCAATTACTTTAGATCTAAAGTTAGTTGCCAGTCGTAATTCGTCGGTAATTGTAGTGGTCAGTAAATTTGCTGGCGACATTTTCCCCGCTTTCGACTCACTTCCAACAGAATTTACAGTGCTATCTTCTGTACAATACATTGATTTTCCTGTTTTCTGTATTAAAAAATCGTTAGCGGCAATTCCGTTGATGGCAGGTACAGAACCCGTATAAATGCTAGTATGCCCAGGTGCGGTATATGTTGGAATATAAGGAATGTGTGTGTTTTCGCAAGTAAAACCTTCGTTTAGTAATCTTTTAAAACCGCCATTGCCATATCTATTTGCGTATCGGTATAAATAATCCCAACGCATTTGATCAACTACAATACCTACAACCAACTTAGGGCGAGCAGGAGCATTGCTTAATTTGTTAACTAATACAGGGACTCTGGGTTTTTGTGCCGAAGAATAAAAGGGAGAAAACAGCGCAAGGAGAATTACAGTTCTAAGAATCTTCATGATATAAATTTTACGGATGCCAATTTAAGATTTAATTACCAGATAGTAAATCGGACTTTGTTAAATCGGTGTGAAGTGTTTGTGATAATTTATTTTTTAGCGTTATAGTTATCTAAAAAAGAAATGACAAAAGCGTGAATCTACAAATAGGTTAATAAACTGTTGTATTGAATAAAAAACCTCATTTTTGTCGCATTAATTTTTAGAATGAAAAATGCAGTTATATATTTTGCCATACACTTGTTGTTATTCAGTGCTTGTCAAAATTCAGCGAAAGTAAATTTAAGAGCACCGCAAGCCATAAAAGGGATAGTTATTGGAGACTCGGTTTTAGATAAAAATATCAAGACCACTGAGAGCTTAATTGCACTTATTGCACATGGAGATGCCGTTAAAGCTAATTTAAAAGGTAAAGTAAATGCTGTCTCTAAAAAAGGTAATTGGCTTAGGCTTGAAAACGGAACAGGTAGAGAGATTATGGTGAGCGCTATTGATGACAAATTTAATTTCCCCCAGTCGGTTATTGGGAAAGAAGTTATTTTGTATGGCGAGGCAAAATTAGGAAAGTTATCTGTAGAGGAACAAAATCAGCTTGCTGTTGAAGATGCTAATAAGCCATTAGAGGGTGTTGTAATAACCTCTTTTAAAGACGTGGTTTTTTTTGAAGCAAGAGGCTTGGTGGTGGCAATAAAATAAGTCACCTTGGTTTGTTCTCCAAGATGACTTAAAAAAATGTAATCTAATATTTATTGTTTTAGCGTAACACTTCTTTCTACAGAAGTATTGTCTCCCGTTAATTCTTTTCCGCTAGCATCCAACAAAGTAATTTTAAGATTTAAATCGCCCATTGGTGCGTTTTTAATAAAGTAGGGTTGCCATTTATCAACCGTAAATGTGGTGTCGCCAACGTTAACCTTCACTTTATAAGCATCTGGTGCAAGCGTCGCGTTTTTTACGTAAAAATCTAACAATACGTTTTGGGTGTCTTTGCCTGCATATTCACCTTTAGGGCGACTATAAAACAACATTGGCTCTTTTACACTTTCCATTTCAACATATTTCCCGTCTTTATCTATCTTAAAATGAACCAGAACAGAAGCATCTGCAGATTTTACAGATAAATGGTACGAGCGGGACAAAAAACTAAGTAGATAATGTTCGGAATTTACAGGTAAAGTAACCGTGTTTTCTGGCTTATATAAAGCTTGGTATGGTTTGTTGTCCATAATAAAATGAATATGCTGTCCTTTTTCAGAGTTTGCGCATTCGCCAGAATGGTTGTCCATTGTCTGCTTAGATAGCTCGTAATTTGCTACGTTAAAAGCGTACGTTAACTTCACCGAATCCGTACCAACCTTTTCTGTTTTTACGTCTGCTATCGTCAGCTTTGCAGTAGGGAAATCTTCTGTTTCATTTAAAGGTTCAATACTCATTGCTGTTTTGGCAACACTGTCTTGCGTGTCGGTAGATTTTGCGCCATTTTGGTTACATGCGCCTAAGCTCGCTAAAGCTATTAAGCCAGAAAATAAAAATGGGGAACTAAATTTTAAATTCATGATTTTTAAATTTACGTGTTAAAGATTTAAAGTTACTGATTATGATTTGTTTGGGCACAATAATTACGCCATAGCCTTCTAGTGTTATTTTTATGTGGGCATTTTAACACGCTATTCACTCATACTGCACAAGGCATTAGCCACAGGCCGGTATCCGTTGCTATCGTTAATGCAAAACAGAACTCGTTTCCAAATCGGTTCAACCACAGATTGTGAATTGTCTTAAAAATATCAAGAAATTGCAAAAATTTTTAAAGCCTGTTAAAAGCTTATCTTTGCATTTATACATGAGAGATCATCAAATTATTACGCTTAAAAACGGCATTCGTGTGCTATTGAAACCAGTAAAATCGCAAATTGCGCATTGCTGTTTAATTATTAATGCTGGCTCACGTGATGAGGAAGTTGGCGAGCCCGGCTTAGCACATTTTATTGAGCATTTACTGTTTAAGGAAACAGAAAAGCGTAACACCAACCAAATCTTAAATCGGTTAGAGATTGTTGGTGGAGATTTAAATGCTTACACCACCAAAGAATATACCTGCTTGCAAGCTTCATTTCTAAAGCCACATTTAGAGCGGGCTATGGAACTGTTGCAGGATATCGCTTTCTTCTCTACTTTCCCCGCTGTAGAAATGGAGAAAGAAAAGGAGGTTATTTTAGACGAGATTTCTAGCTACGAAGATCAACCAGAAGAAGCTATTAATGATGATTTTGAGTCCATGATTTTTAGCGGACATACCCTTGGCGAAAATATTTTGGGTACACCCGCATCTGTTAAAAGCTTTCAGAAAAAGCATCTGGTAAATTTTATTGCTAAAAACTACAACACCCACGAAATTATTTTTGCAGTTTCTGGCTCCTATACGCTTGCTAAAGTTGAAAAACTGGTAGATAAATATTTTGGGATTATTCCCGAGAATAAATCGGTTAAAATTAGAACCGCACCTAAGCCTATTCTCACCCAAACTAAAAGGGTAATTAAGCCCATTAACCAAGCGCATTGTATGTTGGGGGCAAAGGCTTACAGTATCCACGAAAAACAAAAGCCAAGTTTGTTATTGCTCAATAATTTATTGGGAGGTACTGGGATGAGCTCCCGGTTAAACTTGGAAATCCGCGAAAAACACGGCATTGCTTACACCATAGAGTCTAGCTATACACCTTTAACGGATACGGGGCTTTTCTCTATTTATTTTGGTACTGATACCGAAAAAGTGAATAAAGCGTTGAGCTTGATTTATAAAGAACTTAAAAAAGTACGTGAAAATAAACTGGGTAAAATTCAGCTATCACAAGCTAAAAAAAGATTTATTGGTCAAATAGCTTTGGGCGAGGAAAACCGCATGGGCGTTTTAATTTCTATGGCCAAAAGCTTATTGGATTACGGTAAAATAGATTCTCTGAAAGAAATTTACACTAAAATAAATGGAGTAAGTGACGAGGATTTGATTTCAGTTGCAAACGAAGTTTTAGATAAAGATAATTTGAGCTTATTGCTCTACAGTCCAGAAGAATCCAATTAACAGAAAATGAATATCACCATAAAAGATAAAAATTTTGAAACCCTGATTGAGTACTGCATGATAGAAAAGCGTACCCGATTAATAGGTTTAGAAATTAGTATAGCGTATGAGCAAAGTGTGCCCGTGTTTTTAGGTGTACTAAATGGTTCTTTTATGTTTATGGCAGATTTGCTGAAAGAAATCAGTATTCCCTGCGAAACTACTTTTGTTAAACTGGCATCGTACCATGGAGATTTACAAAGTTCTGGAACAATAACCGAAGAGTTAGGAATAGCGATGGACTTGCAAAACCGCGACGTAATTATAGTGGAAGATATTGTGGATAGCGGCACAACTTTGGCTTACCTTTTAAAGAAAGTAAAAGCGCTGAAACCAGCGAGTGTAAAAATTGCTACTTTACTACAAAAGCCAGATGCTTTAGCAGTGGATTTGGGAGAAATTGATTACGTTGGTTTTGAGATTTCGAACGAATTTGTAGTAGGATACGGTTTAGATTACGATGGTTTAGGTCGTAATTTAAAGGATATCTACCGTTTGTGCGAAGGATAAAATAGGAAGCTTAGGGAAAGATTTTTTTTATTTCTTGCCCCAAGCTTCATTTAGTTTTATCAATTACCCGGGCCTCAGCCCCGGGGAAATGAAATTATAAATCTTTGGCTATAGCCCAATTCTTATTTTTCTAACCTCGGGATAAATCCTGAAGCAATTCAATTGTGTAGCCTACTTTTTTTCGGGCAATAAAATCAGCTTAATAAAATTATCGCTTTTTAAATATTTGTTTGCGGCTGTTTTGGTGCTTGCATTACTTACTTCCACTAAACTTTTGTTATAAGCTAAAACCGCTTTAGGATCTTTATTGTTATCGTAGGCATTTTGCAGGTAACCTAGCCAAAAGCCGTTCTCACGCGTCTGAAGTTCTAACTGGCGTACCTCTTCTGCTTTAAATTTTTGGATATCATCTGCCGAAGCACCATTTTTTTGTAGTTCTTTAACCTCATCAATTGTGGCAGCAATTAGCTTATCAACGTTTGCAGATGCGCAACTGAAAGATATACCAAGGCTGTATTGTGCTTTTGGTTCATTATCATAATTTACGTTGACTCTAGGACTGTAAACACCGCTTTCTTTTTCTCTTAGGCGCTCTAAAATCTTGATTTCTAAAATTGCTTTTAGCGCATCTAACTGTAGGTTTTCTTTGTCCGAGTAATTGTAGTTTCCGTGATAAACTAAAGATACATTTGCCTTATCCTCTAAGCCTTTATACACTTTTTTGGTAATATCACCAGGTAATGGTTCTAAACCTAAATCTTTGAAACTCTCCTTAGCACCGTTTGAAGGTAAACTGCCCAGATAGCTTGCTAATAACGGCTTAATCTCATCCAGATTAAAATTACCTACAAACGTAAAGGTGAAATCGCCAGCATTGGCAAAACGTTGTTTATAAAATGCAACAGCTCTATCTAAATTTATCTCACTAAGTTCTGGAATGGTGATTTGTTGTGCCCGCTTTTTGTAACTGTTTAAAACTGCAATTGCCGTGTCCTGAAAAACTGCCGTAGGTTGTGTTAAACGATTACTTAAAATAGTTTGCATGCTTTCTAACTGTGTTTTTAAAACACTTGCGTCCTTACGTGGTGCGGTAAAATAAAGGTAGGTCAATTGCAATGCGGTTTCTAAATCTTTTGGACTAGCAGAACCGTTGATACCCTCGCTGTAAGTGCCAATAAAAGGGTTGGCACTGGCAACTTTTCCGGTCAAAAGTTTCCCTAACTGACTTTCATCAAAATCAGCAATACCAGATTGTCCTACCAATTCATCTGCCATCTGTGCCGAACGGAAATCTTCGTCAGAAGCTAAAGAAGTACCACCTTTGCTTGAAGCGCTAAATAAGATTTGGTCGTTTTTAAAATCCGTAGGCTTTAAAACTACTTTAACACCGTTAGAAAAAGTAAGTTCGGTAACGCCGATATCTTCAATCTTTTTCTCGGCTACAATTGTTCCTGCAATAGGTTTATTTGTCATTAAAGGTTTATCAACGGTATTGTCGATATAAGGTTGTACGTCATCACCTGCGGTTTTAATCCAAGTTAAAAAAGTAGCCTCATTTGGTAAATTTTGTTTTTCTTTTTCTGGCGCTTGTAAAATGGCTATCATGTTATCATCTGTAACAAACGTAGCCGCTAGTTTATTAATCTCCGTTATAGAAATACTGCTTATGTTTTTGGTATAAAAATCATGGACATAATCCATGCTCGGTATAGCTTGCCCTTTTAAAAAGCTCTCCACATATTGCTGTACAAAAACTGCTGATTTGGTTTTGTCTTTCTCCTTAAACTGTTTGTCTACACCCGTTTGTAGGTTTATTTTTGCTCGGTCAAGCTCAGTTGTAGTAAAACCATATTTCTTCATCCGTACGTTTTCGGTAATCACCGCTTTAATTGCGGCTTCTAAGCCTGAAGCGTCTTTAGACACAGCTACACTGTTAAAAGCATCTAAATTTACCAAACCACCTTGGAAAGAACCATAATTGCTTTGTGCAAAAACAAAGGGAGCATTTCCTTTTTGTACAATCTCTGTTAAACGATTGCTCAACATGGTGTTGATTAAACTGGTTAAGATTTTTGTTTTTAATTGCGCTTCGTTTTTCTCCACCACTTCTGGGTGTTTGTAGGTAACGGCCGCAACGTTATAGGGGAATTCTGGGTCGGTAACTATTTTAACAAGAGGCTCGGCATTGTCTAGAATTCCATAGTTTTCTCTTTTTCTTTCGTTATCCGGATTGCTTAAATCCGAAAAATTGTCTTTGATCAACTGTTCAACTTTTGCCACATCAAAATCGCCGACAGCAATTACTGCTTGCAAATTTGGGCGGTACCAATCTTTATAAAACTGTTTAATGGTTTCGTATTTAAAACTGTTTAGGATGTCTAATTTACCAATGGGCAAACGTTCCGCATATCGTGAGTTAGACAGCAGAACAGGTAATAACTGCTTGCTCATTCTCTCTTGGGCATTTTTACCTCTTTGGCGGTCTTCCTCTACAATTACGCCTCGTTCTTGGTCAATTTCTTTATCGTCCAAAGTAACATAACCTGCCCAATTCGCTAAAATATCAAATCCCTTTTCAAAAACTGCTATGCTATCTGTTGGCAAAGGCAGTTGATAAACTGTTTGGTTAAAGCCGGTGTAAGCATTTAAGTCTGCACCAAAACGTACACCTGCTTTCTGTAGGTAGCTGATCAATTCATTTTTAGGGAAATCACGTGTGCCGTTAAAAGCCATATGTTCGGTAAAGTGCGCTAAACCTTGCTGGTCGTCATTTTCTACAATTGAACCTACCTTGTTTACCAAATATAGTTCTGCTCGGTTCTTTGGTTCAACATTTTTACGGATGTAGTACGTTAAGCCGTTTGGCAGTTTGCCAATAACAACGCCACTATCGGTGGGGATGGTAGCACTTGCGATTTCAACGACTGGGCTGTTCACTTTTGGGCTACAAGCCACTATAAAAAGTGCCATCGAAAAGCTGTAAATGATATGTTTAATCTTCATGTTTTATAAGAGATGTAATTTAATTTATATGGATTTTAGGAAATTGTCTGTGGCTTCAATGGCATTGGCCGTTCGGTCTGCTAAGCCACCTACTTCTTGGTAACAAGCATTTAGTGCTTTTAGCTCTTTGCGCCAAATATTCATAAAATAATCTCCTCGGCCTTTAAAGTTTCGTAGTGGGTCATCCTGCCAAGGCAAATCGTTTTTTAGTAGAATGTAAAAATCGTAGGGATGTGATTTTAATTGATCTAATACCAATTTTGGCGTCTCTTTAAAAAGCTCGTCACACCAGATTTTCACAGTTAATACAGTGGTATCGCAAATTAAAACGTTTTTTTCTGTAATACTTTCTACCGCTTTTTCTAAAGCAAGCTGACCATGAAACATATTAAGCTCGTCTTGTAAAGTAGCGTCTCGATCTAATTTTTCACAATAAAAACGAGAATACTCTGGGACCCATTGCGTTTGGTAGTGTTTTGCTAAATTCTGAGATAAGGTAGATTTTCCTGAAGATTCTGGACCGACAACAGCAATTTTAATCAATTCTTTCGTCATTGATGTTTAACGCCACCGCATTTAAGCGGGCTTGCTTAAATAATTTAGTACAAATATAACAGCTTTACAATCCTACCCAAATAAAAAATATCACCCTGCAAATAGAAAGTGGGCTATTTTTTATATCTATAATTTGTTGTTTAGTTACTGGTGCTAGGGCTGGTGTTAAATCCTAAACTCGCTTTGATACTTAAATCTACACCTAAGTTATTCTGTAAAATATAATCTACGCGTATCCTAACTGGTCCGTTTTTTAAATAGCTGTCTAAAAACTTACTATTGTCGATATCTAAAACCAAGCTTTTACCTACGGTGGAAGCAACGTCATTTCTTGAGGCAACCATCACTTCGGTGTTCCCATTTAGTAGATAAACCTTTACGGATTTGAACACGCCTAAATTCTGGTTCGATGGATTTATCGCTTCTATTTTTGCAGAATTAATCCGTACTTGGCTGATTTGATCGGTGTTGGAATTGCTCCCCGTAAAAATTTGATCCAAGCTACTAGCAGGACTGGTTGCCGAATAGTTTTTTCCAGTGCTTTGGTTTGCAGGAACAATTAAAGTTGCAGTGTACGGAAATGTTGATTTAACGATAGATTGTATTGTAGCGCAGCTGCTTATAAAAATTACAAGTGCGCTAAATGCTATAATTTGCTTTTTCATTGTTCTGTTTTTTGGTTAGTTAGGCAAAGATTATTCCAAATATTTTTCTAATATTGACTTATTAAACCCAAACATGGAAAAAATATTTACTCTTATTTTCACTCTATCAACCTTATTTGCCATTGCGCAGAAAAAACAAACTATAACGTATTATGACATTAATAGTCGTGAAATTAAAAACACTACTGATACGCTATATAGTAAAACAGTTACCGAAAATGGAAATAATAAGTATAAGATAATTGAAATATATAATAACGGTAAAATAAAATTTGAGGCAACAATGAAGGGTATTAAGCCTAATTTACATTATTTAGGACGATACATTAGTTATAATAAAAATGGAAATAAACAAACCATACTTAATTTTAGCAAAAATGGATTAAAAGGAAACGCCTATTTTTTTTACCCTAATGGCAATTTGAAGGAGCATAGGATTTTTTTAAAACGAGATAAAAAAACAAAAGAAAATCATAAGCCTCAGAACTATAAAATAATGCAAATTGTGGATAGCTTGGGAAATGCCTTTTTGGATGGAAAAGGCAATGGAAGATTCAGTAAAACGCTAAATAATGGAGATACAGAAAGTGGCAAGTATCTCAAAGGATTTAAAACCGGACTTTGGAAAAGTTATAATGCAGAACTAAATGAAAACTATGAAGATGAATATTTCAAGAACAAATTTATCAAGGGTAAAACTATTCAATCAGACGGGATTATATTAAATTATACTGAATTACAAACAGATCCAATTTTTGCCGGGGGGCAGGAAAATTTCGAGAAATTTTTACAAAATAATTCGAATTACTCAATAACTTCACGTAAAACTAATAATAATCAAGGAAGAATATATCTTTCCTTTGTAGTTGAGAGAACAGGAGAACTTGCAAACTTTAAGGTAATAAAGGGTGTTTCAGCTTATATTGTTGATGCAGAAGCCCTACGAATAATGAAGAGTTCTCCTAATTGGATTCCGGGGAAGCAAAGAGGTAAGTCTGTGAGAGTAAATTACGGTGTCCCAATATTCTTTAGCCTTAAACAATAAATTCTAAAATATATACTAAATAAAAGTTTACATTTCCTACCTTTGCATCCCGAACAAGCATTCGGGATTTTTGTTTTATCACAAAGCGTAAAATCCCCTTAAAATTACGCCATGCCAAAAAATAATTCCATTAAATCAGTTTTAATCATCGGTTCAGGACCTATTATCATTGGTCAGGCTTGTGAATTTGATTATGCCGGTTCTCAGGCTTCTTTGTCATTAAAAGAAGAAGGAATCGAAGTTTCCATCATCAATTCCAACCCTGCAACCATCATGACAGATGAGGTAATTGCAGACCATATTTACTTAAAACCTTTAACCGTAGCTTCTTTAGAAGAGATTTTAAAAGAGCGCCAAATTGATGCAGTATTGCCAACAATGGGCGGTCAAACCGCTTTAAACTTAGCAATAGAAGCAGAAGAACGCGGTATTTGGGAAAAATACGGTGTAAAAATTATTGGGGTTGATACTGCAGCAATCGAAAAAACAGAAAACCGTGAGGCTTTCCGTCAGTTGATGGTTGATATAGGTATTGGCGTTGCACAATCTAAAATTGCGAACTCATTTTTAGAAGGTAAAGAAGCAGCACAAGAAATTGGTTTTCCATTAGTAATCCGTCCTTCTTATACATTAGGCGGTTACGGAGGTGGTTTTGTGCACAAAAAAGAAGATTTTGACGCTGCACTTTCTCACGGTTTAACAGCTTCTCCAACACATGAGGTTTTGGTTGAACAAGCCGTTATCGGGTGGAAAGAATACGAGTTAGAACTATTGCGTGACAATAAAGATAACGTCATCATCATCTGTTCTATCGAAAACTTTGACCCAATGGGTATCCATACCGGAGATTCGATTACCGTAGCGCCGGCAATGACATTATCTGATCGTTGTTATCAAGATATGCGTAACCAAGCTATCAAAATGATGCGAGCGATCGGTAATTTTGCTGGAGGCTGTAACGTTCAGTTTTCGGTAAATCCGGAAGATGAAAGCATCATCGCTATCGAGATCAATCCACGTGTTTCTCGTTCATCGGCTTTAGCATCAAAAGCAACAGGATATCCAATTGCAAAAATCGCGGCTAAACTGGCTATCGGTTACAACCTGGACGAATTAGAAAACCAGATTACAAAAACAACATCAGCATATTTTGAGCCTACTTTAGATTACGTTATCGTAAAAATCCCTCGTTGGAATTTTGATAAATTTAAAGGAGCAAATACAGAACTTGGTTTACAGATGAAATCTGTAGGTGAAGTAATGGGAATTGGCCGTTCATTCATTGAAGCACTACAAAAAGCTTGTCAGTCCTTAGAAATTGGCAGAGCAGGTTTGGGTTCAGACGGAAAAGAAAACCGCAATATCGAAGACATCATGCACAAGTTGGAGCACCCAAGTTGGGACCGCTTGTTTGCAATCAAAGATGCAATGCGCATGGGTGTTCCTTTGGAATCTATCCGTAAAGTAACCAAAATTGACAAGTGGTTTTTGAATGAGATTCAGGAAATGACGGCTTTAGAGCAAGAGCTTAAACGCTATGCACTGAACAATATTCCTAAAGATTTCTTCTACACCATTAAACAAAAAGGTTTTTCTGATGTGCAGATTGCTTGGATTTTAGGCAACGTTACTGAAGATGATGTTTACGATAGAAGAAAAGAATTAGGGATAAAAAGAGTTTATAAAATGGTTGATACTTGTGCAGCAGAATTTCCGGCACAAACACCATATTTCTACTCAACTTACGAAGGCGAAAACGAATCTAAGCCATCAGATAAAAAGAAAGTTATTGTTTTAGGCTCGGGTCCGAATAGAATTGGGCAAGGTATTGAGTTCGATTATTCTTGTGTACACGGTTTAATTGCCGCACACGAGGAAGGTTACGAAGCAATCATGATCAACTGTAACCCAGAAACAGTTTCTACCGACTTCAACATGGCTGATAAATTATATTTTGAGCCAGTTTTTTGGGAGCATGTGCGTGAGATTATCGACCTAGAGCAACCAGAAGGTGTAATTGTTCAGTTAGGTGGGCAAACTGCTTTAAAAATGGCGGAAAAACTTGCCGAAAAAGGTATCAAGATTATCGGAACTAGTTTCGAGAATATGGATATGGCCGAAGACCGAGGAAGTTTCTCTGATTTATTGAAAGAGTTAGATATTCCTTACCCAAAGTATGGTGTTGCCGAAAGTGCTGAAGAAGCAATTGTGGTAGCCAAAGAAGTAGGTTACCCGGTGTTGGTTCGTCCGTCTTACGTTTTAGGCGGACAAGGAATGAGTATTGTGATCAACGATGAAGATTTAGAAACAGCAGTAGTCAAGCTTTTAGGAGATTTGCCAGGAAACCGCGTGTTGATTGACCATTTCTTGGATAGGGCAGAAGAAGCAGAATCTGACTGTATTTTTGATGGTGATGATGTACATATCATTGGTTTAATGGAGCATATTGAGCCTGCCGGAATCCACTCTGGAGATTCGAGTGCGGTGTTGCCAACTTTCAGTTTATCTGATGCCGTTATTGCTAAGATGGAAGCTTACACTACCAAAATTGCGAAAGCTTTGGATATCCGTGGACTGATGAATATGCAGTTTGCAATTAAAGATGAAGTAGTTTATGTAATTGAGGCTAATCCAAGAGCATCACGTACGGTTCCTTTTATCGCGAAAGCTTATGGTGTTGCTTACATCAATATTGCTACAAAGGTGATGTTGGGTACTAAAAAATTGAAAGATTTTACCATTGTTAGAAAGCTGAAAGGCTACGCCATTAAAGAACCGGTTTTCTCTTACAATAAGTTCCCCGAGATTCAGAAAGAGTTAGGTCCAGAAATGAAATCAACTGGTGAAGCCATCCGTTTCATCAAAGATTTAGAAGACCCATACTTTATACAATTGTCTAGAGAGAAATCAATGTATTTGAGTAAGTAATATCGTTAAGGTGAAAGTCGAAAGTGCAAAGTTAAAAGCTAAAACTTGTACTATATAAAAAAAAAGCAAGTCTAACCGACTTGCTTTTTTTATGAGCTAGCTGTAGAAATTTGAAATTAAAATATAACCGTATCGCTAACTTCTTCATTAACGTTTCTACGAGTATTATCTGCCTTTTCATGTTTAATTGCTTCGGCAGTTTTTTTACATGAAAAACCTGCTTTTGTAACCGTTATTGCAATTAAACTGTCATCGTTAGCATCTTCATCTATACAGTCGTCAAGTTCATAGCTAAAAAATCGATTAGCTAATCTTTTTTCTATCAGTAAGTTACTGTTTATGGGGATGTGCAATTTAATAGCCACTTTTTGACTTCTCCATAAGCTTCTATCTTTTAAACCATAATGGTAGTCGAACGTTAAAACAGAATCTTGTTGGTGGTAATAGTAATTAATCTTGTGCGCATTTTGTAAAGCTTGCTTAAAATTGCGTCCACGGGCGGCGTAAGTTTTAGATAGCATAGGCAAGTCACCGTCCGCTACTTTCAAATCAAAATCTAAATCATCCGGCGTGTCAAAATCGGCATCGCTTCCAGTAATTTTTATTATTCGGTTACTGGTGCTATCATCATAAAAATTTTCTTGAATTGTGCGCTCATCTCCCAACCTTAGAATATAGATGTTAGTGGCATTTGGCTTCAAATTTATGGTTTCGCTATAGCTTGCTTCTTGCTTAAAGTCTGTAGAGATTTTTGCAATAAAGAAAGTTCCGGTGGCGACTGCTAAAATCCATATTGCAGCTAAGCCCAAAGTGATATTTCTAGATATTGTTCTACTATTGAAAACCACCCGTAACAAAATAAATATCAGTGATATTAAAGGAATAACAGCAACTAAAAAAGCACAAGTCAGTAAAATTGGTCGTAATCCTTCGTTTATCATATTTAAAGGAAACATGGTTTCAACTTCTGCACTACCTATGTAGCCTAAAAAAATCATTAGAAAAACGAATGCTACGGTTAGTAGCGCTCCTAAAATAAACATAATCACAATTGCAAAGAACTTGATTGCCAGTTTACCAGTTATTCCTAAAATCGAGATTAGTTTATCAACAACTTCTTTAATAAAAGCGATAATCTTTTCGATTGTTGGGGCATTTTTTCTTGCGTTTTTAAAGTTTTCTTTTACAGCATTCAATTCTTCTTCAATGTTTTTTTGGAAAGACTGTAAGTTGATTTTTTCACCTTTCATCTCCATTTTCTCTGCTCGGGTTATCGCTCTTGGCATTACAATCCAGAACAATATATAAGGCAGAATACTAAATCCGAAAAAAATCAGTAATACGATAAAGGAAACACGCACCCATTTTGCTTCGATACCGAAGTAATGCCCAATGCCGGAACAAACGCCACCTATAAACCGGTCTTCTGTATCTCTAAAAAGCTTTTTTGTGGATGTTGCCGGCTCGTGATTGCTTGCATTTTCATTGTCTTCCTCCGTTTCAAAATCAGCAGGCTTTCCCATTCTTGTAGTTACTTCGGTAACATCTGTAATCACAATCACTTGCTTCTTGTCTGCCAATAATTGTTCAGAAAACATTTCGGCAACTCTGCTTTCTATATCGCTTACAATTTCGAAACTGTCTTTATAGCTTGCGAAATGTCGTTTGATGTCGTCCATATAGCTTTTCAAAAGCTGGTAGGCATCCTCTTCTATATGAAAGATTACACCAGATATGTTTATGATGATGGTTTTATTCATGACTTTAGTCTTTTTTTTGTGATGATAAATCTCTTTTGCTAATGGTGGTTTGTACTGCGTAGGCTAAATCTTGCCAGGTTTGGTCTAGCCTTAAAAGAACTTCTTTGCCACTTTCAGACAGCTCATAATATTTACGTGGTGGTCCAGAAGTAGACTCCTGCCAATTGTAAACCAACAAGCCGTTATTTTTTAAACGAGTAAGGAGCGGATACAGAGTGCCTTCCACAATCAATAGTCTTGCTTCTTTTAGTTCTCCTATAATATCTGATGCGTAGATTTCTCCCCGCGATATAATGGTGAGGATACAGTATTCTAAAATACCTTTCCTCATTTGTGTTTGAGTATTATCTGCTAACATATTACAAAGATATATGTATTAGTTGGTATTATGCAATGCATAGTACTAATATTTTTTATTTATTTTGTATTACTTCTAGATCAGGTATCCTCAATATGGTTTTAAGGCAGGTTTTGAGTCCGATTTTTATTGTTTTCTCAGAAAATATTAAGAAACTTTTAAATTTATGTTGTAGAATTTTTTATAGTATCTCATTTCTTTGCTTGTCTATATTTATAGGTTCCACACAATGTCTCCCTCTGGAGGGAGATAAAGAGGGAGGTTCTGCATTTTGCAAGGTAGACTGCCTGTTTTTTGCTAACCACCCCTGCCCCCGCCAGCGCAATGTCATTAAGTTAATAGATTTTTCTCTGCATTTCGTCATTTCGAGGTACGAGAAATCTCACTTGCAGGGTTTCCATACTAACATGACACCTATTTGTGAGATGTCTCCCTATCGTTCGACATGACGACGCTCCTTAACTTAATGACATTGCCCGCCAGCGGGGGACACCTGTTTTATGGCAATAAACAAGCTGTTTAAATTAATAACATTATAATTTAAACAGCTTCTAAATCATTTTATGTTTTTAGTGGGGCTTTAGATTTTTACTGTTTTCTTTTTGAGTTGTTGCGGGATTCTATAAAGGTGGCTAGGGAGAAACTCACTCATATTTAGCGGTTTTAGACTGAGCATTTTGCATACTAAATTTTTTGGATTTACCCCAGCTGTTGGGATGGTTATACATACAGAAAATCAATTCATGTAATCCAATAATATAGCGCTATGGATTGTAATTTTTGGACGGTGTTTTGTTAGATAACCGTCTGAATTTTGGGTATATTTCTAAAACCTGCTTGTTTATAAACCCAGCGTTATCTTAAAGGAAATTTTAATGAAGAAACTCAACAATAGCTTAATAAATTTACTATGTTAGCATAGCAAATTTATTAATTTTAGAATTTTGTTAATAAAATTGAATTTTTGTTGAGTTTTTGTTAAATTACTTAGGGGTATATGTAACGAAAATGATATAAAACATCTAATTTATTGTTAATTTTTTAATATACTGAATATGAGTTATTTATGTCAAAATGTTAAAAAATGTTAAATATTAATTTGTTTTTAACACTTAGTACATGGTATATTTAGTACTAATTAACACTATTACTAATTAACTTTATTTTAAAATTGTATGAAAAAACTTGTACAAAGTTTATTCATCTTGTTGCTTATAGCATCTAGTGTGCTAGCGCAAGATAGAAGAGTTACAGGAAAGGTGACCGCTACCGAAGACGGTTTGCCATTACCTGGTGTTTCAGTTAGAGTAACTGGGACAAATCAAGGAACTCAAACAGATTCGAAGGGTGATTTTTCGCTTAACGTTCCCGCAAATGCTAAGAGTTTAGAGGTTTCTTATATTGGTTTTGTTAAACAAACTATTCAGATTGGAACCCGTTCTGTCTTTAATGTCTCTTTAGCAAACGATAGTAAGCAACTTAACGAAGTTGTTGTTACAGCATTAGGGATCGAGAGACAGAGAAGTGAGCTTGGATATGCCGCAGCCACGGTAAGTGGTGAAACTGTAACCAAAGCTAGCGCAGTAAATGTTGCTAATGGTTTACAAGGTAAAGTTTCTGGTTTAAATGTGTCAACTGTAAGCAGTGGCGTATTTGAAAATGTAAGCATCAACTTAAGGGGTATCAGATCCATGACTGGGAATAACAATCCATTACTGGTTATTGATGGAATACCTTTGAAGATAGAGTTTCTTTCATCATTAAACCCTAACGATGTTCAGGATATAAGCGTATTAAAAGGAGCTTCTTCTGCTGCTATTTATGGTCCGGATGCTCGTAATGGCGTGATTCTGATAACGACAAAGAAAGGATCTAATAAGCCTGTTATTACGGTAAGTAATTCTGTGCAATTACAGCAAGTTTCTTTTTTTCCTAAGTTACAAAAGAGTTTTGGACAAGGTTACGATGGAGTAATTGATCCTCTTGAAAATTGGTCTTGGGGACCAGCTTTTGATGGATCTACTGTAGATATTGGTCCCGAGTTGCCAGATGGTTCTCAACAAAAGGTAACGTATTCTGGTACTGACGAAAGACAAAAGTTTTATGATACGGGTGTAACTGTTCAAACAGATGTTTCGCTATCAGTTAAAGATTTTTATTTAAGTCTTCAGGACGCCAATGTTAAAGGTATAGTGCCAGATGATGAAAATCGCAGAACTAGTTTTAGAATGAACTCCGCGAAAGAATTTGGAAAGTTCAAGGCTGGTGCAAATATAAACTACAGCCAACAGAATTACAGCGTTTTTGATGATCAGGCTATGTCTGACTATTTTAGTGCCCAAGGAACTGGAGGTAACGATGGCTTATTTGATCAACTTATAAATACCGCTGCCAACGCACCTTTATCAAAATATAAAGATTATAAAAATGATCCTTTTTCCCAGTACAATAATTATTACTGTAATTATGGATTAAATCCTTATTTCGCTATTGGTAACTGGAGAAAAAATGGAAAACGCCAAGATTTAATTGCAAATCTAGACTTCAGTTATAAACCAACAGATTGGTTGAACTTTGTATATAGAGCAGGCTTAACCACTGAAAATACTGCTAATAGATATACATCAGAAGGAGTTGTTGCTGATGATTTTGGTTTAGACAGAGGGAAAACTACTGTTCCTGGTTCTATCGAAGAAAGTGCATATTCTGAAAATAGATTAACATCTGAATTATTTGGAAATTTAACCAAACAATTAGATGAAAATTTTAAGCTTAGCGCTATATTAGGTACTTATGTTCGCCAGAATGAGAGTAGAACTACAAGAGTAGGTGCTAGCTCATTGGTTGTTCCTGGTATTTACAACGTAAGTAACAGGATTGGAATTCTATCAGGGTCATCTCCTGGTTACAGATCTCGTTTGTTTTCTGTTTATGGTAGTGCAGGTTTAAGTTACAAAGGTTGGGCAAACCTTGAGGTTACAGGACGTAACGACTGGACTTCACTGCTTGCTATCGGACAAAATTCTTATTTCTACCCAGGAGTTAGCGGATCGTTAGTCCTTTCTGAAGCCGTTGAAGGATTAAAATCTGTAAATGCGTTGTCATATTTAAAATTAAGAGGAGCTTGGAGTAAAACTGGAAATGCTGATATCACACCGTATTTATTAGCGTCTACTTATTCACAACCTGTTTACACTGGATTTCCTTACGGTTCAACACCTGGATTAACCGCAGGAAACACTTTCTACAATCCAAACTTAAGGCCTGAGTTTATCAACAGTACGGAGGCAGGTTTTGAAGCAAGTTTCTTTGGAAATAGAGTCACTTTTGAATCTACTTACTTTTATCAAAATAATACAGATCAAATCATTAGTATTAATCTATCAGACGCGACTGGTTACTCTAGGTATTACTTAAATGCGGCTTCTTTCATTAATAAAGGAATAGAAATGGACTTGAATCTTACACCTTTAATTAAATTTAAAGATGGAGGTATCCGTTTCAGAGCCAATGCCACTTATAACGACAGTGAGGTTACCAGCATTTATAAGGAACAAGAACTAAATGAGTTATCTATCGGGGGGTATGTGGATGCTGGAAATTATGCTATAAAAGGCAAACCGGCTTTTATCCTTAAAGGAACAGACTACAAGAGAGATGATTTAGGACGTGTGATTGTAAATGCCACAACCGGACGGCCATCTGCCGACCCAACGACTAAAGAACTTGGTAGAACAATCCCTAAATGGATTATCGGTTTAAATCCGTCTGTAGATTATAAAAACTTTAGTTTGTCTGCTCTTTTCGAACACAAGTCTGGACATAAAGCTTCTTTCTATGCACTCGGAAGTGATATGGCTTGGACTGGAGTGTCAGAAGCTACAGCTTATAATAATCGTCAGCCGTTTATTCTACCTAACTCAGTAATTAGAAATCCTAGTGTAACAGATCCTGCTAGCCCTAATTATTACATTGAAAACACAACAGCTAAAATTGGAGCGACTGAGGAAATGTATGAATACTATACAAATGAATTCAGAAGTGCAGCTTCTAATTTTGTGGTAAGTGCCAATACGTGGAGGTTAAGAGAGCTTTCTTTATCGTATGATGTGCCTCAAGCTTTGTTGAAAAACCAAAAAGTGTTAAAAAACCTTACTGTATCTCTTGTTGGTAGAAATCTGTTTTTATGGTTGCCATCTGAAAATAAGTTTATGGATCCAGATTTTAACAGCATGATTTCCGATTATCCAAACGCTTTCGGAAATATTGATGCAACATCAAATCCGCCTGTAAGAACTTATGGATTTAACATTGTAGCCAAGTTTTAATTAATTAAAACATTTAAAATGAAGATAATGAAAAATAAAATAATTTTACTATTTACACTTGTCGCGATAACGATGGCAAGTTGTAAGAAGAGTTTCTTTGATATAAACGAAAATCCAAATCTCGCTACCGAAAAAGCTGTTGAGCCTCGTTTGTTATTACCTATGGTGTTGAATGCAACAGCAAAGAAAATGGCTGTAGACTACGGATTTGCTGCTCAGTGGATGGGGTATTGGGCTCGGGGAGGAAATTTTGGTCCGAGTATACCCTTAGAAAATTATAATATCACTACCACTTACGAACAAAACAATTGGTCTAACGGCAACACGAGCTCTGTAAACCCTGCTATTGCTTGGTTTGATATCATCAAAGATGCTGATGATATGGAGAAAAAAGCAAAAGAGTTGAATCAACCCTTTTATCAGGGCGCAGCAAAGGTGGTGAAGTCTATTGGTTTTATGTACCTAGTGGATATGTACAACAATGTACCTTACTCTGAAGCCTTAAACGTTGTTAAGTATATTGCACCTAAATATGATAAAGGGAGCGATATATATGCAGCTCTATTGTTGCAGTTAGATACAGCGAATGCACTTTTCAATGAACCTATGGATATCACTCCTGCTTTAAGAAGTTCGGATATCATGTTCTCCGGTAATCTTGAGATGTGGCACAAGCTAGCGAACACGCAAAAATTAAAGCTGTTAATTCACCAGTCCGAAGTACTTGGTTCAGCGCCAACAGCGGAAATTAATAAAATCATTGCAGAAGGAAACGGTTTTTTAATGGGTGGAGAAACTGCTCAGGTACAACCTGGGTATTCTATTAATGCATATCAATTGAATCCGTTTTACGCTGCCTTTCTGCGTGATCAAAACGGTAATTTAGTTGATGATTTCAACAGAGCTAGTAAATACATGCTAGGTAAGTTTATAGATAACTCTGATATACGTTATCAATACGTGTTTAGTAAAGCAGCAAATCCATTAAATGGAGATTACTATGGTTCTATTCTTGGCGGACCTGTTGTGAAGGATACCCTTTCTAGCGTTATGTCAAATGTTGCGGGTCCTGGATTAGCGAAAAGTGCTACTCAGCCTCAATGGTTGTTCACATCAGTTGAAAGTATGTTTTTACAGGCTGAGGCTACCCAACGGGGTTGGTTGACAGGAGACGCAGAGACAGCTTACAGAGCAGCTGTTAATGAGTCATTTTCTTGGTTGGGTGTAACAAACGCAGCAACAACGGCTGATACGTATTTAGACAATCAAGCGATAGCTAGTTGGTCAGGCGCTACTGACAAAGTTAAATTGATAGTTTCCCAAAAGTATTTAGCTCTAGTTGGAATTAATAACTTTGAAGCTTGGGTTGATTACCGTAGGTTAGGTGTTCCAGCCGATGTTCCTATTTCTCTAAATACAGGACGAGCGGGTCGTTTAATCCCGTTACGTTTAGCTTATCCACAGAATGAGTACAGTTTCAATGCGTCGAATGTAAAAGCGGAGGGAACAATTGATCCACAAACTTCTAGGATTTTTTGGGATCCAAATTAGTATAAAGTAGTATATAATTTTAAAGCTGCCTCGTTTTAAATCGAGGCGGCTTTTTTGTTTTAAATGGGCCTTGCATTAATTCAATCAATTTTCCTTGCTTAATGTAAATTCTGAACCCTTTATTTTAACAGCTTATTCGTTTTTTTGGTTTTCTCCCCAACACCAAATTCCCTATCTTTGCGTTTTCTAAAAAGCAAATCCGATATTTTAATGACGCAATTCAGATATTTACTTCTCACCATTTTATTCATCAGCCTTTCGTTAACCTCACCAGCGCAGGAGCTTTCTCCCAAAAGAGAATTCCGTGGTGTTTGGGTGGCGACTGTAGTCAATATCGACTGGCCAAGTAAAGCCGGTTTAACCACTCAACAGCAAAAAGATGAATTGATCAAACTGTTAGATAAACATCAGGAAGAAGGTATAAATGCGATTATGTTTCAGATACGGCCAGCAACGGATGCCTTTTATGCAAAAGGGGACGAGCCATGGTCGCAATATTTAACGGGGAAACAGGGGCAAGCGCCAAATCCATTTTATGATCCTTTACAATTTGCAATAGAAGAGTGTCACAAACGCGGAATGGAGCTTCATGCTTGGTTTAATCCGTACAGAGCAACTTTTGATGGGAAAGAAGAAAATATTACGGCAGATCACATTACAAAAGTTAAACCCAGCTGGTTTTTTAAGTACGATGGTAAAAAACTGTTTAACCCAGGTTTGCCAGAAGTACGTGAATACATCAATAAAGTTATTTTAAACGTGGTAGATAACTACGATATAGACGGTGTGCATTTTGATGATTATTTTTACCCATATGCCATCAAAGGGCAGTTTATTGATGACGAATCGACTTTTTGGTTGCAGAACAGAGGAATTAAGGATATTAAAGATTGGCGCAGAGACAACGTAAATCTATTGATTAAAGCGGTGAATGATAGTGTGCATGCCCATAAGAGTTATGTAAAGTTCGGTGTAAGCCCTTTTGGTATCTGGAAAAATAAATCTCAGGATCCTGATGGTTCTTTGAGTTATGGTGGCGATTCATTTTACGGAATTTACGCCGATGCGAGGAAATGGGTACAGGAAGGCTGGGTAGATTATATCAATCCGCAGATTTATTGGGCTTTTGAAACCAGAGCAGCGCCATACGGTAATTTGGTTGATTGGTGGAGCAACCATACTTATGGAAGGCATTTATACATAGGCCACGGAGCTTATAAGGTAAACGCAACCAAAGAGCTGGCGTGGAAAAATGCCGGTCAAATTGGTCGACAGATAACTTACAATAGAGCAAACCCGCGGGTGCAGGGGAGCGTGTTTTTTAGTTCAAAATCGCTGACAAGAAACCCATTGGGTGTTTCAGATACCTTACGCCAGAATTATTACAAATATCCAGCTTTACCGCCGTTAATGCTATGGCTTGATTCTGTAGCACCAAACAAGCCTCAGAATCTTTTGGGTATCGAGGGCGATAGTGGTGTTTTGCTGAGCTGGAAACTGCCCTTACCAGATCATAAAAATGAAAAAGCCTACGGTTTTGTGGTTTATCGTTTTGATGATAAGATGCCGATAGATGTTACCGACGTAAGTGCTATCAAAAATATTTATTACGGTGATATTACTTCTTGGGAAGATACTACTGTTAAAAAAGGGGAAACATATACTTATATAGTTACTGCCTTAGATCGTGTAAAAAATGAAAGTGAACCTTCCGTAGCTTTTAAAATAAAGTTGAAAAGATAAAACCTTCATCAGGTCTAAGTAACGAGAGGTAACACAATTTGGTAACCCTGCAATTTGGCAATCTTGCTAATGAGATGTCTCCCAAGAGATTATGCTAACAAAAAGAACCCGTTCTTAACGTGAAGCGCTATTCAGCATAGCCGAAGCTTTTCAAATAATTCTCGCGGTTACGCCAATCTGGAATTACTTTTACAAACATTTCTAAAAATACCTTTTTGTGTAGAAACTCTTCCATATCCTGACGAGCATAGGTTCCAACTTTTTTAAGCATCGCGCCACCAGTACCGATTATGATATTTTTCTGTGAATCCCGCTCCACCACAATTTCTGCACTAATCTTAATGATATCTTTTGCTTCCTTAAATGAAGTAATGATAACTTCAGTGCTGTAAGGAATTTCTTTCTTGTAAAACTTAAAAATCTTCTCACGTATCATCTCAGAAACGAAAAACCTTTCTGATCTGTCTGTTAATTCGTCTTTTTCGTAATATGCGGGATGTTCTGGTAGGTTCTCAGTAATAAAGCTCATTACCGGCTCCGTGTTGTACGAGTGCAGAGCAGCGCATCCAACGATGCCGTGGGGGTTAAGCTTTTCTTTCCAGTAGTTTATCTTTTCTTCGATAAGATCATTGGTAGATTCGTCAATTTTATTGATCACCACCAAAACCTTAGCGCTCGTGTTTTTTAATTTCTCCAACACATCTTCTTCATCCTGCTTTTCATTAATGTCGGTTACAAAAACTAAGATGTCCGCATCTACTAAAGCATCATCAACAAAATGCATCATATTCTCCTGCAATTTGTAGTTTGGTTTGATGATTCCGGGTGTATCTGAGAACACAATTTGATAATCTTCGTGATTTACGATACCCAAAATACGATGTCTGGTAGTTTGCGCTTTTGGCGTTATGATTGCCATTTTTTCGCCAACTAGCTGATTCATAAGGGTTGACTTGCCTGCGTTTGGCTTACCAATGATGCTAACAAAACCTGCTTTATGTGTCATTTAATTTATTGTAAAAAAGATTTGGAGTACAAAGAAACGAATTATATCTTTGCAGACCAATTAAGAACGAGGATTTGTTCTTAAAAAGAGTAGAAAGCAGCAAGTGTTTTCGTGGAAACGTTGAAATATTAAAGCATTAAGATATAGTGCGGGGTGGAGCAGTTGGTAGCTCGTCGGGCTCATAACCCGAAGGTCATAGGTTCGAGTCCTGTCCCCGCTACCTATAAAGAGTTTGAAAGACAACTCTTTTTTTATGGCCCGTTCGTCTAGGGGTTAGGACGTTAGATTTTCATTCTAGAAACAGGGGTTCGATTCCCCTACGGGCTACGTTTAAATCAAAGTAAATTATTTACAAAGGTTTAATTTAAAAGGATTATTGTTACAGAAGGATTTTTCTGTAAAGAGATTAAAAATACAGTGCGGGGTGGAGCAGTTGGTAGCTCGTCGGGCTCATAACCCGAAGGTCATAGGTTCGAGTCCTGTCCCCGCTACCTAAAAGGAGTTTGAAAGACAACCCCTTTTTTATGGCCCGTTCGTCTAGGGGTTAGGACGTTAGATTTTCATTCTAGAAACAGGGGTTCGATTCCCCTACGGGCTACACATTTCAGTAGTAAAATTTAAAAAACCTGCAAATCAAAAGTTTGCAGGTTTTTTGTTTTGTCAAAAACCTCCAAACTTCCATATTATAGTAATTCAAGCGTTCATCTAATTCTCATGGCATAAAGGTCGATCAATCTGAAAAAATGGGAGTATAAGTAAAGAATAATTAGTAGCTATTTCAATTTTTGAGGCCATTACTTATATGTATTAAAAATGAGAACAGTGATTGGGATTTTAAATTCATCAATAGTGACTAAATATGGATTTTGCATTTATAGGGAGCTCAAATCTCAAATGATTATGTTCTTTTTTCTATGCATGCTTGTAAACAGCGGGGGAACTTTATATTAAAAGGGTGATTTTAGTATTGATATTGGAATAATATTAATGGAGGGAAACAATAAGATTTTCAAAGGGAAAATAGTGTAGTAGTATTTTAGTTGTGATGAAAGAAGCTATTGGAGTAGAAAACTATATAAACTAAGCAATATGGAAATTGCGGATTAGTTTATGCAATTTTATTAAAAATTTTCACTGTCTTTTTATAAAACAATTACTTCAAGTTTTGGCTTTATTTACGTTTACTTAGAGGTAAGAATAAATCTCTAATTATTTTTCACTAAAGTTTTTATATCTTCGTGTACGTAAACAATATAGTTCTCGCAATTTTTAAATAAGTCCAAGATCTAAATGGAAAAATTAATAATATACAACGGTAAAGTTATTACCCCAAAGGGTATAATAGAAAATGGTTTTGTTTTAATACACGGCGAGATTATTGAAAACGTTGGGGAGGGAGAAGTTGAGGTGTCAGAGGATACAATTTTAATTGATGCAAAGGGTAAATTTATTTCCCCAGGATTTATTGATATTCATGTACACGGTGGTGGTGGACATGATTTTATGGATGGCAGTGTTGATGCATTTTTGAAAATAGCCGAGACCCATGTGAAATATGGTACAACAGCCCTAAACCCAACTACCTTAACCAGTGAGGTGGAAGATCTTTTTATAACATTGGATTCTTATAAAGAGGCTAACCGGCTTAATACAAAAGGAGCGCAGTTTTTAGGTGTTCATCTAGAAGGTCCGTATTTTGCAATTAGCCAACGTGGAGCGCAAGACCCTAAATACATCCGTAACCCTAATCCAGAAGAATATAAAAAGATATTAGATTACTCGGATGATATCATTAGGTGGAGCGCCGCACCAGAGCTTCCGGGAGCGATAGAGTTCGGTCGTTATGTAAGGTCAAAAGGTAAAGTTCTGGCATTAGCGCATACTGATGCACTTTACGAAGAAGCTTTAGAAGGGTTTAATAACGGATATACTTTGGCTACCCATTTTTATTCGGCAATGTCTACCGTAACACGTAGAAACGCTTATAGATACGCTGGCGTAGTTGAAGCGGGTTATCTGATAGATGAGATGGACGTAGAAGTTATAGCGGACGGTGTCCATCTCCCTGCTCCTTTGTTACAACTAATTTACAAAATTAAAGGGCCTGACAGAATTGCTCTGATTACGGATGCTATGCGAGCGGCTGGCATGCCAGAGGGTGAAAGTATTTTAGGTAACAAAGACACCGGCTTGAAAGTTATAGTGGAAGGTGGAGTAGCCAAATTACCTGACTTATCTGCTTTTGCTGGCAGTGTAGCAACTGCAGATAGACTGGTAAGAACAATGGTTTACGATGCAGGAATACCAATCATTGATGTAGTAAAGATGATCTCGGAGACACCCGCTAGAATAATGGGAGTAAATAAAACAAAGGGAACTTTAGAGAAAGGGAAAGATGCTGATGTTGTGATTTTTGATGATCAGATCAAGATTGCGATGACTATAGTTAAAGGAGATATTAAATATAGGGAGACAGCATTTCCAGTGTAAGCTATAAGTAATCATTATACGTAACTATTCTGAGAAAACAGGAAGTTAATATTCTTTATATCGATGCTAAAGTAAAAGTAACAATAGATTACGATCTACCTTAATATAAATTAAAATATAATTATTGAGCTTGATTGTTATTTGCTTATAACGAGCGGATGGAAAATATTTATATCTTCCTTTATGTGACATTTATAAATATACTTTAAATATTACCAAAGTTCGATTTTCTTTTGTCTTAAGATGATCATTGAGCAACTCGTTATTTTTCAATTGCTTTTATATAAACTAAAGTTATATTTGCTTCGAACGAAATGCCGTGATTTGCTCCGTAAAAAAGCTGCTATCGCAATAGTTTTACATAACGGTGTAAGAAAAAAAACATTTTTATGAAGCACAAAGAAGAAAAGGAGCTTGTTGGCGTAAAAGAAATTGCCAGGAGAGCAAATGTTTCGATTGCCACAGTGGATAGAGTTCTGCACAATCGAAGCGGAGTTTCGCTAAAAACTAAGGAAAAAATTGAAGCAATCATTGCAGATCTTGATTATAAGCCGAATGTTTTTGCCAGACGTTTGGCCTCAAAAAAAATTTTAAGACTGGCTGTGCTAATTCCGCAGGTTTCTAATGAGACTGCTTTTTGGCAAGCACCGTTAGAAGGAATTGCCAAAGCGCAAGAAGAGATAAGGAATTACGGAATTACAGTAGAAAACTTTCTTTTTGATCTAAATGATATTTCAACATTTGAAAAGTACACGAAGGTAATTCTTGAAAGTGAGTTTGATGGCGTGTTAGTTGCACCGGTTTTTATAAATGAATCTACTCAGTTTGCCAATAAGTGTCAAAAACTCAAAATCCCCTATGTATTCATCAACTCAGATATTCCTAATCAGGATAGTTTGTGTTATATAGGGCCGAATCTTTACCAAAGCGGATACATGGGTGCGCATTTGTTAAGTTACATACTTAGTGAAAACAGTAAAATATTACTCATTAACATTTCGAAGGAAATTGACACTCATCACCATTTACTACGTAAAGAAGAAGGGTTTAGAGGGTACTTTGCTGAAAACAATAAGAGCTATGAGGTTGTAAAAATAGATATCCGACAAACCGATTACGAATCTGTAGAAAAGCAATTGAATGAAGTTTTTAGCCAACAGAAAGACATCAAAGCGCTTTTTGTGACTAACTCTAGAGTTTCATCTGTTGCAAAGTATATTCAAGAGCATAAGCTACAGCACTTATTACTATTGGGATTTGATTTCCTACCTCAGAATATTGATTTTCTTAAGAAAAACGTCATCGATTTTTTGATCTGCCAGAAGCCACAGGAACAGGGATATAAAGCAATTATTGCTTTATATAATAAACTGGTACACAATATAAATACAGAAAAAATCAACTTTATGCCGATTGATATTATATCTCGTGAAAACTTTATGTTTTATTGATAAGCTTAAATAAGCTTTCATGGAAAAGTAGCCTAGATTAACATTATACGTTTTTTTAATATTTATTGCAATATGAATGGTTTTTGGAGCCAACACTCTTAATCATAAACCATAAAATAAATCACCATCTACCCTGTGTGATAAGCAATAGTTCTATAGGGTTTTAGTAGATGTGCTAAGTAAAATACTAATATAATAGTCCTTTTAAAGGTAGTTGGGCTTGTTGCTGTCAGTGCATCAAAGAAAATAGCTATAAAAACTTCTCGTTTAATTTTTACCGATTTTAACTCAGCTCAAATTTGTGATGGTAATATCTTTCCTTAATTCTTAAAGTTTAACGCCGCAATAAAATGCGAAAATGTTATAGAGCTCCCACAATTTAATCTAGAAAGATTAAAATTTCGATTAAAATTTTGATTTTAGAAAACAAAACTTTACTTTCGGTAGCGTACCCGTAAATTTTTTTGTTAAAAAAAATCCTATTGATAGATGTGAGTAGCCTACGCTAATACATTTTACCAAGAGTATTTAAAAATGGGAAAATTAAATATGGAGGTAATAAGCAGAAAAGGAGAGGGTAGCCTGGCATTTTCTGGTATTGTGCATTTATTTCACAAATAAAAGTGGGCTAGACTAGTTGGCTTGGGCAGTTTCTAGGCAGTAGTTTTTTAGAGTTATCAATCTAAAGCCGATTATTTGAGTTTCTTGAACTGTACTTAGCTACTTGCTGATCGTTCCAAATACAAGTACTGGAAGGATTTTAAACCGAATAAATAATGGAATCAAGATACAATTACAATCCTTGATCATGTTGAACTAAATTTAGATAGTAGTTAAAAATCAATATAATGAAGAAATCGAAAGGGGTAAGCAGAAGAAACTTTATTAAAACAGCTTCCACAGGCGCTGCGGCTGTTGCTCTCGGTGGTATTTTGCCAGGCTTTAGCGCTAAGAGTTATGCTAATATTATGGGAGCTAATGAGCGTATAAAAGTTGGATGCATGGGTGTAAATTCACGAGGTAAATTTGTGGCATCTAATTTTGCCTTACAAAAAAACTGCGAGGTGTTATATGTTTGCGATGTTGATAAAAGAGCGGCAGCAAAATGTGTTGAGGAGGTGGCTAAAAATCAAAACAAAACGCCAAAGAATCAACCCGACTTTAGGAAGGCATTAGAGGATAAAGATTTAGATGCTTTAGTTGTAACTGCACCAGATCATTGGCATGCACCGGCTGCAATATCAGCTTCTAAAGCAGGTAAACACGTTTATTTAGAGAAGCCATGTAGCCATAATCCCCGTGAAGGAGAGTTACTTGTTGATGCGGTTAAAAAATACCGCAACGTAATTCAAATGGGCAACCAAAGACGTTCTTGGCCAAACGTGGCTGCTGCCATTAAAGAAGTACATGATGGCGTAATTGGGAAAGCGTATTATGCCAAAACCTGGTATGCTAATAACCGGTCGTCTATTGGCGTAGGCAAAACTGCACCAGTGCCAGACTGGTTAGATTTTGACCTTTGGCAAGGGCCAGCTCCTAGAGTAGCGTATAAAGATAATTTCTTGCATTATAATTGGCACTGGTTCTGGCACTGGGGAACTGGTGAGGCACTGAATAACGGAACACACTTCGTGGATCTTGCCCGTTGGGGTTTAGGCGTTGATTTTCCGACAAAAATTAGTTCTAACGGCGGAAGATACCGTTATAGTGATGATTGGCAAACGCCAGATACGCAAATGATTAATATGGAATTTGCGGATAAATGTACCATCACTTGGGAAGGCCGTAGCTGTAATGGAGCTCCAACTGAAGGTGAAAATGTAGGTGTTATTTTCTATGGAGACAAAGGGTCTTTACAGATACTGGGTGGAAATGCTTATCGTATTTTTGACTTAAAAGGAAAAGTAGTTAAGGATGTGGCTAACGACATTAAAGTAGATACTATAAACCTTGCCAGCCCCTCACAAGCGCTAGATGCTTTCCATATTCAGAATTTCTTTAGTGCAATAAAGAATGGTACTCCGCTAGCATCTGATATAATTGGAGGCCACCAAAGTACACTGTTGGTACAATTAGGCAATATTGCGCAACGTACAGGTCACAGTTTAGAAACCAATCCTTTAAATGGGCGTATCTTAAATAATCCAGAGGCAATGAAACTTTGGAGCAGAACATACGAGCGAGGATGGGAGCCAACCATTTAAAAATTTATCCGTTTAATGCAAACTCAGGTATTACATCGGGTTTTAATACAGACTTAAAATTAATAGACAATATATTTAAATAAAATTTTCAGAAAAATTTATGAAACAAGAGATTATATCGGTTGAAGCAAGCTCATTAAGTAAAAGAGACACCACTATATCTATTCTTATAGTTGGCGTTCTGTTTTTTATATTTGGCTTTGTAAGCTGGATTAATGCCATATTAATCCCATATTTTAAAATCGCCTGCGAGCTTACAAATTTCCAGTCTTATTTGGTGGCGTTTGCATTCTATATTTCTTATTTGGTAATGTCGGTGCCGTCTTCTTATCTGTTGAAAGCGGTAGGTTTCAAAAAAGGGATGATGTTTGGGTTTTGGACAATGGCAGTAGGGGCATTTTTGTTTGTGCCGGCTGCCTATCTACGTACTTATGAAATTTTTCTTTTAGGCTTATTTATACTAGGATCGGGCTTGGCAATTCTACAGACAGCAGCTAACCCATATATTACCATTTTAGGGCCCCAAAATAGAGCGGCGCAACGGATCAGTATTATGGGTATCTGTAATAAAGCGGCAGGTATTTTAGCGCCACTTTTGTTTGCTGCTGTAATTTTGCGTTCAACAGATAGTGAGTTGTTTAAGCAGATACCCTTAATGGGCGAAGTGGAGAAAGCTGCGGTACTAGATGAGTTGATTAGGCGAGTGATGGTTCCTTATGCCTGTGTTGGTGCCGTACTTTTTGGTCTCGGAGTCTTTGTAAGATATTCTCCTTTGCCAGAGATTGATACCGAACATGAAAGCGAAGAACTTGCAAGTGCAAACTCGGGCAAAACCAGTATTTTTCAGTTTCCACACCTTATTTTAGGAGCTGTTGCTATATTTCTTCATGTTGGTACGCAGGTCATTGCTATTGATACCATTATTGGTTACGCTGGTTCTATGAACATTCAGCTTATGGAAGCAAAAGTGTTTCCGTCATATACGCTATTTCTTACTATTTGCGGTTATTTATTGGGCATAGTTACTATTCCTCGTTTCATCAGTCAGGCGAATGCGTTGCGGATTTGTACCTTATTGGGACTTATATTCACACTCTGTATCATCTTTGCAAAGGGTAACATTACATTTTTGGGGCATACCGCCGATCTATCAATTTGGTTTATTGTTTTGCTTGGCTTCGCCAATTCATTGGTATGGGCGGGTATTTGGCCTTTAGCTTTAGATGGCTTAGGCAGGTATACAAAATTAGGTGCTTCCATCATGATCATGGGCTTGTCTGGAAATGCTGTTTTACCATTAGTTTATGGCTATTTTGCTGATACTGCCGGTTTACGCGATGCTTATTGGGTGCTGTTTCCATGTTATATCTACTTAGTTTTTTATGCAGTTAAGGGGCACAAACTAAGGCGCTGGAGCTAGATTCTATGTTGTGTTTATAGTGCTAGAATTTATTGTTCTGCGATGACTTGCATAAGTCAATGTATGGGCTGCTTTTTGATTCTTGGGATGAAAACAGAATAAGAAAAAGTAATAAAAGCAATTTTGTGTCAAAAAATAGAAAGTTAAAAATGAAAAGCTTCTCGCTTAAAAATGTAACGAGTTATATACTACTGGTAGTTATGGTGGCTTTATCTGGTTGCTCGGAAAACAAAACAGAAACACAAGATATTAGGCTCATAACTTTAGATCCTGGACATTTTCACGCTGGGTTAATTCAAAAATCAATGTTTGAAGGCGTTAATGACTCTGTATACGTATATGCGCCAGATGGTAAAGAAGTAAGGGCTCACTTATCACTAGTGGATAAATATAATACGCGGCCAGAAAACCCAACAAGTTGGAAGGAAACTGTATATCTAGGTGAAGATTATTTTTCTAAAATGCTGGAAGATAAAAAAGGCAATGTGGTAGTGTTGGCAGGAAACAATCAGAATAAGAGTGATTATATTCAAAAATCTGTTAGTGCAGGCTTAAATGTATTAGCAGATAAGCCTATGGCTATTAATGTAATAGGATTTAAGCAATTGGAAAAATCTTTCGCTCTTGCCAAAGAAAACAATGTAATGCTGTATGATATCATGACTGAGCGGTACAATATCATTAATGTCATCCAAAAAGAATTGATGAGTATGGATGATGTTTTTGGCGACTTAGAAAAAGGAACTACTGCAAAGCCAGCAATCGTAAAAGAAAGTGTGCATCATTTTTATAAACAGGTTTCTGGCTCGCCACTTATTAGACCGCTTTGGTATTATGATATAGCACAAGAAGGAGATGGTTTGGTAGATGTAACAACGCACATGGTCGATATAATCCAATGGACTTGTTTTCCTGATGTAGCATTGAATTATAAAAATGATATAAAGGTACTTAACGCAAAAAGATGGACTACCCCCATTACTTTAGCGCAGTATAAAAGTTCAACAAATGCTGATGCTTTTCCTGATTATTTATTAAAAGACGTTAAGGCTGGTTTATTAGAGGTTTATGCTAATGGGGAGATGAATTACACCCTCAAAGATGTTCATGCAAAGGTTTCTGTAACATGGAATTTTGAAGCGCCCAAGGGTGGTGGCGATACGCATTATTCTTTAACACGAGGAACCAAAGCAAACCTGATTGTAAAACAAGGTAAAGCCGAAAGTTATAAACCAGCTTTATTTATAGAGGCTGTTTCTAAAGATACTGACTATGAAAAAAATCTAAAAGAAAATTTCGCAAAGTTAGCAGAAACCTATCCTGGCGTTCAACTAAAAAAGCAATCCAATGGATGGCAAATAGTCATCCCCGAAAGTTACAATCAGGGGCATGAAAGTCAGTTTGCAGATGTAACAAACAAGTTTCTTAAATATTTGAAAAGCGGAAATATGCCATCGTGGGAAGTGCCAAATATGTTGGCGAAATATTATACCACTACCAAGGCTTTAGAAGTAGCATTAAAGTAGAAAACGTAAATAGGTGGTGTAAAGAAATCTCGGGAACCTTCATTTTTTTTGAACACTTATTTCCGTTTTAGGGAAAGGTGTAAGTTGCTTAGCGTGAATAGCACTTATTGAATTTAAAAATAATATCGAAATAAAATATAGTTAAAACCATTCAAATGAATAGCAAAAAAGGGATACTTCCATTCTTACTTAGTTTATTACTGTTTACAGCTTGTAGTAACAGTATACACAATAAAAACCAAGCAGTTTATTCTCCTAAATCCGACATGGATATATTTTTATTTATTGGTCAGTCTAATATGGGTGGAGTTGCACCAATAGGAGTATTGGATACGGTCACTTTGTCGGGTGTGTTACTTTTCAACGGTAGGAACGAATGGGAAAAAGCGAAAAATAACCTTGGGATATACGGTGGCTTAAATCGATACTCAACTTCAAATATTGGAAAAAAAGCACAGCTTAGTCCAGTATACACTTGCTCAAGAAAAATAGCACAAGTGACGGGGAAAAGTATTGGCGTTGTTTCTAATGCAAGAGGAGGAACAAGAATTTCTTGGTGGCAAAAAGGTTACAGTGGCGAGAACGATTTTGATTTGTATGAAAATGCCATTGCCCGAGCAAAAGCAGCTTTAGCCACCAAGCCTGGGTCAAAAATAAAAGGTATTTTTTGGCATCAGGGAGAAGGGGATAACTCTACACAAGCTAGTGCAGTTTATATGAAAGAACTTACTAGTCTGATAGCAGATTTACGCAAAGATTTAGGCGACAATACTATCCCTTTTATTGCTGGCGAAGTAGGTCAGTGGAAAAACAGGGGCATGGGGGTTAATCCGGTAATTAGAACGATTAAACAGAATATACCTTATACAGACTGGGTAAGCTCCAAAGGATTAACATCAATAAATTTACCAAAAAACGATCCACATTTCGACACTTATAGTCAACGGGTTTTCGGAGAACGCTATGCTGACAAAGCTTTAGAACTTATTTACCATATAAAAGCCGAGGGGCTTAGTTTATTTAGTGCTAGCAATTACGAAGGTCGGTCGGTTTTACTACGCCAAGGAAATTACTCTAATGTGGATTTAGAGCGTAAAGGAATTGAAGTTAAAGAAATTGCATCCATAAGATCAACAAAAAGTTATAAAGTACAGTTTGTTTCTTCATTAGGTAAAGTTGATGAAGCAAAGGGAGATGTTCCTGATTTGAAACTACCAGCAGATATTGTTGAACTTAGGATTATTAAGCGATAGTTTTTAAACCGGCATTTAATGGAGGGAAGTATTTCAGGAATACAAAGCAAGCATTAGGGATTTCGGTCTTTCCCATAATTAGTAGTTCAAAATACTTAATAGAGATTATCACAGTTGTAAGTTTACCTACCTAATTTTTTGTAGCAATACTTGCAGAACCTTGGTTTATAAACAGTTCTTGATTAGGTTAAAGTGGTAGGGAGTATTGGAGATAATATCATATTTAACGTTAATTCTATTTTTTTTACCAAAATAAAATACTAGTTTCGTTAACGTAACCGTAAAGCTTTTTTATGTTAGTGTAAAATAAATATGAAGAAATTTTTCTATATACTCTGTATCTGCTTGATTTCTTTAAGCAAGCATACTTTCGGCCAGCAAGATGATCAAAAGGACTTAGATATTTATATCCTGATGGGGCAGTCTAACATGGCAGGGCGAGGTGATATAACCGCTACTTACAAAGAACAGCAACACAATAGGGTAGTGATGTTAAATAAGGACAATAAGTGGGTTAAGGCCATGCACCCATTACATTTTGATAAGCCTAAAGTTGTTGGTGTAGGCCCAGGACTCTCCTTTGGTATAGCCATGGCAGAAGCCTATCCAAATAAGAAGATTGCACTTGTTCCTTGTGCAGTGGGCGGTACCGCCATTAGCAAATGGGTTCCTGGCGCTTACGATATGGGTACACAAACGCACCCATATGATGACGCGGTTAAGAGAATTAGATACGCCATGCACTACGGAACTATTAAAGGTGTTATTTGGCACCAAGGTGAAGGAGATAGTGGGTCCAAGTCGTCTCAGTATATAGATAACCTTACAGCGTTAATCGCTAGGATACGAAAAGAGATTGATAATCCTCAATTGCCATTTATTGTAGGAGAGTTGGGGACATTCAGAAGTACTTCCCACAATATTAACGATGTATTGCCACAGCTAGTTTCGAAGGTTTCTTATACGAATATTGTTTCCGCAGAAGGCTTGGTAGATAAAGGAGACAAAACGCACTTTGATAGCCCATCTGCTACAGAGTTAGGGAGACGTTTTGCTGTGGCAATGCTCCAGATACAAGGAGAAACCCCAATTGGTTTGAAGCGTAAGGAACAATCCAGGTTGAAAAAAAATAACAAAAAAGAATCAGAACTGCTGTTTGATGCTCATAATCCCAACAAAAATTGGAGAAGTATAAAGGGAAACAGTTTTCCTACCCAAGGTTGGAAGCTAGAAGAAGAAGTATTGACGTTATTGCCTGGGGGTAAAGGAGGGGATATTATTACGAGAGAGAAATTTTCGAATTTTGAGCTGGCTCTGGACTATAAACTTTCAGATTCTGCTAATACAGGTATAAAATATTTTGTTTCCGCTTTGGAAGATAGTAAGGGTAAATGGCAATTAAATGGTCCTGAATTCCAGTTGATTGACGACTTCAAACATGAATCGGTAAAGAATAACAAGAGTCCTGAAACCAGCACTGCGTCTTTGTACCTTTTATATGCACCAAAAGGTAAGAAATTAAGTAAGCCAGGCGAGTGGAATCAAATTAAAATTGTGGCAAAAGGAGATAAGGTTGAGCATTGGATTAACGGAAAAAGAGTGTTGAGTTACCAAAGAGGATCTAATGAGTTCAGAAAGCTGGTTTCGAAGACTAAGTTTAGCGATTATCAAACTCCTTACGGCGAGGCAAAAGAGGGTTATATTCTAATCCAAGACCACAAGGATCAGGCTTCTTTTCGAAATATTAGAATAACTAGAATCAAGTAGTGGTTGCTAAAAAGAGATAATCTAAAAAGAAAGCATTAGGTAGAAACTAGTTGATCACAGAGTTATTCCAAGTGATGTTGAGAAAACAAAAATTATGAGTGTTAATTGAAACGAAATATATGAGTAATAACAATAACCGTAGAAATTTCATCCGAACTATAGCTATCGGTGGCGCCGGAATAGGTGTCTCCGGATTGTTCAATCCGATTTTCGCAAAACCTTTTTCAACCGTAGAAACAGGTAAAAGAGTAGGGATAATTGGATTAGATACATCACATGCAGTAGCATTTACAAAAACTTTGAACGAAGGCAATGCCGATCCAGTTTATTTGGGTTATAAAGTGGTGGCGGCGTATCCTCACGGCAGTTTGGACATTAAAACAAGCGTAGATAGAATTCCAGGGTATGTTAAAGAAGTTAAAGAATTAGGGGTAGAAATTGTTTCTTCAATTGATGAATTATTAAAAAAGGTCGATGTGGTTCTTTTAGAAACCAATGACGGACGAAGGCACTTAGAGCAAGCGATTCCTGTGCTTAAAGCAGGGAAAAGGCTTTTCATAGATAAACCAATAACGGCTTCTTTAAAAGATGCAATTGAAATTTTTGGTGCGTCAAAAAAATATAACACGCCACTTTTTTCATCATCGTCATTACGCTATATGGACGGCATTGTAACGGTGAAAAGTGGAACAATAGGAAAGGTTTTAGGCGCACAAACGTACAGCCCCGCTATTTTTGAAAAAACGCATCCAGATTTCTTCTGGTATGGGATACACGGAATAGAAATGTTGTATGCTCTAATGGGTACGGGTTGTAAAGAAGTAACCAGAGTACATACTGAGGATTATGATGTAGTGACTGGAGTTTGGGAAGACGGTAGAATTGGAAGCTTTAGAGGCATAAGAGCTGGTAAAAAAGGTTATGGAGCTACTGTTTTCGGTGAAAAGAATATTGTTTCTTTTGACAAATACAGCGGTTACAACCCTTTACTTAAAGAGATTGTTAAGTTTTTTGATACTGGTATTTTACCTGTACCGCCAGAAGAAACATTAGAGATATGTGCTTTTATGGAAGCTGCGGATGAAAGCAGAAGGATGAAAGGGGCATCTGTAGAAATAAAAAATATTTACAACAAACTCAAGTAATTACTCTTAACTGGTAGTAAATGACCGAATTGAATTTTACATTTAAGGGTAAAATTCATCGATTTTTAATTAAATAATAACGGGTAAGTTTTTTGCTTACTTAACATTAATAAAAGCTGTGGGATCAAGATTTCTTAAGTTGGAGCCAAATAAATTGATAAATAGAGAAACGGAAAGTATAATTGGTTCCAAGTTAGAACACACTATAATGTGTGCTAATTTGAACATTCTTTCTGAAGAGATGGATCGTTTGGAAAAAGTGGAGTTAAAAAATGTGTCGTGGCCAAAGTATCAAAGTACGGCAAAAGCTAACTTTTCTATTGCGCATCAATCGGATCAACTAACAATAAAATTTCGCGTTACAGAGAAACACTTAAGTGTAAAGAACGCCGAGATTAATGGAGCAGTTAATAGAGATAATTGTGTGGAGTTTTTTGTGCAATTTCCAGATTGTGAAGAATATTATAATATTGAGTTTAATTGTTTGGGCGTAGGAAAAATCGGTTTTGGGAAATCTCGCTACGACCGATGGTTGCTTGACGAAACTTTAATTAAAAGTATAAAAATTGATTTACGATTAAGATACTGTGGTAGTATAATTAACAATAATCTAAATTGGGAGTTGCTATTGGTTATACCCCTAGAGTTTTTTTGTTATAACAAGATAAGTAGCTTTGATGGGATGCTATTGAGAGCAAATTTTTATAAATGTGGTGATGACTTGCCTGATCCACATTACTTAACTTGGAATAAAATTGAAACCCATGAGCCTGATTTTCATCAACCAGAATATTTTGGCGAAGTACAACTAGCTTAAATTAACGGTAGCAATAAATAAGAATTGTCAAAAAGACAAAAGAATTTAAACACTGCGAATAAAGCTAACTAAATGCTTCTCCCTCATTTTAGTAAGTTGCACTCAAGTCTTTTTCTACCCATACTTTCTTAAAACACTCAAATTATTATCATACTCATTATTAACAACCGGGTTCAAGTTATCGGATAATGGTGATAAATTGGTTCGTTCAGATAGATATTGCCATATTTTTTGGAAAAACATTTTGCAATCATAAAAAAACTCATATCTTCGTTAACGTAACCGTAAAATTATAAAACGTTCATTATGCTGATAAACAATGATTAATGTTTATCAGCATACCACAAAAAATAACCTGGAATTGGGGAATAGTATAAGGTGGTTTTTCTATAGGGAATAGCAATTTAGCAATCACTATAGTAAATACAATGTGCTTTATCTCAACAAACAATAATAATCGATTTAAATATAATATTATGCTGAAAGAGTTCAGAAAAGATAACCTAACGGTTAAAGTTTTCAACACAAGATTAGAAATGGGACAGACGGCTGCTACCGAAGTAGCAACGGTAATTGCTAAGCTACTTAAAGAAAAAGATACAATTAATGTTGTTTTTGCAGCTGCGCCATCGCAAAATGAATTTTTAAGTGCGCTGCTAGATAAAGATATCAATTGGTCGCGTATCAATGCATTCCATATGGATGAGTACATTGGTTTGCATGCTGATGCAACACAGGGATTTGCAAATTTTCTTAGGGAGAGGATATTTAATAAGGTCGATTTTAAAAGTGTGAACTGTTTAAATGGAAACTCCGAGGATGCAGAAAGGGAAGCCGAAAGATATGCTAAACTATTGGAACAATACCCTACGGATATCGCGTTGATGGGGATAGGGGAAAATACACATATCGCTTTTAATGATCCGCATGTAGCGGATTTTAATGACAGTAAACTCGTTAAAATTGTTGAATTGGATACAGCGTGTAGACAACAGCAGGTTAATGACGGGTGTTTTCAAGAAATTTCTGAAGTGCCAACTCACGCGTTAACTTTAACTGTTCCTGCTTTAGTTAGCGCAAAATACATTTTCTGCATGGTCCCTTCAGAGAAAAAGGCTCAGGCTATTTCTTATACGTTAAATGAGAATGTGAGTGCTAATTATCCTTCAACTATATTAAGAAACCATGAAAATGCGATTCTATATATAGACAAAGATAGTTCGTCACTTATTTAATTTAAAAAGCATGTTTAAAATGATAATATTAAAATCCAAAATATGGAGCCTGTCAGTATTTCTTATAATGCTGTCGGTAAATTTGGCGTTTGCACAGCCACCCGTAAAATCTGTTAACAATGATTTTAAAATCAAAGGTTTCCATCTCGATTTGAGAATCCAAGTGATGAAGCCTGAAGCTTTAAAAGCATTCGCATTGAAATTAAGTAAATCGGGGGTAAATACGCTGATTATGGAGTACGAAGCTACGTTCCCTTTTGAAAAGCACCCATTAATCCCTAACCGCTACGCCTATACAAAAAAAGAAATTGCAGACTTTGTTAAATACTGTTCAACTTTAGGTATTGATGTTATTCCCTTGCAACAAAGTTTTGGGCATGTTGAGTATATTCTAAGATTTCCGAAATACGCTAAACTGCGTGAGTCTAACAAAGACTATTCTCAGGTTAACCCGATGGAAGAAAAGCTAGCTCGGGAACTTTTCAAAGACCTTTTTACTGAAATGGCTGAACTTCATCCCTCCAAATATATCCATATAGGTTGTGATGAAACTAGACTATTAGGCTTTAGTCCTAAAAGTAAAGCTAAAATGGCTAAATATGGTGTGGGTAAGCTTTATGGAGATTATGTAAAGCTTATTTGTGATATTGTTTTGGAGATGGGTAAAACACCAGTACTTTGGGCAGATATAGCTTTAAAATATCCCGAGGCCTTAAAATCGTTACCTAAAGGAGTCGTTTTTGTTGATTGGAACTACGGATGGGATTTAAATAAGTTTGGTAACCATAAAAACCTAATGGAAAGTGGCTTTGAAGTTTGGGGAGCTCCGTCATTGCGCTCAAATCCAGATAATTACAACCTTACTACTTGGGAAAAGCATTTTAATAATATAAAAGACTTTATACCGCAGGCCAGAAACTTAGGATATACTGGGATGTTGATGACATCTTGGTCTACATCAGGGGTTTATTCTTACATGTACGAGAGTGGCTCGGATATTATTGATTTGTATGCGCTAAGAAGAGTTTATCCACTATCTGGTTTTAACATATTGTTAGCGGCATATTTGAAAGGGATGAATGAAACTCAGCCTTTAAATATTAACCAATTTGTTGAAGATTACACCAAAGAAACTTACGGTTTTGACAAAGAACAGTCAAGGCGTTTTTTTGATGCACTTATAGCTACTCCTTATCAAATAGCTCAAAGTAAGGTTGCTGGTGTAAAAGGTATGTCAATAAAACAATTATTAGATAGTGTTAAGCTACAGGAAAGTGTTTTTAATGATATTAAGCCGTCAAAGAATAAGGAGGAGTTTGAGCATTATAAGTTAATGGCTAGAACGAGAACGTTGTATGTGTCTTTTCAAGATATAGACCAGCGGGCAAATGATGCCGGTTTCACTGCAAGTCAAGCCTCATCTTTATTGCCCGAGCTTAAAGCCCTTATAGCAGAGACAAAGAAGTTGAATAAAAGGTATCTAAAGCTTAATGATAAAGAATTTTATAAATCGGAGTTACAGGTAGATAATGATTTGAGGATTGTGAAAATGCAATTATTATATGATCGGTTATCTGGAAATCGATAATGGTTTGTTTATCAAAAAATTAGACTAAGCAATACAAATAATGACGGATAATTCACTAAGTAGAAAATATTTTCTAATAGCAGTGCGATGACATTGGGTGGTTTGATGAAATTACGACTGCCGAATAAAGCTATTTTACCAAATAGCAAGGAGAATATACGGGTTGGAATAATCGGCTTGGATATTTCTTACGGCGTTAGTTTTGCTAAAATGTTGAACTCAGACGATCCACTTTTTTCTGGACTTCGTGTAGTAGCTGCTTATCCAAAGGGAAGTGAGAAAATACCCCTAAGTGTGTCGAGAATTGATGGTTATACCAAGGAGATTCAGCAATACGGAGTCCAAATTGTAAAATCTATTAAACAACTATTGCGTAAAGTTGATGCTGTAATTATTGTTTCAAATGATGGCACTATCCGTTTAAGTCAAGCACTTGAAGTGATTAGAGCTAAAAAGCCGTTGTTTATGGGTAAGCCAGCTGCGGCCTCTTTAAAAGATGTAATCAAAATTTATAAAGAAGCAAAAAAGCACAAAGTACCTGTTTTTTCATCTTCGTCTATGCGATATTTTGAGAATGCAAAACATATTTCTACAGAGAAAAGTGGCAAAGTATTAGGCGCAGAAACTTACAGCCCCGCAATATTAGAACCCACTCACCCTGATTTTTTTTGGTATGGGATTCACGGTATAGAGATGTTATATACTGTATTAGGAACCGGATGCAAATCGGTTTACAGAACACATACACAAGATACAGACCTTGTAACAGGTGTTTGGTCTGATGGTAGAATTGGTGTTTTTAGAGGAATAAGATCGGGTAAGAAAGGGCATGGAGGTAACGCATTTTGTGAAAAGGATATTGTTTCTCTTATATCATCAAAAGAGGCCAACAAGCATTTACTAATAGAAATTACAAAATTTTTAAAAACCAAACAGCCTCCTATTAGTGCTGATGAAACCATTGAGATTTATGCATTTATGCAAGCCGCAGATGAAAGTAAGAGGCTAAATGGAAAGCCAGTGACTATTGAAGAAGTAATAATTAAAGCGAAAATTGAAATTTAAAATAATACGCAATGTCAGATAATTCAATAAGTAGAAGAAAATTTGTCGCTGGTAGCGCTATAGCTTTAGGCGGTTTAATCACAATGGATTTGCCCTTGTTTGGTCAAACAGTATCGGCTAGCAATGGGGTTAATATTGGGATAGTAGGAACAGGGAAAAGAGGGCTTGGCTTAATTAATACGATTGGGCAAATTCCCGGATTGAATATAGTCGCTTGTTGTGATATTATTCCAGAAAACCTAAGTGCCGCCATATCAAAAGCGGGCAGTAAGGCAAAAGCCTATACAGACTATGAGAAGTTTTTGGCTAATAAGAGTATAGATGCGGTAATTATTTCTACCCCACTGTACGAGCATTATCCAATGGCAGTAGCAGCACTTTCTGCCAAAAAACACGTGTATTCCGAAAAGTCTATGGCATTTACTATTGCTCAATCTTTAGATTTGGTAAAACGGGTTAGAGCTAGTGGTTTGGTATACCAAGTTGGTTTCCAATATAGAAATTACCCGCTATACCATAAAGTTAAACAAGCGATAGACGAAGGTTGGATTGGAGATAATTATAGTATTGAGTGTCAGTACAATAGGAATTCAGACTGGCGCTATCCTGTTAGTGATCCAAAGTTAGAACGGATAATCAATTGGAGGTTATATAATGATCTTTGTGGAGGGCCTTTGTCTGAGCTTTGTGCGCATCAAATTGATATGGTAGGCTACTTAACTGGCAGTCAACCGACTAAAGCAATCGGTATAGGTGGGATAGATCGGAAAGATGGTCGCACTACTCAGGATAACGTAAGGACTATTTACGAATATCAAAACGGTGTTAAAGCAACTTATACTTCTCTTTTAGGAAATGCATTTAACGGTTATCAGATCAAAATCTTAGGGAACGATGCTACGATAGAAATCGGCAGGAATAATGCCTACATCTACGGAGAATCTAAAAAGAATGCTTTAGGGACTGTTGACGGTGTAACTGGTGCTACCATAACCAATGCTACGCAAGGGAAAAAAGTCTTGATCGATTATCTTAAACCTGGAGAAAAAGATGTGGAGCCAACTATAAATGCATTAAATAACTTCTTAGACTGTGTAGTTAATAATAAAAAGCCAGTGTCAAACGTGGACACAGGAAGGGATTCTGCAATAGCTATTTGTATGGGCTTAAATGCTATGAGTACAAGCGAAATGCAATATTGGAAGCCAGAGTATTCAATCTAGTTTATTTGCTTAAAGGTTGGTTTTTTATAAAGTAAAAATCTAACGGTTGTCGTATATAAAATGAGAAAACACTATCCATTTTTTATCTTTTTTCTGATTTCTAGCTTTTCTTTTGCACAAGGAAAGTGGACGGGTAATGCGAAAACTTGGCGTTATGATTTAAACGGTCCAAGAACAGTATATCCAGAGAAAATGTCTGGGGAAGGATGGATAAGCAACATAAGCTCTACGCATCCACGTTTATTTATAAACAGCGGTATGTTGCCGCATTTTAAAACTTACGTATTAAACAACCAGCAAACTAGCTTTAATAGTTTGGTTAGAGAGGTTGATTTATTACCTAACGATGCGCCAGTTCTTTTTAAGACAACCATGGTTAACCAACTCCCGTCGGGAGAATGGGTGCCAAAAGACAAAAGCTCAGCGGGTATTTCTTATTTCGTTTATAATGGAGGCGCTGAGGCTGTAAAGGCCGCATTGGCATACGTTGTAAAAGGAGATGTAAAATATCTTTCTAAGGCAAAAGCTTATCTCAGATTGTTCAACGATGTATTGTTATGGACAGCAAAGAATGAGTTGAAGATGGAGCACACCGGTTATTCGCGGATCAATGCATTTGTAGCGTATGATTGGATAAGCAGTGCTTTGACCCAAAAAGAAAAGCAAGATTTACTTGGACCTATGCTGGATTACACAAAGAAAGCACAGCGTAATGGAGAGTTTAAATTTAAGAGAACATTTGGCGGACCTATAGACGGTAATTACGGCGAAGAATCGCTGACTTGGTATGCAGGATTAGCAGCGTACGGAGAAGGGGTGGATAATGTATTGGCAGAAAAATTTTTAAAAGAAGGTGCAGAGTTATTTGTGGCGATGTTAAATTACAGAGAGGCTACTTCTGCTGGCACAGGACTTCTTTCTGCAGCTACTGTAACTTATTCGTTTGGAGATTACCCGCATTCTACCTTCAATTTTATGAATACCTGGAAATCGGCATTCAATGAAGATTTATCTACAAAATGGACCCAAATGTTGGCTTACCCAACCTGGTTTGATTGGGCAAAGATCAAGCTAGTGAATGGTAAAATGCTGTATCATGGAATAGGGGATCTTGCGCATGCAGATAACCTTTTCAGCATTCCAGAAGTTTATGCGCACTGTGCGCAAATCAGTCATATATACGCACAGAGCGCACCTTCTAAGGTGCCCTATATTTACTCGCTGATGAATGAGCTCTCAGCAGCGGGTGCCAGAGAAAGTATTGGTGGAAGTAAGTTTCCATTTCTGCCTTACATATTAACAGAGTTTGATGAAAGTAAGGTTAATGGCAGTCAAAAAAAAACGGCACTTCCCTATTTTTATTCTCCTAATTATGGCTTATTGTTAATGCGTTCAGGCGAGCGAAGTAATGACACCTATGCGAGCTTTAGGTTTGGGGCAACCATAGGCAATCACCAACATTATGATGAGCTTAGTTTTATCATTTATAAAAATAATTTTTTGGCAATAGATGCAGGAAGTCGTATAACTACTGCTCACCACCATAATTTTGCGGCGCAAAGCGTAGCACATAATACCATACTTATACATCAGCCAGAGGAACCAATGCCTTATTTCTGGAAGCCAACTGGTTTTCAGGATGATGGCCATACGTATTATAACCACGGCGGGCAAAATGTAAAAGACAAAGCAAAAGCCTTAGCCTTAATTAGTCAAGATGACTTTATCTATGCCGTAGGAGACGCAACAAAAAGTTATTCAGCACAAAAATCAAAAGAGGTAGTTAGACAGTTTCTTTACTTAAAGCCAAATTTATTTGTGATTTATGATCGGGTGGTTTCTGTGAATCCAGATCAAAAGAAAGAGTTTGTTTTACACTTTCAGAATGAACCCTTTTTATCTTCTTCTTCTAAGGAGTGGGGTAGTGTAAATGGCGGAGAGTTAATGGTGAAAACTATTTTACCGGTAAATCCTGTTTTTAATGTAGTTGGGGGTGTTGGTAGGGAGTTTGAAGCCTCTGGGCGAAATTGGGAATTACCTGGTGGAGACACTTGGGATGCTTCTATGAAACTCACTGGAAAGTGGAGGGTAGAAGTTAGCGATACAGACCAGCGAGAGCGGACAAATTTTTTACATGTACTTCAAACTAATTATACAAGCTCTAAAGAGCTTGTAAAAACCACTTTTGTTCAAACTGCGAGTAACAACGATATTTTAACTTTGTCCGAAGCTAACGGTACCATCTGGGTATTAACTTATAACCGAGCTAGTAATGTTGGTTTAACCATAGAGAAGCGAGATAAGGATAAACAAATATATAAACGAGAACTAACCAACACTGTAGAAACCCTGAATTAAGACAAATTAGTATTGTAATTCTCTTGTGCAAGTGTTAGATATTACATTTTAATTAATATTAATGTTGAAAAAATTTGTATTAGAGATTATTTACGAATATATTGCGGGTACGTAAACCAAACGAGTTAAACCTTTATAATAAATTTTTTTTAGTCAATTGTTAAGCATGTGTTGCTATGCATGTTTGACTTTAATTACAAAAAAACCTAAACCAATAATTATGTACAAAAAGAAAAAGTGGTGTAAATTGTTGCGCTCATTAGCAATAGCCAACAGCCTCATTCTGTTAGTGTCTGTTGCTTCTTTCGCTCAGGCCAAAAAAGCGGTTAATGGCCGGGTTTTCGATGCTAAATCGAACGAGACCTTACCTGGCGTTTCTGTAAAAGTTAAAACAGGGAATAGCACAACAATTACAGATGGGAACGGTAACTTTAGTATCCAGGCTAAAACAACAGATGTTTTAGTGTTTACCTCTATCGGTTATGAAAGCCAGGAAGTAAAGGTTGGTAGTCAAGGTATACTTACTGTAAATCTAGAATCTAGTGCAAGGTCTTTACAGGAGGTAGTGGTAGTAGGTTACGGAACAGTAAAAAAAGAAGATTTAACGGGTTCTGTAGGTATAGTTCGTGTTGAACAACTGGAACAAGCCCCTGTAATGTCTTTTGAGCAGGCATTAGCTGGTAGAATAGCGGGGGTACAGGTGAGTGCATCGGGCGGTCAACCAGGGGATGAAGGCATTAGCGTGGTAATACGTGGTGCTGGATCTTTAACACAAGATGTTTCTCCGTTGTATGTAGTAGATGGATTTGCTAATGAGAATTTTGATCCTTCCACGCTGAACACAAATGATATTGAATCTATCAATATTTTGAAGGATGCGTCCGCTATTGCGATATATGGTGCTAGAGCTTCTAACGGAGTTGTAGTTGTTGAAACCAAGAAAGGAAAAGTTGGGCAACCCGTAGTTTCTTATAATGGGTCTTTCGGAACACAAGAAATTGTAGAACGCTTAGAGGTAATGCAACCCTACGAGTTTGTAAAATACCAGATTGAAAAAGGACGAGGAGCGCCTTATTTAACAGATGGTAGAACATTAGACGATTATATTGGAAAAAAAGGCGTAGACTGGCAAGACCAAGTATTAAGAACAGGCAAAAGTTATATCAACAATTTAGCCATAAGAGGTGGCGCCGGCGGTACGAGATATTCTATTTCGGGATCCCTTTATAATAACGACGCTATTTTGATCAATACTGGTCAGGATAGGTACCAAGGAAGAGTGTCTTTAAGCCAAGAAGTAAATAAAAAGATTTCAACGGGGATCAACTTAAATTATTCTCAACGGAGTAATTATGGTAGCCAGGCGGCAGTTGCCGGTGGTAGCAGTTCTGCTGTATCTTCTTATTTGTTATACGCGGTGTTAGGATACCGACCAGTGACTGGGAGATTTGATTATACCGAGGATGACTTGTTAGACGAAATCGTTGATGAGGATATTGATCTTAACAACGATTATCGTGTAAATCCGGTACTGGACATAAAAAACGAATATAACAAAAGATCGTGGGGCAATTTGGTAACCAATGCTTACGTAGATTATAAGCTAAATAAACAGTGGACCTTTAAAACAACAGGGTCTATCAATAATCTTAACTCTGATAGAGAGTATTTCTATAACTCTGAAACACGTAGGGGGAATGAAAGATATCCTGGAAACGTGAGAGGGCAATGGGGCGGTAAATCTTATTCTGAAAGATTTACTTGGTCTAATGAGAATACATTGACCTATAAGAATACCTTCAATAAAAAACATAATGTGGACGGTTTATTGGGTTTTTCAAATCAACATTCCAAAACTACATCAGGAGGCTTTATCGGGATAAATTCGCCTGATGAAACCAAGGGAATAGATGGTTTAGGCGCTGGTGAGGCATATACCATTGATGGTGGTGCATCTGAGTATGCTTTACAATCTTTCTTCGGAAGAGCCAATTATAATTATAAGTCTAAATACTTTTTAACAGCAACCATGCGAGCCGATGGTTCTTCAAGGTTTGCTCCGGGTCACAAATGGGGCTATTTCCCTTCTGGAGCGTTCGCGTGGAGAATGTCTAAAGAAAGTTTTATGAAGGATATTAAAGCTATCTATGATGCTAAATTGAGAATTAGCTATGGCTTTACGGGAAACAACCGAGTTTCAGATTATGCTTATATAGATTTATTAGAATTTTCTCAAAGTCAGGCGTCTTACTCTTGGGGAAACAATTCGCCAACTTTAGGAGCGTATAATTCAAAACTGGGTAATCGTTTTTTAAAGTGGGAAACTACAGAGCAGTTTGATATTGGTTACGATTTAGCATTATTTAAAAATAAGCTAGAGTTGGTTGTTGATTATTATACCCGTACCACGCATGATCTATTATTGAACTCAAATATGCCTTACCATACAGGTTATGATCGAGTTTATAAAAATATTGGAGAGTTGCGTAATAACGGTGTAGAGGTAACATTAAATACTGTAAACTTTGATAATAAAAAGTTTAAATGGGAGTCGAGCTTTAACATTGCTTTCAATAACAACAAAATATTAAGTCTTGCAGACGGAGAAAACATCTGGTTGCAAAATGTTTCGTGGAACAACGCTTACATCAATACACCATTGTACATAGCAGAAGTAGGTCAGCCTGCCGGTCAAATGTTTGGTTATGTTTGGGAGGGTAACTACCAATACAGTGATTTTGAAGATGATGGATCTGGAGTGTACACTACATTAAAGCCAGGCGTTCCGTTTAACAACCCAGATGGCAAAGCTGTTGAACCTGGTGATATCAAATACCGTGATTTAAACGGAGACGGTTTTGTTGATGATAAGGATAGGACAATTATAGGCAGAGGAACCCCAATTCATAGTGGTGGTTTATACAATAGTTTTGCCTATAAAGGGTTTAAACTTGGTGTGCTGTTACAATGGACGTATGGAAATGATATCGTAAACGCCAATAAAATTATGTTTGAAGGTACAACAGCCAACAACCTAAACCAGTTCCAGAGTTATGCAAATAGATGGTCGCCAGAAAATCAAACCAATGAGAACTATCGGACTAACGGACAAGGTCCAACGGCTCGTTACTCTACAAAATATATCGAAGATGGTTCGTTCTTAAGATTGAAAACAATTGAGTTAGGGTATTATGTGACTAAGAAGTTTCTTTCAAAATACAAAATTTCTTCGTTGGGATTAACAGCCTCAGCACAGAACTTGGCTGTGTGGAGCAACTATTCTGGGTATGATCCAGAAGTTTCTACAAGAAGTGGTGTTCTTACACCTGGTTTTGATTTTTCAGCTTATCCGCATTCTAGAACTGTTGTATTAGGGTTAAGAGTTGTTCTTTAACAAAAAAATAAAATTTATTATGAGCGCTATAAAAGGAATAAAAGTATTAACAGCGGTATTAATTGCGATTTCATTTGTTTCATGTCAGAAATTTCTGGAAAACGAACCGCTTACCGAAAATTCGCTAGAGACTTTTTATCGAGATGGTAAACAAGTTAAAGCAGCTTTAGCGGGGGTTTATGATCGCTTAGCAAGATCTGAAACTTATGGTGACCAGATGCAAGGAAGAATGGGATTAGAAGGAGATGACTCGTATTACCGCGCCACCGCTTCTGAAGGGGTCGCAGTCAATTTATCTTATGGCTCAGATCCAAACGTTGCAAAAAACTGGAGGTTTTGGTATGACGGGATAAACCGGGCTAACCTACTTTTAGAAAATTTGAATAAAGCCGAGATGGATAGCACAGAAAGAACTGTGGTAAAAGGCGAAGCACTTTTTCTAAGAGGTTATTATCATTTTATGTTAGTGAAATTATGGGGTGATGTGCCACTAATGACTAAATCAATAGATAATGCCTTAGAGGTGTACGCAGAACGTACCCCTGCTGTACAAGTTTATCAGCAAATAGAAAAAGACATGATTGAGGCGGAGGGCTTGGTAAGAACTGCACAGGAAGTTGGATACGGAGGACGTGTTAGTAAATCAGCGGTGCGTGGTATTTTGGCTCGTGTGTATTTACATTGGGCAGGTTTTCCAATTAAAGATGTGACCAAATATCAAGATGCTCGTGACTGGGCTTATAAAGTGATGAAACCAGATCCGAAAGACGGGTTCCAACATGCGTTAAATCCATCTTACGAAGATGTTTTTATCAAACATTGTACAAACCAGTATGATATTAAAGAGTCCATATGGGAAGTGGAATTTTACGGTAATGGAACAACAGACAATGGTTATTCTGAAACTGGGAGAATAGGAAGTAATAATGGAATCCTGTTCAGTGGTGATGACCCAAATGGAAAATATATCTACAGTTATGCGTATGTGTTAACTAATGCTCGTACGTGGTATACTTTTGAGAATCCAGACGATGTTATCTCTAAAGATGAAAGACGTGACTGGTCCATATCTAACTATACGACAGCGAATGTTACTGGCTATCCAGGGGTAGTTGAAACAGCCATTCCAATCACAACAAAATTAGGCAGAGCGAGTGGCAAATGGCGTAGAGAATTAGAGGTTGTTCTTCCGAAGTTCAAAAATGCTGGATCAATTAACTTTCCTTTATTGCGCTATTCTGATGTATTGTTGATGTTTGCTGAAGCCGAAAACCAAATTCATAGTGGCCCTACTTCTGATGCAATTGCAGCAGTAAATGAGGTTAGAAGAAGAGCTTATGGAAAAGATTTAGCAGCAGAAAGCATTAGATTTGTAAGTATCTCAAACCCTGGAGCCAACTATACTGCGGCGCCAACCGTAACAGTAAGTGGCGGTGGCGGTAGTGGAGCAGAGTTGCAAGCATTTGTACATCCCACAACTTTTAAACTAACTCATATAAAAGTACTTAAGCCAGGGTCAGGGTATACAAGTGTACCTACAATTACCATTTCTGGTGGTGGTGGTACATCTGGGGCTGGCGTGGCAGTTTTAAGTCAAAGAAGAACATCTACTTACATGCTGGATCAAAATATTTATGGAGGTTATGAAAAATTTCAAGAATATATTGAACAAGAAAGAACCCGAGAGTTATGTTTTGAAGGTTTGAGAAAAGGTGATTTAGTTAGATGGGGTAAATACTTGGATTATATGGAGAGAGCTAAAAATGATCTGATATTTGGTGATGCAACTTTAGGAATAGCGGCTACTTCGTTAACAAGCAATGCCGTGAAGTATTTTCAAAATGTTTCTCAAAAGGATTTGTTATGGCCTATTCCTACTTATGAAATGGCGCTAAATAAAGGATTGAAAACCCAAAATTACGGATACTAAAATATTAGATATGAAAAAGATCTTATTAACAATCGCGGTTATATCCGCCTTATTATCAGTATCATGCCAGAAGTTTGATAGTGTAAAAGATTTAACGTTTGACGTGTCTGCCGAGTCTACCACTGTTAAAGCTGGAGATCCGGTAAATTTTAAGATAACTGGCGGTGATGCCAATCAGATTTCTTTTTACTCTGGTGATGTAGGCAATGACTATGAATACCGGAATAAAAATCGGATAGATCAGATAAAAAAAGTTTTTCTTTCGTTTCAAACTCACAACGTTGGTGTTGACCAAGACGTAGAGCCTGATATATTTATATCTAGTGATTTTAATGGTACCTATGACTATGAGAACGTCGAAAAAGCTACTTGGAGACCTCTTTCAAGCCTATTTGTCTGGGGGCCAAAAGGGCCTTGGCAAACAATGTGGACCGCTACAGGGACTGCAGATTTAACCTCGTATTTAGAGGATGGAAAACCATTTTACATCGCACACCGAGTAAAATCTGCATCAATGCCTACTGGTACAATTTCCCGGAATTGGCGAGCAAGATCCCATTCATTAATTGCGGAAACGATTGGTGGAAACTATCTTAATTTAGCGGATTACAAGGGAATGGCATGGAAACTTGTTGATAGATACCTAACTCCAGAAGAAGTACCCTTACAAAGTACAACTGTAGCTTCGACATCAATCTTATTGTTAGGTTATTATAACTCTGCTAGTCCAAGATACCGTTTAAATGCTGAAGTTTGGGGCGTGTCCAAAAAGTTTGAGTCTGGAGAAATTAGCTTGGGCTCAGAAGGTAGCGTGTCTTTAAAGGAGTATGTAGATCCACCAGTTGACTCATACACCCACTATTATCCGAACCCTGGGGTTTACAAAGTTGTATTTTTAGCTTCAAATGCTACAATATCGAGCAGTAAACAGGTTATTAAAGAATTAGAGATTACTGTTACCAACTAATCGTTGCTAAGTAACCTCTTGTGGTTGCTATTTAAACAACGAAAGCACCAATTGATGTTGAAATGTTATTTGAAATATCGAGGAGTACAAAAGTAGTACTCCTCTTTTTTTAAATTGATTTTTGAGGTAGGTGTTAATGATAGATAAACCTAGGTATTTTGAATATCAGGTGATTAGAAAAAAAAGATATGAAAAAAAATATTATTGCCATTTTTCTATTATTGTTGACTTCAGTAGTAGGCAAGCGGTTATACGGGCAAGATGACCTTCAAATTAGACAGCAATATCTAACAGATTTAAAGAAGATAATCATTGACCAAAGGATTCAAAAAAACACGAGAAGAGTATCTGTACAAGACAGCACTTGGGTAGATTGGCTTAAAAGAAGTGGTGAACTTCCTCCGAATTTTGCCAAGATGAAATCTACTCCTTTTCTCCCAGATCCATTAGTGTTTGAAGAAAACGGTAAAGAATTGCCGATTAAGACAAAAGAGCAATGGCAAAAGAAAAGAGAGTGGATTAAAGAAGAATATAAGCATTGGATTTCGGGAACTTTTCCAGATCCACCAAAAAATCTAAAGAGTGAGATACTCTTGGACTCTGTTTCGAATAACGTTAGGATTGTGAAAGTAAAACTAAGTTTTGGACCATCACACGCTGCAGTATTACATTTAGAGTTGTGGTTGCCAGAGGGTAAAAAGAACCTGCCAGTATTTATGACTCAATTTACTCACAAAGACTGGGGTCGTTTAGCTTTAAGACGAGGCTACGCAGTTTGTACCTATGCCGCAAGCGATGGTGCAGACGATACAGAGGCCTACCAAAAAATATATCCTAATTACGACTTCAGCACCTTAATGAGAAGAGCTTGGGGTGCGTCACGAGCTATCGATTATTTGTACACGCGTCCAGAGATTAATAAAAACCAAATCGCAATTACAGGTCATTCGCGAAACGGGAAGCAATCACTTTGGGCAGCTGCGTTTGATGAAAGAATTACTGCCGTTGTGTCCAGTAGTTCAGGCACAGGTGGCGATGCACCCTGGAGATTTGGTGATCCACAATATGCTAGTGAAACCCTTGATTTGGTAACTGCTGCAAATGCTCATTGGTTTCATCCCAGATTACGGTTTTTCTTTGGTAACGAAGATAGACTGTCTGTTGATCAAAATTCACTAGCATCGCTAATAGCACCTAGGGCACTCTTATTTCATTACTCGGTAACAGAGGCTGGATTGAATGCATGGGCCAACGAACAAAACTATTATGCCACAAAGAAAGTATATGAATTCTTAGGCGAAGGTGACCGAATAGGGGTACATACAAGAAGAGGAGAACATGCGGTTGCCTCCAGAGATGTTGAATTTACCCTGGATTTTTTGGATAAGCAGTTCAACAGAAATAACATTACTTGGCATAACAACTTGTTTTATACCTATGATTATAACGATTGGCTAAAAAATCATAGTGATTTGGCAATTGTTGCGAGAAACCAAAAAGCAATACACCTAAAAGCGAATTATAAGAGTATCGCTGATTTTGAGAAAGAAAAATCGAAAGTTTTAACAAATGTTAGTTGGCTTTTAGGTGAGAAGCCAGGTAGTGTTAAGCCAGATTTTATTGATATTGCTCTTAAATCAAGATACGATTGGATTGAGTCTATAATAGGAACCGCAGAGCCAAAAAATGGCATTGCCCATTATTATGGCCCTTATGCAGCCATGGGAGACCATATTCCAGTTCGTGTTTATTATCCAAAAAATAGTAAAGGGAAAATTGAGGATAAGAAATATCCGACAGTGATTTACTTACATCAATATGCACACTCTACTGGTTATGCCAAGGGCTACAATAAGCTCACAGCCGGTCAGTCAAACGATGTTTTATTTTCGCAATTTTTAGCTCAGGGATATGCAGTTGTAGCGTTTGACTTATTTGGCTTCGGTAGCCGAATGGAAGAAGCTGTTAATTTTTATCAACGAAACCCTTCTTGGTCTAAAATGGGAAAAATGGTGACTGACGTAAGCGGTGTGTTAGATGGCTTATACAAAATCAACAATATTGATCAAAACAAAATCTTTGTTTTGGGAAACACTTTGGGTGGAACTGTGGGCATATACGCCGCAGCTTTAGACAACAGGGTAAAGGCATTGGTTTCGGTGTCTGGGTTTTCTCCATACAGAAGCTCTAACTTGCAATACGAATCCATAAGAACAATGTCTCACTTGCATGGTTTAATCCCTCGATTGGGCTTTTTTGCGGATACGCCTAAAGATGCTCCAGTTGACTTAGAAGAAATGTTAGCGTGTATTGCTCCTAGACCTATGATGGTTGTAGCGCCAACATTAGATAGATACGGAGATCGCAAACAAATTGAAAATGCCGTTGCAGCGTCTAAGGTAGCTTATGGCTTGTATGGTAAATCAAATAATTTGCAACTATATCAGCCAGAAGATATCAACAGACTTTCGCCGGAGTCTGTAACAGAGATCATCAAATTTTTTAATCAAGTTAACCAAGGAAGGTAAAAAGATATATATAGCTTTTCGAAGATTTTTACTCACTTTTTGGGCGGGATGCTCAGTCTTCGAATGCTTTATCTTGATTGACCAAGTTCCTATTTAAGAATGCTGTTGTCATAACCTAAGAATTATTTTGAATTTAAAAAAACTGGTATGGTAGAAAATGAAAATGATTCGGAAGCGAACTTGTCTGATGTAAAATCTTTTGGCAGACGTAAAATGTTAGCTGCACTGAGTATAGTTGGCTTATCAACTGTATCGTTAGGAGTTTTCGCCGCTAAGGGAAACGGTGGTAAAGCAGGAAAGAAAGGTTCGTTGTTTGTATTTGGGAGTGTAGCGGAAATGAAGGAGGATAACTCCTTAAAGGAAGGCGATCAAGCACATACTAGCGGTTTTTATGATGCTGGAGATGGCGGTGGGGCTGCCTATCTTATCATCAAAACAAAAGAGAAGGTAGATGAGGGAGAGCTGATAAGCTTAAATAATGGACTCACAGCCAAGTTGATAAATGTTGCGCAAGTCAATTACAGGGTATTTGGGGCAAAATCGGATGGTAAAAGTGATGATGGAGTCCAAATTAGAAAGGCACATAACTATGCAAATAAAAATAACCTACCTGTAAGCAACCTGTCTGGTGATTTCTGGATTACAGAAAGTAATCATATTAGAATTCAAACAGACGTTAATTGGGGAAACTCTATTTTCCATATCAATGAAAAGTATAACACTTCTACCTCTCGGTTTGTAATAGAAAGCAAAGAGGAAAGTCGGCGAATTACCCTTACCGATTTAGAAAAGCAGTCTTTTTTGAAGCAGCTTAAATCAAAGACGAGAAACATCGCAGAATTAACAGACTATGCAAACTCTTTGGTTGTCATTATAGATAGCAATCAGAAAGCCGGGGCGAGACAAGGTGGCAATGCTACTGCGGGTAAATCGCAACAGGATTTTTTCTACGTTGAAACAGACGGAAGAGTTATGGGCGAAGTCTTCTTAGAGTTTTCAGACTATACATCGTTAACAGCTTACCCTGCCGAGAAATCATATTTAACCATGGAGGGTGGTACGTTTTTCCTTTCGGGTCAAGGTCCGGATGAGCAAAGCGGTAAATATATGGCAAACGGTATCCAGATTCAGCGGAGTAGAACTATTTTAAAGAACCAGTGGCTTGGTATAGAGCAGGGAAACAAGGATATAGCTCGTAGACCTAGATCTGGGTTTTATAATCTGTCCCGAGTATTTGATGTTCAGCTCGAAAATATACGTTTGCTTCCTTGGGAAAAAACCAGAGGGGGTGATAAGTTATTAAATGTACCACAAGGTACATACGGTATATCTGGTAGTGTGATGATGAATGTTGTATTTAAGAATATAACTGCCGAGGCCGGGAAAATACATTGGGGTATATTTGGAACTAACTATGTTAAAAACCTGCGGGTCGAACGCTGTTTCTTAAACAGATTTGATGTGCATTCTTTTGGCTGGAATATTACCATTGTCGACTCTGAATTTGGTCAAAAAGGCGTTACTGTAACCGGTGGCGGAGAGCTTCGTGTCGAAAACACGAGTGCTTACCAAAATAACTTTATCAGTTTTAGACCAGATTATGGTTCCAGGTGGGACGGCGATATTGTAATTAAAAACTGTAAGCTTTATCCAATTCATCAGGGTAGTTCGGCTATCATTAGCTATAATGCCAAAGACCTAGATTATAAATATGCCATAGGATACGCAGCCAACATCAAAATAGAAGATTTTATTATCGATTATAGAAGTGTACCAGAATCTACAGCTATATGCTGGGTTATTAGTACTGTAGTGGTTTCCTCTTATTTAAATAGTGGGAAGCTGTTTTTTCCTTCAACAGTTGAGATGAAGAACATCACTGTAAGAGGAAGAGAAAAAGGAGTGAGAATAATGAATTTAGCAAAGCCTAACACTTTTAGTTTGGAAAAGGATTTTGTTGATAACTCTTTTTATTTGCATCCCAATGCTCGGTTGATTTTTGATAATATAGATTTGGAAGAATCCTCAATAGATTCTCCGCAGTTTTCAATTGCTAAGCAAGATGAAAAATTACATAAGAAAGCTTTGGTCCCGTTAATTAGGTTTAAAGACTGTAAAAATGTAATCTGTAAGCTGGAAAATAACCTCGCAGAAATTGAATTTGAAAACTGCAGCATTAGCAATCTTTTATTAGGTGAAGGTAATTCATATCACGGAAGCTTGATTTTTAAAGAGTGTAAGTTTGTACCGGCCTCCGATCAAGTTTCTTTTAACCTTGGCGCCACGTTAGGAACTACATTTGTAAACTGCATTTTAATGCTGCCAAAGACCATGGGAGATTCAAAAGCCAATCCTTTAAAAACCTATAGTTTTATTCAACTTAACAAATCTGTGAAGTACAATCACACTAATACGAGACTTGGGTTGGATATATTGGCTCATCTAAAACACAACGGTACAGTTCTTTTGCCCGATTTCATCAGTAAGCTTAAAGCCAACCATGAGTTGGAATGATTTTGATTAAGCGCTTCAGTCAATTTTTCTAGCCCAATTAATTATAAGTCTAAAATTTAAGCATCAAAATTTTGTTTATTTAGAAAAAATAGTATCTTTAGGGTACGTTAACGTAGCGGTCTAGCTACTCCAATTTAAACATTTAAAGAATTAGAATTATGAAAAAGATTTTATTGACACTTGCAGTAGCATTCAGTTTATCTGCACTAACAGTTGAAGGCTACAGTCAAACTAAGGCAATTCCATATTACTCAACCCAAACAATGGATGAAATAAATGCAACTCCCGAACAAAGAGCAGCAGTAAAGACATTGGTTTCAGAATTTAAGGATCGCGTAAGTGAAGTGAAAGCTAAGAGTGGGCTATCAAAGGAAGAAATGGACTTGGAAGTAAGAAAGCTTACCTCTGAAAGAGCAAAGCAGTATTGGAAACTTTTGACTCCTGAACAAACAAAATATTTAAAAGATAAAGCGAAATCAAATTAAAATTTTCAGAAAGTATATGGCTTTGCCTATTCGTTTAAGTCGATACCTTTCTAATTAATCGGTATAGGAGCACAGCTAGGTTAACTGGGGTGCTTCTATCTTATCTCTTACAACTAAATCTTTATTATGAAAATACTCTTACAACTAATTTCTTTTTGTTTCGTTGCTGGTGTGGTAAATGCTCAAGACAAAGATTGGAACGGCACCAAAGCATCTTGGTCTTATGATTTAACCGGAGACCGCAATGCTGATTTTGTAGATGAAAGTGAAACCATACTTTTTAAGTCTGAAGTTCCAGCGAGTCTTTATATGCCTGGGGCTGGAACTACAACAACTTCAACGGCTACAGTTCCAGGATGGTTTCCTGCGTCGGTTGGTACTACCAATATACACACAAGAGCATCAGCTGGAAAAGCAGATCCGGCAGCTAATGGCGCCAGGGTAAAGTACACTTTAATTAAAGACGGCGCCACTTTTAAATCTTTGAAAATCGATGCAACTAACCAACTGAGTAAATTGCTTATTAGAAACATTGATGATGCCGTAGCTAGCCCCATCGCCAAATTTTCCTTCAATCTTAAGACCCATTATAAAGATGATGATGGAGACGGAAACGTTGTTCAGCCAGGAGTGGGGTCGGGTAGCCGTTATTATGATTTGATGTTGGGATATAATGACAGCGGAACGGGGCTTTCCGGAGTAGGAGCATGGTTTAGAGGCGGTGATGCTATTACCAGCACATCAACTATTTCTCTCAGCGAGAGTCTTTTTACTTCTTTTCGTTTGCAAGTAAATGAAACACAAACAGCTATGGTTGTTTCGCACAGGAAGGTGAGTACCCCTGGAGGAGGAGATCCATTTGTAAATGGAGCAGCAAGTTTTGTTGCAATGCCAGAATTACCCATTAATGCAAACGGTAGTGATTCTAATATAGAACTGTATTGCAATAATTCTGCACTTAAACAATATTATGTTGTTGATGAAGATATTTACGCTGTAAATTCTCAAGCTGTTCATTTGTGGGCTAATGGGGTAAAAATTGGAGAATATGATATAGCAGTCGCTGGAAAATCATCCCTTAGTACTGGGAAAGCAATTAATACATTTGCGGTACATACAAACGGAACGGCGGCTAATCTAACAGAGTTAAGTTATGGTTCCATAGAGTTAGCAGACCTTCAAGCTGATTACGTAACAACTACTAACGCAACACTTCCAGTAACCTTAACTTCGTTTACCGGAAAGTATGATGCGAATGCAGTGAATTTGAAATGGACTACGGTATCTGAAAAGGATAATTCGCATTTTGAAGTATTGCGTTCTAGCGATGGTGTTTCTTTCGAAGAAATAAAACGGATTACTGGACATGGAAATTCCTCTGAAATCAACTATTATAGTACAAAAGATTATAGCCCTATCTCGGGGATAAATTACTATCAACTCAAGCAGGTAGATTATAACGGTAAATATTCCTCGTCTGAGGTGATTGCAGTTAATAGTTCATTTAATGCCGAACAACTCACTGTTACAAGTACAGAGTCTGGATTGAATGTTTCAGTTTATTCAGATAAACCTGCAAATGTTGCTGTTTCTGTCATAGATATGGGCGGCAAAAAACTGTTGAGCCAAAATATTCAAGTTGTTGGCGGTAAAAACCAGTTTACATTAAATACAACTACGCTTTCTCCAGGTGTTTATATATTTTCAGTAGAAGGTAATGGAGAAAAACAGCGAGTAAAATTTGTTAAATAAATTAAAGTAAATCAATCCGATTTAAAAATCAACAAAAGGGAAATTACATCCTTTTGTTGGTTAACCCTACGCAGTTTTAAAAACCTGATGCTACACTGGTTGTGTAATACAACCATCTTGACATGCCTATGGGCAAAATTTAAAGAATCGCAATGAAACTATACTTATCTGTTGCCTTGTGCCTTATTACTGGATTTGCTGCAGCACAGCAGCGTTATGTTGATTTCAATTCATCCATACCTTCCAATTGGAGTACCAGTGGCGCCACGCCATTAGCACTCAGTGATGAGCATCTAAAAGATGGTGCTAAGGCGTTAAAATGGGTTGCTGCTGCCAACAATGAATTAAGGGCAATTGATTTGAATATACCTTTAACGGAAATTGCAAGCACCAGTACTGGTTCTGCTCAGATTTTCGTTTACAGCAAAGAAGTTTCTAACGACACCTTGTATTTTACATTTTTTGATCAAAATAATGTTCAACGTCGGCAAGGAAAGATGCTGCTAAACTTTAAAGGATGGAGAGATTACCACCGTAGTTATTACTATGACTACGCAGTAAACAATGGTACAGTTGCTGGCTTTTTACTTAAGAAATGTGTCGTTACGTATAAGCCAGTGCATCCGACTGCTGTTAAAACAATTTATTTAGACTCGGTAAAGTTTATAGGCGATGATGCTGTTCGAATTCCAGGTCCTCACATGGCTATCGATTATCCCTTTTTTAGACAGCAGGCAGTTAATGGTCAGAATGGTAATGCCCTAACAAGTTTTTTAAACGTACCTAATATTCCGGTAACGTTACCTTCCGCCCAAGAATTAACTGATTTGAATGTTGTAAGAAGTCGCCTAGCTCGCACCCTTGCTACTGTTTCTTCTACTGATCTGGCCGAAGCCAAAGCTTACGTTAACTTTTCCAACATCCGTTACAATCCAGATAATACAATTACGGGCAGAGGAATATCCGATATCTATGATGCAGACACTCTTGTTAGGCTAGCAAACTATTGTGGCTATTTGGCAAGAGCGTATCGGCAAAATACGGATGAAGACGCTAAAGTGAAGCTAATCGATTTTACAAAGTATCTCCTAGATCAAGGTTTTGCTGAAGGCGGAAGAAGTGTGCTCAGAACAAACTCGTATGCCAATCCATTAGCATTACCTCTGGGTTTTATTGATGCGTTACCTGTGTATCCGGTGGATGTGAGAAGCGACGTGATGAAAATGCTGAAATGGTCAAATATGTTCGGTATTGTACATGAGAATACTTACATCCCTGGTTATAATGTGGATTTTTTATACCTGAAAGGTAAATTTTTACCAGAGTTAGCAGTTTTGGAACAAGATGATGCCCTTGCAGTGAGAGATTTAAAAGCGGTTAAAAGATTCTTAGAACGGAATACAGAATCAAGTTATGGGGCTAGAGACGGCATAAAGCCAGATGCAATGGGTTTTCACCACCAATCTCATCATGTAAGCTATATGTATGCTTGGGGCGAATGGACCAATATTGTGTACAATTTAAAAGGCACTAGTTTTAAGGTTAGCAAACAAGCTTATGATAATATGGTTTTCGCCATGAAAAACCTATTTATCGGCACTTCGAAAGGTACCTTGTTTGCTCATGCAGAGTCTGGCAGAACCCCTTTCCAAAGTTCTGTATCGGTGAAGTTGACCCAATTAAAATCACTGATAGAAATAGGTGGGGACATTATGGGGGAACCAATTGATCCCGCTTTAGCTTCATTTTACAACAATTTAACTGGCACAAATGCTTATTCGGCTCCTGCGGTAAATTATGATGGTTTCTATCCCTATGCTTATGGTCCCATGGCAGTTAAAAGAAAAGGAAACTATGTAGCTGTGATGCGAGGGTCAACCGATAAATTATTCGGTTCAGAGATCAATGCTGGAGATAACCGCTGGGGACGATACCAGAGTTATGGTTCTTTAGAGATATTATACGGAGGGAACCTTAGTTCCAGCGGTTATATTCTGTATGGTAATGGATGGGACTGGAATATGATGCCCGGTACTACTACCGTACATTTTCCTACTTATACAGGTTTACTTGCTTTAAAGCCAACTTCAACTGAATTCCAGAAAAACAGTTTCGCTGGAGGGTTGTCTTTAGGAGATCAAGGTATTTTTGCTTTAGATTTCTCGCAAGATGCTAAGACCTATTATACATCAAGTGATTTAACGTTTAAGAAGTCGGTTTTCGCATTTGACGATATCATGCTGTGTTTGGGAACTAACATTACTACCAGCAATGCACTTGGAGACGTAGCTACCAACCTTTTTCAAGCAGTAACAACTGGCTCCAATCCCGCAATTTACGTTAACTCCACTACGCCAGTTTCTGGGGCACTTAACACCACTATTTCTACAGCATCAGCAAGTGCTTGGTTATTAACTGCTCAAAAAACAGGTTTTTATATCCCAAAAGGAAATGGAGACATCAGCGTATTCAGAGGGTCGCAATCTACTCCTTTAGAATCATCAGATGATGAAACGGTAACAGCGACAGCAAATGCAAGCAAAGCATGGATTAGTCACGGGACAAAACCGTCGGATGGCAAATATGCCTATGTAGTAGTACCTGATGTTACTCCTTCTGCTATGCAAGCAGTGATTTCGCAAATTGACTCTGGTGTTGTTTATGAAATACTGGAACAAAGTAATACTGCACACGTTGTGAAGTATCTTCCTAAAAAGCTAACTTCTTACGTGTTTTTCGACCCAAAAACGGACGTAAATATCGGCTACATAAAAAGTATTTCCAATAAAGCATTAGTGGGTGCTAGAGAAGCATTAAGCTCCAATAAATTAATAGACTCTCTTATTGTAACAATCAATATACCCGATTTAAATACAGAGAATAAAACGTCTTGGGATTACTACTGGCTAGCGAGACCTAGCACTGTAAGTATAACCTTAAAGGGTGGATGGGATATTGATGAGAATACCAATAACGCCAGTATTACCAAAAATGGAGATGAGCTGACTGCTACATTTGTTTTAGAGCATGGCTTCTCAAACACCATCAAATTGGTACGTGAAGCTGTTTTACACGAACCTGGCAAATGGGTTTTAGAAAGTGATAGTTTAAACTATGATTTGGGTGCAGGTACAGGAAACCAAGGTAGCAATTGGTCAACAGGAGTATCCATATCTACCAGTGCTAATCCAGGCTTTCTGCCTTATCCTACTAAGGGAATGGCCCGTGTAGGTAGTGCAAGCGGTGCCCCTAGTTTTGACTTGGAAGGAACTGGAGAAACAGCGGCGCTCAAAATAACCGCTTCCTCCGCAGGAACCATTGGTAAGTTTTCTGTTTATGGAACAGATGCATCGGCAGTGACAGCTTTGTTTTTTAGGATGACCTTTAATACCGAGCCCACCAACGGTACTTGGGTAATGGCGATGGGAAATCACTTGGAGAGTAGTGATAATGTTAATAGATTCAATGATGGCTCCGGTTTACCAAATACAGAAAGAGCAGAGGTATTTACAGCACTTAAATGGACAATTGGTACAGCCAATGAACTAGTTTTCTCCTATCGGCAAAGATCAGGGTCGAGTATTTCCTATCCAATTTTAAATAATGCACCTTTTGTTAAAGGAGGAACATACGATGTAGAAGTTTACGCTAACAACCACGATGCTTCACAAGACTATGTACGCGGTTCAAAAACCTACACAGTAGATGCCGGAATGCTTGATTTTTGGGTGGATGGGATTAAATTAGGTGTATTTGCAGCAAGCGAATTGGAACGTAAAAAGGAGTTGAGTGCTTTCCTTTTTACAGGTAATGCTAGTACTTTGCCTACAAGTAATGCTGCCCAACTTACCTTAAGTAACATTCAGTTGCAGTATGTAAAACCTACACTACTTCCACTTACCATCACCTCTTTTACCGGTGATTACTCACAAGGAGATGTTTTACTAAAATGGTCTACAGTATTTGAAAAGAACGTTGACTTATTTAAAATTTATAGCAGTACCGACGGACAAAATTATAACCTTATAGGGAGTGTTAATGCTACAGGTGATTCTGAAAAAAAGGTTCAATACACTTTTACAGATGCGCAGTTCTCTACCAATCAACCTCATATTTATTATAAAATGATTGCAGTGGATAAGGATGGAACACAGAGTTATGAAAGCGATGTGGTAGCAATAAAGTTACCACTCAAAAGTGAACCCTTCAGTATAATGCCTAACCCCGTGAGTGATAAAATGGAGTTGAGGTTCTATTCGAAATTTGATACCCAAGCAGAAATAAGAATAGTAAGCATAGATGGTAAAGTAGTCCAGAGTAGGTCTACGTTTGTGAAAACAGGTTATAATATTTTGACTTTAGATGCTAGCTATTTAGCACCAGCGGTTTATATAACTACGGTAAATGGGACTTCTCTTTACGAAAAGGGAACATTTATCAAAAAATAGTTTTAATAATCATACGATAACTAAAAACAATAATTATGAAAAAAACACTACTACTTGCGGTAGCGTTCACGATGGGCGCTATACAAGCACATTCTCAGTTTGTAAATTGGGAAAACGCTGGAACTAATTATGTATACGACTTTAGTGGAAATAGGGCACCAGGACAACCTGCTTCTTTGGAGCCAATACCTACGGATGGATATAAAGAAACCGTAACAACAGCGTCACTGGGTTGGATGCCAGCGCCATCTTCGGGTACAGCGTACTTGCGGTACTCTGGTGCTGCGGAATTCAATGGCGGTTATAAACTTGTCCCTTTTCCAAATCCAACTGGTCTAGAAGTGTTGATTGCAAATGGTGGGCCCAATAAATTATCTCTTATTGATGCTGCAGGTGCCACAGAAATATCCAGATTTTCGACAACCTTAAAGTTTGGTGATTCTGGAACAAAGGGTTTGATACGTTTAATGCTGGGAAATACCGATGGGTTTACTTCATCGGGGGTCTTTACAAGTAATAGTAATTTGTCTAGTGGTACAAATGCAGATATTTTTGCTGCATTGGGAATATTGTATGGTGCAACAGGTATCAAACTGATAGGAAGAAACAATCCAACAGGTAGTGGTACAACAGGTACAACATACCCGGATGTTAAAAGCGATGCATTTGTTTTAGGTAGAAATCACGAACTGGAGGTTTTTATGAATAATTCTGTTGCAGAACAAGAGTATACTTATGGAACCAATACAATAACTATCCCTTCCAAGGCATACCATGTTTGGATTGACGGAGTGCAACTAGATGTTGCAGGAGCTGTAAATTTTCCAGCAGCCATAGGCGGTAAAACGGAAGTTCCAGTAAACAAAGTAATCAATGCTTTTGGATTCAGTCATTTAAGTGGGGATGCTACTACGCCAACATCCACTGTAACTTTTAGCAATATCCGCTTCGATTATGCGGTAACTACCTTACCGATTGTTTTAAGTTCCTTCACAGCAAAAAAACAGAACGATGCAGTGAAACTGAACTGGACTACGGCATCAGAGAAAAACAACGCTCATTTCGATATCTTGCGTTCGTCTACAGGGAAAGAATTCCAAACAATTGAACAGGTTTCTGGGGCGGGTAATTCTAACGATGTTAAAAATTACTCCTATACAGACTATAAGCCTGCTTCTGGCACTAACTATTATCAATTAAGACAAGTTGATTTTAATGGTACTTCTACTGAATCTGAAGTGCGGGCCGTAACTACCGACTTGGTAAAAGACGGATTTGTTGTTTATAAAGAGACAAATAATCTGGTAGCCTCCATTCATTCAGCCACAGCCGGCCGTGGAAGCGTAAAAGTAGCGAATATTTTAGGCGATATTTTGCGTACCATACCCGCGGAATTGGGCGCAGGCTATACAAAAGTTGATTTAGGAAATCTTAATCTTAAGTCTGGAGTTTACTTAGTCCATTTAGTTGTTGGAAACCGCTCTCAAACTGTGAAATTTATTGCTGAGGACTAACTGTCTTTTTAGCTCAAGATATTTATAGTGTTTCTCTTTTAGGGTAACGCTATAATTTTCTTAAAGGAGAAGAAATTTTAAGGAAAGTATATCTCTCAATGCTATCGTAGAACAGAAGAATAAAATGTAGTATATTATTTGTAAATTAAATCAACGAATGAATAAGTTCAGCCTGCAATTGCTATTAGCAATGCTATTTTTAGTTAGTAATGCTATAGCCCAAAAAACGGAGATAAAGTGGCATAATCCTGCTACCGAGAAATATCCAACAGTGCATAATCAAGGTTGGAGCGACAAAGAAATAAAATCATTTTATGATAGGTTGCCAAGCAAGATGGAAAATACGGTGAGACCAGAAGTTTGGAACTTATCTCGCACTGCCGCAGGGTTGGAATTAGTTTTCAATACAACTGCCGAACAAATAATTATCCGGTACGTGACCACTAAAAAAAAATATGCAATGAACCATTTCCCAGCTACGGGTGTGTCTGGGGTAGATTTGTTCGCCGAAAATAAAGACGGGTCTTGGGCTTGGGCAAATGGAAAGGCTGACTTTAAAGATACGATAACTTATAGCTATGCAAGTCTTGATTTAGATAAAGATCAATATAAATCAGGCAGGAAATTTCACTTGTTTCTACCATTGTATAATGGGGTAAAATGGTTGGAAATTGGTGTGCCTGAAGGAAGTGGATTCAAATTTATCCCAGTCACGGACGAGAAGCCTATTATCACTTACGGTACTTCCATTACACAAGGCGGCTGTGCATCAAGGCCAGGCATGGCGTGGACTAATATACTTTCTCGTAAACTGCACACGCCCGTTGTAAACTTAGGATTTTCTGGTAACGGAAAGTTAGAGAAGGAAATTATTGATTTAATGGCAGAAAAGGATGCAAAAATATTCATAATAGACTGTGTGGCAAATATGGGTGCTGATATTAAAAATATTAAATCAAAACATACAGACGCTGTAATCACGCTTAGGGCAAAGCATCCCAATACGCCAATTGTAGTGGTTGAACAGCCGCACTATACGGAAGGTAGGTTTACTTCTGCAAGAGCGAGGGGATTAGCCGCTATGAACAAAGAATTACAGGACAGTTATAAAGAGTTGAAATCAAAAGGAGTTAAAAATGTGTATTATTTAACCTATGCTGATATAGGGTTTGATATGAATGATTCCGTTGATGGAACCCATCCCACAGATATGGGGATGTTAAAATATGCGAATGCATTTGAGAAGCTACTTAAACCGTTGCTTAAATAAAGCTCACTAGTTTTCATCAGCATTAATGCGTAATTAATAACAAAAGCTGAATTAGAGATAATTTTTCTTCATCATCAATGACTAAATCAACAAAACTAGGATTTATCCTGCTAATGGCAATTGCTGTTTCATGCTTAACGTTAACCCAGGTGACTGGGCGTACAGCAATAAAAATACATACTTCTGAAGCAAAGCCTGTATATAATTATCCAATTTTTTCTACCTCCCTTGAAGATTTTTACAACAGTATCGATTATACGATATCCGATCTTAGGCATGTGAAAAAGGCAGTTGATACAAAAAACTATAAACAAGCTGGTGTTGAATTGCTAAAGTATTATAAAAAGCATAAAACTTTAGCTACAGATATTTTTAATATTTCTAATCGTCCACAAAGTAAGGATGCAAGAGAGCTTTCTGAAAATTTGCTCCAAAGAACATACTTTTTTCAAGGTGTTAAACACACTTTTAACGAAGATTTCGATTGGCTATACAATCCAACTGGGAAAAATGGTGTTCCGCTAAATCCCGAATGGGTGGTAAATACAGTTCGGTTTAGAGGCTTGCCAATTTTAGCGGGTGCATACGCTTCTACCACAGACGAACGCTTTGCAATAGAACTTGTTTATTTGATGCGTGATTTTATTGAAAAATTTCCGGTACCACTTAAAGAGAAAAACGAAGATAATATTATACCATCCGAGTTTGACCGTTTGATGTATAGCAAGTTGTCTGTTTCATCTAGAATCAGCACTACCGTTTATTCTCTTTTTTCCATAATTGATTCACCAAATTTGAAAAGCGAAGACTTTGTAGTTATCATGCAGGGCATCTATAATCATCTTTTGCGGATGGAGAAGTATCCCTATCTAACCTATCACAATATGGGTGTTGCTGATGCTGAAGTGCTTCAAAAGGTTTCAGTATCGCTACCGGAATTTAAAAAAACGAAGGAGTGGGCAAACTGGGCTTTAAAGAGAGGTTTGGATCAAATGAATTATGTGGTTTATCCAGATGGGGTTGAGAAAGAGCTCTGTCCGAGATACCATCAAGGAGTAATGGCCACTTTTGCAAAGTTTATGACTGTTTCGGAGAAATCTGGTACAAAACCACTACCTGAATTTACGGAAAAATTGAAGGCGATGGCAAAATTTCTTGTCGATTTTTCTAGACCCGACGGTACAATACCTGCATTTAACGAAATGGTGCAGACGCAAGATAATAAACAAACAATACGTAGACAGGTAAACAGCATCGCTACTCTGACAGGTGACCAGAATATACTTCAGTGGTTTGGAACCGATAGGGCTAAGGGCGTAAAACCTGATTATACCTCTGTGTCTTTCGACTGGGCAGGTTATTATATAATGCGCTCCGGATGGAATAAAGAAGATAACTACATGGCGATAAAGGCGGGACCCTATGGTCTGGCGCATCAGCATGAGGATAAACTGAGCTTTGAGCTGTTTGCAAATGGTGAACTTTTCCTTGTAGATCCGGGCTTTTACACCTACAACTCGAAAGATATTTGGCGAAAGTATTACCTTTCATCAGTAGCCCACAATACGCTTAGCCCCGATGGGCTAAGTCAATATCGATATGGAAACAGACATTTATATGAAAATAAAAAGCCTAATGATGCTTTGTGGGTCAGTAATGATAAGTATGACTTTTTAAGTGCAGTTTACAATAATGGATATGCGGACTATAAGTATCTGCACATACAAAACCCAGAACCTCTATTGGAAATATCGCACCAAAGAGATATCTTATTTATCAAGCCAGGGATATGGCTGATATTAGATTGGATAGAACCAAAAGACAGCAATAGCCATTTGTATGAAGCTTTATTTCAAAGCCAAAAACAAGTTCAGAAAGTAGGTAGCTCTTTGATTGTGAAGGGTCAGAATTCCGATCTCCATATCTTGCCTTTCGCTAAAGGTGGTGTAAATTTAGGTACAGCTGTAATAAGTGCTCAAAATGAACCATTCCGAAGAGGTTGGATTTTTGATGTCACTAGTCAGAAAAATCTACCGTTACCGACGGGAGTAGTTAGTCAAAAGATTGCTGGAGCTACAGCGCAAGCTTATTTTATCATTGCGGGAAGTAAAGGGTCGATAGCCGCTAATGTAGTAGAATCTGTAGTTGTAAATGGTGGGATTGGAGGAAAATTAACAACAATTGATGGCTTGAAACTATCTTTCATTGCTCAAAAAGCATCAGGAAATGAAATTTCTGGAACTGGTTTAACAACTAAAGGAAGATTAAAGTTGATTGTGAAAGGTACAAAGGATATCGTTGAAATAAAATAAATGTAGGTTAAAACGTGTCTGTGGAAATGGCTACTGCAAGCTATTTTGTCCATTATTAAAAAGAAATAGAATATATTTGTAACAAGCAATGCTTGCGGGATTTTGTTCTCTCTAGGCTGTAACGTAAACTATATCAAAGAGTAATTTAGTTAACAAATCAGTTTTAAAATAATCGACTGAAATGATTTTCGAGATGTTTTCTCATGGCGTTTCTAAAAAGCTCTGGTGTACCCGTTTCTAATATATGTAGAAGTTCCTTGTGCGATACAAACTCGTAAACTTCTTTTTGCTTTTTAAGCAGCCCACTGTTATGTACAAAATCGAATATAGGTAGTAATAGACTTTGGAACTTTTTAAGCGTTTCATTACCTGTAATGTCATAAAGCTTTCCATGAAAAGCAACTTCATAATCAATATTGAAAATATGATCTTGTGAAGAATCCAAATCCTTTTCTACAATTTCTCGAAGTTCAGCCAAATCTTCGGGTGTAATACGTTTAAACAAAAAATCAGCCATGCCAATTTCTAGAACGAGTCTTATTTCAAAAATTTCTCGTAACGTTCCTTGATCCAAAATATGTGGATTCATGCTCTTGGCGAGAATTCCAAATAAATCGGGACTCGTAATCACTGCGCCTCTCTTTTTCTTGGACTCAATCAGCCCCATCATCCTTAGCCTCAACATTGCTTCACGCACAACCGTTCTACTTACGCCTAATGCTGCACATAGCTCCAACTCTGTAGGGATGCTATCACCGACGTTAAGTTTTCGTTCCTGTAAAAGCTGAACAAGTTTGTCTTCTACCCTGTCCACTAAAGAACTTGTGTCTAATTGTTTTAAACTGTTAATGATTCCCATTGTTGTATTTTAATCGCTTCCAAATGCCGTTGAAGGCAAATATAGGTTAACTGTCTAGTTTTTAGATAAAAAAAGTGACTAAGTATTTGCAAATAAGCAATAAAACTATTTACTTTGTTTAACATTATGTATAACATAATGTGAAACCAACTAAATTAAACCAGATATGAAAAAAAATTACCAAACATTTGCTAGGGCTGTATGGCTCAGCATGGCTGTTTGCTTAATTGCGCTCTCAGCCTTTTCACAAAATGGTACCATCAAAGGTACCGTAACCGATGCTACGGGAGGTGGCATTCCCGGTACAGCAATTAAAATTAAAGGAACAAACGTAGGAACATCTACAGATGTAGATGGAAAATTTGCCATTATTGCTAAAGCTGGGGATGTACTTATATTTAGTTCTACCGGATTTGAAAAAAAGGAAGTAGTGGTGGGGAAATCCACAACAATAGGTGTTTTGTTGAACGAAAGTAATGAACGTTTAAGTGAAGTAGTAGTTGTGGGTTACGGTACGCAGAGCAGGAGAAGCCTAACCAATGCAGTTTCAAAATTAGACAAGGAAGTGTTAGCTAGTACACCGAGATCAAATATTGGTTCCGCATTGCAAGGCTCAATAGCAGGCTTACAAGTAGTTACCACATCTGGACAGCCAGGGGCGGATTTCTTTTTAACACTTCGTGGAGGAGCATCTATTAATAGTCCCCAAGGTCCTTTAGTGATAGTAGATGGAGTGATTAGGCCATTAAATGATATTTCCTCCGAAAATATCGAATCTATAGATGTTCTTAAAGATGCTTCTGCTACAGCTATTTATGGTACAAGGGCAAATAATGGCGTTATTTTGATAACCACCAAAAGTGGTAAGCTGGGTAGCTCTCAAATTTCCTACAAATTTACTGGAGGGTATAATGCGGAACGGAAAGGGTACGATTATATGCATGCGAAAGATTTTATCTATTATACGCGTTTAGGCTATTTGAATGCAGGAAGAACATTGGCACAGGCTAACAGTTCTAGAGGTTTAGGCTTATCTACAAACGCAGCAGATTTAGCAACTTTTGATATTAAAAGCTATGTTGCGGGAACAACCGTACTGCCGGCAGGTTGGGAAATTGTAGATGATCCTTACGGTGGTCAAATTATGTATAAAGACCATGGAGGAGAAATCCATGATATTGTTTTTAGAAATACTTATACAAAAGACCATTATGTAAATGCAAGTGGCGGTAATGATAAAGGGAAGTATTTCGCTTCTTTTGACGCTTTCAATGAAGATGGTGTTATTGTAGGTTCTAAATACAAAAGATATACAGGTGATGTTAATGGTTCATATAAAGTAAAGCCTAATGTAGAGGTTAGCTCTGCTTTAACTTTGTCAACAGCTAATAATACTGGGGTTCTTGGCAGTGAAGCAAATACTTTATATCGTAATCTGGCAATTTGGCCAACATTTAATCCGTGGCGTGATGAAGCGAAAACGCTTCCCAATCCCGGTAACGGGATAAGTGATGGAAATCCATTGTATTGGTTAAGTAGGGTTGACCGTTCAGATGGAACAAATAGAGTTGTAGCGAATGCGAGTGTTAAATGGGATATTATTCCTGGTTTATACTTAAAAGCTACCGGAAATGCTTACTTAAAAGAAAGATTAAACCGATCATTCCAAAAATCTACTCAAAGTTACGCTCAGATTTTCGCAAACTCTGGTGGCAGTTTTTCTAGAGCCTCAACCAGTCTTTTCGAACAAGACTTTCAAACGCAGTACAATGCTATTTTAAATTATACCAAATCATTTGGCAAGCACAATTTGAATGTGATGGGTGGTGGAGAGTTATTTAACGTAAAATCTTACAACGCACAAGTACAAGGGCAAAATGCACCTACTGATGATATTCCTACTGCAAATGCTTCAACAACCTTTGCAGCTGGTGGTAATTACACCAGTGCTTCTCAATATAAAATTAATTCTGCTTTAGGGCGCCTAGCCTATGATTTTGATGAGAAATATTTGTTTACTGCCGTTTTCAGACTAGATGCAGTATCTAATTTGGCAGCCGGTAACCGGGCCGGATTTTTTCCAGGTGTTTCTGCTGGGTGGAACATACATCGTGAAGAATTTTTTGAAAATTCTACAATCAGTAAATATGTTTCAAGTTTAAAACCACGTATCAGTTATGGTCAAAACGGAAATATCGCTGGCCTTTCCCGATATGAAGTACAAGGGGTTTATGGCCTCCAGACTAATTATAACGGGAATGCAGGCTTCCTAAACACTGGAATTATCAATGGGGGTTTAAGATGGGAGAAAAGTAAAACAACGGATTTTGGACTTGATTTAGGTCTACTTAACGATCGGGTTACTTTCATTTTCGATTATTATAACAAAGAAACGAGTGACTTGTTGACAAATTTAAATCTACCTGGTTATACTGGTTTCTCTAGTTTTAGAACCAATTTAGGGAATTTTCAAAATAAAGGATTAGAACTCGGTGTAAATGCAGTTATTCTAAAATCTGGAGATTGGAGAGTAGGTGCCGGTGCTACCGCTGCTTTTGTTAAAAATAAAATTTTAAAACTTCCTTATAACGGAAATGAAAATAACAGACAAGGGGGTTTACAAGTTTATGATCCGTCAACAGGTAATCCAATTTGGGTAGGCGGCTTACAAGAAGGAGGTACGATTGGCGATATTTACGGCTTTAGACAAGTTTCTATTTTTAAGGACGCGGCAGATGTTATAGCTATTGCAAACAATAGACAGGATCTTATCGGTAGAATTACCGGTCCAAATTTACCTGTGGGAGCTAATGGAAGAATCACGCCAGGAGATGTAAATTGGTTAGATGTAAATAAAGACGATATTATTGATACAAAAGATCAGGTTTATTTAGGTAATATATACCCAAAATGGACAGGAGGGTTTAATTTAAACGCATCTTATAAAGGCTTTAGTGTGTTTAACCGTTGGGATTTTGCGCTAGGTCATACCATTTATAATGATCTTTTAGCAAGAACTTTAGGGAACTTCCAAGGAACCTTAAATTATGTTACTTTACAAGCAAATGCTTGGTCTCCTACCAATACAAATACAGATATTCCTAAAGTTTATTATGCCGATCAGGTAAATGGATCAAAACAAAACTATACAAGAGCAAATAATGCGTCGCCATTCTTGAATGGAAATAATTCACGCTTTTATGAAAAAGGAGATTATCTGTGTATGCGAGAGTTAACCATTTCTTATGACTTCCCTAAAAGCCTCATGAGCAAATCAAAAATTCTTTCAAATTCAAAGGTATATGTAACAGGTAGTAACTTATTTTACATTACTAAGTTTTCAGGGCCGTCTCCAGAGCCACCAACTACGGTAAATAGCGATAACATAAGAGTTATCAATGGTATTTATGGTGGTACCTATCCAACTCCACGAACCTTTGTGATGGGAATACAAGTAGGTTTTTAACCAATTATACTCAAGATTATGAAAAAAAATATAAAAAACATACTATGTTTTATCGGCTTAACAGCCATGTTATTAGCAGGGTGTAAAAATAGTTTAGACCTAAAGCCCATAAGTAGTTTAGGTGACGCAAGTTACTGGCAAAGCGCAGATCAATTCGATGCATTTGCATATGGTATATATAATCGGTTTCGCTCACACAATACAAATTTTCAGTATTTAGGGGAACTACGCTCAGATGTTTTTGGTACAGATCCTGGTTCTACATCGGCTTTTACCGGAGAAGCTACGCAGGGAGTAGAGAAAATGTGGTTGCAAACTATAGATATTGATAATTCTGGCGTGAGTGACTTTGGTCAGTTTTACAGTAATATCAATCAAATTAACCTGCTGATCAACAAAGTAAATGCAACTTCCATTTTATCGGATGCGAAAAAGAGCGAGTTCTTAGGGATGGCATACGGTCTCAGAGCTTTTTACTATTTTCAGTTATACAGAACATGGGGCAAAGTAATTATCCAGACTGAACCGATTTTTTCTATTGACATTGAAACCTTAGCAAAAGCAGCCTCAGATTTACCTGCTGTAATGACGCTGATCAAAGCTGATATTGATTTATCCAATACAAATTATGGAACAAATTATGCTTTCAGTACAAAGGATAAAAAGGGAGTTTGGAGTAAATCGGCTACTCAAATGCTAAAAGCTGAAGTGTATTTGTGGACCGCTCACCGTGGTGGAGGAACAGCAGATGCAACCATCGCGAAAACTGCATTAACAGATATTCAATTAAACACCAGCTTATCATTGGTTTCGAATTTTGCTAATGTTTTTTCAACTACCAATAAAGACAATAGCGAAATTATTTTTGCATCAAAAAATAAAATAGATGAAGCTACTTTGAGCTTTATAGGTAATTATGTTCCGCAAACAGGCCTTATCGTTAATTTTTACGATGCTGCAGTACCAAGAAAATTTGATGTTGTTACAGATAATTATGGGGGACTACTGCGTATTCCAACTAAAATTGCTACCTACGAAAAGTTCAACGATTCGGACTCTCGGAAAAACTTAACCATCCAAGCTGCGTATTCGAAGTCCGGTGCTAACTACATTATTGCAGGTGCATTTCTTAAAAAATATGTGGGAGAACAGAGTGCGGGTAGTCGAGCTTATACCAATGACTTTCCTATTTATCGTTATGCTGATTTACTACTACTGTTAGCCGAAGCAAAGGTGATGTTGTCACAAGATCCATCAACAGAAATTAATTTAGTTAGAGCAAGGGCGTACGGGTCGAATTACAATGCTTTGACTTTAGGTTATCCTACCCAAGCGATTGACGTTAATCCAAATGAAGCAATTCTAAAAGAAAGATTTTTGGAATTTATTGGAGAAGGTAAACGCTGGTACGATTTAAGAAGGATGGGTGATAGTTATGTTTATGCAAATACTTCTCTTACTACTGCTACGTCGTACAAATTATTTTGGCCAATTGATAGAGCAACACTTACGAATAATAGATTATTGAAACAAACAGACGGATACCCACCGTTTTAATGAGCTACAAGCTGTTATCGTAGTTATTACAATTACGATAACAGCTTTTTGATTTTAATTACCACAAATATATAATTACAATACATGAATTTTCAGCATTTACACGGGCTAATTGCAGCTCCTTTTACACCGTTGAATAGCAAAGGTGAAATCAATCCATCTATTATCCCTACATACTACCAACTTTTGAAAACTAATGGAGTGAAAGGTGCTTTTATATGCGGGTCTACTGGTGAAGGTGTCTCTTTAACCAAGGAAGAGAAAATGACCATCGCTGAAGCCTGGGCAAATGCTACAAATAAAGATCCCGATTTTAGGGTGATGACGTTGCTTGGAGGAACCTGTATTGCGGATTGCAAAGTTTTAGCCAAACATGCGGAAAGTATTGGTTTATATGGGGTATCTTTTACTTCACCGTCTTACTTTAAACCTTCAAACGCTAAAATATTGGCAAGTATGTGTGCAGAAATCGCTGCTGAAGTTCCTAAAATGCCATTTTATTATTATCATATTCCGGTATTAACTGGGGCAAGTGTTGATATGATTGATCTGTTGGGAGAAGTTGATGAAATGATTCCGAATTTTGCGGGAATTAAGTACACCCATGAAGACTTTATGGACTTTCTTTCCTGTATGAATTTCAAAAACAACAAATATGATATGTTGTGGGGGCGTGATGAAAATATGCTTTCGGCACTGGTTTTAGGAGCCAAGGGTGCAGTGGGCAGTACCTTTAATTATTTTACACCACTATACCATCAACTCATAGCCGCCTTTGACGCTAATGATCTAAAAACGGCAGTAGCATTACAGCAAAAATCGATTGATTTTATCCGCTTACTGGGTAAGTACGGTGGTATAGCAACTGGGAAAGCCTATATGAAGCTGGTAGGTATTGACTGTGGCGAATTTAGATTACCAGTTAAGAATATGGACGCTGCTCAGTTTATTTTGTTTAAAAATGATGTAGCGAATCTAGGTTTTTCAAAATTTAAATCAATAAACCCTGCTGATAAATCTTTAATTACAGTGTAATTTAGAGGGTTGGTACGAAAGATTGTTCTTTCGTGTGTACTGCTACGTTTAATGAGAATGATAAAACTATACATCGCCTTTCTAACCACAATTATTCCATTTACAGTATTAATGGCCCAAAATCAACATGTTAAAAATATGAGCTGGAGTATATCTACTAACATTCCATCGTCCGGGCATCAGCTAACATCATTGGGATTGGCTGGAGCAATTTCTGGATGTCATAATGATGCCTTTATAGTGGCAGGAGGGACTAATTTTCCAGACAAAGAACCTTGGATGGGTGGAAAAAAAGCCTACTATGATGATGTTTTTGTTTATTGTTTAGAAAGAAACAAGGAGAAATTAATTCGTCTTAATAACAAAGTGAAATTACCTTATCAACTCGCTTATAGTGCCGTGGGAAGCTGTAATGAAGGACTAGTAGTTGCAGGAGGGGAAAATGGAAATGGTAAAACTAAAAAGGTATTGCTTTTGAAATGGCAAGCGAAAGATAGTAAAATTGAAATTGAGTATTTGCCAGACTTACCAAAAGCTTCGAGCAACGCTGCTCTTACTATTATTGATCACATCGTATATCTGGTTGGGGGCGAAACAGAAAACGAAGTAAGTAACCAGTTTTTAGCTTTAAATCTTAAAGACCCAAATTTGGGATGGAAAAATTTGCCAAAGCTTCCTCAACCCGTTTCGCATGCTGTTCTACTCAGCGCTGTAGCTAAAGACAAAACAGAGATGTTTTTAATAGGCGGGCGCAAAAGCAATGTTGGTGATACCAGCACAATCTATAAAAATGTGTACGCCTTTGATTTTGAGAACCAAGTTTGGTCAACAAAAGAAAGTTTGCCTTATCCTTTGGCTGCATCTGCAGGAATAACACTTGGAAGTGAATTGTTCCTCTTTAGTGGAGATAAAGGAGAAACCTTTCATCAAACGGAACAGCTCATTGCAGATATCGCCCAAGAAAAGGATTACTTAAAAAAGGAAATACTAAATACTAAAAAGGTTTGGGTACAAGCTAACCATCCGGGTTTTAGTAAAGAGATCCTACGGTACAGTCCTAGTAATAATTCTTGGACAATATTGAAAAATATACTTCCTTACGGAACGGTAACAACCCAAGCTGTTCTTTTTCAGAATGAAATTATAATAGCCGGAGGAGAGGTAAAAGCAGGGGTACGAACCCCAAATATACTTGTTGGCAAAATAGTAAGATGAAAGATACCAAAAGATACGCATGGGTAGTTGTTGCCCTACTTTGGTTTGTAGCGATGCTGAACTATATGGATCGGCAAATGCTATCTACCATGAAACCCGCTATGCAGATGGATATTTCCGAGTTGAAATCTGCAACAAACTTTGGATATTTAATGGCCGTTTTTCTGTGGATTTATGGTTTAATGAGTCCCATTTCGGGGATTATAGCCGATAAATTAAACCGGAAATGGCTTATTGTTGGAAGTTTGATGGTTTGGTCTTTAGTAACCTTTTTAATGGGTTATGCCACTACATTTAACCAAATCTATTGGCTTAGGGCGTTAATGGGCGTTAGTGAAGCGCTTTATATTCCAGCTGGCTTATCTTTAATTGCCGACTATCATAGTTCAAAAACACGTTCTTTAGCTATTGGAATTCATATGACGGGGCTTTATTTCGGACAGGCTTTAGGTGGATTTGGAGCAACAATTGCATCAAAGTTCTCGTGGCAGTCGGCATTCCATTCCTTCGGCCTTGTCGGGATTGTTTATGCGTTTATTCTAATCTTATTCCTAAAAGAGAAAAAAATTATTGTTGAAGCAAAAGGTATTGCTGTTAAAATCAAACCTTCCATTTTTAAAGGACTGGCACTATTGTTCAGCAATATATCGTTTTGGGTAATATTAATCTATTTCACTATTCCAAGCCTACCGGGTTGGGCCACTAAAAATTGGTTACCAACTTTATTTGCCAGTAATTTAAATATTGATATGGCAATGGCCGGGCCAATCTCTACCATTACCGTGGCAACGTCATCTTTTTTAGGGGTCATTTTTGGAGGGATTTTGTCCGACAGATGGGTGCAAACAAATATTAAAGGTAGGGTTTACACCAGTGCCATTGGCTTAATTTTAACCATACCATCGTTGCTGTTGATGGGTATGGGGCATTCCTTGTTAAATATTGTTGGGGCCGCTTTTTGTTTCGGTTTTGGTTATGGAATGTTTGATGCCAATAATATGCCCATACTTTGTCAGTTTGTATCTGCAAAACATAGGGCAACCGCCTATGGTGTTATGAATATGACTGGAGTTTTTGCAGGTGCATTCATCACAGATTTGTTAGGTAAGTCTACAGATGCTGGTCATTTAGGGAACGATTTCGCGATGCTTTCCATTATCGTTCTTTTTGCTGTAATTATTCAATTGTACTTCTTGCGTCCAAAATTCAACAATTTTGAAGAAGCTTAAAAATTTAAAGATCATGAGGCTTAAAACTTTTAAAATGCTGAGAAAGCTTATTGTGCTTGGGTTAATAGCCTGTACACTACCTGTTATTGCATCAGAAAACATTAAAGTAACATCCATATCTCCAGTGGTTCCGCTAATTAAAGGGTTAGCTACAAACCAGCTATTGAGGATTGAGGTTTGTGTTTCTAAAAAAAGACACACAATAAAGCTTGAAAACATGTTTTGCAAACTTAATGTAGCTGGTATTAAAGCAATTGAGCGAATCGAAGTTTATTCGACTGGTAAAGATTCACAGTTCTCTGATCAAGATAAGTTAGCGTCTATTTCTCCAGTATCCCCTTCATTTAATATACCGGTTACAATTACGCTTAAACCTGGCATACATTACATCTGGTTTAGTGCTAAATTAAAGGAAAATGCGGATATCGATGCTAAAGTAGAATTTCATGTAAAAGGCCTACAAGGTGCAAATTCAAAAAAGTATGCAGTAACGGAAAACAGTGATAGCTACGTTAAGCGACTGGGTATTGCAGTTAGAAAAGCCAATGATGAAGGCGTAAATACTTTTCGGATACCGGGAATTATTACCACAGATAAGCAAACTTTGATTGCTGTTTATGATATCCGCTATCAAAGCGCTGTTGATTTACCTGGAAACATTGATGTGGGACTGAATAGAAGCGTTGATGGTGGCAAGAGTTGGGAACCTATGAAGGTGATTATGGACATGGGCGAACCTCATACAAATAACGGTGTAGGTGATCCTGCAATACTATTTGATCCGGTTACAAATAAAATATGGGTTGCTGCACTGTGGAGTAAAGGAAATAGGTCTATTGCCGGTTCGAAACCGGGTTTATCGGAAGATGTAACGGGTCAGTTTGTATTGGTGAGCAGTGAGGATGATGGTTTAACGTGGTCTGCACCGAAGAGTATAACCGCACAAGTGAAGAACCCAGCTTGGAACATTTTCTTTAATGGACCAGGTAATGGGATTGCCATGCAGGATGGTAAAATAGTTTTTGCAGCCCAATACTGGGATGGTAAATCCGTTCCCTACTCTAATATTGTTTATAGCGAAGACCATGGAATTACCTGGAAAACAGAAGACGGACCTAAATCTAAAACCACAGAGAGTCAAGTGATAGAAACTCAGCCCGGGGTGTTGATGCTTAACATGCGAGATAATCGGGGTGCTTTTAGAAGCGTGGCCACCACAGTAGATATGGGGAAAACATGGGTGGAACATTATACATCTTACAGTGCGTTGCCAGATCCAGTTTGTATGGCCAGCTTTATTAAGGCAGGTATGGATGTTAACGGAAAGCAAAAGGAAGTGGTTTTTTTTGGAAACAACAATAGTTCATCCGAAAGAAATAATTTCACGATAAAAGCAAGTTTGGATTTGGCAGAAAGCTGGTTAGCTAAAAACCAACTGTTAATTGATGAGCGAAAGTCTTTTGGCTATTCGGCGCTTACAAAAATAGATAATAATACTATTGGCCTGTTTTATGAAGGCGTAAAAGACCTTTATTTTGTTCGGATTCCCGTCAATGAAATTGTTAGATAAACCATGAAATTCTTTTTCAGGTTAAATATTTGGCTAATCTTTTTGATTGGGGGTAACGCTTATGCTCAAAAAATTAAAATTGCCTGTATCGGAAATTCTGTAACCGCTGGTTATTTACTTAAAAATCCAGAAAAAGAATCCTATCCAGCCCAGTTGCAACAATTGCTAGGCGATAAATACTTGGTCAGTAATTTTGGGCATAGTGGAGCTACATTGTTGAAAAAAGGACATAATCCTTTTTATAAGACTAGAGAGTTTATTAACGCCTTAGATTTTCATGCTGATATAGCCATTGTTCACCTAGGCTTAAATGATACCGACCCCAGAAACTGGCCTAATTATAAAAACGATTTTGAAGCAGATTACGCATGGCTTATAGATACATTAAGACAAGATAACCCTGAAATTAAAATATACATCTGTAAGCTTACGCCAATTTTTAGTGGACACCCAAGGTTTAAATCGGGTACACGAGATTGGTATCAACAAATTCAAGATAAAATACCCCTCATTGCTAAAGCCAATGAAGCACAATTGATTGATTTAAATGCACCTTTAAATCATCACCCCAATCTTTTTGCAGACAACCTCCATCCTGATGTAGTAGGAACTGGGATAATAGCAAAAACAGTTTATGAGCATATAACCGGAGATTTTGGTGGATTTACATTGGACCCCATATTTACCAATAACATGGTTCTGCAGCGAGATCAGCCTATTGCAATTTACGGAACAGCCAATGCCAATGATAAAGTTGAGATTAGCTTTAATCAGATTAAAAAGGAAGTAATTACCAACCAATTTGGTAAATGGAAAGTACAGTTGCCAGCAATGAAATTTGGCGGACCATATCAGTTAAAAATATCCACTCAATACCAATCCATTACGCTCAAAAATATTTTAATCGGCGATGTGTGGCTATGTTCAGGTCAGTCGAATATGGCTTTTCCGCTAAAATCATCGGCCACAGCAAAAGCTACGTTAAGCCATTTAAACAAAAATTTGCCTATCAGATTGTTGAAATTTAATACGCTTGCTGAAACCGATCATACTTCTTGGGATTCTGTTACACTTGCTAAAATAAATCAACTTGATTATTTCTCTGGTAGATGGGATACGCTTAGTGAAAATTCCGGAGCTCAATTTTCTGCGATTGCTTATTACTTTGGAGAAAAGCTAAACAAAGAGGTGCATATTCCAATAGGATTAATTCAAATGGCGGTAGGTGGTTCAACTCTTGAATCGTGGATAGACAGGGAAACCATGGAGCAAGATAACTTGATGGTTGATATGTTGGATAATTGGCGCAAATCGGATTTTATTCAGCCTTGGGTAAGAGAGCGGGCAGCTATGAATCTGAAAAATGCGACAAATCCTAAACAACGACATCCTTATGAACCAACTTACAACTTCGAAGCAGGTATTTCAAAGCTAACCAGTTTTCCAATTAAAGGAGCAATATGGTATCAGGGCGAAAGTAATGCGCACAACCCAGAACTTTTTAGTCATGAATTTCCGCTAATGGTTAAAAGCTGGCGCAAAAAATGGGGTTTTGATTTTCCGTTTTATTATGTGCAATTATCATCCATAGATCGCCCCTCTTGGTCGTTCTTTAGAGATGTTCAAGGAAAACTTCAAAGCTTAATTCCTAATTCTGGGATGGCCGTAAGTTCCGATTTGGGTGACTCATTAAACGTTCATCCTACCCAAAAAAAGCAGGTGGGAGAACGGCTTGCCTTATTGGCATTGAAAAATACTTACCATAAAAATATAGTTGCTACAGGTCCCATTCCGCTAAAAGCAACACAGAATAAGAGCACTATTATTATTACTTTTAGCAATACAGTTGCCCTCTCATTTGGCGATAACCCTCAGTTATTAGGGTTTGAAATTGTTACCAACAAAGGCAATCGATTAGCCGTTAAAGCAACAATTTTTAAAAATGAGGTTCATTTAAACATCCCCCAAAACCTAAAAGTTGTTAAAATTTTATACGCTTGGCAACCTTTTACTAAAGCAAATCTTGTTAACGAAGCCAAGTTGCCAGCTTCTACTTTTTGTATGCCTCTAAACCAAAGCAATGAAATATAACGATCAACAATTAGAAGGACTTGCTAAGTTCTATAAAGATCAATTATTAAAAGATACCATCCCGTTTTGGTTCCCGAAATCAATTGATGAAGAACACGGTGGATATTTATTTATGCGTGACCAAGATGGCACCTTGATAGACGATGATAAGGCAGTTTGGATTCAAGGCAGAGGAGCTTGGCTTTTAGCTACATTATACAATACCATAGAACCAAAGGCAGCATGGCTTGCCGGGGCAAAGTCTGGTATTGATTTTTTGAACAAACATTGTTTTGATACTGATGGGCAAATGTTTTTTCACGTTACGCGTGATGGTAAACCGATCCGTAAACGGCGTTACTACTTTTCAGAAACCTTTGCAGTAATAGCCAACGCCGCCTATGCAAAAGCGAGTGGTGATGAAGCTGCAGCAGAAAAAGCCCGTTTCTTATTTGGAAAATGCATAAAATATGCCACCACACCAGGCTTATTACCAGCTAAGTTTACAAATACTCGTCCATCAAGAGGAATTGGAGTGCCTATGATTATGATGAATACCGCTCAACAGTTGCGAGAAACTATTGGCGACCCACGTTGTGATGATTTGATTAGCAATTGGATTGAAGAGATCAAAACATATTTTGTAAAAGATGATATTCAGTGTGTAATGGAGCAGGTTTCTCCAGACGGTGAAATTATTGATCATATTGATGGAAGAACACTTAATCCCGGTCATGCTATTGAAGGAGCCTGGTTTATTTTACACGAAGCAAAATATCGTAATAATGATCCCGAATTGATTAAATTAGGGTGTAAAATGCTTGATTATATGTGGGAAAGGGGATGGGATAAAGAACACGGGGGGATATTTTATTTTAAAGATGTGTATGATAAACCTGTGCAAGAATACTGGCAGGACATGAAGTTTTGGTGGCCACAAAATGAGGCTATTATCGCTACACTTTTAGCTTATACTTTAACCGGCAATGAGAAGTATGCCCGCTGGCATCAAATGATTCATGATTATGCTTATGATAAATTTCACGATAAGAAGAATGGAGAGTGGTTTGGTTATTTACACAAAGACGGTTCGGTAGCTCAAACGGCAAAAGGAAATCTGTTTAAAGGACCTTTTCATTTACCCCGCCAGGAATGGTATTGCGCACAGTTATTAGGTGAATTAGGTTATTAAAGTATTTGTAATTCTCGATGATGATGAAGTTGTTTAGGTGTTTTTATTTTCTTGTATTTATTCTTTTCTGTAGTATAAGCGGGTTTGCGCAACTGGCATTACCAAGTTTTTCTCAGACCGCTTTTTCTACCTACTACTGGCAAAAGCTAAGTCATTTTGAAACATTGCCAAAAAAGGAGCATCAGACTCTTTTTATTGGCGATAGTATAACAGACGGAGGAGAGTGGGCTACAATTTTTGGCGATACTGATATTTTAAACATGGGTATCAGCGGCGATATTAGCGCTGGTGTTATAAACCGTTTACCTTCATTAATTAACAGACAACCAAAAAAGGTTTTCCTTTTAATAGGGATAAATGACCTGGCCAGAAACGTCAGCGTTGACAGTTTGTTTAAGAACATCAGTTTAATTACCAACTACATTAAACAAGAAAGCCCCTCGACACAAATTTTTGTTCAAAGCATTTTGCCGGTTAACAACAGTTTTAAAACATTTGCTACACATACCAATAAAACAGCTTCCATTTTACAGGTCAATACGCTTTTACAATCCGAATCAAAAAAGCTCAATTATACGTTCCTTGATTTCTACAACGATTTTTGCGATAAGCAAGGAAAGCTGAACGCCAACTTTACCAATGACGGTTTGCATTTAAAAGGTGCTGGCTATGCTTTATGGAAACATCTTTTGTATCCTTATGTGTATGATTTAAACAAACAAGCTTCGATTATACCGCAACCTAAAAGCGTTGTTTTGGGCAAAGAATTATTTCCGCTGTATAAAGTGAAGTACATTGTTTACGATACTGACTCGTTAAAAACGGAAGCTGTCTTACTTCAAGAAATCTTATATAAACTTGGACTTCGGGTGGGTATCACAAAAAAAAAAACCGATGATTGCTTTATTCAGCTTTCGCAACAAAAAGAACCCTTATCGCTAAGTCCAAATTCAGAATCCTATCATTTAAAAGTTGATACCAACAAAATTTTACTTCAAGCGCAAGCAAAAGCCGGCTTTTTTTACGGCATTCAAACGCTAAAGCAATTAAGCCGTGATGGATATTTTATAAACACAGTAGAAATAAACGATACACCCGCCTTTACGTGGAGAGGATATATGGTAGATGTAGGACGTAATTACCAGTCTGTTAAACTCTTAAAACAACAGATAGACATAATGGCATCTTACAAATTAAATGTATTTCACATGCATTTAACAGAAGATATAGCTTGGCGGTTAGCCGTTAAAGCCTATCCAGAACTTACCATGCCCGAATATATGGAACGTAACAAGGGCATGTACTATTCCGAAGCAGAAATAAAAGATTTAATTAATTACTGCAAAGACAGACATATTCTTTTTTTACCCGAAATTGATATGCCTGGGCATAGTGCTGCATTTAAGCGAGCAATGAAAACAGATATGCAGAGCGATGCTGGTTTAGCAATTGTTAAGAATATCCTTAAAGAATTTTTTGAGACTTATGAACTTTCCTATATCCATATTGGTGCTGATGAAGTTAAGATAACGAATAGAAACTTTTTACCGGAAATTTCCGCTTTTCTCAAATCACTAAATAAAACAATAATTGGTTGGGAACCGGGCGGAAATTTTGATGAATCTACAATTAGGCAGCTTTGGATGGACGATGCAGGTTTAACTGCTGGTAAAACTAAAATCCAATATATAGATTCCAGGCATTTGTACCTAAACCATATGGATCCTTTGGAAAGTGTGGTTACTATTTTTAACCGCCAGTTGGCAGATGTGGATTCGGGAAATAAAGAAGCGCTTGGAGCCACTTTATGTCTGTGGCCAGATAGAGCCGTGGCGCAGGAAGAAGATGTTATTAAAATGAATGGAGTTTACCCAGCCATGCTCGCATTTGCGGAACGTACTTGGGTAGGCGGTGGTTATGCGGGTTGGGTAGCAAACGCAAATTTAAAAGGAGAGGAAGCCTTTGAAGCATTTGAAGGTTTCGAAAACCGATTGATGGATCATAAGAAGTTGTATTTCAAAAAACTTTCGTTTCCTTATTTTAAGCAGTCTGATATTACATGGAAACTTTTTGGACCTTATATAAACAAAGGAAATTTAGCTGTTAAATTTGAACCTGAAAACCCTGGATTTGATCCAGAAAAAGCAAAACCCAATAGTTTGGCAGTTGGAGGTACTATTGTTTTAAGGCATTGGTGGGCTCCAAAAATTGAAGGTGTTTTAACAAAACCCAGTGAAAATACTACTTGGTATGCCTTCCACAAAATCTGGTCAGACCAAGATACGGTTCGAGGGTTTTGGATAGGATTTAATAATTTTTCGAGGTCTCAAGCTACCGATACACCACAAGAGGGAACTTGGGATAACCACCAATCTAAAGTTTGGCTAAATGGAGAACTTGTTGAACCACCACAGTGGCTACATGGCGGACAAAAAGGTAATTTGGAGGTTCCAATCGCAAACGAAGGATATGAGTATAGAGCGCCAACTTTTTTGCAGTTAAAAAAAGGATGGAACACTTTTAAAGTTAAGGCTCCCATTGGTAGATTTGCCGGGAGAAATTGGAATAATCCAGAGAAATGGATGTTTACAATAGTAAATGTAACACCTTAATAATTCGCTTTAAGCCGTCTCTGTATATCCAAAGTAATTATCAAAGAATACTGAAGAACCCCTGGTTCTGTAGTATGGGTAGAGTTGAAATCGCTTTCAATTTGACTCGATACACCTCGCCGTTTCATAGATAGATACAGGTGTTCTGTCAACTATTTTTGACTAGTATATCGGGTTTTGTACAGATTACCTATTTATCAAATCCATTCTTTAATATTAACACATCTGCCTTTATCGATAAAAGTGTTTTAAAATAAGATTTTTCTAATCTATACTACTTAGGTTTAGGTTACTCGTCTTAAATGTGTATCTCTTACAACCAATCAACCGTAAATAAAAACCATTATGAAACGAAAAATTTTTAATTATTTTTTTGTGGGGAGCTTATTTTTTTTATTGAACCCCCTACTAACTTCCTGTAAAAAGAACACTACTCAGGTTGACACAAATTTAGACGAAAAAACAACCACCCAACGAGCATTAACATTAGTTTGGCAGGATGAGTTTAATTACACGGGGGCGCCCGATGCAACAAAATGGACAAGCGAAACCGGTATCAGGAATAATGAACTACAATATTATACTGATAGAGACGTAAACAGATACGTGTCTAATGGGGCTCTGCATTTGATTGCAAAAAAAGAAACCTACGGTGGGAAAAACTATACGTCAGGGAAGATCAACACGCGTAATAAATTTACTAAACAGTACGGACGTATAGAGGCTCGTATTAAATTGCCAGTTTTTCTTGGTGAATTTCCTGCGTTTTGGACTTTAGGTGCAAATATTGGCGTATATCCTTGGCCACAATGTGGGGAAATTGATATCATGGAGCAGTTGAATACCAATAATAAGATTTACGGTACAACGCATTGGGATAACAATGGGCATCAAAGCTCAACTGGAAACACCACAACTACAATTGGTAGCTATCATATTTATGCTGTTGAATGGACTTCTAGTTCTATTAAATGGTATGTAGATTCGGTATTATATAAAACTCAAAATATATTAGGAGCGCCAAATGGCACATGGGAGTTACACCAAGCCCAATACTTATTACTAAATCTAGCAGTTGGAGGAGACTGGCCAGGATTTAACGTAGATGACACTAAGTTGCCAGCGCAGATGGATGTTGACTACGTGAGGGTATATACAATTAACTAATCAAATATTAACAAGAGATACGTTATGATAAAAGTTGGGCAATAGCTCAACTTTTATTATGTTATAAAATTTGTAAAAAGGTATTTTGAGTAAGGGGATATTTGCATTGATGATAGGGTTATTAACCGTTTTATACGGAGAGTTCTTGTATGCTCAAAATTATCAAAAAGATGGTTTGGAGGCTTCTTTAAATTTGGGGACTCAAACAGAAAATTTTTCATGGTCAATCGCAGGGAATAGTAATGGGGAAAACCCAAATATATTGTCTGAACTGAAATGGACGTCGATTAAAAGTGTTCAAGTTGGTGCAAATCTTAAATTGACTGTATCTAATCGATTTGTATTAATGGGAAATTATACTTATTCGACGGTAACTTCAGGTGTGGTTTCTGATCGCGATTTTGAGGAAGATAACCGGACTTCCATTTCTTATTCAGAAAACTTTAATGGAGATAAAGGGAAATTTTATGATTGTAAAATAGGTGCAGGCTATAAATTATTCAAAATTAAAGAGATAATGCTAGAGTCTTATATCGGATATGGCATTAGTTCACAAAAATATCTTATAAACAGTATAAATATCGATAGCAAAAGAATCGGCGAGTACACAGCAAAATGGGTGGGACCTTTTATTGCGTTACAAGCTAATTTTGGGGTGATTAAAAATGCAAGGTTTATAACGTCGGTAAGCTATCATCAAATTAATTTTTTAGGATTAGGAGATTGGACTTTAATAGGAGAGTTTGAGCATCCAGTTAGTTTTAAACAAACAGCAAAGGGTTATGGGCTAAACGTTACTCCGATGCTAAACTTTCAAGTTTGTCGGAAGCTCTCTTTAGGTATTAATGCAAATTACAGCAAATACGAAACTGGAAGCGGAACGGATGAGTTATTTTTAAAATCGCGAGAAACACAAAAAACAAAATTTAATGAGGCTACAAAGAACGCGATTGGGTATGGTCTTGTTTTTACTGCTAAGATATAAGTACACGTTTTTTAATTTAATCGATTAACGACTGTTTTATCTGCCAAGCGAACTCATTTTACATATTATTTACTTGCGCTAAAGAAAAATAGCATTCGTTTAAAATAAATATATAAGGTAAAGTTTTGGGGGCAATTAATATTTAACAGATACGGATTACTTATTATTAGTTGTTTTCAAGAATTGATATAACTAATTAAAGATTATATATTTGTTAAGTCATACATAATATACCGATGTATCGATCTAAATCTAACCAATTAAATAACTAAAAAATTAAATCACTTAAGAAAAACCGATGGGAACAAGAAGGAATTTCATTAAAAACTCATTAATTGCGGGTGTAGGTACGGCTATTATACCGTCTAATACATTCGGCTTAGGAAGTATAGCTAATGCAAGTACGAAATTGAGAGTAGGGATGATTGGCGTAGGACTTCGCGGTACAAACCACCTGGATAACTTATTATTAAGAAACGATGTTTTAATTACGGCTATTTGTGATGTGGATCAGAACAGAATTGATATTGCACAAAAAAGAATTGAAAAAGCTGGGCAAAAAAAGGCCAAAGTATTTGGTGCAAATGATTTGGATTATAGGAACCTGCTTGATTTAAAAGAGGTAGACGCCGTGGTCATCGCAACACCATGGTTATGGCATGTAAGGATGTCTAAAGACGCTATGCTTGCAAGAAAATATACAGGCGTAGAAGTTTCTGCAGCAAATACCTTGGAAGAGTGTTGGGATTTGGTAAATACACATGAGCAAACCGGAACTCATTTGATGATATTGGAAAATGTAAATTACCGACGTGATGTGCTTGCTGTACTTAATATGGTCAAGCAAAACGTTTTTGGGGAATTATTACATTTTAGATGCGGTTACCAACATGACCTCAGAGGTGTTAAGTTCAACGATGGTAAACAGCCTTATGGTGGAGGAGTGGAATTTGGCGAAAAAGGCCTTTCAGAAGCGCACTGGCGTACACAGCACTCTCTGATGCAAAATGCAGATACCTATCCCACCCATGGATTAGGACCAATAGCTGCCATGGCAAATATAAACGCAGGAAATAGATTTTTATCACTAACATCACATGCAACAAAAGCCAGAGGCTTACACCAATACATTGTAAACCATCCAAATGGAGGCGAAAATCATCCCAATGCAAAATTGAAATGGAAACAAGGGGATGTGATCACTACCACTATTGATACCGCAAATGGCGAAACCATTATCATAACCCACGATTGTAACTCACCACGCCCATATTCTTTAGGTTTTAGAGTGCAGGGTACCAACGGATTAACAGAGTTTGATTACCATACGAAACGTATATATGTTGAAGGAAAATCCAAGAAACACGATGAATGGGATAACATGGATCAATGGTTGAAAGATTATGACCATCCGCTATGGAAAAAATATGGAAGTGAAGCTACCCAAGCCGGTCATGGTGGAATAGATTTTTATGTAATGAATGCTTTTGTTGAATCCGCTAAACAAAATATTGCCCCACCAATGGATGCTTATGATGCGGCCGCTTGGAGTGCAGTAACACCTTTATCAGAACGTTCTATCGAAAATAATGGAGAACCTCAAGATTTTCCAGACTTTACTAGAGGCATGTGGATTAATAGGAAACCATACGATTGGATGAAAGATACTTTTTAAAATATGAAACGGATTATTATCATCATTTATATTGCGTTAGGCAGTCAATTTTGCTTTTCGCAGGAGTTGAAACAGGATATTTATCACTATATCGAAAACCCTGATGTAATTTCAGAAAACAAGGAAGACGCCCACGCAGGTTTTATGTCTTATTCGTCTGAGAAATCGGCAAATCAAGCAGGTTTTCTTCCCGAAAATTTTGTGCTATTAGATGGGTTATGGAAGTTTAAGTGGGCACCAATTCCTGCTGAACGCCCAATGGATTTTTTTAAAGACACCTATAACGTGAGCTCATGGGACAATATCAAAGTGCCGGCTAATTGGGAATTAGAAGGATATGGCGTTCCAATTTACGTGAACCATCAATACGAATTTTCAGACTTTAAAGCTCCTATTTCTAAGGAAATGGAATTTGTAGAGGGTATCTATCCTAAGTATCCAGGTAAAATTCCTCATGATAATAATCCGGTTGGGTCTTATAAACGAGAGTTTACGATAGCACCGGATTGGGATAAAGACAAAGAAGTGTTTTTACACATAGGTGCGATGAAATCGGGCGGTTTTGTATGGATAAACGGCAATTATGTAGGTTATTCGCAGGATAGCAAACTGCCTGCCGAGTTTAATGTATCTAAATATTTAAAGCTGGGTAAAAACACCATTGCATTACAAATTTACAGGTATACCGATGGTTCTTATCTAGAGTGTCAGGATTTTTGGAGAGTTAGCGGGATTGAGCGGAGTGTTTACCTGTATGCACAGCCTAAGTTAAGGGTGAAAGATTTTGAAGTAACATCTTTATTGAGTAACTCTTACCAAGATGGAAATTTAGGGCTGACTGTTCAGCTTAAAAATCATCATCCCAAAACAGATAATATTACCGTTAACTATCAATTGATCGATGCAAAAGACTCCTTAATTGCAAAAGATTTTAAAAAGGTAGCACTAAAATCTTTAGACAGTACCGAAATAAAATTTTCTGCATTAATTAAAAATGTAAAAACCTGGACGGCAGAAACTCCAAACCTATATAAATTAGTGATTTCAACAACTAATCAAAAAGGAAATATTTTAGAAGTCATCCAATCTTTTATTGGGTTTAAAACAGTAGAAATTAAGGGTGGACTGCTTTTGGTAAACGGCCAAAGAATCACTTTAAAAGGAGTAAACACACAAGAAACAGACCCTAAAACAGGGCATGTAATTAGTGAAGCATCGATATTAAGAGACATCCGTTTATGGAAAGAAAACAACATCAATGCGGTTAGATTAAGTCATTACCCTCGGGCCGACCGCTTTTACGAGCTCTGTAGTAAATATGGTATTTATGTGGTAGATGAAGCTAATATCGAATCGCATGGAATGTATTACGGCAAATATTCCTTAGCTAAGAAACCAGTATGGGAAAAAGCACACCTAAGTAGAATGACTAGCATGGTAGAACGCCATAAAAATTTCCCTTCCGTAATTATCTGGTCTATGGGAAATGAAGCTGGTAACGGCGTTAATTTTTACAAAGGTTACGATGCTATTAAGGCTTTAGACCAATCAAAAAGACCTGTACAATACGAACGAGCATACAAAGATCATGACGGTAGTATTTACGATATGGATGTTAATACAGATATTATTGTGCCTCAGTATCCATCACCTGCCGATTTTGAAGAGGTAGGGAAAAACCGAACCGACAGGCCTTATATTCCGAGCGAGTACGCTCACGCGATGGGAAACAGCACAGGTAACTTTCAGGATTATTGGGATATTATAGAACAGTACGAAAACTTACAGGGAGGATTTATTTGGGATTGGGTAGATCAATCTTTTTGGAAAACTAATGAAAAAGGTGAACGCTATTACGCTTATGGTGGCGATTATGGTAAAAATATGCCTACTGATAATAGTTTCTTAAATAATGGGATTGTTTTCCCAGATCGTAAACCACACCCTGCTTTACATGAGGTTAAAAAGGTTTATGAGTACATCAACTTTAAAAACAAAGGTATAAACGGCAACAAAGAACTAAGGGTATTGGTAGAGAATTTATACGATTTTATCGATCTGGATAAATTCGACGTTACTGTTCAAATTAAGGCGAATGGGGCGACATTGCAAACGTTGGATTTAGGAAGCCTGCATGTAACACCCCATGTAAGTAAATTGCTATATATTCCTTTAAATGGCATTGAAGTTTCCGCAAATACCGAGTATTTTGTACACTTATCGGCTACGCTAAAAAGTGATTGGGGCATACTTAAACAAGGTTATGAAATAGCTCATGAGCAAATTCCTTTGAACATGACCAAATGGGTTCCAAATGAGTTAAGCAGTCAACTTGCTTTAAACTTATCAACAAATAAAGAATTGGTAAGTATCTCCAACCAGAACCTAAGTTTAAAATTTGACCAATCAAAAGGTAAAATCATCTCGTATCAATACCAAGGTATAGAGCTTATTAAAGATGGAAACGGTCCTCAGCCTAATTTTTGGAGAGCACCAACAGATAATGATTTAGGTAACCACATGGAAACCAAAAATATCGAATGGAAAAATGCCACATTAGCTGCTAAAGTAAGCACTGTTAACATTCAAAAAAGTAAAAATGGAGCAGTAGAAATTAGCGTTGCTTACCATTTACCAGGAGTTGAAACCACGTTTAGTTCCTTATATACCATTTATGGTTCGGGCATTGTAAAAGTGGAAAATAAACTCGATTCTACCCAATACAAAGCAGATATCCCTAGAGTAGGAATGAAAATGCAGTTGCCGAAAGCTTTTAGTCAGATGACTTATTTTGGTAGGGGTCCTTGGGAGAACTATCAGGACAGAAAATCAGCTGCTTTTGTGGATTTATATGAGTCTGATGTTAAGGACCAATATGTGCCTTATATCCGCCCTCAAGAAAACGGTTATAAAACAAATGTGAGATGGGCTGCTTTTAGCGATACAAATCACAACGGTTTAATGATTGTTTCTTCCTTAAATAATAAAAGGAATTTAGGGTTGAGCGCTTTACACATGCTTAATGAGGATTTTGATATCACCACCGGCCTATCTTATGAAAACAGTAAAAGACCGGATAAAGAAAATCCTAACCCAGCAGTAAATAAAAGCAAACATACGACTGATATTGTTGAAAGAGATTTGGTGCAGCTAAACATTGATATGGAGCAAAGAGGCGTTGGAGGTGATGATAGCTGGTATTCAAAACCCCAAAAGAAATATCAGATTAAAGGAAACGAAATAAATTCCTATACCTTTTATATGGTTCCGTTTAAGAATATATCCAGAGAGAATCTATTAGAAAACTACAAGAAGACAGTTACCAATTAATTTTTTTAAACAAGTAAAATTTATGAAACACATGTTATTAATCCTTTTTGCTGCTATCTTGTTGGTAGGTAAAAGTGCAGAAGCCCTTGCAGACGAGCAACCTAAGTACGCAATTATTCCATTCCCTGCTAAACTAATTCCTAAAGAAGGGAAATTTATAGTCTCTGCTAAAACGAACCTTGTTTTTAACGATGGCTTGGCAAACGAGGGAACTTTTCTTAAAAGTATTTTGCAAAATTACTTTCCCAAGGTTATTTTTCAAACAAATGCAAAATCAAAGACCCACACCATTGAGCTTTTGCTAGATCCATCTATAGAAGCAACAGAAGGGTATGAACTCTATGTAGACAGTAAAAAAATCACGATTAAAGGTAAAACCTCAACCGGTATTTTTTACGGATTGCAAACCTTAGCACAGTTATTACCTGTTAAATCTAAAGATGCAAATACTAATCTAAAGCAGGTTTCGGTGCCTGCTGTTGAAATTATAGACAGCCCCAGGTACGCTTACCGTGGGATGCATTTAGATGTTGGAAGACATTTTTTTCCGATCGATTTTATCAAAAAATATATTGATTTAATAGCAATGCACCGGATGAATACTTTTCATTGGCATTTAACAGAAGATCAAGGTTGGCGAATTGAAATTAAAAAATATCCTCGATTAACAGAGATTGGTTCTAAGCGTAAAGAAACTATGTTAGCCAAAAATTTCGACCCCTACAAAGGCGATGGCATACCGGTGGAAGGCTTTTACACCCAGGAACAGGTTAAAGATATTGTTGCTTATGCAACTACTAAACACGTTACCATTATTCCCGAAATAGAATTACCCGGGCACTCTTTAGCAGCCTTGGCCGCTTACCCAGAACTTGGTAACGGTACCGGACCTTACGAAGTTGGGACTAAATGGGGTGTGTTTGACCAAATTTATGCGCCTAAAGAAGAAACCTTCAAGTTTTTAGAAGATGTGTTAACCGAGGTAATTGCATTGTTCCCTGGAAAATACATCCACATTGGTGGTGATGAGGCTCCCAAAACAGAATGGAAAAAAAGTGAGTTAGCGCAATCAATTATCCAAAAAGAAGGATTAAAGGACGAACACGGTTTACAAAGCTATTTTATCCAAAGAATAGAGAAGTTTTTGAATAGCAAGGGCAGAGAAATTATAGGATGGGATGAGATTTTAGAAGGCGGTTTAGCACCCAACGCTACGGTAATGTCGTGGAGAGGTATTCAAGGAGGGATAGAAGCTGCAAAGCAACATCATACCGTTATTATGACGCCGGGAGAATACTGCTATTTTGACCATTATCAATCAAAAGACGTAGATAAAGAGCCTTTAGCAATTGGTGGTTTTACTTCAGTTGAAAAAGTATACTCCTATGAGCCTACGCCTGCAGAGTTAAGTCCAGAGCAAAGCAAGTTTATATTGGGAGCTCAAGGAAACGTGTGGACAGAGTACATGAAAACTTCTGATTATGTAGAATATATGGTTCTGCCTAGGATGAGTGCCCTTTCTGAAGTGCTATGGTCGCCTAAAGAAAATAGAAACTGGGACGATTTTAAAAACAGATTGCAGGTGCTGACTAAAAGATTTGATAGTGCCGGTTTAAAATATGCAAAGCATGCTGTTGAAGCTGAGTAGTGAACAACTTAATTATAAATAAATCTTGGAATAATACGCAGTTGATCAGCGATAATAAACTACCTCGGGGCAGAGCCCCAGAGGTATTAGAACATTTCTAACTGTTGACTGTGTATTTTTTTATATTCTTCTGCTTTTCCTTGAGACTTTACATAATTCTGAATTGTACTCTCATCTCCATGTTTCCCAACTGTGTTAACATAAAACCCTTTAGACCAAAATTCTCCGCCCCACAATTTCAGCTTAACCTCAGGATGTCTTTTGAAAATCTCTTTTGCTGTGATACTTTTTACAGTTCTAATTATTTTTGTTGGACTTTCAATAGGTACACTCTGAATCAGAAAATGAACATGGTCTTTATCTGTCCCAATTTCAATGAAAATTATATCATACCGTTTAGAAATCTCAACACAAATTTCTTTTAGACTGATATCAACCGCTTCACTGAATACCACTCGCCTATATTTTGCCGGACATACAAAATGATATAATAAAACTGATACATTATGCTTCTTATGAATATATTCGCTCACATACCGAAATTACAAAAAAATCGAAGCAGAGCTTCGAGGAATCAAACCAAAAGAGATTGAAGATGTTTTGATAGTGCTTTTCTTTGCTGTAAATAAACAAAGCAAAGTTTTTTACCCCGCAACCGTAGAAAACGTTAAGGGAACAAATAATAAGCTTTCGGTTTTTTCCGAAAAAGTTAAAAATCCAGTGGCTGTACGCTATGGGTTTAAAAACTACCAATATGTTAATTTATATAACAGTTATGGGATTGCAGCTTTACCGTTTAGAACGGATGACTGGAAACAGAATAAAGCTGAATAGAATTTAAAGAGGTTTAGAAGAATGGTAATTTAATACGTCAACTAGGTAAGTACCCTTAATAAGGTTTAGCGGTTAAAAAGAATAATTTTGTTGCTAAACAATGATAAAAGGTTGGACTTATAGTTTTTTACAGGGTGATAGAAGTAAAATGTCAATTGATAGTTAGTATGCCAAGAGTTGCTTTGCTATCCTTTGATTGCTAGGATATTATAAAATTTCTCCATCTCAAAAGTATGTTTATAAACATACACAAGACGTATTGCTAATAGCCGTAAAAACCTTGGAATAATTAATTTCAAAATTAGAAAATCCACTAATTATTCTAAGTTATGTCGCATTATCCAAATTCATGATAATATATTGGATATTGTAGAAAATATACGTTACAACATCTTCATACAATTCTAATACATTAGTTTTTGCAATTATAAACATAGGCTCTTACCAAATTAGAGTCTAAAAATCTAAAACTAATGTTCTGTAAACTACTTAAAAACAGCTTGTTAATGCTTTGTTTTGCTACAGCTAGTACACTAAGTCATGCACAAGGAAAATTGTTGGAGAGTGGAAAGCCTATCAAAAACGGATCTGTTAATGGAGTAGGTCAATTTGCAAGTCCTTCTCTTACCGGGTTAATTATGGGCTTGGCAAACGTAGATAATGATGAATATCCGGATCTTTTTATCCAATCAGATAGTAGAGCGCCAGGCACTTATTTATATTATTTTAAAAAACTGACAGAAAAAGGAGAGCCCGTATTCTCGCAAGGAGTTAAAGTGAAACTCCCTTTTAAAGATACTGGGGAAAATAGAAGCACCATAGTTGAAACAGCAGACAAGCAAGTTTTTGGGTTTTGGCGCTTTGGGGGTAAGGTAATTAAGTCCTCAGTTTTAAATAAATCAACAACTTCTTTTGATGAATTAAAGACGATTACTGTTAACGGATTGCCCCGAGGCTTCTCAAGTTTTGGCGTAGTAAAAACCCCAGAAGGTAAATATCTTTTTTTATTTACGGTTGCTAACGAAAGCAGTTCGCCTGTAATTAAAATACAAACGGACAGTGCATATTATACTCCCGAAGGATTTTGGCCTAATGAGCTTATCGAAGTAGGAACCTACGCGGCCTTAGCAGATGATTTAAATGATTTGAAAACACTTAATGCTAAGCCCTTAACAACCTTAGATCAAACTTATTATGGCATTAGTGGATATACCGGATACCAATCAGCTAATAAAGAACAGTATGTAATTTATGGAACAAGGTTCGGGAATATACATGCTTACCAAGTAGCTAAGGGAAAACTACATTCCAGCAAATATGTGGTAAACAAAAATCATATCATACAACGTAGTCCAACGGTAAACGGATATCCAGGCTATTTTAAAGGACCTAAGAATACCGAGGGATTATTGCTCTCTGGCGAAGGAGGGATATTTTTCTATAAGAATACCCAGCAAAAGGATAAAAACGGAAACCTTGTTTTTGAAGATGCAAGTGCGGTTATGCAAGAAAACCCTATGCTTTATGGCGGTTCATTGGTAGTACCAAGTTTAGCAGATTGGGATGGCGATGGGTTGATAGATATTATCTCTGGTAATTCAGCTGGGAACATTCTGTTTTTTAAGAATACCGGAACTAATGTCCAGCCCGCTTATCAAAACCCCGAAGCCCTAACCGCCGGAGGTACCAGTATTCATGTTCAGCCAGGCTACAGAGAAGATATACAAGGCCCGTATGAATCACGGTGGGGCTACGTTTGTCCGGTAGTTTATGACTGGAGCGGAGATGGTTTGCCAGATATCCTGACGGGAGATAGCCGTGGTAAGTTTGTGGTTTATATTAACAAAGGAAGCAAGACACAGCCGCAGTTAACCATAGAACAACCGCTTTTTATTAAAGGTTTAGATGTTCATGGTGGCTGGCGTTCTACACCTGGCGTGGCAAATTTAGCAGGAAAAGACGCATATGTTATCCTAGATAGGGATAACCAGTTTCATCTTTACTATAAAATAGATGCACATAATATTGAAGATGCCGGCAAACTAAAATTAACTGACGGATCTTACATCAATGGACACAGGCGTAAAGGAGGGCAAGTTGGCCGAGCAAAAATCCATATTGTAGATTGGGACGGAGATGGTGTAAAAGATATGCTTGTAGGTACAGGCAGAGGAGCATCTATACCAAACCCAACCACAGGTTTGCCTTATAACAGAGCCAAAAAAAACGAGGGAGCTGCCGTATTGTTTATGAAGAATGCTGGTACAGATGCTAATCCCGTTTTCGAGTTTCCTAAAATGATGAAGTTTAAAGGAGATGATATTTTACTTGGAGCACATGAGTGTGCTCCCACAACAAGTTATATCGGAGGAGATGGAAAAACTTTAAACCTAGTTGTAGGTACAGAATATGGAACTTTTATTTATTACGATAGAAAAGATTTAAGCTGGTAATAGCAATGACCTAATTATTTGTTTATAGACAGAATTTGATGAGAAAAATATTTAGTTATAAGTTGCTGTTCTTTATGCTTATAAGTGTTACTACAGCTTATAGCCAAATAACTGATATTAAAAATCCGATAATAGCATGGCAGTTTGCGCAAGGTTATGAAGATGCATCAGGAAATTCATTTGGTACGGAGAAAACCATCAGCTCAACAACAACGCATCCTAATTTAGAAATATCAGTATTAAAACGTGGTTTGGGAGTTGGAGTGCCAACAGGCCGGGTTGTACGTACTTTTAACGGTGCGTTTCCTAATGGAGGAACCAAGTTAGATGCCAAACAGAATAACAGATATTTCGAGTTTTCTGTACAGGCTAGAGCTGGTTATAACGTTTCTTTAACTGCATTGCGTGTTATGCTTCGTAGAACGGATCCATCACCAAACACTTACCGGTGGGCATTTAGCGTAAATGAACATGGTAAAGCAGCTAATAATATGGTTTTTACTGAGATTGGAAATTCTGATGTAGAGCATGAGGAAATTTCGCCATCTGGAGACCTTCAGCCAAAGATTGATCTGTTTGCTATTGAGGCATTGCAATATGTACCTGTTGATAGTGTAATTACCTTTAGATTATATGCTTGGGGAGCTACAGCAACAGATGCTCCATTTGCTATTGGTAAATCAAGCAATAATGTAGCCCTCGCTATTGATGGTGTTGTAACGCCACTTGCAATGTCAACCAGTCTTTTTGCACCTTGGGATACGGTAATTTGGGCAGATCATTATGATCAATTTGGTAAAATAACGAAACCCTTTCAGTTGAGTACAGATGTGGATTTTGCATTTCGTTCTTCTCCGTGGAAACCAGAATTTAGTACTTCTTATCCCTTTGAAGTTGTTACTACTCCAGGTATTGAGATTAACGGAAACTATTTATTTGAAATTGTTAAATCAGGTATTGAGATTAATGGAAATGGTGTTGTAATAGATATAGCAACTACTCAACAGAACCAGCCGTTAGAAAATTTGTATAGTGCCGGAAACTCCCCTTGGACTAATGGTGTGCCTATAAGCGGAGTTTTATATGCGTTACCGCAACAATCTGGTGTTAAGCAAACCGTTATTAAAAACTTTACGCTAAAAGGGTTCGACCGTGGAATAAGGTTAGGTAATTCGGGTATTGCACATCCAATTACGATAGATAACTGTGCTTTTGCAAGAAACAGGTTTGCCCTATATACCAATGGCGATAATGCAATTATGCAAAACTGCTCAATGGTAGAAAATGGTTATGGCGCTATTTATTCGGGCAGTAAATCTAATAGTAACACTTTCCAAAACAACATATTTAGAGATAATGCTTTAACCCAAAACCAACCTTCTTACGGAGATTTTATTGGTGATGCCTTTTATAATACCAATATCATCAATAATACTTTTTTAAAGCCATTGGTAACAAACCCAGCGCTTAAACATATTGGCATATCTATTTACAGAAACGCTGGAGAAGGTAATAGCCTCAGAACCGAAATCCCCAACAACATTATTATCCAAAACAATAGGTTCGAAGGATATTCAATGGCAGTACACGTTGGCTCTCGTATGGGAAGATATCCTTCTTACGATATTTCCAAAGAAGGTAGAGATTATGCTTTTTATAATGTGATAAAAAACAATGATATTATTGATTGTTCCATCGGGATTAAGCTGAGTACAGAAGGCAATACCATAGATGGAAACAATTTTGTAAGTACCAATCATCCAATTGTGTTACATCCAGTTTTCTTTACATTAAAGAACACCACTATAAATAATCAGGCAAATGAAACGGTAGATATTTGGTATGTAAAAAGCGATTATAGTACCATCCCCAATCAATCTTTTCTTTTTGATTTTCATGATGATGCTAATGAATTAATCCCTAGAAATGAAAAGCGGGTTGAAGTTTTTTCGACAATAGGAACTCCTGCTTTTACTGCAGTTGGAGGCGTAAATAGCAATGAATTTAAACTTAACCCCACACCGCCAGCAGATTTATTGTTGGATCATCGCGTGGGTAACCCGATTGTTAAAAGGTATGGGGAGTTTCAGCAAAACCTGCCTGGTGATGAAATAGTTGCCATTTGGGATAAAAAAATATCAAGGATTAGAGATGTTGATTACTATAGTATATTGATATTTGACCAGTATGGGACAGAGATTAACCGATGTGGGCGCTCTGAAATTGGATGGTCGCAATTAGCTGTTGGATATTTTATTAGAACTGCTGGCGAAATGGAAATTGCAACTGTACCCAAAACAGCCATAGATGGGAAATACCCGGTTTATATATTTAGGAGGGGATTTGAAGAGCCTACCAGTATATTGTATCCCGAAAACACCGATCCAAATATTCAGATTTCAACAGATACAAACCATCATCTAGTTGTTACGTTTGGGGCATTACCGCTAAGTCTTTTATATTTCAACGGAAAACTCAATTCAATAGACTCATCAGTAACGCTTACTTGGCAAACTACAAATGAAGTGAATACAAAAGAGTTTATCATTGAAAAAAAAGCTGATGACACAGCGTTCGTTGCGTTAGGGACTATAAGGGCAGCTAATTCTGCGGGTAATCATAATTATCTTTTTATTGACAACAATGTTGGCTCTACTGTTAATTATTACCGATTAAGACAGGTAAACGGTGATGATACTTATAAGTACAGCGAGATCATTACGGTAGAAATGCAGCGAAATCTCATTTTTAATATTTCTCCAAATCCAGTAGAAAATACTTTAAATATTACTCATAAAATCTCTGGCGTAAATGAAAAAATTAAGGTCTTTTCAGCAGATGGAAGAGAACTAATAAGATATAATGTGCCGCTGGGCTCGGTTAAAACAAGTTTAAATGTTTCTTCTCTAAACAGTGGTATTTACATACTAGTGTATGAAGGAAAAAAGGAAAAATCAGCCTTAAAATTCGTTAAAAAATAGTAATCACGTTTTGGGTATAGAAGAAATATTAAGGCATGGAAGACTTATGTTTTGTATGTTTTTTGTTTCTCTTTATTTTAATCTGTTTCGAATGATAATAAAGTACATACATCAGATAATTACAATAAGATTTTTCTACCAATAGCTGTTTAACTTTATAGATAGCAAAGAAGCAGTCGCCAAACAGGATACAGGCTGTTTTGTAAACCTAATATTACTTTTTATAAAAATGGTGCAGATGTTCTCCGATAGAAAAATAACAACTTGTGTTTTTAAAAAATACTTAACGCTAGTTTTTGTTTTTTTTTGTTACATATCAGTAAATGCTCAGGAGGTACCGGGTGTTGTAGTTGCTAAAGCAATTAAGGGCAGTTACGTAGCTTCGCCCGCTATAGCCATACTGCCCGATGGTAGTTATGTGGTTTCGCATGATCGTTATGGTGTTTTGTATAAAAATGAGCCCCGAGTTACTGTAATATACCGGTCAGTAGATAAAGGGGTTACTTGGAGCAAGCAAGGCGAAGTAAGTGAAATGTATTGGGCTTCTTTATTTGTAAATGAAAACGCATTATATCTTTTAGGAACTAGAGGTTCTATCGGAGATGTAGTAATTTCTAAATCTACTGATAAAGGAAAAACTTGGACTACAAATCACACCCAAGATAAAGGATTGCTTTTTAAAGGACGTTACCACACCGCACCTACAGCCGTAGTTAAACACAACGGCAGGGTATGGAAAGCCTATGAAGAAGATCCAGATTCAAAAAATACAAGACGATTTGAAGCTTTAGTGATTTCTGCTCCAGAAAAATCCGATTTATTAAATGCTAAAAACTGGCAAAGAAGTAACGGAATTGTATTTGACACTACTTGGTTAAACGCAAGATTACCTATATGGAGAGAAGGTAACATGGTTGTTGCTCCAAATGGTGACTTAATAGACCTGATAAGATTAGAAACTAGACAAAAGCCAAAAGACACTTATAAGTTGCATGGTATTGCCGAAGGGATGCTTAGGTATGAAGTTGCGGGGAAACTAGCAGTTTCTCCTGATGGTAAAAAGATGTCTTTCGATACCAAAACAGGCTTAGTACATTTTCCAGGAGCCGAAACAAAGTTTACTGTTCGCTATGATCCAGTTTCTAAGAAGTATTGGAGTTTAGTAAATAAAATAACAGCTAACAAGCCTGGTTCGTCTTTTAAAACTTTGCCAAATAATCAACGAAATGTGGTAATGCTAACTTCCTCTCCAGATTTAGTGAATTGGACAGAGCATACCAAAGTTTTAAGGTGGAACGAAGGTAAAACCACCACCATGGAAGATAAATATGCTTTTCAATACCTCGATTTTGTTTTTGATGGAGGAGATATTATAGCAGTATCAAGAACAGCTTGGAACTCCATAAATTATCACGATTCTAATTATATCACTTTTCATCGTTTTAAAAATTTTAGAACAATGACCATGGCCGATTCTCCCGCAGATTTGGCAGACACCACGAATTAATCAATTGAGTATAACAATAAAGAATGAAAATTATGAAGAAGAAGGTTTTGTCTAGAGTACTGGTTTTAGGTTTGTTTATGTGTTTAAGCACCATAGGTTACAGTCAAATACTGGCTTGGCAGTTTGCTTTGCCCGAGCCTTCAAAAGGTATTGATCGTACTGCAAAAGCAACTACTAATGACGATAATTTGGAACAATCTGTTTTAACAAGAGGTCCAAATGCAATTCCTAAACAAGGGAATTCCAGAGGGTTTAGCGGTAACTTCCCTATAGATGCCAATAAAGAGGAAGCTAAAAAATCAGGAGCTTATTATCAGTTTACTGTGAAAGCTAAAGCAGGATATAAAGTGTCGTTGGCGTCTTTGGATGCAGTTTTAAGAAGACAGGAAGTATCAGCACACGTGTACCGCTGGATGTATAGTTTAGATGGCGAAAACTTCAAAGAAGTAGGTACTGAAGACGTAATTATCAACGATTTAAATAATAACGGAATTAAGCAGTCGCAAATTAGTTTAGCAGAATACAAAGACTTGCAGAATGTACCAGCGTCTAAAACCATCACATTTAGAATATACGCTTGGGGAGGTGTTGGAGAATCGGGGAACCAAAGGGCTTTTGGCTTTGGTAAATCAAATAGTAAAGGGAGTAATGTACTTGCTATAAAAGGAACAGTAAGTAAATAAAAGATGTGAGGCTGAGCGGGAGGCTTCGACTCCGCTCAGCCTGACTTAAATTAAGGTCTTGAAATAAAATCAATTATTAACCAATTTAAAAATTAATAGTATGAAGAAAATTTACTTAATGGTTTGTTTAGTAGTACTTATGGTAAGTGCGCAAACACAGGTTTTCGGGCAATTATTGGAATGGGATTTCTCTACAGCTAACGCTACTGGATCCACTTATAATGATCCAAATATGTTGAGTTCTACTTTAGTAAGGGGTGGAGGTGCAGTTGTGGGCGGAGGATATTCTTATGGTTTTTCAATAAGATTTGCTGAGGCATCTAATAGTTATGAGAATGCTAAAACAGCAAACGCTTATATAGAATTTAATGTAGAAACCACTGCAGAATATATGTCTTTAGCTGGTATAGATGTGAAGTTAAGAACGCACTCAAGTGGGGCAAAAAATTACCGTTGGGCATACAAAAAAGCTGGAGATTTAGATTTTACGGTTTTAGGAGCTACTGATAGTGCTTTTCCGGTATATAACGCCAGTGCTGACGCAGGAGTTGCCCAGCCAACTTTAAATTTAAGTTCAGTTGCTACCTTACAAAATGTTCCAAAAAACACTGAGGTAACTTTTAGGTTGTATGGTTGGGGAGGTGTAGGTACTGCCAGTACAAATACTTCTGCTATTGGCAAGTCTTCTTCAGCTGCTGGTTCTGCTTCGCTCATGCTAAGAGGAATAACTACTGCAGCTCCCGTAGCGCTTTCTACTAATTCAGAAATTGCTTCTTGGCAATTTAGCGGTTTATCGGGTACCACTACAGGGTCTGTAGATGCTACAGCTAAAAGCGCTAATTTAAATACGGTAAAATTATCAAGAGGTGCAGGCTTAACAGCGGGTAATTTTGCAACTTCTTACACTTCTACATTAGGCATTAGCTCGGTAACTCTTTCTGATGCAGTAGAAAATAATGAATATTATCAACTCGAATTAAAGTCTATTGCCTTGTATAAAGCATCATTAGATGAATTGTGGTATAGATATAGGAGATTAGCTAATGGACCTGCAAGTTATCAGTGGAAATACAGTCTTGATAACGTTAATTTCACAGATATAGGTTCGTCTGGCGTATTTACAGCAAAGTCAGATGGATTAGATATGTACCTTGATTTAAGCTCAATTGCTGCCCTTAAAAATATTCTTCCAGAAACAAACGTAATATTCCGATTATACATTTGGGGTAATACTAGCGAGACTGGCGTGACTGGATTCGGTCGTTTTAGTGCTACAACCACTGCTTTTAACAGTATTTACATCAAAGGGAAGTTGGAAGAAGAAGATCCTCTTCCTATAAAACTCACCTCATTTACAGGTAAAAAAGAACTCAACGGAATCAGATTAAACTGGCAAACCGCTTCAGAACAAAACAATTCATATTTCGAAGTTTATAAATCAACTACGGGTAAGCCTAATGTTTTACTAGGTAAGGTTAACGGCGCAGGTAACAGTACTGCTACAACAAACTATAGTTTAATGGATTATAGCCCTGTTAATGGCACTAATTATTACCAATTACAGCAAGTGGATAAAGACGGCCAACGTCAGGAATTTGATATTATCAGCATCAAAAACAGTATTGATGAAATAGCACAAATAAAAGTTCATCAAAAAGATGCTTCATTACAAATTAATATACAAGGTGCAATAGCAGGCGAGGGTTTGCTACAAATTATAGATACCAACGGAAGGGTTGTTTCCAAACAAACAGTTTCTTTAGATGGAGGTAACAATGATGTTATTGAAGTGCCTTTTGTAGCCAACAAAGGAATTTATATTGCTACTTTAAAAACGAGTACAAGAATATTAACCACTAAGTTTATTTGGTAAGTACTTGATGCTTATCAAACAAACTATTTACTACGTAAAATAATAATTAATGATGCAGATAATTAAAAAAACACCCATTCGCATTTTTCTTTGTTTACTGCTTACGCTAAACCTTTCTAATGTTTTTGCACAGAAAGTAACGCTTAAAACAATTAATGGGGAAGTATTAGATGCTGAGAAAAACGAACCATTAATTGGGGTTAATATTAAAGTAAAAGAAGACTTTAAGCGTTCTGCAATAACCGACATTAATGGAAAGTTCAGCATCAAAGCATCTGAGAAAGAAACGTTAGAGATTACCTATATGGGTTTTACCACTACGTTTGTTGCAGTGCAAGGTTTCCAAAAAACAATTAAACTTAAGCCAGATACGAAAGCTTTAAGCGAAGTAGTGGTAATTGGTTACGGTACTGTAAATAGAAAAGACTTTACAGGCGCACTTTCAGAAGTTAAAATGGAAGATGTAAACCGGGCACCAGTACCAAATATTGCGCAAGCTCTTGCTGGTAGAGTTGCTGGTTTGCAGGTTAGCGCATTATCTGGCCAACCAGGAGAAGAGTCTGATATTATTGTTAGAGGGGGTAATTCAATAACTCAGGATAACTCTCCACTTTATGTAGTAGATGGCTTCCCGATAGAAGGTTTTAGTTTGTCTTCCATTAATCCAGAAGAGATTGAGGAATTAAGGGTGTTAAAAGACGCTTCTGCAACTGCTATTTATGGTAGTAGAGCTGCAAATGGTGTGGTAATTATCGAAACAAAAAAAGGTAAAGAAGGTTCGCCAACAATATCCTACAATGTAAATTACGCTTTACAGAAAGCTAATAAATTTATGGATTTGATGGATCCTTACGAGTTTGTTAAATACCAGTTAGAGTATACTCCGGCAGATGCCGAATCTATTTATTTAACTAGACCCAACCGTACGTTAGAGGATTATAAAAATGTTCAAGGTTATAACTGGCAGGATAAGCTGTTTAGAACGGCTATTATGAACAACCATAATTTATCTTTAAGAGGTGGTAACAGAGGTACTAAATACTCTTTTTCTGGTAATTTAATTAATCAAGATGGGGTTATAATTAATTCTGGCTTCAACAGATATCAAGGCCGGGCCAGAGTAGATCAGGAAATTAATAAAAACCTAAAATTTAACCTGAATTTAAACTACTCTACTGATAAAAATTATGGTCAGTTAACCAATGCACAGGCATCTGGTAATAATTCTTACGCTACCTATATTATGTATAGAACTTGGGGCTATAGACCTGTAACTACCGGTGGCGATTTAGAAGACATGTTGTTTGATGATGACGAAGGAGGCAGCGAGACCTTATTGGTTATGAATCCAATTGTTTCTACAAGAAACGAATTTAGAGAACAAAGCAGAACGTTTTTTACCAGTAATATTGGGGTTGATTATAATTTGCCTTGGGATTTAAAGCTGAATATGAGAGGCGGTTATAATACCAGAACAACGGTAGATGAATACTTTAATAATTCACAAACTTACCGAGGTTATCCTTCGGCAAATAATGCCAATGGTATACATGGTGGCATCTCAGAAAGAAAATATGTGAACTGGATGAACGAAAACACCGTTACCTATAATAAAAAGTTTAACGCAAGACATCGTTTAGATGCCTTAGTTGGAGTTAGTATTCAAGGAGAAAACCAAGATCGTTATGGCTATACTGCCATTAAAATTCCTAATGAGGAGCTAGGCATTCGGTCTTTAGGTTCGGGCTATCCAAAAGATCAAATCTATACCTCATCAGCCAATATGCTTTTATCATATTTAACACGTGTAAACTATAATTATCGTAGTAAATATTTATTAACTGCAACATTTAGGGCGGATGGATCTTCAAAATTTGCTCCACAAAGCAGATGGGGATATTTTCCTTCATTTGCAGCAGCATGGAGGTTGGGTAATGAAAACTTCTTCAAAAAACTTCCTTATGTGAGCGACTCTAAACTTAGAGCAAGCTGGGGAGCAACCGGTAATAACCGTATAAGTGATTTTGCTACGTCTAACATTGTACAAATGGGCGATTATTATGGCATTGGTACAGGAGGTGCAATCCCTGATTTTGCACTAACTATGGACAATTTCGGAAACAAGTCATTAAAATGGGAAACAACCTATCAGTTAGATATTGGATATGAGATTTCATTGTTTAAAAACAGATTGAATTTTGTAGTTGATTACTATAATAAAAACACCAAGGATTTATTGTTGAACGCCAATGTACCGTATGCAACAGGTTACCAACGGATCTTCAGAAATATTGGATCCATTAGAAACAGAGGTTTTGAAGTAGAAATTAGCTCGATAAATATTGATAAGAAAGACTTTAAATGGAGATCTAGTTTCAATATATCAGTTAACCAAAATAAAGTATTGGCATTAACAGACGACGAAAAAACAATGTTTACCAATCCGTCTTTTACAGCAAGCTGGAACGCATCTAACTTATACATTACGCAAATTGGAATGCCAGTTTCTTCTTTCTATGGTTTGCTATGGGATGGTGTTTATCAAACATCAGATTTTGATGCATCCAATATGCTTAAAGACGGAGTAGTTTCTTTGTACGAAGATAGAAGCCTTACACAGCCAGGAGATATTAAATACAAAGACGTTAATGGAGATTTGTTGATTGATGATAAGGATAAGTTGGTTATGGGACGCACTTTAGCAAAACATTATGGTGGGCTTAATAACAATTTTCAGTATAAAAATATTGGTTTAAATGTGTTTTTTCAATGGAACTATGGCAATCAGATTATGAATGCCAACCGTTTAATGTTTGAAGGAAATGCTTCTAACAGAAGTGGGTTAAACCAGTTCGCATCTTATGAAGACAGATGGACAGTAGATAACCCATCTAATGAAAACTTTAGAACACGTGGAGCCGGACCTGTAGGTTATTTTTCAACTAAACAATTAGAAGACGGTTCGTTTATCAGACTAAAAACAGTTGAATTAACTTACCGTATGCCTAAAAAATGGGTACGTAAAATATCTAGCGTTGATTTTAGCGTAGCTGCGCAAAATTTATACACCTGGAGTAATTATTCGGGTTTAGATCCAGAGGTTTCTACAAGAAATTCCATTTTAACTCCAGGGTTTGATTATTCAGCGTATGCACAAAACTTAACCATTTCTTTTGGTGCTAAAATCTTCTTTTAAATATATAGAATATGAAAAATATACTAAAAAAAATAGCCATAGTGGGATGCCTTTTTTTAGCAACCTCTTGTAACGATATTTTAGAAATTGATCCTTCTGAGTACATTATGTTAAAAGAGACTTATTACAGTAATGAAACCGAGCTTAATTATGCATTAAACGGAGTTTATGCTGTTTTAGCAGACGGTAATTTATACGGCAATAATATGCTAGGTAGGATGGGTTTAGAAGCTGATGAAGCTTACGAGGATTATGGTTCTGACGAAAATAGCGTTGGCGATTATAATATAGAGTCTACCGATTCAAAAATTCAAAACTACTGGCGATCATGCTATACTGGTATTGATAGAGCTAACAATTTGTTGATCAACATAGATAATGCAGCTATTGATATTACTGATGCTAAACGAAACGATATAAAAGGACAGGCATTATTTCTGCGCTCGTATTATTATTTTATGTTAGTTACCCGTTTTCAGGGTGTCCCTTTGGTTTTAAAGCCTATTAAAAGTGCCAAAGCAGAAAGTCTGCAAAAAGAACGCGCCACCGGAAGAGAGGTGTATGCTCAGATTTTAAAAGATATGGAAAAAGCCGCCGAATTGGTAAAGCCAGCCAGCCAAGTAGGTACAGGCGGGCGTGTTTCTAAATCTGCTGTTTGGGGTATGCTTTCAAGAGTAAATCTGTATTTGGCCGGGCATCCATATGATGAACAAGAACGCTATAAAGATGCAATGGTTTACGCAGCTAAAGTTATTAATGAAAACTTTCACGCTTTAAACCCTTCATACCAACAAGTTTTTATCAATTATGCGCAAGATAGATATGATATCAAAGAGAGTATTTTCGAGATAGAATTTCAGAGTGATGGTACCGGAGTTTATCCAACATCTGGTATGGTGGGCAGAAACAATGGTATAAAAAACCCTGTTATTGATAATGTTGTAGGACTAGCTATTGGTGTTTTAAGATCAACAGACTATGTATATGGCTTATATTCTGGGCCTGAAGATAGTCGCCGGGATTGGAATGTTGCTCCCTTTTATTATGTAAATAATAACGGCGTTGCAACGCTTACCAATTGGATAGTTACCGATTCTAAATACCAAAGATTTTGCGGTAAGTTTAGGCGAGAGTATGAAACTGTTTTACCAAAATTACAATCTCAAACACCACAAAACTTTCCCATTTTAAGGTATTCGGATGTATTGTTAATGTATGCAGAAGCCTACAATGAATATTTTAAAGGTGCGGATGATAACGCTTTAAGGTATTTAAATATGGTTAAAAGAAGAGCTAGAGGTTTAAACCCCACTCAAGCTAATGCCTCATCAGATTTCAGTAATAAAAGCTACATCGCTTTTCAGCGAGAAGTTAGAGAAGAAAGACCACGTGAATTATGTTTCGAAATGCTTCGTAAAAGCGACGTAGTGCGTTGGAATGTTTTTTCTGATAATATGGTAGTTAGGGAAGCAGAAACGCCTCAGACTTATACTTCCTCTTATTACGTTAGAGCAAGAAGATATTTTAGAAGTGTGGAACCTAAAGATATGTGGTGGCCAATCCCTTCTTATGAAATGGGAGTTAACAAAAAATTAGTTCAAAATCAAGGATGGTAATCATGAAAAGATATTTAGTAGCTATAGGGATATTATTTGCGATAAGTGCCTGTAAAGATTCTTATGAAGTTAATACTCCTGTGTTTAGCGTTTCAACGGCGCAGAATGTATATGCCGTAGGTGAAAAAATAAAGTTTAATATAGAAGGAAGTCCAGATATGATTAATTTCTACTCTGGCGCAAACGGAAACGATTACACTTTTTATAATAAGGAACGTATTTATGATATGACTCCTAGTTTAAGCTTTAGAGCGGCAAAATATTCTGGAAATAATGAAGATTGTGCCGAATTATATTACACAACAGAATTTAACGAAGATTATAGCTACAATAATGTGAAGAGTGTAAACTGGATTAAGATATCTAGTAGATTTAATATTCCTTCAATTGTGGGTACATCAGCCTCTTTTTCAGATGGCGGTAATTCAAATATTTCTGATTTAATAGAAGAAGGAAAGCCGATTTATTTTGCGTGGTATTGTAAAACAAATGCTGGCTCAGAGAGAACACGGTTTCAAGTAATGAATTTTAACGTCAACGGCGAAGTGCTAAGTGATAGTGACCTCTCTGGCGTATTATATAGTCAGTCGCAACTCGGGTTTAAATGGGCTTTAAATGATGAGGCCGCTAATCAAGTGTCGAATGTACCAGCCATTACTAATTCTTTAGTTTATTGGGACGGTATATTTAATAATTCATTAGGTCTTTTGAAAGAAGGCTATGCTGTAAGTGGGCCTGTCACAATACCCGAGCAGATAAACTTAGGTCTTGATAAGCCCAAAGTGATTAAGAGTATACAAACCGAGAATATGAAAGAGTATTACTATACTTTCGATAAAGCCGGAACGTACGAAGTTACTTTTGTTGGATACAACATAAACTTCAAAGGCAAAAAAGAAGCTGTTAAAACAATAAAGTTGGTTATTGAGTGATAAATATAACGTTATGAAGAATTTAATAAAAAAATATACGATCATATTAGGTTTAATAGCCCTAATAAGCTCATGTAATAAGGCTGCAGACGATATCGAAAAGGAAGAAGTTGATACCGAGGTACCAACCACTCCAGAACCTTTAGCCTTTAACGCACAGATAGACCAAAACCTTACTTTCAAAGTAGGAGATACCGTTAAGTTCAATTTAGAAGGTAACTCGGATTTGGTTGGTTTTTACTCTGGAGCAGTAGGCAATAATTACGAATTCCGTAACAAGGAGCGTTTTTACGAAGTGCTTGCCAAACTTAGTTTCGACTCTAATAAAACACCGGCAAACAGTACCAATGTTGATTGTGCGTCCTTGTTATATTCTACCGATTTTAATGGAGTTTATGATTATACAAACGTAAAGTCGGCAACTTGGCTTCCTATTACCAGTCGGTTCAATTTGCAAGATGTACTGCAGGCTACTAGCACTACTTATGCACAGTCTGGCTCTGTAGACATATCTGATCTTTTTACGGCTTCAAAACCTGTTTATCTTGCTTGGCTTTGTAAAACGGCTGCTGGTTCAAGTAGAACCCAGTTTAGAGTTCAAAACTTTAAGCTTCAAGGTGTTGTAGTTGATAAGAGCTCTTTGTCTAGCGATTTGTATACGCAAATGCAGTTTGATTTTAAGTGGGTTTTAAACCCTGATGCTGCCGCTCAAACCGGAAGTAATTTACCTAGTATTACTAGTACACAGGTTGTATGGACAGGCGTTTTTAACAATACAACTGGCCCATATAAAGACGGTTATGCTGTAACTAAAGCTATTGTGTTGCCACAGTTTAATGCAGGAAAAGACACACCCACAATTCTTCTCCCTAAATGGAAAGAAAGCATCTCAGATTATAAATATGTTTACAGTAAAGCAGGTACGTACGAAGCTGTTTTTCTTGCCTCTAACCTTAATTCTGGCGCACCCGGCGAAATTGTTAAAAAGGTAAACATTACAATAGCACCATAAAATAGATGTATAACAAATTGTAAGTGTTTAAAGGTAATATTTACAAGTTTATACTTTGATTAACCTAAGCAGAGCAGAAGACGATTTGATGTTATCAGTACATTTTTCGGTTCTGCTCTGTTTGTTCAGGATTTACAGTTTTGAAAAATAGCCTACACAGATTAAAAAAAACATCGTTTTACATTTTGGGGTTCATAATCTCATTATAAGCTTATTTAATATTATGAAAGCAACACGTATTTTGCTGGTACTATTTATTCTTTTAAATAGCAATACAGCTTTTTGTCAGCTATCTAATCCTTTTCCTGGTACCGTAGTTTTTGAAACTAAAGATCCAGTAAACAAGCGGGTAGCTTCTCCAAGTATTTTGGTTTTACCTAACGGAGATTATTTGGCCTCTCATGATTATGATAAAGGAACAAGTATCCATATTTCTAAAAACAAAGGTAAAACATGGACACAGCTTGCCAAGGTTTCTCCTATAATTTGGGCTAATTTATTTGAGCATCGCGGTAATGTGTATTTAATGGGAACCACAAAAGGCTGGGGTAATATAGTTATCCATCAATCAAAAGATAACGGAAAAACTTGGTCAGTTGCAGCAGATGAAGAAACAGGATTACTTGCTAAAGGTTTGTTCCACACCGGACCCGTACCAATTGTGAAGTACAAAGGAAAAATATGGAGAGCTTATGAAGAGGCTTTTGACCTTGAAAATAAGAGAGATTTTCATGCTTTTGCAATTTGCGCAGATGAAAAATCTGATTTGTTGAAAGCTTCTAGCTGGCAAAGAACAAACAGCATTCGTTTTGACGAAAAGTGGCTGAATGCAAAACGCCCAAATTGGTTTGAGGGAAACATTGTTGTTACCCCAGAAGGAAAGTTGATAGATTTTATGCGCCTAGAAACTTGGGCGGGCAAAAATGTTGATTATGAAGTACAGGGAGCCGCAAAGGGCAAACCCCGAAACGAGATAGCTGCCATTATTGATATTAACGAAAAGAGCATGAAAATGGAGTTTAAAAATGAGCCTAGTAATTTTGTTCATTTTCCAGGTGCCGAAAGTAAATTTACGATACGATATGATTCTGTTTCCAAATCTTACTGGACAATTACCAACAAGATAACTTCGTTTGTTAACTCGCCAGAAACTTTTGATGGCAACTGGAATCAACGGAATGTTCTGGTGCTTTTAAACTCTAAAGACTTAAAAAATTGGGAGGTCAAACAAAAAGTTTTGAAATGGAATGAAGGTGCTCATTTAAGAACATGGGATACCTTTGGCTTTCAATATATTGATTGGCAGTTTGAAAAAAATGACATCGTTTTTGTAAGCAGAACCTCATGGTACGGCCTCCGTTACCACGATGCTAACATGATTACTTTTCATCGGATAGAAAACTTTAGAGATTTTAACAATAAAAAGGAACCCGAAGACTTAAGTAAATACACTAAGCACCCAACTTTACTTATCATTAGTCCTGCTAATATTGCCCAAAATAATTTTAAGAGTGCCGATTTTAATGTTTCCATAAAACGGGGTAACGGGCTGGCGCAAACAACAGATGGTAGTTTTAGGTTTAACAATGAACCTAAGTCTACAAAAAATGAAAAAGAGGCTTTAAAAGCAGGACGCTACTTTGATATCGAGATAAATAATCCCAAAATCAAAGCTTTTTCTGTTGAAACCTTAAATAGCATTCCTCAGATAAACCGTAAGGATATTAAGCTTAAATGGATGTACAGTGTGGATGGGGCCTCGTTTTATCCCATTACAAAATATTTATTTCCATTGGTAGTAGAGCGCCCAGAGTATATGAAATTAGATCCGCCTTTATACTTACAGATTTATGAACCCTTGAATAAAATTGACGCTAAAAGTGGAGTTACATTACGCTGCTACATTGTTGGCGGAAGTAAAACGGGTACATTACGCTGCTACATTGTTGGCGGAAGTAAAACGGGTACAACTTTAGGCTTTAATGAGAATATCCTCATTGGAGGCAGAGTGTTATAAATAATGTGCAATTAAAAACAATAAGCATATGATCCATATCAATAAAAAAATATTTACACCACTATTTGTTTTTTATACGCAACTGTGTTTAGTAAGTCTAAGTTTTTCGCAAGGATTTAACCCATTTCCTGGCACAGTAGTAGCGCAAAGTCCAGAACCTCTATCAAATAGTTATGCTTCGCCAAGTGTCGTTATTTTAGCAGATGGTAGTTATTTGGCATCGCATGATATAACTTCAACAATAACTGCGGTTTATAAATCAACGGATAATGGAATAAATTGGAAAATGCTAACATTGGTGAAAGACACCCATTGGTCGTCTTTGTTTTACCATGATAATGCAGTTTATTTATTGGGCGTAGCCAAATCTTTTAATAATATAGTTATTCATAAATCAACTGATGGAGGTAACACTTGGACATCTTCTACGAATGCAAGTAATGGACTGTTGTTGCCAGGAAGGTTTCATACTGCCCCCACGCCGGTTGTTGTGCATAACGGCAGAGTATGGAAAGCATTTGAAGAAAGCCCAGACCCCGATAATGAAAGAGATTTTCATTCCTTTGTGTTTTCTGCACCTGTAGGTTCAGATCTTTTACAAGCTTCCAGTTGGACAAAATCCACAACCGTTGCCTTAAACCCTAGTTGGTTCAATGCCGATAAAACAGAATGGTGTGAAGGAAACGTGGTAGTTGATCCAAACGGAGAAATAGTAAACATTATCCGACTGGCTACCCCTCAAGCTGTCGGAGGAACCTTGACCATGAATGGTTATGCAACAGGTATACCTAGGTATGAGGTTGCTGCAAAGTTAAACGTAACCGCAGATGGACAAACTGCAAGTTTTAATCCGTCAACAGGTTTTATACACTTTCCAGGAGCAATGACAAAGTTCAGTATCCGTTATGATGCGGTTTCTGGAAAGTATTGGACAATTGTTAACAAAATAACAACTGTTTTTTCTGGTTGGAGCAATGGGTCAAGCAACGGGCCTTGGAATCAGCGGAATGTGCTGATGTTAATGAGCTCCACAGATTTATTAAATTGGGACGAGCATTATAAGGTTATTAGATGGAATGAAGGAGATATAATTACTAGAAGAGAAAACTTTGGTTTTCAGTATGTAGATTGGCAGTTTGACGGAAATGATATTGTAGCTGTTGCCAGAACATCATGGTACGGCTCTGATTGGCATGATGCTAACCTGATAACCTTTCATCGTTTGCCAAACTTTAGAGGCTTAACCATGTCAGACTCACCTGCAGATTTAGCACCACTTACTCAACCAGACCCTACTATTCTTTCTTGGCAGTTTGGTAATCCCGCTACATCAGGTTCAGAAGCTAACACTACTTCAACATATAATGATAATAATGTTCAAACCTCAGCTTTAACCAGAGGTAGCGGACTTCAGGCTATGAGTTTTAACCGTTCATTTAGCTCAAGCAGTAAAACGCAGCATAATTCAAAAACCACAGCTATAGATAGAAACGAATACCTGCAATTTGAAGTTCAAGCAAAGCCAGGCTATAATATGGATGTAACCTCTATAGATGCCATTTTCTCTAAAAACACGACGGGTTGTAAAAGCTACCGTTGGGCCTATAGTAAAGACGGGGTAAACTTTACAGAAATAGGTTCTGGAGAATATTTTGGAATGGTAGAAGATGCAGATAATAATGTGCAACCAACGGTGAGGTTGGTCAATTATAGAGATCTTCAAAATATATCCGCATCACAAAAAATCACCTTTAGGCTGTATATATGGGGCTCAACTAGTTCTTCCGGAAGGTTTTCTGTCGGGCGATTTGCAGATGGCGAACAAAAACCAAGTTTAGTTGTTAGCGGTAAAGTTTTTGAAACGCCCGCTTTAGAAACACCTTTAGTAGGTTGGAAATTTCAAGGGTTAACAGGTACAGCTGCAAATAATAAAGCAGCTGAAACAAAAAGTTCAGCCTTAATGCCAGCCGCATTAACCAGAGGAATTGGTTTTACTGCTGCTGGGTTAAATAGTGGGTATTATTCCACAACACCTGTAGATACTAAGTCTGAAGCATTACTTGGAGATGATTTTTATGAATTCGCTGTTCAGCCAAACAGTGGGCAATACATGTCTTTAAATAAATTGAATTTTAAATTAAGACGTAACTCTGCTGGCTCTACAATTTATAGATGGACTTATAGTGTGGATGATGGCGAATTTATAGAGTTAGGCACTACAGATGTTCCGTTTATAGGAACAGCAAGCTCTGGCTATACACAACAGCCAATAGATTTATCGGGGATTTCTAACTTACAAAACGTTTCATCAACGCACCGTATTAGATTTAGATTATATGCATGGAATGCATCAACAACATCAGGTGGTTTTGGTTTTGGCCTTTATACTGATGATTATTGTTTGGGATTGTACGGTACAACGAGTGATCAGGTAATAACTGCATGGGCATTTGCAGACCCAGATATTACAGGTCAAGAGCTAACTAGTAATGCAACAACATTTTCTCCAAACCTTCAACAATCTGTATTAACTAGAGGGAATAATGTAGCTGGAACTTCTGGTTCATCATCTTCATTTGCTGGTAATTTTCCAATAACAGCTACTAAGCAAAATGCAATAGATGCGGGCAACTATTTACAGTTTACGCTAAAAGCAAATGCGGGTTATAAATTTTCCCTTTCAACATTAGATGCTCGGCTTAGGGTGCAAGAAGATGCACCGCACCATTACAGTTGGCGTTACAGTACAGATGGCGTAAATTTTAATGATTTAGGTTTGGCTGATAATAGCATCGTTACAACCGTTAATAATGGGCAGGCTGTACCACAAATTAACCTTGCAGCTTATGCTGATTTACAAAATGTTAACGCAAATAAAACCATTACTTTTAGGGTTTATGCTTGGGGCGCAACAGCTACTACCAATAATTCTTTCGGTATAGGCAAAAGCTTATCCGGAGCAAATGCTTTAATTATAGGTGGTGTAGTTGAAGAAGATGACAACCCTTTACCTGTAACATGGGGTAGCTTTACAGGCAAAAAGAACGAAGATATGGTTACACTTAAATGGGCAACCCTATCAGAAACCAGCAACTCTTACTTTAATGTGTTAAGAAGCCTTGACGGACATAATTTTACAACGTTAGGTAAAGTAGAAGCAAGTCAGCTATATCATTATCAATATATAGATAAACAGCCTGCTAAAGGTTATAATTATTACCAGCTACAACAGATTGATTTTGATGGTAAAACAAGTTTATCAGAAATTTTAGCCATAGACTTTTCTTTTGCAACAGCTGGATTTAGCGTTTACTCGCCAATTGATGAACAATATATTACAGTATTTGTAACTAGTAATACCAACACAAAAGAAAACTTACGAATATTAGATTTATCGGGAAAATTGCTTTTACAAGCTTCTGTGAATTTAGAATCTGGACAAAATACCATCAAGTTACCATTATCAGTAGCTAAAGGAATGTACTTAGCGATATTAAAAAACCAAGTAGTAAAGTTTGTTAAATTTTAAATTATCACTCTCTGATAAACGTAGAAGAAGTACTTACCATAAATTAAGATCGATCTTCCAAAGATGCTACTGATGATCCTCCCTCAAATAAAACTGAAGAGGAGGAATGTTGTATTTTTGCGTAGTTTAAAATTAAAAGATCAAGAAATAGCACAAGTAAGGTTAACATTCGGAAAACTCAGTAGCTAAGGATTTTTAGTTGCGACCAATAGCATTTTATGTCGTTAGAAGTAGTTTCTAGTAATGCCTCTGTGCCTTGCAATAGGAAATAAAATCAGAGTTTTTTTTACGTTAAGGTTTTTAAAGACATAAGGGAAGCGACAGAGTTTTTATTTACCTGAGTTTGAGATTAAAATAGTGTTATTTGATGAGTTAGAAGTTTGATCAATGGTTTTCTTGTATAGAAGCTGTAGGCGATTAGTTCAGCGATCGTATTAGAAATAAGATTTAAAGTAAATATTTACAAAAAGACTTTATAGTTATCCCACAAATCTCAGCTGTATAAAATAAAAATCGTAAATAAAGTGAATGCACAAGATGTATCTATGCGTACGGTTCTAATATGTTTCAATGCGTATGTAATCTGATTTTCTACAGTACGTTTGGAAATACCAAATTTTTCGGCTATTTCATCATTTGAAAGATTTTCAATTCTACTTAACCAAAAGATTTCTTTACACCTTTTAGGAAGAGGTTTGATACAACTTTTTAATTCTGTTTCAAAATCTTGTTGCTGAAATCGCTGTTCTGCACCATTATATTCTTTTTCAGTTTCTAAAGTATCATAATTTTCAATATACGCTAAAGGAGATATTTTTCTTGCTTTAAGTTCTTTAAAAACATGGTAACGAGCAGTTACATGTATATAGTTAGCGAAATTTGCAATATTAAGATATTTTCTTCTATTCCAAAGAATCACAAAAGTATCATGTACAGTTTGTTCTGCCACTTCTTTGTTTTTTACATAATAGAACACTGTTTTATATAATTTTTGCCAATACCTGTTATATAAAGTTGTAAATGCTCTGTTATTGTCTTCTACAACAGCATTCCACAATTCATCATCGGATTGGTTTTTTAGCATTCAGATAAGTTTATTATTTGGTTTCTAGGGGTAAGCTAAAATTAACTAGTTTATTGCAATTCTTCAAATTAAATGGATGAAATTTATTATTGACCATGCAATTGTAAATGTGCGCATAGAAGGTTAACAAGAAATAAATATGCGGTAAAGAGATTATTAATAAAAAAATAGAAATGTATGTGTGTATGATGAATGATTATACCTCTTTATAATAAAGACCAACCAATTATATGACTTCAGAAGAATATATAAAATTGTATCAGAAATATATTTCAGGAAAATGTAGTCAGGAAGAGGAACGTGTACTTATGGAATACAATGATGGTTTTAAGGTATATCAGGATACTTCTGAAAAATTAAGTAGCGAAGAAAAAACATTAGGTAAAAATATATACAACAATATTAACCAAACGATTTCTGGTAAAAAAGTTAAAAGCCTGAAATTCTGGTACAGGTGGTCTGCCGCAGCATTAATGGTGATGTCTTTAGGTACAGCATTTTATTTTTTCGGACAGAAACAAGTAGAAACCAATGCTCTTACTGTCTTAAAGACAAAAACTGTAGCCCGACCGGATTCAGGTACAGCTGTACTGACATTGGCAGATGGCTCAATGATTCCTTTAGATGAGGCTAAGAACGGTTTGTTAACCCATGAAGGAGGTACAGAAATTCTAAAAACGAAAAATGGAGAATTGACTTATAAAGGTTCTGAAAACGAAGGTAATGCGTTCACTTTTAGAACTGCTTTAAATAGAATTTCTATTCCAAGTGGTAGACAATATAAGCTGGTTCTTGCAGATGGAACAAAAGTTTGGCTCAATGCAACCTCTTCTTTAAGCTATCCTTCGGAATTTTCGGGTACTGAAAGAAATGTAGAACTATCGGGAGAAGGCTATTTTGAAGTCGCCAAGAATGAAAAAATGCCATTTATAGTAACAGTAGGTAAAATGAAAGTACATGTACTTGGTACGCACTTTAATATATCAGCTTATGATAATGATCTGTTTGTGAAAACAACATTAGCCGAAGGTTCTGTAAGGTTAACAAACGGAGATAGGGCTGTAATCTTAAAGCCAGGGCAACAAGGCCTTGCTACAGTGTCTAATGAAAATATTGATGTAAAAAAGGTTAATCTACAACATGTGCTCGCTTGGAAAGGAGGGTATTTCATGTTTAGAGATGATAATATAAAAGAGGTGATGAAACAGATTTCTCGTTGGTATAATGTAAAAGTAGAATATGAAGACAATATTGACGAGAAAGTATTTGGAGGTATTTACGCTAAGTCTAAAGATCTTGAAGAGTTATTAAAAGGATTAGAATTAACTGGTCTTGTGAAATTTAGAATAATTGATGGAAAACCGACTGAAGAAAGGAGGATAATTGTGACAGATTAATTTTTTTAAAAGTCATCCTACAAATAAAAAATCCCGAAAACGTTCGTACCGTTTCCGGGAAAAATAGTCAGGATCAACCGAATTTTATCGAAGAATCAATTGAAAATTAAACCTAACGTTCAAATGTATAAAAAAATCATCGCATTTATTTGCGGAGAGCACACCTGTATTTATCTGAAACTTTTTCGCGTAATGAGATTGATAAGTATTCTTATGCTAACCTGTATTCTACAGCTCAGCGCCAGTTCCTATGCCCAATATATAAATATACAGGTGAAAAATGTTGCCTTGGAAGAGGTTTTGGTTAAGATTCAACAACAAAGCGGTTATGATTTTTTATATAGCGCACAGTTGTTGAAAAAAGCAAATCCAGTAACACTTTCCTTAAAAAGCAATTCAATAATTCAGACTATGGAAAGACTGATGTTGACACAACCTTTCAACTATGTAATTAATCAAAAGACGGTAACAATTAAAGCTAAACCCGAGCAGTCGGCGGTACAAATAAAAGGAAAGGTAACTGATGAACAAGGGATTGCGCTTCCAGGAGTAAATATTAGAATAAAAGGGTCAGCTGGGGGTACTGTATCTGCAACAGACGGGACTTTTACTATTAAAGTTCCTGATGCAAAAAGTATTCTTGTTTTTTCTTTTTTAGGGTTTAATTCACAAGAAATCATTGTTGCAGGAAGAACTAATCTGAATATTGTCCTAAAGGAACAGATTGCAGCTTTAACAGAAGTAGTGGTAACGGCTCTGGGAATAGAACGTGATGAAAAATCTTTGGGATATGCGGTTACCCAGATTGGTGGAGAGCAACTTACAGAAGTACTGTCTAACAATTGGACAGATGCGTTGTCGGGGAAAATTGCTGGATTAAACTTAGTCCGTTCTGGAGCAGGTCCAGCAGGGTCAAATAAAATTATTCTTAGAGGAGAGAATAATTTAACAGGAGATAATGATGCGCTAATTGTAATAGATGGTGTTGTAATTAATAATAGTAGTGGGCGTACAACGGGTACAGGAAATGCTTCTTATTTGGGGGAAGACTCTCCTGTAGATTTTGGTAATGGATTGAGCGATATCAATCCCGAAGATATAGAAAGCGTGAGTGTATTAAAAGGGCCAGGTGCGGCGGCACTTTATGGGCAAAGAGGTGCAAATGGGGCTATCATTATCACCACTAAATCCGGAAAACCGCGAGTAAAAGGTATTGGAGTAACCGTTACTTCTAATACGTCTATCGAAAGCATATCTCGGTGGCCAGATTATCAATATGAATATGGTTCTGGTACTGAGGGTGTAAATTATTTTTCTTGGGGAACAACACCTGATGGTGCGAGTACTAGAGGTTCTAGTGTTGCCTGGGGGCCAAAGTTTGCCGGTCAACAATATTTTCAATATGATCCAATCACACATAAAGGAGCTATAGAGCGATCTCCTTGGATACCCTATCCAAATAATAGAAAAGATTTTTTTGAAACTGGGAAAACGTTTACTAATAGTATAACATTAGATGGTGGAACAGCAAGAACATCTGTAAGGTTTTCTTTAACTAATGTAGATAACGAGTGGATAATCCCAAATACAGGATATAAACGAAATACTGTTGCTCTTTCGGCTAGTCAAAAGGTGACAGATAAATTGAAAATAGCCACTAAAATAAACTATACCAATAAAAAGAGCGATAATTTACCTGCCTCAGGTTATAATAATCAAACCATTATGTATTGGAATATTATGCAGGTGCCTAATGGCAATTTAGATTGGTTAAAAGATTATTGGATGCCTGGGTTAGAAGGAATAGATCAAAGTTATCCGTTCAGTACTTCTCCTGATAATCCTTACTTGATAGTAAATGAAATGCTAAATAAGCTTAATCGGAATTCGATAACAGGTAATATCCAAGCAAGCTATGATTTTACAAAAGACCTGAGTTTATTGGTTCGAACGTCTATGGATTTTTCTTATGAAAACCGTTCAGAGCAAAGACCAATGGATACGCAGAAGTTTACCAATGGTATGTACCGCACAATGAATGTATTTGCACAGGAAGTAAATAGCGATTTCTTGTTAAAGTATGGAAGGAAATTGGGCGATAAATTTGATGTTTCAATTTCTGGAGGAGGAAGCAGATTACAAAATCGTTATATAAAGGATGAATTGAGAGCAAATAATTTGCAGTACCCTCAGGTGTTTACTCTGGCAAATAGCAGAGATGTATTGACAGCACTTCCTTACAGAAGCGAGTACAATATTAATAGCTTTTATGGTCTTGGTACCATAGCGTATAATAATTATCTCTTTTTAGATATTACTGCAAGAAATGATTGGAATAGTGTTTTGGCAACCCCAACATCAACAGATAATGTGTCATTCTTTTACCCTTCAGTTAACCTCAGTGCGGTAGTTTCTGATATGGTAAAAATGCCATCTTATGTGACATTTGCAAAACTAAGGGCTTCTTATGCAGGAGTTGGAAGTGGCGGAACTAGGACTTATCAGAATGCATACGCATATGTAACTGCAAGCAATTTTTCAGGAGGACTTTTAAACCCTACTACCTTACCAAACGAAAACTTAAAACCACAATATACAACCAGTTATGAGTTAGGAGCCGATGTACGTTTATTTAAAAACCGTTTAGGATTTGATGTAGCAGTTTATCAGGGTAATACCAAGGATCAGATTCTTACAGCTACCCTTGATAGAGGGGCAGGCTATAGTAATGTTATAGTTAATGGAGGATTAGTAAGTAATAAAGGCTTGGAAATTCAAGCCAATGGGGTGCCTCTAAAAAGCAAAAAAGGGCTGAATTGGAAAGTATTTGCAACATTTTCTGCCAATGGTAACAAAGTAGAGAGACTTACAGATAGCTTGTTCTCTTTGCAATTACAAAACACTTTGTCTGGTAGAGGCTCTATAGAAGCAAGAGTAGGCGGGAATATAAGTGCTATTTATGGACCGGGCTACCAACGTTCTCCAGATGGTCAGATTATTTATGAAAATGGATATCCTGTACTTACACCAGAACCCATTTATCTAGGAAACAGCAACTCCAGTTGGAGAGCAAGTATTGGCAATGAATTTAGGTATAGACAATTCCGTTTAAATGTATTGGTAGATGGGCAGTATGGTGGTAAATCTTACTCCTTAACACATGCATTATTGGCGGAACAAGGAAAATTAGAAAACACGCTTCCTGGCCGTTATAATGGAATTATAGGTAACGGAGTAATTAGTAATGGAGATGGCACATTTAGAACAAATGATGTGTTAGCACAAGACATTTGGACTTATTATGCTAGGCATTATGGACGAGAGAATTTGGAAGGGAGTATGTTTAGTACAGACTTTATTAAATTAAGAGAGCTACGACTTGATTATACTTTTACACAAAAACTTAATAAACGATTAGGTCTGCAAAAAGCAACTCTTGGACTTTATGGGAGAGATTTATTTATGATTACCCCATGGCCTATTTTCGATCCTGAGTTTGGAACCTTAAACAACGGCTCAATAGATAAAGGGTTTGAGATTGCTCAATTCCCATCTACCCGCACATTTGGTATAAACTTAACTGTTGGTTTTTAATTATTGAAATAGAACAATTATGAAAAAAATTAAACAAATCATAAGTATCTGTCTGGTCGTGTTTTTAACAGCTTCCTGTACAGACGGATTTAAAAAATTAAGTAAGAACCCCAATTCTAGTGAATTTGCATTGCCTCAGGCACTATTGGCACCGGCAATTACGGATGTTGTAGCCAAAAATATGAACCGTTCTGCAAAAAGAATTAATAATGAATTGATGCAGGTTCATGTATTAACAGGAGATGTGGAAGGTAGAATATTTCGCTATGATATACGTAAGTCAGAAGCAGATTATAATTGGAATAATTGGTATTTGCAATTAACTAATTTTAAAAATCTATATACAAGTGCCGAAGATTTATATAAAATAAACAGCAATAATAGTAACAAGACCTACATGGCAATATCCTTAATTTGTCAGTCTTGGGTAGCTTCATTGCTTACGGATACATATGGAGATGTACCATATTTCGATGCTAATAAAGGTAAAGAAGGTGTATTGATGCCTAAGTTTGATAAACAGGAAGATATTTATCTGGATATCTTTAGTAAACTGGAGCAGGCAAATGAACTTCTAAAAACCAATGCTAATTTAACAGGTGAACTTGCTGGTTCTGATCCTATATATGGAGGAGTAGCGCTTAACTGGAGGAAATTTGGGAATTCTTTGTATTTGCGTTTGCTACTAAGAGTTTCTGGTAAAGCAGGTACAGTTGCAACTGATAAAATAACCGAGATTGTACAAACAAAAATTTCAAATTACCCATTAATTTCCAATAATGCGGAATCTGCAATATTGAAATGGACAGGTGTATTGCCTTATCAGTCACCTTTTCAGACAGATAGGGATGCGGATTGGAATATACTTAGGTTGGCCGATTTTTTTGTGAATAATTTGAAAAACTGGGGAGATCCTCGCATAGCTAAATGGGCAACATTATCTCAAGGGGAATATGCTGGGATTCCAAGCGGTTATCCTGTGGGTGCGTCTCCAACTCCGCGTTCTGCAATGCCTCTGGCTTTAAAAATAGATCCGTTATTAGGCAATATTCTTAATTATTCTGAATTGCAATTTATTTTAGCCGAAGTGGCCATAAGAGGTTGGTATAACGGAAATGCACAAACTCATTATGAAGCTGGTATTACGAACGGCATTACTTTATGGGGGGCTTCTGTGCCATCTAATTATTTAAATGGTATACATATAAAGTGGGATAATAACGAAGGACCAAGTAGTAAAATAGAAAAAATACTTCTACAAAAGTATTATGCTCTCTTCTTTACAGATTTAGAACAATGGTTTGAATATAGAAGAACAGGTTATCCTGATTTGCCTAAAGGATTAGGGCTAATAAATAATCAGGAAATGCCTGCTCGAATTAACTATCCAGTATATCTTCAATCTACAAATAGAGATAACTATTTGGAGGCTATAGGAAGACAAGGGGCTGATGATATTAATACCAAAGTATGGTGGCAAAGACCGTAATTAATTTATAACGCTAAAATATAAACTAATGAAAAAAATATTATTGTTGCTCACTGCATTTACAATGTTAGTATTTATAGCATGTAAACGTACAAATTGGGCAGATGGAATTTTAAGCGCAGTCATCTCTGTAGAAGATATTCGGTTACTTTATAAAGGAGAAGACCTTGTGTTAAATAATACAAATATGTCTGGTGCTACAAAAATAACTGGAATAGTAATTTCTGATGCTAGTTCTGGAAACCTTCAAGAAGGTATGTTGGTCTTACAGCAAAATAGACGAAAAAAGATAAGAGGAATTAATTTAATAGTAGGTAATCAGGCTAATAACTTTAAACCAGGAGACTCTATAATTGTTGATATTAATGGGGCAATATTGACCAAAGAAGAAGGTTCTTTAAAAATTAAAGATATAGCAACTAATGCTATACAACTGGTGTCAGAAAGCAATGTTTTAGAGTCGAAAATTATCTCTATAGCCCAACTAAAGTCAAATTCCAGTAATTATGAAAGCACACTAGTAAAAGTTTATGCCGGGGATTTTGTGCCAGAACCTATTTCTGGTGATAGCTATAGCGGAGATAGAGTTCTTAGTGATGGAACAGGACAAATGGTACTACATACCGAGGTTACAGCTAGTTACGCTATGGTACAATTACCTGCAACAGTATCTGTTACAGGTATCGCTTTGATGTATTTGCCTGTAGGTGCTGCCGAGCCAGAAATTTCTTTGTGGCCACGAAATATCAAAGATATAAAAGCAAAGACAGTTATTCTTGCATGGAACTTACTGGGCGCTATAGGTAATGAAGCTATCAGCAATTCTACCATAACAAATCCCAATTTAGAAACATCTACATTAAGTAGAGGTGTTGGTTTAGCTGTGCAGACAGCAGGAGGCTCTTACGCAAGTACTTTTTCGATTAATGCAGATAAAGCAGCCGCTATTACAGCAGGATCATATTACCAATTTACCATAAAGCCTAAAGGTATTTCAAAAATAAGTTTATCTGCATTGGATATCATCTTAAGGATACAAACCAATGCCCCAAAAACTTATATATGGATGTATAGTATGGATGGTGGTATCAGTTTTAAAGATATAGGAGAGCCTTATACCTGGGTTACCGGATTCTCGGAAAATAATGGAATACAACAACCACAATTAGATCTTTCTATGATAGATGATTTGCAAACACTGACTTCTGTTACGCCTGTTATGTTTAGATTATACGCTTGGGGCGGAACCAGTGTGTCCAGCAATAATGGTGTTAGAATAGGTAAAAGTCTTACTGTTGCGCAGCATGCATTAGCTATCGAGGGAACTGTAGAAGAATTTTAATCAACCATATCATAAAAAATATCATCTGGAAAAATACTGACTGGATGGTATACTAATTTATTAATTTTTTACCCTAATTTTTTAAAATGAAAAAGTTACTATTTGTTTTTTTAATATCCTGTGTGTCTTATAGTGTTGATGCACAAATACTTGCATGGAACTTCTTAAGTGACGTAAAAGGAAATGAACGAGTAAGTGCATCAACGATGACAGACTCAAATCTGGAGGTATCAATATTATCTCGGGGCCCAGGTGTAAAGCCCGAAAAAGCCAGCTATTCATTTGCATCTGCTTTCCCTGTAAATCAAAATAAGGAAGAAGCTATAAAAGCAGGTTCATATTATCAATTTACAGTAAAGACGAAAAAAAATCATTACGTTTCTCTTAACGCCTTAGAGGTGGTTTTAAGGGTTCAGAACAATGCACCCAGAAATTACCGATGGATGTATAGTACAGATGGTATTAAGTTTACTGATTTGGGAAAAGAAGATGTAAAATCTGCGCCTACCATAAATAATGGTGTCTCCCAACCAACATTAAATCTTTCGTCTTATAAAGAGCTACAAGGAGTCTCTTCTTCACAAACTATTACTTTCCGTTTATACGCCTGGGGAGGGGCAGAAGGTTCTAAAGATAATGGATTTAGAATAGGTAAAAGTGGTGCCACAAGAAATGCGCTGTCTTTAAGTGGAAAAGTTTCAAAAAAAAAGTAATAAATAGAAATAAAGTATAATTAATATGAAAAAGTTATTTACAATAATATTAGCTGTATTTACGGTTAGCCAATTAAACGCCCAGATTGCAGCGTGGAATTTATACGGTAAAGTAGGTAGCGAACCAACAGCAACGCCTACAGTTGTTGCGCCAAATGTAATAGTATCTGATTTAAGTCGGGGAATTGGGTTGACAGCTCAGACAGGAGGCAATACTTTTGCCAGCACACTCATTCCTCCAAACACACAGCCCTATGCGGATATGAATGCCGCCATAGTAGCACAAGCTTATTACGAATTTACCATTACACCCAAGCCCGGTGTGGCTGTTAATTTGAGTGCAATTAATAGATTTATCTTAAGAATCCAGCCTAATGTTGCTTCAGCTTATGTTTGGAGATATGGTAAAGTGGGAGATGCAGATGCGAATTTTGTTAATATAGGCTCTCCAGTTATATTGGCAGATATCGGTTTCGACTTCGCAGCAAACGGTGGAAATATACAACCTCTGATAGATTTGTCTGGTATAAGTGATTTACAGAATATTAGTGAAGCTGTGATTTTTCGTTTATATGCATGGGGCGGGGCGGTAGCAACGTCGGGATCAGGCTCATTTAGGATAGGTCAAAGCCCTTCTGCTTCCCCTCAAGAAGCATTGTCTATAGATGGAACAACTGTTTCTCTTACGGAATGGAACCTGAACGGCATAGTGGGTACAACAGTAAATCCTCCCGCAATAGCACAGCCAACACGAGTTAATCCTAATATAGAAGTATCTGCGTTAAGTAGAGGAGATGGGGTAACAGCTCAAAACGCGGGCAATGCATATTCGTCTGCATTTCCGATAAATGCTGATAAAGCAGCAGCGGTTGCTGCAGATTCTTATTACGAATTTACAATTACACCTAAAGGCAATGCTCTTATAAATCTTTCTGCACTAAATGTAATTTTAAGAGTGCAAGTTGATGCCCCGAAAACTTATATATGGCGTTACAGTAAAGACAATGGCAATACATTCCAGGATATAGGAAGCCCCTACACCCTTACAACGACAAACTTTAGTTTTACTGATAATAATGGTATCCAACAACCTTCTGTAGATCTTTCAGGAATTACAGATATGCAGCAGTTTAATAACCCGGTTATTTTTCGTTTATATGCATGGGGAGGGAGCAGTGCCAGCAGTAATAATTCTTTCCGGATAGGGGCAAGTGTTACCACTACCCGAGATGCTTTAACCATAAGAGGAGAAGTTGTACAGATGAATACGCTTCCCGTAGTTTTATCCTCGTTTACCGCCAAAAAAGAAAATAATTCGGTAAAGTTAAACTGGTTAACACAATCGGAACAAAACAACTCCCATTTTCAGGTATTACGTTCATCAGACGGAAATACACCCGTAGTAATAGGTACAGTTTCAGGTAACGGAAATTCTACAAGTTTACACAACTATAGTTTTATAGACTCTGATCCTTTAGTAGGAGATAACTATTACCAATTAAGACAGGTAGATTATGATGGTAAGTCAACAGAAAGCTCCATCGTTCATATAAATACTGGATTTAATAAAACATCCTTGAACATTTCTAAATTATCAGAAAATGACATACAGCTTTCTGTTTATGCTGCAAGAGCTGGAAAAGGAAAAATACAGGTTGTAAGCATTGACGGACGTAAAGTATATGAATCTTCAATGGATTTTCAGCAAGGTAATAATCAAATACAAATTCCTGTTAACGCTAATGGGATGTATATCGCGTCTTTTATTACTGCATATGAAAACATTAGTACTAAATTTTTAAAATAGATAGATGAGGAAATTAAATGTTTGTGTACTTGGTATTTGTTGCTTTTGGATATTTGTAGCCTGTAAAGCAAGTAGTTTAAGAGAAGAGATAACGCCAAAGGAGAAACCAGATACAATTATATATGCTGTGAACTCTGCAATTCTTAAAATGGAAGATATATGTGTTAATCCTCCAACTCCAGAATTACATGCCTCTACTATAGAAGAAACACCAACAGGACTAGTTGCTGCCTGGTTTGGCGGTACAAAAGAAAAAGAGCCGGATGTAGGTATTTGGTTGTCTAGGCAGGAAAATGGTAAATGGGCAGCACCAGTAGAAGTAATTACTGGAATAACCAAGTTAATTGATGGTTCAGAAATTCAATATCCTTGTTGGAATCCGGTATTGTATCAAGTACCAAACGGCGGTCCTTTAATACTATTTTATAAAGTAGGGCCTACTACTCCAGAATGGTGGGGAATGTTAATGCGCTCGACAGATGGTGGAAAAACATGGAGCGAACCAGAACGTTTGCCCGAAGGAATTTATGGACCAATAAAAAACAAACCTGTAAAGATAGGAGAGAAAGGAATACTGAGTCCTTCGAGTATCAATTCTATGTTGCATTTTGAACGTTCTAATGATTTTGGGAAAACCTGGACGAGAACGGCATCAGTAACAGATCGCTCTATACCAGTTATACAACCTAGTATATTGCTTTATGGAAATGAAAGGTTACAAGCTGTAGGGCGAACATTGAAAGATAAAAGAGTATTCAGTATTTGGTCTACAGATGGAGGTGAAACATGGGATAAACTCAAATTATTGGATTTACCAAACCCGAATTCAGGTAACGATGCAGTAACATTAAAAGACGGACGACAATTAATGGTATATAACCATAGCGAAACCTCCAGAACTCCGCTTAATATAGCCATTTCAGAAGATGGAGAAAACTGGTACCCATTACTGGTTATAGAAAATGATAAAGAAGGTGGGTATAGTTATCCCGCAGTTATCCAAAGTAAGGATGGATTGGTACATATTACCTACTCTTGGAGACGTAAAAACATACGACATGTAGTTTTAGATCCAGCAATGATTAAAGGGAAACCTTTAGTATCCTGGAATTTTGATACTGATGGGATTTTTGGAAATGAAACAAGTAGCCGGTCAACCTATACCAATGAGGCTTTGGAGGTTTCTGTGTTAAACCGCGGTGGAGGTATAATCCCACAAAAAGCTGCTGTCTCTTTTGCTTCTGCCTTTCCTGTATTAGCAGATTTACAATCGGCAGAAAAATCAGGTGCTTATTATCAGTTTAGCGTTAAAGCCAAATCGTATAAAAAGATATCACTGTTTTCAATTGGTGTTGTGCTAAGAGTTCAGGAAAATGCTCCTAGAAATTACGTATGGAAGTACAGTATCGATGGCGGTTATAACTTTAAAACCATAGGAAAACCGATAACAGTTTCTACAGGATTTACTGATAATAATGGCATTCAGCAGCCACAAGTTGAATTAAGTAGCATTAACGAACTGCAAAATATACCTTCCGCCACCAAAGTAATATTCAGATTATATGCATGGGGGGGATTAAGTGCTACACAAAATAATGGATTTAGGATAGGTAAAAGTAACTCACTTACACCTGCATTAGTAGTTAACGGAGAAATTAAATAATGATGATCTTTAAAAAGATAATTTTAATAACAGCAGGTATTTTATACAGTTTGTTTTCTTATAGTCAGCTAGTTGTTTCTCAGTTGAGTTTGGAAGCTCATCGTGGTGGACGAGGATTATTTCCTGAAAACACCATAGAGGCGATGAAACTTGCAATGCATTTGCCAGGGGTAAATACTTTGGAAATGGATTTATGTATTAGCAAAGACAAAAAGATTGTGGTTTCCCATGATGTGTATTTTCATCAAAATATAACCACAACTCCGCAGGGAAAATATCTCTCACCAGAAGAAGCAAAAGCTCATTTGTTGTATCAGATGAATTATGATAGTATCAGAAAATATGATGTTGGATTGAAACCGCATCCTGATTTTCCCAAACAACAACGTTTTGCAACCATTAAACCTTTATTGACAGATTTAATAGATGAAACAGAAAAACTGGCTACTAAGCAAGGCAGAGAAATCTATTATAATATGGAAATAAAATCAGGAAAATCTGGTGATGGTAAAGAAAACCCCTTTCCTGAAGAATTTGTAGATATTGTTTATAAAGTACTGCAAGAGAAAGGTATTGTGTCCAAAACGGTAATCCAATCTTTTGATAGGAGACCGCTTCAGGTGTTACATCGTAAATATCCTGATGTTAAGCTTTCTTTACTAACTGGTAAAAGTGCAATTGGACCGCAACAAATGATAGAGAAATTAGGATTTAATCCAGCAGTTTACAGTCCTGAGTACAATACGGTATCCGATGAAATGATAAAATATTGTCACGAAAGAAATATCAAAGTGCTACCATGGACGGTTAATACGAAAGAAGAAATAATGCATCTGATTAATTTGGGTGTAGATGGGATTATTTCTGATTATCCAGATTTATTTAACGATGTAAGTAGAAAATGAATTAGTAAATGAAGAAGCAAATGAAAAAACATTTAATCTTGTTTTTGATATTAGGGATAGGATATTTTGTATCGGCGCAGGAAGCTAAAACCTCAAACCTCCATAAGGAAATAAATAGTATCAAACAAGAAATGATAAGTATTCCATCTGGGAAATTCTATATGGGATCGGACGGAAGAGGAAAGGATTTCGATGAAGCTCCAGCTCATGTAGTACATATTACAAAATCATTTAAAATTTCAGCTACAGAAATAACCAACGCACAATATGAACAGTTTGACCCCTTGCATAAACAATTTCGCGGAAAAAAGGGATTGTCTAAAGGAGATAACGAAGCCGTTATTTTTGTGAGTTATGAAGATGCCATAGCGTTTTGTAAATGGTTGTCAGAAAAAGAAGGAAAAAAATATCGTTTACCTACCGAGGCAGAATGGGAGTATGCATGCAGAGCAGGAACATTATCTGGTTTCTCTATGGCAGGTAAACTACCTAAAGAGCTTTACAAATCGCAGGTATTTAACCGTGACCCTAAGCCAGTTTCTTTACAGGTTGCTCAATTTCCTCCAAATAACTGGGGGTTGTATGATATGCATGGAAATGTAGAAGAATGGTGTTATGACTGGTACGGGTCTTATTCAAAAAGTGAACAACAAGACCCTGTTGGCAGAGTAAATGGAGATTTTAGGGTTACTCGTGGCGGAAGCCACAATACACCTCCTGAATTTCTCCGCTCAGCAAACCGTATGGCTATGATTCCGGAAGATAAAAATTGGATGATCGGTTTTAGGGTAGTAGAAGGAGAATTACCCACCACAAAACCAATGCCTGTTGATGAGCAGAACACGTATGGTCTAAACGTAGTGCAAAAAGAATTTAAGTGGAGTCAGCCTCAAAAAAAAGCCATCTTTATGGAGCCGATGTATTACGTAAAAGAACCCTCGTGTGAAAACAAAACACCATTCTATCTCCACAATCATTGTCCAGCAATAACTTGGTGTCCTAACGGAGATTTATTGGCTATATGGTTTTCTACTGATGATGAATCAGGAAGGGAAATGGTAATACTAGCAAGTAGATTAAGAGCAGGAAATACTGAATGGGATGAGCCGTCAGAGTTTTTTAGAGTTGCAGATAGGAACCTGACTGGTTCATCATTATTTTACGATGGAAAGGGTACAATATTCCACATGAACGGTATGGAAGTTGCCGGAGGATGGAAAAACCTAGCAATGGTGTCTCGTATCAGTACAGATAATGGAGTAACGTGGTCTAAACCACAATTAGCCAATGCAGAACACGATATGCAAAATCAGGTTATAGCAGGCATGTTTAAAACGAAAGAAGGTTGGTTGGTACAGGCGGCAGACGCACACCCTGGGCAATCAGGAGGAAGCACAATTCATATCAGTAAAGACAACGGTAAAACTTGGCAAAAACCTTCTGCTATTGTTGACAATCCTGTTTTTAAAGCAGGGCTGAAAGGGCCATTGATTGCAGGTATACATGCTGGAGTTTTACAACTAAAAAATGGAGACTTAATGGCATTAGGGAGAAATAATGATATCGATGGAGGAGAAAAATACCCTGGCTTACGTATGCCTTTAAGTATTTCAAAAGATATGGGTAAAAGCTGGACATATTATGCTTCTGAATTTTTACCGATATATGCCGGACAGCGATTGGTGTTAAAGAGACTGAATGAAGGTGCGATTTTATTGATTTCTTTTACTAATCATCCAAGAGAAAAAGATGAGAATAGGCGTGGAATGATTTTTAAGAATAAGCAGGGCGAAGCATATAAAGGGTATGGAATGTTTGCTGCCGTTTCTTTTGACGAGGGAAAAACCTGGCCTGTGAAAAAATTGCTAACAGATGGTAAACACCGCTACCTTAATGGGGGCGGATGGACAGGTTTTTTTGAAACCAGTGAATTTAATGCAGAGCCTATGGGATATCTTGCTGCAACACAAAGTCCTGATGATATAATCCATCTGGTTAGTAGTAACATACATTATAGATTTAATTTAACGTGGCTAATGGAAAATGCCGATTAATAAAAAGAAGAAAACGATGAAAATAAATTTAATACCAATAACCCTAATCTTACTTTTATTCACCAATAATTTATCAGCCAAAGTGAAATTGCCGTCGGTATTTTCAAATGGCATGGTATTACAGCAGCAAAGTAATGTGCTTATTTGGGGTAAAGCGACACCTGCAGTTAATATGACTATTGTTACATCGTGGGATAAAAAGAGATATACACTAAAATCAACAGCAGACGGAACATGGGAAACGAAAATGAGTACTCCAATTGCCGGAGGTCCGTATACCATAACCATTAATGATGGAACAAATTTAGTGTTATCAGATATTTTAATTGGAGAAGTATGGATTGCATCAGGGCAGTCAAATATGGAAATGCCTTTAAAAGGGTTTATAAATCAGCCAGTGTTAAACGCTGATGAAACCATTGCCCAATCAAATAATCCACAAATACGTTTGTTTCAGGTAAAAAAAGTTAGCTGGGCAATGCCTCTTGATGATTGTTCAGGAACGTGGGAAACTGCTAAACCTGCCTCAGTAACAACATTTAGTGCCGTAGCTTATGGTTATGCTAAAATTTTGCAGGAGAAGTTAAAAGTACCGGTTGGAATTATTCAAGTAGCTTGGGGAGGAACAAGAATAGAGTCGTGGATGACAGTAAACAGTTTGAAGTCTTTCCCTGATTTATGGGTTCCTCCGGTAGAAAATAAAGCACTTAAATCTAAAAACACACCTTCTGGTTTATACAACGGAATGGTTAATCCCTTAGTTGGCTATGGAATTAAAGGGGTAATATGGTATCAGGGAGAAACCAATCGTAAAAATTGGTACGAGTATTCAAAATTGCTGCCCACAATGGTAAAAGAATGGAGAACGATATGGAATATTGGCGATTGGGATTTTTATTATGTACAGATAGCACCTTACGATAAACCAACAGATAAATCTTACGCTTTTTTTCCATTGGTACGAGAAGCTCAATTGAAAGCTTTGGATGATATACCAAATTCAGGAATGGCTGTACTAACGGATGTTGGGGCACAAAACACGGTACATCCATCAGATAAGGAAAGTGTAAGCAAAAGATTATCTTATCTCGCATTAGCGAAAAGTTATGGTTTTAAAGATATTAAATGGTCTGGACCAGTATATAAAAACATGAAGATAAACGACGATAAGGTAATATTGTTTTTTGACTTAGCTGATGGTTTATACTTTAAGAATCAGGAATCTACAAATTTTGAGATAGCCGGTAATAATAAGGTCTTTTATCCAGCAACCGCTAAAATTAAAGGGTCTGAAATTAGCGTTTTTTCAGATAAAGTAAAGAAACCTGTAGCGGTACGTTATGCTTTTAAAGCTTGGGTAAAAGGTGATTTGTTTAATGGGATAGGGTTGCCGGCTTCTTCTTTTCGTACAGATAATTGGAAGATGAAATAAGAACAGATTACGTAGTTAGTAGATTATTAAAAAGCTTTCGAACGGAAGTCCAAGGCAGATAAATTCTTTTGATTACCGAATCAGGAGGTAGGGTTAGTTTTTTTTTATCAACCTTGCCACAAAGTATTTCTTAGAAAATATGAGACGAGTAGTCTCATATTTTTGTTAATTGAGTTTTTAGATTTTATCTACACTTATATAAGAGAGAAGCGTATTCTAAATTGGAATGTAAGTAACCTTGGCGTATTATAGAAGTTAGTAATATCCTTTTTTGTAATCATATAAATGCTTGGAGGATGCCAAAACCAGTACAAACACTCCCATTTAAAGGTTTTAAAAAGCATGCTATTACTGTATTGTCTCAACAATGGGACGTAGTTTTTTTCCTAGTAGCTTATTAGGCAAAAAAGAATATAGATAAGGTCGACAATACCTCCCTAACCATACTTTCTAAATAATATTTTTTAAATCTTGGTTGAACCCAGAATGGCTTCTTTAAGGTAAATTTGGTGAAACGTTTTAGTTATGTGATAAAATAGATGATAACATATTGGATGTTTTGGAAAACAAATGTTATGTAATGTGATTTTTTTCTCTATAAATTGGGTTTTGTAATTATTAACGTTCATTTCCTTCAAAAAATAGTAATAACTGGAGATTGGTTAACGAGTAGAGATAAAACGAGGGATTTTTTATCAAAAAAACATAATTAATGAATATAAAACATATTTTAACACTAGTAGTTACTTTCTTCTCTTTAACAGTATTTAGCCAGGAAAAGGTTATTCTTTTATATCCAAACGGGGTGCCCAATGCTAAGCAAGTACCTGTAGATTATATAGAAGAGTTTTCTAAAGATCAGATACGCTTTGTTTCTGAACCAACAATTACTGCCTATTTACCAGCAAAAGATAAAGCAACAGGGACTGCTGTAGTAATTTGCCCTGGCGGGGGTTATGGTTTTTTGTCTATTACTAAAGAGGGTACGGCGATAGCTAAAAAGTTTAACGAAAATGGTATTGCTGCTTTTGTATTAAAATACAGATTACCAAGCGACCTTATCATGTTGGATAAAACAATTGGTCCGTTGCAAGACGGGCAGCGAGCTATTCAATTGATCCGCGAACGTTCAGCCGAGTGGAATGTTGACCCTGCTAAAATTGGAGTAATCGGTTTTTCTGCCGGAGGACATTTGGCATCAACCATTGCAACGCATTTTGATAAGTTTTTGATAGCAAACCCTAAAAATACAAGTGTTCGTCCTGATTTTGCTTTGCTATTATACCCGGTAATCACATTCGGAGAATATGCGCACCGTGGATCTATAAGTAAACTATTAGGCTTAAATCCATCTCAAGAATTGCTTAACCTTTATAGCAACGAACAGCAGGTTACTCCAACCACACCACCAGTTTTTTTAGTTCATGCTCAAAATGATAAAATTGTATCTATAGAAAATAGCCTGCTGTTTTATCAGGCATTATTAAAAAACAAAGTAAAAGCAGAGATGCACTTATATCAAGCTGGCGGGCATGGATTTGGGCTTAACAACAAATCTACTCCTGATGAATGGTTTGAACGCTGTTTAAATTTTTTGAAGCAAAACAACTTTTAAAGCCTTGTTAATTGCTGTTTTATAAAGGGTTTAAATTTAATTATGATGAATAAAAATATTTTTTTAGGCTTAATAACGCTATCAATACTAACTGTTGAGCTGTTAAATGCTCAAATTAAAGCACCACAATTGGTTAGCGGAGAACCTATACAAAATGGAAACCCTAGTGGAGTAGGTATACTTTCATTGCCTTTTTATAATGGATATTCCATGGGTTTTGCATCGGTAAAATCAAATGGTAAAAAAGATTTGTTTTTACAGGGTACAGATGGGCATGGTAGAGGCACTTATCTTTATTGTTTCAAAAAGTTGTCTCCAACAGGTACCCCTGTTTTTTCCGAGCCAATTAAAATTACCGTTCCGTTTGAAGATAAAGGGAAAAATAGAGGGCTAATTGTACAAGATAAAACAGGGAAGATATATGGTATATGGAGTTTTGGACAAACATTGCGTTATGCCGAGTTTGATAAAAAGACTTTAAGTTTTTCAGAGCTTAAACGTATCAACATCAAAGGTACACCCAAAGGTTTTTCTGATTTTGGTGTAATCCCTTTAAAAAATGGAGACTATCAGTTTCTTTTTTCAGTAGGAGAAGAAGGAGTATTTAGTAATGGAGAAACTTTTCCTAAAAAAATAACCTATAATGCCGAAGGTTTTTGGCCTTATCAACTTAGAAAGTTAGGGATATACGGTGGAATGTCAACCAGTTTAGAAGTAGCTTCTGTAGATGTAAAAGCTTTAACCGATTTAAATCAGGCATTATTCACTATAGAAGGTTTTGTAAACTATACCCACGCGGACAATAGTTATATTCTTTCTGGTACAAGATTAGGTAATATTCTATTTTATAAATTAAACGAAAAGACTGGCACATTGGGGAAACGCCATTTTGCAGTAGATCAAGATGGAATACTACTTAGAAACCCCAATGTACACTCATCACCAGCTTATTTTTACGATAATCAGGAAAATCAAGGTTTAATTACAGTAGGCGAAGGAGGAATCTACTATTATAAGAACACCAATAAATTGGATAAAGTCGGGAATCTATCCATGCACAAACCCCAACATTTACTACAAGAGAATCCAAAAATATACGGAGGTTCTTTAGTTATGCCGTCTTTGGCAGATTGGGATGGCGATGGGAAAACAGATATTATTGCAGGTAATTCTATGGGTTTTCTGTTTTTTTACAAAAATACAGGAAGCAATGAAAGCCCTATTTACGGCGACCCAGAATATCTAAAAGCCGACGGTAAAATTATACATATACAACCTGGCTACCGAGAAGATATTCAAGGCCCCGGTGAAGCTAGATGGGGTTATACCTCTCCAAATGTAATCGATTGGGACGGAGACGGCTTATTAGATGTTTTAACGGGAGATAGCAGAGGTAAGTTTATGTTTTACCGAAATATTGGCACTAAAACGAACCCAAAGTTAGACAGAGAACATACCTTATATCTAGACGGAATGGATATGTATGGAACCTGGAGAACAAGGCCTGGAGTTGCTAAAATAGGAGATAGGATGGCTTATATAACCACAGATAAGGATGATGAATTTCATTTATACTGGCAGTTGGATAAATATAATTTAGAGGATGGTGGCAAATTAAAAATAGGCGACATAAACATAAGAGGAAATAAATTAGGAGGTGGTACAGTAGGCCGAGGTAAATTTGAGATTGTTGATTGGGACGGTGACGGCGTAAGAGATTTGTTGGTGGGCACTTACGGTAAACAATCCATTCCAGATACTACCACAGGTTTGCCAGTTAATATGAAACCAAAAAGAGGCTCTACGGTACTTTTTCTTAAAAATATAGGGACGGATGTAAAGCCTCACTATGAGTATCCAAAGGTATTGAAGTTTAAAGGACAAAACATTTCTTTAGGAGGACATGAGATTGGAGTATCCGCAGCAAAAATAGGTTCAAGCGCAAATCGACTTAATTTAGTGGTAGGCATTGAAACAGGCGTATTTATTTTTTACGATAGAAAAGACCTAAGTTGGTGATAAGCTACAACTTAAAACAGGGTAATATAATACATAAAGCAGTCAAAAACAGTAATAATGCCTGCTAAGTAAAAGGCTATCTTGTATTCATATTAGCCACTTATTACATTCAAGTATTTGAATGGATATCTAAACCAAATCAAATGAAATTTAAAATTTTTATCTTTTCTTTTATTGCGTTTTTATACGCTGGAACTTTATTTGCTAAAGTTACTTTGCCTTCCGTTTTTTCTAGCGGGATGGTTTTGCAACAAAACTCTTTAGTAAATATTTGGGGAAAAGCTACAAAAGAAGTGCGTATAACCACTTCGTGGGATGGAAAGAACTATATCACAGCTCCGGATAAAACTGGAAACTGGAAAACCAAGCTTCAAACACCAACCGCAGGCGGTCCATTTACCATCATCATTAACGATGGCGAAGAATTAAAACTTACTGATGTATTAATTGGTGAAGTTTGGTTAGCATCTGGGCAGTCTAACATGGAGATGCCTTTAAAAGGATTTAAAGGACAACCTGTGGAAGGCTCAGAAGAAGCAATTAAAGGGTCTGCTAACCCAAAAATAAGATTCTTTAATGTACAAAACATCAGCTGGAAAAAACCTTTAGATGATTGTAAAGGGGCTTGGTTAAACGCATCACCACAAAATGCGTCAGATTTTAGTGCAATAGCATATTTTTATGCTAAAATACTTCAAGAAAAACTAAATGTACCAATAGGTATTATAGAAGCAGATTGGGGCGGAACAGTAGTGCAAGCTTGGATGAGCGAAAGCGCATTGGCAAGTTTTCCGGAAACAAAAGTTCCAGTACAAGCAAACGAAGGAAATAAGGATAAAAATACCGCTACAGGTTTATACAACGGAATGATTAATCCTATCAAGGGATATAATATTAAAGGCGCCATCTGGTATCAGGGAGAGCAAAACCGTAACGAGCCAGATTTATACCTAAAAATGTTTCCAGCCATGGTTAAGCAATGGCGTAAAGATTGGGGCGTAGGTGATTTTGCTTTTTACTATGCACAAATTGCCCCTTATATTTCTAAAACAGAAAAGCTATCACAAGCAACATTAAAGTTGGTTCCTTATGTACCTGTATTAAGAGAATCGCAGCTTTTGGCAGAGAAAAAGATAAAGAATGCCGGCATGGCTGTGTTAATGGATATTGGCGCAAGCAATACCATACATCCACCAAACAAAAAGAGCGTAGCAGAGCGACTTTCCTATCTGGCACTCGCCAAAACCTATAAGTTTGATGATATCCCATACACTGGCGCAACTTATAAAAAAAGCAAGGTAAAAGGGAATGCCATTTCACTAAGTTTTGATAATACAGCAGGAGGCTTGGTGTTAAAAAACAAAGATTCAAACAATTTTGAAATAGCCGGAGCAGATAAGGTGTTTTATCCTGCAAAAGTAGTTGTAGACGGCAACCAGCTTACGCTTTCATCAGATAAAGTAACAAAGCCAGTAGCAGCGAGATATGCCTTTAAAGCTTGGGCAATGGGAGATTTATATAACAACGCCGGACTTCCTGTTTCTTCTTTCAGAACAGATAAATGGAGCGTTGTAGAAAAATAGGTAATCATAATTTTAACCATAAGATGAAAAGAATAGGAATTTATTTAACGGCTGTATTAGGAGTAATATCCTTTAATATAAAAGCGCAAGCACAAGAGGAAAAGGATTTTCAGTTTTTGAAATACAATAATCCTGGTTTAACGGTTGATTTAGGTGTGGGTTTATGGGCATGGCCAATTCCGATGGATTATGATGGTGATGGCGATATGGATTTGTTGGTTTCTAGCCAGGGAAAACCGTTTAACGGCCTTTATTTGTTTGAAAATAAAACTGGAGGTAAAAACCCGATATTCGAAAAACCAGTATGGTTAGCTAAGTCGCTCAAAGATATTCAGGTTTCTTATATAAACGGCAAACCGCGTTTTACTGTGCCAGGTGCAGAGTTGCTGGATTTGAAAAATAACATTTCAAAAAATAGGAAAAAATTATTCCCAGTTGATTCTATAAAGAAAGACATCGTTGGAAGAAATCGGTTTAACCAATGGAAACTGGTTGATTATGATAATGACGGAGATATAGATATTGTAGTTGGTATTGATGATTGGGGAGATTATGGTTGGGATAATGCCTTTAATAGCGAAGGAAAGTGGACAAAAGGGCCGTTACATGGCTTTGTTTACCTGATAGAAAACGTAAACGGTGAATATGTCAATAAAGGAAGAATTAAAGCAGCTGGAAAAGAAATAGATGTGTTTGGTGCCCCAACGCCTAATTTTGCTGATTTCGATGGAGATGGAGATCTGGATTTGATATGTGGCGAATTTTTGGATAAAATGACTTATTTCGAAAATGTTGGAACCCGAGAAAAGCCTGTTTATGCAGAAGGTAAGCTTCTTTCTAACGCCAGTGGAATTATTAAAATGGATTTAGAAATGATTATTCCTGTAGCTGTTGATTGGAATAATGATGGTTTTATGGATTTAATAGTGGGCGACGAGGATGGAAGAGTAGCATTGATTGAGCATACCGGAAAAGTGATAAACAGAATGCCACAATTTAAAAATCCCGTATACCTGCAACAAAAAGCAGACAATGTGAAGTTTGGCGCATTGGCTACACCATTTAGTGTAGATTGGGATAATGATGGGGATGAAGATATTATTGTTGGAAACTCTGCCGGACACATTGCTTTTATTGAAAACTTAGGAATGTATAACGGAATGCCACGTTGGGCAGCGCCTAAACTATTGGAAAGCGATGATAAAGCCATCAGGATAATGGCTGGCTACAATGGTTCAATACAAGGCCCTGCAGAAGCAAAATGGGGTTATACTACACTTTCCGTAGCAGATTGGGATGGTGACGGTTTAAAAGATGTTATCGTAAATTCTATATTCGGAAAAGTAATTTGGTATAAAAACATCGGTACAAAAAAAGCGCCTAAATTGGCGAAAGAACAAAATGTTACTGTTGATTGGGGAAATGCTACAATTCCTAAACCGCATTGGAATTGGTGGAATCCAGAACCAAAATCTTTAGTAACACAATGGAGAACAACACCTTTTGCAACAGATTGGAATAAAGATGGCTTAACAGATTTAATTATGTTAGACACTGGTGGTTACCTTTCTTATTTTGAGCGGATAAAAAAAGGGGGCGAGCTGATTTTAAAACAACCAAAAAGAATTTTCTACGGAACAGATTTTTCTGGATACAACCAAAAGAATGATATTACAGATAGCGTAGCGGGTGCTTTAAGTTTAAATACTGGAAAGTACGGGCAAAGCGGAAGAAGAAAATTTACGATAGCTGATTGGGACGGCGATGGGAAATTAGATGTTTTGGTAAATAGTCTGAATGTGACTGTATTACAGAATATGGGTGTTAAAAATGGTGTAGTGCAACTTAAAAACCAAAAACCAGTAGCCAAACTGGTGCTTGCCGGGCATGATACAAGCCCAACTGTGGTTGACTGGAATAAAGACGGAATCCCCGATTTATTAGTTGGTGCTGAAGACGGGCATTTTTATTACCTGCCTAATCCAAGAACAAAATAGCAATAAGGAATTTTAAACTAACCTATTACAGGTATCAAGAGGCTGTCTCATAAATGTGAGAACAGCCTCTTTTTCTTTAATTTCTTCGGATAAGGAGCGTATAAAAATTGCAGATAGGCAATTCTTAGGTTTTGGTTGCGAGATTTTACTTAAATCGTTACTTTGTTCAAATACTTCTTTTTATACTCAACGGGTGTGTGTCCCGTAATATTTTTAAAGTGTCTGTAGAAGTTAGACGGGTTATTAAAGCCACACTCCATACAAATTACTTCAACAGTCATTTCACTTTCAATAAGTATTCTGCAGGCATGGCTAATTCTAATTTCTGTTAAAAAATCATAATACGTTTTCTTAGTCATTTTTTTAAAATACCTACAAAAAGAAGTGACACTTAAGTTGCTAAGCGCCGAGATTTCCGAAATGGTAATTTCGTTTTTATAATTGGTTAAAGTATAAGCGCAAATTTTGTTAATACGATCTGTGTCTAAATTATTTGGAGCAAAATAAGCACTTGTCGAAGTAATAAAGTCGTATTCTTCTGAATTTGCTAAAGTGCTCAATATTGAAAGTAGAATGGTTAACCTTTCCAGATTAACAGCATCGCCAGCTTTTTCCATCAACGAGACTATTTTTTTCTTAGTATCTCCTTTGATAATCAATCCTTTTTTAGCTTTCTCATAAAGCCTCGAAATCTGATGTGCTTCGGGTAAGTTTATAAAATCTTGTCCTAAGCAATTGGGTAAGAAGTGCATTACACAAGCTTCTACTCTTAATTTAGATTCTGGTAAAAAATAATTGTCCTCGCATCGCCAGGTATGAGGCAGGTTTTCTCCAATCAGAATTAACTCTCCGTCTGAAAAATTGCTAATATTATCCCCAATAAATTTCACACCCTTTCCTTTTTTTACATGGTGTAGCTCTAGCTCTGGGTGGTAATGCCAAAGTGTACCAAAATTAGGTAATGTGTCATTTCTTATACTAAATGAAGTTTCTAATTTAGTAGGTACTTTATGAAAATAAGGCTTCATCACTATGTAAATTTGTCTTATATAAAAATTGTTGTTTTCTTGGAATAAGAAATCCTCACGGGCTCTTATTAGAAGCAATATTCGTTTTTGGTTTAAATCTAATATAAAACAAAAAAGTGCTCAAACAAAAATCTAGGATAATATAGTATATAAAGCGGGTAAAAACACTTATAGAATTTGGAGTTTTGCTTAGCATATTTGTTTAGGAAGTTAATGAAAGTATAATTTCAGTAACAGACAAAGAAAAATAAACCCAAAACCAATTATTATGGCAATAACTGAAAATAAACAAGTTTATCTCGTATGTAGTGGAGATTTGCGAGAATCAGCAAATTTAAGTTGTTGGGACGCACAGTCAAAAATGGAAGAACAATTAGCAGAGGCATTAACTGCCGAAGGGTTTTCCGTTAAAAGAGGACATGCTTACAATCCAATAAAAAAACATGGATTCATAGATTCTCAGAGAATGGGAATTGAAGTGTTTAAAACCTTAGATCCAAACTTGCCACTTATCGTTGCAGAAAGTGTTTGGCAGTATAGTCATCATGTTTTAGCAGGTCTAACTACTCATAAAGGACCTATTTTAATTGTTGCAAATTGGAGTGGGCAATTTCCTGGTTTGGTAGGTGCGCTTAATTTAACCGGCTCTCTTACCAAAGCCAATGTGAAATACAGCTTTTTATGGAGCGAGGATTTTACAGATAATTTCTTTAAAAAGGGACTAAACGAATGGTTAACAACAGCAAAAATCACGCATGATAGTACTCAGGTTAAATCCATGTCTGCTGTTTCGATACCTAGTAAAGATGAAGAAATAGGCAGAGCATTTGGCAAAAAACTTAGAGACGATAAGGCCATTATGGGCGTGTTTGATGAAGGATGTATGGGTATGTTCAATGCCATTGTTCCTGACGATTTACTCCACGCAACAGGTATATTTAAAGAAAGATTGAGCCAATCTACTTTATATGCTAAAATGTTGGAAGTGAAAGATGAAGAAGCAGAGAAAATATTAGCCTGGCTGTTGGACAAAGGGATGAAGTTTCATTGGGGAACAGATGAAGCTACAGAATTAACCAGAAACCAAACGCTTATACAGTGCAAAATGTACATTGCTGCATTACGCCTAGCAGATGAATTTGGTTGCGATACCATCGGTATACAATACCAGCAAGGATTAAAAGATTTAGCTCCAGCAAGTGATTTGGTTGAAGGATTGTTAAACAACCAAGAACGCCCACCAGCATATTCAGTTTCTGGAAAAGAATTATTTGCTGGCGAAGCATTGCCACATTTTAATGAGGTAGATGAGTGCGCTGGTATTGATGCGCTTTTAACCTATAAATTATGGAAAGAACTTGGCATGCAGGGCGATAATACGTTGCATGATTTACGTTGGGGCCAACATTTTAAAGGAGAAGGTGTAGATGATTTTGTTTGGGTGTTCTTAATCTCGGGAGCTGCTCCACCATCACATTTTACCGGAGGGTATAAAGGTGCAGATAGCATGAGACAGCCTCCTATGTTCTTTCGTTTAGGAGGAGGAACGCTTAGAGGGGTAAGTAAACCTGGAAGTATAGTTTGGAGCCGTATTTATATCCAAAACAATCAGTTACATTGTGATTTAGGAGTAGGTAAATCTGTAAAGTTGCCAGAAGAAGAAACACAAAGAAGATGGGATTTAACTAGCCCACAATGGCCAATTATGCATGCTACTTTAGATGGCGTAAGTCGTGATCAAATGATGGCTAGGCATAAAGCAAACCACATTCATGTAGTATATGCGGATGATGAAGCAGCTGCACATAGAGCTTGCCGTATAAAAGCTGCAGCAATTGCAGAATTAGGTATTCAGGTTCATTTTTGTGGTGATGTAGATCACGAAGGAAAAAGATTTTCATAACTATGGCAACAGGCAAATATGTAATTGGACTTGATTACGGCACAGATTCCGTAAGGGCATTGTTAGTTGATGCACTTACCGGAAAAGAGCTGGCAACTGCCGTACATCAATATCCAAGGTGGAAGCAAGGGAAATATTGTAATCCCACAAAATCTGAGTTTAGGCAACATCCTTTAGATTATATGGAGGGTTTAGAAAGTACAATTAAACAAGTGCTTTCTAATGTTTCGCCAGAAATACAGCAGAATATTAAAGGTATCGCTATTGATACTACAGGTTCTACACCGGTAGCTGTTGATGAAAACGGAACACCTTTAGCGCTTTTGCCAGCGTTTGCGGAAAACCCTAACGCAATGTTTGTTTTATGGAAAGATCATAGTGCAAATAATGAAGCGGATGAGATTAACGCACTTGCAAAGAGCTGGGAAGTAGATTTTACCAAGTATTCTGGAGGTATTTATTCCTCAGAGTGGTTTTGGTCTAAAATATTACATGTTCTAAGAATAGATAGCGAGGTTTCAGCAAAAGCTTTTTCGTGGGTTGAGCATTGTGACTGGATTCCTGCATTATTAACGGGGAACACTAATCCATTAACGCTAAAAAGAAGTCGTTGCGCAGCCGGCCATAAGGCCATGTGGAATGAGGAATTTGGCGGACTTCCTTCAGAAGCATTTTTGAATAAGTTGGATAACCGCTTAGCTGGGTTGCGAGAAAGATTATACCAAGATACTTTTACCGCTGATGAATCTGTTGGTGTGGTTTCTAACGAATGGATGGCCAAACTTGGTTTACCCTCAAACGTAGTAGTTGCAGTAGGTGCAATTGATGCGCACTTTGGAGCGGTAGGTGCCGGTATTAAAGAAAACACTTTAGTGAAAGTAATAGGCACATCTACCTGTGATATGGTGGTGGCAAATGTTGATGCCTATAAAGGCAAATTGATAAAAGGAATTTGCGGCCAAGTTGATGGATCTATACATCCACAAATGTTGGGGATGGAAGCTGGGCAGTCTGCTTTTGGCGATTTATACCAATGGTTTAAAGAATTTCTTTTGTCTCCGTTATACAGTCTGGGAGCGGGTATGCTATCAGAGTCTGATTTGCAAGCGCTAGATGATAAGCTTTTGCCCTATCTAAATAAAGTCGCAGGCGAACTTCCTTTAACCAAAGACGATGTTGTTGCTTTAGATTGGATCAATGGAAAGCGAACACCTGATGTAGATATGAATCTTAAATGTTTAATAGCAGATATTACGCTGGATACAAAGCCGGCCCATGTTTTTAAGGCATTGGTAGAAGCTACAGCATTTGGCTCTAAAGCCATAGTTGAACGTTTCGAAAAAGAAGGTGTTGTAATTAACGAAGTATTAGCTTTAGGTGGAATTACAAAAAAATCTGACTTTGTGATGCAAACCTTAGCCAACGTACTCAATACAAAAATAAAGGTAGTTACCAGTGAACAAGCATGTGCATTAGGCGCTGCTATGTTTGCAGCTACTGTAGCTGGTATTTACAATAATGTTAGCGAGGCACAAGCTCAAATGACTTCTGGTTTTGATAAAGTTTACACTCCAGAAGTTGATAAAGTTAGAACCTACGAAGTTTTATATCAGAAATACTCAAAATTGGCAGTTGTTTAAATAACATATTACAGTTTCCTTAAAACTGCTTAAATTTTAAAACGTTCAATATAAAGGCTTAGTTACACAACACAAAAAGAGCCATTCATTACGCACATGAATGGCTCTTTTTGTGTTGTTTGAAAATCACTGATTTTTTGTCCTTTGGTTTTTGCCGAAAAGCTTAAACAACCAAACATTTATTGTTCGATATTAAAGAGATATTCTCAAAACACCCTCTTTGCTAATTCAGGGAAGCATTTTAAATCGAGAAATAAAAATGTAATCAAAAAACAAGCTCAATTACTTAACCAATTTTTAGATATAAATTCATTAGCAATGGATAGCTTTTCATAAGTATTAACCTCTGCTATTTGCGATTATTGTAATATTAAACCACCGTTTTTTTTCTAAGTAGAAACGGAGAATAATCAGTAAACATTATTTAAAGCAATACCGTGTTAATCTATTTTAAATGAGTTATTCAAGTTTGGCAGCGGAATCTTACCTTTTATGTTGTGATTGGGGAACCTCTTCGCTCAGATTGCAATTAGTAGATATAATTTCCAGCAAAACCGTTGCAACCAGTAACGCCGAGGATGGTGTGTCTAAGGTTTTTAATGAGTGGAAAGAAACTAGCGAAGTAGAGCGATTGCCTTTTTATCAAAGCCGTTTAAAAATTCATATCGACAATATTTCTAGCGCTATAAATCTTTCTTTAAAAAGCGTTCCATTGGTTATATCTGGTATGGCTTCATCCTCAATTGGAATGGTAGAACTGCCATATAGCGTATTGCCGTTTGATTTAAGCGGAGAAAAAGCAGGTATTTGTGTAATCGAAGAGTCGGAAATTTTCCCCCATAGTATTTTGCTGGTTTCGGGAGTACAATCAAACATTGATGTAATGAGGGGAGAAGAGACACAATTTATAGGGTTAGAACAAATCATACAATCTTTAGATGGTATTTCAAATTCTTTACTGATTATGACAGGTACGCACTCTAAACACATTAGAGTGATAGACGGTAAGATGGTTGATTTTAATACTTATATGACGGGTGAACTGTTTTCGGTTCTGCAAAAAAATAGTTTGTTGAAACAAGCTATAGAAATGCCAACAGGCGACCTAACTCTAGATGATTTCGACGCGTTTTCTTATGGCATCCAAAAGTCAGCATCGTTTAACCTACTAAAGAATTTGTTTAGCGTTAGAACGGGAGAGCTATTTCAGCATCGCAATAAGCGGCAAAATTATTTTTATTTAAGTGGTTTGTTAATTGGCACAGAGCTTAGGTCAGTTCTTAATGGAAATTGGGAGAAAATAATATTGTGCAGTGGCAATAAGCTGTTTGAACTTTATAAAAAAGCAATTGAAGAACTCGGTATGGGCTCAGTGGCTCATTTTGTTTTACCTGAAGCTATGACAGATGCAACGATTTTAGGCCAGATCAAAATCTACCAATCCAAATATCATGATGTCAAATATTGAAAATCGATTCAGCTGGGAGGTATTTCGTCTAGTGCCGATTATTGGAATTATGCGTAACATTCCTTTTGAGCTAGTGAAAGAAATTTTGCCAGTATATAAAAAGGCAGGTTTAAATACTTTAGAAATTACATTAAACAGTTCTGATGCGGAGAAAAGTATTCGTTATGCTGTTGAAAATTATTCTGATTTAAACATTGGCGTAGGAACGGTTTGTAGTTTAAAAGATTTAGATACCGCAATGGCTTACGGAGCACAGTTTATCGTAACGCCAATAGTGGATAAAAAAATTATTAAGACCTGTAAAGTAAGAAGCATACCAATATTTTCGGGTGCATTTACGCCAACAGAAATTCACAAAGCGTGGAAAGCTGGAGCTGATATGGTAAAAGTTTTTCCAGCAACAGCGTTGGGTGCAAATTTCATAAAAGATATTAAAGGACCGTTTAATCAAATAAAGCTATTGCCTACAGGCGGCGTAAGTATTGATAATATCCAAGAGTTTTACCAAGCGGGTGCAAGTGGTTTTGGTATTGGAAGTCCTTTGTTTAACAAAAAACATATCGAAGCAAAGGATTGGGGTGCGTTGAGTTCGCATTTTGAAGATTTCGTAAAAAAAATAACTGCCTAGTTTCTCATTAATCAAGATACCAGATGTTCAATATGAAAATAAGAAATTATCGATGGATTGTAGTTGCGCTATTATTTATTGCTACAACTATCAATTATATGGATCGCCAGATTATTGGGCTACTAAAACCTACGCTCGAAAAAGAGTTCGATTGGTCAGAAACAGATTTTGCACACATTGTGATGGCCTTTACCGCAGCTTATGCCATTGGACTTTTGGTTTTTGGTAGAATAATAGATAAAGTGGGTACAAAAATAGGATACTCTATTTCTGTAGTATTTTGGAGTGTTGCTGGCATGTTGCATGCTGTTGCCAGGAGTGCTTTTGGCTTTGGCTTGGCGAGAGTAGGTTTGGGAGTTGGCGAAGCGGGTAATTTCCCTGCTGCAATGAAAGCAGTGGCAGAATGGTTTCCAAAAAAAGAAAGAGCCATTGCAACCGGGATTTTTAATGCTGGAACAAGTGTTGGTGTTGTAGTTGCTCTTTTTGTTGTGCCCTGGATATTAGCCCATCATGGCTGGCAAGAAGTATTTTGGATTACTGGAGCTTTAGGTTTTGTGTGGTTGATTTTTTGGTTGGTACTTTATGAAATTCCATCGAAACAAAAAAGAATAACTGCCGAGGAATTAAATTTAATACAGAATGATCAAAATGAAAATGCTACTAGCCAAGAAATAGCTGGAGAAAAGATAAAATGGTCAAGCCTATTCTCAATGCCTCAAACCTGGGCATTTATTACTGGTAAGCTGTTAATAGATCCTATCTACTGGTTTTTCTTATTCTGGTTGCCTTCCTATTTCTCATCAACATTTAATCTCGACCTCACTAAACCAAGCCCGCAATTAATGCTTATTTATGCGGCAACCACGGTAGGTAGTATAGGGGGCGGTTATTTTTCATCATGGTTAATAAAAAGAGGTTTGCCTACTTTAAAAGCCAGACGTATTGCTTTACTCATATTTGCAGTGTTAGAAATCTCTATTATACTGGCTCAATTTGCAACAGATATTTGGGTTGCCGTAGGATTGATAAGTTTGGCCGTTGCAGTACACCAAGCCTGGGCTACAAATATATTTACACTTGCTTCAGATATGTTTCCAAAAGAAACGGTAAGCTCTGTTGTGGGTATAGGGGGTATGGCAGGTGCCTTAGGTGGAATCCTTTTTCCAATATTGATTGGTTACTTATTAGATAGCTATAAGATGCAGGGAAACTTAGCAGGAGGCTATAACCTATTATTTACCATCTGCGGCTTTACTTATCTATTTGCTTGGCTTATCATTTATCTACTTACAAAAAAGCAGACCCTAAAACCCTTAAAGTAACAAGTATTTAAAATGTAACACTAATAAGGATATATTTTCATTAGTATCTGATAGTTTTCTAAAAGCTACGCATCAAACGAATTGTTAATATTGACTAAGCAATTGTTTAAAAAATATAAGTTTTTTAAACTAACCAAAACCTAACTTTTATAAAGCGCTCATGAAACTAAATTTTACCGTATTTGTAAAACCAAATTTTTTATTTCTCCCTCTTTTATTGGTATTTAATTACAATTCAACTGCGCAGGTAAACGGCGTACAGCTTGATAAAAATAGAGCAAACGCAGCCATTATATTAGAAAAACCATATACCGATATCAGGGTGTTAAACCGCCAACACGAGTTGGTTTCTTCTATCGCAACTTCTGAAGATGGAAAAGTAATTTATTTAGCATGGTATACGGGCGGTCCGGGCGAGGGGCCGGGCAATTATGTTACGTTATCCGTGAGTACAGATGGCGGACACAGCTGGAAAAATGATGAGTTGGTTGTTTATCCAAAAGATACTACCAGCAGATTTTTTGATCCAGTATTGTGGCGAGATAAGTTTGGCAAAGTGTGGCTGTTTTATGCAGTATCAATGAATAACATGCACTTTGATTTGAGAGATGGCGTTAATGCAATACCAGTTGCTTGGGACGGTAAAAAAATTGCTTGGGAAAAACCAAAACTACTTTCTTACGGTGTTATGATGAATAAACCGGTATACGTTCCACAAATAGATGAAGTGCTTTTTCCTGTTTCAATATGGCAGTTAGGTAAAAATTTCACCAAAGAACCTAATTATATCCCAGATGGTACATTTATATATAATTATTCTTATAAAAAAGGTAAAAAACTGGGCTACCTAAATGAGCATTCTTCCATAAACACCTTGCCAAATAAATTAAGAACTTTTGACGAACATCAACTTGTCCAAATTAATAATGCAGGAGATTTCCTTTGTTTGGTACGTACAAAAAAAGGCGTCTATTTTTCTAAAAGTAAAGACTATGGTAAGTCTTGGACTGTTTTGCAACCTTTTACAACTACAGGGCCAACCACAGCCAGTCGTTTTTATGTAGGGAAATTACGCTCGGGTAATTTATTGCTAATCTTAAACGATAATGAAAAACGGACTAATATGACCGCTTTTATCTCGAAAGATGGAGGAGAAACCTGGCCTTATAAATTACTGTTAGACAACAGAGAAAACGTATCATATCCAGACGCTGATGAAGATAGTAATGGTAAAATACACATCACATTTGATAGAGATAGAAAAGGGGCAAAAGAGATAAACTATTGTAGTGTAACCGAGCAGGATATTATTGATGGAAATGCAAAAGCTGTTTTTAAAACTAGAGTCAATAAATAGCGACGTATGGGAGTTATAAAACTGTTTTTCTTTAAAAAAAACAACGCAAGTCTTTAATTTTTAACCTTCAAAGACTGATTTGATATATGTAAAAGCCATTAACAAGATTAGAAATACAAAAATAAATTTGAAAATTATGAAAAAGATAAATTTTGGTAAAGCATTTATGATAGGCTTATTTACGCTGATAAGTTCGGCGGGTTATAGCCAAGTGGCTGCGTGGCAATTTTCTTTGCCTGAGCCATCAAAAGGGCAAGATGTTACAGCAAAAGCAACTACGATTGATCCTAACTTAGAGCAATCTGTATTAACAAGAGGAGCAGCAGCGGATCCGAAAAAGCAAGGAAATACGAGGGGATTTAGTGCTACTTTTCCAGTAAATACAACAAAAGAAGAATCCAAGAAATCAAATGCATACTATCAATTTACTGTGCAGGCTAAAAAAGGATTTAAGGTTTCGTTAACATCTATTGATGCGGTGCTGAGAAGACAGTTGCAATCGCCATACGTTTACCGTTGGATGTACAGTTTGGACGGTCAAGATTTTACAGAAATTGGCAAAGCAGATATTACTGTAGAAGATCTCAACAATAACGGTGCGAAACAACCCTCAGTTAGTCTGGCTCAGTATAAAGAATTGCAAGATGTGTCATCATCAAAAATAATTACTATTCGAATTTACACTTGGGGAGCTACTGCTAATACAGGCGACCAAAGATCTTTTGGTTTTGGAAAATCAAATATGAAAGGAAGCAATGTACTAGCCGTTAAAGGCTTGGTAAGTCCAGTAAATTAGTTGGCTACGTAGTTTGTTATAGGGTGTTTAAAAACGAATAGATTTAAAAAAAAACCAAAAACCTTACGTTGGTTGCTATTTAGCACAACCTGAAGTCTTAATTATTATCGGAAAATTAGCCTGCAAGTAGTATATAAAATCAATTAATTATTAAAATTTAAAATAAATATTATGAAAAAAAGTTACTTTGTTTTTTTCGCATCACTACTGCTGATGTTTAGTGTAAATGGTTTTTCACAGACCAAAATCGCTTCTTTTTATCAAGCTACAACGGTATTGCTAGCAGGGCAAGATAATCCTATCTCAGCTAATTTTAAAACAGCAGATATTAATGCAGTAACTTTAAGTCGTGGGCCAGGTATTATCTACGCCAGCAATTCAACTTATTCTTACGTTGCTAATTTTACAAACGGTGAAACTAAAGCACAAGCTTATACTGCTGGGTCTTATTATCAGCTTGCAGTCACCGCAGAAGCGGGGAAGTATATGTCTTTTACTACAATAAATGCTAGGTTAAGGACAGCAACTGCTCAATCTGTGACAAACTATAGATGGAAATATAGTATAGATGACCTAGCGGAGAGTGCTTTTAAAGAAATTGGTAGTACAGACAATAGTATTGGGCTAACAGATACGCAGGGAGAAGATAGATCAGAAGATGTTTCCAATATCTTAGCGCTGCAGTCAATTGCGCCTGGGAAAACGGTTTATTTTAGAATATACGCTTGGGGCGCCAGTGTTAGCGGAGGCAATAGTGGGTTTGGATTTGGAAAAAGTAATACTTCAGAGCGGGAGGTTTTATCTCTAATGGCAAATGTCACCAATAAGCCTTTACTTTTAGAGTGGAGTTTGTATAGTGCGCCAAGTAGCACAGCTAGTTTTGGTGTTACTGCTTTAAGTCCGGCACTCAATGCCTCTACATTAACACGCGGGCCGGGGTTGGAGTTAAGTAGTTTATCCCGAGGATTTGTTGCTACCTCTAAAAACCTAAGTGCTTCTTATATTGATGCATCTAATAATAACGAATATTACAGTTTTAATTTGCAGCCCAAAATAGATGTTAAAATAAACGTTAGTGCACTTAATTTTAAGTACCGTAGAAAAGCAACTGGTGCCAATAATTACCAGCTTGCTTACGTGAAAGACGGCGGGGCAGTTACATTAGTTCCAGGGGCTAATGGAGTAATAAGTGCAACAGATGATGGTACTGTATTAGCAGATATGGATGTAAGTACTATAGTAGATTTACAAAATCTAACTGATGTTAATAATGTAGAATTTAGGATTTATTTATGGGGAGCAACCGATATTACCTCTGTGTTTGGTTTAGGTAGAAATTTAGTTGCTGGTGAAAGTAGTTTAAGTACTTACGGAACGGTAGAGGATATGGGGACTTTACCCGTAACATTAACATCGTTCACTGCTAAAAAAGAACTTAATGGAATCAAATTATCTTGGAAAACCGTTTCCGAGAAAAATAATTCTCACTTCGAAGTTTACAGATCATCAAATGTAAAACCGAATATTTTAGTGGGTACAGTTAGCGGGGCAGGTAACGCAACAACCGTTAATAATTACAGTTTGTTTGATTATGAGCCATTAGCTGGGGTAAATTACTATCAGTTGCGCCAGGTAGATCGAGACGGAAAGTACGAAGACTCTAAAATTATCTCAATAAACAATAGCATAAACGCTAATGCTGAGATGAGAGCTTATCAAAATGACAATTCTATTGAACTAAGTGTGCAGGGTGAGGTAAGTGGAAAGGGACTGCTTCAGATAAGTGATGTTAACGGTCGTATTGTTTATAAACAGCATGTTGATTTAAACGGCAGTGCTAACAATAGTTTTAAAATTTCTTTTTTAGGGAATAGCAAAGGCATCTATGTAGCTAAACTAACGAACAATAAAAAAGCATTGATCACTAAATTTATTTGGTAAGCAAATACTTGTTTTAATAGCTATTTATGATATTTTAATAAACAGGTAATCAAACTTTAATTCAGAACAATGAGAAGACTTATTAAAGGTATTTCGCTACTATTTGTATTTTTTTTAGTAAACTTTGATGTTAAGGCGCAACCGGTTTTCCCCGGTACAGTAATCTATCAAAGCCCCGATCCTTTAAAAGTTAGAGCAGCATCGCCAAGTATTGCTATTCTTCCAGACGGTACCTACGTTGTATCGCATGATATGCCAAAAGGTTCGGGAATATATAGGTCTGAGGACAAAGGAAAAACCTGGAAATTTATCACTAAAGTTTTGGTAGGGCATTGGGCAGGTTTATTTGTAAATGAAGGTAGTTTGTATTTAATGGGTATATCCAATTCATTTGGTGACATTATCATACATAAATCTAATGATGGTGGCTATACCTGGACTGCTTCAAAAGATGAAAATTCGGGAGTTATTTTTAAAGGGAAATACCATACAGCACCTGTTCCAGTGGTGGTTCATAAAGGCAGAATATGGCGAGCGTTTGAGGAAATAGTTGACGATAGTAAGCATAGAGATTTTCATGCGCTTGTTATTTCTGCGCCAGTAGGTGCAGATTTATTAAAAGCATCTAGCTGGACTAGGTCTAATAGTATTCGTTTTGATGAAACATGGATAAATGCCAAAAGACCAAATTGGTTTGAGGGTAATATAGTGGTTACCCCAAATGGAGACTTGGTAGATTTTATGCGTATGGATAGCTGGCAAGGGGAAAAAGGCAACTATAGTTTAGAAGGTTCGGCTACCGGTATCCCCAGAAATGAAGTAGCAGCAATAATCAGCATTAGCAATGATGGAAAGGTAGTGACTTTTAATAATAAGCCGGCCGAGTACGTCCATTTCCCTGGTGCAGAGTCAAAGTTTACCATCCGTTATGATAAGGTATCGGGTAAATATTGGACTATTGTGAACAAAATTTCTACTTTTCAAAATGGCTTGGAAACCTACAATGGCAATTGGCACCAAAGAAATGTTTTATGCCTTTACTCATCAAAAGATTTAAAAAATTGGGAAATGCAATACAAAATATTGCGTTGGAATGAAGGCTATCAAATTAAAACATGGGATGTCTTCGGTTTTCAATACGCAGATTGGCTGATTGAAGGTGATGATATTGTTGCTGTAAGTCGTACATCGTGGTATGGGGCAAGGTACCATGATGCTAATATGATTACTTTTCATCGGATAGAAAACTTCAGGAATAAGAAAGTGGAAGACTCGCCTAAAGATTTACTCGCAATAACAAAAACGAAAGAAATTGCTTATTGGAGTTTTGATAAAAATGAGCGTACTAGACCAATAATCGTCAATAAAAACCTGGAAGTTTCTGAATTAGTTTTTGGAGATGGGCTTACGTTTGTAAACGGAACTAAAGGACTTAGTTTTAAAGCCAATAAGCCAACAAAAAGTCGTACTAAAGCTAGGGAGAACAATCAGTATATTCAGTTCCAGCTTCACTCACAAAAAAACACAAAACTTTCAGTCACTAGTTTGGATTATGAAATAAAAGAGGTTACTAATGATAGGTCTAAAAAATGCAAATGGAGTTACAGTGTAGATGGAGGTAATAATTTTGTGGATATCACAAATTACGATTTCCCAATAGAAAGCCAGGCAGACCCGAAGTCTGTTTTATATCTTTCTGGTTTAAAAGACCTTCAGAAGATATCGGCTGATAAAGCAATAATATTCCGACTGTATCTTTGGGGTGGGGCCGTCACAGATAATCAACTTGCCACACTAAGTTATATAAAAGTAGGTGGCGAAGTAACTCAATAAACTCAACGAAAAGTATTTTGATTTTTCGCTGAGTTTATCGGATCGGCTTATATTAGGTAGTTATCGTTAAAAATTAAGTCGCTCTTTCCGTTTTTTTTAAACTTTAAAGAGATTTGCATTGCGCATGTTTTTTTTATAATCAAACTCCCACTATAATACATCCTTTTTAGAAAGTTGAGCTATAAATTGAGAAGGAGTTATTAGCTTAATTTTTTTAAACTGTTGATTAAAGTTAGATAAATTCCCGAACCCGCATTCAAATGCGATTTGCGAGATGCTAAAGTTTTCTTGGAACATCAGTTTGCAGGCATAACCAATTCTAATCTCGTTTACATATTGTGTGAAAGATTTATTAGTCCTTTTTTTAAAAAATCTGGAAAAGGAAGTTGGGGTCATGTGAAAATGTGTTACCAATTGTTCTATGGTAATTTCATTTCTGAAATTGTCCATAACATATTTGCAAACCTGGTTAATCCTTTGATTTTGTGGTAATTCTGGTGATTGTCCAAATATTTGACTCGAGAGGATTTCTAATTTTGGAGAGAGTGAGATGATATTTAATAGTTTTAATAAATGGCCAACTCTTTCTACGCCCTCAGATTTGAAAAGTTTAAGAAGATATTTCTTTGCTAAGTCTTTGCTTTTTTGGTCATGTATCTTAATCCCTCTGGCAGAAATATCGAATAATTGATTAATTACTGCAAGTTCAGGCATTTTGTAGAAATCCTTACCCGGAAAATTTTTCTGAAAATGTACGGAGTATGATTTTGATTTAAGATCTGGTGTTTCCTTGTTTATGCCTCTAAATTCATGAGGTAAATTTGAACCGATAAAAATTAATGAGTCACTCGTATAATCAATTGCCTTATCTCCAATAATCAAGGTTCCTTGGGCATTTTCAATATAAGTTATCTCACACTCTGGATGGTAATGCCAAGGATTGTGTATATACGGATTGCTGTTTTCCCAAACTTTAAAAGATTGCTCAACTATTTCGGTATGGCGCATTAAAACAGGTTTCATCTTGCTTTATTATAAAAGGTTCAACGTAAATATAACCAAATATGTAAAAACGGAACATATACATATTGCTTGTCTAGCAAGTTTTTTATTCTGCCTAATTTTTGAAGGGTAATATTTCTAATAAAATATAAATAGTGTTTTTTAGCAATGCGATTATTGGTTCTACACTTACCTAAGAAAGTAGAGGAAAGCTTAATTAACTTTAATTCAAGCTAGAGGAAATGTTATAGTAGATGTTGCTTGGGAAAAGGCAAACTAACCTAAGAATTACGCTAAATTGGGAGGCGATTGCCGTTTGAGAACAGTAATATTCGTAAAGTTGTGTTACGGGTAATTGATTTGAATAACGGAAATTTAAATCCGTTGTAAGTAGTTCCATTTATCCCATCTTTTGGAATGGTAAAAATGCCAGCAAGATTTAGCTATTGGAAAAGGATATTTAATTAATTTTAAAACTGGAAAAGGCAAAACTTATACTATTTTTCCTGTTAATTATCCTAAATCTAAAAATTGAACGGTAATCAATAATTGATAAAGAAGGGAAAAACGGATATTGATATATTTTGTTAAGGTTATTAAACAAAAAAGCCTTCAAATCATGCGACTTGAAGGCTTTTGCACATTTTTGAAATGTATTTGGCGGAATGGAAGGGATTCGAACCCGCGACCTCCTGCGTGACAGGCAGGCATTCTAACGAGCTGAACTACCACTCCTTTTGGTTAAAAACTTGTATTAAATTTTCAATTTTATTCCCCTTACATTGCGTTAGGGACTGTTAGTATAGATTATTTATTCAAAATCTCGACTTAATTTTAAATTAAAATAATACAGGTTGTTTTATATATCCTTTACTTCCATCAAAAACTCAAATCGTCAACGGTTTTAATCATCCAAAATTCTTTAACAGCGGAATCTATTCAGCTAGCTTTTCCGATGTCTCCAATGCCAGTTTTACAATGTCTTCTCTAACCGAGTTATTAAACCTAAACGACGGTAAATAAATACTAAAACTGGCAATCACTTTTTTGCCCTTATAAATTGGCGTTGCAACGCCTACCACCTGCACACTATCTTCAATCAGGGCATATCCCTGGTTTTTTATTCTTTTGATTTCCTCAAACAAACCAATTCTTGATGTTGCTTTAGGCCAGGTGTTTTTATTGGGTAAGCCGTATTTTTTGATATAAAGCAGTAAGTCTTTCTCTTCTAAAAAAGCAATCAGCAGTCTTCCTGTAGATGAATCATAAGCTGTTTTTTCTGTCGGGGTAGTAGCTTGTATGAGCTGTGAGCTCGGTTTGTTAAAAATGACCTGGCGTTTATCATCTTTTAAAATGGCTATCAGGCAATTTTCATCAAATGCTTTGGGTTTGTCAACGAACAGATGGTTTGTCCGTTCTATCAAATCGCTGAAACCTAAACTCCCGTTGCTGATTTCGAGCAACCGTGAACCTATTAGATATCCCTTTTCATCCTCGGCCCTTTTTAACAAACCACGGCTTACCAAGGTTTTTATAATATTAGCGCAGGTGCTAGTGTTCAAGTTTAAATCCTGGGCAATATTCCCCATTAGTTTAGGTTTATTTACCTCTTGTGCAACGTATTCTAAAATGTCTATCGAGCGGTTTATAACTTGTATCATACCTTAATTTTAATCAGATGTACTTAAAACGTTCCACAATATAAAGTTTTTGCTTTATATAAACGTAATTATTTACTTTGTTAATATCTTAAGCCAGATTATAAATGACCAATTCTAAAAGTTCTACAAAGTTCGCCTTTGTAATGATCACGTCGCTATTCTTTTTATGGGGATTTGTGCACAATCTTGATCCAATTCTAATTCCTCATTTAAAAAAAGCATTTAGCTTAACCACATTACAAGCATCGTTGGTAGACTCTGCTGTGTTTATAGCCTATTTTGTGATGGCACTTCCGGCCGGATTGATTATGAGAAAATACGGTTACAAGGCGGGTATCATCGTCGGGCTGTTGTTTTTTGCAATAGGTTCCTATCTTTTTATTCCGTCTGCAAATACACAATCGTATGGTTTCTTTTTGGTAGCCCTGTTCGTGATTGCTTGTGGATTAACAATTCTAGAAACAGCGGCGAACCCTTTCGCATCTCTATTGGGTGATCCAGAAACTGCCGTACAGCGATTAAATTTAGCGCAGTCGTTCAATGGTTTGGCCGCTACAATTGCTCCTATTATTGGCGCTAAAATTATTCTCACAGAAGGTGTACCCGAGGCAATTTTGCAAAGTATGGAGCCACAAGCTAGGGCAATAGCTTTAGCTACCGAGGCTTCATCAGTTAAGCTTCCTTACTTAATTTTAGGTTCCGTTATTTTAGTAGTTGCCATCATATTTTGGTTCATCAAACTCCCTCAAATAAAGGAAGAATCATCAACTGGCGTAAGTATTTCTAGTGCATTAAGGCACAGTCATCTAAGGTGGGCAATTGCTTCTCAGTTTTTTTACGTGGGTGCGCAGGTATGTGTGTTTAGTTTTTTTATTCTTTATGCTACAGAAGCTGCCGGAATTACCGAACTTGAAGCTGCCAGTTACGCAGGCTTTGGCGTGGGTATGGCATTTATGATTGGGCGGTTCGTAGGTACATTTTTTATGCGATATATAAGCCCAGTAAAGTTATTGAGCATATATGCATTGATCTGCGTGTTGCTGAGTGTTGTTGCCATGTTTGCTGGAGGCATGCTTGCAATATTTGTGGTTATAACAACGGCTTTCTTTATGTCGGTAATGTTTCCAACCATATTTTCTTTGGGTATCAAAGATTTAGGTGCCGATACAAAGTTTGGCAGTAGTTTAATCATTATGTCAATTGTTGGAGGCGCTTTATTACCTCCTGTTTTTGGTCATATTAGTGATATTTACCACAATATCCAGTACGGTTATATTGTGCCTTTGGTATGTTTCGTTGTTATCCTTTGTTTCGGTCTTTTCGGTCATAAGGTAAAACCTTTAAAAGCTAGTTTATGATCAGGCATTGTTTAACACTCGATTTAAAAAATAATGCGGAGAGCATAAAAGCCTATGATGATTGGCATGCAAAGGTTTGGCCTCATGTAATCCATAATATGATCTCTTGTGGGATAAGAGAAATGCAGATTTATAGGATAAACACCCGCTTGTTTATGATTATAGAGGTTGATACATCTTTCAGTTTCGAGAAGAAAGCCTCATTAGAATCATCCAATAAAAAAGTACAAGAATGGAACGCCTTGATGTTAGAGTTTCAAGAACCTTTGAGCTATGCAAAACCCGGTGAAAAATGGGTTTTAATGAATAAAATATTTGATTTAAATCAATAATAAAATGTCAGCACATCTAATTTTACAACTCGATAAAAAAGATAATGTATTGGTTGCCTTGCAGGATTTAATGCCTGGAATGGATATCGTTTTCCAAGGTTCATCAGTAATTATTAAAGATAAAATTCCGGCAAAACATAAAGTTTTTATCAACGATATGGAAGCGGGTGATGAGATTATAATGTATGGTGTTTTGGTGGGGAAAGTGCAGTACGCTGTTAAAAGCGGTGAACGGATGACTACCGAAAATACAAGACATGCTGCAGAACCCTACGATTACCGCGAAGTAGATTATCAATGGCATAAGCCAGACGTTTCTAAATTTACTAATCGCACATTTAATGGTTATCACAGAAACGACGGAAATGTAGGAACAGCCAATTACTGGCTTTTTATACCAACCGTGTTCTGTGAAAACAGAAACATGGATGTGATCAAAGAAGCTTTATACCAAACATTGGGCTATGCCGTAACCGATAAATACAAGCTTTTTTCGGAACAGCTGCTGCAGAACCTAAAAGATGGAAAGGCAATTAATGACGTTGATTTTTCGCCATCAGAAGAACCACGTCAAAACCGATATTTCAAAAATGTTGATGGTATCAAGTTTTTAAACCATCAGGGAGGTTGCGGTGGAACAAGGCAAGATTCTGAGATGTTGGGTAAATTGCTGGCTTCTTATGCAAACCATCCAAATGTTGCCGGTGTTACACTTTTAAGTTTGGGATGTCAGCATTTGCAGGTAAGCAACTTTTTGGCAGATATCAAAAAATATCATCCAAACTTTGACAAACCGATGCTGATTTTTGAACAGCAAAAAACGCAGAGCGAAGAGGCTTTAATTAAGGGCGCTATACAGCAAACCATACAGGGTTTAGTACAAATTAATAAAATTGAACGAAAGCCAGCTTCCTTAAAGCACCTAACCGTAGGTGTAAAATGTGGTGGCAGTGATGGCTTTAGTGGGATATCAGCCAATCCTGCAGTAGGTTATACTGCAGATTTGCTGGTCACTTTAGGCGGAAAGGTTTTATTGGCAGAGTTTCCAGAATTATGTGGCGCAGAGCAGAATATGATAGACCGTTGTGAAAGTAAAGAAACAGCAGAGAAGTTTATCCATTTAATGCGAACCTATGATGCACAGGCACATGCTGTAGGTTCTGGCTTTTTCATGAATCCTTCGCCAGGTAATATTAAAGACGGTTTAATTACAGATGCCATTAAAAGTACCGGTGCTGCAAAAAAGGGAGGTACTTCTCCGGTAGTTGATGTGCTGGATTATACGGAACAAGCCGTGAAACCCGGTTTAAGTTTGGTTTGTACTCCAGGAAACGATGTAGAAGCAACCACAGGTAAAGCAGCTAGTGGCGCTAACTTGATTTTATTTACAACTGGTTTAGGTACGCCAACCGGAAACCCCGTTTGTCCCGTTATTAAAGTGGCCACGAATACCGAATTAGCAAATCGTATGTCCGATATTATCGATATTGATACAGGAGCCATTATTAGAGGTGAAAAATCAATCGCCCAAATGGGAGAGGAGATTTTAGAGTTCTGTATCAAGGTTGCAAGTGGCGAAGTTATCCCAAAAGCAGTTGCGCTAAACCAGGATGATTTTATCCCTTGGAAAAGAGGTGTCAGTTTATAATTGAATATTTAAAAAGATGAAAATACATAAACTGAAGCGATTTCGTCATGTCGACGATAGGAGACATCTCACAAACAGGTAGCCATTATGTGAGCATATCTTGCTTGTGAGACCTCTCGTTTCCTCGAGGTGACGGGATTTCTTAAAATAATTGAATTTTAAATCCAAAATAAAAGAAATATTGTGTTTAGTTTAAAAGGAAAATCAGCAGTAATTACAGGTGGCGGTAGCGGAATTGGCAAGGCAATAGCGGTATTGTTTGCAAAACAAGGAGCAAAAGTCTATATTTTAGAATTAAATGAGCAATCTGCAAAACAAGCCGTAGCAGAGATTAATCAATTTGGCGAAGCTCAAGCATTTTCATGCGATGTAAGCAAGCAAGATCAAGTTTTGGCAACATTTAGCAAAATAGGTAAAGTAGATATTTTGGTGAATAATGCGGGCATTGCACACATTGGAAATTTAGAGAAAACTGCGGAAGCAGATTTTGAAAAAGTTTACCAAGTGAATGTTAAAGGGGCCTACAATTGTTTATACGCAGCTATTCCTTTGATGAAAAAATCGGGAGGTGGTGCAGTCTTAAATATGGCCTCTATTGCTTCCGTAGTGGGTATTGCAGATCGTTTTGCTTATTCAATGAGTAAAGGCGCAATTTATGCGATGAGCATGTCCGTAGCCCGCGATTTTATTACAGATGGTATCCGGAGCAATAGTATTTCCCCAGCAAGGGTACATACGCCGTTTGTTGATGGTTTTATCGCGAAAAGCTATCCTGATAATCAGGAGGAAATGTTTGAAAAACTATCTAAAAGTCAGCCCATTGGGCGTATGGCAAAGCCAGAAGAAATTGCCGCATTAGCGCTTTATCTTTGTTCTGATGAAGCCGGCTTTATTACTGGTAATGATTACCCGATTGATGGTGGATTTATTAAATTGAATAATTAAGTCCTAGGTAGTAGGTTTTAAGTATTAAGTAACAAGTAGAAAGAACAAACTATGAATGAAATGGTTTAGAATATTCAAAAATTCTCTCATTCAAAATTCAATCATTAAATAAAAAGCAATATGAAACTAATAAGATACGGAGCATTAGGACAAGAGAAAACAGGAGTAGTAATCGACGGTAAAAAGTACGATACCTCTGCTTTTGGGGAAGATTATGATGAAAAATTTTTCGAAACAGATGGCATCAATAGATTAGCATCTTTTGTTGAAAAAAATAAAGCAAGTCTCCCGGCAGTTTCAGATACAGAAAGATTAGGGTCACCAATCGGTCGTCCTTCAAAAATAGTTTGTATCGGTTTAAATTATGCAAAACACGCACAAGAAACCAATGCGCCAATCCCTAAAGAACCTATTATCTTTTTTAAATCTACCACATCTGTTGTAGGGCCAAATGATAACATCATGCTCCCAAAAGATTCTGTAAAAACAGATTGGGAAGTAGAATTGGCTTTTGTAATTGGTAAAAAAGCGAGCTATGTTTCTAAAGAAGAAGCTTTGGATTATGTTGCAGGGTATGTTTTACATAACGACGTAAGCGAGCGGGCTTTCCAATTGGAACGTGGCGGACAATGGGCTAAAGGGAAAGGTTGCGATACTTTTGCGCCACTTGGCCCGTGGTTGGTTACAAAAGATGAGATTGCCGATCCAAATAATCTACGTCTTTGGTTAAAACTGAATGATAAAATGATGCAAGACGGTAATACCGATGATTTTATCTTTGATATCGCTCATGTTGTGTCTTACCTCAGCGAATTTATGACGCTTTTACCTGGCGATGTAATCTCTACCGGAACTCCACATGGGGTTGGTTTAGGCTTTAATCCACCACTTTATTTAAAAGCGGGTGATGTAATTGAATTAGGAATAGACGGTTTGGGAGAAGCGAAACAAACGGTTGTACCTTATGCTAAAGCTTGATACGCATCAGCATTTTTGGAAATACAATCCCGTTAAGCATGCTTGGATAAATCAGGAAATGGCGGTAATCCAAAAGGATTTTATGCCACTTGATTTACAGCCAGTGCTAAAAAATGCAGATGTAAACGGTTGTATTGCAGTGCAAACAGACGAGGATGAGGGCGAGAATGAATTCTTGTTAGCATTAGCCAAAGAAAACGATTTTATCAAAGGGATAATTGGTTGGGTAGATTTTTTAAGTGCGGATATTTCTGACAGGTTAGCCTACTATAACGATTTTAAAACCATTAAGGGCTTTAGGTATATCCTTCAGGATAAAGCGCAAAGAGATCTGATTTTGAGCAAAGAGTTTATCAGAGGTATTGTAGCGATGAATGCCTACGACTTTGTTTATGAACTTTTAGTGTTTCCCGATCAATTGAAATACGCAGAGCAGTTGGTAAACCAGTTTCCAAATCAGGTTTTCGTATTGGATCATTTGGCAAAACCAGCGATAAAATCAGGTGAAATTAATCAATGGAAAACAGCTATAACCGCTTTGGCAAAGCATGAAAATGTGCACTGCAAAGTGTCGGGAATGATTACAGAAGCCGATTGGAATAATTGGAGTTACCCAGACTTTATACCTTATATGGATGTGGTTTTTTCTGCATTCGGTATGGATAGGGTAATGTTTGGTTCAGATTGGCCGGTATGTAACCTTGCCGGCAATTATCAAAAAGTGATGCGTGTTGTAGCGCAACAGGTGAGTAATTTATCTTTAAATGAGCAAGAGAAATTCTGGAGCTCGAACGCTATCAAATGCTATAAATTGTAAAATAATGGATTTAAACTTAAAGGATAAGGTTATTTTAATCACTGGCGGTGCCAAAGGTATCGGTTTCGGGATAGCAGAAACCGTAGCTAAAGAAGGTGCAATTGCAGTAATTATTGGGAGAAAACAAGCTGATAACCAAAAGGCAATTGATTTAATTACCGAAACAGGGGGTAAAGCTTTTGGTATCGAAGCCGAATTAACCAGCCCCGAAGCATGCGAAAACGCAGTAAAAAAAGCGATAGCGCAGTTCGGGAAAATTGACGGTTTGGTAAACAATGCAGGTTTAAATGATGGCGTTGGTTTACAGAACGGAAACTATGAGGATTTTGTATTAAGCCTACATCGTAACCTAATTCATTATTATTTAATGGCGCATCATGCTTTGCCCGAACTGATTAAATCAAAAGGAAATATTGTTAATATTTCTTCCAAAACCGGAGAAACCGGGCAAGGAAACACCTCCGCTTATGCCGCATCAAACGGTGGTAGAAATGCCTTAACCAGAGAATGGGCGGTTGAATTGCTGAAGTACGGTATCAGAGTAAATGCTTTGGTTGTTGCCGAATGCTGGACACCACAGTACGAAAACTGGATTAAAACACTAGATAATCCGGAAGAGATTTTAGCAAAAATCACGGCAAACATTCCGTTAGAAAACCGAATGACTACGATTGAAGAGATAGGAAATACGGTTGCATTTTTGCTAAGTAATAAATCAAGCCACACCACAGGTCAAATTTTACATGTTGACGGTGGTTATGTACATTTGGACCGAGCTTTGGCCAACGCGTAAACCCTATAAGAAAATGAAAGTCGCATTATTTATCCCTTGTTATGTAGATCAATTTTATCCTAATGTGGCAATAGCTACTTTGGAGTTATTAGAGAAATACGGGTGCGAGGTAAGCTACCCTAAAAACCAAACCTGTTGTGGCCAACCCATGGCGAACTCTGGTTTTGAGCATTTAACGGGTGGCTGTGATAGAAACTTTGTAAACAACTTTAAAGGTTACGATTATATTGTTGCGCCTTCTGGAAGCTGTGTGTTGCATATCCGAGAGCATCTCCACGATGAAGATGATCCGGAGGAAGCGAAAAAAATTAGAGAAACCACTTATGAGCTCATCAGTTTTTTAACCGATATTTTAAAAGTGAAAGAACTCAATGCAAGCTTTCCGCATAAAGTGGGCATGCACCAAAGTTGCCACGGATTGCGGGGTTTAAAATTGGCGCAAATGAGTGAATTAAATGCACCCGATTTTTCTAAACCTGCCCAACTACTAAATATGGTAAAGGATATTGAAATTATCCATTTAGGCAGGGTTGATGAATGCTGTGGGTTTGGGGGCACATTTTGCGTTGCCGAAGAAGCAGTATCCGTAAAAATGGGGCAGGATAGGGTAGCAGATCATATCCAGCATGAAGCGGAATATATTACAGGTGTAGATATGTCATGCTTGATGCATATGGAAGGGATTCTGAAAAGACAAAAAAGCAATGTTAAAATTATACACCTTGCAGAAATTTTAAACGGAGGTACAAAATGAAAGTTGCAGACCATGCAGAACGTTCAAGAATATTTAATAAAGACGTTGACCGAGTAGATTGGCATGATGAAACGCTTTGGTTTGTAAGGGGGAAGCGAGATAAAACCATTCATCAGATCCCAGAATGGGAAGAGCTTCGCAATACCGCATCACAGATTAAAGCGCATACGCTTTCTAACCTACACTATTACCTTCAAGAATTTGAGAAAAATGCAACGGCTAACGGTGTTACCGTACATTGGGCAAAAGACGGGGCAGCGCATAATCAAATTGTGCTCGAAATCTTAAAAAAGAACAAGATAAATCAGATGGTAAAAAGTAAGTCTATGCTGACTGAAGAGTGCCATTTGAACCATTTTTTAGAAGAAAATGAGGTAGAAGTTATTGATTCTGATTTGGGCGAGCGTATTTTGCAATTGGCTAAAGACACGCCAAGTCATATTGTATTGCCTTGTATCCATATGAAAAAGGAAGAGATAGGCGAACTTTTTCACGAGCATCTGGGTACGCCAGCAGGAAATGCCGATCCGCAGTTTTTAACCGCTGCCGCTAGGGAAAGTTTAAGAAATACCTTTCTTAATTTTAAAGCCGCACTTACCGGGGTAAATTTTGCAATTGCAGAAACCGGAGAAATAGTGGTAGCAACCAATGAGGGAAATGCAGATATGGGCGTACATTTAGCCGATGTCCATATTGCCAGCATGGGTATAGAAAAGTTGATCCCGCAAAGGAAGCACTTAGGCGTTTTTTTAAGGATACTGACCAGAAGCGCTACCGGGCAACCCATAACTACTTATTCCAGTCATTTTAAAAAACCAGGAGCTGGAAAAGAAATGCATATTATTTTGGTAGATAATGGCAGAACCAGACAGTTGGGTAGAGCGGATTTTAGAAATTCATTAAAATGTATCCGCTGTGGCGCTTGTATGAACACTTGTCCGGTTTACCGCCGAAGTGGCGGACACAGCTATCATAACGTAATCGCAGGTCCAATAGGTTCAATTCTTGCGCCAAACTTGGATATGAAAGAACATGCAGATTTACCATTTGCGTCTACACTTTGTGGCTCATGCTCAAACGTATGTCCGGTAAAAATAGATATTCATGACCAGTTATATAAATGGCGACAGGTAATTGTGAAAGAAGGTTACGTAGACCCAGCAAAAAAGGTTGCGATGGAGGTGATGGCAAAAGCACTAGCCTCACCAACGCTATACCGTTTGGCTGGAAAAGCGGCAAGAACAACTCTTAAATATGCGCCTTTTGTGGTAAACAACAAGTTTAACGCTTGGTACTTACACAGGGAAATGCCAGAAGTGCCCAAAAGTTCTTTTGGAGAATGGTATCAGAAAAACAGAAAGAACAATGACTAGCAGAGACGAGATATTAGCAGCTGTTAAACAAAATCAGCCAGAACTGATTGATTTGCCAGCATTGGATCTGTTTTTTGAGACAGAAAACCCTTCGGATATAGCAAGTTTTTCAAAGGTGTTGGAAGCTATCGGAGGGAAGGCTTACGAGGTGAATGATTACTCGGAAATTATTGCCCAGATTAAGTATGATTTTCTATTAGAAGGTAAAAGAGTAGTGTCTGATTTGCCCGAGTTTTCGGCAATAGCCAAACCTTACACCGGTACAGATAATCATGAACTTGCCGATGTGGAATTGATGATTTTGCCTGCTCATTTTGCAGTTGCCGAAAATGGTGCTTGTTGGATCAGTAGTGAGTTATTTGCAGATCCAATAATGCCTTTTATTCCACAGCATTTAATACTTATTGTAAAGAAAGAAAACGTTGTTGCTACCATGAACCAGGCTTATGCATTAATAGCTACTAAAGACTATGCCTACGCTGCGTTTATTGCCGGGCCATCGAAAACTGCTGATATTGAACAGAGTTTGGTATTGGGTGCCCACGGGCCAAAAAGTATGAAAGTGTTTTTTGTGTGATGAAGGACTCGGCGTTAATCAAAACTTACCCCATATTATGAAAAAATACTGCTTAGCACTTGATTTAAAAGAAGATTCTACACTTATAAAAGAATATGTAGAATGGCATGAGAACGTTTGGCCAGAGATAGTTGAAAGCATCACGAATTCAGGTATCATAGCTATGTCGATTTATAGATTTAATAATAGACTGTTTATGATTATGGAAACTGAAGATTCATTTTCTTTTGAAAAGAAGGCAATTATGGATGCTGGAAATGATAAAGTGCAAGAATGGGAGGAAATTATGTGGAAATATCAGCAACAGATACCTGGCGCAAAAGTGGGTGAGAAATGGGTTTTGATGGAAAGTATATTTTCCTTAGGAGGGCCTGTAAAATAAACTGGGTTATTGTGTTGTAATCAGTTTTTCGGATCATTTCTAAATGAACCATAGGGGGGAAGAACTACTTATCTCTGTCCGAAACTAGCCCATAGTGAATCATTATTATACTGAGCTTCAGTAATGTTTAGGTATTTTCAGATACCCTTTTAACCTCAAATGATACGGTGCGTTTTAGCTTATAGCAGATGATATCACGAAAGCAACAGACTTAACGAGTTGGACTCGGAAAAAGCAGCTTTCTGATGCCGAATATATTAGTGATTTCTTAAAAGTAAAATAAACAGAGGCTTTTGGCTAAATACTCTCCAAGTAAAATTCTAATTATTTGCTATGTAGCTTAAATGAGTACTAATTCTAGCAAATATGGAGTATTATACTGATTGATACTTAGCGGGAAGATATATTTATTGCTAAGCTAAAATTATTATATTTAAGGAAATTAAACACCCATGGAATTTCCTTCGGTAACTCAGCTTTGGCAGTCTTTTTTGGCGGTTTGTAAAAGATTTGGTATCCCAATTTTGTATGCGTTTTTTGCTACAGTTGCAGCTTTATTGCTTTCTTATAAAAGTGGTTTTGAAAATGAACAGATATTAGGAAAGCTCATTTACTTGGGTAATTTTGGTTTAGCCCTATCTATTGCCTTTTCGCTTTACGCCGAAACAAATCCTGCTAGTTTTACAAAAAAGACGATTGCAAACCTCGCAATCCTGCTCATCCTTGTTTTAATCTACGTTACATTACAACCCGCAATCCGGCAGGCCGATGTTTTTATACTGCTGGCTTTGGGCTTTGCTTGTCATTTATTAGTTTCTTTTTCTGCGTTCGCTGGTAATGATAAAGAGGTGGGTTTTTGGCAAATCAACAAAGTATTCTTCCTTAGGTTTGCAACCTCCATATTGTACAGTACAGTACTTTTTATAGGCTTAAGCATTGCTTTGTTAAGTATCAAAACCTTGTTCAATATCCGTTGGGATGGGGATATTTACATCCGTTTATGGATAATTATTGTCGGTCTTTTTAATACTGTTTTCTTTTTAGCTGGCATTCCTGCGCCATTAAATGCACTTAATGAAGAAAATAATTACCCAAAGACCCTAAAAGTTTTTACCCAATACGTGTTAATTCCCCTAGCTAGCATCTATTTGATGATTTTACTAGCCTATGAGGTGAAAATAATTTTACAATGGAGTTTGCCAACCAGCTCAGTCGCCATTTTGATTTTAGGATATGCTGTTTTCGGTATCCTATCCATACTGTTGGTACATCCAGTTAGAAATAACGAAGGCAACAAATGGATTCAGCTCTATAGCAAAAGCTTCTATATATTGATGGTACCTTTGCTGTTACTTTTAGCAGTTGCTATTTGCAAGCGAATATCCGATTATGGCATTACCGAAAGTCGTTATCTGCTCATTGCGCTTTCGTTATGGCTAGCCTTTATCACCATTTATTTTTTAATCAAAGGTCGTGAGCATATACGCATTATCCCCATCAGCTTATTTGTTTTTTCTCTTCTTATTGTGATAGGGCCTTGGAATATGAGGTCTGTTTCGTTGCGGTCGCAAAGCACACGTTTGGCAACTTACCTAAAACAAAAATCATCATACAAACGAGATGAAGAAATCCGTAATTTGGTTCGCCATTTAAATAATAATTATGGAAGCCAAAGCCTACAAAATTTCGTTAAAATAGATTTACAGTCGATTGAATCGCAAAAACGGAAAAAAATAGTAGGAAAAGAAGTAGCGCAGTGGAGTGTACAAAGAGAAATTGCCGACACTGTTTTAAAAAGCTTAAATATTAGTGCTGTTTCGAGAGCCCAGGTTTTAGACGAGCAGCAGAAGAATTATATCAATGCAGAAGAAGGCAGGTTTTCTGTGAAAGGCGCTTCCCAGGTAATAGAAGTAGGCTCTATCTTTGCAGCTGGTAGTAATAAGAAAATCGACTTTGCTGTAGATGGCAGCAGTTTTTCGCTTGTTATTGACGCTGCCGATAATTTGGTGTTAAGTGATGCTAAAAACACAAAGGTTGTTTTTAATGTTAGTGAAATTTTAAAGTCACTATATCACAACAAATCACTTAAAATATCGGCTAATGTGCCTTCTAAGCATACTGTTCCAAATGATCGGTTAATTATTACACACCGCTTTCATAATTATACTTTTAAATTAAGACTGGAAGAGTTGAGTGCTTATTATCCAGAAAAAGAACGTGTGCCGCCTATCAATATTTACTTTAATGGTTATTTGATTGTTTATCCTAATTTGTAGCATAATAATTGATTTATCTGTTATCTAATTTAATTTTATGAATCAAATAGCTACTCCTAAAAAAAAGCATACAGTTTTAAAATGGGTCATCTCCATTATTGGTGTAATCATTTTACTGGTAGGTGGTGCCGCTTGGTATATCAGTGCAAAGTGGAAACCTTTATTAACTACCGCCATTCAAGGTGCTTTAATAGATGCAAGTGACAGCTTGTACACCGTAAAATTTTCTGATATTGAAGTAAATATCCTTTTGGGTAGCGCAACAGTTGATAGCATTGAGATTATACCAAATCTCGATATTTATGAGAAAATGAAAGCTCACCAAGTAGCTCCAGAAAATATTTTCTCCTTAAAAGTTTTTAAGCTGTCGCTAAAGAATATTAAGCCCTTAAAAGTTTACCAACAGAAAAAACTCGATATAAAAAACATCACCATCCAAAACCCCGAATTGTCGGTTTATTACACTAAACTTAATAACCAGATTCAGAAAAAAGAGGATAACAGAACACCTTTCGAGCGAATGAAAAAGACTTTGAAAGAACTAAAAATTGCCAGTATCTTTTTAACAGATGTTAAGTTTAAATATATAGATCAGTCGTACAAGAAACCTAAAATAACAGCTTTTGATCAGATGAATATTCGTTTAAACGATATCCTGGTCGACTCACTGTCAGCCTTAGATACCAACCGCGTTTTTAACACTAGAGATATCATCGCCGAAATCAACAATTATAGCTACGCAACAGCAGATTCTCTGTACCATATCAATATCCATCATGCCTATGTGTCATCGCAGAAAAAAAAGTTGACCATTGGCGGTATGGAATTAAAACCTCGGTTAAGTGAAATGGCTTTTGCCAATCAGTTTAAAAGACAGAATGAACGGTATAAGATCTCCTTTGACTCCATAATTGTTAAAGATATTCAATTTCACGAATTGATTGATAGGAGAAGAGTTAAGAGCAGTAATGTAACGTTAGACAACGGAAGTGTTGCCGTTTTTTTAAATCGTGGAAAACCACAAAAAACAATTGACAAAGGTATTAATTTCCCTCATTTAGCTTTACGGCGATTAAAGTGGGACGTAATTGCAGACACTGTTGTAATTAAAAGCACCAACATTGCGTATACAGAATACAACCCGAAAACACAGGCTAACGGAACGGTTCATTTTAAAGATTTAAGCGGGCGAATTTTTAATGTAACCAATGATTCTGCTTCGTTAATAAAAAAACATACGGCTGATGCCTACTTGCAAACCTATATTATGGGAAAAGGCAAAATAGACATCCATATTGCTTTTAATTTAGTAGATAAGAAAGGAGCATTTTCTTACGATGGTACTTTAGGGCCAATGAGTTTTACAGCTTTAAATCCGTTGACTAAGCCTATGGCAATGCTTTCTACTAAAAGTGGAGAGGTGCAAGGCATGGAATTCAACATTAAAGGTAATGTTGATGGCGCTCAAGGACGCTTGGTTTTAAGATACACAGATTTGAACATTGCCATCATGAAAAAAGATGGTGACGATAATTTGAAAAAATCGGGGATAATTTCTTTCTTAGCAAATGCGTTACTTTTGGATAGCGCTAACCCGAAAGGGAAAGACCCGTTAAAGATTGCGTACCCTGTTTATGAAAGACCCCGCGAGGCCTCCTTTTTTAATTTGATGTGGAAAACAGTTTTTGAGGGTTTGAAAACCAGTGTGGGCATCACTAAAGATAAAGAGAACAAGCTTAAGGAGCGGGCTGATAAGTTTAAGCAGAGTAAATCTGATCGTGGGAAACGGAAAGAAGAGCGCATTAAAAGAAGAGAAGAGAGAAATAGTAAATAATTATGAATAGTAAATTGAAATATTTTGCGTTTGTTTTTGCAACACTTTTTGTCCTTTCCGGATGTTCGCAAAAGGCTTCCAACGGCTTGGTTGCCGCTTCAAATCTTAAAAAATTAGGTGTCGAGGAAGCAAATCTTGATCGTATTGATAGTTTGATTGCAACCGGTTTGGTTAATAATTGGATGGCTGGTGCTACCGCATTGGTGGCAGTAAATGGAAAAGTAATTTACGATAAAGGTTTTGGTTTTAGAGATCGGGAAACAAAAGCTTTAATAAGACCAACTACCGAGTTTAGAATTGCGTCTATGACCAAACCTATTATCACTGCGGCCGCAATGAAATTAGTAGAAGAAGGAAAGTTAAAACTTGATGATAAGGTTTCGAAATACATTCCCGAGTTTGCAAATCCACAGGTTTTACTAAGTTTTAACGAAAAAGACACTACTTATTCTACGGTGAACGCCGGTAAAGAAATTACAATTAAAGATTTGATGACCCATACTTCTGGTATTGGTTATGGATTTGCAGATAAGCGCTTGGCCGCAATTTATAAGAAAAACGGAATTCCAGATTTAGCTGTGGCAGATAGCATTTTTATCCTAAACAAGGTAAAAACCTTAGCAAAGCTGCCATTGGGTGTACAGCCAGAATCTCAGTTTTTTTACGGATTGGGAATTGATGTTTTAGGAGCTGTAATTGAGTGTGCAAGCGACAAGAAATTAGATGTTTATGTAACAGAAAGTATTTTGAAACCTTTAGGTATGCTTGATACTTATTTCTTTTTACCCATCGAAAAAACAACGCGTTTAGCCGTAATGTACGGAGAAACCAGCACTGGAAGATTAGAGCGTTTACCGGTGATTAGCCAAGGTTATAATGTCAATTTTCCAATTGCTGGCGCTAAAACCTATTTTTCTGGAGGCTCGGGATTAACCTCCAATGTGGAAGATTATGCAAAATTTTTGCAGATGATTTTAAACAACGGAAGTTTTGCAGGGAAGCAGATTTTAAAGCCAGAATCTGTTAAAGAGATGACTACCAATCAAATTGGAGATCTGAACGTTGGTAAAAATAAGTTTGGTTTAGGTTTTGAAATTGCCACAATAGATGGCTTGAAAAACGGTGCAAAAGTTGGTAAATTGGGTTGGACGGGGGCATTTAATACCATGTTTTGGATAGATCCAGAAAGAAAATCAATCGCTGTTTTAATGACACAAGTTTACCCAGCTATCCATAAAAAACAGCTTTTTAACCAATTTGAGCAATTGGTTAATGATGCTCTGGATAGGTAGACTCTCGTTTTTAAAAAGAATTTTTATGCGGTTTTATAATTAACGTGATTTTTGGGTATAACAGGTTGATTGCCAATAGATTTGTAGTAAATCATGGCAGAATAATGCAAATTACGGTTGTTTCCCATTCAGTCCAGCCTAAGCACAGACCAAAGTTCACCCTATTTTCGACATCAGAACTTTGCGGTAAAGATGAAGAGAGTAAAAGCACTTCCTTTTTAGCAAAGGGCGTAGTCGAGAGTTTTTGGGTACTTTTTTCGGAAAAAAGTGCCTGCCATTGCCCGGCATGAGGGCAGGAAAGGTTGTGCTGAAAAGGCATCAGCGGTAAAATTTACGTTAACTAACCGTTTTTTTTATGTTTTAGAAATCTATAAACAACATAACTATATAAGAAAAACAGGTAATTTGGCAAAACCACCATTCAAAGAATCTCTTTTAAAAAATGAAAAACAATGCAAGGCCAAACTTTAGACCCAAAGCTTTTAAAAAGTAAACCACATTTTGAGATATTAGACGGATTAAGAGGTTTAGCCGCTGTAGTGGTCGTCATTTTTCATTTTATGGAAATTGTGATTACCGATTTCAGTAAAAATTTCATTTCGCATGGTTATTTAGCGGTAGATTTCTTTTTCTGTTTGTCTGGTTTTGTAATTGCATATGCCTATGATAACCGTATAGCTGGCATGGGCTTAAAAACTTTTATTAAACTAAGGCTAATCCGTTTGCATCCTTTAGTCATCATAGGCTCTATTTTAGGTCTGCTCACCTTTTTATTTGATCCTTATAGTAATTTGTTTGCCGTATATGGTTTTAAAGAAACTGCATTGATTTTTATAACATCGTTTCTGCTAATTCCATACCCGGTAGTAGCCGAACGGTATTTCAACCTGTTTAATTTAAACGCACCTAGTTGGTCGTTGTTTTGGGAATACGTTGCCAACTTAGCTTATGCAATGGTGTTATTTAAAGCTACCAAAAAGATGCTAACGCCACTGTTGTTGATAGCAGCTGCTTGTCTTTTTTATGTAAGTTATAGTTCTGGTCACTTGTTGGGCGGTTGGAGCGGTGAAACATTTTTCGATGGCTTAGCTCGCATCTCTTTTTCTTTTTTAATGGGGATGTTGATTTTCCGTTCTAACTGGATAATTAAAAATAAGTTAGGTTTATTGGGCATGAGTGCCTTATTGCTGATAGCGTTTTTAACTCCTTACAGCCCTCAATGGAATTGGTTAGTTGATTTTATTATCGTTACAATATATTTTCCATTGCTTGTTTCATTAGGTGCCGGTGCAAGTTTAGCTTCTAAACATGATAAAATAAATAAGTTTTCTGGCGACATCTCTTACCCGCTTTACATGACTCATTATCCTTTCATGTGGGTATTTGCAAATTATGTGACCGTAAAAACCCCAAGTATTCATGAGTTGTACTGGGTAATTCCTGTTTCTTTGCTATTGCTCATCGGCTTGGCTTATTTAGTATTTAGAGTACTCGATTTTCCTATACGGAGTTATTTAACCGATAAATTAAAAGCTAGTGCCAGATAAAAAATAATCAATAACACTCCTGTCATCTAAGTGAGGGAAGGTTTTTTGTAACCTAATTCGACTTTTAACTTTTAACTCTCTACTTTTAACTTTCGACTTTTAACTTTATCGTATCTTCGCAGTCTCAAGGAAAATAACGTGGCCTTGCTTGTAAAATGAAAGTTGAAGATTGTTTTGAGATAGGTTACATCAGTAAAACCAGAGGATTAAAAGGAGAGGTGCAGGTTGCATTTACCTTTAGCGAGCCCGAAAAACTGAAGATAAGTGCTGTTTTTATTGAGATTAGTAATAAACTGGTGCCGTATTTTGTAAGCAATTACAAAATCCCCATGCCAATGATCGGTTATTTCAATTTTGAAGATATTGATCATATTGATAAAGCAAGCATCATCACCAAGCGGAAAATATTTTTACCAAATAAGTTAAAACCCAAGCGCAAAAAAGGAGAATTCTTTTTTACAGATTTAATTGGCTTTACTGCAGATGATTTGCATAAAGGCGATTTAGGCGAGATTTTAGATGTGCAAGAATACCCTCAGCAATTTATAGCAACCCTTAAATATCAAGAAAAAGAGGTGATGATTCCCCTTAATGAGGCTTTTATCGCCGAGATAGACATGGATAAAAAAGCGGTGCACTTTGATTTACCCGATGGACTTTTGGATTTGTAGATATCGGGGATAGAGATTTTCCCACTTAACCAAACAAGCGTAGAAACCAAAGCTCATAAAAATGAAAATAACTGTAAACTGGCAACCTCAGCATCTTGACAACTATTTGGTTACTTTAGTTCCGCTGAAAGATTATGATTTTAGAGCATTGTATGAAGTTGCTTCTGATCCCTTGATATGGGAACAACATCCGTCTTTTAACCGATATAAAAAAGATGTTTTCAGAAGATTTTTTAAAAAGGCTTTGCAGTCTAATTCTGCTTTTATAATCATCGATTCACAAAATCATGATGTCATTGGCTCCAGCAGATTTTACGATTATGTCCCCGAAAATAAAACCGTTGCAATTGGCTACACCTTTATGGCAAGAAAATACTGGGGAACCGCGGTTAACAGAGCGCTAAAAACATTGATGATAAACTATGCCTTTGAACAAGGTATTGAAAATTTAATTTTTCATATCGGTGCTACTAACCTACGATCGCAAAAAGCTGTTGAAAAACTTGGAGCGGTAAAAATAAAAGAGTTTACCAAAAGAGATAATGGTGTAGAAAACCGCCATTTCGAATTCGCAATCAATCATATAGATTGGAATAAACAGAAATTAAATGATTCGTTTTGATATTATAACCGTTTTACCGGGATTGTTGCAAAGTCCATTTGCGCATTCGATTTTGCAAAGAGCACAAACTAAAGGCAAAGCAGAAATTGTAGTGCACAACCTTAGAGAGTACGCCCATAATAAGCAAAAAAGTGTAGACGATTATCCTTACGGTGGCGGTAGTGGGATGGTGATGCAGATAGAGCCTTTTGCAAAATGTATAGAGAAATTAAAATCTGAGCGGGATTATGACGAAATCATTTTTATGACACCAGACGGGGTAACGCTAACGCAAACTATAGCTAACGAACTTTCAAGCAAAGGAAATATTATGGTTTTGTGCGGACACTACAAGGGTATAGATCAACGTATAAGAGATATTTACGTTACCCGCGAGCTTTCCGTTGGTGATTATGTTTTATCTGGCGGAGAGTTGCCCGCGGCCATTGTGGTGGATGCTGTGGTTAGGCTGATTCCAGGTGTGCTTAACGATGAGACTTCAGCACTTTCTGATTCTTTCCAAGGAGAATTATTGGATGCGCCTGTGTATTCTCGTCCGGCAGATTGGAACGGCCATAAGGTGCCGGCAATTCTGTTGAGTGGAGACCAAGCCAAAATTGAAAATTGGCGACATGATGAAGCTTTGAAAAGAACGCAAGAAAGAAGGCCGGATTTGTTGGAGTAAATGAAGTGTTGGATACGAGTGCATTATAAAAAGCGTAAGTAGATATTGAAGTTGAAAAAAAATACAACTTAATTTTAAAATTCGTTTTTAATTCTAAAAATTATTCACTAATATTGCACTCCCAAATTTAGGGGACGATAATCATTTTTTTATCGTTATAAATCGCAAAAAAAATCATGGATTTAGTAAAATTTGTAGAAGAGCAGGTAATTGTAAAAGCATCTTTACCTGAGTTTAAGGCTGGAGATACGGTAAGTGTTCACTATAAAATCCGCGAAGGAAATAAAGAACGTATTCAAGTTTACCAAGGTGTTGTTATTCAAAGAAATAGCGCAAACGCTACAGAAACTTTTACTGTTCGTAAAATATCTAACGGAATTGGTGTTGAGCGTATTTTTCCAATACACTCGCCAAACATTGATAAAGTAGAAGTAAACAGTCACGGTAAAGTACGTAGAGCTAAGTTGTACTACCTACGAGCGCTTACTGGTAAAGCTGCCCGTATTAAAACAAGAAGAGTTTAGTTTAACGATATATAAAAGAGGCCTTCCGATTATCTTCGGGAGGTTTTTTTTGTGTCAAAAATTTCGGGTAGAATGAGTAATTTGACGACAATGAATTTAGATTTTTTAAATCAAGTAATACTTGGCAATAGCTTAAAAAGTTATGTGCTTTTTTTTGCTATTCTGCTTTTTGGCTTTTTACTAAAACGGTTAATTTCTAAATATTTAGGAAAGCTTCTTTTCCTGTTTTTTCAAAAATTAGCAAAAAGCATTAAGGTTGATAAGTTTTTGGAGCTATTGCTAAAACCCATAGAGTTTTTAATTACCATAATATTTTTATACATAGCTATTAACCAGTTAAGCTATCCATTAGATGTGGTGGTTTTTAAACGAACCGTTCAAAAAGCAGTTTACACGGTTAAGGTAATAGAGGTTATAGATAAAGTCTTTCTATTTCTGATGATCATTTCTAGCTTCCGCATTTTGTTAAGGCTGATAGATTTTGTGTCGCATGTGTTTGCATATAAAGCTAGTTTGACAGAATCTAAATCAGACGATCAGTTGGTGTCGTTTTTACGTGAGTTTAGTAAAATAGTGGTGATCATTATTGGTGTTTTTGTGGTGATGGGCATAGTATTTAATATGAACATTGCAGCAATTATAGCAGGCTTAGGTATTGGTGGTATTGCCATTGCATTGGCCGCTCAGGATACTTTGCAAAATTTGTTGGGCTCTTTTACCATATTTGCTGATAAACCTTTTGTGGTTGGTGATTCTGTACGTGTGATGGGTTATGATGCTGTAGTTGAAAAAGTGGGTTTTAGAAGTACCGTAGTACGAACGGTGGATAAAACTTTGGTTATTATTCCCAATAAAAAGATGATTGACGGTCCGTTAGAGAATCTTACTTTGAGGAATTTACGAAGGGTGAAGTTTGAGATCGGTCTGTTGTACGGCACTCCGCCAGAAGTATTGAAGAAGATATGCGACGAGATTAAAGCCTACATAGATGAGCGTAACGAAACAAACATGGACACGTATGTTAACTTCGATAACTTTGGTGGGTCTGCGCTCAATATCCAGATTTTATATTATATAGAAATTGTGGACTACGCTATTTACTTAACAATCAAAGAAGAAATCAACTATAAAATTATGGATATTGTGTTGCATAATGGTGCCGATTTTGCATTTCCGTCTAATACGGTTTACCACGAGTTTGGCAATAAAGCTCTATCAATTACTACAAACAAATGATTTATAGGATAATTGCTGCTACATTTCTCTGGTTGCTTTCTACGCAACTGGTTGATGCGCAATCACAGCTTATTCCAATTTACAACAGTAAGAATTTAGTAAATAATACTTTAAAAATCAAAAGTGATAGCGGGAGTTTAAATATTACTGCGTACAGCGCAAATGTGATTAAATTAACTTTTAGTGATGTAAAAACAGATTCAAATATTGTTTCTTCTTCAGGAAGTCCATTGAATATTAGGGTTACCCAAAATTTGGACGACATCTTTTTTGCGACGGATTCTTTATGGGTAATTGTTAGCAAATATGATTTATCCGTAAGGTTTTTGAAAAAGAAAAACGAAGAATTGCTAGTTAAAAACTCCAGTTTCTTTTTAGCTAATCAAAGCCATAATATAGGTTTTTCGCTTAGCGCTGATGATACACCTAATCTTTTTGAGGGCAATAAAATAAGATCGGTCAAGCTTAATAAAGATAAGCCCTTTATCGGAAAAAAGAAGATGTGTAACCCGTTATTGATCTCGCCGAAAGGTTATGCTTTGTTTGTTAAAAGCGCTTCAAAGGAAAAAACAAAGATAAGCACAGCAGTAAATCATCAAATTAAATTTGAGTTGGACAGCTCGCTCAATACGTTTTACTTTTTAAGCGGGAATACGGATGAAATCAAAAGAAATTTAGATCTGATCAAAGTTCAGTTGCCTTAACAAACTTACAATTACGAAATCTTCTGAACGGTGAAACCAATGCTAAGTTGGAATCTTCTCTACCAAAATTGTGTTCCCTGCTAAATCAAAATAAGTACAGGTCATTTTATCCAAATCGGCAAACCACTTTTCAATTCCTGTTTCAGCACAATCATTGCAAAAGGTAAAATAATCGGTTTGTCCTTGTTGATGAATTCTTAATCGGTTTTCAAAAGATTCTTTGTTGCTTTTTTCTGCAATGGTTAAAGTGCCATACATGGATTCAGATTTGGTAGAAAAACCTGCTTCGCCAAAATATTCGGTATGGCTGTCTTTTACCCAAGTTTCAAAAGCTTTAACCCCTAACCTTTTGATTTCTTGAATATACTTAGGGAAATCAGCGCCTGATTTTACTTTCCTATGAGCTTCTTTAATTTGTGCTACCGTGAACATTTCTTTGGATTTATTGATGTAAATATATCCAAAATTATTTTTTATAACACGATAAATCTGTGTTAGGGATAGCAGTGGAAATCCTTTTTTGTTGTTCTGAGAATTATTCTCTGAGCGGAGTCGAAGAGGGAGACGAAGAACAACAAAAAAGATTGAAACGGAAAGCCCGATCCCGATCTTTCATCGGGGAAACGCCAAAAGTATATGCTTAAAAAGCGATAAACTTATCCATCTGTTGATTTGTAAACTTCAGGGTATCCTCTTTAAAAAGATCACCGGCTTCATTTAACTCTGTATGTATATGAGGGATATGAATTTTTAAAGGCATCACATGTAAATTAATGTAATTGCATATGCCGGTTAGGTGATCTATCCCTCTGATGTTTCCGTATTTACCTGTCGAGTGCCCTACCAAGGCAACTTTTTTGTCGTAAAATGAATCCGGAAATTTACAGCAATCAATAAAGAGCTTTAAAATTCCGGGGAAACTGCCGTTATATTCTGGAACAACAAAAATAAATTTGTCTGCGGCTGTGATTTGATCTTGTATGGGCTGAAAAGCCTCACTTCTTTGTCCAAATAAATCGGTTTTTATGATGGTTTCTGGTAAGTCAGTAAGGTAAAGTATCTCAGTTTTTAAACCTTTTGTGGCCAAAATTTTTTGGTAATATTCCGATATTTTTGCGGTATTGCTGTTTGGTCGGTTGGTGCTCGAAACAATAATTGTCATGTTTATTTGTTTATAAATAGCTTAACGTGTGGAAATAGATATTGTTTAAATTTGTATCTTGCAACCCTGTTAAAAAAGATTAATAATTTGCTCTCAAACTACAAAAAACGAATATTTTTTTATAAACAGCGAATCAAAGTAAAAGTTTCAAAACAGAGAATTTTTTAGATGAGTAAAATCATAGCAATTGCCAATCAAAAAGGAGGCGTGGGTAAAACCACAACTTCCATAAATTTAGCCGCCAGTTTAGCCGTTTTAGAGTTTAAGACTTTAATTGTGGATGCAGATCCGCAAGCAAATTCTACATCGGGTATTGGATTTGATCCGCGTACCATCAAACATAGCATTTACGAATGTATTATCAATGATGTTACCGCAAGAGAAGCCATACAAAAAACCGATACGCCAAATTTAGATTTACTGCCAGCCCATATTGATTTGGTAGGTGCAGAGATTGAGATGATCAATTTGCATGAGCGTGAGTATAAAATGAAAGCGGTTTTAGAGCAGGTTAAAGACGATTACGATTTTATTATTATTGATTGTTCGCCATCTTTGGGTTTAATTACCATTAATGCTTTAACCGCTGCACATTCGGTAATTATTCCGGTACAGTGCGAGTATTTTGCCTTAGAAGGTTTAGGTAAATTACTAAACACCATAAAAATTGTGCAGAACAGGTTAAACCCAAATTTACAGATTGAGGGTATTTTATTAACCATGTACGATGTGCGTTTGCGCTTATCAAACCAAGTAGTTGAAGAAGTTCGTTCGCATTTTGAAGATTTGGTTTTTAATACCATTATTGCCCGTAATACTCGCTTGAGCGAAGCGCCAAGTTTTGGTATTTCAGTTATTATGCATGATGCAAACTCAAAAGGAGCAATCAATTATTTGAACTTGGCCCGAGAGATTATCCATAAAAACGGTTTAACAGTAGAAAACCCAGAGGCTAACCCCAAAAAGGTATTGAAGAAATGAGTAAAGACAGAAAATTTGGATTAGGCAGAGGTTTGGGCGCATTGTTAAGCGATTCGCCTGATATGAGCAGGGAGAGAAACCAAACAAATACAAACGGAAATTCTTCAGTAACAGATAATCCATCGGCAGCGCTTGGCGCAATAAGCCATGTGAAAGTGAACCAGGTAGCGGTAAACCCTTTTCAGCCAAGGTTTGAATTTGACGAAACTGCCTTAAAAGAACTTTCAGAATCTATACAGCTACAAGGTTTAATTCAGCCCATCACCGTAAGGCAAACGGGTCATAACAGCTATCAGTTAATATCTGGCGAGCGGAGATTAAGAGCATCTAAACTAGCTGGAATTACCGAAATACCAGCTTATATCCGCACTGCAGATGACCAGCAGATGTTGGAAATGGCATTGATTGAAAACATTCAGCGAGAAAACTTAAATGCAATAGAAGTTGCGTTGAGCTTTCAGCGGATGATTGATGAGTGCGAGATTAACCCAGAAGAATTGGGCGATCGTGTTTCTAAAAACAGATCAACAGTTACCAATTACCTGCGCTTGTTAAAACTACCGCCAACTATCCAAGCAGCAATTAGAGATAATCGGATTTCTATGGGGCATGCCAGGGCATTGATTAATGTGGCAAACTTAGAAGCTCAACTTTTTATTTTTCAGGAGATTTTAGATAAAGACCTTTCTGTAAGAAAAGTAGAAGAAATGGTGCGCCAGATGAAAAACGGCATAACCAAACCCGAAGGAAAAGATAAAAAGGCGGATGGGATTTCTTTCCAATACCAGAAAGTTCAGGACGATCTGTCTTCTAAATTCGCTACAAAAATTAAAATGAAAGTGCAGGCAGGCGGAAAAGGAAGTATCGAAATCCCGTTTTTGTCTGACGATGATTTAAGTCGAATTTTGGAACTTTTAGACTGGTAATGTTCAAATACGCTGTCGTTTTTGTTTTTTTTTTAGGATTAGTGCAGGCAACAGCTCAGCAAAAGGATAGTCTTTCTAAAGCTCCTCAAAAAGATACCATCATTGTTAAAGACACCGCAGAAAAACCTAGCTTTAAAGAAAAAGCAAGCAACTTTGGTAAAGAAGTTGGTTTGTTGTTTAAAGACAGTACAAAATTGCAAAACCCGCGAAAAGCTGTTTTACGTTCGGCAATTTTACCGGGTTGGGGGCAGGCCCGCAACGGTAAATGGTGGAAAGTTCCCTTGGTTTACGGCGGTTTTGTAGGCTTGGGCTTGGTTTACGAGTTTAATAATAGGTTTTATAAAGAGCTTTTGACAGAAAGCCAGTATAGGAAAGCAAACCCTAATATTCCTTTAAAAGATCGTTTCAAATTTATTCAGTATCAGGGATACCCTGATGAGCAGATTTATAACGCAAAAGATTTTTACCGCCGCAACAGAGATTTAAGTTTATATAGTACATTTGGCTTTTATCTTTTGCAAATGGTAGATGCTTATATAGACGCGAAATTAGCTACGTTTGATGTGAGTGATGATTTATCGTTACAGGTTAAACCTACAATTTACGTCCCGTCTTACGGAAATGCATACGTTTACGGGCCAGCGCCAATGCTTACTTTAAACCTAAAATTTAAATAAATGAAATTAGCCCTTCTCGGATACGGAAAAATGGGTAAAATGATTGAATCTATCGCTTTAGACAGAAATCATGAAATCGTGTTGATTATTGACCAAAATAACGCCGACGAATTAACCGTAGAAAATCTGCAGAAAGCAGATGTTGCCATAGAATTTAGTACGCCAGATACGGTGTTAAATAATATAGAAACCTGTATCAAAGCAGGCGTTCCCTTAGTTGTAGGTACAACAGGGTGGTATGGCCATTTGCAAAAAGTAAAGGACGATTGCCTAAGTGCAGATACGGCCGTAATGTATGGTTCAAACTTTAGTGTTGGCGTAAATATATTCTTTAACCTTAACCAGCAATTGGCAAAAATGATGAACAATTTTGCCGATCAGTACGATGTTGCAATTGAGGAAATTCACCATATCCATAAATTGGATTCGCCAAGTGGAACCGCAATTACCATTGCAGAGGATGTGATAGCAGAATTTGACAAAAAAACGGAGTGGGTAGATGTTAAGTCTGAGGATGAAGTAACAAATCATAAACCAGAACATCTAATCATAGCTTCTTACAGAGAAGGCGAAGTGCCAGGCACACATTCGGTAATTTACGATTCGGATGTGGATAGAATAGAATTTAAACACGTAGCTCACGGTCGTCAAGGTTTTGCATTGGGCGCTGTACTCGCCGCCGAATGGTTGAAGGGGAGAAAAGGTTTTTACTCGGTAAAAGAGATGTATAATTTTAACGCTTAATCAGCAAAAAATGAACTGGAAATTCTGGAAAAAAAGTAAGGAAAATAAAAAGAAAAGTGCTGGTAGAGAATGGTTAGATGCAGTAGTTTTTGCGGTTATTGCGGCTACAATCATCAGAGGTTTGTTTATCGAGGCTTACACTATTCCTACGGGTTCAATGGAACGCTCACTTTTGGTTGGCGATTTTTTATTTGTAAGTAAAATGAGTTATGGCGCCCGAACGCCAATCACACCGGTAGCTTTTCCTTTTGCCCACCATACTATGCCAATTACGGGTACAAAGGCTTATTGGGACGGTATTCAGTTGCCTTACTACCGTTTACCGGGATTTGGAACTATTGAGCGTAATGATGTGGTAGTTTTTAACTACCCGATGGACGCTGACGCACCTTTGAATCGCCCGGTTGATAAAAGAGAGAACTACATCAAAAGATGTTTGGGAATCGGTGGTGATACATTGAAAATTGTGAATGCAGTTGTTTACATTAACGGCAAGCCTGCGGATTTACCAAAGATGAGCCAAACGCAATATTACGTAAAAACAGATGGCACCGATTTTAATCCAATGGCGTTAAAAGAAGTTAAAGCAGATGTAGAACGCGTTAACAATGATGAATACGTAATGACCATGCCTAAAGGCGAGGTTGACAAAATCAAAGCATTTTCAAATGTTAAAGTGTTAACACCAGTAGTTGCAGAGCAAGGCGCTTTTGAACAACAGGTTTTTCCTAACGATCCACATTTTAATTGGAACCAAGATAATTTTGGACCAATCATTATTCCTAAAAAAGGTTGGACGGTTAAACTTGACAGCTTGACTTTGCCAATTTACCAACGGGCAATTACAATTTACGAAGGCAATAAGTTAGAGATTAACGGTAACGATATTACCATTAACGGACAAAAAACAGATTCATACATCTTTAAAATGAACTACTATTGGATGATGGGCGATAACCGCCACAACTCTTTAGATTCGAGATATTGGGGTTTTGTGCCAGATGACCATATTGTAGGTAAAGCTTTATTTATTTGGATGAGTTGGGATGAGAATGGTTCTTTTTTAAGTAAAATTAGATGGAGCAGGTTATTGAGAGGGATACATTAAACAATATCCATTAGCTATACGAAATGCGCTATCTGTTAAAGGTAGCGCATTTTTTTTGCGCTCAACTCCGGGTTTAACTAAAAAAGCCACTTGTTTTCTGATTCAGAATATAAAAACTGGAGGTGTTTTTACATGAAGTTTTGCAAGCTTTGCTGATTTTTTTGATAGAAAAACTAAATTTTTGGTACTGAGCGGAGCATAATTTTTAATTGATTGTTGGCCGAGGCATCTAATGTCTTTATTCTATTTTTGCCGTAAAAAATTTACGTTTATATTATCTTAGCAGATATGAAAATTGGAATTGTTGGTTTAGGGGATATGGGAAAGCTTTATGCAATTACTTTTGCAAAAGCAGGGTTAACAGTGCAAGGCTGTGACCTCCCAGATAAATTTGAAGAACTCACATCAGAGCTCTCTCCTTACGGCATTACTGTTCTGCATACTGCCAACGAAGTAGCAGGATCAAGCGATTTTATATTTTATGCTGTTGAAGCGGAGAAAATTGCCGAGGTGGTAGCAAAAACAGCTTTATCCGTAAAAAATGGATCTTTAGTTACCGGGATGACGTCTGTAAAAACACCCGAAGTTGTCGCTTTTGAAAAGTACCTAAACCACGACACGGAAATCATTTTAACCCATTCTTTACATGGCCCAGGCTTTGCAACCAAAGGACAAAAGTTGATTGTTGCCCCGCACAGAATCACGAAAGAGAACTATCAGAAAGCGCTAGCAATACTCCAAGCACTTGAGTCCGAAATCATAGAACTTGAAGATTATCATCAGCATGATCAGATTATGGCAGATACGCAGGCAGTAACCCACATGGGTTTTGAGAGCATGGGCACTGCATGGAAAAACGCAGGAACTTATCCATGGGAGAGTGGGGCTTATGTTTCTGGAATTGATAACGTGAAAATTTTAACGACGCTAAGAATTTTTAGTTATAAGCCACATATATACGCAGGATTAGCAATTTTAAATCCTTATGCATCAAAGCAAATTCAAGGCTATGCGCAATCCGAATCAGCCCTGTTTAAAATGATGATTCAGGAAGATGAGGAGAGTTTTAGAAAGCGGATTTACGAGGCTCGTGATTTTGTTTTCCACGGGCAACATAACCTTATTCTTTTTGATGACGATATCATGAAAGAGTTCAGCATTGGGAACAATAAAACATTTGAAAAGTCCAATTCACATCTTAGTCTGTTGGCCATGGTTGATGCTTGGCACCAGCTAAAAATAAACCCCTATGACAATATGATGTGCCAAACTCCTCCATTCAAATTAAGATTGGGCATTGTTGAGTATTTATTTAAAAATGACGAATTATTGGAGAAAACTATCCAAACTGCGCTTTATGATAAAAGCATCCGAGGTGATGATCTAGAATTTCATACCGCAGTACGAGAATGGGCTTCTTTGATTAACTATAAAGATATGGAAGGTTACAAATCTCATTTTATGCAAGCGAAAGCTTTTTTTGAACCTTTGTTAGAGAAAGGAAGAGCACAAAGCGCAGCTTTGATTAATAGGCTGACTTCTTAAAATGTGTAAGTTAAACTGTCAATGGTAGTCGTTTTTAACACATGAAACAATTAATACTTTACGTGAACAACAGGTCTTATATATCATAACCGTTGTCTCGTTTTCTTATCTTTGCCGTTTTAAAATCCAAAAAATATGAGCATCATTAACTGCCCAAAATGTAATTCAGAATTTACCTACCAAGATCAAGATCACATGACTTGTTCTCAATGCTTTCATGAATGGACTCCTAGCGAGGAAATTATAGAGACTGAAGCGACTGATAAAGTGTTAGACTCAAACGGCAACGAATTGGTAAATGGGGATTCTGTAATTGTTATTAAAGATTTACCAGTTAAAGGTGCGCCAAAGCCGTTAAAAGCTGGAACTAAAGTAAAAAACATCAGATTAACAGATGGCGATCACAATATTTCTTGTAAAATCGATGGTTTTGGAGCAATGAATTTGAAATCAGAATTTGTTAAGAAAGCTTAATAGATCATATTCTATCCAATTTTATTTTTAAAAGATTTTTTTACAATAAAGTCGAGCTATTATATAAGTAACCCGACTTTATTGATTTAGTTATTACTTACTTTCCGCAAGTATAATTTTTCAAAAATGCTTCGTATGTGGTTGTCAATTGTGGACAGTCTTTAACTTGGCTAATAATTTTTTTAAGCGATGTTAAAACCGCATTACAGTTTGCTACACTTGGATCGGTACTGTATTTTGTAACCGCGGCTTGATAAACAGGTAATTCGTTCACAATTGATGCTGAAGCGGTCCCACAACCACCTGCTACTGATGCTTCTTCTTTCTTGCAGCCAAAGAATAAAGTGGAACTTAACAATAAAGCCACTGCGATTTTTAGAGCGTTTCTTTTCATAATTTTTAAGGTTTAAATATTTAATTAACTTTTAATAAAGCTTGCTATAACTTTAGGTTGTTTTTTGGACCACAATAACAAGCCCCCAAATATTGAGTTATTCTAAAAGCAAATAAATACGTAGAAATACGTATTTATTAAAATAGCTATCACTCAAAAATTTGATTTACCAACAATAGCTCTAGTTTTTTATTTCTCCTTATCATACTTGTTGATCTTAAATTTATTTAAAGGGGGGGGGGCTTATTTACTACCTCCTTAAAAAAATAGTCACAACCTATTGAAAATCAAAAAATAAAACCCTACTTTTGCAGTCCTTTTAATTACGAGCGTTAAGCGCTCTGGTACAAAGGATTAAATAATTAATAAAAAACAAATTTAAAGAAAGCTTAATGCCAACCATTCAACAATTAGTTAGGAAAGGTAGAGTAGCTCTGGTGGATAAGAGTAAATCCCCAGCGTTGGACAGCTGTCCACAGCGAAGAGGCGTATGTACACGTGTATATACTACTACCCCTAAAAAACCAAACTCAGCAATGCGTAAAGTTGCTCGTGTACGTTTAACCAACGGAAAAGAGATTAACGCTTACATTCCTGGGGAAGGTCACAACTTACAAGAACACTCTATTGTTTTGGTACGTGGTGGAAGAGTAAAAGATTTACCTGGAGTACGTTACCACATTGTTCGTGGTGCGTTAGATACAGCAGGTGTTGCAGGTAGAAATCAACGTCGTTCAAAGTATGGTACTAAAAAGCCAAAACCAGGACAAGCGGCAGCTGCACCAGCAAAAGGTAAAAAGAAATAATTAAACGGAGGACAAGACAATGAGAAAATCGAAACCAAAAAAGAGAATCATCCTGCCTGACCCGAAGTTTAACGACGTTATGGTTACCAGGTTTGTAAATAATATGATGTACGATGGAAAAAAATCTATCGCTTACGATATTTTTTACGGCGCTATTGAAATTGTTGAAACTAAAACCAGCGAAAACGGTTTAGAGCAATGGAAAAAAGCATTAAATAACATCAGCCCAGGTGTAGAGGTTAAATCTAGACGTGTGGGTGGTGCAAACTTTCAAGTGCCAACTGAAGTAAGACCAGAGCGTAAAATTGCTTTAGGTATGAAATGGTTAATTAGCTATAGCAGAAAGCGTGGTGAAAAAACCATGACTGAGAAGTTAGCTGGTGAAATCATCTCTGCTGCAAAAGGTGAAGGTGCTGCGGTGAAGAAAAAAGAAGATACCCATAAAATGGCTGAGGCTAACAAGGCATTCTCTCACTTTAGATTCTAGAATAAGAATTACACAGATTATAAGATTACACAGATTTTAAAACACCAGTTTTTGCGTAAGTGAAAATTGGTGTAATCTTTAAATCCGTGAAATCACAAAAAAACTAAAATGTCAAGAGATTTAAAATTCACAAGAAATATCGGTATTGCTGCGCACATTGATGCTGGTAAAACCACTACAACAGAGCGTATTTTATTCTACTCTGGTGTAAACCACAAGTTAGGTGAAACTCACGAAGGTTCTGCTACCACCGATTGGATGGCGCAAGAGCAAGAGCGTGGTATCACTATTACTTCTGCTGCGGTAACCGTTGATTGGGCTTACAGAGGGCAAAAGTACCACATGAATATTATTGATACTCCAGGACACGTGGATTTTACCGTTGAGGTAAACAGATCTTTACGTGTATTGGACGGATTGGTATTCTTGTTTTCAGCAGTTGATGGTGTTGAGCCTCAATCAGAAACCAACTGGAGATTAGCTAATAACTACAACGTACCTCGTTTAGGTTTCGTTAATAAAATGGACAGAGCTGGTGCTGACTTCTTAAAAGTTGTTAAGCAGGTTAAAGATATGTTAGGATCAAACGCTATTCCTTTGCAAATTCCAATTGGAGCTGAAGAAGGTTTTAGAGGTGTGGTTGATTTAATTAACTGGAGAGGTATTGTTTGGAATGAAGCAGATAAAGGGATGACTTTTACTGAAGTTCCAATTCCAGAAGATGCAATTGAAGAAGCTACCGAATGGAGGGAGAAATTATTGGAGGCTGTTGCTGAATATGATGAGTCTTTGATGGAAAAATTCTTTGACGCTCCAGAAACTATTACTGAGCGTGAAGTTTTAGATGCATTGCGTAAAGCAACTTTAGATGCTAAAATTGTACCTATGGTTTGTGGTTCATCTTTCAAAAACAAAGGTGTACAAACCATGCTGGATTATGTGATGGAATTATTGCCTTCTCCAATGGACGTTGAAGGAATCACCGGAACTCACCCAGATACTGGCGAAACAATTACTCGTCAGCCATCAGAAAAAGAGCCTTTTGCAGCTTTAGCTTTTAAAATTGCAACAGATCCTTTCGTAGGTCGTTTGTGTTTTATCAGAGTTTACTCTGGGAATTTAGAAGCGGGTTCTTACGTTTATAATGCTCGTTCAGAAAATAAAGAACGTATTTCACGTATATTCCAAATGCATGCTAACAAGCAAAACCCAATTCCTAACGTAGGAGCTGGTGATATTGCTGCGGTAGTAGGATTTAAGGATATTAAAACAGGTGATACGCTTTGCGAAGAAAAGAATCCAATTATTTTGGAATCTATGGATTTTCCAGATCCAGTTATCGGTTTAGCTATTGAGCCAAAAACTCAAGCTGATGCTGATAAATTAGGTGTTGGTTTAGGTAAACTAGCTGAAGAAGATCCAACTTTCAAAGTTCATACTGATGAAGATTCTGGTCAAACCATTATCCAAGGCATGGGTGAGCTTCACTTAGATATTTTAATGGATCGTTTAAAGCGTGAATTTAAAGTAGAAGTTAACCAAGGTGCGCCACAAGTAGCTTACAAAGAGGCTATCACTGGGGAAACTCAACACAGAGAAACTTACAAAAAGCAAACTGGTGGTCGTGGTAAATTTGCGGATATCCAAGTTATTATTTCTCCAGCTGAAGAAGGTAAAGTAGGATTAGAGTTTATCAACGAAATCTCTGGTGGTTCTATTCCTCGTGAATTTATTCCATCTGTACAAAAAGGTTTTGAAGGTTCATTAACGAATGGTGTTTTAGCTGGTTACCCTGTAACCGGTATGAAAGTCCGTTTGATTGACGGATCTTTCCATGCTGTCGATTCAGATGCTTTATCTTTCGAATTAGCTGCTCGTAACGCTTTCCGTGAGGCATTGCCTAAGTGTAAGCCGGTATTGATGGAGCCAATCATGAAGATTGAGGTCTTAACTCCTGAAGAGAACATGGGTGATGTAATGGGTGATTTAAATAGAAGAAGAGGTCAGCTACAAGGTATGGATACAAGAGCAGGTGCTCAGGTAATCAAGGCTTTGGTGCCACTTTCTGAAATGTTTGGTTATGTAACTCAATTACGTACTATTACTTCTGGTAGAGCAACTTCAACAATGGAGTTTGATCACTACGAACCAGCTCCAAAAGGAGTACAGGAAGAAGTGGTTGCTAAGGTTAAAGGAGCGAAAGCAAACGCTTAAATAAGTTAAAAGTCAAAAGTGGAAAGTTAAAAGGACTTTAAACCTTAAACTTTCTACTTTTAACTTCAGAAAATAAACCCGTTTCCCGTTACAAATAGCTCTAACGGTGAAGCATAAAACAAAAATAATGAGCCAAAGAATCAGAATCAAATTAAAATCTTACGATTATAACTTGGTAGATAAATCTGCTGAGAAAATTGTAAAGACTGTTAAACCTACGGGTGCAGTAGTTAGTGGTCCAATTCCTCTTCCAACTGAGAAGAAAATTTACACTGTATTACGTTCTCCACACGTTAACAAAAAAGCTAGAGAGCAATTTCAATTATGCTCTTACAAAAGATTGTTAGACATTTATAGCGCTTCTGCTAAAACTGTAGATGCTTTGATGAAGCTTGAATTACCTTCAGGTGTTGAAGTGGAAATTAAAGTCTGATAGATTTTGAACTAATAAGGAACCCATTCTATTTATAGGATGGTTTTTTTTGTGCCGATAATTTTTAAAGTGCTATATAATTTTGATATAATTAAAAAAATGACCAAATTTGTCATGTTTATTTTAGTCATAAAATATGGAAAATAAAATCAGAAGCGCTAGAGTACAAAAAGGGCTAAAGCTAAGAGAGGTAGCAGAGTGCTTAAAGGTTGATGCATCTTTAATAAGCAAGTTTGAAGCGGGGGTACGTAAACCTACCAGAGAGCAAATTATTAAGCTCGCTTACCTGTTAGAATTAGATGCGCATGACTTGTTGGTTGATTGGCTAAGCAATCAAATAGTAGGCGATATCGGGTATGGAAATTTTGCTTTAGAAGTTCTTTCCGTTGCAGAAGAAAAAGTTAAGTACCATACAAAGGAGAAGTTACCTCTACAAGAGAGTGATTTAGCTTTGATTTTACAGGAAATTGATGTTGCTAAAGCTAAACTTGAGAAGCACCGAGATTTAGATAGTTACAGAATAGCACAGGCCTTGGAGTTAGAGTATACTTTTGAAAGTAATAGGATAGAGGGAAATACCTTAACACTAAAAGAAACCGATTTGGTGGTGAACGAAGGGATAACAATTTCTGGTAAATCAATGAGAGAGCATCTGGAAGCTATCAATCATAAAGAAGCATTAACCTATTTAAAAGAGTTGATTCAAAAAGATTACGATTTTTGTGAGCGAGATTTATTGCAGTTACATACGCTTATTTTAAAAGGTATTGATGCAAAAAATGCGGGTATATATAGAAATGTACAGGTGATGATAAAGGGAAGTCGGCATTTGCCACCACAACCTTTTATTATTAGAAAGCAAATGGAGGATTTATTTTTTTGGTATGAGGTTAATAAAAATCACCTACATCCCGTTGTATTGGCTGCTGAGCTAAGTGAGAGGTTGGTTACTATACATCCGTTTATTGATGGAAACGGTAGAACCTCGAGGTTAATTATGAATTTAATTTTGTTAAAAAATGGTTACGTAATAGCAAATATAAAGGGCGATGTAGAAAATAGGATGCGCTATTACCAAACGTTAGAAAATGCTCAGGTAGATGAAAAAAAAGAAGATTTCCATTTGTTTATTGCGCAAGAAGAACTTACAGCATTAAATAGATATTGTTCTATTCTAGGGATTTGAGAAGTATGAAGTTGAAGTTTATTTCTGATTTAAGATGCTGGTCTAATATCGGTTTCGTTTATTTAATCTTCAAATACATCACGCTATGCGTTCCTATATGGGGAATCTCAAACTTATCGCCAATGAATTCAAAGCCTAGGCTTAAATAAAATTTGAAAGCTTTTTCGCGGGCGTTGCACCATAAATAGTTAGCATTTTGTCCACGCAGGTAAACAATTGCAAAATTCATCACGCGGTTTCCATAACCTTTTCCTTGGAAATCTTCATCAGTCGCCATTCCTCTTAGCTGATAACCTAAGCCAGTGAAATCATCTTTAGGCTGTTGATGAAAACTAGCTATGCAAACAGCTTCATTTTCGACTAAAAATCCGATATGAAACGTTGTGGCTTTGCTGTCATTTTCCAAAATGCATTCCTCAAGCGTTAGTTTATCGTTCCTAAGAATTTTGTTTCTTAGTGATAATACATCTGCTGTTTGTAAAAACTTGATCATCCTTTTAACTGTGCTAATTTGAGTGTTAAATCCATTAGACGGCTAGAATAGCCAAATTCGTTATCGTACCAACCTACTACTTTAATCATTCCTCCTACAATAGAAGTTAATTTTGAGTCGAAAATACAGGAATGAGGGTTGTTTATAATATCAACAGACACAATAGGGTCTTCTGTGTACTCCAAAATGTTTTTCAGCGCTCCGTTTGCGGCGTTTTTGAACGCTAGATTTATTTCTTCCACAGATTTTGGTTGTTTCTTTAATATGCAGGTGAAATCTGTGAGCGAGCCATTTAAAACGGGCACTCTAATTCCAGCACCTCCCAAATTTCCTTCTAAATGAGGAAAAATACTGGTAATGGCTTTAGCTGCGCCAGTTGTGGTAGGAATGATGGACGAAGAAGCTGCTCTAGCTCTTCGTAAGTCGCGATGGGGTGCGTCATGAAGGTTCTGGTCGCCTGTCATTGAATGTACGGTTGTAATGTAACCTTCTTTGATTTCCCAATTATCATCTAATACCTGTACTAAAGCAGCAACATTATTTGTAGTGCAAGATGCATTAGAGAGTATTTTACTTTCCCAATCTATATCGTTATCATTTACCCCTAAAACGACGGTTGGAATGCTTTTGTCTGGTGAAGGCGCAGAAAGCAATACCTTTTTTGCTCCGGCCTTTAAATGTTTCTCAGCTAAATCAGCGGTTAAAAATTTTCCGGTGCATTCTATTACTAGATCAATGTCGAGTTGTTTCCAAGGTAACTGTTCAGGATTGGTATTTGCAAAAACTTGGATGTGGTTGCCATTTACAATTAAGCTGTTGCTATCCGTTGAAATCAGACCATTAAAATTTCCGTGAACCGAGTCGTATTTTAAAAGATGTGCAAGAGTTTCGGTATTTGTAAGATCATTTATGGCTACAACTTCAATTGTTTTTTGTTGCATTAATAACCGAAATACCGTTCTGCCTATTCTTCCAAAACCGTTAATTGCAATCCTCATTTATATAATTTTGAGCAATTTACCAAAAGCAATTTATAAAGATAGATTTTATAAAAAATGCGACTTTAAATCAACTATTCTTTTGATTTTCCGATATTCCACAAGCTTATTTGTTGTATGAACTGTGATTAGCTTTCTCACTTTTTTAGAAGTCAGAATAAAAAATATCAATAAATAGACTGGTTTTCTTAGGTTTTAAGGACTAACTGTTCAATTAGAAGGAATGAAGTTCGAAAGCATTAAAAAAAACACCGTTTCATAGTAATATTTCAACAATAGTTTTAATTTTGCGTCTCAAACAAAAAAAAGACGACATGGTAAATGCAAACAACCCTTCACACGTAAAACTAATTATAGCTGGTGTTTTTGTTACGCTATTTGGTGTTTACATCAAACAAGTAATTGATCATTCTTTTGTAGTTGATGTATTGGGCTGGGCTGTTACTTTTATAGGTGCGGCTATTTCAATTATCGGCGTTATGCGAATTTTGAAAGATTAATAGTTTTATATATATGATATTTAGAGGCGTTAATTAATTGACGCCTTTTTTGTTTTTATAGCGTTGATCGCCTCTTCAATTTTTGGAACTTTGCTCAGTGTTTCTTCATAAGCTATCCAAAAAATTTCTTCTGCTTTTTTTACGTCGAAAATACTGGTTTCGCCTAAGCCTTTAGGTTCTATTAGTACATCAATAAATTCACATTTTTGAATGAGCGTGTGATTTAGTGATAGCATTGCCGCTCTTTCCAAAGCATGCCTAATATTTCTTACACTGGTAATGTCGGGTAAATGATTGCAAGAAGATCCAATTATCACCTCACAGCAGTTTTGTAAAGGTTCTACAGGGAAGTTGTTGATTACGCCTCCATCAACGTAGAGTTTGCCATCAATCATTATAGGGTTAAAAACACCAGGAATACAGCTAGAAGCAAGCACTTTCCTGATCAATTCTCCTTCAGAAAAATAAATTAATTTACCGTTGTTGAAATTGGTAGCCGTAATGGTTAAAGGGGTTTTTAAATGCTCGAAACTGTTGTGCGGTATATATTCTTTTAGTAAAGAAAAAGCAGTTTCTAAATTTAATAGTGCTGTTGTATTAAATGCGAGACGCAAATGTTTAATTAATTTAGATTTATTGAAAATCTGTAATATATCATAAGGATCAATATTGTTTGCGTAAAGTGCACCTACAATTGCACCTGCACTTGTTCCTGTAATTTTCGAAACCTTTATTTTTTTGTCTGTTAAGGCTTTTAAAACTCCTAAATGTGCTATTCCTCTAATTCCGCCACCGCTTAAAACTATCCCTATATTCATTGATAAATCATTTTTTAAAAGACCCGAATTTATTTTTTTTGATTTGGATGATACTTGGCTTTTGTTAAAATTTGTTGGGCATCTTTAGTCGACATAAGCTGCTGCAAATCTATTTCTGGATTGTTCTCCATGTATTTTTTTACGATTTGCCAACCAATGAACAGTCCAAGTTTTGGCGACGAATCATTTTTTTCTCCCAAACCAGGGGTAAAAGGTGCTTCCGCCAGAAATTTTTGAATTTTCATGTAATCACTATTGTACAATAAATCCTGCTCTAAAAAATAAGCCCAGCTGTCTGATTCAAAACTTGTGGACCATTCCATTTGTTGTTTATTGTAACCTATTATTGTGCTGTCTGCTAGGTCAGGTTGCACTGCTTTCATGAAATATAACAGCTTTCCATTATATATCATTTTGGATAGCAAGCTTTTATCGTTAGCTAATTCGGGGAATAACTCTTCTCTAGTAATTACTTCAACTACTCTTGGTGTAATATTTTTGGGTGTAAAGCGCCTGCTGATATACCTAGGAATTGTTTCGACCAAAGCGGGATAAAATTTTGATTTTTTACCTAAAAACATATCTAAACCAATGCCTACATATCCACTTCCAATTGGTGTTTGAACTTGAAAACCAGAAATATAAGTGATTATTTTTGGTGTTTTCCATTCCGGATAATAGTATTTAATGTGTTTAAAAGCATCAATTAATTCTGGTTTTTGCGCATCCAAATTGGGGTAAACGGAATCAGTCTCATGTTGTAGATCTTGAAAAGGCTTTCCGGTTAAAACCTGCTCCAACATGTTGATGTATGCTGCGTTTTCTGTACTTCCCAAATTCAGTATTTTTTCAAAGTAGTCTTTATAAAATACCGGGTAGTTTTTCTGCAGGGCAGGTAGCTTTTCGGCAAGTTGGCTTGGATTAATTTTAGCTAAGTCTTGATCAAAACGTTCAATCTGTAAATCCACTTTGATATTACTAGTATCTATTTTGCTTTGTTGGGTGCAAGCGCTAACACACAGGTAGATTGCGAAAAAAAATGTAATTTTGGCGAGATTGTTAAATTTCATTTGAACAAAAATTAATAGACAACCCGAAGTTATGAAAAAGTTAGTATTCGCAGCTATTTTTACGATATGTACTACCATGCTGTTTGCGCAAGACACGTATAAAGGATTTAAATTAGGAATTACCGCACACCCAAATTTCGGTTGGTTGAAATCTGAAATTGATGGCGTAAAATCAGATGGTTTAAGAGCTGGGTTTAGTTATGGAATAATTGGCGATTTTTATTTTGCCGACAATTATGCTTTTACAACAGGTTTGAAATTGACTACCATTAATGGGCAGACGCAAAATGAAGCTGCTCCGGATAAAGGAAAGCAGGAGATTTACAAACTTCAATATATTGAAATCCCAGCGAAGATTAAATTGGCTACTGGAGATATAAATGGATTAAGATTTTACGGCGAATTTGGTTTAGGAAATGCTTTTAATGTTGGTGCAAAGCAAGATGTAAAAGGTGTATCTGGCGTAGCAAATGTTGAAGATCAAAATATTTATAAGGGCACAGCTTTTTACAGAGCATCGTTAATTATAGGTGGCGGTACCCAATTTTCTATCGGCGAGAAAACTGCGTTAGATGTTGGACTGTCTTTTAACAACGGATTTACTGATATTAAAAAGGGGAATGGAACTATAAAAAGTTCTTACTTAGGCTTAAACCTAGCTGTTTACTTTTAGTAAAAACCTTTCTTCCACTCATGAAAATCGCTTTAGCTCAGTTAAACTATCATATTGGTAATTTTGAGGCCAATACCCGAAAAATAATTGAAACCTTAAAAACTCAGGAACAACAAGGAACTGACCTCGTTGTGTTTTCTGAACTATGTATTTCTGGCTACCCGCCAAGAGATTTTTTAGAATATGCTGAGTTTATTGATCTTTGCGAAAAATCTGCGCAAGATGTAGCTTTGGCTTGTGTAAACATTGCATGTATTATCGGTTTACCTATACAAAATCCTGTTGTGGAAGGAAAAGACCTTTGCAATGCAGCATATTTTATAGCGGAAGGCAAAGTGCAACAAGTGATAAAAAAAGCACTTTTACCCACTTACGATGTTTTTGATGAATATCGTTATTTTGAGCCAGCACATGAATTTAAATGTGTTAATTATAAAGGTCATAAGATTGCACTGACTATTTGCGAAGATTTATGGAATTTCGGAGATAACCCACTTTATAAAACTTGCCCAATGGACGAGTTGATTAAAGAATCCCCGGATTTTATGATCAACATCGCAGCATCTCCGTTTTCATACAAGCATGATGAAGAACGCATTTTTATACTTTCACAGAACTGTAGAAAGTATAATTTGCCACTGTTTTATGTAAATCATATTGGTGCACAAACTGAGCTGATTTTTGATGGTGGATCTTTAGTTTTTGATAAGGCTGGTGATATTGTAGCCGAGCTTGATTATTTCAAAGAAGAAGTGTGCGTGTTTGATGTTGAGCAAGTTCAAAGTTCAATTGTTCTTAATAGAAAACTAGAAAAGAGATCAAATACAGAGCAGGTTTATCAAGCTTTAGTTTTAGGGATTAGAGATTATTTTAAAAAGTCAGGCTTCGAAAAAGCAACCTTGGGCTTGTCCGGCGGAATAGATTCGGCTGTAGTTTGTGCTTTAGCTTGTAAGGCTTTAGGAGCGCAAAACGTAATGGGTATTTTAATGCCTTCTAAATATTCATCAGACCATTCTGTTAAAGATGCGGAGGACTTAGCTAAAAACCTAGGCTGTAAAAGCACCTTCGTTCCTATTGAAACAGTAACCAATGCTTTTGAAGAAACTTTAGCAGGGGAATTTAAAGGGTTAGAAGCTAACCTGGCCGAAGAAAATATTCAAGCCCGCTCTCGCGGAGTGATTATGATGGCGATGTCCAATAAATTCGGATATATTTTATTAAATACTTCAAACAAAAGCGAGGGTGCCGTAGGTTATGGAACGCTTTATGGCGATATGTGCGGTGCAATTTCTGTAATAGGTGATTGTTATAAAACTCAGGTTTATCAACTTGCCGAATACATCAATAGGGAAAGAGAAATTATACCTATAAACACCATTACAAAAGCGCCTTCCGCAGAGCTACGGCCAGATCAAAAAGATTCTGATTCTTTGCCAGATTATGATGTTTTAGACAAAATACTGTATGAGTATATAGAGATGCGGAAAAGCTCAAAGCAAATTGTTAGTGATGGTTTTGATGAAGCTTTGGTAAATAGGATTTTAAAAATGGTTAATAGCGCTGAATTTAAACGCTATCAAACTCCGCCAATACTCAGGATATCATCAAAGGCATTTGGCATGGGGCGTCGTATGCCGATTGTAGGTAAGTATCTTTCTTGATTTTCTGAGGAATACTGATTACACCTTACTATCGGGTAGTTTTACTCCACCATCTTTTCGCAGGTTTCATTAGTGATATGGGTTTCGTCTGGATTTATAGACAAGAAAAATTGGTTTGTTTATTGCATAGCTAATATTATAAATATCATGCTATGAAAACAAAAACTACATTTCCTTTAACACGCTCCGCAGATTACCGGTTTAATTTATACGCTATTTTTATTGGAGCATTATTGATTGCCATGTTGGTTAACTCATGCGGATAAAAAATTGATTAGATTTCTAATTTTTTACCTAAATGAATTAAAGAGAATTCCTCAATATAACTTTAGCAGGATCTCTCATTGTTATAACTTTTTTATTTATAATCGCTTTCGCTGCTTCTTCCCCCATTTTATTAAAATCCGTACTGATTACGGTGATTCCATTTTCTAATACCTCTTTAACTGCAGTGTCATTATAAGATATTAATCCGATGTCCTTTCCGAGCTGCCAATTTTTTTTGCGGGCAATCTTAATAATATCCACATCATCTTGATCATATCGACTGAAGGTAATGTATGCATCACCTTGTTTAGCTATTTTATCATCGATAATGTTAAATATGCGGTAAGGTATAGCATGTCTCTTTGAGAAAACCTCGAACCCATCAATGATGTTTTTAGCATGAAAAGCTTCTAAAGGAGCAATTAAAACAAGTCGACTATATTTTTTTATTTGTGGTAAAAGTTCAGTAAGAGATTCTATAATGTCAGATCTGTGGTCTTGGTAAATACAGGTATATTCACCCGATAAGTTTTTTTCCTGATAATCTAAAATTACCCTTTTATGCGCAGGGATTTTATTTAAGATATCACTTACCTTTTCCTTAAAAAAAGTGATGATTACAAAATGGGTATAATTGTTTAGGTTTTCTTCAATTAGTTTCTCAAATACTTTAAAGTTATGATGATGAAAATAAACATCAACATCTGCTTGATCTTTAATTGTTGCAAGGAAAGATTGATAAACGCGGTCACGTAATATGTTCATTTTGTCCAAAATAAGGCAAACTCTATAAGGATGATATTGCGTTTTTTTCTTCACATAATACCCTTTTCTGTACTCAGCCTCAATAATTCCTTTTTCTGATAAATAATTTAGGCCCTTCAATGCTGTTTCTTTACTGATATTTAATATTTCTATTAATTGATTTAAAGAGGGCAGTCTATCGTTGATTTTAAGTTCTTCATTCTCAATAAGCTTATTAACATATTCTGCCAGTTGAAGATATTTCATTCTGTGAGTAGAAGAAGTTGGAGCAATATCCGATTTCTTTTTATTGAGCTTGTTTGTATTTAAAGGCATATGTTTTTTTTACAAAACTAAGTGATATTTCTGAATTATAGTAAATCGGGGCATAACAGATAATAGCCCTACTAGATTCGCTATAAGCTCCATTTTATATAGGATAAATTTTTATAAAGTGCTTATTATAATAAAATTTAAAAAATAATTTGATTATGCAAAATATTTCCTATGTTTGTTTAAACCAAACCAAACCAAACCAATTATATTTTCATATTATGTATAATATATGTACTTCCATTTGTTTGAAAAAATTATTTTTCTCTTTTAAAGTTAAAAATTCAGCCCTATTTTTTGGTGTTCTAATAATATTCAATTTTAACAACGCTAAGGCTCAAATTTATAAAAACAAAAAAGCTTCTGTAGAAGATAGGGTAAAAGATATTCTTTCTCAGATGACTCTTGATGAAAAGTTAGATTATATTGGTGGTTACAAAGGATTTTACATCAGACCTGTTGATAGGTTAGGCTTGCCTGAAATAAAGCTTACTGATGGCCCTGTTGGCACACATAAAGATGGAAAGGCGGTTGCTTACCCTGCAAGTATTTTGTCTGCGGCAACATGGGATACACTTTTAATAAAAAAACTAGGTAAAGAATTAGGTCGAGATTCTAGATCTCGAGGTGTGCATATATTGCTTGCGCCAGGGATTAATATTTTGAGAGCACCTATGGGTGGTAGAAACTTTGAATATTTTAGTGAAGACCCATTCCTTAATTCTAGAATTGGCGTAAGTTATATCAAGGGATTACAAAAAGAGAAAGTTGTAGCCACAGTAAAGCATTATTTGGCTAATAATCAGGAGTGGGATCGTAACAATATAAGTTCTGATATTGATGAACGTACTTTGCAAGAGATTTATTTGCCTGCATTTAAAGCTGCCGTACAAGAAGGTGAAGTGGGTTCGGTGATGAATAGCTATAATCCTGTTAACGGGATTTATACCACTCAAAATTATTATCTTAATAACGAGATCCTTAAAGGAAAATGGGGATTTGATGGCTTTATAATGTCGGATTGGTCATCAACATATAACGGTATTGAAGCAGCAAAAGGAGGATTAGATCTAGAAATGTCAAGAGCGGTTCATATGAACAAAAAAGATATGGCGTTGGCAATAAAAAATGGCGTGTTTACAGAAGAAGTGATAAACGATAAAGTTCGCAGAATTCTACGCATTATTTTTAGGTTTGGTTTTTATGATAATAAGCAGTTAGATTTATCTATCCCAAAAGACAATCCTGATGGCGCCAAAGTAGCACTTGACCTTGCTAGAGGAGGAATTGTACTATTAAAGAATCAAAACAATATTTTACCGCTATCAACTAATATTAAAAAAATAGCAGTTATCGGTCCAAATTCAGACGTGTATATTGCTGGCGGAGGTAGTTCGTATACTTTTCCTTTCCGTTCCGTTACAACTTTAGAAGGAATAAAAAAACATGCACAAAATGCAGATATTGTTCATTCTGTAGGTTTGCCCGTACTTTCCGATCTTGTTTCAAAGTCGACTTTTTATATCGAAAAAGGATCTTCAGTTCGTGGGTTAAAAGCAGAATATTTTAATAATATCAAGTTACAAGGTGCTCCTTTTAAAACCAGGATAGATACAATTGTAAGTATAAACAATGGTTGGCATGTGGCGTCGGACCGCAGAGGCTTTCCTTTTGACCATTGCTCGGTACGTTGGACTGGAGTTGTAAAACCACAGCAATCAGGTAAATATAAATTTACCGTTAGAGGATTTGATGGTTTTAGATTGTATGTAGATGGCGAGCAGGTAGTAAATCTTTGGCGAGAGCAGGGAATTACTACAAAAAGTGTATCGCTTGATTTATTGGCAGGCAAAGAACACACCGTACGATTGGAGTATTATGCAAATTCGCATCCTGTAGATATTAGTTTTGCGTGGCACTTAGATAAGTTAGACTTTTCTGAAGCAATTAAAGCAGCGAGCAGTGCCGATGTTGCTATAATATGTGTCGGCTTTAATGAGAGCAGTGAACGCGAAGGTAATGACCGTTCTTTCGAATTATTAGATTATCAGGATAGTTTAATTAATGTGATAACGAAAGTTAATCCCAAAACAATAGTTGTTTTAAATGCTGGTGGTAACGTTTCTATGACGAATTGGTTGCCTAATGTAGCCGGATTAGTGCATGCATGGTACCCTGGGCAAGAAGGTGGAGAAGCTATAGGAGAAATACTTTTCGGTAAAACTAATCCTAGCGGTAAGCTTCCTGTGAGTTTTGAGAAAAAATGGGAGGACAACCCTGCGTTTAATAATTATTACGACCCAACAAACAGTAAAAGAGTAAAATATAATGAAGGTGTTTTTATAGGCTATCGTTATTATGATACTAAGAAGGTTGAACCGATGTTTCCTTTTGGCTTTGGTTTATCTTATACATCGTTCAGTTATTCAGATTTAAAAGTTAATGTAAATAAAAAAACTAAATCGCCAGATGTAACGGTGACCTTTAAAATTAAAAATACAGGTAACTATGATGGAGCCGAGGTAGCTCAACTTTATGTCAGAGATTTAGTAGCTCCTTTACCAAGACCAGATAAAGAATTGAAGGGCTTTTCAAAAATATTTCTAAAAAAGGGAGAAACAAAAACGGTAACGATTAAACTGGATAAATCTGCTTTCTCTTATTATGATGTTAATTTGAAGAAATTTACATACGATGCTGGCGAGTTTGACATTCTTGTAGGTTCGTCTTCTGCAACCATTAATTTAAAGAAGACCACCTTCATAAAATAATTGTTCATGTGTTTCCTGTTTTATACTAATCAATTTAAATAATGAAATTTTACTTTGTATTAATCTGTTCGATGTTAGGCTTGCTAAGCATTGTCCATGCTGAAAAACATCAAGGCAAAAATGTTCTGACACAAAAGTCACAGCAAATTTATGTTTCAGGTACGGTAACCGATGAAAAAGGGGAACCATTACCAGGAGTTACAGTGAAGCTAAAAGGGCTCAATACAGTTACTCAAACCAATATTAATGGTGTATTTAAATTTTCCATTCCTGAACTTAAAGGGACTTTGATTTTCTCCTTTACCGGATTTACTACTAAAGAAATAGTAATAAGTAAATCTTTAACCTATGACGTTAAACTTGAACCTAGCATGAATATGTTGGATGATGTTGTTGTGATAGGTTACGGAACAGCTACAAAACGTGATTTAACAGGTGCTGTCGCTCAGGTAGATATGGCAGATCTTCAAAAAGCACCAGTTGCATCGTTTGAAGATGCATTAGCTGGTAGGGTTGCTGGTGTTCAGGTATCGGCAACAGATGGCCAACCTGGTGCTAGTTTGCAAATAGTGATTAGAGGTAATAACTCAGTGACCCAAGATAATTCGCCATTGTACGTAATTGATGGTTTCCCAATTGAAGACCCAGAAAATAATGCGGTTAACCCTGCCGAAATTGAGTCTATAGACATCCTAAAAGATGCGTCTGCAACAGCTATTTATGGAGCAAGAGGAGCAAATGGCGTTATCATTATAACTACTAAAAAAGGAAAAATAGGCTTGCCAACTATCTCTTATCAGAATTATTTTGGTGTTCAGCAAAATATAAGGCAACAAGAAATGATGAGCCCGTATGACTTTGTGAAATATCAAATTGAGTTTAATTCGGCAGTTTTTACACCTATATATTTTAAAGATGGACGAGATTTAGACTATTACAAAACTGTGAAAGGAATTAATTGGCAAGATAAGATATTTAGAGCGGCTGGGGTGCAAAATCATTTTCTATCTCTTAACGGAGGCACAGATAAAACTAGATATTCTGTTTCAGGTTCCATCTTAAATCAAGACGGAATTATAATTAATAGTGGTTTTGGGCGGTATCAAGGACGTATAGTTCTGGATCAAACGGTATCATCGAAATTAAAAGTTGGCGTAAATACGAACTATACCAACACTAAAACCTTTGGAACTATCTCCACGGAACAAAATGGAAGTGCAACGGCTAGCCTAATGTATAGTGTTTGGGGTTATAGACCAGTAACTGGCGATCCCTTAATGGATGAACAACTTTTGGAACAGCCTTTTGATCCAGATATTGATCCCTTGGTTGAATATAGGATAAACCCAGTGTTATCTACAAGTAACGAATACAATCCTTCTTTTGTTAATGCTTTCTCTGCCAATACTTATGCGGAATATAAAATTAAAAATAACCTTATTTTTAGAACAACAGGAAGCATAATAAAAAGAAGTACGAGGAAAGAGATTTTTAACAACTCCAATACAAGAGCTGGGAATCCTTTGTCAAGTGCCAATGGTATTAATGGTATTATCCAAAACTATGATGTAACTAATTTTTTGAATGAAAACACTATAACGTATAAACGGAAAATAAATAAATACCATAATATAAATGCTGTTGCAGGTTACACCATTCAAGAAGTTAATAGTTCAAGTTCTGGGTTTGGAGGAACAATGTTACCCAACGAGTCACTAGGTATTAGCGGAATAGACGAAGGGATACCTTTTAGATTGATGTCAGCTAGTTCTAAATCTTCATTAATGTCTTTTTTAGCTCGTATTAATTATAATTATAAATCCAGGTATTTATTAACCGCTTCCTTTAGGGCTGATGGTTCTTCAAAGTTTGCAGCGGGCAATAGGTGGGCATACTTCCCTTCTGGTTCTGTAGCATGGTTGGTAAGTGACGAAGATTTTATCAAAAATAATTTTCCTCTAATATCTAGCGCTAAAATAAGAGCAGGTTACGGAATTACAGGAAACAACAGGGTGTCGGATTTTGCTAGTTTGCTAGCCATGCGTATTAATTCAAGTTCAGGATATAATTTTGATAATTCGCCACAAAATGGAAGCATTCCTTACTTCCTTGGAAATGAGGATTTAAAATGGGAAACAACTGGGCAGTCGAATATTGGTATTGATGTAGGATTATTTAAACAGCGCATTTCTTTAGTTGCTGATTATTACAATAAAGAAACTTATGATTTATTATTGAATTCCTCTTTAGCACCTTCTCAGGGCTATCTTACTGGATTAAGAAATGTGGGTAAAGTATCCAATAAAGGGTTTGAGTTTACAGTAAATACCGTGAACGTGAGAAATAAAAAATTCTCATGGAATTCAAGTTTTAATATTTCATTTAATAGAAACAAAGTTTTACAGCTAACAGAAGAAGATCCTTCAATTTTATCAAGAATAAATTGGGGTAATTTCACTAATGCCTATCCTTACATTGCAATTCCTGGTCATCCCATTGCTCAGTTTTACGGCTATGTGTGGGATGGAGTGTATCAGTATTCAGATTTCAACCAACTTTCAAATGGTAGTTATGTGCTAAAAGATAACGTCCCCAATAACGGGCAGGCAAGAACAATCGTTCAACCGGGCTTCGTAAAATATAAAGATATTAATGGCGACGGGAAAGTTGATGGCTTAGACCAAACTATTATTGGTGATCCTAATCCAACGCATATTGGAGGCTTTAGTAATAATTTTACTTACAAAGGATTTGATCTTAACGTATTTTTTCAATGGTCTTATGGTAACGATTTGTTAAACGCAAATAGGATAGAATTTGAAGGAGGAGAGAATAGAAGTTCGTTAAATATGTTTGCTTCTTATGCAAATCGCTGGACTCCAGAAAATCAGACTAATGATTTATACAAAGTTTATGGTCAAGGTCCGTTGGTTTATTCTTCAAGAACGATAGAAGACGGTTCTTATCTTAAGTTGAGAACCGTGTCTTTAGGCTATTCTTTTAATAATACTTTAATGAAGAAATTGAAAGTAAAAACGTTTAAAATATTTGCATCTGGACAAAATTTATACACATGGACTAATTATACAGGTTTGGATCCAGATGTCTCTACTTTTGGTTCTGCATTGACACCTGGATTCGACTGGTCTGCCTATCCAAAAGCAAAAACAATCACTTTTGGTATCAATCTTAGTTTATAATTTAAAGCAATTTATATGAAAAGTATTAAATATTTATTATGCCTATTGCTCATCACTTCATTGAACTCTTGTAAAGATTTTCTAGAAGTTGAACCAACAGATTTTAAAACCGTTGATAATTACTTTAACACGGAGAGTGAGTTAGATATAGCTTTAACAGGTGTGTATAGTCAGTTAGGAGATGAAAGGACCTACCGTAGAGGTCTTTTTACTTATTTATCCATTAGTGATGAGTTTTTTTATAGAAATGTTTCAACAAATTCAATTTATGTTTTGGATTTTGATGCGGCTCATGTGGACATTGGGCGATTTTGGGAAGCTTGTTACCAAGGAATTGATAGGGCAAACACATTAATAGAAAATATTGATAAGCCTGAAATGGATGAAAATAAAAGGGCTGCTGTTTTTGGCGAAGCTTTATTTTTAAGGGGATACTATTACTTTTTGCTGGTGGATCATTTTGGAGGCGTACCGCTTAAATTAGTCTCAACTAAAAACCCAGCAGAGAAAGCACTGCCTAGATCTACTGTAAAAGAAGTTTATGATCAAATCTTAAAGGATATGACACAAGCTTATCCCTTAGTTCAAAACCTTACCAAAGGTGAATCAACGCCTGGACTGGAGTATAATGAGAGGATAACAAAATCTGCAGTTGCCGGAATATTAGCAAAGGTTTGTCTAACAATGGCAGGAAAGCCTTTAAATATTGAGTCAAAATATGCAGAAGCGAGGGATTGGGCAGACTCGGTAATTACATCAGGAAGACATTCTTTAAATACAGATTATAAACAAATTTTTATTAATGCCGCCAAAGATATTACCGATACAAAAGAATGCATTTGGGAAATAGGTTTTTATGGAAATAACACCGGTAACTTATTGCAAGGAGGTACTTTGGGTATAAGCAACGGAATTACAAGTTCAAATTTAACAAATCCTGGCTATTCTACAGGTAGCATTAATACAACAGCCAGATTGTACAATTTATATGATGTAAACGATATACGTCGTGATTGGTGTATAGCGCCATTTAGATATGTGACCGCAAATAATGTAACAACCGCTGTTGATTGGACGTCGGCTCAAATTTACGATCGCAATATAGGCAAGTGGCGTCGTCAATACGAAAGCGTAACTCCAAAGACAAAAAGTTATAACAGTGTTAATTTTCCCGCGTTACGTTATTCCGACGTGTTGTTGATGTATGCAGAAGCAGTTAACGGCGCTGACGGTGGGCCAAGTGAGTTAGCGGAAAAATATTTGAATTGGGTTAGAAGAAGAGGACATAATAAACCTATTACCACTAATGATCCTACGGTTGATGTAACTCCAGGATTATTAGAGGCCAAGTTTCTTGAAGCCATTCAGGATGAAAGAGCTCGTGAATTTGCATTTGAAGGAATGAGACAGCATGATTTAAAACGTTGGGGTTTGTATGTTACTAAAATGAACACTTTAGCAACAGAGATAACAGCTACAGCACCTTCAACATGGAGATACGCATCTTCTGCAGGTAAAAATACCACAGTTAGAAATCTGCTTTTGCCTATTCCTAATTCTGAAATAGTGCTTAATCCGAATATAAAAGTTAGTGATCAAAATCCAGGATGGTAATAAATTTTAAATTAAATATTAGAAAGATGAAATATTTGAATTTTATCGTAGTAGCATTGTTTGTTCTTGTTTCTTCATGTTCAAAAGACGAAGCAAAACGTCCGTCGTTTGGTGTTTCTACTTCAACTTTAAACTATAAAGTTGGAGAAGAAATTAAATTTGATTTTAAAGGAAATCCAGATAATATCACATTTTATTCAGGAGAAGAAGGCAACCAATACGAATACAGAAACCGGACATCTCTGCCTGGTAAATTGCAAGTTGAATTTACTTCATTGGTAGATAGAGGGTTAAGGCAAAACCTATCGTTAATGGTTACTACAGATATAAGCGGAAAGGTAGATTCAAGTACGGTAAAATCGGCAAAGTGGGATGATGTTAGTTCTAGAGCGATTTTTTCAACTGGCGTTGATAAAACGCCTTCAGGAATTATTGACCTGTCTGATTTTTCTGATACTGGAAAGCCGGTGACAATTGCGTTTAAATATACGGATGTGAAAACTACAGCACAGCAAAACAGATGGGTAATTAGAACATTTAATGCATCTTCTGTTCGCGAAAACTCCATTACCTCTTTAGCGGTGATGGCTGATGCAGGATGGTTAGGGGTAAGTTTTAAAAATCCTACTGCAGTTTGGACTATTACTTCTGCTCAATTGTTAATGTACGGAGGAGCAGTTGGTTCTGAAGATAATGAAGATTGGGTGGTTTCAAAACAATTAGATCCAAATGTGATTAAATCTGATGTGGGCCTTGCTATAAAAAATATAAGTGCTCCACTATCAGATTTTACTTACAAATACCTAAAAGCAGGTGTTTATAAAGTGAGTTTTCTTGCTTCTAATCGAATTGGGGATACTTTTAAAGAAGCAATTCAAGAACTTACCATCACTATAACGCCTTAGTTAGCTAATAATAAATTAGTAGAAAACCTCTTGTTTAACTGATGATACACACAGGTTGTTATTCTTTATTAATGCGGATAACAATTGGTTTAGATGTAATGGTTTGAAAAATCTTTAATAAGAATTCAAGAACCCATCAATTCAATAACTAATATAATGTTAAGAAAGTACTTTTTGTTTGTTTGCCTATTGTGTGGCCTTTTTATAATAGCGACAGTAAGTTGGCAGGTTGACAAAACCATGGCAATTAAAGGCGCAACACTTAATTTGCGTTGGGAAGAAAAACCAGAAGGATGGAAATTAACAGTTTTACAGGTTAAAAGCAGAAGTCAATGGATTGATGTATCGGGTGCTGATGCTGGATATACAGTATTATATTCCGAAAAAAAACCACCAATAACTGATTCTGTACTTTATATTGATGGTAAAAAAATAGATTTCCCCGAACCAGTATATCGTTATGCTGCATCACATTGGAAAGGGGTCATCAGTCCGGTACAATTAAATACGGCCGGCGAGGCACATCATTTTTACCCTAAGAAAGCTTATTATGGTGAAAATAAAAATCTTTCTTTTTTTGAAGAAGCAGAGTTTGCTACTATAAAATCAACCTGGCAAATCGATCCAAAATATCCTACAGACGTATTGGTAAAGCTAACGCTGATAGCAAAAAAAGACGGATATTTTTCTATGGCAAGCCCTTCTCTTGCTAAAATTTCTAAGGAGCAACTTTCTTGGGGTTTACTTCCAGGCTATTTTCAAGGAGACAAAATAGAAAAAAACTTTGTAAAAGCTTACGCATATGGCCAGGGAATACCCCATAAACCTGTAGTTGTAAGAGAAAGAGCGGCTAGCACATTGTCACCATTAATAAGTTTAAAAAACGGCATTACAATGGCTGTAATTCCTGATCCAAGCGTAGGTCGTAATCCCTGGACTAATGATAAAAACACCCATAACGAGTGGGATTTGGGTTTATCGCTGATGAACCGTCAGTCGCAATTGATGCCTACTTTGTACCACCCTGTTTTAGGAGAAAAAGGCTCTTTCTTAAAAGCTGGAGAAACTGTAAGTTTTGAATTTAGGTATACGTTGCAAGTTTCTGATTGGTATCCCGTATTTAAACATGCAGTTACAGATATTTTTCGGTTTAATGATTTTTTGGATTTAAAAAAGACCAGCCAATCGTTAACAGATCGGATCACGGCAATGCATAGCTATTTAATGGATGATAAAACGTCTATGTGGCAAACTGAGCAATACCTGGGGACTACCATAGGAGCACAGGCCTATTTGGGCGGTGTTTTAGGTTCAGATAAAGACGCTATGAAAAATTCTGATTATGGCGCCATGTGGATGCTTGCAAAAATCACAGACGATAGTGTTTTGAAATCAAATCGACTGCCTTATGCTCGTAATTTTAAATTGCTTCAACAACAAGCAGAACCTGGTTTTTTCCAAGGAGCCGCAGTAGGGCAGTATTATTTAAAGAAAAGTAAAAAATTTACTGAAGAATGGGGCCCTTATGTTGAACCCATTGGTTTAACATATTATACCATGATGGATATAGGTAATGTGTTGCTGTTTGAGCCTGGGGACAATGAATTGAAAGAGCGTTTAAGGCAAGGAGCAGAACGCTTGTTGAAATGGCAGGGAGCTAAAGGCGAATGGGTTGTTGCTTATGACAGAGCTTCCGATAAGCCCTTATTTACTGAGCTAGAAGATTTGCGTCCAACATTTTATGGTTTGGTAGTAGCTTACCGGATTTTGGGAGATAAAAAATATTTAACTGCAGCAGAAAAAGGTGCCAATTGGTATATCAAAAATGCAGTAGACAAAGGACATTTCTTAGGTGTTTGTGGGGATGCTCGTTTTGTTCCTGATTTTGCTACTGGACAAAGTGTTCAGGCTCTTTTGGATCTTTATGACCTCACAAAAATGGATTCCTATTTACAAGCTACAATAAAAACAGCTCGCTTTTATACAACTTCCATTTATACTCACCCTATCCCTAATAAAGATATTAAACTGGTTAAAGGGTTAAAACGTGAAGACTGGGAAATTAGTCAGGTGGGTTTAAGTTTTGAGCATGGCGGAAATATTGGTTCTACAAATTCGCTTGGTCCCATTCTTTTGGCAAGTCATGCGGGGCTGTTTATTAGAATGTACAATTTAACTAAAGACTCGCTTTATTTAGAAATGGCTAGAGCGGCGGCCTTAGGTAGGGATGCTTTTGTTGATAATAAAACTAACGTAGCATCTTATTACTGGTCGGCAATGAATAATGGACCAGGTAGTTTCCCACACCACGCTTGGTGGCAAATAGGATGGATAACAGATTACTTAATGGCAGAAATTGAGTTGCGTAGTAAAGGAGAAATTATATTCCCACGCGGATTTATTACCCCAAAAGTAGGGCCACATCAAAGTTATGGCTTTGCCCCAGGAAAAGTGTATGGTACTACAGCTTCCTTAATTATTAGCGAGGGATTATTAAAAACTGATAATCCGTATTTAGATCATGTATCTGCAGTGAATGAAAAAGAAAGGAAGTGCTTTTTAATTATGTTAAATAATAATGGGCAACCTTTAAAAACATCAGTCCAATTTGATGCTGAAAAGATACCACGAGTTTCAGACGCCAAAATCAAAGGCGTAGCTTTTATCAATTCAAAAGGAAAAAAGGAAAAATTGAAAGGAAATGGAAGTGCTTGGAATATAGCAATAGCTCCTTATGGCTTAAAAGTAATTGAGATAAACTATTAAAAATGGATAGACTTAAATTTTTCCCTTCGATATATGTTTTGCTCGGATTTAATTTATTAATATCCCAAAGTTTATATGCTCAAAAAAGTACAAGTTACCTAATTGAAGCAGAGGAGTTTCAGTTTCCCGCTGGTTGGAAAGTAAGTAAGGAAGCAGGAACTAATGTTTCGGGGAAAGGTGCTTTATTGGGGTCTTTTTCGAAAGAAGAAACTTCAGATGCGCTTACGGTTATTGAGGTTAAAACAAAGGGCAGTTTTTTTGTTTGGACAAGGTCCAGAGATTATGCAGATAACAGTCCAGGAACCAGAAGGTACCTATTGTTTTGCAATGATCAACCTATGGATAAAGAATCAGGGGCGCATTTAAAAAATGGTTACGAGTGGGAGAAAATTGGGAGTGCTCAACTACAAATTGGTCAAAATATTTTAAGGTTAAAAAACACCAAGCTCAACTTTGCCAGGTGCGATGCTATCTTTTTTACTACAGATGAGAACTTAGATCCCAATAAAGCTTCTTCGTTAAATGGCTATGTTTTAAAGCCATTTAAAGTAAAAGAAAATCCTTCTGCTTTAGCTATAACAGCTCCGTTTTTATTTACAAAAAAAGAAAATGTATTAGGAAAACTAGCTAATAGCAATATAAGTCTAAGCTTTGAACAGGTAATTAACGAGCAAACTGGAATACAAAAAATTGTTGCTAGCAGTGCTGTTTTTCAAGATAAAAAATGGGTTAGCATCAATGATAAAATAGAATCGCAACGGATTTTTTTATTAAGAACTAAAACCGCAAAAATAGATTTTGGGGCATACTTTGCGCAATGGAAAAATGCCTCAAGTTTAACCGAGTTTACTGTTAATGGTAAAACTTATAAAACTATCGATCAGGAAGGTGCTAAAAACCCATTTCTTGCAGGGGATCTTTTACTATGTGAACCGAAAAGTGTAAAACAACTTTCACCGAATGAATTATGGGTAACCTATGTTACCGAAAAAGGCGATGAGGTGAAAGGAATATGGAAACTTAATCCCGAGTTGGCACATTATGAACTTAGTTTAGAATATAAAGCATCACACGAAGGGTATTATAGTTTTATTGTTTCTGCTTTTCAAGATGCTCCCCAAAGTAGCATAAAAAATGTTCAGCTTCCGCCAATGTTTAATTATAAACGTTTACCCGAAGTTCCATTATTGATACCTAGCGCCATGACTCCACAACCTTTGGCAATTGTGGAAATTAATCAGAATAATAAGCCATTGAGTTTTTTTATTACGGGTTCATTAAAGGATTTTCCGTTAGATTGGGCTAAGGACATTACTTCGCGTATTGGTTTTTCCTTAAAAAATGAATTCAACAAAATTCAACCAATTGCATTTGCTCCCATTTTGGGTTTAGAAGATTCAAAGATACTAGCAGGCCAGACTTTAAAAAGATCCTTTAACTTAGGAGCAGTTGCCGATGATTGGACTGCTGCATTAGCGTATATATCTACCAATATTTATCAAGTAAAAGATTACAGGTCTCAAGATTCTCTGTCATTAACAGAAGCTGCATTTAACATTATAGACCTTATAAAAAATGATAATGCATCAGGCTGGAGTAAAGAATTAAAAGGGTTTTATGATATTGAAGCAGACCCTAAAATTGCACCAACGGTAGCTCAATCTGCTCCTTTAGCAGTTATTTCTGCTGCTATTATGGGTAAAGATGAAGATCTTTATATTAAACGAGCATTACCAACTATTGAATACACACTGTCTAGAAGTGCATTTAGGTGGGCGAAGGCAGCGGGGACGGCATATAATCGTACGGTTGCTTCTTTAGAGCTAAATCCGTACACTAATGTGCAGTTTAATACGGCCTATTTTGAATCTCTGAACCAACTGCTAGCTTATAAAAACCCATGGTTAGTAGATGTTGCAATGCCCCAAAAGCAACCAAGGCAGCTTTCAGGTTATAGCGTAAATTTACCAGCATGGACTCAGGAATTGGCCGCATATAGGCTTACAAAAGATAAAAAGTGGTTAACAAATGCTATAGGAAGCGCAAAAACTTTTGTTGATAACGAAGTTTACGGGCAAAAAACAAATTTATTAACAGCACAACCTTTTTATAATACTTCTTTTTATCCCTACTGGTGGGATTTAACAGATTTATATGAAGTTAGTAAAGATAAAACGTTCTTGAAAGCGGCTGAGTATTCTGCCTATTTCACCTTGGCAGGTATTCGTTCGTACCCGATGGTTGAAGAGAAAAAGCAACTGATACATGAAGGTAATAAATATGAAGGAAACACCAATTTATGGTGGAAAGACGGAGAGAAATTTCGTTTAGGTTTTCCGCGTAAAGATGGAGATGTTAAAGAGAAAGAAGTAAGTGAATCTTTAGTTTCACCCGTTGGTTTAGGCTTAGAACAGCCAATTACATTTTTCCTTCCAAAGAAAAATGTACGCCACATTTTTATGTCCACCTGGGCACCACATTTGTTACGTTTGTCCGCAGATACGCAACATGGTATTTTTGAAATATATGCAAGAAATTCTATTATTGGTCGTTTTTCTAATTACCCAGGTTATTATGCCACTGGGTTTACAGATTTAACTTATCGAGAAAACTATCCTTATCAAGGTCCAGATATTAACTCCATTTATTATCATCATATTTCGCCACACTTGGCCTTTACCTTCGATTTTTTGATCACCGAAGCAGTTCAGCGGTCAAACGGAGCGATAAGTTTTCCATGGGGTAAACAACAGGGTTTTGTGTGGTTTAATAATAGAATTTATGGTGGCGGAAAAGGAACTATTTTCGATGATGAAAACGTAAAGCTATGGTTGAAGAAAGGGCTTGTTAATATTGCTAATCCAGCAATAAATTACCTTACTGCAGTATCCAATGATCGTTTCTGGATAGTACTGATGAATGAGTCTGGAGAAAAACAAAATTTTGAGATCAACTTAGACAAATCCCAGATTAATATTAAAGGTGATGATGGGAAATTTTATAAAGGGACAGCCAGTAATATAACCAATGTATCCTTGTCTGGAAATAAAATCAACACCAGTATTGCAGGTAAAGGATTAACGGCCTATTCATTTCCATTGACAACTGTGAAAAGCGAAAAGGATATTCCTCCGGTTAAGAATGGTTTGCAGGAAATAAATTTAGGCGCTCCGTGGGGTAAGTTATATGCATTTCGTATTCGTTCACCTTTTGGCTGGGATTCTATTTATGCCTATCTAAGCACACCTCCGCTTGAGGGGGCAGAAGTAGAGATTGAATTAAATGAAGATGCATTAACTAGAAATAAAAAAATGGACTATCCCTTTGAATGGTCATTCAATAAAATAGATCCAGACAAGCCAGTTTCAATCAATTTGAAATTAAGAAGAAAACAAACTACCGAAATCCGTCAAGTAAACCTCGAGTTTGAAGGAATAAAAAAATAGATTAATGAAAATGAAAAGGGTGTTTTTTTTAGGTTTTTCTTGTTTAATGCTTTTGATAGCAATAAGCCCGGGTAGTGCTCAAGAAAAAAACTCGGATGAAAAGGAAAAATTGGAACGGGAAAAACTAATTGCATCTAGTCAAACTGGCGGAATGCCCTTGTTTTTTAATCCAAACGTTCCAGCAACTCCAACTATTAATCCTAGTAAATTTAATAATAAGGAGGAACTGTATGCTAGAAAAGGATTACCGAATTTTTTCAATAAGGCAAAAAAAGGAGATTCTTTGGTTGTTGGTTATATAGGTGGAAGTATTACGCGAGGAATAAACTTGTACAGAATGCAATCTGCCAGATTTATCCAAAATATGTTTCCTAACAATAATATTAAATTTATTAATGCAGGAATATCAGGAACAGGAACCGATCTTGGCGCCTGTAGAATTCAGGAACAAATACTTCAGTTTAAGCCCGATTTAATATTTATTGAGTTTGCCGTAAATAATGCATTTGAGGACGGTATGGAAGGTATGATTCGTCAGATATGGAAGGATAACCCATTTGTTGATATCTGCATGATTTACACCATATTCAATGGTCAATCTAAAATTTATGCTGCTGGCAAAGTGCCATCCAATATTATGGCACTCGAAGCAATAGCAGATCATTACCAAATTCCATCTATTCATATGGGGCTCGAAGCTAGTTATCTGGAGAGTGAAGGAAAATTATTATGGAAAGCACCTTCTGGTACAGCAACAGATAAAATCATTTTTTCAAACGATGGAACACATCCTGTAGAAGCTGGTGGAAACTTGTATGCTCAATCTATTTTCCGCTCTTTTATCAAGATGAAAGCGCATAAAGGAGTTGTAAAACATAATATTCCAAAGGCTATTACTGCAGATAATTGGGAAGATGCTAAAATGTTTTCACCGTTGGATATTGCTGAATTTAGTGACCGATGGACTATTATAAAACCAAAAATGGTTCGCGAGTTTAATCAGTTTGCAGATTGGTTTTCTTATGTGATGAAAGCAGAAGCCCCAGGCGAAACCTTCACTTTTAAATTTAACGGAACAATGGTTGGCTTTTTTGATATTGGTGGGCCCGAGGTAGGGCAACTTATATTAGAGGTAGATGGTAAAATAGCAAGTGTAGAAAAACAAACAGGAACACTTGTACTAAAAGCAAATGCCAATAATCAGTCAAAAGATTTGATTAATAGATTTAATGGTTTTTGCAACAATAGATATAGAGGACAGGCCGAGTTTATAGAACTACCGCCAGGCATTCATATCGTTAAGTTTATTGTTTCCCCAGAAAAAGTAAATAAGAAACAGATTTTAGGAGAATCACAATTGCAGGATATAAAAAGTAACCCTGAAAAATACGATAAAACAAATGTCTATATCGGTAAAATATTGATAAGAGGAGAAGTGATCAATTAATTTTTAAACGTATCTTTTTTAAGTAAACACTTTAAATATAAACGGTAATGAATAACAAATTTTCACGTAGTACATTTAAGATAAAAGGCATTATCTTTTTTGTTTTTTTAAGTTTCATAAGTATTTTTTCTAACGCTCAGGATGGTAGTAAAGCGTTAAGGCTATTTGTTATTGGGAATAGCTTTTCGCAGAATGCTACTGCGTATTTACCTGAATTTGCAAAAGAGAGAGGGAAAGAGTTAGTGATAGGAAGAGCTGAATTAGGAGGCTGCTCTTTAGAAAAGCATTGGGGTTTTGTAGAACTTGCCGAGGCAAATCCAGATGATCCTAAAGGAAAACCTTACAATGGAAAATCATTACGTATGCTGTTGTCCGAAGGCACATGGGATGTTGTTACCATACAGCAGTATTCATATCTGTCTGCAGACTTGGAAAGTTACGGGCCTTATGCTCAAAAGTTTTATGACTTTATTAAGAAAATTCAACCAAATGCACACATTTTTTTACATCAAACATGGGCTTATCGAACGGATGCGAAAAAATTCGGAAGAGTAGCGACTGGGAAATTAGCTCAAAATCAAACAGAGATGTGGCAAAAATCTAGAGAAGCTTACCATACCGTAGCCAAACAATTAAATTTAAAAATTATTCCTGTAGGCGATGCTTTTTATACAGTTGCTTCTGATAGTTGTTTTGGTTTTAAAAAAGATGATAGTTTTGATTATGATCATCCCGTTTTTCCAAATCTTCCGAAACAGGATAATTCTTTAAATATGGGTTATTATTGGAAAGATAAAAAACTAGTGTTTGATCCAAATCACGCCAACGAGGCAGGAAGATACCTTGGTGGGTTAATTTGGTATTCAGTTTTGTTTAACGAATCGCCTTTGAAAATGAAATTTGTACCTAAAGAGGTAGCGCCAAAGTTTGCTCAATATTTAAAAAGCGTAGCTGCAAAAAAAGTTAAATAAAGCAGTGCTTTATTACAGATAGGCAACATCTGTTTTTTAAAAGCAGATGTTGTAAAACCGCTTATTGTAGAAACGTCTATTCAATAAGCGGTTCTTCGTTTATAAACTATTATTTAAATATAATTTTGGAATTATAAAATAAAATCCTACTTTTATTTTATAATAAAAACCAAACCAAACCAAACTAATTTATTCTTTCTATTTTATCGTCTCAAAAAGATAACTGATTTAATATGGAGGTTAATTAGCGAGTAAATATCAGTATGCCAATTCATATAAATTTAGAACGGAAAATAATGAAGAAAAGATTATTATTAAGCTTTTTACTAGTTACAGCAATGCACTCGGCCTTTGCACAAAAAGCTTTTACGTCAGGAAGTCTGTCGGTTTTAAGAGTAGGAGACGGTACCAAAGAATTAGGGACAGCAGCCACCCCTGTATTTATCGATGAATATTCTACCGCAGGTAAATTGATTCAAAGCATTGCTCTGCCCACTAAAGCGTCAAGAGATCACAAAGTATTGACTTTAGATGGAAACACTTCTGGAATTTCTTCTTATGAAGGAATCTTGTCATTATCTCAAGACGGAGAAAAGCTAACCGTAACAGGTTATAATGCCCCTGTAGGGACTGATGCGGTCACCTCTACAGAAAGTGATGAGGTTAAAAGAGTGGTTGGCGTAATTAATGGTTTGGGACAGGTAAACACCAAAACGGCATTAAATATTTTTCCTAAAACGTTTATCAGCTCGGCAGTCGTTGATGGAGATAACCTATGGATATCTGGCGGAAAGCCAAATATTTATCATACAACGATAGGAGCTACAAATGCTACATCAATAGTTTCTCGTACAGGAAGAGGTCTTGGGATTTTTGATAATCAATTATATACCGCTCAATCCACAGGAACGGCAAGTTCAGTAATTGCTGTAGGTAAGGGTCTGCCAACAACACAAGGGCAGGAAGTTGCTCCATTGCCAGGAATGACGATCAATGGAACCACACCCTCAGGTCGTGATTTTGTTTTTGTAGATGTAAATCCAAAAATAAAAGGTTTTGATGTGCTTTATGTTGCTAACAGTGGTATTTCAGATGGTATAACAAAGTATTCTTTATTAAATGGAGAATGGGTTTCAAATGGAACAATAAAAGGACAGTATACAGGCATTACAGCGGTAATTTCTGGTTCCGAGGTTTTTATATACGGAATTAAATTTGGCCTATCATCGTCAGAGTTGTTTAAGATAACGGATAATACGGGCTACAATGGTTCTATTTCGGAATTAAGTAGACTTATTTTAACAAAAACAGAAAAAAACACAATATTTCGAGGGCTTTCACTTTCACCACAAGGGAAAGCAAATATTAATAACTAAAAAAAGAATCATGAAAAAAAAATTACTAATAAGCTTTTTATTTGCTGTGGCAACTCAGTTAACGTTTGCTCAAACAGCTTTTCAAACTGGTACACTCTCCGTTTTACGGGTAGGTGATGGAACAACAACTTTAGGGACGTCTGCTGCTCCTGTGTTTATAGATGAATATACCACCGCGGGAGCACTGGTTAGAAGTATTTCCTTACCAAAAGTAGGTTCAGGAAGTAACAAAATATTAACCTTAGATGGTAATACCTCCAGTGTCTCTTCTTCTGAAGGTCTTCTATCTTTATCTCAAGATGGAAAGAAATTAACTTTAACAGGTTACGATGCTACAGTAGGCACAGTTACTGTAGCTACTTCTGCAAGTGCTACGAATAAAAGGGTTGTAGGTGTAATAGATGGTGCTGGTACCGTAAATACAGCAACAGCTTTAGATATTTACAATGGAGCTTTAATATCGTCAGCTGTTGCTGATGGAAATGATTTATGGATATCAGGTGGTAGTGCTAATATTTATTATACTACTATTGGGGCTACTTTAGCAACTTCTATAGCTTCCCGCACAGGTAGGGCAATGCGTATTTTTAATGGCCAGTTATACACTTCTCAAATTTCAGGTTCGGATGGTCCAGTCGTTACCATAGGTTCGGGCTTGCCTAAAACGGCCGGACAAACTGTGGCAGGTTTATCGGGCTTACCCACAACCGCAGCAACAGGTAGAGAATATTTCTTCGCAGATGTTGATGCGACTATAGCAGGTTATGATGTATTGTACGTCGCTAACGCTGCAACATCCAGTGGTATTGCTAAATATTCGCTTGTTTCTGGTAGCTGGGTTTCAAATGGTATTGTAACCGGACAGTACACGGGCTTAACGGGAGTTGTTTCTGGAACTACAGTAACACTTTATGGAATAAAATTTGGTTCTTCAGCCAATACGTTATTTAAAATAACCGATAATACAGGTTATAATGAAGATATATCAGATGTGTTAACCCCACTTACAACTCTTGCAACTGCGGGCACAAACACTGTTTTTCATGGGATTGCACTTTCTCCAAAAGAGACTACAACGCCAGTGTCCCTTAGTTCTTTTACAGGTAAATTAACCATCAAAGGAGTCGAGTTAAATTGGAAAACAGCATCCGAACAAAATAATTCACATTATGAAATTTTCCGTTCAACCGACGGGCAAAGCTTTATAATGCAAGGTGACGTTAAAGGAAACGGAACTTCAGATAGGGTGTTAACTTATTCGTTTCTAGATCAGTTTGCAACTGCGGGTAATAATTACTATAAATTGCGTCAGGTCGATTTGGATGGAAAACACACAGAATATGGACCAATTGTTATCAATTCAGGCCTACAAGAAACCGACGATGGAAAGATTAATGTTAAAGAAAATAGTATAGAGCTAACTATTTTAGGCTCATCATCAAAAGCTGAGATTATTATCCAGAACATCTCTGGTCAAAAGCTAATTGAAACATCTGCTAACTTAAATAACGAGGTAAACCTGATTAATATTCCTTTCTTTCAGGCTCCTGGTGTTTATGTTTTATCTATAAAAAAAGGAAATAAAATTATTACAAAAAAGTTTATTAAATAAAAATCCTTTTTCTCTTATAAAGAAGATATAATCATTTGTGATTATATCTTCTTTAAGAATCCAGTAAGTATCTATTAAAAACTCACTTATAAATTTAACGGTTTAAATCCCAAATAGATTTTGCGATGAAGATATTTTATTGTTTATTAATCTTATTGGTTTTTGCTGTAAAACCAACGGTTTACGGCCAAAATTTATCAAACAGGAATTTATTTTTAGTTAGGATTGGTGACGGTAGTAATTTATTAACAAATAACGCTACACCAGTTTATCTTGATGAATATAATGTTAACGGTGTTTTGGTAAAAACCATAGCAATGCCGATTGCTGATTTTGGTGACAATAAAAAACTAACCTTATCAGGCAGATATGTTTATGAAGGCTACCCCGCCTTATCTCCCGACGGACAATCAGTATGTATATTAGGATACAATGCACCAGTAGGTACAAACATGGTAGGTGCAACTTCAAGCAGTGTAATTAACAGAACAGCAGGTATTGTTTATGCTAATGGTTCAATAAATACAAGTACAAGTTTAGAAGATGCATTTTCATCCGTTAATGCCCGGGGTGCCGTTTTTGATGGAAATAATGGAATCTGGATGACGGGTGGGGTAAGCGGAGTAAGATATGCTCTTTTAGGCGCCTCAGCATCTACCGTTGTAGCCACTGTCACTGGAAGAGCAATTAATGTTTTTGATGGTCAGTTATTTATGTCGTCCACCAGCGGTGAACGGAGATTAACTACCGTTGGACCAGGTGTTTTACCAATTGGAGGGCAAAGCGTGGTAAATTTACCTGGGTATCCAATAACAGGAAGCCCCTGTCAGTTTTTTTTGGCAGATGTTTGTAACAGTACTCCTGGTATAGATGTTTTATATGTTGCAGATAATACTTCAGGAATATTAAAATATTCTTTAGTTAATGGTACATGGGTTAGTAACGGAAAAGTAGGGACAGCAAGTGATTTATATGTTGGTTTAACGGGCAGTGCTGTTAATGGAAGTGTGGTAATGTATGCTACCCGTAAAAGCGGAACAAGTGATGTTGGAGGTGGAGAATTGGTTAGTATAACAGATAGCAGTGGTTTAAACGGTACATTTTCTGCAAGTCCAGTAGTTTTGGCAACAGCACAACCAAACACCGTGTTTAGAGGTGTTAGTTACGCTTTTCCGAACTTACCTACGGAGTCAGTTTTACCCATTTCAATGGCTTCATTAAATGTTTTCAAACAAAATCAGAAAGCGAAAATCACTTGGTCTACCTATTCAGAAAAGGGAACTTCTTTTTTCGAGATTATGCGATCACAGGATGGACGGTCATTTGATAATATTGGGTTTATGCCAGCCGCTGGTAATTCCAACAAAGTAAAAACCTACAGTTATATAGATCAAAACCCGTTGATGGGAATTAACTATTACCGTCTTAAACAATTAGATCTCGACGGAAAATTCAGTCTTTCAGCTGTTCAGTCAGTGAAATTTGATACAGAAAAAGATATTGTTAAAATAGTATGTATAGATAATTACATCACCGAATTCTTGATTAATATGCCAGATCCAAATCTCGCAACACTAAGAATTTACGATATGGCAGGGAAACTAATGGACGAAGATGGTATTTATTTGAATGCAGGGTTTAATAAGGTAAAGCCAATGGTTAATCTTGCCTCAGGAGTTTACGTAGCTACAATTACTGGAAATAGCGGAAGCGCTAGAACAAAATTCATTAAACAATAATTTATTTGTATGCTTTCTAAATCAAATTATACGCTTTTAATAAGTGTTTGTTTTTTATGCATTTGTTTTACGCAAGTTAAGGCACAAACAACGGCTGACACTTATATGATTGAGGCAGAAGAATTTCAATTTCCTGATAAATGGTTGGTAAGTAATGAAATAGGAGTTTCTGGATCAAAAATTTTAAGTGTAGGACAAACAGCAATTCCTAATGGTAATGCTTATACCGCCATTGAAGTTCAAACCGCTGGAACTTATGATGTTTGGACTCGTTCGTCAGATTACCCAGATAACCGCCCAGGTACCCGTCGCTTTTTAATGTATATTAATGAAGTTGCGATGAGTCAGGAATCTGGCGCACATGGTCAGCAGGGATATTACTGGGAAAAAGTTGGTACTGCAGTTCTAAATGTTGGAGAGGCACTTTTAAGAATAAAGGATACCAGAGGATATTATGGACGATGCGATGCAATTATCTTAACAAAATTAACTGCTTTTAATCCTAATTCCGTTACTTTAAATGATCTAAAGGATTTTAAAATAAGCCCTAAAATCTTACCTTCAAGCCCTACCTCATCGCAAGCAGTAGCGCCATACCGTCTTGTTAATGATATATCTGCAGTTAATGCAGAAATAAGTAATGGTAAACTTAAGTTAAGCTTTGTTACAGTTTTGGACGAAACGAATGCTCCCCATATCGTTTCTACAACAAGTATTTTTAAAGATGGAGAGTGGCTAACGATTGACGACCAACGAGAGGCAAATAGGGTTTTTCTTTTGAATGAAACCAACCCTTCAGTAAATTATATGGGAGTTTATCCTGCATGGGAAAATGAAATGGCAAAAATTACATTTCAAAGCTTGGGACAAACGTTTTCTGTATTTGACCAAGCTCAAGCAAGAAATCCTTTTAGTGCGGGGCAACTATTGCTTTGCAATGCGATAACAGTAGAGAAAATATCTAATCAAGAATTAAAAGTAAAATATACTACTGATAGTGGCGAGATTATCTACGGAACGTGGAAATTAGCGCTAGATGCCAGCCATTTAAGTTTAGCACTTGACTTTAAAGCACAAACGGAAGGATATTATAGTTTTGGGGTGACTGCTTTACAACCAATTAATCTGGAGGCGGTAAAAAATGTACAATTGCCCCCAATGTTTCAGTATCAGCGTTTGCCTGATCAGCCTTTGTTGGTGCCAAGTGCACTAACTCCCCAACCAGTGAGTATTGTAGAAACGACTATAAATAATCAGGAATTTAGCTTTTTTATTTCTGGGGCATTGTCAAATTATCCGTTGGAATGGGCAACGGGAGAAACATCACCTTTTGGGTTTTCTCTAAAAAATGAAAGTAATAAAGTCCAGCCGATCTCTTTTGCACCCATATTAGGTTTTGCCGATTCAAAACTTAATGTAGGGCAATCTCTACAAAGAGAATTTGAAATTGGTGCTGTTTGTAGCACTTGGGATAATGCTTTAGAATATTTCTCTAATCAGGTTTATCAAGTTAAAGACTATCGTCAGCAGTTAACAACATCCCTTACCAATTCGGCAATAAACATGGTTGATTTGATTAATAGTGATGTTGCATCGGGTTGGGATAGTACAATGAAAGGATTTTATGATATAGAAATGGATCCAGTAATAGCTCCTGTGGTTGTCAATACTTCAACTTTAACATTATTATCATCAGCTGTAATGTCCAAAGATGAAAATATGTATATTAAAAGGGCACTTCCTGCTATTGAATATACACTTTCACGTCGAGGATACAGGTGGTCTAATAAAGAAGGGACATTATTTACGCCAACTGCAAGCTCACTTCGTTTAAGTCCATATAGCAAAGAATTTAATGTTGCTTATTTTGAAGGGTTAGATAAATTATTAAACAACGCTAATCCATGGATTAAAGATTTAGCCTTACCTAATGGAGAATTAAGAGCAACTAGTAGTTGGTCGGAGAAATTGGCGGCATATAGACTCACACAAAGTGCTAACTGGTTAAATGCAGCAATACGTAGCGCCGATGATTTTCTAATAAACGATGTTTATGGTGTTAAAACAGATCCCTTAGGAGCGAACGGATTTTATAACGTAACCTATTACCCAAACTGGTGGGATCTAGTAGATATTTACGAAGTTACTAAGGACAGTAAATATTTGGCCGCTGCAGAAAAATCGGCATTTTACACTATCGCAGGTTTGCGATCTTACCCTAAAGTAACTGCCAATTTACAAACCATCCACCCTGGAAACAGTTATAACGGAACCACAACAATTTGGTGGAAAGGGAGTGAAAAGTATAGATTAGGTTTTCCTCGTACAGCAGGAGATGTGCAAGAAAAACAGATCCAGCAAGATATTGTTTCTCCTATTGGGTTAGGGTTTGAACAACCAACTACATTGTTCTTCCCTAAAGACCCTATTCTTCATGTTTACATGTCAAATTGGTCTCCCAACTTATTGCGTGTTTTCCAGTATAACAATCGAGAAATATTTCAAACTTATGCCCGTAATTCTATTATTGGGAGGTTTTCTAATTATCCTGGATATTATGCAAGAGGTTTTACAGACCTTCCTATGAAGCCCGATTATCCATATACAGGGCCAGACGTAACTTCTATGTATTATCATCATATCCCATCTCAATTGGCGTTCACACACGATTTTTTAATCACCGAAGCCATGCAAAGATCTCAAGGGAATATCAATTTCCCTTACAGCAGGCAAGAAGGGTTTGTTTGGTTTAATAATAGGATTTTTGGAGGAGGAAAAGGTAAAATATATTCGGATAAAGAAGTGAGTTTGTATTTTAAAAAAGACCTTGTTACTCTTGATAATCCTGCAGTGAATTATATTACTGCTATTTCTGATAATAAGTTTTGGGTAGTTTTATTAAACGAGTCTCCTGATCCTTCCGTAGTGAATTTAATACTTACCAATAATGTTAATGTCGCTTCAAACTCGGTAGCCGAAGTTTACTCAAATGATGATTGCATCTCGTCTTCTCTAAATATGAATGGGAGAGAGATTAATACCACATTAAACCAGAAGAATGCGGTAGCAATTTCATTCCCTCTAACAAATCCAATAATTGAAGCAAAAATACCTAAGGTTGAAAATGGGATGCAAACCGTTACTGTTGATAATGATTGGGGAAAATTTTATGTATTTAGGATAAGATCTCCATTCGGGTGGGATTCTATCTATGCATATCTAGATACGCCACCACTGGAGAATGCAAAAGCTAATTTGCAAACGAATATCAACAACTTAAATATAGAACGTGTAGCGTATCCTTACGAATGGTCTGTGCAACATATAGCTTATAACACAGATGTTGTGTTGGATTTAGCATTAACATTAAATGGGGTAATTAAAAATGTTTCAGTCACTATAAACGGAACCGAAAATTAAAACCAACCTTAGTTTATTTTATTCTGATACATGGAATTAGCCGATTAAACTCAACATAAATCTCTAAGTCTATTTTAGATTCTTTAGCTATTGTGCAAAAACTATTGTCCATAATAATATAAAGTTATATATTTGTTTTAAACCAAACCAAACCAAACCAGTAATCGAACATATTCTAAAATAATGATAACACAGGCATTCGAAATAAGCAGGGAATTAAAAATAGAAAATTTCAACACAGATCTAACAGTTATAGGCGGCGGCTTGTCTGGTGTGTGCACTGCAATTACTGCAGCTCGTAAAGGTGTGAAAGTGGTTTTAATACAAGACCGCCCAGTGTTAGGTGGCAACTCATCTAGTGAAGTACGTTTGTGGATATTGGGTGCTACTTCGCATATGGGCAATAACAACCGATGGAGCCGGGAAGGTGGCGTAATTGATGAGATTTTAGTTGAGAATACTTACCAGAATAAAGAAGGTAATCCATTAATATTTGATGTGATATTGTTAGATAAGGTTGTATCAGAACCTAATATCACCTTGCTCCTGAATACAGCAGTTTATGAAATAGAAAAATCAGATCCTGATACCATCTCCTCCGTAAAAGCATTCTGTAGCCAAAATTCAACATCATATTTAGTAAAATCGCCACTTTTCTGTGATGCTTCTGGCGATGGTATTGTTGGTTTCCTTTCTGGTGCAGCATTTAGGATGGGGGCGGAGTGTAGAGAAGAATTTGGTGAAAAATTTGCACCGACAGATGAGTACGGCGAACTACTTGGGCATAGCTTATACTTTTACACCAAAGACACGGGTAAACCAGTAAAATTTACAGCACCCAGTTTTGCGATAGATGTTGTCAAAGAAATTCCTAGGTTTAAGAGCTTTAATGCAAAAGAACATGGCTGTAAATTATGGTGGTTAGAGTATGGTGGGCGTATGGATACCGTTCATGACACTGAAGAAATAAAATGGGAATTGTGGAAAGTAGCCTATGGGGCCTGGGATTATATTAAAAATTCAGGTGATTTCCCAGAAGCTGAAACCATGACTTTGGAATGGGTAGGTACCATACCGGGTAAAAGAGAAAGCCGACGTTTTGAGGGTGATTATATGCTCCGCCAACAAGATATTGTAGAACAGAAAAGTCATGAAGACGCCGTTGCTTTTGGCGGATGGTCTATAGATCTTCACCCGGCCGATGGGGTTTTTAGTGAAAAGCCTGGTTGCAATCAATGGCATGGAAAAGGTATTTACCAGATTCCGTATCGCTGTTTATATAGTAAAAATATTAAAAATCTTTTTCTGGGCGGTAGAATCATCAGTGCAACGCATGTGGCTTTCGCTTCTACTAGGGTAATGGCTACCGCGGCCCATATCGGCCAGTCTATAGGAATGGCAGCTTACGTGGCCAAAGAAAACAACCTTGAACCCAGAGATCTTTTAGAGAAGAAATTCCTCAGAACTTTACAAGATGAGTTGCTGAAGAGCGGTCAGCACATTCCGGGTTTTGAATTAAAAGAAGATTCAGATTTGGTGCAAACTGCTAAAATTGAAGTCTCAAGTGAATACGAGTTATCTGAGTTATCGTCGGATTTTGCTAAACCGTTAGACCTGTCTGTTGCGCAAATGTTGCCCTTAATTGAAGGGAAGGTGCCTCAGATTGTTTTTCATGCGGAATCAGACACAAATACAGTGTTAGAAGTAGAACTTCGCATCAGTAATAAAACGGGTAATTATACACCAGATATTAGTTTAGAAAAGCAGACTTTGGCGATAAATGCCGGACGTAATTGCTTAAGCCTTTCATTCTCAGCAGAAATTAAAGAAAAAGCATATGCTTTTGTGATTTTTCATAAAAACCCAGCGTTAAAGTTGCATCTTTCGAACCAGCGGATAACCGGAGTGCTTTCCGTTTTTAATTCGGTGAACAAGGCGGTTTCTAATTTTGGTAAACAAACTCCTCCCGAAGATATTGGAATGGAAACATTTGAGTTTTGGTGCCCACAACGTAGGCCAGAAGGGCATAATATAGCTATGAAATTAGAACCGGCGATAAAGAGATTTGGTAAAGAGAATCTTAGAACAGGAGTTTACCGCCCTACTACAGCGCCAAATGCGTGGGTAGCCGCATTTGAAGATAAGAAGCCTCAATTAAAGATGAGTTGGGACAAGCCAAAAGAAATCAGTAAAATAGATCTTTTCTTTGATACGGATTATGATCACCCAATGGAAAGTGTATTAATGGGACACCCAGAAGATGCAATGCCATTTTGTGTAAGAAATTATGAGATTAAAGATGACAAAGGCAAAATTATTTATAAAAAAGAGGGAAATTATCAGACTAGAGATACCATAGCGTTTTCGGAGCCAATTACCACAAACCAGCTAACAATTTCATTGGAGCATCCGTCAGAAAATGTTCCGGCTGCACTGTTCTCTATCCGCTGTTACAATTAAATAAAAACCAACAATGAGCTTTCTCGACTATGTAACTATGTTCGTTTTTACAATTGTAATAATTGTAGCGGGACTATCTTTCGGTAAATCCGGAAGCAATATGAAATCTTATTTTGCCGCAGGAGGAGCTGTACCTTGGCAAATTAGTTCACTCTCCTTATTTATGAGTTTTTTCTCTGCGGGTACCTTTGTGGTGTGGGGATCTTTGGCATATCAATATGGTTTTGTATCTATCGCTATCCAGTTAACCATGTGCGTTGCAGGTCTGTTGGTTGGCTTATTTATTGCACCCGCTTGGCAAAAATCACATTCATTAACAGCTGCGGAGTTTGTTTCAAAAAGATTGGGAGTTAAGGTTCAAAAGTTTTACAGCTATCTGATTTTGTTAATCTCGTTGATGTACACTGGGGCTTTTCTTTATCCTGTGGCCAAAATTATTAATGTGTCTACAGGTTTCTCTATTGAGGCCTGTATCGTTGTCTTCGGTATTCTTATAATTATTTATACAGTTGTAGGTGGCCTTTGGGCGGTAATGATTACAGACGTTTTGCAGTTTGTAGTGCTTACAGCGGCCATTATTATTGTGGTGCCGTTGGCCTTTGATCGGATAGGTGGAGTTGAACAGTTCTTTTCGAGCGTACCAGATACCTTTTTTTCTCCCGTTAACGAGGAGTATACATGGTTGTTTCTGTTGGCTTTCGGGGTGTACAATGGGATATTTATAGGAGGAAACTGGGCCTACGTTCAGCGTTATACGAGTGTGAGTACTCCAAAATCGGCCAGTAAAGTGGGCTATCTTTTTGCGGCGTTGTACCTCATAAGTCCTTTTATCTGGATGTTGCCACCGATGATGTATAGGGTTTTAAATCCTAATTTATCTGGGTTGGCGAACGAAGGAGCTTACCTGATGATGTGTAAAGAGGTATTGCCAAAAGGAATGATTGGATTAATGCTGGGCGGAATGTTGTTTGCAACGGGAAGTTCGGTAAATACCACATTAAACCTTGCGGCCGCAGTTTTTACAAATGACTTGTATAAGTCTGTTAAACCATTAGCCAAGCCAAAACAGTTGATGTTTGTTGCTAAATTGGCAACTACAGTCTTTGGCGTACTCACCATTTTGGTGGCTTTGTTGGTGCCACTGGCAGGCGGAATTGTTGAAATTGTTTTAAGTGTAGGGGCAGTTACGGGTTGTTCGCTCTATGGCCCGCCAATATGGGCGTTGTTTTCAAAGCGTCATACTGGTAAATCCATCCTTTGGTGTACAATTTTAGGACTTTCGGTTAATGTTTATTTCAAATTCTTTCATCCGCTTATTACTGGTATTTCCTTTACTAGAACCCAAGAAATGTTGGCAGGTGCGTTTATTCCATTGGCACTTTTGGTAGCTTATGAAGTGTGGGCAAAATCAAAAAACCAGGTTGCAGAAGATTACCTCGGCTATAAACGCCAAACAGATGAAGCCCTTCATGCTGTTGCTGAGGAAGATGATGAGTTAAACGAAACAAGCGAATCTCAAAACGTATTTGGCCTAAAAGTGCTGGCAAGAACAATGGCTTTAATTTCAGTGATATTTATTGTATTGGCATTCTTAGCTGGTAAAGCAATGAACGTTACTTTACTGCTAGGAGTATGTATAGGAATAAGTGCATGGCTAATTAATAGAAAATCAAAAAGTGTTCTTGCCAAAAAAGAGGACTAGGTAAGTTATCGGATCAAATTCTATAAAAAAACAAAGCCCCATCAGAACGAATCTGAAGGGGCTTATGTCAAGAATTGTTACTCTTAAAAAGTGAATCTAAATCCGAAACCGAATCTTCCAGCTTCAAAATCACTATTGTCACCGATAAATGCAGTCGGTCTCCAATCAAAATCTAAAGCAATTGGTGCTCCTGGAATTTTGAAATCTAATCCGGCTTGTGGCATTAATAAAAAAGTGGTGTTGTTATAGCCTGCGTATTTAAAGAAATTTACACCCGGACCACCACCGATATACCATCTTAAGCCATCTGCACCTTTAATTGCTTGATGGTACTGATAGAAAGCTTGTAATCTTGTGGTATGGTCACCAAATAGTAATTCTGGCTGGATAGCAGAGTTTGCATTAAAAAAATGCTTGAAAGACGGTCCTACTAATGTTTGACCTGTACCAAAATCCAGTCCTAAGCCAATACTGTTTTTGTAAGATTGTGCGCTTGCCCCAAAAGACAACGATATCGCAACGAAGGTTAAAATAAATAGTTTTTTCATTGTTATAATTTGTTTGATTTAAATAACACTAGCTAAATTTATGCCAATTGGTGTGTTTTTTGAGATGCTGTTTTTTATCGTACTGAACATAAGTTGGTTATGTTTTATTTAAAACATAAAGAGGCGACACCTCTATATAGAAATATCACTTCTTTGTGTATAAAGGTAATTTTTACGCTTTAAACCTTACCCATAATAGAATGGCCCATTCTATCGCGTTTCGCTTTTAAATAAAGCTCGTTATGCTTGTTTGAATCAATCTCTATTGCAACGTTTTCTACTATCTCTAACCCATAACCTACCAAACCTGCTCTTTTTGTAGGATTGTTTGACATCAACCACATTTTTCTAACGCCCAAACTTCGTAAAATCTGCGCACCTACGCCATAGTCGCGTTCGTCCATTTTAAAGCCTAAAGCTAAATTAGCGTCTACGGTATCCATGCCGTTTTCTTGTAGATTGTAAGCTTTCAATTTGTTGATCAAACCAATTCCTCTGCCTTCTTGGTTCATGTAAATAACCACGCCTTTGCCTTCCTTTTGGATCATCTCCATAGCTTTATGTAACTGAGGCCCACAATCGCATCGGCATGACCCAAAAATATCACCTGTAACGCATGAACTGTGAACACGCACCAATACAGGTTCATCCTCGTTCCACTCTCCTTTGATTAGTGCTATATGGTTTTCTTGAGTATTGATTTGGGTAAAAGCAATCATTTCAAAATCGCCCCATTCTGTAGGCAGTTTAATAGAAACCTCTCGCTTTATTAAAGATTCGGTTTTTAAACGATAAGAAATTAGATCTTCAATAGATATAATTTTCATGTCTAGTTCCTTTGCTAGTATTAACAGCTCCGGTAAACGAGCCATCTCACCATCCTTAGTCATAATTTCGCAAATTACGCCGGCGGGTTCCAATCCTGCTAAAACAGGTAAGTCGATGGCTGCTTCTGTATGGCCGGCTCGTCTTAAAACGCCGCCGTTTTTTGCCATTAACGGAAAAATATGTCCAGGCCTGCCCAGATCACTGGGTTTTGTAGCCGGATTTATCAAAGACAAAATGGTTTTTGAACGATCCGAGGCCGAAATGCCTGTGGTACATCCGTTTCCAATTAAATCTATCGAAACGGTAAAGTTCGTTTCATGTACTGCCGTGTTGTGGCCAACCATTAGGTCGAGCTCTAATTCGTGACATCTGTGCTGGGTTAAAGGAGCACAGATCAAGCCTCTGCCATGCGTTGCCATAAAGTTGATCACTTCTGGCGTTGCCATACTGGCTGCTGCTAAAAAATCACCTTCGTTTTCTCTGTCCTGATCATCTACTACAATAATGATTTTACCAGCTTTTATATCTTCAATCGCTTCTTCTATCGTATTTAACATCATATTTTATTGTTTTCTTAAACCACTGGCGCTTGCTATAAAACCATAATTTTAGCCAGTTTGTTTGAGATGCCTATGAAGCAAATTTAACCAAATTATTGGCTTGCTTTGAGTAGGTAAATGTTTTAGTTTAAATGGACTGTAAATATTACAGTGTAATTAGACAGTACTCGTTATCGTTGGTTTTTGGAGCCATAGAAACGGTATTGTGAGCGCTAAAAATTAGTGTGCTATGTGGTGGAGTTGATTAAGCTTTTACTTTCTTTTTGAAAAACTTTTTAAACAGGTTTTTATACAGATCCACATCAAACAAAGCAGAATCAATTGTTGCTTTATAGGTTAAAAATAGGCCTACCGGAGTAAGAATGAATATCGCTGACCACATGCCCAGTATTGGATCCAGGTTACCTACTTTTACAGATTTTTCGCCAACGGTGCTGATGATATGGTAAATCAAAAAGAATATTACTGATACCACCACAGGTAATCCCAAGCCTCCCTTTCTGATGATTGCGCCTAGCGGAGCACCGATGAAGAACAGAACCAAACACGATACCGCCAACGTAAATTTACGGTTGTACTCTATAATATACCGTCTAATAATAGTGGTATTGTCTTTTTTTGTGGTAATGGTATTCTGTAACGACTCTTTTAACATTCGTACATTGTCAATAGCAGTTGAAACTACTGTTTGTTTTTTTAACGAATCGCCAACGCCAGCGAAAACTCCTTGTGATTTAAAATTCAATCCTTTGAAAGGCTTTGAGCTCTTATAGTTTTGTGTGGCGTAGTAAATCTTATGATAAGGTCTTATCTCTTTAAAAACGTTATTGCTAATGCTGTCGTTTATTTTGGTAACGGAATCTCTATTTGCAGTCAGCTGTTTGATGTTCAACATCTGGTAATTTCCTTTAAACAGATTTTCGTCTTCTCTTTTAAATTTAAAGCTGGAGAGGTCAAACTTTTGCTCTGTTTCTTTAAATCTTAATCGGGTAAGTTGTTGGCGTGGATTGTAGCCGGTTTTTCCTTGCGCTTCCTCATAACGTACACCATCCTTTAATCGTAAAATCAGATAGTTTCCGTCGTCGGTTTTATACATCTCACCCTCTTTTGCCATAAGGATGTTTGTGTTGCCTTGGCCTTTAGATTGGTCGTATATTACGATGTCTTTAAGTATTTGTCCGTCTTTTTCTTTCTTTTCTACACGTATGGAGTAGCCGGGTATACTATTGTTAAAAACTCCTTCCTTAATTAAAAAAGCGGCTTTCTGTTCTCTTACATCATACAGTAAAGAGCCCATTTTAAGGTTTGCCACTGGTAGCATATAATCCGAAAAGAAAAAAGCACTAATGCCTAAACAGGTAATCAGAATAAAAAGCGGAGCCATTGCCTTTTGCAGAGAAATACCGGCAGACTTAATTGCAACCAACTCGTAGTTTTCGCCCAAGTTGCCAAAAGTCATGATAGACGAGAGCAATATGGCTAGCGGAAGTGCCATGGCAACATTGGTGGCCGCAGCATAAAACAGCAATTTTAAAATTACATACCACTCAAAACCTTTTCCAATTAAATCATCAATGTATTTAAAAAGAAAAAGCATCAACAGCAAAAACATCACTATAAAAAAAGTGACAATAAATGGTTTGATGAATGCTTTTAATACGAGAAGGTGTATTTTTTTCACGCTACAAAAATAGCAAAAAATTATGCGCCAATTACACTGAGCAAGGATTCAATCTGAACATTCCAAATTGCTTGACGATCTTTCAGGTTTTCTTGCGATGCAAAATCTGTTACCACTAATGCTACATCATTGGTGAGCTCGTCTTTAATAATCTCGAGTTCAAAATATGTATAGGGTTCATCATCAATCCAATGAAATTTAACAGATTTGTTTTCTTTGAGCGATAACAGTTTTGCCTTTTGTTCTTCGCCATCGTCCCAAATGAAAGTAAAAATTTGTTCGTTTATTTTTACTTTGTCTGCAAACCATTCGGATAAACCATTTGATTCGCTAATAAAACTATACAGAATTTTTGCGGATGATCTGATTTCGTACTCCAACCTAAATTTTACTTTCTCGCTCATGGATAATTTTACTAAATAACAAGGGGAAAAACAAGTTTTAATTTTTTTTAAATTTCTTTTCTAAAGGAAAGTAATTTCTTCTATATTTGCAACTCAAATTTCAAGCCGTTTATGTGGCTTGGATAATTAATTAACAGCGCACAGGCTTACCGTTGCTGAATAAGATTTGAGAAGAATAAGACAGAAAGTTGAAATTATGGCGGGGTAGCTCAGTTGGTTAGAGCGCAGGATTCATAAGCCCACTGCCATTTCCCCTTGATAATATTGTAAACATTGATTTTTAGTACAGTTAGAAACTGTGCGCCACCCAATGCGCCAATGTTTACTGAATTAGAAATTAAAAGCCCAGAATCAAGAGCCTACGTAGAGTATTATTTTGACGGTATTCGACAGAGAGAGTACAATGCCAAAAGACTTGAATTGCGTATCTTTCCTAACAAGGCTAAAAGCCAGTCAGAGAAAAACAAACTACTTAGCAAATTAAAATTTGAATTTCACAAAGCTTTAGAGAAAGGCTGGAATCCTTTATCGTTTGAGAAGCCTGCTGAAAAGAAAGCTGTTCTTTCCTTAGAGAATAGTGTCAAAGAAATCCTAAAATCCAAACTCAATGAGAATTATAGCAGAAGTTATAAGAAAGACCTAGTTGCTCTTAGTGGCAAGTTTTTACAGTTCCTTACTTCTGCCGAAAAGAAATGCTCCGTTGACAAGTTAGAGACTTCCAGAGTCATAGAATTTCTAGAGCAGTTCAATTCCTCAAACCGGAATTATATGAATAAACGGCAAACTCTAAATGTTCTGTTACCAAACACTATCTCTAGAACCCCAAGGAAAAAATGCAATGAACAGTTGCATGAGATTTACACTAAAGAGGAAATGAAGGAGGTGTTAGCGTTTTTAAAAAAGCATTACCCCAAACTTCATCTTTTATCTTTATTGGCTTATGGCTGTTTCTTAAGGCCTCATGAGGAAAGCCGACTCTTGCAGAAAAGGCACATTAAAGAGCACAAGATTTATTTATCCGGTAATGAAAATAAGGGAAAGAAAATTAGGGTAGTGGATATCCCGAACTATGTGTATGAAGCTCTTCTCCCTTTTATAGAGAACTGTGAAAATGATAATTCCTATATATTTACTGGTACAAATTGGTTAATTAATGATGACTATTTTAAAACCATGTGGAGCAGGGCAAAAAATAAGATGAAAGCTAAATCTTTAATAAAAGAGAATCAGACTTTATATTCTTTTAGACATTCTGCTTCTGTAAATGTGTACAAAAAAATTAAAGATATTTATATCCTTCAAAAGCTTCTAGGTCACTCTAGCATTATAGTCACTATGAAGTATTTAAGAGGGCTAGGAGAGGTTAATAGTGAAGAGTTGAGAGATGCGTTGCCCGAATTATAAGTTTTAAAATTAGCTCTCTTAGTTTTACTATGAGAGCTTCTATAAATTACATCATTCCTTCATCTGAGAAACTATAATATCCTTCATTCGATATTATCAATATGTTCTTAAATTTTAATTCAATATCAATTATTCTAAGTCATTAATATATCTAAATAAAGTTAAATTCATTATCTCCCAATAACTCTTTTCATTTATAAATAAAATTTTAATTTTTGATTTAATCTTAATTAAAATCCGCTTAAACTCGTCCATATATTGAATTAAGTCGTATTCGTAAAGTTCATAAAAACCATCTTTAAACCTCTCCAAACTTTTATCTTTTAAAATGGATAATTCTGGAATTTGATTATTTATTTGAAAATAGGAGCATAGAAATTGAAAGTTTCTGTGCATAGCTTCGAAATAGACTAAATCGTTATCTTCTAAACCTAGATGAAAATCTAAATTATCGTGTAGGTTTTGGAAATCCTTCATGTTTTCAAAATTTGAAAGGAAAAATAAAAGCTCATTTTCGAATTGAAGACGAAAATTTTCTTGTAAATAAAGGTACTCGAAATAGAATCGACCAGTATGCTTATTTCTTTGAATACTGTACTTTTTTTCCATCTTATAAGAAAACTTCTTTTGTGTGCAATATTCTGAGAAGTTTCTTCTTATGTGATCTTTAACTGAAAGAAAGTATATGGAATGATTGGTCATATCCGCAAGAAAAATAAATACAGGAACAGGGAAACGCCACCAATAATTTGAAGTTGAAACTTTTATTCCCGTCAAATTAAATTTATCATCATCTGACCATTTAATAAGATTTCTTGATTTTAATTGAATCATTGCGAGTGCTCCTGTAAGTTCATTTTCCTCGCCCACAATTTCTATATAACAATCAATACCATAATCTTTTTCTGTTATTTCTCTTATAATCCATTTGCCGGGAATATTATAAGAGAGTAATTTAAAACTTGCAGATTCTGAAATATGTTGTGGAACTCTCTTTGGAAATTTCATTTTACTGAAAAATTAATTGTCTTTATTTAATTTTTAGCTTGGAAGTCCCAATTTATCGAACAGAATTCTATTTCTATTTTTCGCGTCTTTTAAAAGCTTCGAGTATGATGTTAACTCGATATATGCATTAAACTTATCATGAAAGTAAAAGTAGCCAAGCCCGTCTGGTGTTTGTTTGAAATTCTTCTCATCAGCTAATTTTGTGATATTCTCATTAAAATCGCATATTATGTATGCATAAAATGGGGTTCTGTCCTTATCAATGTTGATGATTTTGCCTCGTCTATCTTTTGCTGTATTTGCTCTAATGGTTGAAATATATGAAAGAACTTGGTCTATTGGATTTTTCTTTTTGTCCCTAGTATTGTAATCCTTTCGCTCTGGTCTTTTGAATTCAACAATAACAAAAGAATTATGAGGCGCTTCATCATTTACAAATGAGAAAGAATTATTGAATATTAAAAGATCGGGTCTATCTAAATTTCCTGAATCTTCAACTACTTTAATTTCTTTAAATGACTTGTCAGACGATAAATAACTATGATAAGATAATCTTTCATCAATTAACCATAAATTTTGTTGCTCAAATGTTATTTCATCAGATTCCTTTTTAATCGGAAAAAATATTTTATGAATTGTGTCTTCTGTATAGAATTCATCATCTTCATTTACACCTAGAAACTTATCCAGTAATTCTATAACCGATTTACGATGAACAATATATTTAGCTAGGTTAGCCTTTCCTATATCGTTGAATTTCTCTATGTATTCCTCGTATAAATCAATATAATCCTGAGAGTCTTTAAAAGAATTACTCTCATTTAATATTTTCTCTCCAAGCTCTTTTACTTCAACCTCCAAATCAGTCTGTACTTTAAAAAGTTCAATATTCAATTTGGTTCCTGTAAGATTTGGAGACATTTTTTTTACCACATCCGGACGGTATTTTAATAATGCTTTAAATTGTGGGGCATATTCAGAAATGTAATCACTATAAGTATCAAACTTTGTCATTCTGACATTTGTCAAATAACTGGTAAGCATTACTTCCAGTACCTCAATTATTTTTTCTCTAATTCTCTCCAAATTAGGTTCATCTTCAACTAAATCATTAAAGTTGGCATCATCTATATTTTCCGGAAAATCAAAATCAATACGCTCGGTGTCAACATGTTCGTCTAAGAAAGAGCTTGTGACATAGACCTGATAAGTAAAATAGTTGTTGTCTTCTTCAACAATTGAAACTCCTAGATCAGGAATGTATTTGTTTAGTTTCTCCTCTTTTACAACTCTATCATTCCCACAATAATGAATTCTGTGCCCTTTTTTTGAATCAAATAATCTTACTAGATTAATATTGAACTTCTTACCGTAAAGTTGAAAATTGGATTGTCTTATTGATGCCCGAAATTGAGTGTTGAAAATACTATCTAGATTAATCCGAAAACCATTAATTGATTCAACTAATTCAATTCGTGGAGCTTTATGATTTATATATGTTACTAAAAAATGTTCTATGATTTTTTCTGAAATATCTTCTAATTTTTTAGGACAAGTTTTTTGATAACCCTCTAAATAGGATATCAAAGAAACTTTTGTTCCCACTTTATTTGTTTGTGAAGGGGTCAGAGAATAATCATAAATCCCTTTACCTTCTGGTTTAAAAACAAATTCTCTTTGGTAAAATAGATTATCCCCTTCATCTTTAAAGACACTCGTAAATTTTAGGTTTTTAAATGCTTTTAAACAAACGAACCTACCAATTCCTTTAGCTCCTCTTTCTATTTTAAAATCCGATTCTGCGGTTAAAAAAGAATTGAAGTTTTCTTCATTTAAACCAATTCCATTATCGACTATTTCTATGTCAGAAATAGGATAAATTTCTACTTCCGAACATTCTTTTAGAAGTTCAATACTTCCTTGTCTAGACACCCTGATCTCTATAAGGCCGTTAGTTGATTTTTTATCTTCAATAGCGTGAATGGAATTACTAATAGCCTCAAATATTGGCCATAAAGATTTTACTATTGGCAGTTTGGTATTTCTAATTTTACCCGATATGTTGGTGTGAAGTTCAGGAAGAGAGTTTTTTTCCATTATTAGAAAATTTAATTGGTAGAGTTTTCATTGTACGATGCTAGACTTAAGTAATATTTTCGTTTTTAATTCTTTTTAGAATTTCATCAATTGAAAAATTCGGAGGAAGTGGTTTAAAGGTTTTATTTGAGACAAAAAACTTTTTGCGCTGGAACTCTCTAAGTTTCTGGATATTTAATTTGGAAACAAGAATGGCATCATTAGTACCACCTTTTAATCTTAGTAAATCTTTTACTGCTGTTTCCGTGGGTTGAGTTAGCCTAGTATCTCCAAATTGACTCGTGTTTACTTGTGCAACATAACAATGCAAGTCTCTTGCACTAGCCTCAATAATGTTAGCAAAATATGGAGTGTCTTTGTTCCACTCTAAAGCAATTAATAAGTCTATTTTACTTCTCAATAAGCTTCTATGCTCCAAATCGGCTAACTCAAAACAATAGAATACAGAAAAATATATATTTTTCCAATTGAAAATATCATATCTACTAATAGCTGGTTTTGGAACAGTTAAATGGTTTTGAGATATTAGAAATTCTTCAACGGGTGCGTAATGATTTTTTAATCTAAAAACGACAGTTGCGTCCTTTATTCCGTTTATCTCAACAGGAAGAATAGTGGCTACAAAATTAAATGCAGTTTTGTTAGAAATAATATGTTCTAATCCAGAAATTACTAAAGTTTGATTTTTTTGAGAATAGCGTGCTAAGCTTGAAAGTAGATTTATTGGGATGAAAAATTCAGGGAATAACACTATATCCGAATTTTCTTTTCTGGCTTGATTTAAGATTAAAGCTAAACGCTGGTATCTTTCTATCGACAAATTTGGTTCATTTCTGACACCTTTAACAATATTATCCTCTGTTACTTCTGTATTGGCAAATGAAATACTAGGCTCCTTAATTTTGTCTTTCGAATTTATACGAAACTCCTTAAGCTGATTCTTGTTATCTAGATTTTTATCTCGATTTACTAAGTTAAAAAAGCTAGATTTTAAATTTTTATCGCTTAAAATATAGTGGGGTAAATGATTTGAATTACCATTCACATAAACATCAAAAGCGTAATCTAAATAGTATTCCTCTCTTGTAGTTTCCTTCGTAATTAAATTGGCTTCTTCAGTTTTAATTATAGGTCCTAAAATATTTGTAAAGTGATACCCATTTTCTTCTTTTAATTTTGATTTATTAAATCTAGATAATTCTGAAAAAGTTGAAGCAAAACAACATTCCCAGAACTTTATTGGTCTCGGCGAGTTTTTTATTAACTCATCATCTAATTCAAATATTTCAACGTCTAATTGGAGTTTTAATAGGTTGCTGTAACCTTTTTTAGCTTCTTTAGTGTAATTTAATAATGGAGTCGAAACATATTGATGCCTAATCATATTTGTCTCCCGGAATCTATTTTGCCAACCTGAATTCGATTTTGTAACCTCTGTATTGTTCATATAATAAACTAACAGTGAATTAGATAATTCTTTAGTTTTAAAATCAAAGTGTAATTCAACATCTCTGCTTTGATTCAAGAACATTGGATTTAATGAAATAGTTAGTTCGTGTGCGCAATCTAAATATTCAGCCATTGATTTTTGAACAATAGAATACTCTACTGTTGTGCCTTCAATAAATCTCATATCTTTTTTTCCAATATTATCTATTTGCTCGGCACAATGAATATAAAAATCGATGTACGATTTTGGTTCTTTGTTAACCAAGAAATAAGTAAAAATACGTTCCCATAAACGATAAAACTCCAGACAAGTAGAGCCTTTAAAGAATTTAAGAACTTGATTTTTTTCTTTTTCTGAAATATTACGCTCATGGTTTAAAGAACTGAATATTTGATTAGAGAGAAATAAAGTTAATCCATATCTATTCTCTTTATAATCTTGAAGAGTTTTAATCTTTCCTTCTGTTCCATTATAATCCAAATGATACGCACTCATTTCAAATTCCCCTAAAGAGTTATCGTGACTTGGTAAATCTCTAAATTCGCTAGTTCTCTCTTCTAACTCTCTTTTTAATTTATTTATTACCATATCTGATTCCTCGGCATCAAAGTAATAAAGAAGGGTTTTTTCACTTTGGCAGAATAATGATTTCTTACCATTTATTTTAAAAACTCGTCCTTTAGGGTCGTTTGAATCTTTCGTAAAAGGAGAGTCAATAAGGTTAATTAAAGGGCTAAAGTTAGATATAACATATTTCTCAATTTCACTAAGAGTTTCTTCTTCAAAAGTGATTTTATAATGAACATTTTCAACATTATTATATTTCTTTTTAATCCTGCTTTTGTATTCAGTAAATGAAAATTTAAAATCTTCATTCTCTTCTTCATCGCTTGAATAAGGATTAGGGTCGGCAAGGACTAATAAAATATCATCTACATATCTACCGTAATATGCCGGTTTATATTTCTCAACGATTCTTTTATCAAAGTCTTTTAAATAATCATTTGCAAGAACGAATGAAGATAGCAGACCAATAGGTAATATAAATTCGAGGAGTTCATTGTTGTCATTACGTTCTAATTCAGAAGAAAAGTCATAAGGTTGTTGATATTGTTTTGAAATCTTTTCTGTATAAATATGATGCGTTTTTAAAAATAGCTTATTTAAATTATTATGAGCTGTTATATAATGGGTTTTATCTTCACTATGAATTACCTCATTTCGTATTCGAACAGAATGAAAGTAATCTTTAATATCTAGATTGAGAAATAGGACATCTCGTTCCTTTTTTATTAATTCTTGAGCAATATTGACAGACTCGTCTCTCCACTGTTGATATTGTTTGAAGTAAGGTTTGAACAATCCTGAACCATTGACAATGTTTTTTTTGTCTTTGCTCAATAATAATCTATTTCCGATACAATTACTACTAAGTTTTGAGTCCATTGTTGCTCCATAATGAATGGTCCAAAGAACAGAAATTAAATGTATTTCGATTGGCGCATCTATAAATGCCGTAAGTCTTTCAATTGGATATTCTTTTTTAATTCTTTGGTTAGTAATTAAATTATCTGCTTTTTCGGTTTTCTCATATTTTTTCGGATAAAGGTTTGCGTCAATTTTATTTAAAAAAAAATCAAAAAAATCTTTAGAACGGTTGTAATTGTTTAATTCATTGGTGAAAATCTGTAATTTACTCTCAACTGATTGAGGGATACCAAAATCATTTTTAAAAATATCCAGTTCATTCCCTGTTCGATAAGGTTTCTCACTCGCCCTAAATATTGAATTGAAATCTTTAGTCAAATTTGTTTCAAACTCAACCAACTTTCTTCTTAAAATAATATCGGTATTATCATAGTAGATATAAGTTTTCAGTTTCTTATATGCCTCCTTGATATCTGTTAATTCAAATGCCATTTATATTTTCTATTTATGTTGGAGTGTTTCTTTAATATGAAATCAGCTAATATATGTGCAATAACCCTCTAAAACCCATCTATCATTGAAAAGCTTTCTTGGGTTTAAAAATTTCTGTTTTCTAAGGTAAAAAATTATAAACTATCGAAACTAATTTCTTTCATTTAAAATTTCACAAATCTTAATTGACAGCACAAACCTCGCGAGTCAGCATTGCGAGAAGAGTGAAAGTTCTTGTTGCAGGAGTTTTGTAAAAACGGGCAACAAGATATGTTTTTTCAACACAAGGCTTTTGGCGTGTGTTATTGCTCCAATAACCATGACAAAGACGAAGCTTGAACGAAAACGCAAGGCTCGCAGAACTATAGATACGGTTAGATTTATGGGGTATGAGAGACAGTGAATTTTTCATGAACGTTAGCGAATATCCAATAAATCTAAGGGGAGTATCTATGAGCAAACCGGAGAACTTGGCATCTAGAATGACAAATTGCGGAACGTAGTGGAGTAGTGAAGTTGATGTGTCTGCAAGACTAATCAACGCAACGAATTTGGCGTTCTATGTGCGTTCGTAGCCTTTGCGAATGCCTTTTTACCTAATGTACTGGCACTGTCCCAACCTATGAAACACAGAACCAAAAACTTTAAGCAATGCCCCTTTTTAAAGAAGAAGGAACTTTCTTCCCTTGCACCAATTAAAGACCAAGCCTTACCATTTCCGTCGTATGGACCAAAAGTGGGAATGGTAAGGTTTGGGATTTTCAATATTTGCTTAACATTATCATTAGCACAGCCTCTTCATCTGGCAATTCACTAAGTGAACATCCCATAACTGGTAGTTTCATAAAGTTGTGACCTTCGTACGAAATTATTTGTTCTACCTCATCAATTTCTTCTTTTTTTCCAATCACTTGAATAGAAATAATCCTATCAAATTTATCCATTCTCACGGCTGACAATTCATAGGTAATCATCATTTCACTTCCTTTAAAAAAACTGATTTTACCAACTAATGAATCTTCTGCTTTATCGAAATCAGTTTTTGAAAATCCGTAGGATTTTTTAAAATAAAATGATTTCAATTTCATAATAATCGACAACATCAAGTTGTAAGAGGTAAGGCTGTTTTGATTTGGATCCTCAATAGATAATATTTCTAGATACCCGTTACTTCCACAATTAACACAATTATCTGAATCATGCAATTTTTGCATACTAGACCTTACCTGTGATGGAGGCACACTGATTACACAATTACAATCCCAGAATGTATTGCATTTTTTGCATAAAACTTCATATTCTATTTGTCTCATTACTATAAAATTAGAAGTAAACTTTCTTTTGTAAGGATGGAATATAAACCTCGTATTCGAAATACTTTGATAACTCCGAACCTGAATAAACTTTAGATGCTTGATGTGATAAATTTCCGTATTCCAACCAATATTCATCAGTCAATCTTTTAAATGCCTTAACGTAAATCCCATATCTCGACTGAGTGACTTTAAGTTTAACCTTAATGGGTTGGTTCTCTCCGTTAAGTATGTATGCATTTACAATGGTTACCTCAGCCTTATTTTCTTTTGGTTGAGAGTTTTGATTTGGGAGCGGTAAAGGTTCGTACTCCATAAATTGAGCTTTAGATGCATAGCTCACTACGCATAGCGCAATCATTAATAGGGTTTTCTGTAGCATAAGTTTGGTTTGATTTAGTAAAAGTAATAATTACTTAGCTATTACTAAGTAAAGGGTGCGTTTTCTTTTCAGTCCTTAGTATCTGATGAATAAGCCTTTGAAATCGGATATAGAGCTCTTCGTGATTGAAAAGGTTAAAGAGAAAAGAGAGCAGTTTAATCTCTCTCAATCTGAACTTGCAGTCAAATTAGACGTATCAAATGGTTTTATTGGACAAGTGGAAAGCACTAAATATCCAGCAAAATACAATCTTAATCATCTAAATAAATTATCGAAGATTTTCGATTGCTCTCCTAAAGAGTTTCTGCCTGAAAACTATTATTGACCTCCTTTAAATTGCAAAAGGTCAATAATAGATTCTTGATTAAAATTTGAATTTTTAAAAGATTGGTAAGAGATAAATCAATGCGACTTTTAATTGCATCAATTGCTCACTTAGTAAAGCTCTTGCTCTGTAATTGTAAAATAAAATTTACCCTTTATTCTTACTTCAACAGTTTTTATCTGTGCTATTCTAGTTAGCAGAGAAGTATGGAGCATTTGTAAATGACCGAATTTAACCCTCTCTATATAACTTTCAAGCATCATTTGATGAGTAGCGATTGTAGAGCTGTCAAATTTATCAGGGCTGTTAATAACCTTTTCGTATTCTTCCAGAGGTGGTATAAACAAAGCATCTTTGTGGTCTATTATAAAGATATTTTGGGAGTAAGATATTTCAACCGTACTCAGCTTTGATGCAAAGAAATCTTCTATAAATTCTTTTAAATACTCAGACGCTGTGCTTTGATCTGTTAGATTTTCCATGATAATATAATTAATAAGTAAAGCCTTATCAATGAGAGAACATCGATAAGGCATGATTTGAGTTAAATACTATTTTGTAATTCGTTATAAGAACATATTCCTATATGGTAATTGAGCCATTTTACTTTCCACCACATTCCTAAACTGGTGCAAACTGTAAAATCATCACTCATAAAATCCATTCTATGGAAATGCAGACCTTTCTTGGCAACCAAATCAACAAAGTCATTGACTTCTTCAAGGCTTAAGAATCTAACAGATGCAAGCTGACCATCATCTGTATAGGTGTTGTTTGGAACATCTTTAATAAAGTATCTGAGTTTACCAGGATACTTTTCATCCAACGTCTTAATTGGAATAATGAAATTGTAAAATTCAAAGTGAATCATAGTTTAAAAATTTAAAATGTTAATAAATGGAAAAGCCCTGGTTGCTAAACCAAGGCTTTGAAATGTTTTGGAAATCGAGAATTTACAGGTGGGTCAATGAATTTCCGGTTCGATTCACACGTTATTCGTGTTAAAAATTCATTGTTTTTTGAGATTTGCCGGTTTGGATTTTTAAAAATTCAAATTGTAGGCATTAGGTGTATAATAATGAGTGTAAGGAAACCATTTTTCCCCAGTGATACGATAGGGGTTTATCTTGTTAGAGTCTATGTCCGGCGACTACAGGGGTATGTTTAATTTTTGACTTTTTAAAAAAAATAAAATTTTAAAATTGGGACAGTAAATCGAAGGGTATATAGACCCCCAAAATTTAGTGTCCCAAAATCTCAATCTTTATTGAGTAAAATGAGATTTCAAAACTGTATAACCTTTCATTTCAACTCCTGCTGTCCATCTTAAGGTTTTTCTTTTACTTAACTTGAAATATTCTGATAAAGATTTAAGCGAAGGCCTCAAATCAAGGTCATAATCACAAATAATATTCCCAAATTTTGATAAAAGTTCAAATGTCGGCGCAGTTTCCCCCAGAAGTTCATCATTTAAAGCTTCAATAAATTCAAAATTTGACTTATATCCAGTTTGTTTTTTTCTTTTCAATGTTTTAATAATCTGTTTCATTGAATAGCTGTTTTTTAGCAAAAGCTCAGAACCTAATTCTTTGTATGCATGAACAATAAACGGCCAATATTTATTCAGTTCTATTAAAACTTCGTTTCTATTGTCTAATGTAAATTCTTCTAGATTAGTTAATGCCCAATCTAACGTTTTAACAATTTCAGTTACGATATTTTGCAAGGAAAGTCCGGAGGAAAGCTTTTTGTTCCCTAAATCATCCAATGGATATTTTTCTTCTTTATGGTTGACTTTAAAATGTTCAATGCCTAAAGCATCAATTAAATTTTTGCTATTTATATAGCAATGTTTAACCTTTTCATCGTGAACTGTATAGTCCTGCATATAGAAATTTTTTGTCCCGTCCTCATTAAGATAATTAGCAAACGGCACTAATCTTAAAGCCTCGTTCAAAGTGTCTTTAGCTCCGTTGTTAGTAGCTCCATTTCTTAAAGATTTAATCTGATTGTAGCTCGTTTCGCAACCGTTTAAATAAGCGAATACTTCATCTTTGGTCATTGCTTCCAAACTGTCATCAAGATTGGTGATATGAATAACCCGGCCGACTCCCTTGCGAAATCTGCCCACGATTTGGACTGCATCCGTAAACGGATCAATCATCGAGTGTGGTGAAGTTTTTATTTCTGAAATCATAATTACCACTGGCGGAGTATCCATATAAATATCTACGGCACTAAAAAATCTACTTGTAAAAAAATTGTACTTTTTAAAGTCTTTTAGATGCTCGTGGGTATTTTTAAATTTTGCAATTTTAAAATTATAGGTTGCTTTTTTTGAACAAAAAATAGCTGATTCGTTTAAAAGTTCCAACTTTTTAACGTATGAACCTATTAATTTGGTGGAATTAAGAAAAATGCAATAATTCTCACTCTCAACTTCTCGAAGTATCTTTTTCAAAGAAAGTTGAACATTGTTTGTCGTGATCAATTCTAAATCTTTTTTAAAATCAAAATCAGGTAGGATTAAAACATCTTTGAAATCATGCTTATCAAATAATGGATCTGAAGGTCTGATTGCAGTTGCGGAAATAAAAGCCTTGTTTTTAAATTTAAAAAAATCATCCATTGGCAGAAGGATGGAATTTCTAAATTCAATATCCTTTATAATCCTGTCACACTCATCAAAGAGCAAAAAGAAATCTTCGTATAGATTCATCTTAGAAAGCTTAACCGCCTCCTTAACTTTATAAAATGATTCGGGAGTAACCAAAATCTTTTTATGTTTTACTTTGTTAAAAAGTAGATATTCTACAACCCTGTCAACACCTACGCCCTCATGAACACCAAGTATTGATTTACTCTTTTTGCCAATGATTACAGGAACGTTAGGTTCTAATATAATTGAGTGGCGTTTAGTGCTAAGTTCCAATGTGGTAGCACCAATAGAAGTTAACTTTTTATGATATATTGAATTGGTTTCCAGTGATTCGATTACATCTCCAAGGAATTGACCGTGTTTAATTTTCATAATTTTTAAACATAAGTTTAGTGATTGGGTCTATATATAGCCCATTAATTAATATTTAGAATAGTTTTTGAATTAAAAAGGGGAGAGAATTCTCCCCTTTATTGAATTAATTGTTTACTCTTTTGAAGCTTCAAAAAGCTCGGCTAGTGTAGTGTTAAAATTTACAAAACCAAACCCATAAACGTTTATTAGATGCCACATTTTTCCTGCAGTTCTAATTTTAAGGTTTTTGGTTACTAACTTCTGTCTTATTTTAAACCAAACACAAGGCTTGCCGTTGTTGTCAGTTGTTTCATAAGGAGTTACCTCAAAAGATGCTTTATCTTTCATAAGCTGTAAGCCAATTTCTAAGCTAATTAACTCACTTTTAGAGCAACTTGCTATTAAGGCTCTAAAATCTTCTTTAGAACACTGGTGTTTAAAGAATGCTTCAGCATCTATATCCATTTTTTTAACTTCTGGACCTAAAGCATTCTGTTCGGATGCGCGAGATTTTATTATCTCGTCGACTATCGATGGTTTACCATCATTTGATTCATTTAACATGATTCTTATTTTTAATAATTTTTAAAATTTGTTACTTTTAAAAGTTAAAGAAGTAACCAACTTCCTTAACTTTTCTGAGTTGGTTAGGCTCATAATTCACAACTAAAGAATCGATTAATTTCTTTAATCATTAACAAATTGAATTAATCATTTTCAAAAAGTATACTACAAATATAAAGTAAACCTATAGTCGAAACGCCAATTCGTCGTAGGAAGAGAGCCCTTAGAAAAGATTTTTTTTACGAAATAAAATAGGAAACGTGAATATTTTTATTATGCGAAATTAGCGAGAATCTCCTTTTTAAACTGGTCTTTATATTTTTCTTTTTTATCAGGTTGGGCTCGCCAACCCATTTCATAATAGAAAGGGTATATGATTTTGACTTGAGGAAATGAGAGCATAGCTCTGGAGGGTTTCACTTCAAAATTATCAATTAGAAAATCTTTCAGAATAAACGCACCCCTCGCCTCAATCTTTAGCCGGAGTTTATCCTCTTCTTCCATTACCTTAAGACCAGTTTCCCATATTTGTGAAATTATGCGTTCTTCACTTAAACTTTCGCTTAGTAGTTCATCATTAATGTTTAAATTCAATAATTTTGATAAAGACTTTAAGAAGTGATTTAGGAAAAAGTATTCCAAATCTAAATTAGCGAATTCAGCAGTTAGAGCTGAATTTTCGTCTGAAAGATTCGATTTGAATTCTAATGTCACATTTTTAAGTCCTCCTGAATCGAGGATCAGTTTCCTGAGCTTCATAAAATTAAATAATTTGTTATTATCAAATCCAAAAAAGGCGTTGCTCTGGCGAATAGTACTTTTAGAATACCCTATATAAAGTATCAAAAATATTAGCTCATCATAAAGGTTCTGGTCAGTTACATTTATAGAAGTATGGGTTTTAATAGTTTCGTTAAGCTTGTTGTTTAATTTTTCAAAATCGTATTTTTCGTAAGTCTTATTATTTAATGAAAAATCTTTGACGGTGTTAATTTTAAAGATTACTTGACAATCTCCACCTCCCAACTCTTCAATAAAAAAGTCCTCGTTTACAAAAGGCAAATTATATTTAGATAATAATGGAAATATTCTGTTTTTATTGATTTTAAATGAACGCATAGCTTTTAGAGAAAACCTAAAAATATTAAAATGGTTTAGTTATTCATTAAAAAAGCAGGATGCTTTTCACACCCTGCTTAGTTGTTTATTTAAAATTGAAATCCTTTCTAGTCTTTCTTATGTATTTCATTTCAGGAATATCTCCAATTTTTGACTTTTATAAACTCCTGTATCTTTCTTAAAATCAAAACATTAAGCTATTTGGCGCGCGCCAAATCTCAGTCGAAAACTGATTAAATTAAACGACCTTTTAGTGGAGTGCTGTAAGCAGTTAAGACAAACAGTCGTACTATTTAATTAAATATCACTCTATTTTTTTGATAACACCCTTGTCTCATGCTGGTTAATTAACTGATAATCATTAAATTACTTTAATTAAAATCCTAAGGCTCAAAAATTCAAGAAACTTTAGAGATTATTTAAAAAAAGTTGCATCTTTGCAACCTCTTAAGCATGACTCATTTCTCATGCGCCAACAGATGCGCCAAATAGGTCATCAAATGCGCCAACAGATGAGCCAAATTTATGAGAAGTTATAGTTTAAACTGCACAGCGATTGTGCTGAAAATTGACAAACAATAGTATCAAGTTTTTGCAAACTATTTAGAATTTCTTTATCGATTTACTAACTAGAAAAAGGAGATTAGATTATGTTTACTTTTAGATTGGCAAGAAGCAAATAGCCTTTTAAATAGGTTTAAAGCTTGTTTTCTTTTCTAAAGGAAAGTAATTTCCTCTATATTTGCAACTCAAATTTCAAGCCGTTTATGTGGCTTGGATAATTAATTAACAGCGCACAGGCTTACCGTTGCTGAATAAGATTTGAGAAGAATAAGACAGAAAGTTGAAATTATGGCGGGGTAGCTCAGTTGGTTAGAGCGCAGGATTCATAACCCTGAGGTCAGGAGTTCAACTCTCCTTCCCGCTACTTGGAATGAAAGCCACCTAGAAAGGTGGCTTTTTTTATGGGTCTTAATATTAGATCATAAATTTAGGATTTGTACCGACTTAAGAAACCACAGGTAAACTAAAGCAAAATCTACTGCCTTCACCCAGCGCACTTTCAACCCAAATGGTTCCATTTTCTGCAACTATAAAATCTTTTGAAATGGCTAAGCCCAGACCAGATCCAGATTTATTATTACCATCTGTAGGTACTTGAAAGTACTTGTCGAACAATCTTTTTTGATATTGTTCTTCAATACCTTTTCCAGAATCTTTAACCGAAAATTCCACATATTTATCTTTTGATGCGATCTCAATAATTATTTTTGATTTCTGAGGACTGTAACGCAGGGCATTCGAGAGAAAATTCACCAGCACCCAGGCTGTTTTTTCTGTGTCAACATTTATTTTTGGAAGATTTTCTGATGTAATTAGCTCAAGGGTAATTGCCTGTTGTTCGGCCTGTAGCCTTACCGAATCTATTGCGTAATTGGCAAGTGTAATGGGGTCTGTATGTGCAAAATGGAGTTGCAGGTTTCCCGTTTCTACTTGGGCAAGATCTAATAATTCGCTGGTAATTTTCAATAGCCTATTACAGTCCTCTTTTATATGTTGTACCAGTTGTTTCTGCTCAGTGTTCATTTGTCCCACTCGTTCATCATCCATCAATATAAGACTCATTTTTATGGATGAGATTGGCGTTTTTAGCTCGTGTGATACAGTGGCAATAAAATGCGTTTTGGCCTCATCTAATTCTTTGTATTGAGTAATGTTTTTTAGAATGTAAACCTCTCCCGCTGGCTTACGGCTTAATAACATCGGTTTTTCAACCTGCTCTTCCGTTAATGGAACTAAGATTTCCCTCTTTTCCAACTGGAAATACGACTCTTTGCCATCGGCATAAATCTTTATCGCTTTATCCAAATTGGTGTTGTGTAAAATGCTGTATAGCAAATCATTTTTCATCATTAGCTCTTTTGCATCAGCTCCAATTACATTTGTTTTATTCAGATTAAGCAATTCTCCCGCTACTTTATTAAAAAACAGGACTTCGTTTTTTTCGTTTAAGCCGATAATCGCATCACGCATCTGCTCAATAATCGCTTCGATACGCAGTTTTTCCGATTGTAGCTTGGCGATATTACTTCCTTCCCATTTGTTAAGCTGTTCAACCATGGTGTTAAACTCAGTAGCCAAAACCGCAAACTCATCAGTCCCATTAAAATGCAGTCGCTGTTTGTAGTTTTTCTTGCCAATTTCTTTAATAGCATCAGAAAACTCGCCAAGTGGGTTCGCTACAAAACCCGGAAAGTTTACACTAAAGGTAAATAGCACCAAAAAGCATATGGTGGCGGTAACCATAACGTATGTGGACGCGGTTTTTACACCTTGTTGCGCTATCTCGTTTTTTTTAACGATGGCTCGCATATTAACTTCGTCAATTTTACCCAGTTCACTATAAATAATGGAACGTATATGTTGGCTTTCTTTAGCTGAAATAGTAGTATTTATTAAGGTCGAGAAATGCTTTCTGATCGTAGAAGTTGCTTTATCTTCGCCCGTTTCTGTAATGTTTTGTTCCTCCAAAATAAGTTGGCTATTAAACTTGGCAGCTTGGTTTTGAGACAAAGGCAATGCGTTATTATCTAAGATTGAGCGTAGCTTTCTGGTATAATTTAAGCTTTCATAATTATCCTTTAAAATTTCTTTTGAACTGATAGCGATGGCGTTGATGTTATATAGAGAAACGGCACCAAAAAAAAGTACAACCACAAAAAGGAACCCAAATCCGAGCAGGAGTTTTGTTTTTATTTTCATCTGATTAATTATTTAGGTGTTACCTCGGTTTTTATTATCTATCATCATGATAATATTACTAAATCTGTTTCTGTTTGAGAGATGCTTTGCAAAAGCTGATTAAAAATGGCCGTTCTCATAATAATCTGAAAAAGGTTTAAATGTGGTTTGCCAATGCATATGGTGGTTATCTCTTTCTCTTTTGCGGTGTTGATAATTGTTTCGGTTACATGGTTGCTTTTTATTTTGAGTACCTCGGCACCTAATTCTGTTGCTAGTTTTAGGTTGTTAATCAAATGTCGCTGGGTATCCAGTTTTATCCTATTGCCGCCTTCACTTTCTTTTTGTACGTAAAGCACCAGCCAAGGAGAACGATAGTAAGAAGCCAGTCTTGCCGTTTTCCTGATGATAATCTTTGCTGTTGCATGATTACTAGAAATACAGGCCATAAATTTTTCTGGTCTTAATTTTATCTGTTTTGGAATCTCGATGTCTATCTTTCGCTCCAAATGATGCGCTACCTCTTTTAAAGCTAGTTCGCGTAGTTGCAGAATTCGCTCTGGCTGGAAAAAATTTGATAATGATATCGCAATTTTGCTTTTGTCGTAAATTTTCCCTGTTCTTAAGCGTTCAATCAAATCATCAGCGGTGAGGTCGATATTTACAATTTCATCAGCAACATCTAAAACCTTATCCGGAATTCTTTCTGTAATCGCAATTCCAGTTATTTTTTCAACATCTTCATTGATGCTTTCTAAATGCTGGATGTTTACAGCGGTAATTACACTAATTCCAGCTTCCAAAATATCAAAAACATCCTGCCAGCGTTTACCATTTTTGCTCCCCTCCACGTTTGAATGTGCAAGTTCATCCACAATAACCACCACAGGTCTTGCGTTTATGATGGCTCTAACATCCATTTCCTCCAACTCTTTACCCTTATAAAAAATTTTTCTTCTGGGAATGTAAGGGATTCCGGCTAAAAGCGCATGTGTTTCTTCGCGGTTATGTGTTTCTATATAACCAATTTTAATATCGATATCGTTTTTTAATAAGGAGTGGGCTTCTTGCAACATTCTGTAGGTTTTCCCCACGCCAGCACTCATCCCGATATAAATTTTTAATTTTCCCCGTCTCGAGTTCTTAATTAAATTAAGGAATTTTTTGACCGACTCTGTTCTATTTTCTTCTTCCATTAAGGGATGTATTTTTTTGAAAATAATATAGCTTAGCCAGAGGATCCATTTTGCCAAATATAAATACCAAAAGCGTTGTTTGAATCTAGTGGTTAATTATTTTATAAAAGCAGGAATGCACCAAGTGCAACCTGTTTTTATTATTTAAAATGACAGTGCGATACTTGCTGTAATTGCTGCATTATGGTTTACAGAATTTAGGTCGCGTACAAACACTTTGTCTTTACTGCTGTAGGTTTTTCCTTCTAATCTAATTACGGCATTGCTGATAGGGGCGTAATCAAAATTTAAAGAATAGCCTGTGGTTTTAAACCCGTTAGCAGTGCCGGTTGGTATAAAAACACCATTTTTATCTTCGTAGTATTCAACTCTGCCCGCTACCGCAAATTTATCAGCAAATTTGTATTGAACTATTGCAACCGGAGATAAAACTTGGTTCGTATCATCGCTGCCTTTAGCTTGTTGTTGCGTTCCGTAATCAAAACCCATGGTTAAACCAAGTTCATCTGTAAATTGGAAAACGCCATAAATATTTTGATAAAACCGGTTTACGCGTACTGCGTTTGCACCTTCTGTACCTAAATAGTTGCTGTAGTTAAGTGTGATTTTATCATTTGGTTTCCAGGTCAATTGTAAGCCGCCGGCGGGTTTTGTATTACCATCTTGACGGATTATTCTGGCCCATCCGTTTAGATAAATTAATGTCGCGGTAAGTTTGTTATCCGGTGTGCCGTAGGTTATTTTAACCCCAGTGCTCTGAAATGGTGTATTTTCTGACGAGATATTGCGGGTTAGCGACCAACAGTCTTTAGAAATTGCACTTTCAAAGCCAATATGTGATGGAAAAATACCTGCATCTAACCATAGGTTCGCATTCTTAGAAAGTTTTACGCCAATATTTGCTTCGTAAATGTTCTTTAAAACTCCCGGTTCGCCCGCTAGGTTGGCGTTGGCATAAGTTCCGGTGAGTATAGCAATATTTCCCCGTACAGCATCATTTTCATAACTTCCTTTGATAAAACCTAAGTTAAGGTTTACTTCGTTATGCCTGTTGTGCGAATAAATAAACCCGGGTCTGTTATTGTCTGCTGGCTTGTTAAAATCGTATCCGTAATAGGTTTCTAGGTAGCCTGATATTTTTATATTTGATTTTTCTTGGCTATAAGCCATTGTGCCTACTGCTAATGAAGCAGTGATAATTAATAATTTTTTCATTTGTTTTTGAGATAATTTTTAAAAATTTGGACAAAGAAACTCCTAGCCACCTTTTGATTAGGTTTTCAAAAGGGGCATTCATGTGGCTAGAAATTCTAATTTTTTGCTATTTCTTCAGCTCGTCTAGTGCTACGTTTAATTTTAAAACGTTTACTTTTGACGGACCAAACATGTTTAAAAGTGGGCCTTCGATGTTCTTTTTAACAAGGTCTTCAACGGTTTTTTCATCTAATTGCCTGTAAACAGCAATTCGTGTAATCTGAATATTTGCACCCTGCACAGAAATATCCGGGTCTAATCCACTACCAGAAGCCGTAACCATTTCCGCAGGAATATCAGCTTTCTCAATAGTTGGATTGTATTTTAGCAAAGTATCTATCCTATCAGCTACTTGTTGCAGGTATTCAGGGTTTGATGGACCTTTGTTTGAGCCACCAGAACCTGCAGCGTTATAATCTACAGCAGATGGTCTTCCCCAAAAATATTCAGGCTTGGTAAATGACTGACCAATAGCAGTATATCCTACTGCTTTTCCATTTTTCATTATCTTTTCTCCGCCACCTCCGCCTATTGAAAAGCTTCCTACAAAGGCTACAAATAATGGATATAATACGCAAAGCAAAACCAATAGAACTGCTGTAAGACGTAAGGATTGTATGATGTATTTTTTCATTTTATTTTTATAAATATTGATGGATGTTATTCTTTAAACGATTAGGGAAACAACGATATCTATTAATTTTATTCCGATAAAGGGAGCAATTACACCACCTATACCGTAGATGAATATATTCCGGCGTAAAAGTGCACTTGCACCAATAGGTTTGTAAGAAACACCACGTAATGCAATTGGAATAAGTAAAGGAATAATGAGTGCATTGAAAATAACAGCGGATAAAATTGCCGATTCTGGGCTGTGTAAGTTCATAATGTTCATACTACTTAATGCTGGAATAGCAACAATAAACAAAGCTGGAACAATAGCGAAATACTTAGCCACGTCATTAGCGATAGAGAATGTAGTTAGCGTTCCTCTGGTAATTAACAACTGTTTGCCAATCTCTACAATTTCAATAAGCTTAGTAGGGTCGTTGTCTAAATCAACCATGTTTCCAGCTTCCTTAGCGGCTTGCGTTCCACTGTTCATGGCAACACCAACATCTGCTTGGGCCAATGCAGGAGCATCATTTGTACCATCACCCATCATGGCTACCAATTTACCTAAAGCCTGTTCTTCTTTAATGTAATTCATTTTATCTTCGGGCTTGGCCTCGGCAATAAAATCATCTACACCAGCTTTTTCAGCGATAAATTTTGCAGTCAAAGGGTTGTCACCGGTTACCATTACGGTTTTTACACCCATTTTGCGTAGACGTTCAAAACGCTCGCTAATGCCGGGTTTAATAATATCCTGTAACTCAATTACACCTAGTGCTTTTTCGTTTTCGGCAACAACTAAAGGAGTGCCTCCATTTCCGGCAATCAATTTTACCTGCTCTTCAATATCTGCTGGGAAAGGGTTTCCGGCTTTAATAACTATGTTACGAATAGAATCAAAAGCACCTTTCCTAATTCTTCTGCCATCAGCGGTATCCATTCCGCTTGATCTTGTTTCTGCAGTAAACTTGATGAATGTAGATCCTTTTGGCGCTGTTAAAATTTTATTGTTTTGAACAGTAGCAAGTTCTATAATTGATTTACCTTCAGGTGTTTCATCTGACATTGAGCTCAACACGCAAGCATTTACAAAAGCTTCATTATCTCCGCCTTGAGCGCTATAAAAATGAGTTGCCTTACGGTTACCAATGGTGATTGTGCCAGTTTTATCCAATAATAGAACATCAATATCTCCGGCAGTTTCTACCGCCTTACCAGATTTGGTAATCACGTTAGCTCGTAAAGCCCTGTCCATACCTGCGATACCAATTGCAGATAATAAGCCACCGATAGTCGTTGGGATCAGACATACAAATAAAGAGATAAAAGCTGCGATGGTTATTGGCGTATTTGCATAATCAGCAAAGGGCTTTAAAGTGATACATACAATGATAAAAACCAAAGTAAAACCTGCCAACAGAATGGTTAAAGCAATTTCGTTTGGTGTTTTCTGACGAGATGCACCTTCTACCAAAGCAATCATCTTATCTAAAAAGCTTTCTCCTGGTTGTGTAGTTACCTGCACTTTGATTTGGTCTGAAAGCACTTTGGTGCCACCGGTTACAGAAGATTTATCGCCACCAGATTCTCTGATTACAGGAGCAGATTCACCCGTAATTGCAGATTCGTCTATTGTTGCAATTCCTTCAATAATTTCTCCATCCGTGGGGATGGTATCGCCAGTTTCGCACATGAAAACGTCACCTTTTCTAAGCAGATTGGAAGAACGAATTTCTATTTTACCATTGCTCATCAGAATTTTGGCGGGGGTTTCTTCACGCGTTTTTCTTAAGCTATCTGCTTGAGCTTTCCCTCTTGCTTCGGCAATAGCTTCAGCAAAATTTCCAAATAATACCGTAAGCAATAGTACTATAAACACTGTTAAATTATAGCCAAAAGAACCCTGACTGGGATTGCTAATTGAATATATGGTAACAAATAGCATTACAGCTGTTCCAATTTCTACCGTAAACATTACTGGGTTACGGGCCATCAATCGGGGATCAAGTTTGATAAAAGACTGTTTTAGCGCTGTATTTACTAAAGCAGGTTCAAACAATTTATTAGATTTATTTTTCATTGTATTATCTAGTTAAGGTAAAGTACTCGGCCAAAGGACCTAAAGTTAGTGCTGGGAAAAACGCAAGTGCGGCAATAATAACAATCACCACAAAGGTCATCACACCAAAAGTTACAGTATCTGTTTTTAATGTTCCGTTAGATTCGGGAATGTATTTCTTTGCTCCTAAAAGTCCGGCAATTGCAACCGGCCCAATGATTGGTAAAAAACGGCCGAGTATGAGCACAAAACCTGTTAATACGTTCCAAAATACGTTGTTGTCTCCCAGGCCTTCAAAACCAGAACCATTGTTTGCTGCGGCAGAGGTGTTTTCATACAGCATCTCAGAGAAGCCGTGAAATCCAGGATTGTTTAACCAATTTGCGGGTTTAACAGCCCATGCTGCATCTGGAAAATAAACGAGGGTATAAGTCGCTATTGCGGTACCCACCAGTATGATAAAAGGATGTAACAATGCAATAATTGAGGCAATCTTTACCTCTCGGGCTTCCACTTTGTGCCCTAAAAATTCTGGCGTTCGCCCTACCATTAAACCAGAAATAAATACCGCAATAATGATAAATGTGAAATAGTTGAGTAACCCAACACCAACACCGCCGTAAAAACAGTTCATCATCATTGCAACAAGCTGAAGCATGCCGGTTAAAGGCATGGTACTGTCATGCATAGAGTTTACAGACCCTGTAGAAATAATTGTTGTAACGGTGCTCCAATAACCTGTTGCGGTAGGTCCAAACCGAACATCTTTGCCTTCCATTGCGCCAGTTGCCTGCGAGATTCCCATTTTGGAAATTGCCGGGCTACCACCAAGTTCACTTATTAACGTGGGTACAAGCAGTAAGAGCATACCGAGTGTCATGACTCCAAATATGACCCAAGCCATTTTTTTTCTGCGGATGAACCAGCCGAAAGCAAATATCATGGCGATAGGAATTAAAACCTGCGCCACCATTTCTGTGATGTAAGTTACATAGTTTGGATTCTCAAGCGGATGGGCTGCATTTACCCCAAACCAACCACCACCGTTAGTACCCAAATGTTTAATAGCAACCATTCCTGCGGCAGGTCCTCGTGATACGTTTACGGTATCACCTTGAAGTGAAACAATTTGATCTTTCCCCTCGTAACTGGTTGGTGTGCCGTTGAATGCTAGAATAATAGCTATCACAACGGAAATAGGTAACAGTAAGCGGGTTATTGACTGTGTAAAGAAAACCCAAAAGTTACCAAGATTGGTTGTTGTTTTATCTCTAAAAGCTTTAAATAGTACAACGGCAGCTGCAATACCGGTTGCTGCACTTACAAACTGCAGAAACATGATTACGAAATGTTGTGTTAAATAAGTAAGGCCACTTTCGCCAGAGTAGTGCTGTAGGTTACAGTTTACCACGAAGCTGATTACCGTATTAAAGGAAAGATCGGGTGTCATCCCAGGGTTTCCATCGGGGTTTAGCGGTAAATATCCCTGAAACATCAACATGAAGAAACCGTAAACCAGCCAAACAGCGTTGATGGTAATTAAGGCTTTCATATGTTGTTTCCAGTTCATTTCCTCTTTAGGGTTGATTCCGGATAACTTATAAATTCCTTTTTCAAATGGATTTAAAAAGTCAGTCCATACTTTTTCGCCAGCAAATACTTTTGCCAGGTAGATACCGAGTGGTATAGCTAACAACAATGTTAGTCCGTAGGTAACAATTATACCAAGTAATTCTGTGTTCATAATAGTGATTAAAATTTTTCGGGTTTAAGCAGCACATATATCATATATATGAATACTGCAATTGCGATGAAGAATAATGCGATCATAATTTCTAGATTTTTTCGAACCAGTCGATTGATTTGTAAAACGCCCAGCAACATACGAGCAAGGCAATTAATAAAAGGATTGTAAGCATATGAATCTGTTTTTATCTGCCCTTACCAACCGCCGTACCAAAGCAGAATGATTTTACTTAAAGCGTTATTTGATAGCTTTTTAAGGTGATTGAGGAGTTTTTAAGGCAAAAAAAAACCACCCCAGAATGGAGTGGTTTTTCTAAAATGGAAGAGGTTGGGATTAAATATTATATAGTTCTATTTTACGATAAAGCGTAGTGAGACCAATGCCCAAGAGCCTTGCTGTTTCGGTTTTGTTGTTTCGGGTATGCTGTAAAACTTTAATGATGTGTTGTTTTTCCATCAACTCCATATTCATCGAATTAGATGGTGTAAGTTGCGTTGATAGCTGGTGAAATTCGAAAGGTAATAAAGTAGCGGTAATTAAATCGTCGTCTGCCAATATCGCTACCCTTTCCATTACATTTTTTAATTCTCGGATATTGCCCTTCCAATGGTAAGCGGTGAGTAAATCCGTAAACTCTTGATCAACTTTTAGGTCGGGCTTATTTAGTTTTGTTGCAAAACCTGTGAGGTAATGCAAGGCTATTGGCATAATATCCATTTTCCTTTGCGCCAGCGCAGGCAACTCAATAGAGAATACAGATAGTCGGTAATAAAGGTCGAGCCTGAATTTTCCTGCTTCAGCTTCGTGTTTTAGATCGCGGTTTGTTGCGGCTATAATTCTAACATTAACTTTCCTGGTTTGTGTATCTCCAACCTTAATATAAGTCTGATTCTCTAAAACCCGTAACAGTTTGGCTTGTAAATCAGTGTTCATTTCGCCAATCTCATCCAGAAATAGCGTACCCTCGTCCGCTTCTTCCAGCAAACCTTTCTTATCTTTATGTGCGCCAGTAAAGGCCCCGCTTTTATACCCAAAAAGTTCGCTTTCTAAAAGTTCTGGATTGAAACCACTACAATTTACCGCAACAAAATTTTTGTTTTTTCGATGACTTTCATAGTGGATAGCTTGTGCAAAAACCTCTTTTCCGGTACCGGTTTCTCCCAATAGCAATACGGTGGTATCGGTAGGCGCTACTTTAGATGCTAACGATATGGCACTTTTAATTGCTTTTGATTGGCCCAAAATGGCAGAAAAACTAAATTTTGAGGAAATCTTTTTTTCCAGTTCGAATAGCCTTAGTGCCAGCTTTGCCTTGTCCATAGCCTTATAAACCAGTGGTATTATCTTATCGTTGTCATCGCCTTTGGTAATGTAATCAAAAGCCCCATTTCGCATGGAGGCAACCCCGTCTTGTATAGTTCCAAAGGCAGTTAAGTTGATAACTTCTGTATATGGACTTAACTTTTTAATTTCTTTAACCAGCTCTACACCATTAAAATCAGGCAGTTTTACATCGCTAATGACTACAAGTACCATTTGATTGGCAAGAATTTTAAGTCCGTCTTTTGCAGTATTTGCCTGAAAAACCTTAAATCCTTCCAGTTCTATAATGCGGGCAAGTAAACCACACAGTTTTTTTTCGTCGTCAATAATTAATACGGTGCTTTCCATTGGCAGTAGCGGACAAGTGTTTGTGTTTCGCAATTTATTGCGAGCAACAAAGTTATCTATTTCATTTACCCGATAATAATGTTTGCAAATTTAATTGAAACAATTTATTGGCAAGCCATATTAGAATCTGTTTGAAATTTATCTAATAAAAGAGAAAATGCACTTGTAAATGAATGTTAGTTTGTAATTTTAAATCTACTGGAAGCAGTATTTGGACGTTTGCTCATTGTTAGAGACAGACGCAAAGCGGTGAACGCTAAACAAAAAAACAACATATAATACAGCAAAAGCTTATTATATGTTGTTTTAAAAATGGTTTAAAATAAAGCTTATGGCATTAACTTCTCATTGCGAACCAGCATTTTTGCGTTTTTAAGTAAACCCGGACTAACAGTGAATTCGCCACTTTTAGCTATAAAGAAGATGGTGTTTTCGCCGTTTTTTACTTCCACGTTGAATTTTAGGTTTGAATGCTTATCAACAACATTCCAAGTGCCAGTATTTATTCCGGTAAGAAGCACCTGATAAGTTTTCTTGCTTTTTGGAACGTCAATCACAAAGTTTTCCTTAATTAGCGAAGGTTTGGTTGGTAGGCTCACCAGCCTGTCGGCAACCAGAATAACATCACTAACACTAGTTTTGAAATGCTCAACAGGTAGTGGCGTATTTTGCTCATTAGTTACTTGGAAAACGGTAACAAAGCGGTCGTTAGCCTTAGCTTTAAGTGGAGAAATCATTGTTCTACTGGCATGCGATTCGGGATAATTAGTAATTGGAACAGTGTATTTAAATCCAAAAGAACTTATTGCCTCATCGCCACTTAATGTCGTTGTTTCACGCTCTGAAGCACTAGGCGTTAACATATTCATAAACGTTTTTCCGGTTCTACCTTTGTAGGTTGCATGGAAAATAAGCTTGTCGTCATCAGTTTCGGGCCTGTTGATGGAATTGATCTGCCAGTATTTTTTAAAATTAGGATCAGAGGTTGTCATGTCGTCTGCCACAATAATAATTGCAGGGAATTCTTTAATTCCGGTATTTAAGAAACAGAAATTTCTATTATACGAAGTTATTTTAGAAGAGTAAGCGCTTGTTAAATCAACAGAAAAATAGCTGAAGTAAGGCTTTGTTTTAGATGGGCCAAAATCTGTTGACAATACTTTACCGTTATGGAAAAATGAATCTGTAACAACTTGTTCTTCGGTTTCGGGATTGATGCGTACTGATTTAGTACCACCATCGTTAGATTCGGCCGTCCCGAATTTCTCATTAGGGTCAACCGCAAGCATCATGCTGTGTGATATCGAACGCTTATTGAAATTCATATCGTAAGGCGTACCGTAAAACTTATAAAGCCCGATATCGCCAAACTGGAAACCTCTGTAAAATAATTGCATAGATCCCGCATCGCTGTGCTGATGGTTAGCAAACTGATAACCGCCACCTTTAATTTCTGCAACTACGTCATCGCTTTCGTCACTGATATCCCAGCCAGTTCTGGCCACCATACCTCCTAAAACTGGTCCGAAATCTTTGGTTAAGGACAATGTACTTGATGTAGCTGGTTTTAAACTAGGATTGTTTAGCAACAAATAAAGTACTGGATTAGCATTTAAACCGCCCTGGCGTATAAAATCTGCTTTTAACATCGGGTTGTCTCCGTACGCGTAAGCCAATAAAGTAGTTTGTGGATTGCTCCAATAATAAGGTTTTCCGTTAACCGAGGTGCCAAAGCCGTCTCCGTCTCTTAGCATTTGCCCATCTGGCGTACGCATGTACAAAAACTGGCTCGATACGTCTTTGATGTTGCTATCAAAAACCTCTTTGCCTGTCATTCTGTAAAACAGCCAAGCTGCATGTAAATCCCATCCAAACCTGTAAGCGCCATAGCTAACACCTTGGTTATGCCTTCCAGATTGGTATTGGAACTTACGCATGGGTACCAGTTGTTCTAAAACAGCATAAGATGTGTATTTGTAGGGTAGGGGATTTTCATCGTAAATGGCAATGCTCATAGAAAGTAAATCTCTACAAACTTGCGCCTCGTTACCGTGGCCATAAACAATGCTTTCTAAAAACGGAGGCCAACCAATTTCCATGTCATCAGCCAGTCGCAATAAGCTGTGTTGCATGCGGTCTTTCTGTTTGGCGTCCATTAAATCATAGCACCAGTCATAAACTTCTGAACCAATAAAAATTGCTCGTCCAATCTCTCTGGTAACGTCTAAAACGTTTCCGTACTCAACTGTATATAAGTATTCGTCCATTAAAGTTAGCGCCTCTTTACCAATGGTTTTATCGCCAGTCATGAGGTAGTAAAATGCTTTTTTTTCTGCGGCAGTTTCTAATGCTTCGTTATATTTGGTTTCTACATTTGGGTCGAACTTAAAAACAAATGGTTCTTGAGCGGCTTTTTTGACATTTGCCCAAGCTACAGCATTTTCAGAAGCATGCACTCTAGATTTGATCAAGGGTAACGATTCTTGGTTAACCCAAAGCCTTGGATGTGATGCAGGTGGAACAACCTGCGGTACGAAGTTTTGTGCTTTAAGCGGAACCGCTGGAGGCGTATAAGTTGAAAGGTCTACATAATCAAACTGAACACCTCGGGGTAACCAGATTTTTATTTGCTGTGGCCTGCCGGTAAAATCAAATTTTCCTGCGGTTTGTGAAGGTATATCCCAAGGAACGTAAACTACCCTTTTTGTAGGCCGGTTATCATCAATTTGAATTTTGATAAATAATGACTCCAATTTACCTTTTGCTTTTTTCATTAGCGCTGCACCTTCTGCATTGGTAGTGGCATAAGTACGCATGGTATACCTGCCAGCGGTTGGTACCTGAACGTTAAAAACCAAATCTGGCTCGTTTCTTTCGTTGTTAATTGCCGCTTTTATAGCAGCTTTAAGCGATGCACCTTTTTTTGTTGACAAGCGCTCGTCTTTAACAAGTTCTGTAGTGCTTGAGTTTACTTTTGCCGACTCAATATTTATCCGGATTTTTTCTGTTTTTACCGAATCGGAAGCATAAGCAATGTTATTTGCCTTTGCATTAAAGGAAGCCAACAAAGCAATTGTAAGTACATAAGAAGTAAAAAACCAAGAGTAACTCATGGTTTTTAAATTGGCGTAATTAATCATCGTTTTTATTTAATGGGTTTAAATAGAATAGCATCTGCTATAGCTGGCTGTTTTCCACTATTTTCAATAACCTCAACAAATGCTTTTTTGCCTGTTTTAAATTTATAAATACCTAAGCTAACCCACTCTCCGTTGCTTTCGTTATTGGTGCCCAATACTTTAATATCTGCCGGAGTTATGGTAACTGGTGTGCTGGTTTTTCCGTCTGATATGATGAAAGAGAATGAATTTGAGGCTTTGCTCTCATCTTCGGAGATGTACACATAAACTGCGTACTTGCCCTTTTTCTTAATTTCAGGAATAAATGTTACTGATTTTTTTTCAGCAGAAGGTTGGCTAATCAATAAACTTGTACCGTATCCGGCTTTTACTTTTCCCCAATTTCCTTTAATAATTAATTGGTCGGTATTATCATTGTCAACAATTATTTCTAAGGGTTCTTTGTTCAACAATGGATTGGTAGCTAGCTTATTTTGAAGCTTAGTAACATCAATGTCTTGTACGCTTACACCGGCATCAATAGCCATTACTGCAGCGGTTGCGGCAGATTGTCCCATTACCATAAAAACAGGTTCCATTCTGATAGAACCGAAGGCAATATGTGAGGCTGATAGGCAAATTGGAACCAATAGGTTTTTACACTCTGATTTTTTTGGCGTTAATGCTCTGTAAGAAATTGGAAAAGGACCAGCCACAGGAATCTCTACATCGCCCTCATTCTTTAGCATTCCGTTTATAAGGATACGCTGCGTAGTATGAGAATCCATTCCGTAAGCTGCCATAGCAATACCATCTGTTACAGTTTCAACGGCATCACAGTGTTTCTGGGTCATAACCAATTCCCCAACCATGCGCCTAGCTTCACGCACATATAATTGGTTAGAAAACCCATTTGTACTTTTGAATTCGTCTTTTGCGTAACCCCAGCTCTGCATCTCTTTTCGTATGGTTAGCGGCACCGATTTATCGTTTGCTAAAAAGTAAAAAAGACCTTTTGTATAATCTTCATGCTCTTTCCAGATTTTTTTTCTGGTGTCATAATCACCATCTGGATAATCATAGTTAGCGCCAACCATGTCTGTAGAAAAAGGTCCGAAATTATTGAAATCTGTTTTACCGTTCGGCATGTGTTTAATTAGAAAACCACCCTTGTTAATAACCACCGTTGTATCTCCAATTTTAACATGTTTAAAAGTTCCGGTAATGCCATCCCAAGCTTCTTTAGCAATTACCCTTGCCAGCAAAGTGTATTTTTCGGCCTTATAATTATCTGGTTGGGTAAAAGCGATCTGGTTGTTTTTATCTTGAGTTAAGCAGATCCGGAAATTATATGCCTGAATCAGTTTGTCTCCGCTTCCAGTCTTCTTCAATTTAGCATCGCTAATTCCGTAAAGTAAACCACTTTCTGGTTTGCCCGGAATTACATAAGGATCTATACCATCCGGAAACTGATGGTATTCAGAAACCTGTACGCCATTATAGGCTTCGCCGTATTGTGAGTTTGCTTCCCTGCCAGTAGCATAAGAAACACCAGCTTTGGCCATTAAATCACCTTCGTAAGTACAATCTAAAAATACTTTAGCCTCGATTTTTTGGTTGGTGTTTTTTGCTGGGTTATCAGAAACTTCTACGGTAATTTGCTTGATATAACCGTCGTTTTTTTGAACAGCAATTAAACGATGGTTTTTAACGATTTCTAATTTTGCTTCGGCAATCATATTATCGTATACTTTTGAAGCTACATGAGGTTCAAAAGTCCATTGTTCTAATTTACCGTAATGCGCTCCAATCTGTCGGTAAAATTCTTTTGATAAACCACTAATTGCATATTTATTACCAATGTCTGTGGCACCTAACCCGCCAGTAGTTAAACCTCCAATATTTTGTCCAGGTTCGATAACGATAACAGATTTGCCTAATTTTTTTGCGGTATAAGCCGCAATTATTCCAGCAGAACTACCCCCATAAATACAAACATCTACTTTGCGGGTGTTTTGTGCAAAAGCGCTAAAGCTAAACAGAGCCAGCATCAGCATTATTATATTTTTTTGTTTCTTCATGATTTTATATGAATAGTGAGCTTATTAATCTGCTGATGGATCCACTTTATAATAAATACCTTTTTTCTCTAGCTGACGCAGAAATGAGGGTAAAGATTTCATGAAATCATCATAAGATTTGTTGTCTTTTGCTGTCCAGCCGGTTTCTGCGTAAGCGGCAATTCTAGGGAAAACCATTCCCTGCATATTTTTTACGGTTGGAATCCATTCGCTCCACATGTGGCATGCCGAACCTAAAATTCTATTTTGTGATGCTGCATCTAAACCATCCGGAACGGGGTCAAAACTATAAGCTTCTTTTAAAGAAAGATTTGGATAATCCAGGTAAGTGCCGCTGTGTAGAGAGTTTACAGCAGTATAACCTTGGTTTAGGGCATCTTTCATAAGGTCTAAATCGCCTTTCCAGAAATCTACGATGGTGTTTGGCGCTAATTTCGTTTTCACGGAAACGTCTGCATCATCTGTGTATTCGTGTAATTTAACTCCCAAAATATCGTTCCATCCCATCATACGGCGACCTTTGCTTTCGATATAATTAGAAACTTTATTGATAAACCACACCTGCAGATCTGCCGGCGATTTCAAGCCTTTTTCTTTGATAAATTCTGTAATTTCTTTAGAGTTTTTCCAATGCTCGTATTTTACTTCATCGCCACCAACATGTATCACTTGCGATGGGAAAAGTTCCATAATCTCGTCCAGCATTTCTGTGATAAATGTCCAAACTCTGGGGTCTGATACGCGTAAAACATTGGGCTGGTTGGCAAAGCTATGTGGAACTTTAATGGCGTAATCTAAGGTTCCTAAAAAAGGATAGGCCGCAATGGCAGCGCTGGTGTGCCCTGGCATATCAATTTCTGGTACAACGGTAATGTGTCTTTTAGCTGCGTAAGCAACAATTTCTTTGACATCTTCTTGCGTGTAAAAGCCGTCGTGGCGTTTTCCATCGTAAAAACCACCTCTTGTTTTATTGATTTTAATTTCTGAAGAATCACGTTTTGCGCCAATTTCCGTTAATAGGGGATATTTTTTTATTTCTACTCGCCAACCGGTATTATCTGTTAAATGCCAGTGGAATACGTTCATTTTTAGGTAAGCCATTTGGTCAAGCAATTGCTTTACAACGTCTTTACCTTTGATGTAACGAGCTTCATCAAACATAAACTCTCTCCAGCCAAACCTTGGTTCGTCTGTAATTTCTACACAGTTTACCGTAGCAGCACCGTTTTTATCATTAATTAGCTGACGCAAGGTTTGTATACCATAAAATATCCCTTTGTTATCAGCAGCAGTAATGGTAACCGTGTTTTTAGATACTATTAATTTATAATGTTCTGGATTTGTGTTTTTGGCATTGCTTTGATCAAGAACCAGATTTATTTGTGATTTGGATGATTTTCCGTTTTTTGCTTTTACACCATAATCTGTTTGTAGGTATTCTTTTAAAAGAGTCGATTCGTTTTCTAAAGCTTTAGATGCAAGTACCCTTGTTTTTTTAGAAAGGCTAAAAGTACCCGGTAATTCTTTGGTTGTTTGGGGCTTTGGGATAACATCAAGTGCTTTAGCAGACGGGATATAAACCACACAGTTAAATAAAAAACAAATGCCGATGAAGGATTTTTGAACAATACTTCTCGACTTAAAGAAAATGGCATCTTTAATTTTCATAAATAATTTGATTAGAAATTAAGCACAGGCTGGAGAAAACCAACCTGTGCTTATGAATGTGATTGTGTTTATTCTATGGTAATTTCAACTTCTTTGGTAATGGTTTCTGATATTCCATTACGGCTGTTGAGTGCTACAAAATAAACTTTGTAAGTTCCTTTTGCTTTATAGATATACTCATAATCTGCAGGCATTACCGCAATGATATCTTTAATAGCTTTTGGGTAATCTCTGGTGATTGCATCAGGATACAGTGGACCACTTACTGCCCAGTTTTCGGTATCACCTGAATTTTTTGCAGGTGCATTTGTGTATATCGTGGGGCCAAGAATCCAAGCATAAGCTGAGTTTTTAACGCTAACACCTTTCCAGCCCATTTGAGCAATGCCTGCAATTGTTGTTTTGCTTCCATCAGGCAGTTCGTTAAAAAGGTTCATCACCGTAATTGTCCAGCGGGGTTGCACTGCAGTAGTACTGTTGTTTGATGCAAACTTCCACGCTAAATAAATAGGCTTATTGGGTTTTGTTAGGTCTGTGATATCAGCCGTTCCTATTGATACAGAAGTTCCGGTAGTTAACACTGGAATAGTAACACGATCACTGATATCAATCCAAGGAGCATCAACCACGCTAGCAGAATCTCTTAAAGGGTTTAAATCAGTAATTACAAATAACGACAGTGTTTTTACACCGTTGTCGTTACGTAAGTTGGTATTAGCTGTAACGGTTACCTTGCCTTCGGCTCTGGTTCTGTCTTTGTAAATATAATTAGAACCTGTTTCACCGGTGTACATACTCAAATAATCGGCGTCACCGCTAAACTTAAATCTTACGGTGTCACCTAATTTATAAGTTGCCTTTTCTGTAGTAACATCGAACGAGGGTAGGTTAACTACATTTTCTTTAGTGCAGGCGCTGAAACACAATGCAACAGCTGCTGCGATAAATATTTTTTTCATAATCTAAATATTACCAGCCTGGGTTTTGTGTTAATAATCTGTTTAGAATTAAATCTGTAGACGGGATAGGCATAAAAACGTTACGACTTGTTACGTTGCCAGATGCCCTGTACGCATTTGCTGGTGCGCCGTTGTTTTTTGCGTAGGTATTGTAAGCGGCCATTACATCTACAAAACGTCCCCAGCGAATTAAATCCATACGTCTGTAACCTTCAAAACAAAGTTCTCTGGCTCTTTCGTCAACAATAAAATCTAAGAAATCTCCTTTGTTCATATCTCTTACTAAATCAACATCGGCAAGATCGGTGATCGCTGCAGTAGCGATAGCAGGAGTTCCGGTTGTAGGAGGGGCAATAGATACAGTTGGTGCGCTTGTATAAAATTTGCCACGCGTATCAACTGTAATTGCAGTTACCTTGCCACCAGAAATAGTAGCTTTTGCTGTGCCGGCCTGAGAAGCACCGCCTCCTGTTAGCGTTACCACAGGAGCCACTGTATAACCAGTGCCACCGTCTGTAACGGTTATTGTTTTTAGCGTGTTTCCGTTCTCTTGTTTCCCGAAAGCCCTTCTTCGTACTAAATTAACAGCATTGTATGCACTGTCTGTTGGACCATCATTTACTTGGTTTGCAGCTTCTGCGTACATTAATAAAACGTCGGAGTAGCGAAGTAAGGATGGGTTTATATTACTTTCTGTTTTACCTTTTGGTGTAAATGTTTCGTACTCTCTACGCCATTTTCCAATATTCATCGACCAAGGATTTGTCACGTCTGTTTTAACCGCTGGAGTTTTAGTTCCCCAGTTATAATTAGCACAATTCCAATCGCGGCGTAAATCTAAAGTTGGGCGTATTACTGCGGTAGAAGTTGGATCTATAACCTGGTATAAATTGAAATGGTTTTTGGTTACGTTTACCCTTCCGGATGAATAACCTACACTCATATCATTACAAAGTATACCTATAAAAACGTGAGCGATATTTGTCTCGTCGTTTCCACCTGTTGCATTGCCATAAAACTCTGCTTCCCAGATACTTTCTTTTACATCGTACTTATCGCTCGACAGTTTAATAAATACGTCTGCATAGCTTGGGTTTAATTCATGTTCGCCAGAAGTGATAACTTTATAGGCCCAACTTTTTGCGTCGTTGTACTTTGAAACGTCTTTCAAAGGTTCGCCAGCCATTTGTAAGCATACTCTTGCTAAAACTCCCTGTACAGCAGTTTTACTTACCTTACCAGCAAAGCCAAGTTTGGTAGCTGTTTGTGTTTGAAGCAATTGTTCTGCTTCCGTCATATCTGCTAATACCTGTTTGTAAACTACTGCAAGCGGTGATCTTGCAATGCTAACATCTTTAACAGACATGGTTGGCTCGGTAATCAAAGGAACGTCACCAAAGTTAGAGCACAATAAGAAATAGTAGTAACCACGTAAAAACAAAGCTTGTCCTTTAATGAGGTTCCTTTTCGCTTCTGGCATTTTTGGCTTATCAATATTTGCCAATAATGAATTTGCTCTGTAGATTCCCTGATAAAGGGTTAGCCAAAAGTTACTGATCTCTGTAGAAGAGGAAGTATATTCAAAATAGGCATAAGCTACATTTCCGCTCGAATTCCAGTAATTGAAGGCTGCTTCGTCTGATTGCGCATTGAATGCGTAAAGCATATCTTGCCCGTATAAAGATTTGGAGCCTAAGATATCATAAACACCGTTTAAGGCATTTTGTAGATCCTCAGGAGTTTCATAATAATTTGTTGGCGAAACAAAGTTTGTTGGTTTGGTATCCAGAATCTTTGTGCAAGATGCTGTAAATGATACTATTGCTATTAAAGCGATTATAATTTTATATCTCATGACAAATTAAATTAAAAAGAAAGATTTAGTCCGAATGTGATAGTTCTTGCTCTTGGGTATGCTGCGTAGTCAAATCCTTGTGTAAGGTTTGAAAAACCAACCGAAACCTCCGGATCTGGACCAGAATAGTTTGTCCAAGTAATTAGGTTTTGTGCCGAAGTATAAACTCTTAAAGATTTAACTCCGTATTTTTTTGCAAATGTTGCTGGGATATTATAACCTAAGGAAACTGTCTTCAGTCTGATGTATGAACCATCTTCTACTACTCTGTTAGAGAAGTTAGCCGGTCCTTGGCCACCTACTGTTGGAATTAAGCTGTTTTGATTATCCAAAGTCCAACGATCTGCAAATGTTGCAAATTGGTTTAAGCTTCTACGTGGGCTTCCTTCAAAAATCAAACGATTAGCATTGATTAAATCATTACCGTAAGACCATTGAAACAATACGTTCAAATCAAAACCTTTATAAATAAAGTTGTTTGAAAAACCACCCGTGTGGATAGGTAAACCTCTGCCAATAATGGTGTAATCATTAATGTTTACAATTCCGTCATCGTTCAAATCTTTGTATTTGATATGCCCTGGCTTAATAATGGCTCTGCTGTTTCCGTTTGTAGGGATATTGCTTTTTAATAAATAACCACCATCGCCCGTTACATTAAAATCTTCTATCTGGTAAAGTCCATCAAACAATAATCCATATATCTGTCCTATTGGTTGCCCAACTAAAGAGATATAAGAGAAAAGTCCGTTATACTGTCCGTCAAAACGAACGGTTCTGGCCAAAGCATTTTGGTTTTCTGCAAGAGATAATACTTCGTTTTTATTAAACGCGATGTTAAAATTACTTGACCAGTTAAAGTTTTTAGTGTTGATATTTACGGTGTTCAAGCTTAGCTCTAAACCTTCGTTAGACATTTTACCAACGTTTTTAAAAGCCGATCTAATACCAGTTGATCCTGGAAGATCTGCTTTTAACAATAGGTCATCGGTAACTTTTCTGTAAATGTCTGCAGTAATCTTAATCCTGTCTTTCCAGAAACCGATGTCGACACCTAAATCAGCTTGTTTTGTGGTTTCCCATCTTAAATCTACGTTACCCACAGCGTTTATTACAGCGCCTTTTTCTGGTTGTCCGTTGTTGTAAGAATAACCTCCATTTGTTGGAAAACTGATGGTAGTTAAATAGTCAAAATCTCCAATTCTGTTATTCCCCGTGTGGCCATAACTCGCTCTAAACTTTAGATTACTCATGTAATCCTGGTTTTTAAAGAAATCTTCTTTACTTGCTATCCAAGCAAAAGCTCCAGATGGGAAGTAACCCCAACGGTGTCCTTCGGCAAATTTGGAAGATCCATCTGATCTGAATGAGCCTGTTAATAGGTATTTTCCGTTATAGATATAGTTAACACGAGCTAAATAAGACATCAAGCCCCAGCTAGAACTGCCTGATGTACCAATTTGGGTTAAACCTTCGTCAATACCGTCGGTGCCTAAACCTTCATTTGGAACAAGGCTACCAGCAAAACCACTTCTTGTTAGTTTGTTAGTTTGCGTAGTGTAACCTACAACAGCGTTTATCTTATGAACCTTGTTTAAAGTTTTTACATACGATAAAGTGTTCTCATTCAAAATATTGGTAGATATCCCATTATATAGTGATCCGTTAGGTCCACGAGACGGGTTGTTACGAGGATTACCAGAAACTGTCATCGAGTTATTGAATGACTCTGTACTGTAGAATCTGTTATTTAAACCTACGGCAACTCTTAACTTAAAGTTTTTATTGAAAGCATACTCTGCATAACCATTTGCAGATAACATATTGCTAATTGACTCGCGAAGCTCGTTTTTCGCACTGATAACTGGGTTATAACGGTAATCATCGCCGGTAGCTTCGGGGTCAAATTGTTCCTCTCCCAAACTCACATCCTCTAAACCAGAAACCGGGCGATATCCCCATACCGAGTACATTTGATATAACGATGGATTGTCGCTTCCGTTCGGATTGATTTGAACAGTACCGAAAGTTGTGTTTTTACTTAAGTTGATGTTGGTTCCAACTTTAAGTTTTTTGTTTACCGTTTGGTCTAAGGTTATTCTGCCTTGGTATCTGGTTATGCCAGAATTGATAATAATTCCTTGCATATCACGTACGTTGGCAGAAATCGAGTAAAGCGTTTTATCTGTTCCGCCTCTAAGCGAAAGGTCATAGTTTTGTACAGCTGCAGTTCTAAAGTACTGATCCTGTAAGTTTAAGCCTTTTACTTTTCTATACGACTCTAGTGTATTTCCGTTTGCGTTGTAGAAAGGATCGGTAATGGGAACCTCTGCTGGAGTATATAATTGTGCTGCAGTATTCACCGCTGCGCCAGAAGATTGTTCGATTTGAACTTTAACAAACTCATAAGGGCTTAATACATCAATTCGCTTGTTGTTGTTCTGAAGTCCGTAGTACGAGTTGAAATTGATTACCGGATCGCCTTTTTTACCTTTTTTAGTGGTGATGATAATAACGCCGTTGGCACCTCTTGAACCATAAATCGCGGTAGAAGATGCATCTTTTAAAATATCAATCGATTCAATATCATTTGGGTTAACAGAGCTATTGTCAGAATCTTCCATAGGAAAACCGTCAATAACGTATAAAGGTGAGTTGTCCTGAGTAATTGAACCTGGTCCGCGAATTACGATATTGTTAACTGCGCCGGGCTGACCATCAGAACCAGAAACAGTAACACCCGCCACACGACCAGCTAAAGCTTCCTCAAAAGAAGTAACCGGGGCTTTGTAAAAATCAACCATTTTAATGGACGACACGGCGCCTGTTAAGTCTCCTCGCTCAACAGAACCATAACCAATCACTACAACTTCGCTCAATTGTTTTAGATCTTCGGCCATTTTAACGTTTAATACAAGCTTGCCGTTTAACTGTACTTCTTGAGTTAAGTAGCCCAAAAATGAAAAAACAAGTGTGGTCGATTTTTCATCGGGTACACTTATACGGTATAGGCCGTTGTTACTGGTAACAACACCAACATTCGCATTTCGTATTTTTACGGTAACTCCGGGCATTTCTAAGCCGTTTTCATCCACAACTTTTCCGGTGATAATTACGTCTTTTCTTTCTACAGGCTTTTTGCTTTTTATAATTATTGTTTTAGCAATAATTTGGTAAGTAAAAGGCTGGTTTTTGAAACAGGCCTCAAGGCTTTCTTCTAAAGAAGCACCTTTAAGCGATAGTGTTACCGGGTTTGCAACCTTGAGGTAATCTGCATCATAAAAAACGGTGTATCCACTTTGTTTTTCAATTTGCTTTAATACCTGTTCTATTGAAAGTTTGTTTGCAACTACGTTTATTTGCGAAAATGCCGTTGCACTTACTTGTAGTGAGGCGGTGAGCAATATAATTGCGAGTAGCTTCATAATTATACTTTTGGGTTCAAAAAAATTGCTAAGTCTAATTTTTTTGGGGCATAGCATTCTAAGGCTATGAACAGTAAAATCCATATATTTGTAATTAGGTGGTTAGATAATAATTGGTTTAACGAAGTTATTGTCTGATACTATAAGCCGGATAAGTTGCTGCTTTCCGGCTTTGTATTTTCTTAGATAGTTTTTATTTCATTTTCAAGTTCCTTCCTTCAATTTTAAAATTTAGGTTACTGGTAAGTTCAATCATGGCAAGCACTTCAGATAATTTCACATCTCTGGATATTGTACCGTTGAACTGTTTATTTGGTATCGTATTTTCGTCAATATCAATGTCGTACCACCGCTCTAATTGGCGCATAATGGTTTTTAAATCGGTATTGTTGAATTTAAAAGTGCCATCTTTCCAGGCAGTTAAAGTTTCGGTATCTACGTTATGCTTAATGTTGATATTATTGCTGAGTGGGTTTACTACGGCTTGGTCGCTAGGTTTCAAAATAGCAGTTGAATTTCCGTTGGCAACTTTAACACTGCCTTCTACTAAAGTAATATTTCGCGTTTGTTCGTTTGTATAGGAATTGATGTTGAAATGCGTTCCCAAAACTTCAACCGTGGTATTATTTACCGTAACAATAAACTTTTTATTAGCCTTAGCTACTTCAAAGTAACCTTCGCCGGTTAGCGTTACAGATCGTACGTCTCCCGAGAATGCAACAGGGAAATACAGGGAAGAAGATGCGTTTAACCACACTTTACTTCCGTCTGGCAAGGTAACTTTATAAGTTCCGCCACGTGGCGTAGTAACGGTATTAAACCTGTTGCTATTTGGATTGCTGTTTTCTTTTGCAACTTGGTAGGTTAAATTGCCGTTTCCGTCGTTTGCTATTTCAATACCGTTTTCTTTTTTAATCTCATCTACAGAAGAATCTAGTTTCATTAACGATCCATCAGACAAGGTTAAGGTAGCTATATTGCCTATCGCCACTTTATCTCTTATTTTTGTTTGGATGTGGTTTTTAGCTAAATTATCTTGTTTTTTAGAAACGTATAAAGTAATGCTCACCGCTGTGACTAATACGATAGAAGCAGCTACAGCTATGCGCTGCCATAAAACAATTTTTGGTTTTTGTACCGTATTTAAATTTAGTCTGGCTCTGATCAGCATCAGATCTTCCAGAAGTTCCTCATCAGTAAGGTCAAAGTCAGCATCTACTCCATTAATAATCCAGTCTTCCACTAACTTTTTTTCGTTAGCGGTAGCTTCTCCATTTTTATATTTTAATAGAATATCTTCTGCGGGTTGTCGGTTCATAATTGGCAATTAGGCCCCTTTTGATAATAAAACAATTAACAAAGGGCAAGGGGTTAGTGGATATGGAAGTTTTTGTAAAAAAGATTAGAATACAAATAGCACAAGTGCACCTAGCTTTACTTTTAAAATTTTTAAAGCAGCATGCATATGGCTTTTTACCGTTTCTTCGGATATATTGAGTTCCGCGGCAATTTCTTTTCGGGTAAGGTTTGTTTTACGGCTCAGTTCAAAAACCTTCCGCATTCTGGGTTGAAGGTTTGAGATTTCTTTTTCGATAAAACTGGCTAAATCGTTATGCCTAACCAAAAAATCGGTATTGTTGTAAGACGATTGTTCTAAATAGCCGTTAAAAGAATCAAGGTATCTTGTCGCTACTTTTTGGTGCGTAATAACGTTGATAATTCTATTACGAACGGCCGTATAAAGGTAGGCGGCAAGTACAAAGTTTTCGGAAATTGTTTCATGGTCTGCCCATAACTTAAGGAACAGTTCATGAATTACATCCCTAGCTTCTTCTCTGTTTTTTAATCGCCTGTAGGCAAAAACATATAACAACCCGTTATATCGATTATATATCTCGGAATAAGCATGGTGGTCGCCACTCTTTAACAAACGTAAAAGATCAGCATCAGAATATTTGTCGTACGCCGCCATTTGCAATTAAAGATTTATTAAAATGGGTTATAATTTATTTGTAATTAAAGTAGCTTTTTTTTCGGGGAAAGCGAAATTATAATTTATTAGGTCGCCCTTTAAGCCTACTGTTTTTTTGTATTATTTACGGTCCAAATCATGTTTAAGATTTCGGGGACTGTAAAAACTACGGTTGCTCTTGCTGTTCAAATTTTTTCAGCCTTGTAACCCGATACGGTTTTTTGCAAGCTTTGTGTGCTGCGGTTTGTGCCATTTCTGCCTCATAATCACTGATCTCTTCCGGATGAAAAGTATTGCCAATAACACTTTTTTTGAAAATCATTTCGTACCAAGCACAAGATGCGGTGTATCTTCCTAAATAAAAGCTCAGGTGAAAATCATCACGATTAATTTTATCACCAATAAAAGATGTTCTAGCGTTCTGTACAGCAGTACCTGCCGGAATCAATACGTCGAATTTATATTTTTTATTTATTTTTTTGGTGGTCGAAGCTATGGCGCTGTACATCTCGTCCTGACTGTTGTTATAGGTCTCAAACTTTTTGTTTTTTGATGCTTTAACATAAGCCCAAGTTTGGTGTAAAACGTATTTTGCGTTAGGATTAGTGCTTCTTTCTTTTACATAACTCAATAAATTTGAAAGCGGTGTTAAATATGTTTCATAAACACCAGATTTATTGCTCACCTGCTGAAAACTGATATAATCCCATTTTTCATCCGCGAGTACGGTTGAGATAGCTACACCGGGTGTTTTTGTTTTCTCGCCCCGTATATTTACTTTTCTGTAATTGTATTTTGCATTATTTTCTGATGCATTTTTCCAGTGCAGATCTAAATCAGAAGCGCCAATAAATAAGTTGCCAATAATTACTTTTTTACCAGCTGCATTGGCCAAGCCATATAAAAAATGCTCCATGGCATCTTCAGAGAAACTGTTGCCAATTGCAAGTATCCTAATGATGCTATCAGAGGATGTTTTTGGAGATGAAAAAGTTGAACCTTGAGCCGAAAAGACGGATAGAAGGCATAGTAAGAGAACGAGTTTTAACCCTTGTTTGTGTAATTTTTTAATCATGTTCTAAAATTGGTGATTATTGAATAGCGACGAAAAATAGGAATTTTTATTACAAAGTAGTGTTCAATACTAATTTTATTACATATTATAAAGATTTTGTATGTTATTTAAAGTGTTGGGCTACCAAAATTTAAATAAATATTCTTTTTAAATTTTAATTTAAATAGGCTCATTTGTAAATTGAGGCAATGGTGTTGGATAGCGAGTTTTGTTTTCAACTCCCCATTAAAAGCCTTAAATTAGCAGGCTATGAAAGTCGAAATATTTGGAATCCCTAATTGTGGCTCTGTAAAAAAAGCAAGAACGTTTTTTGAAGAAAAAGGTATTGATTATCAGTTTCGTGACTATAAAAAGTTAGGTATTGATACGGCGCATCTTGAAAAGTGGTGTAAAGAATTTGGTTGGGAGAAAGTGCTGAACAAAAAAGGTTTAACATGGCGTAATTTAGATGAAACACAGAAAAATACTGTGATTAATGAAGATACTGCTGTAAAATTAATGATAGCTAATACCAGCGCCATCAAAAGACCCGTTATTGAAAGTGATAAGGGCAATACGATTGGTTTTGATGAGCAAACCTATGCTGAGCTTTTTGGCTAAGCGTAAAAATTGCGTTAAAATATGTTAAGCATTTGCTAATCAAAACTTATTCGCAGATTTTTGTAATGATGAAAAACGCTGTTCTACTATTTCTTTTGCTGTTCCCTTTTTTATTAAAGGCGCAGATGACCATCGTGGGCACAGCTTATGACGCTGATACACGCAATAAACTCAAACTTGTTTTTGTAAATAACCTAACTCAAAGAGAGGTTGACCACAGTGGGCAAAGGGGAGATTTTACCGTAAAAGCAGATTTAGGTGATCTGATTGTGTTTACTTGCCCAGGTTATGAGAGCGATACGCTTATTTTAGAAAACATGCGTCCAAAACTCGTTTTGATGCGTCCAAGTTTGATTGTTTTAGACGAAGTAATTGTGAGCGCAAAAGATATTAGAAAACCTGAGGATGTTAGAACAGCTTATTCTTCAGCTTACTCATATGCTAGTACCAACGTTTTTTCTTTAGATGGAAAAGTGAGTTTAGTAAATGCTTTTAGTAAACAATCCAAAGAAAAACGGGCATTCCAAAAGTTTATGGATAGCGAGCTTAATGAGAAGTTGATAGATCAAAAATTTAGCAAACCTTTGGTTACACAGCTTACCAAAATCAGAGGCCAGCTTTTGGAAGATTTTATGTCGTACTACCGCCCCACTTATTCGCAAGTGCAAGCCATGGACGATGTGGAATTACGAACCTACATTGTAAATTCATACAACAGTTATATTAAATTGCCTGCCGAGCAACGCATCTACCCAAACCTGCCAAAAACTTCCTTTACCGGCAATTTTTAGTAACATTCATGTTAAAATGAATGGTTTTTCTAAAATGGAAGTATTTTAATGGTTCTAAAACATTTTTAAATGACTAAAATAATTTTACTGGTTTGCTCAATGTTGCTAACCTGCGGTGTAGTTTCTGCACAGGAAGATGCCAGCCCTAAAAACCAAGGCAACTATAATTATAATGATGCCTTCGGATCTTCTTTTTATACTCAAGATGGAAACACCTATCGGAGTGCAAGTGGACAACCCGGACATGCCTACTGGCAAAACAGAGCAGATTATCAACTTACTGCGCATTTGAATAATGATGAGAATAAAATAGTTGGATCAGAAGTTTTAACCTATACCAACAATAGTCCAGATGAACTTTCTTTTATCTGGATGCAATTAGACCAAAATATTTTTAAGGATGGCTCAAGGGGGAATTCGATTATCCCGCCAACTGGAAGCAGAAATGGCAGCAAAGGACAAAAACTGGATGGCGGAAATACATTAAGCACTGTTAAGTTGTTGTCCATTAACGGCAAAGCTACCAATGTTGACTTAAAGTACTTAATTAACGATACGCGTATGCAGGTTTTTCTACCCGAAAATTTAAAAGCGGATGGAGCATCAATCAAGTTGAAAATTGATTTCTCTTTTCTTTCTCCAGAGTATGGATCGGATAGGATGGGCGTTTTGCAAACCAAGAACGGGAAGATTTTTGCGATGGCGCAATGGTATCCAAGAATGTGCGTTTACGATGATATTAGCGGTTGGAATACCTTGCCATACACCGGACCGGGTGAGTTTTACTTAGAATATGGCGATTTTGATGTAGCCATAACTGCTCCAAGCAATCATATTGTAGTTTGTTCTGGCGAATTGCAAAATCCTCAGGAAGTTTATACTGCAGAACAATTAAAACGTTGGAAAGAGGCTGGTAAAAGTGATGAAACTGTATTTATCCGTACAGCAAAAGAGGTTACGGATGCTAACTCACGCCCAAAGGGAAAGGCAGAACTCACTTGGAAGTTTAAGATAAAAAATTCAAGAGATGTGGCTTGGGCTTCATCGCCGGCTTTTGTTGTTGATGCTGCCAAAATGAATTTACCGAGCGGTAAATCTGCTATGGCGATTTCTGCTTATCCGGTAGAAAGCGCAGGTAGCAATGCTTGGGGAAGATCTACCGAGTACGTGAAAAAATCTATTGAGTTTAACTCTAAAATGTGGTATGAGTACACTTACCCAACTGCTATTAATGTTGCAGCAAACGTTGGCGGGATGGAATATCCGGGTATTGTTTTTTGCAGCTGGAAATCTGTTAAAGATCGTTTATGGGGTGTTACAGATCATGAATTTGGACATAATTGGTTCCCAATGGTTGTGGGTTCTAACGAAAGACTTTATGGTTGGTTAGATGAAGGCCTGAATACTTTCTTAAACGGACTAACCACAGCAGATTTTAACAATGGTGAGTATAAACCAAAAGAAAAATCGGATATGCACCAGCTAGCTAATTATTATACAAATCCGCTTTTTGAGCCTATTATGACTAGCCCGGATAATATGAAAGAAGCACACATAGGTACTTTGTGCTATCGTAAACCAGCTGCGGGTTTAACAATTTTGCGAGACCAGATTTTAGGGAAAGAGCGTTTTGATTTAGCTTTTAAAACTTATATAGACCGTTGGGCATTTAAACACCCTACACCAACCGACTTTTTTAGAACCCTAGAAAACGTAGCCGGGGAAGATTTAAGATGGTTTTGGCGTGGTTGGTTTATCAATAATTGGCGAGCGGATATTGCTGTAAACAGTGTGAGCTATGTAAAGGATAATCCTAAAAACGGAGCTTTAATTACCTTGTCATGTCTAGAAAAAATGCCTTTACCCGTTATTTTGAAAGTAGAGACTGTAAGTGGTAAAACAGAAACTATTCAACTGCCGGTTGAAATTTGGGCAAGAAACACCAATTGGACATTTAGTTATCCATCAACAGAAGAAATAAAATCAGTAGTTTTTGATCCTGAACATTTATTACCAGATGTAAACTCTGAGAATGATATTTGGAGAAGGTAGCCTCACCCCAGCCCTCTCCGAAGGAGAGGGAGCTGACTTGCAGGACGACTCTGCAATCTCTAATAATCGAATGGTAGAATTTTGAATGAGAGAATAGATAACTCACTGCTGACTATTCTCTATTGACTAGTAAACCAATGATCAATGAATTCCTTATACTAATGCCTAATCCTCCTTTTTAGGTGGATAAACTATAGGCGACTGGCGAGTTTTGCTTCGGCTTTCTGATTCTTCTTTTTCCTGTTCTTCGGTTTTCTTTTTGGCTCTGCCGAAAGTATTCTGGATAAATTCTTTAAACGTGTCGTATTCCTGCACATACACTAAACCAACTCCGTTTGTGTAAATGTCGTTATTCAAGTTAAAAAAATCACGGCTTGATGGCCTGTTGAAGATTTTACCTACCAAACTTCCATCTTTCTTAATGTCGTAAGTCATCTGCGCATCTCGGGTTAAATCGTTAAAAGACGAATTGAAAACGTTATTGTTAAAGTAATCATTGTCGTATTTATTGTTTACGAAATTGCCCTGCACTTTTAATCGATTGTTAAAAAAGCTGTAACCAATACCAAACTCACTTAAAGAACGTAAGTTGAAATCTAGGTTTTTTACACCCAATGTTTGTGATACAATGTTCTGCAGTTTACTAAAACCAAGTTCCAGCCCCGAGCCAATTAAGGTTTGGTTATCAATACCGATACCAGCGCTAGAATTGCCGTTAAAGCTGTTACGCACCACCAAATTAATTACTTGTTGCGCTTCGTTATCTTTATCATCTAAATAACCTTGCAACTCTGTCATATAGCCAGAGTTGTTTGGGAAACTTAAATTAAAATCAACCTGTGGGTTTAACAACGAGCCTTTCAAAAGCATGTCAGCCTCTGCAAGTACACGCAGATTCTGATCTTTATCTGGTAAAGTACGCCCAGCCGCCGCATATAAAGGAGCGAGAGAAGCTCTAGTAGTATAACTCGCGTTGATGTTGATTTCTGCATCACTTGGGTCGCCAGTCCATCTTAGGGTACCACCTTTTTTAATATCGAAAGTTTTATCAATGAGGTTATTGGCTGTAAAATCAAACTGACCAGCATCGATGATATAATCGCCTTTCATTTCAAAATCGCCTAAACTGGTAATTTTAAGATTTAACTGGGCCGTTCCCTGTCCGGTTAAATTCCCTACTTCCGTTAAAATATTAGCTGTTGTTCCTTCATCAACGGCTAAGTCAAACTCCATGGTTAAACCGTTGAAATAATTAACAGCTTCTTTTTTATTTAAGGAAGAATCTTTGGCAACGTAGGTAATAAAATCATCAGAACTAACCGTAGAAGCACCGTTTAAAGGAATTGTAAACTCTGTGCCTTTTTCCGTTTTCGCTTTGATGTTGATTTTCATCGCATCGGTAGGTCCTGCAAATGTGAACTTTCCCGTTGCAAAAGCTTTACCGTAATAGAGTGGGTTGTCTTTGGCCGTGGTGTTTAAAGCCATAAAATTTGTGGCATTAATTTCGGCAGTAATGGTTGGGTTGTCTGGCTTGCGTAGGTCAACAGTTCCGTTTGCAGTTGCGATATTACCATTGATATCCGTTAATTTAAGGTTGTTGATGTTGATCACACTATTTTCTACGGTTACTTTGTGCGTAAAAGTGTAAGCAGTTTTCAGGTAATTAACCGTAACTCCGGTGTTTAAAAAGTCAACCGTACCGTCAATTTTTGGGTTGTTAAACTTACCGGTAACTTTTAAATCAGAGCTAATTTGGCCTTTTAAATTAGAAACTAAGTTCTTTACAAAAGGTTCAACAATTACCAGTTCGGTTTTATCTAAGGCAACATCTAAGTTAAGATTGTTAGTCTCGCTTTTAATGTCAATATTACCCTTAACGTCCATTGTTTTGGTATTGCCTTTAAAAATGCTGGCGTCAACATCAAGCTTGTTGGTAGCGTTGTTGTAAACGGAAACCGTTTTTAAATTACCAATAAGGGTGTTGTTGTATTTTAAAGTGTCAACTGTTAAATCCGATTTGATATTTGGCGTACCTAAAATTGCAGAAAGGTTTGCTGTTCCATTTAATGTTCCACTTAAATCCACGCCATAAGCCTTAGTAACCTGACTTAATGATGAAATTTTGAAATCTTTGATCACCACTTCCAGCCCGTCTTCTGGGTTTTTGGATATGGCTCCATTAATGGCAATTAATTGATTATTGCTACTCAATTCAAAATTCTCAATTAATGTACGAGCGTTTTCGAATTTGATCTTAACCTGGTCCTGTATTTTCCATACCTGGTTATCGATGATGACCTCAGACGGTAGTAAACTAATCTGCGCAAGCGTATCGGTGCCAAATTTCACCAATCCGTATAAATCCAGTTGGTTAATAGCATCTTTGTCTGATAACTTTACGTTGAACGTAAGGCTGTCGTTTCTTAAGGTGTTTTGAATAATGATGTTCTGTACAAAAGCGCCACCCTCAGAAAACTGCACCTTATCCATAGATACAATCGCTTCTAAAGATTTGCTGTTGGTGTTTTGGTCAATAATAATATTGTTAAAAGTAATGTCGTTATAGGTAAGTGTTTTTACAAAACCACTTAAGGTAACGGTGTCTTTGCTAGAATTAAATTTGCCGTAAAACGCACCCCTTTCCGGTATTTTTAGTTCAGGAATTAATAAGCTAGATAGGTAATCGAAGTTTTTCAAATCGACTCTAAATTCAAAGTTCTGATTTTTTGGCTTTACAATAGCCGTTCGGTACGATGGGATATATTTTTTAACAATGGTTTTGAACGCAGATGGTAGCGTATTTAAATCATACTCGCCTTTAATGTAAGCATCTCCAATGTTAGAAGTTAGCGCCAATAAACGGTCGGTTCCCACGCCTTCGGCTTTTAACTGTACCGAATCAATAACCACTGATTTTTCTGTAGTGGTAACTCTTAAATCGTTTACATTAAACTGCCCTTGAATGTTCGCTAGGTTACTGCCTTTAAAGTTGGTGTTTATAACCGCATCCACCGAAAGGGTGTCTTTCCCAAAATTCAGTTTATGCAGTCTGGCCTGTTGTACATTCGCAATAAAATTAAACTCAGGTAAGTTTGGGTTTAAGTTTGCTTTTCCATCAAAGTCAAGATTGATGTTTTTATCATCGATGTTAAGTTTACCATCAAATACCTGCTTGTTAATGTTCCCGTTTACCTTGATGTTTCTGTAGCTGTAACCATTAAATTCAAAATAGGTTGCCTTTACATCTAGTTTTTCGGTAAGCTGGTTTAAATCAAAACCACGCCCGTCAATATTTGCAACAAAAGATGTCCGGTTGATAGATTCTTCCCCAATTAAATCGCCAAGGTTGAAATCTATTGCTTGTAGTTTACCGCTATAGGAAGGCACATTATTACGGTTGATTTTCATGTTAACATCCGATTTTATTTGCCCTAGTTTTGTTTTAAAATCGCCGTAAGCAACAAAATCATTAAAAAAACCAGTAAACTGCCCTTTGAAGTTAATATTGCCAAACTTGTTGATCACATCTGGTAACGTATTCTTCTTATTTCCAGTTAAGCGCTCAATAATATAATCAACGTCTGCTTTGTTAGAGTAAATCTGCTTGAAGTTTAAATCCAAAAAGGTGTTTTTTGTTTCGGGCAAGCCTTTTACTTCAAAATCACCTTTGATGTAGGTGGTTTTTCCAGCCTTAATCAGTAAGTCCTTTGCTTTTAAACCATTTACTTTTCCTTTAATTACACCGGTAACATCAATAGGAAGGGTGATATAGTCAATCTGTGGCGCAAAAAAAGCAATGTCTTTAGCATCTATTCTTGCATTTTTAAAATGACCTTCCATAGTCACTTTGTTAATTACGTCATCAAAATCTGCATAGCTTTTAAAGCGCATGCTAAAATAATCTCGTAAGCTAGATTTTGGAGTTTTTAAATACAATTGTTCTAATACAATCCTGTCGGAAGCAATTGTTGCGTTGGCGGTTAGGTTATTCAAAACAAAACCGCTACGCTCTTTAAAAGTTAGCTTATTGATTTTCGCCTTTAAAATATAATCTTTGGTATTTATGTTTTCTAAATTGGTGCTTAAGTGGGTAATATGTACGTCGTCGTAATTAACTCCGTTAATCAACGTATCTCTTGTGCGGTAGTTTTTATACCTAAAATCTAGGTTTTTGATTGTTGCATTATTCAGCGTAAAATCAAAAGGTTTCTTTTTTACGGTTGTATCTACCACGCCGCTATTAAAGTAATTGATAATAAAGGATAGGTTTGTGGTTGTGTCTTTATATTCCTTTAAGTAGAAAGTCGCGTTTTCCAGTTCAATGCTTTGTAGCGTGATTTTTCGTTCTTTAAACGGAGCGAAGTAGGCAATATCGACCGTAAGTTTGGGTGCATTTAATAAGGTGTCTTTATCTAAATCAGCAATAAAAAAACCTTCTAACACCAATGATTTAAAAGGTTCCAAATACAAACTTTTAATTTGCACCTGCGTTTTTAGCTCTGAAGATAGAAAAGTAGCCGCTTTTTTTGCAGCCCAAGTTTGAACGGGTTTAAGTTGTAGCGACAAAATAATGCCTGCCAACAATAATATGATAGCAACAAGGATGTAAAGCGTTATTTTGAATACTTTTTTGATATTTTTGTGTTTTTATATTTAAAACCCTCTTTTGTGTCAATTATTCTCGGAATTGAATCCTCCTGCGATGAAACCTCAGCCTCTGTTTGTATAGACGGTAAAATAGTGTCTAATATTATAGCAAACCAAACTATACACGAACTTTATGGTGGTGTTGTGCCCGAACTAGCTTCGCGTGTTCACCAACAAAATATTGTCCCAGCTGTTCATCAGGCTATTACTGCTGCGAAAATACATAAAAAACAAATAGATGCAGTTGCTTTTACTCGCGGTCCAGGCTTGCTGGGGTCGCTGTTGGTGGGCACCTGCTTTTCTAAGGCTTTTGCTTTAGCAAATAACATTCCGTTAATTGAAGTTAACCACATGCAGGCGCATATTTTAGCACATTTTATTGATGAGCCAAAACCGCTATTTCCATTTCTGTGTTTAACGGTGTCTGGAGGGCATACACAGATAGTTTTGGTGAAAAATTATTTTGATATGGAAGTGGTTGGCGAAACTTTAGACGATGCCGCCGGTGAAGCTTTTGATAAAACTGCTAAAATTTTAGGATTGCCTTACCCCGGCGGACCATTGGTTGATAAAAATGCAAAACTGGGCGATCCAAATAAATACAAATTTACAGAACCACAGATTCCAGAACTTAACTTTAGCTTCAGCGGATTAAAAACCGCTATTCTTTATTTTGTGAGAGATAACGTTAAACTAAATCCAGGTTTTTTGCATGAAAACATGAATGATATCTGTGCTTCTGTACAAAGTCGCATTGTTTCTATCTTGTTAAATAAACTTAAGAAAGCGGCGGTGCAGTACGAGATTACAGATGTTGCGATTGCCGGGGGGGTTTCTGCAAATTCTGGTTTGCGAGATGGTTTAAATGCCATGGCAACAAAAGAAGGATGGAATGTTTTTATCCCAAAGTTTGAATATTGTACAGATAATGCTGCGATGATTGCCATTGCGGGATATTACAAGTTTTTAGCAAAGGATTTTGTGGGGCAGGAGGTTGCGCCTTTGGCAAGGATGCCTTTTTAATATTTATTTTCGGTTTAGGCCGGATGCTTTTATTTGAATAATGAAATATCTGATTGTAGGTTTAGGAAATATAGGTTCAGAGTATGCAGATACACGCCATAATATTGGTTTTATGGTGTTGGATGCAATGGCGAAGGAAGCCGGGGTAAGCTTTTCGACCATGAAGTTGGCAGGCTACACTGAAATAAGCCATAAAGGAAGAACCTTATGTTTAATAAAACCAACTACTTACATGAACTTAAGCGGTAAAGCCGTGAGGCATTGGATGCAGGAACTTAAAATCCCGATAGAAAATGTGCTGATTGTGGTGGATGATTTGGCAATCCCATTTGGGTCTGTACGGATAAAACCGAAAGGTAGCGCTGCCGGGCATAACGGTTTAAAAAGCATCGAAGGCTTATTGGGTTCTAACGAGTACGCTCGTCTGCGCTTTGGTGTAAGTGATAATTTTGCAAAAGGCCGACAGGTAGATTACGTGTTAAGCGGTTTTGATGATGATGAAATCCCGGAATTGCCTGCCTTAATTGATAAATCTATTCAAATGATTAAAGCATTTGTAACCATTGGTATTGAGTTAACGATGACTAATTTTAATAAGAAGTAGTTTTAGGTAAAGCCATCAAAGCTTAATCTCAAATAAAATCAATGTGGCATTTTTGTAATGTGCTGGCATACCTGCTTCCCAATCTATTTTAGTTGAACCTTTAAAAGTTAAGCCACAGCTGAGGTAGTAATTTTTGATTTTGTCGTTCCCGCTCTCCGTGTCAAGCCTAATATAGTCAATAGCTAATTCTTTTGCCTTACCTTTTAACCAATCTATAATAATATTGATATAGCCTTTTCCTCTAAATTTAGGGTTTACAGCAACGCGGTGGATATAAACCGCTTTGTCTTTGTTCGCTTCTTTCCAAATCAGTTCATCATCAAAAGAAAGTACAAAAGTACAGGCAACATCATCTCCTTCTGTGATAACGTAATGTCTTTGTTCGGCAATTTCCTGTTCAATTAATGAAACTTCAAAACCTTTCCAAACGTTCCCTTTAACAGCCTTTTGGTAAGCGATTGCTTCATCATAAAGTTTAAAAATCTGTGGGATATCAGTAGTTTTACTAAGCGTAATTTGCATTGTTATTAATTTTTTAAAAATTGAATCAGTTTTTCCATCGCTCTTCCACGGTGACTAATTATGTTTTTCTCCTCTAAACTCATTTCGGCAAAAGTAATGTTGTAGCCTTCGGGTTCAAAAATTGGGTCGTAACCAAAACCTTCTTCACCACTTTTTTCTGTACGGATGGTGCCGTTTACAATTCCCTCAAAAAGATGCTCCTTGCCCTCAATAATTAGGGAGATTACGGTTCTAAACCTTGCGCCTCTATCATTGATGCCCTGCATTTTCTGCAATACCAAATCCATGTTTTTGGTAAAATCCCTATCACCAGAATAACGGGCAGAGTAAACTCCGGGTTCATTGTTCAAAGCAAAAATCTCTAAACCAGTATCATCTGCAAAGCAATCTAAATTGTAATTTTTGTAGATGTACTGACTTTTGATACTCGCGTTTTCTTCAAGCGTTAGGCCAGTTTCTTCAATATCTTCAAAGCAACCAATCTCTTTTAGACTAACAATTTTAAAGCTATTGCCAACTTTTAGCTGGACTTCGTCTAACTTATGCTGATTGTTGGTTGCAAAAACCAATTTTTGTCCCATTTTTTTTAAGTAAAAAGTAAAAAGTAAAAAGTAAAAAGTAAAAAGTAAAAGTAAAAAGTAAAAAGTAAAAAGTTTTGGGTAAAGCCGTTGTTGTTCTAATTCTACCTTTCCATTATTCCATCCTTCACTCATTCCATTATTCCACTCCTCCATCATTCTCTCCTTCACTCATTCCATTCTTCAATCATTCTTTACTTCACTCCTTCAATCATTAAAATGCCTTAAGTTGATTCCAAAAAATAGTTTTCTTGGGTACGTCGGTCTGTAATTTTGGTAAATCCCAGGTTCCTAAAACAGCAACATTTTTATAAGTGGTTTTTTGGTTTGCCACAGCGCCAACAATATTTAAAACTGCCGGATTAAAACCAAAAGTGACTATTTTATTGCAAGCAAAATAGGCTGTTAAATCCTCAAAGTTTAAGTCCTCGTATTTCGCCATGTTTACAATAGCAACGTCTTCTAATACCCATTTTTTAGCGCCCATTATTTTTACAAGAAACGCTAAATCCGCTTTGTTTAAAAACTTTTCTTGCTCGTTATTTACGATAATTAAAATGTATTTGTTGTTTTCTCCTAAATACTCAAAACCATCATTTTTTGTTTTTAAAGGCACACTTGCTTTCTCAATTTTTGGAATTATAGTTGCCGGACTGACTTCTGGGCTAGGAGAGGGAATTGTCTGTTTCTCGATTTTTGGAATCTCCACAACTGGGCTGTTGTTTGTCTCTGTGGTTTTAGCTGAAACCTCAACAGGTTTTTCGGCTACAATTTGGTCGAACTCTTTTTTAGGTAAATCATTTAAAACATAGATATCTTCATCTAACAATAAACTTAAGGCAATTAAATTATCTGTTTGTAGTGGATTCATGCGTTGTGAAATTCGCTAAAAAATGTTAAAAATTCTAAAGCATGGCCAAATTACGCTAAAAAGACTTTACTTTCGTTCCAAAATGATGCAATTGTTTAAAAATCTAACGTACTTATTCTCGTTAAGTTTAGTCCTAATTTCCTGTAGTAACTTCAGCGATTCAAAGGGCAAACCTATTGCAAAGGCCTTTGACAAATACTTGTATCTTTCTGACTTAGACGGTCTGGTGCCTAAAAACACTCATGGAAACGACAGCGTCGCCATTGTAAAAGCATTTATAGATCAGTGGCAACATGAGCAGGTTATTCAGCATCAGGCAGAGAATAATGTAAACATCGATAATAAAAGCATAGAAAGCCGTTTGGCTAACTATAAAATGTCGTTAATTAGGTTTGAGTATGAGCAGGAACTCATCAGACAAAAGTTGGATACCTTGGTTGGCGATGAAGAAATTCAGAAATTTTATAACGATAATAAAGATAATTTTCAGCTTAAAAAGCCAATTCTAAAAGTTTCGTACATCAAACTACCAGAAAACGCACCTAAAATACCAATGGTAAAGAAGCTATTCTCTTCAAAAGATATGCGTGATGTGGATTTATTAGAGAAGTATTGCTTTAAGTACTCTCCAAATTTTTCTTTGTTGGATACCGCATGGCACTATATAGATGACCTAGAGAAAACGTTGCCTATTTCAAGGATATCAGAAAACAATTACAATAATTTAAATCGTATTTTTGAAATTTCTGATAATAATGCATTATATCTTATAATTTTGCGAGATTCAAAATTTAGGGATAGCTTGTCGCCGATAGTTTTTGAAAAAGAAAATATTAAAAACCTGATTTTAAATCAGCGAAAATTGGCACTCATAAATCAAATGGAAAAAGAAGTGTTTACTGAGGCTCAAAAAAATAACGAATTAGAAATATACGATAAATGAAGAAATACATAGTATTAATAGGTATCATCTTTTTAGGTTTGGCAAACAGCTACGCACAAAATCAGGATAAAGTGGTAGACAAAGTGGTTGCCGTTGTAGGAGATAATATTATCCTAAAATCGGAGATTGACCAGCAATATGCGCAATATTTAGTGCAGGGTAATAAGGCTGATGAGGAAATTAAATGTAGCTTTTTGCAAAATATGTTAAGCCAAAAGTTATTGACGCAACAGGCAGTTTTAGATTCTATTTCGGTAGAAGATGACGATGTTGACGGTGAGATTGAGCGGAGAATGCGTGTGATGACCTCAAGAGCAGGCGGACAAGAAAAGTTAGAAGGCTTTCTAGGTAGATCTTTGATACAATATAAAGATGAGATTAGACCCGAGATTAGAGAGCAATTGGTTGCACAAAAAATGCAGGCAAAAATTACTGAAAAAGTTGAAGTTACGCCTTTAGAGGTTAAGCGCTTTTTTGAAGCTTTCCCTAAAGATTCTTTGCCTCAGTTTAATACCGAAGTTGAAGTAGGTGAAATTGTAGTTTATCCAGATTTGACCAAAAAGGAAAAAGAGATTTTTAAAGATAAGGCTGAAGCACTAAGGTTGAGAATTAAAGGTGGTGATAGCTTTGCTACTTTAGCTCGTTTGTACTCGCAAGACCCAGGTTCGGCAAGAGAAGGTGGTGAGCTGCCATTTTTTGACAGACAGACCATGGCAAAAGAATTTACTTCTTGGGCTTTTAAATTAAAAGAAAAAGAAATGTCGCCCGTGTTTGAAACCGAGTTTGGCTTCCATTTTTTAGAAGTTTTGGAACGTAGAGGAGAACAGGTTAGGGTTAGGCATATTTTAGTTATTCCAGAAACCCCTGCTGCTGCATTAGAAAGAGCAAGGGTTGAAATTGATTCTACCTACCAAAAAGTGAAAGCCGGAAAGCTTGATTTTTCTACCGCTGCGTCTCTTTTTTCTGATGAGAAAGAAACTAAATTTAACGGTGGAATGATGCTGAACGCAGAAAACGTACAATCACGTACTACTTTTATCCCAACAGACCGCTTAGATCCAAAAGTATTTTTAACCATCGATACAATGAAAGTTGGAACTTATTCAACTCCAGCAATGTTTACAGATGCTCGTGGTAAATCAGGCTACCGTTTTATGTACTTGAAAAGCAAAATACCTCCACATACAGCAAATTTAGATCAGGATTTACCTAAAATTAAGGACGCTGCTTACGAAGATAAAATCAATAAAACGGTGAGTAAATGGTTTGAGAAGAGAAGAAAATCAACTTACATTAAAATTGATGAAGATTATACGGGTTGCGATCTTTTAAAAGAATGGATTGCAGATAGCCCAACAGCTGCAGCAAAATAATATGAATTACCAATCAGACGCAGACGCAATAGATGCCTTTAGTAAGGTGTACGATGAAATTAGGAAAGAAATTTCTAAAGTCATTGTGGGGCAAGATGAAGTTGTAAAATCTGTACTGATTTCCGTTTTTAGTAACGGGCATTGTTTGCTAGTTGGTGTGCCAGGTTTAGCAAAAACACTATTGGTGCAAACGGTAGCTAACGTGTTGGATTTATCTTTCAACCGAATTCAGTTTACGCCAGACTTAATGCCGTCGGATATTATAGGGAGTGAGATTTTAGGCGAAGACAGGCATTTTAAGTTTATAAGAGGGCCAATTTTTTCAAATATCATTTTGGCAGATGAGATTAACCGTACACCACCGAAAACGCAGGCTGCCTTGTTGGAGGCGATGCAAGAAAAATCGGTAACTGCAGCCGGCATTACTCACGCTTTACCAAAACCATTTTTTGTTTTAGCAACCCAGAACCCGATTGAACAGGAGGGAACCTATCCCTTACCAGAAGCGCAATTGGACCGTTTTATGTTCAATGTGGATTTAGGTTACCCCAGTTTTGAGGAAGAGCTGAATATTGTTAAAAATACCACTAGCGGTAAAGTAGCAGATTTGAAAAGGATATTGAACGCCAATCAAATCTCTTATTTTCAGGAATTAATTAAGAAAATACCCGTTTCTAGCCATGTTTTAGAATACGCCGTGAAGTTGGTAGTAAAAACCCGACCACAAACACAATATGCTACCGATGCGGTAAACAAATATTTATCATGGGGTGCAGGTCCGCGGGCTTCACAGTTTCTGGTGATTGGCGCAAAATGCCATGCAGCAATCCACGGTAAATATTCTCCAGATATTGAAGATGTGCAAGCAGTTGCTACCGCAATTCTAAAACATCGGATTGTGAGGAATTACAAAGCTGAAGCTGATGCACTTAGCGCTGAAGACATTATTGCTATGCTTTTTTAACTAGCCAATCTCTTTCCTCGGTGAGTTTGTATAGCGGTTTTAGATGTCCGTTTTATGTTCAGGATCTTGGTTGTGGTCCACAATCTCAATTGAGCTCATAAATTCCGTTTTTTCGGCGTCGGCATACATTCCGTAAGCATCAACCACCAATCCTTTAGCGCCATCATTGCTTTCAACTGCATATAAAATAGAACTGTCTTCTGGGTCGGTGATTCCTTCAAAGCGGTGTACTTCGATAATTTTTAGTTCATCAGAACCATACTCTCTGTTTTCTGAACCACAGCATAAGTGTGCATGTTTAAAATCGAAATCATACGTAAATCCTTGTTCTTTTAGTTTGTTCATTGCTTCCGATAGCGTATCGTAGCTTCCGTGTGGTAGTCTCATAACTTTATATTTTTTGGTATATCATCCAATAAAACAAAATCTATACCCTAATTCTAAATCAGCCCCAGGAGTTTGAGTTATTCCTCTCATCAATAAATTTTGTAATTACACCATCCAACTCAGCATAAACCTCGTTTATACTCTGACGGATAATTAAGTTTAATGCCATAATTCAGTTATTTTTTTGCACAAATGATTATTGTCACGCTATAATCTGCAATCATTGGTTAAATTCGCCACTTAATTCAAATTCATAAATTTACAATAACAGCGCAAGCATGTACATTATTATATTTTTCATTGCTCACTGGTTCATCTCTTTGTTTGTACAAACCTTTTTTCTGCACAGGTACGCGTCACATAAGATGTTTCATCTTAACAGTTTCTGGTATAAATTCTTTTATATTTTAACTTATGTTGGTCAGGGTGCATCTTATCTAAAACCAAAAGCTTACGCTATTATGCACCGTATGCACCATGCTTTTAGTGATACGGAAAAAGATCCGCACTCTCCTCATTTTTTTGAAGACGTATTTCAAATGATGTGGAACACCCGTGGAACCTACCATATTTTTGAAAAAGATTTGGAACAGCCAGAGCCACAGTTTAGAGGAGACTATGCCGAATGGAAGTTGATTGATGATTTAGGCACTTCAGTGTTTTCTAGAGTCTTGTTTTCTTTAGGATACGTTGCGTTTTATGTAGCCTTTGCTACACAATGGTGGATGTGGTTACTGTTGCCTTTCCATTTTGTAATGGGACCTTTACATGGCGCTATTGTTAACTGGTGCGGTCATAAATACGGGTATTCCAATTTTGATAATGATGATAAATCAAAAAACACCACACCATTTGATTTTTTAATGCTTGGCGAACTGTTCCAGAACAATCATCATAAATTCCCGAACAGTGCAAACTTCGCAAAAAAGTGGTTTGAGATTGATCCTGTTTATCCGGTGCTCAAAGTAATGCATTGGTGTCGCATCATCAGACTAAAGAAAGTGTAAGGTAGTTTAAGCAATAGTTCAATATTTGAAACCGCTCTTAAATTTATTTTAAGGCGGTTTTTTTTGTATTTGCGTTTTGGCTTTATTAGTGTAGTGTAAAAACCGATGATTAATTGCGTTAAATGTTGTATTTAAAGAAAATTATGCGCTATTTTGCGTTGCAATACAGGGTTTAATGCCTGCTATTTTAAAAGATGAAACAAAATAATTTACATATACAATTCAGTAATACTCCTGCTCAGGTGTATGCTGTTTCTATGTTTATTTATTTACCTTCTTTCAGAACAATATCATTGCGACGAAGACCGCTATCTGCTCCCAGATTTTGATTGGTCTGAGAACGGAAATAACCCCCTTTACGCCATCGGTGAGCGATGGTTTCATCAAAAAAAGACTTATTGTTGTATAACAGAAAACGTGGGTACAATCCCCACCTCAATAAATGCATAATCCCGATTTTAATATATTAGTTGCAGGTCTACAGCATGTTGGTTTTGCAGAAACCATTTGTAATGAAATGGAAGTTTCTGCAAAAGCAAGAGGTACTGGTATTGCAAAACGTTCTCCAGAATATATTTCAAATAAAATGCTGGAAGGCAAAGCAGTTATCGCTTTGCATAAAGATGGTACTTGGGCAGGATTTTGTTATATCGAAACCTGGAGCCATGGAGATTTTGTAGCAAACTCAGGCTTAATCGTTAACCCTATTTACCGTAAGTGTGGTTTGGCAAAAGCCATTAAAACCAAGGTTTTTCAGCTTTCCAGACAAAAATATCCTGATGCAAAAATATTTGGTTTAACAACCGGCTTAGCCGTAATGAAAATCAATTCTGATTTAGGATACGAACCGGTTACCTACTCTGAACTTACCCAAGATGAAAAGTTTTGGGATGGATGTAGAAGCTGTGTTAATTATGATATTCTGGTAAGTAAAGGTCGCCAAAACTGTATGTGTACAGCGATGCTTTACGACCCCGCAGAAAAAAAAGTAGAGGAAGAAGAACGTTTTAAACAAATAACAAAAAAGGCAACCCTTTTTAAAAGAATAGAAGCAAAACTGAAAAGCTTCACAAAAATCATAGGAATAAGTTTGGCGAATTAAAAAAAAAGATTTGAGATGATAGATATTAGATTTGAGAAAACGCCTAACGGCAAACTCAAAAGGTCTTATATCTAACATCCCAATACTCATATCTAAAAATACATGAAGAAAAAAGTTGTTTTAGCATTTAGCGGAGGTTTAGATACCTCATTTTGTTGTATATATTTAACGAAGGATTTAGATTTAGAAGTGCATTCTGTTATTGTAAATACAGGTGGTTTTTCTGATGAAGAATTGAAGCAGATTGAAGAACGAGCATACAGTTTAGGCGTAAAATCCCACCATGCAGTTGATGCTGTTAAAGGTTATTACGATGATTATCTGAAGTATTTGGTTTTTGGTAATGTATTGAAAAATAATACGTATCCACTTTCTGTAAGTGCAGAACGAGTTACTCAGGCCACAGCAATAGCAAATTACGCAAAAGAGATTAACGCTGATTTTGTAGCCCATGGAAGCACTGGAGCGGGAAATGATCAAGTTCGTTTCGATATGATTTTTAATATCGTGATTCCTAAAGTAGGCATCATTACACCAATCAGAGATTTAAAACTAAGTCGCGACGCGGAGATTGAATACCTGCACAAACATGGTGTAGAGGTTAACGCAGAAAAAGCACAATATTCAATCAATAAAGGAATTTGGGGAACTTCCGTTGGCGGAAAAGAAACTTTATCATCAAAAGGAATGTTGCCAGAAGAGGCCTGGCCAACTCAGGTTACTAAAAGCACTCCAGAAGATTTAGAGCTTGAATTTTTAAAAGGGGAGTTAATCGCCGTAAACGGAAAAAAATACAAGCATCCGTCAGAAGCAATTCAGGCATTGCAAGAAATTGCTGCACCTTTTGGAATTGGTAGAGATATCCACGTGGGTGATACCATTATTGGGATTAAAGGACGCGTAGGTTTTGAAGCGGCTGCACCGATGGTGATTATCAAAGCACACCATGCTTTAGAAAAGCATACATTAACCAAATGGCAGTTGAGCTGGAAAGATCAGTTGTCGATGTTTTACGGAAACTGGATGCATGAGGGGCAGTTTCATGACCCAATTATGCGTGATATCGAGGCTTTTTTGACCAATACTCAAAAAACGGTAAACGGAAAAGTATTTATACAGTTATTCCCTTATCGATTTGTGGTTATCGGAATTGAATCTGAAAACGATTTAATGAGCAGTAAATTTGGTAGCTACGGCGAAATGAACGAAGGTTATACTGGAGAAGATGTTAAAGGATTCTCTAAGATTTTTGGAAATCAAGTAGCTATTTGGCATAAAGTGAATAATGAGGGTTAAGGTATACGGTGTGAGGTAAAAGGTCTGCATGGCTTTTAAATCTTCCACCCTAAACCTTTCACCTCAAACCTTATAAAAAGATGAAAAAGATTAAAGCAGGGATTGTAGGCGGAGCAGGTTATACAGGCGGTGAATTATTAAGGATTTTAGTTAATCATCCAAACGTTGATATTGCTTTTGTTCATAGTAATAGTAACGCTGGAAATTTAGTTTCAGATGTTCACACTGATTTATTCGGTGATACCGATTTGAAGTTTACCAATGAGCTTTCGCAGGATATTGATGTGCTTTTCCTTTGTGTGGGGCATGGCGACGCCAGAAAGTTTTTAGAAGCAAATAAGTTCGAAGACAGAATTAAAATCATTGATTTATCTCAGGATTTCAGACTTAAAAATAGTTCAGAGTTAAAAGTGCAAAGTATAAAGTCCGATCAGCAACTTTCAACTTTCAACTCTCGACTTTTTACTTACGGCTTGCCTGAATTGAACAAAGAAAAAATAAAATCGGCAACCAATATTGCCAATCCTGGTTGTTTTGCAACTTGTTTGCAGTTGGGCTTATTGCCTTTGGCAGCTGCTGGTTTGTTAAAATCTGAAGTGCATATTTCGGCAACAACAGGTTCAACTGGTGCCGGGCAAAAACCAGGAGCAACATCCCATTTTAGCTGGAGAAATAATAATTTATCGGTTTATAAAGCTTTCGAACATCAGCATTTAAATGAAATTGGTGAAACCTTAAATAGCTTTTCTCCGCTTGAAGATAAAAACTTGAACGGCACTCCCTCTCCTTCGGAGAGGGCTGGGGTGAGGCTCAACTTTATTCCATACCGAGGAGCATTTCCCCGTGGAATTATAGCATCCATTTATACCGACTGTGATTTAAGGTTGGAAGAAGCAGAGAAACTTTATCAGGATTTTTATAAAGATGCTCCTTTCACACATGTGAGTAAAGCTAACATCGATTTAAAGCAAGTGGTAAATACCAACAAATGCTTAATCCATTTAGAAAAACACGGTGATAAATTGTTGATTTTATCCATCACAGACAATTTATTAAAGGGTGCATCCGGACAAGCAGTACAAAATATGAACTTGATGTTTGGGTTGGATGAGAAAGCAGGGTTGAGGTTGAAGGCTTCTTATTTTTAGTTGAAAGTTCAAAGTTTAAAGTGACGACATGCAAAATTATAAGGATCTTCAAGTCTGGAAAAAATCACATGAGCTTACTCTAGAGATTTATAAAATCACTAAGAGTTTTCCGAAAGAAGAAATTTTTGGTTTAGTTAGTCAATTACGACGATCCGGATATTCAATCCCCACAAATATTGCAGAAGGTTCTGGTAGATTTACTCAAAAGGACTTTGCTAACTTTCTACAAATCTCACTAGGTTCCTCACAGGAAGCCGAGTATTTAATTTTTCTTTCGAAGGAACTCAATTATATTTCTGAGACAGATTTTATTACACTTAACAAATCAATAGGAGAAATTAAAGCTATGCTGATTTCTCTTATTAAAAAGGTAAGACTTTAAAACCCAAGTCAATTTTATATTGATTTTTTTAAAAAGCTAGGTGGAACTTTAAACTTTTCACTCTCAACTTTAAACTTTTAAAAAGAATGAAATTATTCGACGTATACCCAATCAACAATATCAACATTGTAAAAGGCCAAGGTAGCCTAGTTTGGGACAGTAAAGGACAAGAATATTTAGATTTATACGGCGGTCACGCGGTGATTTCTATCGGACATACGCATCCGCATTATGTAAAGCGATTGACCGACCAGTTGAATCAGATTGGTTTTTATTCCAATTCAATTGAAATTCCGTTGCAGGTAGAACTGGCCGAAAAATTAGGACAGGTTTCTGGCAAGGAAGACTACCAATTGTTTTTATGTAACTCCGGCGCTGAAGCGAACGAAAATGCTTTAAAGCTAGCTTCTTTTGCTAACGGAAGAAAGAAAATAATTTCTTTTACCAAAGCTTTTCACGGTAGAACTTCTTTGGCGGTTTCTGTAACGGATAACCCTAAGATTATCGCTCCGGTTAACCAAAATCCAAATTCAATTATTTTGCCTTTTAACGATGTAAAAGCACTGAAAGCAGTTTTTGAAGATGAAGGAGAAGAAATTTGTGCAGTAATTATCGAAGGAATTCAAGGCGTGGGTGGAATTAGGGTAGCTAGCAACGAATTTCTACAGGCTATACGTTCATTGTGTGATCAGCATGGAGCTTATTTTATCGCGGATTCTGTTCAGTGTGGTTACGGTAGAAGTGGCAAGTTCTACTCTCAAGATTTTGCAGGAGTAGACGCTGATATTTATTCCATGGCAAAAGGAATGGGTAACGGGTTTCCAATTGGAGCCATCAGTATCAGTCCGAAATTAAAGCCTTGGCATGGTATGTTGGGGACTACTTTTGGTGGTAACCATTTAGCCTGTGCTGCTGCGTTGGCAGTTTTAGAAGTAATTGAACAAGATTATTTGATTGCTAACGCTGGAAAAGGTGGAGATTATTTGATTGCTGAATTAAAGAAGTTTGATAAAATTACCGAGGTAAGAGGAAGAGGGTTAATGATTGGAATAGATTTACCCGAGGAATTAGCACATGTAAAAAAAGAATTGCTTTTTAAACATCATATATTTACAGGAGCAGCTAGTCCAAATGTGATTAGGTTGTTACCTGCATTAAATTTAACAATGGCACACGCGGATAGATTCTTAGAAGCATTTTCTAAAGAGATGTAAGTCTATTTATATTCCAGTATAACGCACTTAGTTAATGAAAGAAAATAAAAGTGATCGTCAAAATAATTTGGGGGATTATAAGTCATTTTTAAGTACTAATAGTGTTTTACCTCCGCATGTAGTAGACGGAATTAAGAAAGGTCAGCAAGAAGGTAAACTAAACCTTACAAAACCTACTGACGAAGTAATGAAAAAATATAAATTGTAATTTATCAACTCCAATCAATGAAATTATTCTCTTCTGTAAACGACGTAACCGATATTCAACAATTACTTTCCGATGCGATTTCGTTAAAGAAAAAACCTTTTGTTGATGAACAGCTAGGCAAGCATAAAACCTTAGGTTTAATTTTCTTAAACCCGAGTTTACGTACCCGTTTAAGTACGCAAAAGGCGGGGATGAACTTAGGAATGCAAGTTATTGTGATGAACTTGGACAAGGAAGGTTGGGCTTTGGAAACTCAGGACGGTGTAATCATGAATGGTACAACAGTGGAGCATATTCGCGAAGCAGCTGGGGTAATGGGGCAATATTGCGATATCATTGGTTTCCGCTCTTTCCCTGGCTTAGTTGACCGAGAGGATGATTATGCAGAAACAATATTCAACAAATTTGTCAAATTCAGCGGTGTGCCGGTGGTAAGTTTAGAGTCGGCAACACGCCATCCTTTACAAAGCTTGGCAGATTTAATCACGATAGAAGAATTAAAAAAAACAGCAAAGCCTAAAGTTGTTTTAACTTGGGCACCTCACGTAAAGCCATTGCCACAAGCAGTTGCGAATTCTTTTGCCGAGTGGATGAACAAAGCAGATTACGATTTTGTAATCACCCATCCGGAAGGTTATGATTTGGCACCTCAATTCGTTGGAGACGCAACAGTAACCAATAATCAGGATGAAGCTTTGTCCGGTGCCGATTTTGTTTATGTGAAAAACTGGTCGTCTTATAACGATTACGGAAAAATTTTAACTGATGGTGAAGGTTGGATGATGACTAACGAGAAGTTAAAATTGACCAATAATGCAGGTGTAATGCATTGTTTGCCGGTACGTAGAGGATTAGAACTTTCTCATGAAATTTTAGACGGACCAAATTCTTTGGTGTTAAACCAAGCAAATAATAGAGTTTGGGCAGCTCAGGCAGTATTAAAGGAGATGTTAGAGAGCATAAGCCTCACCTAATCCTCTCCGAAGGAGAGGACTTTCCTATATTGTCGAAAAAAAACGAGAATAAATAAACTAATGAAATCAAATAACCCACAAAATATATCCACTTCAACCTCCCTCTCCTTAGGAGAGGGTCGGGGTGAGGCTCTCTATGTCATAAAAATTGGCGGCAACGTTATCGATAATTCCGAGAAACTTCACGAGTTTTTAAAAGTTTTTGCTGGCTTAAAGGGGAATAAAATATTGGTTCACGGCGGTGGTAAAATGGCAACTAAATTGGCTGCCGAAATGCATATCGAAGCCAAAATGGTTGATGGACGTAGAGTTACTGATATTGAAACTTTGCGGGTTGTGACGATGGTTTACGCCGGTTTAATCAGCAAGAACTTGGTAGCGCAACTGCAAATGTTTGGCTGTAATGCTTTAGGTTTGAGCGGTGCAGACGGTAATTTGATTAAAGCAAAAAAACGCCCCGTTCAACAAATAAAATCCACAACGGATGCTACAATAAAAGAAGTTGATTTTGGTTTTGTGGGCGATTTAGATGAAAATTCTATTGGTACAGAAAGTCTGACCAAATTAATTGAAGCGGGTTTTATTCCAGTTTTTTCTGCAATCACACACGATGGCAAAAGCCAGCTTTTGAATACCAATGCCGATACAGTTGCTGCTACTTTGGCGGTTGCAATGGCCAAAACTTACGAAACTTCTTTGGTTTATTGTTTCGAGAAAAAAGGCGTTTTGGTCGATGTTGATGATGAAACATCGGTGATTAAAGAAATTGACCCAGTCAAATACGAGGATTTAAAAGCAAAAGGTATTGTTGCCGACGGAATGTTACCTAAATTACATAACGCTTTTGATGCAATTAACAAAGGTGTATCTACAGTTTATATCGGTAAAGCAGATGATTTAAATGATTTGGAAACTGGGAAAGAATTTGGGACTAAATTGGTGAAATAAGTTCTAACCACAGAGAGTGCAGAGCTGAATTGTGGGGGGCTATAAAAGTTAAAATATATCGTCATGTTAAACGATAGTGAAACATCTCACCGCCTGGTATGCATTTTTATATCGAGGCTTTACTTGTGAGATTTCTCGTACCTCGAAATGACGTGGAGAAGAAAAAACTAATGGCTAATTCAAACAGCGACTAATAAACTAAACAAAATGAACTCAAAAAAAATAACCATCATCGGTAGCGGAAATATGGGCTTGTCTTTGGCTAAAGGTTTAGTCAAAAGTGGTTTATACAAAGCTGAAGCTATTACTTTAACGCGTAGAACCTTAAACGGTTTAACAGAATATGCTGAGCAAGGTTTTAACACCACAAATAATAATGCAGAAGCGGTAAAAGGTGCGGATATTATTGTTTTAGCAGTTTTACCTCAGCAGGTAAATAAGGTTCTGGACGAGATTAAATCCTCAATCAATCCAAAAATGCAGTTATTCACTTCGGTAGTTTCGGGCGTAACCTGTAATAATATTAAGGAAAAGCTTTATAAAGATTTAGAAGTTGTACGCGTAATGCCAAACACGGCTATCGCGATACAACAATCTATGACCTGTTTTGCCACTGATAATGCATCGACGGAAAGCTTAGCAACAGTGAAACAGATTTTTGATACCGTAGGTATTTCTATCCAAATCCAAGAGGATTTAATGACTTCTGCGACAGCTTTATGTGCTTGTGGAATCGCATTCTTTTTGCGTTCCATCAGAGCAGCATCCCAAGGCGGCGTTGAAGTGGGCTTCCATGCGCATGATGCATTGATGATGGCTGCGCAAACTGCAAAAGGTGCTGCAGATTTATTGTTGCAATTGGCATCGCACCCAGAACATGAGATTGATAAAGTTACTTCGCCAAAAGGCTGTACCATTGCCGGATTGAATGAAATGGAACATAATGGCTTTAGCTCCGCTATGATTAAAGGTATTAAAATGTCGGCAAAAATTGCTGGTGAGTTGTATACTAAAGAATAAGGAACAAAGAGCAAAGATTTAAGATATAAGAATCAAGGGAAAAAGGATACGTTAGAATGGCTGAAGACTTACTATATGATAATGCAGTTTCACTGCTAAAAAAGTTAATTTCAACACCTTCTTTCAGTAAGGAAGAAGGAGACACTTTTAAAATATTAACTGATTTTTTCACAGAGAGCGGTGTGGATTTCCAAACGAAAGGGTTTAATATTTGGGCTTACAACAAGCATTTCGATGCTAAAAAGCCAACTGTTTTACTCAACTCACATCACGATACCGTAAAGCCAAATAAGAGTTATACTCGTGATCCATTTTCTCCGGATGTGGTAGATGGTAAACTATTTGGTTTGGGAAGTAATGACGCTGGTGGTTGTTTGGTGTCTTTGATTGCTACATTTCTACATTTTTATAATCAGGAAAATTTAAAATATAACATTGCCATTGCCACTACCGCCGAAGAAGAAAATTCTGGTAAAGGTGGATTAGAGTCTATTATTCCAGAGCTTGGTAAGCTTGACTTTGCCATTATCGGCGAACCGACTTTGATGGATTTAGCCATTGCCGAAAAAGGTTTGTTAGTGTTAGATTGTCATGTAAAAGGAAAATCAGGTCATGCTGCCCGTAACGAAGGTGACAATGCAATCTATAAAGCTTTAAGAGATATTGAATGGTTTCAGACCTATCAATTCACTAAGGTTTCGCCAACTTTAGGTCCAATTAAAATGACTGCCACCATCATTAACGCTGGTTCTTTACATAACGTTGTACCCGATAATTGCACTTTTACGGTTGACGTACGTGTAACAGATGCTTACAGTAATGAAGATGTATTGAAAATTATCCGCCAATTTGTGAATTGCGAGGTTATCCCGCGTTCTATTAGGTTAAAGCCATCATCTATCCCAAAAGAACACCCAATTGTACAAGCTGGAATTGCTTTAGGTAAAAAAACTTATGGCTCGCCAACCACTTCAGATCAGTCATTACTAGATATTCCATCTTTAAAGTGTGGGCCCGGCGATTCCGCAAGGTCTCATACCGCAGATGAGTATGTGTATGTAAAAGAAATTGAAGAAGGCATTACCGGCTATATTAAGATGATAGAAAAAGTAGTGTTATAAGATTTTTGGCAATACCCCGATGAAAAATCGGGGTCGGGCTTTCTCTCCAATCTTTTTGCTGATGAAAAATTAAAAGGATTTTCGCACCAATCCCTATTGCGGAAAAACACCTCTTTTATAATCGGAATTCTGAGTAAAATCCTCATGTCGATTTAATCGACATGTTATTTTATCGTGTCGATTTTTTTGATTATTTTCGACACGTTATTTTATCATGTCGATTCAATCGACATATAAAAAAAGGAAGAAAATGAAGAAATTCGATAAAAATAAACCTTACAATGCTTTGCCTCCATTGCCTCCAAGAACCAATTTGGAAAGTGTTGAGATTTTAAAAGCAAGCATTGAAGCTAATAAGCTTTTGGCCGAGTTGAAAGGTTATTGCCAAACACTGCCTAATCCGAATTTATTGCTAAACACCATTGTTTTGCAAGAAAGTAAGGAATCCAGCGCCATCGAGAACATTGTGACCACCCAAGATGAGCTTTACCAAGAAACTTTACGAATTTCTGATACCATTAAAAACGCAGCAGCAAAAGAGGTTATCCAATATCGTGAAGCCATGTATTGGGGGTTGGATGAAATGGAGAAAAAAGGTTTCATCACTACCAATTTATTGGTAGGCATTATGCAACGCTTAAGAAATACCGACGAAAATATTAGGAATACACCTGGTACAAAGCTGGCAAACCCGAGCAATAAACAAGTGGTTTACACACCGCCAGAAGGTGATCAAATCATCCGTGAAAAGCTGAAAGCATTAGAGAATTTCATGAATGATGATGATTTTTCTGACTTGGACGGTTTGGTGAAAATGGCTTTGATTCACTACCAGTTCGAATCTATCCACCCATTTTCTGATGGGAACGGGAGAACCGGCAGGATTTTAAATGTGCTTTATCTCATTAACCAAAACTTAATTGGATTACCCGTTTTGTATCTGAGTTATTATATCATCCAAAATAAATCGGATTATTACCGCTTGTTAAGGGAAGTTACCGAAAAAGGAAACTGGGCAGAATGGGTTTTGTTTATTGTAAAAGGAGTGGGAGAAACTTCGGCTTTAACGTTGAAAAAAATCAATGCTATTTTACAATTAAAAGCCGATTCTGAAGCGGATATAAAGAAAGCACTGAAAGCATCTTACTCCAGAGAACTTTGCGATTTGCTATACAGTTATCCATATATCAAAATTAAAATTTTAGAGGAAAATAATATCGCCAAGCGACAAACTGCCTCAGAATATTTGAAAAAACTAGAGAAAATAGGTTTTTTAGATACAGTCAAAATTGGTAAAGAAACCTATTATATCAATAAAGGTTTAATGGATATTTTATCAAGATAAGTCCGAATCCTCATGTCGATTCAATCGACATGTTGTCCTGTCATGTCGATTTTTATCGATTTTTTCGACACGTTATTTTTCATGTCGATTCAATCGACATGAAAAATTTGTTGATTCGGCTTAATATTTTGAATGAATTTTTGGCTCAATACTTTGGGTAAGCAACGCTACCGGCTCAAGTTTTTACTGCCACTAATTCGATAGCGCAAAGAAAAAGCTTGTTGGCTATTAATAATATTATCTAAAAAGTGGAAACTGAGAACAAAACCCCCTTCAACGTTTTTGTAAGAAATAGGCGTCCATCCCAAATCCAATCTGTCGTACTGTTTGGCAGAATAAAACAAATCGCCATTAATTAAATGATGACCTTCGCCAGCGTAAAATGTGTTTTTTAAACTGAACTGCTTATAGCCTGCATATAAATAGCTGATAAATCCTTTCGGAGTTTGGATGCCTGTTATGTTTCTGGTTCTTTCTATCGAAATCATTGGACCTGCGCTAATGGTCAACGAATCTAGAAATGTTCTTTTGCCAAGATCTAAACCAAACTGTAGCTGTACCGCCCCATTATCTTCCAAATGTTGGTTGGGGAGGGAAATTTCTGATAAAGCATTGTGGAACATATAGGCATAATGGCTTAAGTAAAATATCCCTGGCTCGTATTTGCCGGAAAAACCAAATAGAAAGGTTTCGCGGTCTGTGGCAGTTTGTTTGCCTGTCCAATCTATCCAAATATTCTGTTTAAATTCTGCGGTTTGGTATTGATAAAGCATCCCCTCAATATTTGGGCGGAAATAATTTAAAGTATCAGAAAGTAATGCAATTGGATAATCGTCAATTAATCCTACTCGAGGAAAAGCACCTATAAAAAAAGTGTGCTTTTGTTTTTGATATTGGTAATAAACAACAGCATCTACTTTATCCGTAAAATCTTTTGAACCAAAAGTCTTCAGCATATTTACACCAACCCTAAACCGATGTACGCTATCTATCAACAAGCCAATTTCTGGAGAAAAGCGAGCGCCAAAGTAAGTAGGAGAAAACCGGTCTGTTTTAGCATATTCTCTATTGTCTACAAAGCCATGAAAGTCAATAGCACCTTCCAATTGTTGAGCGAAGTTTTGCTTTACTCCTGCAAACGTCAGAATCAGTAAAATAAAAAATAGTTTTTTTAATCTCATGCGTAATGTTTTTCCAAATAAAACAAAAACCTCTGAACTTTTGAAAGCGCAGAGGTTTGATATTTATATATTCAATAAATTAAATGCCTAACAAAAGCCGAGCAGGATCTTCTAAAAGTTGTTTAACTTTTACCAAGAAACTTACTGACTCTCTTCCATCAATTACTCTGTGGTCATAAGAAAGAGCCACATACATAATTGGACGAATTACAACTTGACCGTTTTCTGCAACTGGGCGTTCTACAATATTGTGCATTCCTAAAATTGCAGATTGTGGTGCATTAATGATAGGTGTAGAAAGCATAGAACCAAAAATTCCACCATTGGTAATGGTAAAGTTTCCCCCAGTCATCTCGTCTATTCCTAACTTACCATCTCTTGCTCTAACCGCTAATCTTACTACTTCTTTCTCAATCTCGGCCATCGTCATGCTTTCAGCATTTCTGATTACAGGTACTACCAAGCCTTTTGGTGCCGATACTGCAATAGAAACATCAGCAAAGTTGCTGTAAACTATTTCTTCACCGTCAATCCTTGCACCTACAGCTGGGAAATCTTTTAAAGCTTCGGTAACTGCTTTGGTAAAGAAAGACATAAAACCTAAGCCTACGCCATGCTTTTCTTTGAATGAATCCTTGTATTTTTTTCTCAGTTCCATGATAGGCGCCATGTTTACTTCGTTAAAAGTAGTTAACATCGCAGTTTCGTTTTTCACGGTAACCAAACGTTTTGAAATCGTTTTACGTAAAGAAGTCATCTTCTCTCTACGTTCATCTCTAGCTCCAGCAATTGCCGGTGCAGAAGTGTTACCTGTAGTTTTCGATACAGCACTTTCTACTTTCGCCTTTGAACTGTCAACCTTTTGGGCGTTCATTGCATCCTCTTTTGTAATTCTACCATCTACGCCAGTACTTTTAACGTCTTTAGTGTCAATACCTTTTTCTGCTAAAATTTTTGCAGCAGCAGGTGATGGAGATTTATCTGCGTAAGAAGTCCCTGATTTTTCAGTCGGTGCAACGCTGTCAACTTTTGACTTTTGACTTTCAACTTTTGCACCACCAGAAATCGTTGCTACAACAGCGCCAATAGCTAGAGTGTCACCTTCGTTAGCAACAGTATTTAATATGCCAGCTGCTTCTGCAGGTAATTCAAAAGTTGCTTTATCAGATTCTAATTCCGCAATTACTTCGTCTAGTTCCACGTAATCACCGTTTTGTTTTAACCATGTGGTTAAAGTAACTTCAGTGATGGATTCACCAACACTAGGTACTTTAATTGTAGTTTCTTTAGCTTCAGATTTGGAATCATTAGCAGGTTTTTCTTCAGTTTTCTCTTCGCTTTCAGCTTCTGGCTTTTCGCTTTCAGCATTCCCCGCTCCACCTTCTTCAATTTTACAAACTAAGGCACCAATTTCAAGAGTGTCGCCTTCTTTTGCTACCAACTTTAATGTTCCGGCACTTTCTGCTGTTAATTCAAAAGTTGCTTTGTCAGATTCTAATTCGGCAATAACTTCATCCATTTCAACATGGTCGCCATCATTTTTAAGCCATTTAGCTAATATAACTTCTGTAATTGATTCGCCTACTGCGGGTACTTTAATTTCTAAGCTCATAATTTCTTTAATATAACCTCGTCACTAATCTACCTTAGCTGTTTTGGCTTTAGAGGTTTTTTTAACTATTTCTTTTACTTGTTCTACGTTTTCTAAATTAAAAGCCTTTGCAACAATCGCAGCTTGTTCTGCCAAATGTTGTTTAGCAAATCCGGTTGCAGGGCTACTTGCAGGCTTTCTAGAGATTACCTCAAAATTAAAATCAGACTTTCTGAAAATACGGCAAATAAACGGCCAAGGTCCCATGTTTTCTGGTTCTTCCTGTACCCAAATAAATTTTGCCTTATTGTATTTAGCTTTAATTGCATCTAATTGTTTGTAAGGCGTAGGGTACATTTGCTCTAACCTTACTACTGCAACATCGTTGCGTTTATCTTTTTCTTGCTCTTCCAAAAGATCGTAGTAAATTTTACCAGAGCAAATTAATACTCTTTCTACTTTATCTGCCTTAGCATTTTTATCATCAATTACTTCTTGGAATTTTCCATCAGTAAAATCAGTTAAAGGCGATACACATTTTGGAAATCTTAATAAGCTTTTTGGCGAGAAGTTGATCAATGGCTTACGGATATCTCTTTTTAACTGACGGCGTAATGCATGGAAAAACTGAGCTGGTGTAGTACAGTTGATTACCTGTATGTTATATTCGGCACAAAGTTCTAAGAAACGCTCAATCCTTGCAGAAGAGTGTTCTGGACCTTGTCCTTCATAACCGTGGGGCAGTAATAGGACTAAACCATTTGCTCTTTGCCATTTAGTTTCGGCAGAGGAAATATATTGGTCAAAAATAATTTGGGCACCGTTGAAGAAATCTCCAAATTGTGCTTCCCAAATGGTTAAAGCGTTAGGGTTTGCCATGGCATAACCATACTCAAAACCTAAAACACCGTATTCGGAAAGGTGTGAGTTGTAAATCTCGAAAGGCGCTTGTGTTGCGGAGACATGCTCAATAGGCGTGTATTCCTCTTCAGAGTCTTCCATTTTAACCACGGCATGCCTGTGAGAGAAAGTTCCACGCTCTACATCCTGTCCGCTCATTCTTACTCTTATGCCCTCGTTAACTAAAGTTGCATAGGCCATTAATTCGCCCATAGCCCAGTCAAAGACATGAGTTTCGGTAGCCATTTTTAAACGCTCGCCAAAAAGACGCTCTATTTTGCCCAAGAATTTTTTATCCTTAGGTAACTGAGATATGCTTTTAGAGATTTCGAGAAAAACTTTTTTGCTAACGCCGGTCTCTGGAGATGTTTCAAAATCCTCTTGTTTAGAAAACCTCATTTTACTCCAAGCACCAGAGAAAGCTGGGTTTGTTGGTGCACCTGGGTCTTCTTTAGATTCGTTCAAACGCTCTTGAAGCAGGTCTTTAAATTCCTTCTCCATCTGCTTTGCCAACTTAATATCTACCGCACCAGAAGAAAGCAATTTCTCCACATAGATTTCTCTGGGGTTAGGGTGTTTTTCTATGATTTTGTAAAGCAACGGTTGGGTAAAACGCGGTTCATCAGCCTCGTTATGTCCATACCTACGGTAACATAAAATATCAATAAACACATCATTATGGAAACGCTGACGGTATTCCATCGCCATATTAATGGCATATACTACAGATTCAACATCGTCGCCATTTACATGGAAAACTGGAGAAAGTGTAACTTTTGCAATATCTGTACAATAGGTTGATGAGCGAGCATCTTTATAGTTGGTGGTGAAACCAACTTGGTTGTTAATTACCAAATGGATAGTCCCGCCGGTTTTGTAGGCATCTAATTTAGACATCTGTAAAACTTCGTAAACCAAACCTTGTCCAGCAACAGAGGCATCGCCGTGTAAAAGAATTGGGGCAATACGTTTGTAGTCGCTCTGGTATTTTAAATCCATTTTAGAACGGGTGATACCTTCAACAACGGCAGCAACTGTTTCTAAATGCGATGGATTTGGGCAAAGACTCAAGTGTACCTTTTTTGATGAAGAAGTTTCAACATCAGATGAAAATCCTAAATGGTATTTAACGTCTCCACCAAAAGGAAGGTCTTTGTTGTATTTTCCTTCAAATTCAGAAAACACATCTTTATAGGTTTTGCCCATAATGTTGGTTAAAACATTTAACCTTCCACGGTGTGCCATTCCAATAACAAATTCCTCTATTCCTAAATCTGCACCTTTTTCAATTACAGAATCTAAAGCTGGGATTAATGCTTCTGCACCTTCAAGTGAGAATCTTTTCTGACCCAAAAACTTAGTCCCCAAAAAGCTTTCAAAAGCAACCGCTTGGTTTAGCTTATTAAGAATTCTCTTCTTAGTTTCTACATTAAAATCAGGCTTGTTTCTGGTTTTTTCCATACGCTCCTCAAACCATTTTAGTTTGATAGGGTTACGCATGTAAGTATATTCGATACCAATTGACTGGCTGTAAGTGTCTTCCAGTAATTGGTAAATGTCTTTCAATTTAGATGGGCCTAAGCCTACCTCAACACCTGCGTTAAATACAGTTTCAAGATCTGTTTGTGCTAATCCAAAAGTTTCTAGGTCTTTCCCAGGAAAATATTTTCTTCTTTCTCTAACAGGATTTGTTTTGGTAAAAAGGTGCCCACGACTACGGTAACCGTAAATCATGTTAAGCACATTAATTTCTTTTAAAACATGAGCCGGTGGAGAACCATCTGCTGTTGTTTCCGTAGTTTCAGTTTCAGACTGTTGTCCGAAATCAAAACCTTCAAAAAATTTCTGCCACCCGAAATCTACTGACTGAGGATCTTCTTTGTACGATTGATATAAAGAATCAATATAGGCTGAATCTGCGTTGCTGAGATAAGATAAAGTATCCATCTAAAATTTAATATGGTTCGTTTGCAAAAGTAAATAAATAGCTTCGTAAAGCACTAATATAATACCATTAAAATAAGCCTTAAAATTGGCTATTCATAACAAACCGAAGGTTTTTACAAATTATCGCTTAAGAACGTTGTAAAAGAAGTGATACTTTTAATAAGCAGGAGAAGATCTGTGTTTTGGTAGTTGAGATTTGCAACAAGATTTCCAGTTATAATTAGCTTAACGTTAGGAGTGGCCTTTTTTAAGTTTTCTAAGGTGTTTTCAACATTAACGTTAGAAAGCGCAGTTGTTAAAACGGTAAATGCAAAATCCGGTTCGTAATAACTGATCACTTGTGCCAATGTTTCAAACGGTAAGTTTTGACCGAGGTATAAGCAATGGTGACCATACTTTCGCAACAAAAATTGTGCGAAAAGCAAACCCAGTTCGTGTTGTTCTAAAGGAGGTAAAAATAATACAAACTTCTTGGCATCGGGTTTTGGATTTATTTTAATAGCGTAAGTTGCCTCAATAATTTTCTGCGCTATTTTATGGGTGGCAAAGTGTTCATGTGCAGGATTTATAGTTCCAACCTGCCACATTTCGCCAACTTTACATAAAAAAGGAAACAGAATCTCGGTCATGGTTTCCTCTAGTCCAAGCTTAATGATACAGTCGTCTAAAACCTCCTCGAATTCACGCTCGTCCATTTTAATCATAGCGTTGCAAAGCGCCTGAGATTGCGACGAAACATTTTGGATATCGCCTTGTAGATTTTTCACGGTATCCACAATTTCATCAGTATTCATTTTAGAAATTTTACTGATTTTGTAACCGTTTTCGTTTAATGTTGCAATATTTAAAAAGAGGCACAAATCGTTATCATCATAATAACGGATATTGGTATTGGTTCTTTTAGGGCGAAAAAGATCATAACGCTGTTCCCAAATCCTAATGGTATGGGCTTTAATTCCGGTTAAACCTTCAATATCACTAATGGAAAAATGTTTCAAAAGTCTTTGCTATTTTATGTTTTATGCTTTGTTAACAAAGATAGGGAGGCGTTTGTTTTTTAAAAAAAGCGATTTATTTTAACCGTATTACTTCAGCCAAAAATCAACATACTCTCCCTTGGGGTCGTATTCGCTAGCCTGTTTTTCAATATTAAAATACCTGTTGTCTCGTGGGTCATTTCCAACACCTGCAATGTAGGCCCAGTTTCCCCAATTGCTTGCAGGACTGTAATCAATCAGCTTTTCTTCAAAATATGCAGCACCCCAAGTCCAGTTCACTTTTAAATCATTCACTAAGTACGATGCCACGTTTTGGCGTCCGCGGTTGCTCATGAAGCCAGTAAGATTCAACTCTTTCATATTAGCATCAACAAAAGGGATTCCCGTTTTTGCATTTTTCCAATTCTCAAAAAGCAAGATTTGGTTGTCTGCATATTCTTGAGACTTACCTTTGAAACCTTCCTCAACAAAATAACTGGTGCCATGTTTTTTAAACATAAACCGAAAATAGTCTCGCCAGAGCAATTCAAAAATCAACCAATAGGTAGAGTCGTTTGCGCCACGTTCTTTTTCGTATTGTTTTACCTCCCAATAAATAGCCCGCGGGGATAAGCAACCTGCAGCCAACCAAGGAGAAAACTTAGAACTATAATCAGCACCTAATAAACCGTTTCTGGTTTTTTTATAGGTTTTAAGTGAATCAGTATCCCATAAATAATGCTTTAATCTTTTTAAGCCTTCAGTTTCGCCGCCTTTAAAGTTTAAAACCTGTCTGTTGTCTACTGTTGAATGAACTAAACCTAGGTCATCCAGTGTAGGGATGTTACTTTGTTCAAGATTTTTTGGGACATTAATTTGTGTAGGCGTATCAAAAGATGGCCGTATCTCGGCTTCGCGTTCTACCTTTTTACGGAATTTTGTAAACACGTCCGGGATGTCTTTGATTGGGAAAGGCAAGTCTTCTTTATGGTGCATGGTATGACCAATAAAATGCTTTAGATTGAGTTGCATTTTCCAAAGTGTATCTTCTACGTCAGAAGAGATAGCAGTTTCTTCTGATGCTACTTCGCGATGGTGATAAACTTCGTCAACATTATACTTTTTGCATATTTCTGGTAATATTTCGCCAGGTAAGCCTTTTACAATTAATAAATCGCCACCTAATTGCTGTAAAGAGCTTTTTAAATCGGCAAGACTTTCCAATAGAAATTGCGCCCTAAAATTTCCGGTTTTTTGTGTTCCAAAACTGGTTTGGGTAAAATAGCGAGGGTCTAAACAATAAACAGGGACTATGGTTGATGCTTTTTGCGTGGCTTCCCATAAGATCTCATTATCGTGGATTCGCAAATCATTTCTAAACCATACAAGTATTGTTTTTCCGCTCATTCTCTACAAAAATTAACAAAAAGGGTGTTTTATGCAATATTGCTTAATATTTAATGTTTTGGCAATGCTTACTGCAATATTTTACGTCATTCCAACAATTTTTCCATTTTTTGCGCCAGCCAAATGCTTTTTTACAGCTCAGGCATATTTTTGTAGGTAAGTTATTTTTAGCAATTGGTTTCCCATTTTTGTTTTGCACTGTAATAAGATGTTTTTGTTGTTTCATAACTTAACAAGTTGGGCAATAAAATGTTTGTGATTTTGTGTTGGCTTACTTGTTTATATTGCGATAGTTTATCCAACAATTGGCAAGCATATTGTATCTTTGCCAATAGAAAGGGAATAAATGCCAAAAAAGAAATTTTACGATACAGAAGCTAAAGCCGAACGGGTGGTTTTAGTGGGTTTAATAACTGCTAACCAAACAGAGGAGCAAGAGAAAGAATACTTGGACGAGCTTGCTTTTTTAGTAGAAACAGCTGGTGGTGTTACCGAAAAACGGTTTACACAGAAAATGTTGCGTCCAGAAAGAGCAACCTTTGTAGGTACCGGAAAGCTAGAAGAAATTCGTGATTATGTTAAAGCTGAGGAGATAGACATTGTTGTTTTTGACGATGAGCTTTCGCCGATGCAATTGCGGAATATTGAGAAGGAGTTAAATGTTAAGGTGCTTGATAGAAGCAATCTGATTTTAGATATTTTTGCAAGTAGAGCACAATCTGCACAAGCTAAAACACAGGTAGAATTAGCGCAATTACAATATTTATTGCCTCGCTTAACGCGGATGTGGACACACTTAGAACGCCAAAAAGGTGGTATTGGAATGCGTGGGCCAGGGGAAACGCAAATTGAAAGTGATAGGCGGATGATTAAGGAAAAGATTTCTGTACTTAAGGAAAGGTTATCACTAATTGACAGGCAAAACGAAACCCAACGTAAAAACCGTAAAGAACTGGTTAGGGCAGCTTTGGTTGGCTATACCAACGTGGGCAAGTCTACCATTATGAATATGCTTTCGAAGTCAGATGTTTTTGCCGAAAATAAACTGTTCGCAACATTAGACACAACCGTTAGAAAAGTCGTTCTGGATAATGTGCCTTTTTTACTTTCGGATACGGTAGGGTTTATCAGAAAACTGCCTCACCATTTGGTAGAGTGTTTTAAATCTACTTTAGATGAAGTACGCGAGGCTGATATTTTAATTCACGTGGTAGATATATCTCACCCAAGTTTTGAAGATCAGATCCGTACAGTAAACGAAACTTTAAAAGAGTTAGGTGCTATTGATAAGGAAATGATTACTGTTTTCAATAAAATAGATAACTACCACGAGGCGGAAGCTGGACAAGATTGGGAGGTTGAAAATGAAGAAAAACCTAAAATGACTTTGGCAGATTTTAAAAACAGTTGGATGGCTAAACATAACAGCCCCGCCATATTTATATCAGCTACAGAAAAGGAGAACGTAGAAGAATTACGCAACCGTATTTACGAAAGTGTAAAAACCGTAAACCAGAAGATTTATCCTTTTAATAATTTTTTATATTAAAGAAAGTGAAAAGTAGAAAGTTTAAAATTGCCAGTAAGCAGATTAAACTTTCTACTTTTAACTTTCTACTTTTAACTTCAAAAAAATGGAATCAAAAAGACAGCAGAAATTTGCGAGAGTGATACAGAAAGATTTGGGAGAGATTTTTCAACGGGAAGGAAATACCTTTTTACCTAACGTGATGATTACTGTTACCAAAGTGAGAGCAACGCCAGATTTAGGAGTAGTAAGGGTTTTTCTAAGCTTTTTTAATGCAGAGGATACCGATACAGCTATCAGAACCATCAGAGAAAAAACTGCTGAGATTAGATATACCCTTGGGAAGCGTATTAAGGATCAAGTTAAGAGTGTTCCGCAACTTGATTTTTTTGTAGATGATACCAACGAATATGTTGAGCGTATGGACAAGGTTTTTAGTGGAATTCAAAAAAGTGAAGATTCATCTGAAGAGTGATTTTTGAACGGTGAGTGCTGGTTTGGCCCATCGACTATTAATTTACCTTTAACCTGAATTTTATCCGAGTGGTGATTTTGATCCGCAAACCCAAAAACCTTTTTAGTTCAATTTTCAGTTGATGACGGATATGGAAGGTCTGCCTGTCTAAAACACCAGATGCTAATCTGGTGTTTAATTTATAATTCATTCAAAGAAAGCAATTTTTCATTAAAATTTTGTCCGTTTAGTTCTGCAAGTAGATGAACTGGTTTTATCTCGTAAATCCACTGATGACTAATTCAAATAAAAATATATTTACCTTATATTCGCAGATTATTACAAAACGTAATATTTATTACAAAAAGCAACATCATGCACAGAACACATACTTGCGGTGAATTAACCATCGAAAATCTAGGTCAGGAAGTTATATTGAGCGGTTGGGTACAAAAATCAAGAGATTTAGGTGGAACCACATTTATTGATGTAAGAGACCGTTACGGCTTAACCCAATTGGTAGTTAATACCGATGACGAAGCTACGCTACGCTCAAAAGTAAAAGATTTAGGTCGCGAGTTTGTGATTAAAGTAAAAGGAACTGTTCTTGAACGCTCGAACAAAAACCCAAAAATTTCAACCGGAGAAATAGAAATTAAAGTTGCTGATCTGGAGATTTTAAACGTTGCGAAATTACCTCCGTTTATGATTGAGGATGAAACCGACGGGGGAGAAGAGTTGCGTATGAAATATCGCTATTTGGATTTGCGCCGTAATCCTGTTCGTAATAATTTAATTCTTCGTCATAAAATGGCGCAAGAAATCCGTAAATATTTAGATGCTCAGGGCTTTTTAGAAGTTGAAACTCCGGTTTTAATCAAATCAACGCCAGAAGGTGCAAGAGATTTTGTAGTGCCTAGCCGTATGAATCCGGGTGAGTTTTATGCTTTACCACAATCGCCACAAACCTTTAAACAATTATTAATGGTTTCCGGTTTCGACCGTTACTTTCAGATTGTAAAATGTTTTAGAGATGAAGATTTAAGAGCGGATCGCCAGCCAGAGTTTACGCAGATAGATTGTGAAATGGCTTTCATTGAGCAAGAAGATATTTTGAATTTGTTCGAAGGTTTAACTCGTCACATGTTTAAAAATGTGAAAGGGTTAGAGTTTGAAGATTTTCCTCGAATGGATTATGCTGATGCGATGCGTTTCTACGGTTCTGATAAGCCAGATATCCGTTTTGAAATGAAGTTTGTAAGCCTCACCCCAGTCCTCTCCGAAGGAGAGGGAGACCTAGTGCGTGGGTTTGGGTTCCCAGTTTTTGATAACGCAGAACTGGTTGTTGGTATCAATGCAAAAGGTGCTGCATCATATACCCGTAAGCAATTGGATGAACTTACAGATTTTGTAAAACGTCCGCAAATTGGTGCAACAGGTTTAATTTATATGCGCCATAACGAAGATGGCACTTTAAAATCTTCAGTAGATAAATTCTACAACGAGGAACAATTGCAAAAATGGTCGGTAGCTTTTAATACCGAGCCAGGTGATTTAGTTTTAATTATGGCTGGTGGAACTGATAAAGCCCGCAAGCAATTGAACGAGCTTCGTTTGGAAATGGGTAACCGCTTAGGCTTACGCGATAAAAATAAATTTGCACCGCTTTGGGTTATAGACTTTCCGTTGTTGGAGTGGGATGAGGAAAGTGAGCGTTACCATGCAATGCACCACCCATTTACATCACCAAAGCCAGAAGATATCGCGATGTTGGATAGCAACCCAGGCGAAGTAAGGGCAAATGCCTACGATTTGGTAATCAACGGAACAGAAATAGGTGGCGGCTCCATACGTATCCACGATAGAGAATTACAGTCTATCATGTTCAAACACTTAGGTTTTACGCCAGAAGAAGCACAGAAACAATTCGGGTTTTTATTAGAAGCTTTTGAATATGGTGCACCTCCTCATGGTGGTATTGCTTTCGGTTTTGATAGATTGGTTTCTATTTTTGCCGGTCTGGATTCTATTCGTGATGTAATTGCTTTTCCTAAGAATAACTCTGGCAGAGATGTGATGATTGATTCTCCATCAACAATCGATGATAAGCAGAAGAAGGAATTGAGTATAGAAACTACGGTTTAAAAAAGAGAGAGATTTTGAAATAAAATCTCTCTCTTTTTATTAAGTTTTTATTCAGCGATAAATGTAACGGTAAGAGATTTCATTGCATATTGATCAACTATGTCACCGGTTACATTATGACTTAAGGTTTTAGAAACTTGAAGGAAAACATCTAAATCAGGTCTTGATGATTTTAGTGTTAACGTCTGCTTTTCTCCTTTTGGATATTCAACTTCTAAAATGTGACTGCCGCTTGTTATATTTTTGACGGTTTCTATGTTTGTTCCCGATAATTCTAAAATTGGTGGGGTAGTCCCCGTTAAATAAATACCAGTGCTTGCAAAAATGTACATTTTTACAGTTTCTTTAATTGCTATGTCTGGTTTATCGTCTTTTTCACAGCCCAGTAAAAATAGTAAAGGTAAAAGGAATAACAGTCTCGGTTTCATAGGTTTGATTTTCTAAAAACAAATTTGAAAATATTTTTTGAAATAAATTAATAAAATTCGAGATAGTCTTTTACAATTTAATTCTCAATAATAACCGCAGTGCCACTTGCCGATACCATCAACATACTGCCAGCACTTCCCATTGTCTCATAATCTAAGTCCACTCCTAAAATAGCGTTGGCGCCTAATCTCGCTGCATAATCTTGCATTTCTGCCATGGCAATGTTTTTTGCTTCACGCAAACCCTCTTCATAACTTCCTGCTCGGCCACCCACGATATCTCGCACACTTGCAAAAAAATCTTTGATAAAGTTGGCGCCAATAATAGCTTCGCCAGAAACGATTCCTAAGTATTTAACTACTTTTTTTCCTTCAATGTTATTTGTTGTTGTTACAATCATGGTCTTTGTTTTTTGGTATTTAGAGCTAGAAATTCATCAATAGTTACAGGCGAATTAAGTTCATTTTGAATAACAGTCAATGTACTTTAACGGTTTTTCAGTTAGGATTTCTTAACTGATTTAATATTGCTCCACAAAAAAAGCCTGATTGTCACAGATAAAATCAGGCTTTATGTTCGGATTATTTAAATTTTAAAGTATTGAGATTTTCTTGACAATCCTTGAAGTTTCTCCTTTCAATTCTACGATATATGTTCCTGGAGCTAAATTTCGTAAATCAAATTTTATGTTATTAAGCATAGGGCTAACTACAAAATCCTGAATTGTTTTACCGTTTAAATCTAATAAAGTTGCATTGTTAAATAGGCCAGCCTTAAATTGTACAATGGTATAATCTTTTGTGGGGTTAGGGTAAACGCTAACTTGCGTATCGAAAATGGCACTTACGCTTTTTATGCCTAAGCTTTGCACTGTTCCATCGTAATCTTCCTGTAATAATTCATAGTAATTTAAGCTATTAGATGCATTTGAATGGTTAAAACTGTATTTGTTTGCATTAGCTCCTTTGCTATTTGTAGTGATTATGGTTTCAAAGTTCTTTCCATCCAAAGAGTGTTTAAGAATAAACTGTTTGTTATTCAGCTCTGATGAGGTATTCCAGTTTAGCAATACTCCACTGCTATTTTCTCTTTTTGCTTCAAAATTTAGAATACTAACTGGAAGTGTAACATTCGTGGTAACGCTGATCTTGTTTATTGATGGATAGCGATTGTTAGAGGAGAAAGTCATTCTTACTTCATCAATGTTGTTTATAGGAGTTGCTGAAAAAGAGACATTAACTGGAGCAGACACACCTTGAGATATTTCGGTGTTAGATTGAAATGTTGTTGTTACAGTTTTAACGCCATTCAAATAGCCATCAACTGTAACTATTGCGCCATCGGTAAAACCCCAATCATACCAGATAAAACTATTAAGGTTAAAGATTTTGTTGTCTTTTGATTTTATAGCCATTCCTTTTGAACCTGCTGAACTGTCAAAATCTTCAGTAATAGCATTGTATGTTGGGGCCGATGACGATAAATCAGTATTGTTATACCATTTTATTTTACTTACCAGTTTTGTTCCTGAGTTATCGGTAATGTTGTAAACTTGTAAAGTAATCCCGGCAATATCACTAGATCCGCCGTCTCCATCTTCTGCAACACCGTCGTCCCACTTTATTGCTTCATTGTTGCCGAAATTTAAAACAGTTGTGGTTTGTGCAAAAGTAACTGTATAAGAAGTAATTAAAACAGCAAACAAGAGTTTAGATAATTTTGTAATCATATTATTTTAATTTTTTATAATGAGATTTACGTGAAGGAACTCAGAAAGTTTCAAAAAAGATAGATTTTGACAAATGATAATAAAAAGCTATCAGTAGCCTTGCAAATGTCAAGTATCAATGTTTATGTAACAAAAATCTACCTAAGGCTTAACACAAGTCTTATATTTGCAATCCAATCCAAAAAATATGAAGTACTATTCCTTCACAAACGAGCCAACTATCCCCGAAGATGAATTCTTTATGAAAGAAGCTTTAAAAGAAGCCAACTTAGCATCGGATGCAGATGAAATCCCGGTAGGCGCAGTTTTGGTTTGCAAAGGACGGATCATTGGTAAAGGACACAACTTAACCCAACAACTCAACGATGTAACGGCACATGCGGAAATGCAGGCTTTTACGGCCGCTTCAAATTTTTTAGGAGGAAAGTATTTAACCGACTGTACACTATATGTTACGCTTGAGCCCTGTGTAATGTGCGCAGGTGCGGCTTATTGGACACAGATTTCTAGGATTGTTTTTGGAGCTCATGATCCGCAAAGAGGATTCTCTCGATTGTCACAAAATATTTTACATCCTAAAACTCAATATGTTGGCGGAGTTTTTGAGACAGAATGTAGTGAGCTCGTTAAAACCTTCTTTCTCAAAAAAAGAAACAAATCTTAACATTAATCTGAATATCTTTAAAATTCAGGTGCTTATATTTATCATTATTATTAACAACCCTAAAAACTATTATTATGGCTTTTGAATTACCTGCGTTACCGTACGCATCAGACGCATTAGAACCAAACATTGATAAAGCAACAATGGAAATCCACCATGGAAAACACCATGCTGCTTACGTAACCAACCTTAACAAAGCTTTAGAAGGTAAAGATGATTCTTCTTCTATCGAAGATATCTGTAAAAATATTTCTAAATACCCAGCAGCAGTTAGAAACAATGGTGGTGGTCATTTTAACCATTCATTATTTTGGACAGTAATGGCGCCAAACGCAGGTGGAAAACCAAGTGGCGAATTAGCATCAGCTATTGATGCAGTTTTTGGTTCTTTCGAAGATTTTAAAACTGCTTTTTCACAAGCAGGAGCAACTCGTTTTGGATCTGGCTGGGCATGGTTAATTGTAGGCGCTGATGGTAAATTAGCAGTTACTTCTACGCCAAACCAAGATAATCCTTTGATGGATATTGCAGAAGTGCAAGGAACACCAATCTTAGGGGTTGATGTTTGGGAGCATGCTTACTATTTGAATTACCAAAACAGACGTCCAGATTACCTGACAGCTTTTTTCAATACCATTAATTGGGAAGAAGTAGCAAAGCGTTTTGCGACTGCAAAATAGTTTGGCATCATTTTGAAGACTAATTGAAACGGGGAGAAATTCATCTTCCCGTTTTTTTGTGTTCAAAATGAAAAAGTTTATACTACCCATATTTTTCCTACTTGTTTTATCATTAAGTAGTTGCGCCGCAATAGAAGGTGTTTTTAAAGCTGGTTATTACGTAGGGATATTTGTTGTTGTATTTATTCTGTTTGTTGTCGGTTTCATTTGGGCCAAGGTAAAAAAGTAAAATTAAGTATTTTTAATTGTACCCTAATTTTTAGATAAATAACATGAACTTAAAAAGAACTTTTGGCGCCATATTAACCATACTTGGGATAATAGGTTTAATTTACACAGCCGTATCTTTTGTACAACATAGCGGAGATACCAGAACTGTAATTGTTTTAGGTGTTTTAGGAGTAATCTTTTTCTTTACCGGCATTAGCTTGGTGAGAACAACAAAAGATGAATCATAAAAAAAATCCCGCTTTTGGGAGTGGGATTTCAAAATGTGTTATGGCAATTCTTATGCGTTAAGCCTTTAGCTTTCTATTTTATGATTGCTATTAGTCGTTATTCAGTTGGTTTTTTAGGCTTTCTAAAACTCGGCCACCTTTATAAAAATAGCGTTGCCAATAGGGCTCTTCTAAATTACTAATCATTACGCCACGGCTAGACGATGCATGAGCAAACTTTTTGTCGCCAATATAAACGCCTACATGGCTAATTGATTTGCTGTGTATTTTAAAAAAAACTAGATCTCCTTCTTTTAAATCAACCTTGTTAATAGGATTAACCATGCTAAAGATGTTTCTAGAGTTTGTTCCTATAATAGTATTGAACGTTTTGTTGTACAATTCAAATGCAAAACCAGAGCAATCAATTCCTTTTTTAGTATCACCGCCTAAACGATAAGGTGTGCCTAACCAGTCGTAAATAAACTGGTACATCTTTGTATTGCTGGTTGCGGAAACAGCCACGCCCATCACCTGCGAGAAAAATTGACTCGCCAGATTATCGGGATCAGAAACTTCTGTTTTTTGGGTTGTTGATGAAGATGCGACTTTAGTATTTTGAGCTTTTAGGTTTAAAAATGCACTAACTAAAAGGGTAAAAATTAAAACTTTCTTCATTGTTTGACTACGTTTTGGGCTATAGGTCAATTATAAACGGCTAAAGCAACTGTTTATTTTATTAAGCTACAAAAGTAAGGTTAATTTTCTTCTACGCAAGTAATAGGCAAAAGGTTTTAACTCTTTTTAACAATATCAACGGTATGGCATCTGAGAGGTGTGCTGGCAGGTTGTTTAATTATAGGTAATTTTTTGATTGAATTTTATTTGCGCTAACGATGGAAGTGACATCCTTTTTGGTTTTTTTAGACCAAAAAGATATAACGTACAGCGTGTTTAAGCGCCCAAATCCTTACCAATCATAAAACAACAGCAACACATCTTAATTTAATATCAATTAAAAGAGGTAACAGGTTTTATTTTTGCCAAGTTATTGATAGATTTGCTTTCCATAATCAAATGTACAAATGAGTTCAATTGCAATTACAAAAGAGACGTATCTGTATTGGTATGAGTTAATGCTTCTACTTAGAAGATTTGAGGAAAAAGCAGGTCAGTTATATGGTCAGCAAAAGATTAGAGGTTTTTGTCACCTATATATTGGTCAAGAGGCTGTAATAGCAGGTGCAATGTCCACGATTAAAAAGGGTGATAGTATGATTACTACTTATCGTGACCATGCACACCCGATCGCATTAGGAATGTCTCCGAACTTAGCTATGGCCGAACTTTACGGTAAAGCAACGGGTTGTTCAAAAGGAAAAGGTGGTTCAATGCACTTTTTTAGTAAAGAACATCATTTTTATGGCGGTCATGGAATCGTTGGAGGTCAAATTCCAGTAGGTGCAGGTATTGCTTTCGCTGAAAAGTACAAAGGTACAGACAACGTGAATATTTGTTACATGGGTGATGGTGCCGTACGTCAAGGTGCGTTAAACGAAACCTTCAACATGGCAATGCTTTGGAAGTTACCAGTAATTTTTGTTGTTGAAAACAATGGATATGCTATGGGAACTTCAGTTGCTCGTACTGCAAATACCACTGATATTTATAAATTAGGTTTAGGATACGAAATGCCTTGTATGCCGGTTGATGGAATGGATCCAGTTGCTGTACATAACGCAATGGACGAAGCTATCCAACGAGCTAGAAAAGACGAAGGTCCAACTTTCTTAGAAATAAGAACTTATAGATATAAAGGACACTCTATGTCCGATCCTCAGAAATACCGTACCAAAGAAGAGGTTGAAGAATATAAAGCAAAAGACCCTATCGAGGTAGTTAAAACTCAAATTGAGAAAGAGAAATGGGCTGATCAAGAGTGGTTTGATCAAATTGCTGCAAAAGTAAAAGCACAGATAGAAGAGGCTGTTAAATTTGCAGAAGAATCTCCGTTTCCAGATCCATCTGAACTATATACAGATGTGTATGCAGAACCAAACTATCCTTTCATCAAAGATTAATTTTAATTTTTAAAGACAAATTTATTCAAACATACAATGGCTGAAGCGATAAAAATGCCCAAAATGAGTGACACCATGACTGAAGGTGTTTTAGCAAAGTGGCATAAAAAAGTTGGTGATTCAATAAAAGCAGGAGATGTTGTTGCTGAAATTGAAACCGACAAAGCGACTATGGATTTCGAATCTTTTCAAGAAGGTACGCTCCTTTATATAGGTGTTGAAGAAGGGAAAGCTGTGCCAGTTGATGGTTTGATTGCAATTATTGGCGAAAAAGGTGAAGATTATTCTGCAGCTTTAGCAGGTGCGAGTCCAAGTGCTGCTAAAGAAGATACGAAGGAAGAAGAAAAAGCACCAGAGGCAGAAACTTCGAAAGAAGAGGCTTCAGCTACCGTTGTTGATACTGCTAATATCGAAGCAAATATTATTAGAATGCCTGCCCTTAGTGATACCATGACAGAAGGTGTTATTAATAAGTGGAACTTTAAAGTTGGCGATAAAATAAAAGCAGACGATAGCCTTGCTGATGTTGAAACTGACAAAGCAACCATGGAAGTGGTAGGTTATGAAGAAGGAACTTTATTATATTTAGCTTGTAAAGAAGGTGAGGCTGTGCCAGTAAATGGTATTATTGCCATTGTTGGTAAAGAAGGTACAGATATTACTCCATTGTTGAATGGTGATAAACCACAAGCTAAAAAAGAAGAAAGTAAAGTAGAAGAAAAAGCTCCAGCAACGCCAGACGCAGTAGCATCTCCTGTTAAAGAAGAAGTAAAAGAAGTTTCTCCAGCGTCATCTGATGATAGTAGAGTAAAAGCTTCTCCGTTAGCTAAGAAATTAGCGGAAGATAAAGGCATCAACTTAAATGATGTTAAAGGAAGTGCAGAAGGCGGACGGATTGTAAAGAAAGATGTTGAAGATTATACACCATCAGCAATACAAGAGTCAGCACAAGCGGCACCAGCAAGTTCAGATGCTTCTGTAGCTAAGTCAGCGGCTCCAGCACCTGTTATTCCTCAATATGTTGGCGAAGAACGTTTTACTGAGAAACCAGTTTCTCAGATGCGTAAAGCAATTAGCCGTAGTTTATCAGAAAGCTTATTTACAGCACCGCATTTCTACTTAAACATTACTGTTGATATGGAAGGCGCTATGGCTGCCCGTACGCAAATCAATACGGTTGCTCCAGTTAAGGTTTCTTTCAATGATATCGTAATTAAAGCGGTTGCAATTGCTTTAAAGCAACATCCTGCGGTTAACTCATCGTTCAGAGGAGATAAAATCCGTTTTAACGAGCATACAAATATTGGAGTTGCAATGGCTATTGAAGATGGTTTATTGGTGCCAGTTATTCGTTTTGCAGATGGAAAAAGCTTATCGCACATTTCTGCGGAAGTAAAAGACTTCGCTCAAAAAGCGAAAGCTAAAAAACTGCAACCTAAAGATTGGGAAGGTTCAACTTTCACAGTGTCTAACTTAGGAATGTTTGGTATTGATGATTTTACATCCATCATTAATACACCAGACGGTGCTATTTTATCTGTTGGTGCAATTCAACAAGTGCCCGTTGTTAAAAATGGAGCAGTTGTTCCAGGAAACATCATGAGATTGAGTTTAGGTTGCGACCATAGAGTTATTGATGGTGCGACAGGAGCTAAATTTTTACAAACGTTAAAAGCATTATTAGAAGCGCCAATTACATTATTGGCATAAGTTTTTTTTTAAATAGTTATTGAAACCTCGCCGTTTACGGCGAGGTTTTTCTGCTAGAGGGGATTTTCTTATAGTTTTTATTCAAATAAAATGTTTTCTTTGAATCTTATAACCTATGATTATGAAAACTAAAATTCTAAGTGTGTTGATGTTTTTTGCACTTGCTTTTTTAAGTTGTAAAAAGGATAATGATAAAGTTAATTTCCTAACTTCAAAAACTTGGAAACTAGCTTTGGTCGATAAAAACACATCAACTAACCCACTAACGAATCCTGCTGGAAGAGTGGTGTATTACGCAATTCAAGATTTTGAAAAAGATGATACCTTTAAGTTTGGTGCGGATGGGAAACTTACTATAAATAGAGGAGCGTTAAAGTCGAGCGCTGACCAACAGCAAACTGAGATTCAGAATTACAGCTTTAACAGTACTACTCAAGAATTGACCATAAACACAGGAAAATATACGTTGGCGGAACAAAGTGAAAAGCAACTGAAATACTATGTGCCGATTGCTGCGAATGGAATGAGTCCGCAATATTTGATTTACATTTTTGAGTAAATCCGATAACTTCAATGCGAAGTAAAAATAGCTAGTAGTTCAAGAAGCTACTTGATAAGATGGAATATTCTTTGGGCGCTTATCTTTGTGAACTCCCCGTCCTCAGTGGTTAAAAACACTTATCTAAATTAGCACATAGTTTTAAACCCATCGTTCAACTTACCACCTAATCGATATAGCTATCTCAGTATTGCACAGTAAATGGGTTAAATAGACTTTACTTCTCGTCCGTATTCAACTTACTATTCTTGTAGCTATAGCCAAAATAAACCACCATACCAATTGCCAACCAGATTAAAAAGCGCAACCAATTGGTATAGCCCAATTCAGTCATTAAATAACCGCAGCTTAATAAGCCCAGTACAGGAATCAGCGATAAGCTTTTGGTAAATGATAAAACGCTTATCACTAAAGCTAAAATCAGATAAAGATAAAGTGGAAGCTTTTCTCTAATAACTAACCATCCGTCGCTAAAATCGAAATGGTTTAAAATGTCATCGTAAAAGAAAGAAATACCTAAAATGAATAATATTGGTACAATAAACTTTCCATTGATGTAAGGCATTTTAAAGCGTTTTCTATTCGTGTTTATATCGGTATCTGGTGGTAAAAGTAAAACCCCTCCACAAACCAAAACAAAAGCAAATAAAGTTCCAATGCTGGTTAGGTCGGTTACTTCGGTTAAATTCATAAACAAAGCTGGAATTGCTACCACAAAACCAGTAACAATTGTTGCAAATCCCGGAGTTTTAAACTTAGGATGAATTCTTGAAAAAGCTTTTGGCAATAACCCATCTCTACTCATGCTCATCCAAATACGGGGTTGCCCCATCTGAAAAATCAGCAGTACGCTGGCTGTTGCAATAACTGCACTTATAGAAATTATATAGCTTATTTTAGTTAAGCCTACGCGTTCAAAAACAAAAGCTAGCGGGTCGGCTACAGCCAATTCACTAAAATTAACCATCCCTGTTAACACTAAGGCAACTAAAATATAAAGTACAGTGCAAATAATTAGGGAATAAATCATTCCTCGGGGTAAATCTCGCTGAGGGTTTTTACATTCTTCGGCGGTTGTAGAAATTGCATCGAAACCTATGTAAGCAAAGAAAACACCCGAAACTCCTTTCATCATTCCGCTAAAACCGTTGGGTAAAAACGGATGCCAGTTAGCTGGTGTTACGTAAAAGAAGCCGATAACAATAACTGCTAAAACTACGGTGATCTTTAAAATTACCATGGCATTCGTTGCTTTTTTAGTTTCCTTAATGCCCACATAAACCAAAGCAGTAATTATAAAAACAATCAATAACGCAGGAAAATCTGCAATCAGGCGCAAGCCTCCGATTTGTGGAGCAGTTGCCCAGGCGCTAGCGGCAGTCTGCATACTATCGCTCATTTTAGAAAGATCGCCACCACTTGCTATTAGTGATTCGTTGGCTTTGTAAGCAGAAAAATAATCTAAAGTAAGATAAGGCGGTAAACTAATGTTGAATCCTTTAAGCAGATTCACAAAATAACCACTCCATGATATTGCCACGGCGATATTTCCGATAGCATATTCCATCAGCAAATCCCAACCGATAATCCAAGCAATTAATTCTCCGAAAGAGGCATAAGCATAAGTGTAAGCACTGCCGGCAACGGGAATTCTGGACGCAAATTCGGCATAACAAAGCGCTGAAAATCCGCAGGTAATTGCGGTAAGTACAAATAAAATACTTACGCCGGGACCACCGTTAAAAGAAGCTTCGCCAATGGTAGAAAAAATGCCTGCCCCAACTACGGCGGCAATTCCCATAAAAGTGAGGTCTTTTACCGTTAAAACTTTGCTTAAAGAACTGTGCTCTGCATCGCCGTAACCATCAGCACTATCTTTTAATATTTTACTGATAGATTTTTTTCTGAATAAATCTTTTTGCATCCTAAAATTTTAACAACTAACCTTACCAAAGTATAAATTATTTGATAAAAATATTGATTGACAATAAATATAAAAGCAATTTATTTTGAATACTGTCGGTTTTTATAGAGATAACTGGCCGTTTGGTAAAACGCGATTGCTTCTTCTTTGAGCTTTTCGTCTACCTTTTCTGGAATTTGGTCTTGGTTTGGCATCACTTTAAACTGCTCTACTTTTTTTTGTGGAGAAAGTACCAACAAATCTCCATTTTTGTAATAACCGAGCTTTTCGTAGGTACTCACAAATGCCCAAGGTGTTTTTGTTTTGTGGTTGAAAACATCTCTACCAAAAAACTTTGACTGATAGTTTAGCTTTAAAAGCCCCAAAATGGTTGGAACGATGTCGATTTGTGCGGTGAGCTCGTTAAAAATTTGAGGGTTCATTAAAGCCGGCGCATACATAATCATTGGAATGTGGTAGCTACTTACGGGCAATTCTGTTTTTCCGGCGCTGGATGCACAATGGTCTGCAACGATAATAAAAATGGTATTTTTAAACCAAGGTTTTGTACTTGCGTCTTTTATAAATTTACCAATGGCATAATCCGTGTATTTTACAGCTCCTTGGCGATTAGTTTTCGATGGAATATCAATTCTACCATCGGGATACGTGAAAGGTCGGTGGTTGGTAACCGTCATAATCTGACTAAAAAAAGGTTTTCCGTTTTTATAGTTTTTATCTAATGTATTTAACGATAAGTTGAAAAGGTCTTCATCGGCAACACCCCAAATATTCTCATAATGAATGTCTTTTTTGTTCTTGATATCGTCCCGATCTATAACATGATAGCCGTTGCCACTAAAAAAGGTTTTCATATTATCAAAATAACTGTACCCTCCGTAAATATATTGGGTTTGGTAGCCGTTTGCATTCAATACATTTCCTAAACTAAATAAATCGCTATTGTTGGGTCGTTTAACAATGGACTGGCCTGGAGTTGGCGGGATAGATAGCGACAAGGCCTCTAAACCTCGAACAGTTCTTGTACCGGAAGCATAGAGGTTAGTGAATAAAATTCCTTTTTTGGCAAGGCTGTCCATTTCGGGTGTAAGATTTTCTGTATTGCCGTAGCTACTTAAAAAGCTTGCGCTTAAGCTTTCCACGCTAATCAATACCACGTTATAAGGTTTAGTAATTGTTCCTTGGTTAACGTTCCTTATTAATTCTTTGTTATTTGGAATTGCGGTAGTGCCACTATCGCTCAATAACGTGTTTACTATTGTAAAAGCCTTTTTTTGATCTATTGTTGCATAAAATTTATTATAGTCCAACTCGTTGTTCCAAAACGCAGCACCAAAATCATAAATTCCATCACCGGCAAGTTCAACCGCATATTGGTTTTCGCTAAATTCTTTTCCTTTATTAGATACAAATAACCAAGATAGCATCGGTACAGCTAATAAAACCAATGCAACAGTAGTTCTTTTCGCAAAACGCATATCGCTTTTTAAAACCGAAGAAATGGTGCTTTTCAACAGATAAAATATGCCCAAACTAATGAGTAGTATTACGATGATGATGGGAATCACTGGATACGATTCCCAGATATTCCCGATTACTTCTGTAGTATAAACCAAGTAATCAACAGCTATAAAGTTATACCGAGTAGAAAATTCGTCCCAAAAAAACCATTCGGAAATGATGTTAAAAAGGAGCAGGAAGATAACAGGAATAAAAAAAGCATACAGAAAAAAGCGATGTCCATGCATTTTGAACCACTTATTGGGCATTAGCCAGATGTATAAAACCAGCGGAATGCAGAAATATGATGCCATTACCGTATCGTAAAAAAAACCAATACCAAAAACACCTAAAATGTTGGAGAAGCTCCAATCGAAACTACTCCCAGATTTTAATAACAAGGCTGTACGAGTGATTAAGGCTATACTTACGATGATTAAATAGAGTAAGAAAACAGAACCAAATCGTTTTGACAGGATTTTATTAAAGGAGTTGTCAGTTTGGTTATTTGGCGTAAACTGCATCGTTAGGGGTGGATTAGGAATCAAATCTACACCAAATTTGAGAAAAATGTAGTTTAGCTTAATTAATTCGATGTTAATTTCTGTTAAATTATTTGGCACACGGCTTTATATATATCACTAAAGGATATATATAAAGCTTATGGGTGTCAATTAAGCTGTTTTGTGAAGATGCTTATCGCAATACTTTGTAAGTTGGATCTTCTATAATGTTAATGTCAATAACGTCGCTTGCATTTTCTAACAACTGTAAGCAATCTGCGCTCAAATGCTTTAAATGCAACTTTTTACCAGTGTTTTTATAACGTTGGGTAAGCTTATTAAGGGCATCGATTCCCGACATATCTGCCACTTTACTTTCTTTAAAATCGATAATAACTTCATTTGGGTCGTTAATTGGGTCAAATTTATCAGTAAAATTAGCTACAGAAGCAAAAAACAAAGGTCCAAAAATCTCGTAATGCTTTACACCATTTTCATCGATGTATTTGCGGGCTCGAATGCGTTTAGCACTTTCCCAGGCAAAAACCAAAGCTGATATGATTACGCCGATTAAAACAGCTAATACTAAATTATGTAGCCAAATGGTAATTACGGCCACTAAAATCCCAACAAAGATATCTTGTTTGGGCATTTTGTTCACTATTCTAAAGCTGATCCACTCAAAAGTACCTACCGCAACCATAATCATTACTCCTGTTAAAGCAGCCATTGGAACTAATCCAATCACGGGTGCACCAAATAAAATGATTGCTAAAATAGTGAGAGATGCTACAATTCCAGAAAGTCGAGCTCTTGCGCCCGCGGAAAGATTGACCAAGGTTTGAGCAATCATTGGACAGCCACCCATCCCTGTAAAAAAGCCATTTAAAATATTTGCAGTTCCCTGCGCTAAGCATTCTCTGTTACTGTTTCCGCGAGTAGCGGTCATTTCATCTACTAAATTTAGAGTCAACAGGCCTTCTGTTAAACCCACGCCTGCCATCACAAATGCATAGGGTGCAATAATTTCTAATGTTTGGAAGTTAAATGGGATGTTTGGGATATGGAAAGGAGGGAATCCACCACTAATTGAAGCAATATCGCTCACCGTTTTAGTGTCAATACCGAAACCCCAAACAATTAGAAAAACTACAATAATAGCTACTAAAGATGGAGGAACGGCTTTAGTGATTTTCGGAAAAACGAATACAATAGCAATTGTTAGCGCAACCAAGCCAGCCATAATAAGTAATGGCGCACCCGTTAGCCAAACTTCATTTCCGTTAACCACTGTTTTAAATTGCTCAAACTGGGCCATAAAAATAATAACAGCCAATCCGTTTACAAAGCCATACATCACTGGTTGTGGTACCAACCTGATAAATTTACCTAGTTTAAAAACACCGACTAAAATTTGAACAACGCCTGCCAACGCCACTGCTGCAAAAACGTATTCAATTCCTTGGGTTTGCATAAGTGCTATTAAAACCACTACTGTTGCCCCAGCACCACCAGAAATCAAACCTGGCCGGCCACCTAAAATTGAGGTAACCAATCCCATAATAAAGGCGGCGTATAATCCCGTTAAGGGTGGAAAACCAGCTAAAATGGCGAATGATAAAGATTCGGGCATCATCGTCATTGCAACGGTAATGCCCGCAAGAATCTCAACTTTATAGTCAATTTTGCTTTTAAAGTCGAATAGATTTAATAGGGCTTTCATTGATGAGCTGTTTTCAGAATATCTAATTTTATGCTTTAACAGCGTGTTTTAAATAGCTACATGCTATTCTCAGATATGCCACGAAGATAAATAAAAGATGTTTTCTGACAACTTATCTGCTAAAATAACGTAATAAACAGGGTTTAAGATAAGCCAAATGTGCTGGCTAAAAGCCTGTAAGAATCGAGTCTATCGGCTTTGCTTTCCGTAAACGTAGAAATAATAACTTCATCCGTATCAAAGTCCTCACAAATTTTCTCTATCTGCTGTTTCATCTGTGTAGGTGTGCCTACGGCCATTCTCTGGCGGTTATGCAACACCCTTTGCCATTCTTGTGCATCGTATTCTTCGTCTTTGATATCTTCGTAAGAGTAGATTTTGTTGAAATCGCCTCGCTCAAAACTCATTAAACGATAATCCATTAACGCTTGCACTCTTTTAACTTTCTCTTCATCCTCACTACAAAAGCCAAAAATTCCAACACTTGTTTGGGGCTCATGAAGTTCTGCAGAAGGCTGGAATTGCGCTTTGTAATTTTTAATCGCGACAGCACCGCCCACTGGGTTAATGAACTGCGCAAAAGACATGGCCATTCCAAAATGAGCAGCGATTAAAGCACTTTCGCCACTTGAGGTTAAAATCCATAAATTTGGAATAGTATTAATGATAGGAATTGCTTGCACTTTTGCTTCGCTGATACCTTCTAAAGGTTCATCGTTAAAAAGATGTTGTAAATCTCTTAGTTGCTGAATATAATCTTTGGGGCTAAATTGGTTTGAAGGGTTTAATAGATGAGCCGTCATTCTATCAGTGCCTGGCGCCCTACCCATTCCCAAGTCAATTCGGTTGGGATATAAACCTTCTAATACTCTAAAGTTTTCGGCAACCCTTAAAGTACTGTGATTAGGCATCATCATACCGCCAGAACCCAAACGAATGTTTTTTGTTTCGGTACCCAAGCGGGCTATCATTATTTCTGGTGAACCCGTTGCCAACGTTTGTGAATTATGGTGTTCGCTCAGCCAATAACGGGTATAGCCTAATTCGTCGGCAAGCTTCGCTAATTCAATGGTTTCTTGCAAAGATTCTGAAGCATTGCTCCCTTTACGAATCGGTGTTTGATCCAAAACACTCAGCTTAATTTTTTTCATGTTACAAAGATATTTGATTTTCGTTGTAAGCTTTACGGTGGCAATAGCTTCTGACGGTCAAATGACTACAAAATTAGGAGTGTGAAGTTACCGTGACAAATGAATTTGGCAAGAAATTTTTCGTCACGTGGAGGAATTAGAAGTCTCACAAGCAAGGTAGTTATATACTACCAATTTTGTGATTTTCATTTGGTAATAGAAGTCTGTCTTTATGACTCTGTCAAAACAGGGGTCTCTCTTTTCGAGGATCCTGCGTTTAATTAAACCGAAAAATCCCGTTCTAAATTAATAGAACGGGATTTAATATCACTCGAAAGTTTTCAGCCTTAAGCCTTCCGCTTTAAGCTTCTCAAAAAGATTACTTCTTCTCTTCGTCTTTTACTTCCTCAAAGTCAACATCCGTAACATCATCCGCTGCGTTTCCAGCTTCAGCAGTATCCCCTTGTGGAGCTCCCGCAGCACCGCCTTCAGTTGCTTTGTACATGTCTTCAGATGCTGTAGCCCAAGCTGCATTTAATTTTTCAGAAGCTACATCAATAGCAGCAAAATCCTTAGCAGCATAAGCATCTTTCAAAGATTTTAAAGACTCTTCAATTGGCGCTTTCTTATCAGCTGGAATTTTATCACCATACTCTTTAATCTGCTTCTCCGTAGAGAAAATCAAAGCATCAGCAGTGTTAACTTTGTCAGCTTCTTCTTTCGCTACTTTATCAGACTCAGCATTTGCTTCTGCTTCTGCTTTCATCTTTTGAATTTCTTCGTCAGATAAACCAGATGAAGCTTCAATTCTAATTTTTTGCTCTTTACCAGTAGCTTTATCCTTTGCACCAACATGTAAAATACCGTTAGCATCAATATCAAAAGTTACTTCAATTTGAGGTACACCACGTGGTGCAGGTGGAATACCGTCTAAGTGGAGACGTCCAATTGTACGGTTATCCTTCGCCATTGGGCGCTCACCTTGTAAAATATGAATCTCTACAGAAGGCTGACTGTCAGATGCAGTAGAGAAAGTTTCAGATTTTTTAGATGGAATAGTTGTGTTAGACTCAATTAATTTAGTCATTACACCACCCATTGTTTCAATGCCTAAAGAAAGTGGAGTAACATCTAATAATAAAACGTCTTTCACCTCTCCAGTTAAAACACCACCTTGAATTGCAGCACCAATAGCAACAACCTCATCTGGGTTAACACCTTTTGATGGCGCTTTTCCGAAGAATTTCTCAACCGCTTCCTGTATCGCAGGAATACGAGTAGAACCACCAACTAAAATAATTTCGTCGATATCAGAAGTACTCATTCCTGCATTCTTCAAAGCAGACTTACATGGAGCGATAGTTCTCTTAATTAAATCAGAAGCTAAAGATTCAAACTTAGCTTTAGATAAAGAACGCACTAAGTGCTTAGGTCCGCTTGCATCAGCAGTAATATAAGGTAAGTTAATCTCAGTACTAACAGCGCTAGACAATTCAATCTTAGCTTTTTCTGCAGCCTCTTTCAAACGTTGCAATGCCATTGGGTCCTTTACTAAATCCATTCCGTTTTCCGTCTTGAATTCGTCAGCTAACCAATCAATAATTACTTGGTCAAAGTCGTCACCACCTAAATGCGTGTCACCTTCAGTAGATTTTACTTCAAAAACGCCGTCACCTAATTCAAGGATCGAAACGTCATGCGTACCACCGCCACAGTCAAACACAACAATTTTCATGTCTTTGTGAGCCTTGTCTAAACCATAAGCAAGCGCAGCAGCAGTCGGCTCGTTAATGATTCTACGTACTTTTAAACCAGCAATTTCACCAGCTTCTTTCGTAGCCTGACGTTGTGCATCGTTAAAATAAGCAGGAACAGTAATGACAGCTTCAGTAACTTCAGTACCTAAGAAATCCTCAGCAGTTTTCTTCATTTTCTGAAGAATCATTGCAGAAATTTCTTGTGGCGTATATTTACGGTCATCAATTTCTACTCTCGGCGTATTGTTATCACCTTTAACAACTTTATAAGGTACTCTCGTAAGTTCTTTAGATACCTCATCAAAGCTGTTTCCCATGAAACGCTTGATTGAATAAATGGTCTTGGTTGGGTTAGTAATTGCCTGGCGTTTCGCAGGATCACCAACTTTACGCTCCCCACCTTCTACAAATGCAACTATTGATGGCGTAGTACGTTTTCCTTCGCTATTAGAAATAACAACAGGCTCGTTACCTTCCATTACAGATACACATGAGTTGGTAGTTCCCAAGTCGATTCCGATAATTTTTGACATGATTTATATGATTTTTATTATTAACAAAATTATAACTGAAACCTATTTAACAAGCCTTGTGCCAATACCAAACTGGCAGTTATATGTTAGTAGTGGCAGTTTTTAGTCACTTATCTCGTCAGTTTTTGGTGAATATCAAGCGACACTTTGTCAGATTTGCGATGTGAATTACCCGTAAGATTTGATGCAAACACCAAATTCTACCAAGTATATTATATAATATATGAACAGCAACATGTTAAGGTATTATTGCTAACAAGACACCGAGTGGAGTGAGCATCGGATCATATTCAGAAAAACAGCGTTCTAGGTTTCATAGCGGGCTGCAGTCGCGCTGTCCATTCATACTGCACCTCGCCGCACAATTCCACAACACAGCGTTAGCCACACCCAAAAGACAGGTCCATCCCTCAGGCGGGTATCCATTTCCATCCCGTTTATTGAACATCATTCCACCCAATGATCCCCGGTTTCAAAAATGCTTATCTTATGTATACGAAGTAGTCCTATATATAATGGTTGCATGTTTCCTGTAATAATATTCAAAGCAGTTTTCAAAGGAAGCTGGATTTCGGTTAAACTCATTAAAACAATTAAAGTTTCCTAAAATAATACGGTTGGTGGTTTTGCTTTCCATACCTATTCAAAGCTACATCTTCATGTTTATGATATAAGCAATAAATTTAATAATGTAGTAATGCAAGTTTTGGGTCTTCTCCTATTAAGCCCAAGTACTAAGCTTGTTTTTACCCTTTTCGGTTGCGGAAATGATGAAGAAGTCAAAGTAATCCTTTGTAGCAATCGGTGCAGGTGGGAGTTTATTCAATCTATTGTTGTTTTTATAGACTTTCATATGTCCACTCCTTTCAGGATTAGGTGCTTTTTTCCGAAAAACTGCCTGCCATTGTCGGTCGGAGGGTAGAAAAGGCTGTGCGAGAACGCTGATATCGCCGATTTGAACAGCGAGAAGCAATATCTTGCCTGAGATAAGACCCAAAACCCACCTTATGTAAAAGCAAATCCAGTATTCAGCATGTTTCTAGATTATAATCACCTTTATATATAACTAGGCAAGATTATTTGAATAGTCTCAATTATTAATTTAAAGCTCTTTCAATATCATCGGGCTTCAGCCCGATGATAAAATTCATTCAGATATTTGGCTTCAGCCTAATCTTTATAGATTCTGATTCCTCCAGTCCAACAAGTTTCCATCCAACACTTTGCCAAAATATGTTTAGCAGGCAGACCGTTCGGTCCAGCTAGAAATCTTTTATATATTAAAACTAGATATCCAGGATATATTGCCAGACCTAAAACCACATATCCTTTTCTCAGATCCATTCCGCTTTCACCCGCCAGGAGCTTTAGCTCCGTGCAACTGAACCGTTAGCAATCGGCTGATGGCGTAATGAGGGATTTATTAAGCTAACCCATGTACCGTACGTTTCAATCCGTTCATATGTATCAGAGATAGATTTCAGAATACCTTCTGCACTGTACCAGCAAAACATTTCCATCAGACAATCAGTCCCTTACGGAAAAAAGCAAAAAATAATTAAAATAAACCCGTTCATCTCTTGCGGGATAAATAAAAAAGCCACACCTTT
>NZ_JH947127.1:787500-994442 GCF_000302595.1 Pedobacter arcticus A12 | reverse complement strand
ATTTTTATCCGGTTCTTACCGAGGTTAATCCCTTAACTTAATGACATTGGGATACCTGTACGTTTAACAATGTATGGGTATTTCTTTTTAGGTATAGTTCCAAAATATGCTAAGCAATCTCCACAAAGTTTAAAAAATACTGAATGAATTGAGGCTTTTATATCAGAAGCTGGAAGTGAAAAAATTAAAGTTCTAAAAAATTTATTGAAATGAAAATAGTAAGAATTCTTATCCTCTTAGTGCTTTTTTCTCCGTTTTATTCATCGGCACAAAAAGTCATCAAGCCTGTATTGGGCAATAATTTCAATAATGTTACGGCCCGACCAAAATTGGTGGTTGGTATAGTTGTAGACCAAATGCGCTGGGGTTATTTATATCGCTATGCGAATAGGTACGGTTTAGGCGGGTTCAATAGATTATTGAACGAAGGGTTTACTTGCGAAAACACGCATATACCTTACGTACCAACGGTAACAGCAGCAGGTCATACGGGAATTTACACTGGTTCGGTTCCTGCAATCCACGGAATTGCATCTAATAATTTCATCATTCAGGCAACTGGTAAATCAATGTATTGTACTGGAGACAGCACCGTGAAAACAGTAGGGGGTAGTTCCAAAGCTGGCGAAATGTCACCTGCAAATTTACTATCGACCACCATTACTGATGAACTCAAACTGGCTACAAACTTTCAGTCGAAAGTTATTGGAACTGCCTTAAAAGATCGTGGTGGCATTTTACCAGCAGGTCATACCGCAAATGCAGCTTATTGGTTTGATGATGCGAGTGGGAACTGGATTAGCAGTACTTACTATATGAATGCTTTACCAACTTGGGTAAATGATTTTAACAGTCAAAAGCTTCCCGAAAAATATATTAAGCAAGATTGGAATACCTTATACCCAATTGAAACTTACAGCCAAAGCACTGCTGATGATAATTTATATGAAGGGAAACTCAGCGGAGAGAAAGCTCCTGTTTTTCCACATTATCTGTCCAAAATGTTTAAAGGAAATTTTGGTATAATAAGAACAAGCCCTTACGGAAATCAGTTAACGCTTGATTTTGCCAAAGAAGTGTTAAAAAATGAGCAGATGGGCAAAGGTTCAAGTACAGATTTTTTAACCCTTAGTTTTTCCTCTACAGACTATGTTGGCCATAAATATGGCGTTAATGCTATAGAAACCGAAGATGTTTATTTAAGGTTAGATAAAAACTTAGCGGACTTATTCGACACCTTAGATGTCACTGTTGGTAAAGGACAATACACCGTTTTTCTTTCTGCAGATCATGGCGCTGCGCACAACCCAACATTTTTAAAAGATCGTAAAATCCCATCTGGATTATGGCCAACTTCATCTATATTGAAAGATCTAAATTTAGCATTAGAAAATGAGTTTAAACAAGCAAGAATTGTGTTAAGCTTTGGCAGTTATCAGGTAAGTTTTAACAATAAATTAATTGAAAACCAATAGTGTCCTAAACGTTTAGGAATAGGATAAAAAACACGTGTTGTTAATGAATATGTGGGTATACTTATGGTATTTCAGAAAAGAACCCCTTGAACAACTTGTTTATCTTTCAGCTCATCGGGTTCTTCAAAAGGCCTATCGAGCCAGTTCTGTAGATTTATCTTTACAAATATGTTAAGCCTGATAAAGGCAATAAGGTTTGAAAGTTGCCAGCCATACTTTGCCATAGCCTTAAGCGCTTTAAGGATGAGGATGGTGATCAGGGCTGTCCATATCTGTATCATGACGGCATTTTCTGTAGTTCCTATAAAGGATTTGATATGCAGGTTCTGTTTTATTTCTCTAAAAAAGATTTCAATCTGCCATCTACTTTTATAAAGTTCACTAATGGTGTTTGCTGTCCAAGACATCTGATTGGTAATGATTTCTATGGTCTGTTCATTTTTATCATCCCAAACAGCTACCCGTCTCAATCTTTTGGGATAGTTTTTCTTTGATGCCATTGGTAATATTTACATACGCAGGCAGGTTGCCATCATAATCGAGCGAAGTGTGCAGTTTGACCGCTCCTTTGGCTGTTTTGTACTTTGCCCAATCAAACAAGGACAGGCACAGGCTGATTGTGGTAGCATCTAAAAGAAAGATCTTGGACTTGATCCTAAACTTTACCTGCTTAAACCCTGCCTGCTGTCCCAGACTTTTCAACAATATGAAATAATACGATTTGAAGATGTTGAAATCCCTGTGCTTGTTCTGATAGCTCACGCTGGATCTAGAGGGTGCTTTCCGGATGCCCAGATGATTGAGATTGCCTGTAGCCGAACGCAGACCGTTACTGATGTCGCGTACAGACTGGCTTTTGGCGAACTGGCAGAACAACATGGATACCAGATGAGTCCAACTAGTATACCCCTTGCTGTGCTTATCTGAACCGCTGGCTATTACTAGCTTGTTGAACTTTGAGCGGTCAAGTTTTGAGATGATCTGGGAGAATAGTGTTACATTTACCATTGAGAAAGGGTTTGTTTTTGTGCACCTCAAAGGTAACGATGAGTTAAAACTTTCCTTTCTCTTTTTTTAATCGTTTAGGACGCAATTGGTGTTAAAACTAATTTTATTAAATAAATTATCTAGGTTAATTTATCGAAATATATTAACAGAGTTCTGAACATATTCATAAAATACAATTCTTTGAATAAATGACCTTATAGCCCCCGTTTTTTGATTAGCTAAACCTCAAAAATATAATTAATAACCTTAATCTTTGAATTCACTAAAAATGTCTGTCAAATACAATTTACAATAAATACATTCCAGAAATAAATTAAAGTTTGTCATAATTCTATTCTCATTATTTGTGATACAATTTATACGATTTTGCTTATTTAGGTTGTGTAAATTGATTATAATTAGGTACTTCTTATTTCCAAATGATTATTAACTCAAAAAAAAGCATCGTCTGTCTTAAAATTTTTATATGCATTGTTAATTCTAACATTATTTATCAATATAACTTACGCTCAAAGAATTAGAGCTTCAATTGAACTAGAAAATGATTGGTTTTTTAAAAACGAAGACACAAAAGATGGTGTATCAATTAAAATAGATGAAAAAAGTTGAAAAAAAATCACTGATCCGCATGAATGGGCAAATAGTCAGCCATTCAACAAGAAAATTGATGTTCAATTGGCAAAGTTACTGAAGGATGGAGAAAACATTGAAGCTGAAAGAACAGGTAGAATTGGTGGTTTGCCATATCAAGGGTTAGCCTGGTACAGAAAACACTTGAAATTTGAATCCAACGAAAAGTTCAAAAGTACTAGTTTAGAGTTTGATGGGCTATGAGCCATGCTGAAATTTATCTTAATAATCAATTTGTTGGAGAATGGACTTATGGGTACTCCTCTTTCAGTTTTGATATTACTAAATTCATCAATTGGGGTGGCAACAATGTATTAGCGGTTCGTCTAGAAAATTTCTCAGAATCTGCCTGTTGGTGTCCAGGAGCAGTATTATATAGAAAAGTTTGTCTTGTTTCAACAAATCCTATTCACATTAAACATTGCGGTACATTTATCAGCACTACTATTGTGAATTCTAAAAAAAAATGTTAATAAATCGAATAAAGCCATATTTTGGCAGCAAAATATTCGGAAAAAATTAAGGAGTTGGATGCGCTATTAGAAAACATCCAAAATGTTCCAAATACCCGTGTAAATTAATTTAAGGTCTTAATTATGAAATCCTATAATATCAAATCATTGCCGTTTATCTTATTAATGGCAATGTGTACTCAGTTTTCTGTTGCGCAAAAAAAAGCAGTGGCTTCTAAAAAGCAACCAAATATCATTTTTATTTTAACCGATGACTTAGGTTACGGGGATGTTGGTGTGTTTTTTCAAAATTTAAGAAAAGAAAAAGACGAGAGAGAAGAGCCTTACCATTTAACTCCGATGTTGGATAAAATGGCAAAAGAGGGTGCTATGTTTACCAATCAATATGCAGCAGCACCAGTTTGTGCGCCTTCCAGAGCTTCACTTCTATCGGGTTTAAGCCAAGGACATGCAAATGTGCGGGATAACCAATTTGATAGAGCTTTAGCTGATAATTATACTTTAGGCAACGTAATGCAGTTATCTGGATATAAAACTGCAACAATTGGCAAATGGGGTTTACAAGGAAATAAGAAGTATGATGTTCTAGATGAAAAATGGCCAGCACATCCTTTGAAAAGAGGATTCGATTATTATATGGGCTACATCAGCCACGGAGATGGACATGAGCATTATCCTAAGGAAGGACCAAGCAAACAACACAACGGAGGGCCAAAGAAAGTTTACGAAGGCTATAAGGAAATTAGTGAGCAGTTGGATAAATGCTATACTGGCGATTTGTTTACTGCAGTTGCGAAAAAGTGGATTGTAGAAAATAGCGGAAAAACGGACAAACCGTTCTTTATGTATTTAGCCTATGATACACCACACGCAGTATTGGAGCTCCCAACTCAAGCTTATCCTGCAGGTGGAGGGTTAACGGGGGGCTTGCAATGGCTAGATAAACCAGGGCACATGATAAATACTGCTAGTGGGAAAATTGATTCGTGGATTCACCCAGACTATATTAATAAGACTTATGACAATGATAACAATCCGAAAACTCCTGAGGTTGAATGGCCAAATGTTTATAAGCGTTATGCAACGGCAGTTAGGCGAATTGACGATCAAGTGGGAGATTTATTAAAAGTGCTTGCAGATTTAAAAATTGATGACAATACATTAGTTGTATTTACTTCTGATAATGGACCTTCTATAGAATCGTATCTAAAAGAACCTTACCGGGCCGATTTTTTCAACAGTTTTGGTCCATTTGATGGTGTTAAAAGAGATGTGTTAGAAGGAGGTATGCGTATGCCTACAATTGCAAGATGGCCAAGTAAAATTCCGGCAGAACAAGTAATTGCTAAGCCAAGTATGATGTACGATTGGTTGCCAACATTTACTGCAATGGCAGGCTTACCTGCTCCGGCAAATTCAGATGGCGTTTCTTTATTACCTATCTTAACAAAGCAGGGCAAGCAAGATACAAGTTTGGTTTATAGTGAGTATTTTGAAGGAGGTAGAAGCCCTAATTATGAAGAATTTGCTAAAAACAACCGAGTAAAATCTCGTAAGCAAATGCAGATGCTAAGGGTTGGCGATTTGGTAGGCTTGCGTTATGATATAAAAAGTGCATCAGATGATTTTGAAATTTATGATGTGACAAAAGATCCGCATCAAACTAAAAACTTAGCGACGTCTCCAGAAATGCAATCTTTACAGAATTATATGAAGGAGCGTGTTTTACAGATACGTAGGTCAGATAGTACTGCGCAAAGACCATATGATACAGCAGCAATACCTTCAGTAAATATTGTTAAACCGCAAAAAGGTGTCAATTGGGAAAGTTTTGAAAATCACTACAAATGGTTACCTAATGTAAGTCACTTAAATGCTGTTGATAAAGGAAGTTTAAAAGCGATTGATGTAGAAAGCGTTAAGAGTAAGAAAGATTTGATTTATGTATTTGAAGGCTATATTTATGTGCCATCAGATGGAAAGTATAATTTTCATGTTAGCACATCAACGAAAGCATTTGTACGTATTCATAATGCTTCAGTTATTGATGCGGATTATGGGTATCAGGCTAATACAACAAAAGCAAACAGCTTAATTTTAAAGAGTGGGTATCACCCGATAAAGATTTACTATAGTTATAAAGTAAACAGTGAAAATAAATTAGACATTAAGTGGGGAAATGCGTCTTCTAATAAACATCAAACATTATCAAACGACTTATTTATCGATAAAAATTAAATAAAAACTTTCCGGAGAAATTTTTAAATGTTTTTATTTATTAGCCCTCTGACAATGAAAGTAAGTGTAAACAATAGATATTTTAATTTAAATTCAATTATTTAAAAAAACTACCGATGAAGAAACTTATTGTAGTATTGATGCTTTGTTCTGCACTGACGGCAGTGTATGCACAAAATAAGAGGCCCAATATTGTGGTGATATTTGCCGATGATTTAGGCTACAAAGACTGCGGTTATACCGGAAGTTCTTTTATAGAAACCCCAAACATAGATGCTTTGGCTAAAGCAGGGATGGTTTTTGACAATGCGTATGCTGGAGCTGGGAACTGCGCCCCAAGCAGAGCCTGCTTAATTAGCGGACTATATACTCCCCGCCACGGTGTTTATGCGGTAGGTAGCTCCACCCGTGGGCCAATTGAGAAGATGGAGGTTGTAACGGTGCAAAATACCAGTAACCTTGCTTCCTCCTTCGTAACTGTTGCGGAGGCACTAAAAGCCGAGGGCTATAACACCGCTATATTCGGAAAGTGGCATTTGGGCACTAAACCCGAAACTAGCCCATTGGTGCAGGGCTTTGATGTTTATATAGATGCTAGAAAATCTAATCCGAATAAAAAATGGGGCATTCCAGAAGATCCAAAAGGGATGTTTACCTTAACAAATGAGGCTATCAAATACATGACAGCGCATAAAGATGACAACAAGCCATTTTTTGCCTATTTGGCGCATCACGCTATCCATGGCAACCACGAAGCTAAGCCTGCAACACTTAAAAAGTATGAAGCAAAAGGACTGGACAAAAAAACAGCGTTATACGCAGGCTGTACCACAGATTTTGATGAAACCGTAGGTATGGTGGTCGAGTTTTTAAAGGAATCGGGTTTAGATAAAAATACTTTAGTACTCTTTACCAGTGATAACGGCGCAACAGACGAATCTCCGCAAGAGCCTTTAAGAGGAAACAAAGGTTCATATTATGAAGGTGGCATCCGCGAGCCTTTTGTGGCTTATTGGCCAAACAAAATTAAAGCAGGTACAATCAACCACACACCTATCATCAATTTAGACTATTATCCAACTTTTGTGGCTTTAGCGGGCGGCACACCCAGGCAATTAGACGGAGAAAACTTGATGCCATTATTTACCGATAAAAGCAAAACCACTAGCCGTAAAGCTATATTCTGGCATTTCCCTGGATATTTGAATAAACCAGTAATCCGTGGGCGAGATAAAATTTTCCGTTCGACACCAGTATCAGTAATCCGTAAAGGCGATTGGAAATTGATGCTGTATTACGAAGAATGGATCAATAATGGGGGAATCAAAAATATAGCTAATAATAATGCGATAGAGTTGTACAATTTAAAAGGTGATATTGGAGAAAGAAACAATTTGGCCAGTAAAAACCCTAAAATGAGGGATGAGCTTTTAAAAGATTTGCTGACTTGGTTAAAGGATACTAAGGCGCCTCTTCCTACAAAGATTACTGCAACAAATAAACCTATGCAGGGTAGCGTAAGCGACGATGATGAATAAGGTAAAATTTATGACCTCCTCTTCATTGCCAGTAGAATGTGGTTTTCCTCCAATATTTGGACACATTAATTAAAATCTCTTTTGAGTTTCAATATGCCAGTTTAAGGTGCCACATTCTAATATATTTAGACGATTATAATTACAAAAATGAACAAATATGAGCATTGCTTTTCCTAAAAACAGGTTCAGACGTAACGTGATGATTGATTCACCACCTAAGATTGACGATAAGCAAAAGAAAGAACTGGGTATAGACTAAGACACAAAACATCTAGTGCGCCATTTATTCAAAATTCAATTTTCTTAGCTTACTTTCAAACTTAATTTTTAACATAAATATGATGTTTCGTTAAATATTTGAAGCAAATGCATCTTAAATCCACATAAATACAATTCCGTCAAAGTCTAAACTAGAAGAATTTAGGCTTTTTAAAATTTCCAGAATGAAGGAGGTGGTTAAGTCTACCAAACCTCATAATCATGCAGTTTATTTTGAACTTATTTTTTTGAGCAAAGGCTCTGGAATTCATAGTATTGATGATGTTTTTTATCTGATAAAAGCTCCAGACATATTTTTTTGCGTCCAAATTAAACCCATTGTTGGGATTTTTCTAGCATTCCTAAGGGTTACGTTTTATTGTTTAAAGAAGAAATATTTGAGAGCAAACCTATCAGAGATCTCCCTTATAAAATGCCTGCCCATTTACCTCTCAAACAAGATGACTTTATTGAAACTATATTAAATAGACTTACCACCATAAAAGGGGATATAAGTATAGTTGCATGCTACATAAACGTCTTAATTCACCATATTTTAGAAGATGTAAGCATTTTTGATGTTAAAATTGAAAGTGTTTTGTTTGAATACCGGAAAAGGTTGATGAAATTTTAAAACGAACAAATTGGTGAATGATTATGCCGAAAAATTAAAATGTTACCACTCAAAAGCTTAACCAAATAAGCAAAAAGACAGTGGGATTAACAGCACAGGATCTTATCAGACAAAGGGTTTTTATAGAAGCTAAAGTTTTGCTTACCCATAGTACAAAAACTATAAATGAGATTGCTGCCGAGCTGAATTTTTCTGATACCTCTCACTTCAATAAGTTTTTTACAACTTCCGCTAAAATTGCCCCGGGCAATACAGGAAATTATTGAGCACATAAAACAGACAATAGAAACAATTAATTGTATAATATTTATAAAACCCAAAAATAATACATTTGAAACTTACGAAGCTATAACCCTAAATGTTTAAAATGGAAACGATTTTTTTATTTTTGCTGAGCTTTTTCTCTTTGCAAATCTTTGCCCAAAACGTCTCTATCGAAGGTGTTGCTTTTGATAAATTAGCTGGTGGGTCCTTAGAATTTTCTAGCGTATCATTATACAGTGCAACTAACGCAACACTTTTAAGCGGACAAATTGCAGATCAACGAAAAATTTAGTTTTTAAAAATTAAGTGTATTAAAGTTAATAATTCGAATTAAGGGTTGAAAGACGAAACTTAAGAATGCGACAGGATATTGGCCGGAATTTGCTTCCGCAAGTTTCTACTTCGTCATCATGGTAAAAGTAATAGTTGCAAAGGAATTAGGTTTCCCTTTCTCAGACTTGGCAATATTCCCTACAATTTTATCAGCCTTTCTATTCACACTGATCGTTCTAAAACTATAAGCGCCTTTTTCATAATTAAAGGTTTCTCCATCATCATCATACAATTGGTAAGTTCCCGGTTTGGTACCGTAATATCTGATTTCCAAATTCACTTTTTCTTCTGCTTTTGGTGCATGCAATAATGGTGGCATCATGGGCACAATTCCCCCGTCTTTCACAAAAACCGGAATGATATCCAAGCCTGGTGTTACATTAATTACTTCGCCGTCTCCAGCAAGTTTTCCGGTATAAAAATCAAACCATTTGCCTTTAGGTAACACTACCTTACGAGAAGTTTGACCGGTAAACATTGGCGCTACCAACAAATTTTCTCCGGCCATATATTGGTCTTTGATTTCTTTAGAAGCGGCTTCTGCGTAAGGGTTTTCTTGCAGGTTTACATTTTTTTGTTCCTGACTAACTACTTCCTGATTAAAGCCTGGCTCTAAATTCATAGCCCTAAACGGTGGAATTCCTTCAAAATGATATTTAGCAAATTCTGAATACCAATAAGGCATCATTTTCATCCGCAACAATGCAAATTCTTTAACTTGTTTTTCCACTTCGGGGTAAGTCCAAGGTTTGGTACCGGTTGACCATGCATTAATCATAGCCATTGGAGAAAAAACGTTGGATTGGAAGCGCCGTAACCATTCTTCGGCAGTTTTAGAAGCCCTCACCTCTGGTGTCCATAATACGCCAGCAAAACCGCTATTAATTAAGGCCGTAATAAAATCTTCATGGTTATAATAATCGTTATAAAGCACATAAGGTAAGGCAGAAGCTCCTCCGTTTGATGCCCGAACCAAACCGTAGGTTCTTTGGTTGCGTTCTTTAAATAAATCGGCAGTATAACGCATGGCTAACAAACCGTAGGTCTGTCTCATTTGCTCGGCACTATGCCCTGATGGAAACTTGGTTACATCTGGCCACAAATAATAATCGTAACCATCCACTTCGTCTATTTTATAACCGCTTACGCCCATGTCTACTTGGTCTGTTTTTAGCTGATTGAAAAATGGCTTACGGGCTTCGGACATAGTAAAATCTGGAATTACACCCAACCAAACCGTATGCGAAGCAGTATAAGGCAAAATCTCTTTATAAAAAGGTGCATCTGGCGAAACATAAGGGTTAATCCATAAATTAAGTCTAACTCCTTTTTGTTTCATATTTTCAACAAAAGCTGGAGGATTTGGGAAACGGTTTTTATCCCAAGAAAAAGTACCCGGATAAGCTTTACTTTGCCAACCCGGTTCTAAACCAATAAAATCTAAGGGATAGCCTTTTTGCTTAAAATTCTCCACTTCGGTTTCTACATCTTGTTCTGTAGAGCGGGTCATGACGCGTTGGGTAAAACCCAAACCCCATCGTGGAGGCAATACACCACCGCCGTTCATTAAGTTATATCTTTTAACCGCATCTAAAGCAGTTGGACCTCCGAACACGTAAATTTCTGCACCTTCTGCAGGAACTAACATTTCTACCGCATCAGAATATGGACGAGACGACCATTTTTTATCGGTATTTCTGTCTTTCGGCGTGGGGAAGTTCGGACTGTCTTTTCTAACGCCCGTACCAGCCCAAACCTTAATATACTCTGCCGAATTGATAAATACACCATAACCATTTGAGGAAACGTAAAACGGCACTGGAGCGTGTGTACGTCCGTTATCTTTACCGCCGTAATGGTCAACATGCAGTTCTAAAATTTTCCCTCTTTGGTAAACCGTCTGAAAATTAAGCCCAAATCCGAACAGTTGCTCTTGCCGTTGCAATGGAAACCTTAAGTAAGTTTTCCCGTTTTCTACCCTAAATTCAATCTCTGATTTTTGTAATGGAAATGCTGCCGAGCCTAATTTTTCAAGTGCTTGTTGATTAGGTTTAGCCCCCGCCGCAGTTAATAAATTATAATCGCCAGGTTTTCCAACTACGGTTTTCCATACTCCAGGTTCTACTTCCTTCCACTCGGTGGTTTGTGCAATTGCGCAGAGCTGAAGCCCTAATAAAGGAGCGATAAAGAATAGCAAGCGTAATTTTTTCATAATTTTAAAGTGTTATTAAGTTAAAAGCTAAAAGTTTTATTGTTCTGCGCTGTAATTTGAAAGGTGTCTTTTTTTGAAGATGGCAGAAGCGCTAATTCAAATTATTGAAAATGATTTGGTAAAACTCTTTTTATTAAACTTTTAGCTGGTGTTAAATCTGACTGGTTTTGTGCATAACAACTCCCCACGAGCAAAATTAATATTGTTAGTCCTGTTTTAATTGGTTTCGTCATTATGATTGGGGTAAGAATGGGGCTTTTGCTTATATTTTATTTTTTAATTTCTTTAAGCTCAGTTACTAGGCTGAGCTTTATATTGGGATATTTAAATTTCAGAGTCATAAGTCGGAGTAGCTTTTATTTGTTTGTTTGCAGAGGGAGTTTGATGATTCTAATATCATCATGATAAGCAATGCGGGTAATATTTTTGGGCGTTATATATAAACCCCATTTAATATATCCATGCTGCCCTGAATTGCCACTGGCATAATAGCTGTGATAATTTGTTTTATCATCTACCAGAACGTAGTCGAGTTGCTCCGGTAGTTTCATATAGGTTTTCATATATCCTGTATTGTCATCTTTCCATAACACATCTATTCGGAAGTGGATCCATTTATTTACGTAAGATCGTACATCCTCTATAACAGTAACATTGGGTTTTTTATTGGCAACAGAAAACCGTAATAACATCGAATTTCTTTTCGTTCTTATTTGAAGTGGCACTTCCCCATTGGTAAGCTTTAGTTGGAAAATATTGGTTTCAGGGGCAGGGTCTACGTTGTTCCATGGGCTCCAGTCCTTTAATAGGACGCTAAATTCATAACGGCGTTCATTTCCCGGGAGAAAGCGGGCGCCAGGAGCTTCGCTGGCATCACTCTCACTTCTAAAACTATTACTGGACCAGTAGCCTTGGTCGCCATCTACAACTTTATGTGCCACTGCATATTCCCCACTGGCGGCCTCTGTCACCATGTAAGCGGCATCCGGTGCTGTTGCATGTGTAGAGTTTACGCCAGTAATACCCGAATTAGTAGTGCCATTCTCGTAGGTTACATTAAGTAATGTGTCATTCTCAATAACTGTTATTGGTGGATTTATTCCCTTATCCGGATCTAACTTAGTTTTCTTTTGTTTACTGCAGGCAGCTATTAAAAATAAAACTCCAATAATTAAATACTTTTGTGTTTTCATTTTCTTATAAATTTAATCCTCTTAATTTAAATTAATATTCATTGTTGTCCGGTAAACCCGGTATTTAGTTTTATTTGTTAGTCCAATTGATTTAGGGGGCCGTTTGTATAATTTTATTCCATTTAATTTTTTCAAAATATCCCATATTCACGCTTGTAATTATAAAAAATATAGAAGTTAGAAAGATTAATTCGAGTATCACTTTGACACAAAATTTAAAACCGGAAAGACAAATTTAGAAGTCTTAAATGAGCCCTCTAAATTTGTCTAAAATGCTTTCATTTTTGGTTAGTCACAATTAAATAGAGCTGTTGCTGATGGAATTCCTACAAAATATAGGACTAATTTTATCAAGCCGCTTTTTTATTTAACTGGTCATTCAATTAGCTGGTTCGGTACCACTGATCCAAATCTAGTTAGTCTTATTTTAATTTTTCAACTAAGTCAACCTGAATAGTTTTTCCGTCGAAACAATTAAACTCAATAACAGTGGTTGCTCCTTTTGAAATAACTTTTGCATCAGATGGCGTTGAACCGGACGCTAAACTCCAGCTTCCTTTTAACGTAAGTCGTACGGGTTGAACCGTACTTTTTGCATGCCATAATTCTTTTGTAATAACGTCGTTATATTGTTTGAATTCTGTTGTTCTCCCCAACTCAGGGTTAGCAACAGACAGTTTTATTTGATCTCCTTTTTCTCGGCCAACCATGGCAAAGCAAGGTTTTGTGGCACTAAGAATCAGTCCATCCGCTAAAGAAGTGTTTTCTTTCCTAATAGCGTATCCTGTAATATTTTTTGGTTGGTAGCTTACAATATGAGCGACACTATCCTGTTGCTCAATTTTAAAGAGCTTACTAAAATCACTTTTAAGCGTTTTTGCTCCTTGTGTTCGACCGTTTACTTTGATTACATATTGGTACGAACTATTTTTTGGGTTGGCACCATGAATAATCCGAGCGGTCTCAAAATCACCCGATGCAGTTTTTTTACCAGATTGTTGTGGCTCTGTCTGTGTTGTTCTTTCAATTAAGATTTCGTCTGATGTTTTAACGTAATAGGCGTGTCCCATAACATCAACATAGCTTGCGACTTTGCCACCATCATTTTTGATTTTGGTATTTAAGCTGCTTATCTTTTTATCGTTAAAATAAGAAACACTGTTTTCTTTATTGATGGACAGTTGAGCTAAAGTAGTTTGAACCAATTGCTTGTCATTTACCGCGGTAATATTGCTACCTATGGCAACCAAATAATCATCAAAAAAGAAAACACTCTTGTCTGCTTTTAAACTACTATAAGGATCCATGTAGTTCATTCCGCTTACACCAAAACTGCCGTTTAGGTTAGTTCCTCCTAAAAAGCTTTCGGGGATAAAACTACGGGTTTTACGAGTCTTTACTTTTTCACTAGGTAAGTCAAAAGTGGTGGCTCCTGGCAATCTTGTCCAGTTCCAACCATCAATACCATAACCACTTGCCACGGTTGATATTGGATTTCCGCTTGCTAAAATACTCAACACTCCAGCACTAGCGTAACGGCCGTAGATATTTTCCCCTGAACCAGATTCATAATCCCAAATGTACTTGCTAATACCTTTCCAGGATACGAGCCATTCGTGTTGACGGTAGATGGTTAATCCTCCGTTAGGAAAATACCAATAGCCATTTGGTGCCTTTTCGCTAGCAATATTTTGATGAGCGGTATTAATGGCTAATTCAAGAGCACCTAAGGAACCATGATATGTAATACCACCATCAACATCGTCTAAAAAAGATTTAAACTTATGTTCTTTCGGATCCCAAAGTCTCATAAATGCCGACTTTAATTCCTGTTGTAAAGGATTATCTTTATTAGCTACATATAAGAAATAAGGCATATTATTAAGTAAGCCTCCCAAACTTGTTGGGAACCTTCCGTTTGAAGCTCTGGGTGCATCATATTTATTAGAATAAATACGTGTGGTTAAAATTGCTTTTGAAAGATTTTCTATCGCCTTTTCTCCAACCTCATAGCTCGAGCCTTTTAAAAGATAAGTCATTAGCGATGCCGTGTGCAAAGCCCCGGGAGCATAAGCAGACAGATAAGCACCTTTATGGTGATAACCTAAATAGTCGGACTTGATAAAATCGGCCCAACCATTTGAAATTTGTAAAGCCTTATTGAAAAGTTTTTGTAAAAAAAGCATTTCCGTTTTCCTAGATGGACTGTCTTTTGGTAAGCTTAGCACATAACAAAGTCTGGTATTGAACATCGCTCTAACGCCGTCGCTGTTGTAACCTGTTTCTTCCCAAAGTAAAGGGAAATCTGAGGCTGTGCCAGCAGAATTGGATATCCAGTCTAACATCTCAATTTCAGTAGCAAACATACCTTTTGCTGATAGTTCGGTTTTCATTAAATAAACCGAAAGACCATAAGGCAAAACATTGTTCCCCATAGATCCACCAAAACCTATAACGCCGGTTTTTTTGTAGGAATCTAACTTGCCGTAACCCAAATCTAACCCTTTTTTCCATCCTTTTTTATGGAGGTATTGAAATACTGAGGTAATTTTCTTCAGCGTATTGGGATTCTTATAGTCTGGGTTCGGATTTGAAAGATCGCCTGGCAACTGATATCCTAAGGAGAGCGGGAACAAGATATTTCGCAATACACCCCTCACTTCTCCTTGACCGTTTTTACCGGTTAGTACGTAGGCATCAGTCGAGTAGAAGTTGAAACTATCATAGGTTTTATGAGCTTTATCTACATAGCCCAATATTGCCTTATACCTTTCTTTAATTAAAGGATTCGAATAGTCAACTTGAGCAGAGCCCAAAATCCACGACATGTACTTATTAGAGATGTCATCAATATCATCAGCTTTGGCTAATGAGAAGTTTAGCGTTGCAATTAGGAGCAGAATTATCGTTTTTTTCATTTATTGGTCAGTGTTGTTTGTAAATCCTCATAAATCTATTAGCACTCAAATAGCTTTAAACTTTAGGTGTAAAACGCTAAAAATTTTCAGACTAAGCTTTTGAATAGGCTTAAGAATATAATTGTACAATATTGGTTAATAATTAGTTTATCGAAAATAGGCTTTCGAGAGTTTACAGGGTTTTGATATTCGGTAAAATGCTTTCAGTTTTGAGTAATTTGAATTAAAAATCAGTTCAAAAACAGTAAAATCTTTTTAATACAATTTGAAGAGGGTTCCGCTCATAAAGTTAGCTAAGGGTTTCGAAAATAGGTATAAGAAAAAGCTCAAGTTTATAATTAATAAGCTTAAGTTGTTAAGACATAAAAACTATTTTATCTTTTGCGAGTAGTTAGATAAGTTGTACTCAACTGGCACCGTACTACCCACCAACTCGGTAAATCCCGAATTTAAATAAAACTTATAGCTAGGTTTTCCTTTAAACAAATTGGTATAATCAAGTTGAATAGCTTCTGGCTTTTTAATCCCCACGCTCACCCATTCGCCACCAATAACCTGGTTAAGTTCAGCAGAATCACCCCGTACATCTACCCTAACCTGTAATGGAATTAACTTTTTGCTTTAAGCGTTATTAAGCGACGCTAGCGAAACATAAAAGGCAGAAAGCAGTGAGATCTTTATTATTTCCATGGGATATTTAATGAATTAAACTCAATATATATTTAAAAGCAATCGGCTTAATATTAAACCGATTGCTTCTATTTTTTATTATTTAACGATAAACTTTTTAACATCGTTTAATCCAGCACCTTGTATATTTAAGATGTAAACCCCTTTAGTAAGCACTGCAGGTATTGTAATTGTATTTGCTCCTTTAACAATCTGTACGTTGCTACTAGCTGCTTTTTGGCCATTAGCATTAACCACTGTTATACTTACGTTGTTTAAATTTAACGCACTGTTTATGTTAACATTTACAGATGATGAATTTGCATAAACGCTAAGGTCGTTACTGCTAAATGAGATAGAAACTGCTTTTGGACCATATATTTTAAAATCACCATTATTGTCTACTTGTTTCAATTGGTAATAATTGGTTCCTGCAACAGCGCCTTTATCTGTAAAGCTGTATGTGTTTTTTGCGCTTGAATTGTTGTTACCTTTTACTTCGCCAATGGTTGTAAAAGTTTGCCCGTCTGTTGAGTGTTGAACTTCAAAACCTTTATTATTTTGTTCTGATGCTGTTGACCAGTTTAGTTCTACTGCACCGTTTACAGATTTGGCTGTGAAATCAGTAAGTGTTACGGGTAAAACTGCATCATCACTAAAAATGATATAGTCAACCTCTACATCACCTGTGTAGGCTAATCTAGAAAGTATATTAAACCTAATTTCAATTTGCTTTTGGCCTCGCCACTCTGTTGCGTCAGGAGTAGTCCCTTTTGTCAGATCAAGAGTTATGGTAGTAAAGGTAGTAGTAGGATAAGGAGGTGTAACGCCTTCAACAGCATTAGCGGAATTATTATGATTCACGAATTCGTCAGCAGTACCGGGGGGTGTGAATTTTTTGAAGACAGCCCTAATTTCATTTGCTTGCCCATCGGGAAGATTTCTAAATCGTAGATGTAGATACCTGTTTTTATGTGCAACACCATCACCCGCCTGAATATAAAATTTTGTAGCGTCCAATTTAATATTTGGTTGTTTCTGTTGTCCATCGTTCTTAGCTATCAAAAACCCTGGGTTTGTAGCGAAATCAGGTGTTACTCCTGAACCTGCTACCCATCCATCAGTGGCATTGTCTAGATTAAATACACTTTTTGCCGTTTGCGCATTTACGGCAACTGAAACGCCTAGTAATAGGATTACAAGGTTGATTTTTTTCACAACATTACGTCTGAAATCGATGAGTAAAAGTCTTTTTTTCATAATTTTTGATTTTAAATAATTGGATAAATTTATATAGCTAATATAGCAGTGATCAACTAAAGCGGGTTTTGATTTTAGTTAATTCTGTTTCGTTTTTGTTGAATCCTAATCTTTGTACCGGAAATTCTCGTTTATGGAATTGTCTAAGGTTGCTGTGTTACGGGTAAAACTTTATCATCACTAAAAATGATATAGTCAACCTCAACATCACCTGTGTAGGCTGCTCTAGTAAGTATATTAAACCTAATGTCAATTTTCTTTTGGCCTTTCCATTCTGTTGCGGCAGGAGTAGCCCCTTCTGCCATATCAAGAGTTATGGTAGTAAAGGTAGTAGTAGGATAAGGAGGCGTAACGCCACCAACAGCATTAGCGGAATTATTATGATTCACGAATTTGTCAGCATTGGCGTCTGAGGATTTTTTGAAGACAACCCTAATTTCATTTGCTTGTCCACCGGGAAGGTTTCTAAATCGTAGATGTAGATACCTGTTTTTATGTGTAACACCATCACCAGCCTGAATATAAAATTTTGCAGCGTCCAATTTAACACTTGGTTGTTTGTGTTTTCCATCGTTCTTAGCTATCAAAAAACCTGGGTTTGTAGCGAAATCAACTTTCATTCCTGCTCCCCTTAACCATCCATCAGTGGCATTGTCTAGATTAAATACACTTTTTGCCGTTTGCGCATTTACGGCAACTGAAACGCCTAGTAATAGGATTACAAGGTTGATTTTTTTCATAACATTACGTCTGAAATCGATGAGTAAAAGTCTTTTTTTCATAATTTTTGATTTTAAATAATTGGATAAATTTTTATAGGTTTAATGTAGCAATGATAAACTAAAGCGGGTTTTGATTTTAGTTAATTCTGTTTCGCTTTTGTTGAATCCTAATCTTTGTACCGAAACCCTCGTTTATGGAATTGTCTAAGGTTGCTGCCTAGTGTGGGTGAGGTACAGCACCTGAAAATTCCCTACCGGAATTGGGCTTGAAATTTTATACTTTACTTTTCCTGCTTAATAGGTAATGGTGTGTATACCGCTATTCATTAAAAGTTCTCTTTTTGCTAGCCACCAAACTTTTAACTTTTCCTAAACCTGGCGACTCCAAATTAATGGCATCAAAGCTTTCTTTAGTAAGATCACTTTTTGCAACTGCGCTGGATAAAAATGGCAGCAGTAAAAAAATCAAACTATAAATTATTTAGGTTTCATGGTTTTATTAATTAGTGTTATTTAAACGTGTGTGGCTAGACTGAGAAGAATCGAAGTCTGTGCGAACCCTTCGACTCCACTCAGGGTGACATTTCGGCTCTTCTCGGGTTTAACCGTTTTACGCGTTAATTGATTGTTTTTAAATCAATATTTTTTAAGTTAGCGTATCTTAGTAAAGCTTCTAAGTAATAATAGTCTGCGTAGTTTAAAGGTGTGTTAACTTCAGAGTTATACAACAAAGCTCCTACGCTGTGCTTTAATAAAAAATAATTATTTGTGTTTGGTGCCGCCAAATATTCTGGTGACGATAAGGATTTCAACATAAACTCGGCATAATCGAAATACTTTTGACCATCCTTTACTTCCTTGCTTAAGTCTAACAAAGCAGAAGCTATTACTGCCCCAGCAGAAGCATCTTTCGCAGCCCTTTCCCCGTTGTTATGTACATTGTAATCCCAGTACGGTATTTTGTCAACATCTGTGTTTGGATGGTTCATAATAAAAGACGCAATCTGTACGGCAAAATCTAAAAATATTTTATTTTTAGTCTCTTTGTACGACATTACGTAGCCATATAAACCCCATGCTTGTCCTCTAGCCCACGCTGATTCATCGGTTAAACCTTGATAAGTTCCTTTAGAAATTGCTCTTCCAGAAAGCGTATCATAATCTATTACGTGATATGAGCTGATATCTTCTCTGAAATGATTCTTCATTGTGGTAATGGCATGCTGTTCGGCCACCTTAGCAAACTCCGGCTTCTTAAATTTATCAGCCGACCAAAATAAAAACTCCAAGTTCATCATATTGTCAATAATCACTGGATATTGCCATTTTCCAAAATCCCAAGATCTTATTGCACCAACTGTTGGATTAAATCTGTTAGCCAAGTTTTGCGCACCGTTTTTTAAAGGTGGTAGATAAATTTTATCATTCGTTAATCTGTAGCCGTTGCCATAAGAACAATAAAGCATAAAACCAAGGTCATGATTATCTGTAACATATTGTACAGAATCTAAAGCTAAAGTGAACTTTCTGGCATCGGCTTTAAGTTTGTTATCTCCGGACATTTCATAGCCGTACCATAAGCTTCCAGGAAAAAAACCGGTTGTCCAATCGTTGTTATTCGTTAATCTCACCTTTCCTGTCGGGTAAACAGATCTTGGGTTTAACCCAGGCGTATAAGTATCTCCAGCTTTTTTTAACTGTTGGACAATAGTCACTTTAGCGTTTTTCAACCAATTTAAGTTTTGTTGAGCTTTTAGATGGGTACTTATACCAAGTATAATAAGTACACAACCAATAAGTAGACTCGTGATTTTCTTCATATCAATTTTTGTTTATAATTTTTTGGTGTAAGGTAGTATAGTATAGATTATAGCCATTTAAGTATTATCTAAATTCGTTTAGGTTTTGTTGAAAATGAATTTTACCTTTTAAATCGGATAAATAATCAATTGATTAACAAGGCCTTTAAAGGGTCGTATAAAATAGAACATGGAGGTGGTTTTAAAGAGTGATCAACTGGAAATGCGCTAAAAAATCTCAAGGAGGTTCCATCTTCATTGTTAGACTACCTCATAGAGCTAGGACTGCATGTGAAAATCTACAAAAGCAAAATCCCCGATTCTTGCGAACCGTGGATTGAGATAATCATTTTAAAAATTTAAAAATGGATTTTACCACGCAAAGTTTTGGTTAAACTGCGGCATTAAATCCATATTTCGCTGTGGGATTCGTAACAAATCATGTTTACGCTTAGTAGTATAACCTGGCGTTGCTACAATATAATTCTGAGAACCCGGACTTACCCACCACAATCTAAGTTTTGAGCAGTAGTTTTTACAGTTTCACAGTAAATTCCCCAAGGTAGCAAACGGAAATAAGCTAGAAGTTAAAGTAACCGTTGATAGAAAATCTCATAAATTAAAATACCGTTTACATTAAAAAACACCAGTATTCTCAGTTTACAACAAAACGGTATAAGCCCAAATAGCATAATATTTAATTACCGATGATAAAAAACAAGTTAAAAATTCATTAAACATAGCGAAGCCTGTTTTAATGGATAAAAGTATTTTAATACTATTGGCGAATTAAGCGTAGGAAATATGCTTGGAGAAAAAGCTCACAACAACGTTTTAAAACGTAATCAGTACCGTAGGAGAACGGGGTTACCACTTTAGGTTAAATAATACAATTGCGCAAACATGCTATTCTATAACAGTGCTAAAGCTGTTATAGGATAGCATTCAACCAAATCGAAAGGAATTTAAACAATTCCAAAAGCTGAAACCAGCTACCTTAGCTAATTTCACGTTCCAATTATAAAGGGATTTAAACCAACGTTAAATAAACGTAGTGAAAAAATGAAGATCAATCACGGCTTAAAATTTCATCGCTTATCCGCTTTCACACTGTTACTCATGCTTAGCGGTTGCACAGAAAAGAGCCAGCCAATAGAAAAGGAACCTAATACTATTTTCATCACGACTGATGATCACACTACTCAAGCTTTGAGTGCTTGTGATAAACGGCACATTGAAACACCAAATTTAGACATGAATGAGAGATGTGCGATTTAGCAAAAGATCCGCATGAAATGCATAATCTTTACCAAGACCCTGCTTATAAGCAAACGCTTGTCGATTTAAAGGTCAATTGGCTAAACTCCAAAAACAATATAAAGACACTAATCCAACAATAAATAATTAATAGATTTTTATGAAACCGTTTGCTAGAAACATCTTTTTAGCTGCTATACTTTTTATGGTAGCCTGTAAGTCTGAGGATAAGCCCGAAAGACCAAACATTTTATTACTAATGTCTGATAACCAGTCATGGAACCACGTTGGTGTGTATGGGGATGACGTTGTAAAAACACCCAATATTGATAAAATAGCAACCGAAGGCGTCCGCTTTACCAATGCTTATTGTAATTCTCCGTCATGTACGCCAGCCAGAGCGGCTATGCTTACTGGGCAGGATATTTGGAGAATTGAAGAAGGAGCAAATTTATGGGGAGTTTTACCTACGCAGTTTCCAATTTTCACTGATATTTTAGAAAAAGCAGGTTATAGAGTTGGTTTCGACGGTAAAGGATGGGGCCCTGGAAGTTATGAGGCAAACGGAAGAACACGCAACCCAGGAGGTGATAAATACGCAAACTTTGCAGACTTTATCAAAAACCGTAAAAAAGGAGAACCTTGGAGTTATTGGTTCAACAGCTTACACCCTCACCGCCCCTATGTAGTAGGTTCTGGAGAAAAAGCAGGAATTGATTTAGATAAAATCACTGTTCCAAAATACCTACCCGATACTAAAGATGTACGTATAGATATTGCAGATTACTACGCGGCTATCCAAAATTTTGACGATGAGGTTGGCACAATTATGCAACAGCTAAAAGAAACTGGCGAATTAGACAATACCATTGTAATTGTTGTTGCAGATAATGGCTGGCAGATGCCACGTGGTTTAGCAAATCTTTACGATTTCGGTACCCGTGTTCCATTGATTATATCATGGCCTAAAAACTTTAAAACAAATGCAGTTACTAATGAGCTAATGACTTTAGCAGATTTTGCACCTACATTTTTAAGCATCGCGAATGCTGAAATACCAAAGCAGATGACAGGTGTTAACATTTTACCAATTGTACAAAAAGATGCGCCAAAGCATGAAGAAAGAGACTTTGTAGTATTGGCCAGAGAACGCCATGCATTTGTGCGCCAACAAGGTTTAGGTTACCCAGGCAGAGCAATTAGAACTAAAGATTTCCTTTACATCAAAAATTACGAAGCATCAAGATGGCCAGCTGGAGACCCGCCGTTATATGGAGATGTTGACCCATACATGCTAAACTACCCTGGTCCGGCTAAGTTTTATATCTTAAAACATAAAAATGAGCCAGCAGTAAAACCAATGTATGATTTAGCTTTTGCAAAACGCCCTGCCGAAGAACTTTTTGATGTTGCAAACGATCCAGATCAATTGCACAACATCGCTAACGACCCTAAGTTTGCTAAGGTAAAAAAAGACCTTTCTGATAAAATGGTTGCTTATTTAAAAAAGACAAACGACCCTAGAGAAACAGGCGGTAAAATTATTTGGGATAGCACAGACTATTTCAGCGAGATAGACAAAACACCAAAACCAAGCAAAGAAGCTATTAAGGAGTTTGGTTTAGATACCATGTATAATTATCTTAAATAAAATTTAATAAAAAAAACTGCTATTAACTGCGGTATTATCAACGCTAGCTATTAGTATTTTCGCTCTTAAAAATGGATAATGACGCCCATATTATTAAGGATAATCTTAAAAAGATAACATACGCCTCAATATTTAATCCTAAAACCAACTTTGATCAGTTAAGAGTGAGGGAAACTAATATTGCACTGAGTTACATCTTAGAAGAAGAAGAAGAAGAAGAAGAAGAAGAAGAAGAAGAAAACAGTGCTACGCTTACTATTTGCGAACCCGATATGCGGAAAAATTCCAAACGAAATATGGATTCACTCACAGAGGTTGAGGTGCTACAAAAAGAACAAACACACAATACCCGTTTAACCTTAAATGGTTGTATTTGAAGTGAAATACGATAAAAACCAGTGATTCTTGCATATGCAGATGACAAAACCTGTATAAACATTTCGACCATAAGAGGCGAAAACTATAAATTTTATTTGAAGAAAACATGAAAAAGGCATTCCTAATCTTTTTATTAACTAATATTTCCGTCCAAGTTTTTTCTCAAACGGATTTAAAATTGTGGTACAATACTCCCGCGAAATTATGGGAAGAGGCGCTCCCCATAGGAAATGGAAGAATGGGCGCAATGATTTTTGGTGCGACAGACACGGAGCGTATTCAGTTTAATGAAAACACGCTGTATAGTGGAAAAGCAAATATGTTTAACAGCCACACTAAAATCTATCCAAAACTGAAGCAAGTTAGGCAGATGATGTTAAACGGCAATTTGCTCGAAGCCGAACAGATTATTCAAAAAGAGTGGAACGGACGACTTACAGAAGCGTATCAGCCTTTTGGCGATGTTTACATTGACTTTTTAACTAAAGGGAAGATTTCCGATTATAAACACAGTTTAGATTTAGCAACCTCAGTCGTTTCCACAACATATAAAATCGATGGGGTTCAGATTTCCAGAGAGGTCCTCGCTTCTTACCCAGACCAATCTATCGTAATCCGGATTGAAGCATCAAAACCAATCATCGATTTAGATTTAAGATTAGAATCATTGCATCCAATTACTAAAATCACCGGAAAAAACTCTTTAAGCATTAATGGTAAGGCTCCAGCTCATGTTCAAAGACGCACAGTAGAACGTCTGCAAGAAATGGGGACTCAGGCGTGGCATCCAGAATATTTTAGCAAAGACGGAAAAGTGATTCGTACTGCGCAAATTATCTATGGAGACGATTTAGATAATATTGGAACCCCGTTTGAAGCAAGCATATTTCCGCTGTCTCATGATGGAGAGCTTGAAATAAAAAACGGTAAAATTTCGTTGCGATCCGCCTCACAGGTGACTTTTATTCTTGTTGCTAAAACGGGTTACAATGGGTATAAAAATAATGTCCACGTAAAAGATAACAACCTAAGCATTGAGATTAACAACCAAATAGCGAAAATTGAACCTAAAAAATATGAAGATATTCGGAATAATCACATTTCTGACTATAAGGCGTTGTTTAACCGGGTAAAATTTACTTTGCCCTCGTCAGTGCAAAAAAAAGAGCTTGCCACAAATGAACGAATAAGGGATTTTAACAATTCAGAGGACCAATCACTAGCGGCACTGCTCTTCAACTACGGAAGATACTTGATGATTTCGGGATCAAGAGAGGGCGGACAACCCTTAAATTTACAAGGCTTATGGAATGATAAAATTATTCCACCTTGGAATTCTGCGTATACCATGAACATCAATCTGGAAATGAATTATTGGCCAGCAGAAGTTACAAACCTCCCCGAGTGCCATAAACCACTTTTCAATTTTTTAGAGGAACTTGCCGATGCGGGTCGTGAAACAGCAAAATCTGTTTACGGCCTTGATGGCTGGGTTACCCACCATAACACTTCTTTGTGGCGAGAAACAAACTTGTCGGATGGATATGTGTATTGGCGATTTTGGAACCTAGCAGGCGCATGGCTTTGTGACCATATTATGGAACATTACGCGTTCAACAACGATTTGGCTTTCTTAGATAAATATTATCCAATCATGAAAGAAGCATCAGTATTTTATTCTTCTTGGATGGTTAAAAACAAAGACGGAAAACTAGTTACACCCATAGGAACTTCCCCAGAAAACTCCTATTTATTTAAAGACTCTATTAATATCGCTATTTCAGAAGCTCCCACAATGGACGTTGCGTTAATACGTTCCTTATTTAACAATGTTATAATCGCTGCCAGATTATTAGACAAAGATGCTCAGTTTACCAATCATTTAAAACAACAATTAACGCTTTTGCCAGTTTATCAAATAGGAAAAACTGGGAAATTACTTGAATGGGATAAAGAGTATGTAGAAGCAGAACCAACCCATCGTCACGTCTCTCATTTATTTGGTTTATATCCTGGGAAAGATATCAGTTTAAAAGAAAATCCGGATATTTTTAGAGCAGCCCGCGAAAGTTTAATTGCCAGAGGAAATAAAACTACAGGCTGGAGTATGGCTTGGAAGATATCACTTTGGGCTAGATTACTCGACGGTGACAATGCTCTTGCCACGCTTAAAAATTTAATCACATTAGTAGAATCAGAGGTACATAAAGAGAACTCTGGCGGGCTATATAGAAGTATGCTAAATGCCCTGCCTTTTCAGATTGACGCTAATTTTGGGGTAACAGCCGGAATTGCAGAAATGTTATTGCAGAGCCATGAAGATAGCATACATCTGCTACCAGCATTACCAACTGATTGGAAAGAAGGTGAAATGAGAGGTCTAAAAGCAAGAGGAGGGTATATAATAGATTTGCAATGGAAAGATGGTTATTTGATTAATGCCCAAGCAACAAGTCCTACCGATAAGATGCAAAAATTCAGATATAGAGGAAAACTTATAGAGGTTGCCTTGAAACAAAACCAAGCAGTTAGCTTGAAGTTTTGATAATTAAAGGTACAGCCGTAATTGCACAGCGTTATAAGTATATTGTTTACGATAAAGGCGACATACGGGAACAACTTTTCGATTTGCAACAAGATTCTGGAGAAACCAATAACTTAGCAGTTAAACCAACTTTAAAAAGCAACTAGTGGACATGCGGAAACACCTTAAAAAATGGGGAGTAGAACACGGAGATTCTTTTAATGCTTGGAATTAGTTAAATTCGATATATGCTTACAAAAGCAAGCTTCAATCAGCTAAATTTATAGATGACATATCGGATTCTATAAAATCACAGTGTTTCAACCGTATCAGTACGGGATAATCTCCGTATTATGTATCAGATATTACTTGTTTAAGCGAAGTTAAACAACTTGTAAAAATAAAAATCGAATGCTAATTCTAAAAAAGAGACTAAAAAAAGTGATTGTTTTACAACTAGTTATGTTGTTAGCAATCACTGCTTTTGCAGACAACGGCATAGAAAAAAAACTAGCCGAAAAATATTTCCGTACCATATCTGTAGACCGAGGCTTATCACAAAGTACGGTATATTCCATTATTCAAGATTCTTTGGGGTTTATGTGGGTTGCCACTCAAGATGGACTTAACAGATACGATGGCGAAGCATTTAAAGTTTATCGACCAAATAGAAACGACCCACAAAGCTTGCAATCTAGCTTTATCAGAAGCCTTTTAATTGATAATGTTGGAGTACTTTGGGTTGGTGGTGATAAAGGAATTAGCAGCTATGACTCTAAAACAGAAAAGTTTAAAAATTACCACCTACCTATACTTACCGGAGAATGGTACGTAACAACCATTATTAAGGATAAAACCGGCAAAATGTGGTTAGGTACAAGTACTGGAGAAATTTACTCTTACAATTCCCAAACAGACACATTTCAAGTACATAATTACAATAATAGCCAAGCTAAAATCAGCAACATCTGGCAATTATTTCCCCATAACAACTTTATCTATATCGCCACTGATATTGGGGTTTACAGGATGCCCTTAGGTTCTAAAACTATCCAGTTTGTGAATTTTAAAGATAGAAAAACCAAAATAAACCAGATTTTATTCAATGGTGATGATATGTGGGCGGCATCAGAAGGTGAAGGACTCTACGTTTTTAACCTCAAAAATGGAAATCTGCAAAAACACAAGCGTTCCGTTGGTAATAAATCAAGCATTGCAGATAATGATGTTAGAAGTTTGGCCAAAGACCAAAACGGGAATATCTGGGTAGGTACATTTAGAGGGCTCTCTGTGTTCAACTTAACTACCAAAACTTTTGAAAACCACTACCATCAATCTACCATACCTTACACCATTAGCCAAAACTCTGTGCGCTACATCTATCGAGATAGGCAAAACGGAATGTGGCTGGGTACTTATTACGGTGGTTTAAACTACTATCATCAAAACGATATTAAGTTTCGTTTATTAAACCAAAACACGGGGCCTTTATCGCTCAACGATGAAGTAATAAACGTTATTAAAGAAGATCCTCAATTAAATATTTGGATTGGCACCAACGATAAGGGTATTAACTTTTGGGACAGAAAACAAAACGTAATCAGTTACATTACAGCCAAAGACGGAGACCCAAACTCTTTAAGCTCTAATAACGTCAAAGCAATAGCGTTTGATGCCACAGGAAATGTATTGATTGGTACCCATAACATGGGGCTTAATTATCTAAACAGAAAAACCAATCAAATTACCCGTTATAAAAGCAGTCCAGAGAACTCCTCTTCCATATCGGGCGACATGGTTTATGCACTATTAACAGATTCAAAAAGCAGAATTTGGGTAGGTACGCGATCCGGTTTAAACCGCTTCAATCCCTCAGAAAAATCTTTTATCCGTTTTTATTTAGACAAAACGGGCCAAAGATTAACTTCTGATGAGATAACTTACTTAAAAGAAGATAGCAAAGGAAGAATCTGGATAGGAACTACCAAAGGCGTTAATATTTTTTATCCGGATAGGTTAGAACTAGAAATCTATAAGGGGGAAATGTTGAGCCATGATGTGGTTTCGTGTATTGCCGAAGATAAAAAAGGAAGAATTTGGGTGGGTACCCGAGATGGCTTAAACCTATTTAACGAAACCAAACGAAATTTTGCTAAGCTAAACGGTCCAAACAAATTTGTACAAAGGGTAATCTACGGCATTCAGCCGGATAACGAAGGAGATTTATGGATTTCCACCAACGCTGGATTAATCAAATTTGATCCCGATTCAAAAAAAGTTCAACTTTTTGATAATAAAGATGGTCTACAAAACAGTCAGTTTAATCTTAATGCCTTCTGTAAAACATCAGACGGCATGATCCTTTTTGGTGGGATCAACGGGATTACTTATTTTTATCCAAAATCTATTGAGCAACAACCTTTTAGTTTAAAGGTTACTTTCACGGGGCTAGAGGTTTTGAATAAACCTGTTGTAGTTGGCGATAGCTATGATATTCTACAACAACAGATAGACCACCAAGAAACGATAAAACTTAGCGTAGACTATAAACAGTTCACCGTTTTTTTTAACACATTCAACTATATCTCTCCCAATAAAATCAAGTATCACTACAAGCTAGCTGGTTTTGATAACGATTGGCAACCTAGTAAAAACAAAAATAGTGCAACATTTTCCAACCTCAGGTTTGGTAGTTATACCCTACACGTAAAAGCTGTGGGTCCGCTAGGAGAAACAAGCCCCGAGAGGATACTGAACATAGAAATACTGCCACCCTGGTGGCGTAGCAACTGGTTCTACTTTATTTTAGCTTGCTTCGTCATAGGTGGAATTTATGTGGCCTTCAAAATTATTGCCGAAAGAATACGTACCAAGCAAGAGTTAAAAATAGCCCACCTTGAAAGAGAAAAGGTAGACTATATCAACAAAGTGAAAATGGAGTTTTTCACCAATATATCTCATGAATTTCGTACGCCACTTACGCTAATTATTGCACCGTTAGAAGAACTGATACAAAAAGCACCTTTAGAAAAATCGTTAAAACGATATCACGAGCTTATTTTGGTAAATGCAAAACGGCTTTATCATTTGGTTGATCAGTTGTTCGAATTTAGAAAAGCCGAATTAGGCACAAAAAAACTGCAGGTTAAAAACGGTGATATCGTTAGCTTTTTACGCGATATTCATTCGTCATTTTCTGCACTTGCAGAAAGAAATTTAATCAATTTTAAATTTGAGACTACCATAAACGAGCTGTGGTTTAGCTTTGATGCTGATGCCCTAGAGAAAATAGCCTTCAACCTTTTATCAAATGCCTTTAAATACACTAAAAAAGAAGGCAATATAAGTATGCAGTTATCCCTTAACGGTGATAAAATCATTATTAAAGTTAGTGACGATGGTGTGGGTATTTCGCCAAATGATCAAATGCAGATTTTCGAAAGATTTTACCAAGTTAACAACAACGAGATGAACCTTGGATCGGGTGTTGGCTTAGCTTTTACCAAAAGATTGGTAGAACTACACCACGGCGAAATTAAAGTAGATAGCCAATTAGGGAACGGCTCTAACTTTACAGTAAGCTTACCAATAAGCGATTCTTATTACGCTTCGGATGAACATTTACAACAGGAATTTATTGAACATACAATCGCTATCGATGATGATTCGCAAACGGATGATTCACAGATAGTCGAAACAGAAACAGTTGACGATGAAACTAACTTTACTGGTACAAATACTGAAAAGCTACTGATTGTAGACGACAACCACGAGATTGTAGCCTATTTAAAAAACTATTTCAGTAAAATATACAATACCAGCGTAGCGCACAACGGTTTAGAAGCATTAGAGCTGGTAGAAAAAGAAAATTTCGACCTCATCATTAGTGATGTGATGATGCCTGAAATGGACGGCATCCAGTTCTGTAAAAAAATAAAACAAAATATCAGTACCTGCCACATTCCGGTTATTCTGTTAACTGCCAAAAACGAAACAACCCATCATATTAAAGGATTAGAAGTTGGTGCAGATGATTACGTGACCAAGCCTTTTTCTATTTCAATATTAGAAGCTAAGCTTCAAAACATTGTGCGCTCTCGCAGAAGGCTAAAAGAATTTTACTCAAGCTCAACGGAAATTGTCCCAGAAAACATCGCTTTCAATAGTTTGGATGAAGATTTTTTACGTAATGCCATTGCTATTATGGAGAAAAATGTAACTGATGCAGAATTCTCTGTAGATAAATTCAGTAAAGAAATTGGGATGAGCCGCTCTAACCTTTACTTAAAACTTAAAGCCATCACTGGCGAATCTGTAACAGACTTTATCAAAAGAATAAGATTTAAAAAAGCCATTGAATTGCTACAAACAAAAAAATACAAAGTTGCACAGGTTGCTTACATGTCTGGCTTTAACTCTCCCTCCTACTTCTCGACTTCTTTTAAGCAATATTACAATTGCATGCCAACAGAATATATTGCTAGAAAAGAGCTAGAATAGGTCTTTTCTAGCAATATTGAAACAACAAAAAATATAATTAAATTCCTTTAAAATACTTCTCCGCTACTTTCGGTTGATAATTATTGATTGCGATGTTTAATCGCTTGTCCATAAGCCTTAACCAAATATATCATTGATAAAGCCATACACTATAGGAATATACGTTGGCGGCGCCGCTTTAAAGTGTGGATTAGTAGATATTGACGAGGAAATTATTTGCTCTTTTTTAATACCATCAAATGAGTTAATTCAGATGCGGCATCTTCATCTAATACAAATTCAACATTTTCGGATAATTGTAAAAATGTTGCTGGAACTTCTGAAGATAATTCTCCCTCTACTGCTTTTTTAATGATACTGGCTTTTTTCTTGTTCCAAGCCATCAAGATAATTTGTTTAGCCTTAAAAATAGTACCAACTCCCATCGTTATTGCCTTCGTAGGAACATCCTTTTTATCTCCAAAATCACGTAATGCATCTCGGCGGGTAATGTCTGAAAGCATGACTAAACGTGTGCTGGAGTTAGGTGCAGATCCTGGTTCATTAAATCCAATATGACCAGTTCTTCCTATTCCCAATATTTGGAGGTCTAAACCTCCGTAAGAAGTTATTTTGCGTTCGTATGCTAAGCAAAATTCGGCTACTTCATTTTCATTTAGCGTACCATTAGGGATGTGAATATTTTCGCGATCGATGTCAATATGATCAAACAGATTCGTGTTCATAAAAGAAACATAACTCTGTTTCGCATCCGGCTGCATCGGGTAATATTCATCAAGATTAAATGTCACCACGTCTTTAAAACTTAATCCCTCCTCTTTGTGTAGTCGTATAAGTTCGAGGTACACGTAAATTGGAGTTGCTCCGGTAGCTAGTCCTAAGACTGTTTTTTTACCTATGCTTTGTTTTTTTTGGATAAGAGTAGCTATGCGCTTAGCGACACTTTTACTTGCGGTTTCTTGGTTGGAATATACGTTTACTACTGATTTTTCAGAACGTGTTTCCTCTAAAAGGTTTAATCTTAGCATTTTTATTTGTTTGAATTATAGATTTCCTTTAAAGCTATTGTCTTGTTTGCTACCAAAGGTTTTGCATATCCGGCTAAATACCAAATGTAGCCAAGAGTGATATAAAGAAACATTAAGGCATAGCGAAGCCCTATAAAATCACCGAAAAATCCAATGATAAAGGGTACTAAAGCACCACCGAATATTCCAGAACACAATATTCCAGAAAATGAACCATGGTGTTCTTCGTATGAGTTTAATGCTAATGAGAAAACGATAGAAAACATGACTGATATACAAAAACCACTTATTGGGAATGCATATAGTGAAGTTTCTTTTCCTCCGAAAAGCGCAAATGATATTGTTATCACAGTGAGTAACACTGCAGTTTTAAGGATGATTTTAGAATCCCATATTTTCAGTAAACCTAGCCCTAAAAAGCAACCCAAAGACATTAGTCCCCAAAACCACGCAACAGTTTTAGCACCTTCTACTGCCGGATTTACAGCGTGATAAGTCTTTAAAAATTCTGACATCCAATTAGCCAAAGCTTGTTCTGTACCAACGTATGCTACAATTCCGAAAAAGAATAGGATAATTTGTTTGTCTTTCAATAAATTGAGATAAACTTCTTTAGTTCCAGTTTTTTCGTCGTCTTTAAGATGAACAGTTGGAATTTTTATCAGTAATAGAATGCCGATGATCAATAAAAAAATAAAGCTAAAAATCCAGTACAAAATGGTCCAATTTAGTCCATTTACAACCATATTGGAGAAGAAAGTAAAAAGGATATTATTTTCATTGCCTCCAGAAAAGGCGCCAATTAAATAGGAGAAAGCAAAAGGACTTAAAAAAGACGCTAAGCCGAAAACTAATTGTGCCAATACAGAAAAGAAAGCGAAGTTTTCTTCACCACCAGCTGTACGCATTAAAGGATTAATAATTACTTGTAGCATAGCCATCCCAATTCCAATTGTAAATAGTGAAGCTAAGGCTACTAGATACTCAGGATATATTGCAAATGCTATAGAACCTAACAGATTTAAGCTGAATGCGATAAGCATAGCCTTTTTTTCGCCCAGTTTCTCTATAATTATACCAGCGGGAATAGACATTACTCCGTACGCCAAAAAAAACGAAAAAGGTAGAAATGCAGCTAAAGTTAAGCTGAGGCTGTAGGTTTCAATAATGATAGGCATCAATGGACCTAATATATTTGTAACGAAAGAGATTACAAACCAGATAAGTAGAATTATCCCCACTAATAAATTATTACGTTTCATGTTTTTGGAGTTGGGTTAAATGGGTTAATTTTTGAAATACAAGTCCAGCACAGCCTAAAAGTCCGGCATTGTTTTCTAAAGCGGCAGCTACAATTTCTGTATTGCTAACCGTATCTTTCATTACTCTTTTATAGACTCTTTTTTTGATTTCTTCGATATAAAAACTTCCAGAGGCTGAAATTCCGCCACCAATAATTACTTTTTGAGGGCTAAAGATGTTAATTAGGCTAGTTACGCCACTCGCTAAATAATCGAAGTGGTCTTGCATTGCTTGTACTGCTTCTTGTTGATTAGCGAGGTATTTTTTGATGATTATTTCACCGTTTAAATCGTGAGGATTTTGATGGGTAAGTTGGGCGTAGTTTTCAACCAAACTCGTTACGGAGGCATAAGCCTCTAAACATCCAATACTACCACAGTTACATTTTATACCATCGTGGTTGATGATGATGTGGCCTATTTCTGTACCTCTGTTTTTAAACCCTCCGTATAGTTGATTGTTGATAACCAAACTACCACCTATCCCTGTTCCCACAGTTAAAAATACCACATCACTACAACCAAGGCCTGCCCCATATTTAGTTTCACCCCATGCCATCATATTTGCATCATTATCTACTACCACATTTAATCCTGTAGAAGAATTGATACTTTTTCGGAGATTGAAATTTATAAAGCCCGGTAGGTTATCAGCGGCACCTAATATGATTCCGTTTTCTACAATTCCCGGAAAACCAACGCCTACCCCAATAATTTCTCCTTTGGCATGATTAACACATTTTCTAATGGCAGCATTGATCAGTGCAATTACTTCCCCCTCTGTAAATACATCATTAGTAGGCATTAAAAAAGAGTAAGTTATTTTACCGTTTGCATCTACTAAGCCACATTTTAATGCAGTACCTCCAACGTCTATTCCTATAGCGTATGATTGTGTCAATTTTGTATGTTTACGGTTGATAAAAAGCAGCCAAACTAACTGCAGTAAATAATTATTAACCGAAAGTATAGGAAAAGCAGATTAAAGGATTTTAATTATGTCTTTTATTGTTTCGATTTTGATTTAAAAGACTTATTCTAACTCTTTTCTATAAATATATTCTGTTGGCATGCAATTGTAATATTGCTTAAAAGAAGTTGAAAAGTAGGAGGGAGAGTTAAATCCAGGCATGTAAGCGACTTGTGTTACCGTATAACGCATGCTTCGTAGTATTTATAAAGCCTTTTAAAACGTAACGACCTAATACTGATATTTTTTCTCCAATAGCGTTTGAAATTAAAGTGTATTTATTTATGATTACCATAACAGATTCAGAATAGGTGAACTGACCATCTTTATCAACCTGTTTTAGCCTTACATACATAGGTTCGCTCTTTTTAGTGTACAGTTCATCTTTTTTGCATGATATGCCTACACAGGCTAAAATTAGAATAGTTGATAAGTAAATAGCCAATTGCATTTTTCCAGAACGATTTACATAGGTAAAGCCCAATAAAAATGGAATAGTAAATAGGCTAATCAAATCTGTAAGGGGTATAGTGGTTTCATAGCTTTGTAAAGCTCTACTATCTCCGTTTTTTGATTTGACGGTTTTTACTGATGTAAATGTCTTGCCGTCTTTAGACACCTCAATATCGAAATAATTGTTGTTAGTTTCATCGGCAGTTTGCCAGTGAACATGCAACATATTACCAGTAAGTTTTGCTGTTAAGCTGTTGTATAAAATGGGTAATGCACCTGGAAGCACTTGGCCGTTAAAGACAAAATCGTGTATACCTACATTTTGCGAACCACCTGCCGTAGCACCAAAGGCATATAATCTAAAGGTGATAGGCACTGTGATGTTAGAAAGGACAGATGCATCGAATGATATTTGTGTTGGGGTTGTGCCAGAAGCAGTAATCAGTTGCATAGCGCCAATGTCACTTGTAAATTCATCTACGCTCGACCTTAAAGCAAAAGTATTTGGATGGGTGGTGCCATCTCTGTTAACGTTGAACAACATATTGGTAAAATTGATTTTATTACCAGAGGTAGGCTCCAGCTTAAATTCAAAATACTCGTTTGAATTTAAAGATGATGGGTTTGCTGCCGTACCTGCTGTCCATCCTGTAAGCAAATACCTGCCATCTGGACCCTGTGTACTCTCGCTGGAGCCAGCTCCACGTAATTTACCTCTAGAAAAATCACTGTAAGGCGTTCCTAGAACACTGTTGGTCGTATTTGACGAACCAGTTAAATCATAACCTATATTTTGGGATGGCGTAAAATTCAAGTAAGGATGTAGGTAAACATCTTTTTGACCATTTGTTGTGCTGAAAAAATCACGGTTATAGATATTCGACGCTTTTGTATATGGACCGTTCAAATAAGCCGGGTTGGCATCACTAATGCCATTTCCCCAAATTAAACCCGTAGTGATGTAGGGGTTGCGAAGATTGATTATACGAATATCATCGTGATAAGCAATGCGGGTTATTCCAGGCGGTGCAGTGTATACTCCCCATTTCATATATCCAACACTTGAATTTGGTTTGCCCGTAAAAGTTCTGTAATTTTCAACAGCATCTACTAGCTGATAATCGTTCATCCCTGGAAGTTTTGCGTAAGTTTTAAAAGAACCAGTGTTTGTGGTAGACCAAACCACATCAACTCTAAAGTGCATCCATTGATTTACATATGGTATAATATTAACGTAGTCAAAAATCGAGTTTTCTACTCCATCAACTCCACCATACCGAATCCTTATTCTATCTCTAACAATTCTAAACATATAAGGCACTGTAATACCACCAGACATTTTTAGCTGGAAAAGATTTGTTTCATTGGCATTCGCAGTGTATGATACCCAGTCTTTTAGCAAAATACTAAACTCGTAACGATGGACATCTCCTGGGTAAAATCTAGCTTGAAAATTCTGCAATGCGGAAGATTCGCTACGGTAGCTATCGTTTGAAAAATAGTCGTTATCACCTCCAATAATTTTATGGGCAATAGCATAGTTGCCAGTTGCACCAGGTTGTACCATGTAAACAGCATCGGCTGGTGGATTATCTATTCCAGTACCTTCTACACCATGCACACCAGAAGTCACAGTTCCATTTTCATAATCAACATTCATTAATACTTGTCCAGAAAGTTGGGCAAAAGTGGCATTGCTGTACGCGTATAAAATGGTGTAAACAAGAACCGTAAAAACATATATAGTAAATGTTTTCATAAGAAATAGATGAGCCTTTAGTTAAAATTGAACTTAGTTTAAACGAATTATTCTAATATTGTCATGGTAAGCAATCCTTGTTAAAACATTATCGCTGGTAATCACATTTCCATTGTTATCGTGTCCCACTTCTCGATAAACCCCCCACTTAATATATCCGTGTTGGCCAGGGAGTGCGGCGGGTGTGCCTGTATAAGTGGCGTAATTGGTCTTGTTTAACACCAGATTAAATGTAGAGGCCCCTTCTGGCTTAATATAAATCTTTAGATATCCATTATTCTTAGTTGCCCATTCTACATCTATCCTGAAATGTATCCATTTGTTAATATAAGGTGTAAAATCATCTAGCAAAATGTCTTGGTAGCTTGTGTTTCGGGTAATAATTGCATTCCTTTTAGTTAAAATACGTACAGGAGGTACAGCACCACCAGTAACTTTTAGTTGAAAGATATTGTCGCCATAGGGTTGTTTGGTAGAGTTAAATTCTTGCCAGTCTTTGAGCAATACGCTGAATTCGTAACGCCTTTCATCACCAGGCATAAAACGAGCGTTAGCAACCATATCTGCGTCACTTTCACTCCTGTATGCTTCGTTTGAATAATAACTAGGTATGCCTAGAGTTACTTTGTGGGCAATGGCGTAATCACCACCAGGCGAGCCAACTATGTAAGCGGCATCTAAGGCAGTTGCGCTGGTAGGATTTAAATTGGTAATACCAGAAGTAACATGGTTATTTTCGTAGGTTACATTTAGAAGTGTATCGCTATCGCTAGGGGAAACGAGTGAAGGGCGATTAGTAATTCGCTTATCACAACTATTAAGTAGAGATAAACTTGTAATCAATATGAAAGCAAGTAAAAATGTTTTAATTATTTTTTCCATACATTTAATGGTTTATATTTTAATAATTTAAATATAGCTCATGCTGTTGCAATGTGCTCCTTATAACAATTGCTCCACAATTGTTTTTTTAATTCCATCAATGAAAGGACTAGCTTCCCGATTGTTTCGTGGTTTCTAAAAGGTTCAGGCTGATATATTATTTAAAAGGAATTTAATAGCTACTACTTTGCCAAATTTGCTATCACATTCTTGACTTTACCATCAATGGTTAGCGTAAGATTAATAGTGCCTTTCGCGTAATCATTCCCTTTATTTTCTTTAACACTAATCTGAGGAGCTTTCTCACCGTTGTAAGGATACAAAATGCTCACAAAACTTTGCGTTTTATCATCGCTTTTCTGTTTCTCAAAAGCCAAAGCAGGGCGTGGCTGTTCTTTACGGTAGAAGTAAGATACTTTGCTTTGCTCCTCCAACAGATTAACTTTATCTGTATTCAGAGACTGTATCAATAAATTATTTCCATCAACGTAAGTAGTATAAATCAGGTTTTTAGCCACCTCATAAACTGGTTTGGCATCCTCTTTTAGATGGAAACGTACATCCAGTTTCCCGGTAGCCTTGCCCATCGCATTATCAATAATTAAAAAGTATTTTTGGTCTATAAACAACACGCTGCGTTGGTGGTCCAAATCTGCATAACTTGGGTTGGTATAGGTTAAAATGTCCATGTTTTTGTCGGTAATCCATTTATCTTGTTTCGCCTTGGTGATTACCATATTCTGGTCGTTCAAAGTTAATGTACTATGGAATTTAGTTTGGCGAAACTCCTCACGCATTTTGTTTACTTCCTCATCGCCACTATACACAAACACTCCAGCATCAGGTGTGAAATTGCGACCGTTTACCCAAAGCTCAAACGTACCGTTGTCTGGTTGTGCGTGAAACTTTCCCGGAGGACTCGCTTTCATCACCATCATCGTAGATTTTATATCCCATCCATTTCTTAAGGTATAAAAACCTGCTGTAGTTAAGCCTTTTGATAAGTAATTCGGTGCTTTCCCCTGTGTGCCATCGGTAGCGAAATATTGTAACACTTCGTTATGAGGAAAAGCTGTAGCCCACTTTTTGTACTGTTTCAACATAGAAGTTTTGTCTGCAGGCCAGGCATCGCCAAACATCGGATAATTATAATCGGGGAACGAAAAGTTTACCGTGGCCATCGCCATTTTTTCTACGGTTTCCTTATAGCTTGGTGGAAATTCGCTCTCTAATCCCGCATTTTTAGCAGACCTCAATCCTTCCAAAAAGATGTTAATCATTGTATTGTGGTAATTTGGAGATAGTTCAAACTGCATCCCGTCAGGATAAACCTGTTTTTTTATTTCTACAACTAAAATCTCTGCACCGCTTTTTCGCCAGCTTTCAGAACTTTTTATTTCAGGAAAGAAACATCCAGCAGCTAAGGCCCGTTGAGCCTCAAACAATCTATGATTGCCAATTTTAGCATAATTTTTAATCAAATAATCTGTCTGTTCGCCGTAACTGTGCAAAAACTCTAATAAAAAGGATGGTGTAAACGCTTCAGATGGACCCATCAAATTGAATACGCCACTTAGCATACTAATACGCTCCGATACCTCAAGTGGACGCCAAACATATTTGTCATTATCTGCTGATAGGCCTTTTGGATTTTTTTTCACCCAATCGCGGTACTGGTTCACCCATTCTTTTGCATATTTTTCCTCGCCCGATGCTCTGTAGGCATTACCCATAGATGTAAACCAACCTAGGCGATGTAGCTGCCACCGCACTTCATTGTCTTTCACCGGCCAGTTTTGCCAGTTAATATCCTCTCCGTAATCGAAAAAGCCGTAACCCTTATGTGGTTTAAACTTGTGCAGTAGCGCATTATCTGCTTTTTCCTGCTCATCATTGCTCAATTTCTTGCCATTAAAGGGTTTCACATCGCCCATTTTAAATTTGCCGATCTTTACGTTGGTTCGGGTGCGGTAATAGTTAAGTAAAGCCTTGCCTGCCTGTTCATATTTTTTCGCGTTAACGAGTTTTTTAACACTTTCTAAGCCGTTATAATCTAGGTTGATGATGTCGAAACTCTCGGCCGTAATCGGCTTTTCCTGAGCAGATATCGTAATCGTTATCAGGAGAAAGTAACAAAGCGCAATTATTTTGTTCATATGTGATTAGTTTAAATTTATTTTTTGTGTTTTTAATTGACATTATTAGCCAATTTTTTTGCATTGTGAACAGATACCTTATTAGTTCCTTATTACGATAAGACTTTCACTATCAATTGAAGATCCATCTTCAATATTTTTATTTCCCCATTAATTTCCAACGATACATCCCTCAGCTGTAGATCAATGACAGCTGTTGCGTTTGCTATCCAGCTATCTGCATTTTCTTTTGGACAAGCGTTGTGTTTTTGTTAAAGAGTAGCAGCAATAGCGTAGCAGCGTTCAGGTCGATTTTCTTATTCAGGTTCATCAAGAGTATTTAGTAATTTCTTTATTTGCACTGTGAAATTATAGCTAAATGTTTAATCAGACTTTAGGTATTGTCTTTAATAATTTAGGAATTGATTAACACATTGAAAATTTAGGAGAGCCGAGCTTGAAAAAAAATTTTGAGAAAAACGAGTGATTTTAAATTAAAATTTACTTACAAGATATTTTATTCATCATAGAGTAAGTTTAATGTTTTTTGATTTTTCATCAAATTTGAAAGGAATTTAAACAGAATTGAAAGGGACGGAAGAGATATACCGTTAAATTCGTCTTCACAATCTGTTAAAAAGAATATGTGATAACCAGTTGTAATAGGAAGTATTCCTTCTGTTCACTTCCTTATAATTATGAAACCAATTAAATAATTATGAAACCAATTAAATTTTATGATATGAGACCAAGTAAACCAAACCTCAGTTTAGAGAAAGAAAGAACTATCAGTAAGATTCATAGACGAAACTTTTTAAAGATAGGCGCAGTTGGCACCTTATCTGTGGTGGCTTTAGGCTGCAAAAAGAATGGATTAATTCAAAATACAGTTCATGAAACTAACCCTGGTAACGTAATTAATTTTGCGGCAAACTATGACATAGGTTTACTGAATTACATATATGCGTTAGAGCAACTGGAGGCCGCCTTCTATATAAAGCTAACCGAAATTTTATCTAATGATTTTACCGATTTGCAAAAGGTGTATTTTAATGAATTGAAATTACATGAGCAAACACATGCCGAATATTATTTAAATGTAATTGGAATTCAGTCAGCAATAGGGAAGCTAGAATTTGATTTTTCAAGCATTGATTTTTCATCTAAGAATGCTGTTTTATTAGCTGCCCAAACATTTGAAGATTTAGGTGTAGCTGCTTATAATGGTGCTTTAGAAAGAGTAAAAGAGTTGTCCAATGTGTTAATATTGTCTCAAATAGCTACTGTTGAGGCGAGGCATGCTTGTTGGCTTCGTAATCAGGTTTCTGACCGAAGTGGAATTGACTTAGACCAACTCGTTGAGTTGGGAGCTGATGCAACCCATGCTACAGATGTATCGTTGGCACCTAAGGTTGTATTGCAACAAGTTTCTAAATACATTAAAACAAAATTAGAAATATTAAATAGTTAAGAAGCTCAATTATGAAGATTTTAAATATTATAGAGGAATTAGTAAAGTTGGAAGTTTCTGATCAGTCTATAAAAGATAGAAGAGAGACTTTGAAAGGTCTGATGGGTTTTGGTAAAAAGGTTTCCTTGGCAAGTATTCCAGCTGTTATAGGCAATCTTTTTGGATCTGCTCAAGCGCAAACATCCACAACTAATACGGTTGCTGATTCATTAAATATGTTAATTGTATTGGAATATCTTCAGTACAATTTCTACAATAATGCTCTGGTAAATTATCCTAACCTTATTCCTGCTGCAGATAAACCGTTGTTTACTAAGTTAAGAGACCAAGAGAAAGCACATGTTGATTTTTTAAACTTAACTATTACTGCTGCGGGGGGAATACCTAGAGCAATTTTAGATAATTCAGCGTTTGATTATGGACGTACTGTTACAAGTGTAACTTTTACAACAGTGAATACGAACTATCAGAATTTTTTGACGGCAGCAGTGGTGCTAGAAGATTTAACCGTAAGGATTTACAAAGGGCAGCTTAGTGTTTTATTTGAGAATAAGCAGGCATTATCTGCAGCATTGAAACTACATACTGCACAGGCAAGGCACTCGGCACAGGTTAGAGAATTGCTACGCAATACACAAGCAACAGACCTTAAAAACTTAAGGCCATGGGTAGGGGTAAGAAGATCAGATTCTGGCGTGTTGGCGTTACTTTCATCAGGTAATGATATAGTGACAAATGATACGTATTTGAGTGGTGTAACTGTATATGATGTGGATAGTACGGTAAAGAATAGAGAGGATAAATCAGTGCAATCAGGTATGGAAACAGCGGGCTTTGCTCATTTTACAGATGGAAAAACACTTCCATTGACAGGTAATGATCTATTTGAAGCCAGAGCTATGGCTTCAGCATCGTTTGACGAGTATTTCTTGGATGTTAGTGCCAAATTGCAAATCAATTATTATTTAAAGACAGGGTTTAAAATTTAAGGGATGAAGAATATTAAAAAAACATACATGAAAAAATTGATACTGTTACTTTTTACCTTGCCTTACTTCGCGGCTAATGCCCAAAATTTAGTTACGGTAAAAGGTGTGGTTACAGACCATACGGAACAGACGTTACCTGGCGCAATTGTAGGAGAAAAGGGTTCGAAAAACATTGTGTTAACTGACGCTACAGGAGCTTACCAAATTAAGGTTAAGCCTAATGCTACTTTGGTTTTTACATCTCTAGGGTCAAAAACTACTGAATTAAGTGTTAATAACAGAACCACTATAAATGTTAAGCTTTTGGAAGATTTAAGAAAGTTAAATGAAGTAGTTGTAACTGGTTATGGAGCAGAAACCAAACGTGGTGACTTAACTGGTGCTATATCTTCCATAAGTGGTCAGGAATTGGAAAAGGTGCCAGTGCCTAACGTTGCCCAAGCTTTACAAGGCCGCATTGCAGGCATGCAAGTTAGTATGCCTAGTGGTGATCCTGAAGCTGAGCCTACTATTACAATAAGAGGAGGGACGTCAATTACACAAAGTAATGAACCATTGTATGTGGTTGATGGGGTGCCACAAACAGATGGGCTAGATTTTTTGGACCCTTCAGATATAGAAACAATAGATGTTTTGAAAGACGCTTCTGCTACAGCAGTTTACGGTGCTCGTGGAGCTAATGGAGTGATTTTGGTAACCACAAAGAGTATTAAAGCAGGGAAAACAAGTGTGAATTATAATGGATATGTTGGAGCAAGGATTATCTCGCGATATTTACCTGTTTTAAGCCCCTATGAATATACGCTTTATGCTTATGAAAACAGCTCTGGAAGTGCTACTGATTTAGCAAGGTTTACAAACGCATTTGGCCAATTTAGTGAATTGAAATCTTTGTATGAAAATAAACCAGGCGTAAATTGGCAAGAAGAAGTACTAGGTGGAGGAGTAATTAGCCAGTATCATAAGATTGGGGTGAGTGGAGGTACTAATGAAATGCGTTATAATCTTTTTTACTCCAGAAACGATAATGGCGGATTATTAACAAATAGTGGAGCAACTAAAGATATCGCTAAATTGACGGTGACTAATAATGTAAGTAAGAAAGCAATTATTACCGGAATTGTTAATTACTCGAAGCAAAATATTTTAGGAACGGGAGGTACCAATGCGGGATATGATGAAGGTGCACCTCGCTTAAGTTACCTGCAAACATTGTTGCAGTACAGACCAATTAATAAAAAGGGCAGTGAAGATTTAGATCTTTTCGATGATGAAATAGATGAATTCGACAACCAGAGCAACCCTGCCTTTCAGAGTCCTGTATTAGGGTTACAATCTCGCAATAGTACAAAAACCCGCAATGATCTTAACGTAAACGTATCGGTAAGATATAATATTGTCAAAAATTTGACTTATAATGGTTTGGTAGGTTATAGGGTCAACACAAATAAAAGCCAATTCTTTTCCAGTTCAAAGAATTTGCAATCAATTAGGCGTGGAGGTCCTTTTGGTAGTACCAGCGAATCAAATGGAAACCGCTTTTCTTATAATAATGTACTCACTTATGCCAAAGTCATTAAGAAGCACAAATTTGACATGTCTTTAGGTCAAGAGTATATTTATAATTACAACGAAAGTTTTTCTGCAAGTGCATCAAATTTTCCGACTATTAACAATGGCTATTTTGATTTAAGCGCAGGTACTATAGCTGGGTTCCCGTCATCTGACGCGTACGACGACAAGCTATTTTCTCTTTTTACGAGAGCAAACTATAGCTACAAAGGGCGTTATCTTTTTAGTGGTTCATTAAGACGGGATGGATCTTCTAAATTCGGTCCGGAAAACGTTTTTGGATATTTCCCAGCAGGTGCATTTGCTTGGAAAATCAACCAAGAGTCTTTTATGAAAAATTTAAGATCCATTTCTGATCTTCGCTTGCGTGTTAGCTATGGTAGTTCTGGAAATGATAGGATAGCAAATTACGCAGCGCTAGGAACGTTCGTGAGCGGTTCTTACCCACTTAACGATCAACTGGTCAGCGCTGTTTATCAAGCTAACTTAGCTAACCCTTTCTTAAAGTGGGAGACTGTAGTGCAAAGTAATATTGGTGTCGATTTAGGACTGTTTAATCAAAGATTTACGCTGACCGCTGAAATTTATGATAATCGTTCTAAGGATTTGTTGTATAACACAAGAATACCAGCCAGCTCTGGTTTTGCGAATCAAATTCAAAACATTGGAGAAACCTCCAGTAAAGGTCTAGAGTTTACAATGAATTCGGTAAATGTTCAGAAACAGGATTTTACTTGGAATACCAACTTTAACATTGCGTTTAATAGAACTAAAGTGTTAAAATTGAACGGCGATCAGACCTCTTTAAATATTAGCAGTTGGAGTTCCGCTATCACTGATTATATTTTACAAGTTGGGAAACCAGTTGGCATGATGTACGGTTACTTAACTGATGGTTTGTATCAGGTTAGTGATTTTGATTATAATCCAACTACTAGTCTCTACACACTTAAGCCTGGTGTGGTTAGCAACGGAAGTGCTGTAAGACCAGGATTTGGAAAATATATAGATATTAGTGGCCCAAATGGAGTGCCTGACGGATTAATTAATGAATTGGACCGCACCATTATCGGTAATGCCAACCCTAAATTTACAGGTGGTATCAACAATACTCTTACTTATAAAGGCATTGATCTTTCGGTATTTTTAGATTTTGTCTACGGAAACGATATTTACAATGCCAATATCGCAAACAACTGGAGTCGTGCTAACCCTTATACAAGTAGTTTAAGATTTCAAAAGGATCGTTGGACCGAGATTGATGCACAAGGGAATTTAGTATCGAGTCCGGTTGCATTGGCAGCGTTAAATCAAGGTAAAAACAAAATTCCGGTTAATTTAGGAACTATCAACAAAGTAAATGATTTAGTTATTGAAGATGGATCTTTCTTACGTTTGAACAATGTAAGTTTAGGTTATAGTTTGCCAAAACAGTGGCTTAGTAGAGTGAAAATTTCAAAAGCTAGGATATACTTTACGGCTTACAATTTATTCGTATTTACTAAATACTCTGGTTACGACCCAGAGGTGAGTAGTTCAAAAGGTTTAACCAAAGGTGTAGACTTTAGTTCCTATCCAAGAGGTAAATCATTTGTAGCAGGGTTAAACTTATCACTTTAAAAAATTATAGAAATGAGATTAAAAAATAATTATTTGAAAATAGCCATCTCACTGCTGTTATTGGCAATGATTTCGGTTTCTTGTAAAAAGTTGGTAGAGGTAAAACCTTATTCCAGATTTACCACAGCTAATTTTTTTAAGACTGTACCTGAAGCCTTCTCTGCTACCATGGGCATTTATGAAACCATGAACACTACAGCAACTTATGGGCATTATATTCCATTGGTATATGATTTAAACAATGATGTGGCATTCATGGCTCCTGGCAACTCAATTGACGATTGGAGGGATATTGCAGAATATCGACACAACTCTGCACATCCTTATTTGTACAGTACCTGGACATTCCTATACGAAGGTATTGATAGGGCAAATCTTGTGATTGCTGCTATTCCACAAATGGAACAATTTATATCAGGAACTGAAACTGAAAAAGCAGAGTTAAACAGATTGTTAGGGGAAGCAAAATTTTTACGTGGGTTCTATTATTCAGAGTTGGTAAAATTATGGGGAGACGTTCCATTTAAGACCAAAAATTCGCTTTCAGGAGATGATTTATCTTCGCCGCTTGTTGATCGCTACGTTATTTATGAGCAAATTATTAAGGATATGGAGGAAGCTATCGCTGTTTTACCCGCTTCCTTACCTACAAACGAAAGAATTAACAAATTTGGTGCAAAAGCAATGTTAGCTCGTGTTGCATTAGCCGCAGGTGGGTATTCATTAAGAGCTGATGGAACCGTTCAAAAACCAGATGATTACCTTAAGTACTATAGATTGGCTCAAACTCATATAAACGATGTTATTGGCTCTAATCTTTACCAATTGAACAACAGTTACAGTAAGGTATTCAAAAATCAGGCGGGGCAAATATTAGAACCAAAAGAGAATTTGTTCGAGGCATCATTCTACTCACCTACTGCTGCTGGAGGTCGACATGTCTCATATTTTGGAAGTTTCAATACCCCAAATACTACACTTGGTGTGTTCGCTAATTCACTTTCTCGACATTTTGTAACCTTCACGTTTTATAATTCTTTTGCAGATGGTGATTTAAGGAAGGATTTTTCTGTAGCAACCTATAAACTTGGGGCTAACGGATTGAGAATTCCACTTTTAGTAGGCTCGTCGGACGAGCATGGTTGGACACCTCAAAAATGGAGTAGAGAGTATCAAAATGGCAGCATTTTAGAGAAAGATAAAACCTTTATCAATTATGTGATTATGCGCTATTCAGATGTGTTGCTAATGAGGGCAGAGATTGAGAATGAATTAAATAACGGCCCAAACCAATTAGCTTATGATGCGATTAATCAGGTTAGAAGAAGGGCATTTGGTACAGATATTTCCGGCAGCGGGATTAGTATTGCCATTACATCTGGAGGAAGTGGATATGGCGATAATAAAACAGGAAATTCCGGAAAAACTAACACAGGTATGACAGTAAGCGGAACAGGTTTTGATGCTCAGGCAGTACCAATTGTCACAGGTGGTGTGGTAACTGGCGTAAGGTTATTAAATGCTGGCATTGGCTATACCTCTGTACCTGAAGTAACCATCATTGGTGATGGCACAGGCGCTACCGCAAAAGCTACGCTATTACCAAAAAAGACAATTACAGACGCTGATTTGCCAAATGACTTAATTTATAGCAACTTTAAAACCCGCGTACAAAATGAAAGAGCTTGGGAACTTTGTTTTGAAGGTTTGCGCAAGGCGGATCTCATCAGATGGAATTTATTTTCAGATAAAATACAAGAAACCCAAGATGCATTAAAAGCGAGAAGAGCAAGTTATCCTTACAACGCAGGTACAGCATTTAGTCAGGCAACTATACCGACAAAATATTGGCTAATGCCTTATCCAGTAAATGAAAGAGATGCGAATACTAGAATAACGCGTCAAAATCCTGGATGGTAGACTAGTAGACTTGGATGATAGGTGTGATGTGCACTCTTAATTCAGCCAATTAAGATTAATTATTTAAGAGATAAGTTCGATATTTTATCGAACTTATCTCTTTTAGATCGAGTTTAATTCTCCCTGCTTTTATCTTATTGAGAAGACTCATTTATGCGATTTTCAGATCATTGATATTGCTGTATTTGTTGTAATAGAATTGTTCTAATTTTCATCATATCTAGAAGTTTTATTTAGCAAATTATCCAAACGGTTAACTTTTATGAACTGCGCTTGTTTGTTCAAAACTGTTTAATTGTAGTGAAGAGGTTAAAAAGAGCGGGTGGGAATAAACAAACGTTCTTCATAAGAACTTATCGATATGACCAAGGACCCTGATAAACTGCATAATTTGACTAAGCTTCCTACCTATTCTAAAATCAAAAAGGAATTACGGGATAAAATAAATTACTTATCTAAAAAAACAATAATCCGCGAGAAACTGGGGAAGATACCAAAGTTTGGATAGTGAACATTATTTTAGCGAGGTTGATAAAACACCAAAGCCAAATAATGCAATGCGCTTTAATTTGGATAGTGCTCACGATTACCTCAAATAATAATGACGAATATTTTAAGACGATAAGACTGGCTTAATTGGGTATCTCACAAGAATGAGGTGCCCAATTTTGCTTTTCATTATTTTCTGGATATGTAAAACGTAATCTTCTTTATATCAAAATGATCAGCGATTGAGATACCTGTTAGGAAAATGCAAAGAGCCAAGTGCCGATCTGAGTCCTCTTTCAAGGCTATGCATTACGCTATCTCATTAAATTAAGTTGGATTTCAACAAAATTAAAATCCTTTTAACCATAATTGAAAGAAGTTTTAAGGATATTGAAAGACATTCGTAATGTCAATTGAAAATCTTTTGGCAATTTGAACACCAAAATAAAAAACATCATGTTGAAAAAGTTAAAATTAACCCTTGTTGTGCTTGCGTTAACCGCTACAGCTTCATTTGCGCAAACAAAAAACGTAAACGAGCGCATAGACTCGGTAATTAACAATGTAATGAAGCTTGACGCAGAAACAAAAGTTAAGTTTTTAGCCTTTCTGAAAGAAAATGCAAACGGTAACAAAGCGATCAAAAAAGACGAGACTTTAAATGATGAGCAGAAAGCTGAGCAAATAAAGGCCTATAAAAGAGAAATGGATGCTAAGCTGATAACAATTATTACACGGGAGCAGAAAAACAGGTGGCGAGAGTTTACCGGGTCAGAAAGCAGGAAAAGAAATAAAAAATAATTGCTTTCATTTTCTTAAAGGAACAGCTGGTTGCGCAGAAAAGCTGTAATCTTTTTCACTACTAACCGACTTATCTTTTTTAAAGTAAAGGGCTATTTTTAACAGTAAGCCCTTTTTTCATATTTATGGTTATTAGATCAACAAAATATGAGTTCTAGAGATACTGCAGAAAAGTTTGTCGATTATTAGCTTGGCAATCCCTGCTTTTCCAAGAAAAATTATTTGGCTTCGTAAAAATCGAATACCTGAAAATCTTGATTTTTCTTTAACTGCTGACCTTTTTTTACACCATAAAATTGATGCTCATACATTGGGTTGTTAGACGGAACAATAGCTGTTTCGGTATATTTGTCGCGTTTAAAGAAAATGGTTTCGCCAGCGCCTAAGGTGATAGCGGTTTCGGTTGGCGAAGTGGTTTTGCTGGTGTATTTTCCAGTGGCTTCAATTACTTTACAATTGGCCAACTGGCTGTTTTTCAGTATAAATGGATTACCACTGGTGCTTTTTACCGCAATCCATTGTACTTGTCCATTTTGGATAACTGAACTCACTTCGTAGGCACCTTCGGCCAATAAATTATGGAACGAAGCATTTTTCCAACTGGTAGGAAGCGCTGGAAAAACACGGATTTTACCCCCCCAGCTTTGCAAAAGTATTTCGTTTACTGATGCGGCTCCGCTTAAGGGCGTTTCAATAACTTCGTTTTTTCCACCACTCTCGGTGTAAAATGTATTAGCGTAAAATTGGCCTATAGCTGGTGCACCGTTTAATAAATTTAAAAGCTGTTTAAGAGCATCATCGCCACGACCCAAGGCAGCATTTAATGACGATGCGCCAGTAAACGAATAACCAGCCAAAGCTTTCCCGTTTTCAATGCTGAGCCAATGGTTTACCGATTTATCGATAAGCAAACTGTCTTTCGGATTATCGGGTTGCATTACAAAAAGTGGATAAAGCCCCACCAAGTGCGAATAATGGCGGTGCGATGCGGCTACACTTTGGTTGGTACTTATCATCAATCCATTTTGGTCGGTTGGGTAATCCATCAACTGGCTCAATATTTTTTTCCATTCGACAACTCCCGATGACTTGATGTTTGCAGGTTCACAAACATTAATAAGCGTGTTTAACAACCATCTCAAATTTGCAAAGTTGTAGTTGTTGTTAGGGAAATTGGTTGAGCCATTATACTCTGGCGAGCGCATTGGCTTAAGGCCAATTTTGTTGTTTTCGGCCGTCATCATCGTTTTATACTCTTCGTAAACGGCAATGGCTTTGGGTAACCAGCGTTGTTGCAAGCCTTTTTGGTCGTTGGCATAGGCCAATTGTCGCCAATAATTGTGCATTGTCCAACACAAATCGCCTAAACGTACTCCGCCGTATTTTTTGATTAGGGTTTTGAAATTTTCGTCGACAATGTCCATCATATTTTCGCCCAACTCTAAATGATTGCTGGTGTAAACGGGGTAGTAGGTGAGCTGGATATTGAGGTTCCACCACATACCCGGCCATTGCGAGGTTTTATAGTATGGACCAAATAAATCAACTGCTGGTCCGCCAGGTCTAGAGGCGGTAGCCATTTTATATAATTGTATCCAATAGAAATCTTCTATTTGTGCGTTTGGCAACGCAATGTAAGATTTTGGGTAAAAGGTGTGCCACCAATTTTGATGCGCTTTAAGCACAACTGGTAAGGTGCGCTTTTCTGTTTGCGCAATGATTTTAATGGCCAACGGTACCGATGCACCTGCTTGAGGTACTTCGTTAGCGGTAGAAATGTACATTAATCCGCTAGTTGGCGTAGTTTTTACCTCTTTATATACCGTGGCATAATCGCCACCAGCGGTTAGGGTTTGCTTGCAGACGTTATAGCCATTTTTGCGGCTACGTTCAGGCGCATCGTTACCCACGTAGGTTTTACTTTGTTTATCGTCTAAACGGGTTAAAGCCCTTGGCGACCACGCCCTGCCTGGAGCAAACTTCCATTGGTATTTTCCAGTGAATTTGGAATCTTGCGTTACCTCAATTAACTGCACATCGGCATCTCGTGGCGTGAGCGCTCTGAAGCTAATGACACCGGCTTCTGTAAGTAGCTGGCCACGTATTTCGGCATTCCAAATATCTTGCGTAATCGTTCCGGAAATTATTTTGGCACCAAGTTTTAGCAAGAGTTTGCCAACGGGCAGTCGGCAATAATCGTATATTACGTTAGCGTCAGGCGTATTTAATGAAGTTTTACTGTTGGGGTCTTTACGGTGATCGGTTACGTCGCTGCGGCCAATACTAAAAACCACGGCGCTATCTTTTTGGGAGATGTACACCATCATTCCCAATTGTCCGTTGCCAGTAAATGCGCCCTCGTTCCATTGCAAGGGCAAATCTTCCCAAACGAGATTGTGCTTGCTGATCTCTTTTCCCCAATTTAGTGTGTTTTTAATAACTGGTTTTTGGGCGTATGCTCCGATGCTGACAAATAGGGTAGCTAGTAAAAATGATGTATGTTTTTTCATGCCTTTTTAGGAATAATTTTTTATACTAAGTTAAGGGATGGCTAAAAAAAAATAGTTAAGAAATGTGTTTTTCTATTGCAGTTTTGTTGAAAAAGGTTCGTAATGTTTATCTCTTTACCAGAATCAAGTTGAATGATTCGTTGTCTGGAGCAACTCCATGTAATTTTTGTCTGGGGTCAAATTTTCCTTTCCTTCAATCAACTCTAAATCTAATTTTTTTTGTATAAATGCTAGTTATTTCAAATATCCTGTAGAGGTGTTCCAGAATCAATTTTGCCTTTTTTAGTAAAAATATTCCTACTGGAATGAAGCCATCAACATCGTAGCCATTTTGGCGGTTTTACGTCTTTTGAAATTGAATGCGTTGTTGTTTGCCCCGTAGAGCTTACGCATTCATCATTCATTCTTGCCTATTACCCATCGGCGAAATCATTGAAAATATAGCGTTCATCATAATTCACATCAAAAGCCTCCAACGTTTTTACATATTCTTTCCTGAATTTTCTTTTTGATGATGTTCTTGCTGTTTAGCAAAATACTTTACTACGTTGTCAATTTGTGATTTTGCGTTGCTAAATGCGCCATAATCTTCTTTTATTAGGAAAAAACGGGAGTAAAATTAATAAACAAGAAATTGTTGACGAGTTGCCAGATGTAGTAATCCTTTTTTTCTAGGTTCATATTACGAAGCGTTTATTTTTCTGTTAGAAAACCCACATTACGAGTGCCAAAAAATGAACGAAATGATACCCATCATCAACCGAGTAAATAACGTAATGCAACAGTTTATTTAAAGTGATTTGGGCATTTAACACGCTCATATGCCACAAGGCATTAGCCACGGGCCGGTATCCGCTTCAATCGTTAATGCACCTTGCAAAATAGAAAACAAAGCTATCTCTAACCGACCGAAAAATACGATAGCAAATTGTCCCCCTCTGGAGCTATCGTGTGGACACAATTAATATTTTTAGATTTGGTTGTAGATGCAAAAGAGAGAATTTACTAATCTGGAAGATATTCGATTATTATCTAGAGGGAATAAGATATTAAGTGATTTATTCAGCACAAGCGTACACTCTATCCGCCAATTGACCGACAGCGATTCTTCAGCGAAAGGTTTCTATCGGTTTCTCCAGAATGATCGGGTAAGTGAAGAAGCTATTATTGAGAACATATTGATTAATTGCCAGTCTGCGTGTAGGGGTAAATACGTTGTATGCCTTCATGACACTACAGAAATCGATCTTTCTAGCCATCAAAAGAGAATAAAAAGGATAGTCATATCGGCACCACCAATGCCTCGAGCGAGAAAGGGCTTGGATTTTCCCTTCATCCGAGTCTTGTCGTTGATGCCCTTAGCTGTGTTCCTTACGGTTATTCAGATGTAAAAGTCTGGAATCGTCCGTTGAAACTGAGTTCAAAGTTTGAGAAGAAATATAACTCCTTACCTATTTCTGAAAAAGAATCCTACAAATGGATTGAAGTTTCCAGAAACACAAAATCAGCGCTTGAGTCAGTAGCAGAAGGAATCATTATCGTACAGGACAGAAGAACAGAAAGAAAAAGTAAAAGCTCAAATGCAAGCATCAGAAGAAACGTTCCAGTCCTTGTTGCAACAGGTATTTGCCTAACGTCATCGATCCGCTGGCGGACGAGGAGGAATCTGCAAGCGACAGAGGTTGAACCCTTGTTTAACTACTGACCTAAAAGTTTTTTTACATTGCAATCTTTAAGTTTTATTATAGTTAAGTATTATTAAGGGTTGTTAAGTATTGTTAATTGTTATTATGTGGATTTGTTAATTGTTCGTATTATATTTCAGATGTTATATATCTAATTATCAATTGATAACAATTAAAAATTGTTAATTGTTGAATTTGCATTTGTTAATTGTTTGTCGCATTTTTGGAGAAATCTGTAAATAAAACTTTACACTTATGTCAGCTCCTATCTTTAAACATCAAGACTTAAAACTTGTACAGCCATCGTTTGATTCTAAACTCACAGACTTAATTATCGAACTGGATTATCTTCGTAAAAAAACCTTACAGGGTTCTACACATCCGCAGGTGTTTTTTCAACTAAAACACATTTTCCATTTATTAGAAAGTATAGAATCTGCCCGTATAGAAGGCAATAATACCACCATTGCAGAGTATATCGAAACCAAAGTAGATACCCAAACTAAAACCAATTCGGGCATTCAAGAAATCCAAAATATAGAAAACGCTATGCTTTTTATAGAAGAGCATATTCAGGATACGGTAATCAATAGCAAATTCATCAGCGAACTGCACCAAATGGTAGTAGATGGTTTATCGGAAAAAGAAGAAGGCGATAAAACTCCGGGTAATTACCGTAAAAACAATTTAATCATTGCTAAGTCGTCCCATCTTCCACCAGATTGGATAATGGTAGATAACTATATGCGAGAACTCTTTGATTTCATTAATTACGATCATGGCTCAAAATACGATTTACTAAAAGCAGCGCTGGCGCATCATCGTTTTGTTTGGATACACCCATTTGGTAATGGCAACGGCAGAACGGTGCGCGTTTTTACTTATGCCATGCTGGTAAAAGCAGGCTTTAACGTAAATGTTGGTCGCATTATAAACCCAACCGCAGTTTTTTGTAGCAGCAGAAAAGATTATTACGATAATTTAGCCCACGCAGATACCGGAACAGAAGAAGGAATGCTGATTTGGGTAGAGTATGTTTTAAAAGGTTTAAAAGAAGAAATTGAAAAAATCGATAAGCTTTTAGATTATCAGTATCTCCGTAAAGAAATATTAAATCCCGCAATTACTTATGCTTTAGCACAAAAATACATCAACAGCACCGAATCACAGATTTTAAAAAAGGTAGTAGAAAAACAGGTAATACAAGCTGCCGATGTAAAAGAGTTTTTTGTGGATAAAGCCAATACAGAAATCTCCCGACAGATTAAGAAACTGATAGAGAAAAAGATGTTAAGTCCAGAGAACAAGGGCTCCCGTAAATACGTACTCCGTTTTGATAACAATTACCTGTTGCGGGCAATCATCAAGCAACTCGGCGATAAAGGCTTTTTACCTATAAAAGATGAAGTAATTTAGCAGAAAGCTAAGCGAGTTTTTAAAACCTAAATCTAAGTCCGACTATTTTCTTGAATATACACACTCCAGTTTTAAGTAGGAGCTTTCATTACCGATAAATTCGCCCTTGGCCTTTGCGGTACAGATGAAAGATTAAAAGCACTTCCGTTGTAGCAAAGGGCGCAGTCCAAGTTTTTTGGCTTTTTAACAAAAAAAATAAGCTGTAGTACCAATTCCGAATGTTGTCCAAGAGATGTTTTCCATAAGTTTCAAACTTTAAATGTTTTAGCGATTTGTTGAAACAAAGGTGGCCAGGATTCGAGAGCCGTCGGGATACAGGTTTTTTCTTGCATCCCAGTACCCTATGAAAATCAGATAGTTAAAGATTGTTTAGGCAGTACGAACCAAAGTATTTCGAGAATTATTCATCAATTACGCTACAAATTTAGCTCGCATAGCCGACACAGGTTCGCTTCGCAAGGGTCGTATTTAAAAAATGGGTATCCACCTAAGGGCGGAGCCTCCGCGTTTTTGAAATCTCCACCCTCCTTTTGTCTGCTATGCGAGCTGTCGATGCACCATAATTCATTCAATAACATTTAGAATTTAATTATTATGGAAGCTAGCATCAATCAATCAGCATTTCAAGTAGCAGAGATCAGTATCAGTTACAGTTCAAAAATCAAAAATTCTGAAAGACCTAAATTAAATTCCTCCAGAGAGGTGTTTAAAGTTTTTTCAGAAACCTGGAATACAGATACGATTGAATTGTATGAACAATTTAAAGTCTTACTATTGAATAGAGCAAACAGAGTGATAGGATTGTTTGAAGTTTCTTCTGGAGGAGTTTCAGGAACCATCGCAGACCCTAAATTGATTTTCGGAACGGCATTAAAAGCTTGTGCAAGTGCAATTATATTAGCGCATAATCATCCATCCGGAAACTTGAAACCTAGTCAAGCAGATATAAGTTTAACCAAGAAAATTAAAGAAGGAGGGAAGTTGTTGGATATTGATGTTTTGGATCATCTGATTATTACGCCAGAAGGTTACTATTCCTTTGGAGACGAAGGAATGCTGTTTTAGAAAAGCATTTAAAAAACAAACCCCGACTGATTTGTGAGCCAGTCGGGGTTCCCTAATCCTTGCTTTTTAAATTATCCGTTTTTCTTAGCAGTAACTTCGTTGCGGATGTCCTGCGCCAATACTTTTGCTTGTTGCATCGCATTTCTTAAACGTGTACCTGCTGCTTTGTTTCCTTTGTCAAAAAAAGCAGTTGCCTCTGCTTCTGCACCTTCAATTAAGGTTTTCAATTCTTTAAATTTATCCATGTTGTTTTTTAATTGTTTGAACTAAGGTATTAATTTTTGATGTTTTTTAAACAAATAAAAAATTCATCATTTGTTATATTATATTGCTCTCCCCGAGGCCATGTTTTTCATAGGTAGATGTAGGGTTGAACTCAGGTTCAACGCTTGTTTTTGTCGTTGTAATTTAAATTTCTAATGACTATTCAAAACAACATACTATATTTATAAACAATGTTCTGTTTGATTTAAAGCATGTTGATGTGCTCTCTTATTCTCGCCAATAAATCCTCAAAATTTGGCTGACCTTTATAGTATAAACCTGATGTTTCTTGGTAGCGTTTTTTAAAATCATTTGTTAATACTTCTGAATGAAGTAAGAAAGCTTCATTTTCTGAAATAGGGATTTCAAGATCAATTTTCGGAAATCTTTCTGTTTTATGGGCATGGTATTCACCTGTACCTATGAAATTTAAAACTTTCTGATTACCTAAAAGACAATAAACATCATAATATTGCCTCATAAAATTGGGACGATTTTTTTCACCGCTTTGTTCCTGACGAAATTTAGTAGCAATGGTCTGAAGTTTTTCTACAAATGTATAACCCGGATGATAGCAAGTAATATCAATAGCTCTATTGTCAATTATCGCTATTGAGTTCGTCTCTTTTGCCTTGTCGTAAGCCCACGAGCTAATGGTCAATTTTGTATTAGGAGTGACTGTGTCAAATCCTGCTTCTAATAAAATCCCTTGTTTTACTCCTTCAATATGATCGGTTAAACTCTTAAAATGAAGCCTTATTCCTCCACTTCGATAGTATTTTGTGTCATCAAAAGCATGGTCTCTTTCAATAGAAATTATACCGTCAAAAGAAATCGTTTCTGCAAGCCAATCGTAAAACTTACGTCTCGCTTCAATGTTATTTGGCTTATTGTTTTTTGGATTTTCATTGATACCAAAATTTACTGGAGGTTTGATATGAATATCAATGTCTTCTGAAAATCGGTCAATAATACCGTATCCTTTAGAAAGCGAAGTTCCACCCTTTAATTCAAAATCAAAACCTTGAGATTTTAATCCATATAAAACATGCATTATCCAATAGTCTTTCTCTACCAAATTAGCATTAATTCCAGTTTCATCTTCAATGATGCTGAGTAGTGCAGAAAAATCTTTATGATGATGAAGGTAATTAGTGGACATGGTGCTGCGTTTCTGATTGGTTCACTAAAGGCAACAATAACTTTTTTGTTCTTACAGTGCCGTATTCTTTAACAGATGCTTTTAATTTTTTCACGTCCATTGATCTGATTTTGGTTGGAAGTTTTTTCCATACTTCTTCTTGGTCTTCAGCAAGTTTATTTAAATTATTCACTAAATCAACTAACAGAAATTCTTGAGTCATCTTCTTAGGAAAATGAGGCTTTATGCAGAAAAGGAATTTTCTATTACCTAATTTGAATTCACCATGGCGTTTATGATTATACACCGTTCTGGTATTGTAGAGCTGCGTGGTTCCTAAACCTAAACTATTATAGGCATTCGGAGAGGTCAATAAAAAGCGGTCGTCTTTAAGAAAGCTCCGTACCAATGCATCTTCTTCGGGTGGGGTTGTACCGAATACTGATTCTTTGGGATAATAGTACAATCCCTGAGATAATTTCTGAAATGTTCCATCCTCAACAAGGGCATCAAGATGCCTATCCACTGATTTAGACCATTGGGTTAAATCAGTACGGCGATATACTTCACCTCGTTTAAGATGTCTTTTAAGTTCGTTCAGCTTTGTCATTACTCTGGTGCTTTATCCGTAAAGGTAGCGCAATTCAATATTAAATGCAAGTAATTTTATTTAAAATTCATGCAAAAATAGGATTTAACTGTTAATTTACAGGCGTTTGTTTAAATAGAAAATATATTTATTTGTAAAGGTCTCTTGTTTTTTTTCTTCAAATCAAAGTACTCATGCGGGTAATCAAACTGCTTGTGTTTTTTAAATCCGCATATAAATCAAGTTTTTAAAAAACGAACTTCAGCACATCTTAAATTGTGTTGAGTGAGAGGCTTATTAACACGACTATAATGCGTTTTCACAACTGTGTTGTGGTGTGTGAATTATCCATTATTAAATTATATCACAACAGCTCGAATGTTGTATTTTAAATTACTTCAAATTATTTATTGTTTAATTTTAAAACTCACCTATTTTGACAAGATTTTTTAAAACCATGAATCAATACGAAGAGCTACTTAAACATGTTAAAGAAAACGGCATAGAAAAAGCGGATCGTACGGGAACCGGAACGATAAGTATATTTGGCTAACAAATGCGTTTTAATCTTAAAGAGGGATTTCCTTTAGTTACCACTAAAAAGATGCATTTGAAATCAATCATTCATGAGCTTTCGTGGTTTTTGAAGGGTTCCTTTAATATTTCTTATTTGAAGGGAAATGGAGTTTCGATTTGGGATGAGTGGGGCAGATGGAAATAGCGAATTAGGTCCCGTTTATGGCACCCAATGGCGGAATTGGCCAGCGCCAGATGAGAAAGATATCGATCAAATAGAAAACATTATTAGGACTATAAAGAACAGTCCTGATGCAAGGCGAATTATTATTAGTGTTTGGAACGTGGCAGAAGTTGATCAAATGGCATTACTGTTTCTGTTTACGGATAGGCTTATCTCCCTAAAAAGACAAGACCTCACGAAGCTTGTCCATAATGGGACCGAATGGCTCAGCTGTAATTTGTACTAAATCTATATCTTCAGAATATCTTGCTGCGGGGGAAAGATATAACTTATGTAAGGCGGTTCCGCCTCTAAATGCCAATCGTTCTTTTAAATAGTCATTGCTATAAATGGCCATCAAAGCTCGTTCAATAACTAAATCCTGTTCTACCTGAAAATCTTCCTGCCAAGGAGCTTTTTTGCGCCATGCTGTTATATATGCCTGTGGAATCATAAATCTGTTTCTATATCTATATTTTGCACAACCTTCCAGTCGTTGCCGGTAATCATCTCTCGTCTTTCTTTTTGTGGTCTCAATAATACCGGAAAATAGTTCACTGTTTTTAAGTGTTCTTTTATGGGGTCGCTTAAATCTCGCCTGTTTAAAATTATTTCCAGAAGAAATCCTAACCGTTGAACCGCAGTGATAGGAACGTACCGTTTAGCGGCATCAAGCATTTTTTCAGGGTTTATACTTTCACAAAGTTCTTCGAGAACTGTCGCTACTCTATTTAAACCACCAGCCTGATCAAAATAATTTACCAGATCTAGTGCAGTTAATTCCGCTGATGAAGCGTTTATGTAGCCTGTGTCAACTTTTTTTTGAACTATGTCGCCTTTAGCCTAGTCCTTTTTTATGTAAAAGTTGATTTTTAGGTTATCGCTACTGATATTTCTTAAACTTGGTTTCATGGTAATGACGCAGAAAGATTGGGGTTGCTGGTGAGCAGCGCCATAATAGCTTGCTGCATTGAGCAAGCCTACGTAATAATCTTTCTCTAAAAATTTCATCAATTCCGAAATAAATAAAGAGGGGGGAAGGATACCTTTACTTCGGTATTCTGGAGTGACGATCACATAAAACTCGTTTCTTACTAAGGCAATCGCTTTCTTCTTTTTTAATCTTTGTAACGCTTTCTTAATGGCCTCGTCCGATTGCTCAAACTGGTTTCTTACCTCTGCTAAGGTAAAGGAATACTTTCCCTCCGAACGTAGTTCGTTGATGAATTGATCCAAATAGCCATAAGTAATACCTATTTAAGTTTTTGCTTGCGAGAAGGGATGTAATTCATCCCCCTTTTGCTGATGTAAACTTAGTAATAATTCTATTTAGAATTTATCTTTTAACGATAATATTAACGCAAGCTCATATTAATCAGTGACAAGAATAGTGATGTGGGCGTTTTAACAGGCTTTTACACTGTATCTTTTTTTGTCATCCTGAGCGGAGTCGAAGGACAAAAAAAAGATTCTGTGATAAGTTGCAAGCTTCTTGTAATTATTTCATTGCTTATATCAAGTTCTCTTTTGCCTAAAAGTCAACCGAGAAATGTCAGTAATAAGGTAATTGTCAGAAGTGATTCAGCTGAGCTTAAAGCAAAGGATTTTACTTTAATTTGGTCTGATGAGTTTGATAAAGATGGGTCTCCTGATACTACAAGCTGGAGTTTTGAGAAAGGATTTGTTCGGAATACAGAAGCACAGTGGTATCAGCAAGAAAACGCTACATGTTTAGATGGAAATTTGGTAATTAGTGCAAAAAAGGAACGAAAAGCAAATCCGGAGTATGTGTTGGACAGTAAAAACTGGCGGTACAACAGAAAATACATTGAATATACTTCCGCAAGTTTAAAGCAAAAAAAGACTTTCGCCTTTAAATACGGACGAGTATTGGTAAGGGCGAAAATTATTGCTTCCCAAGGTTTATGGCCTGCTATCTGGACTTTGGGTGTATCAGGAATATGGCCTTATAATGGGGAGTGCGATATAATGGAATATTATAAAGGAGGCTTACATGCCAATTTTGCTCACGGAAGTTTAAATCCAGAAAAACCCATCTGGAATGGTGCATTCAAAAAAATGGAGTCTTTTGATAACACAAATTGGGATCAAGATTTTCATATCTGGCGTTTAGATTGGTGCCAAGAAAGCATGGAGATTTATGTGGATGATCTTTTATTGAATAGCGTTAAATTATCAGAAATGCATAACTTAACCAACGGCAGTAATCCGTTTCAGCAACCTCATTATTTGCTTTTAAATTTAGCTTTAGGTGGCGATAACGGTGGGGATTTATCCAAAACGCATTTCCCGTCAAAGTACCTTGTTGATTATGTGAGGGTTTACCAGGTTAAAACCGACCAATAAAAACCCTGACCAGATTTACCCCCCAATCTGACAAGAAATACACCATTAAAAGTACTTATAAGTTCTGATATTTATCATGCTGTTTCTAGCGTATAAACCATTGTGAATTACTTTTATTAAAGGAATAAAAATGAAGACATCAAAAATGAATATTTTAGTAACCCTAGCTTTTAGCTTTGTTTTTTTTGCTTGTAGCAAAAAAGACAACAACACTCAGCCAAACTTAGCTGTACCTCCGCCGGCAGTTACGCCACCAACGGGTTCGGCAGGTGAAACAGGGTTTACAATTTCTCAGGGCTTAAGCCAGGCCAGCCCGAAAGTAGATCTGGACACTACTTATATATACACAAATTCTACTCAAAGTGTAGCTTATTACAAGCCTTTACCAGCTGGTTACAATGATAACATTAAATCGTTTATTTTGCCAAAGGGCTACATGGTAACTTTTGCTGAAAACCAAAACGGTACGGGTGAATCCATATGTTATGTTGCGGCAGTAAGTGCTGTAAAAGAGAATTTACCGAGCAGGCTTTCAGGTAAAGTTTCATTTGTTAGATTTTCGCCAATTAAATATACTACCAAAAAAGGTTTAGGACAACAAGATGCAACCGTTATTGGTACTTTAAATGGTTCATGGTATTACAACTGGGGATTGAGCGCCACCTCCACAAATACAAAAACTTATGTGCCCATGACTTGGGGGAAAGGCGGAGCAAGTGCAACGAACGTTGCAACGTTTATTGATAGAAAAGATATTGATCATGTTTTAACATTTAACGAGCCCGATAATTCTACCCAATCCAACATTGCTAATATAGATACCGCTGTGGCAAGATATAAGTTGCTATTACAAACCGGCTTAAGAATGTGCTCACCTGCTGTAGAACAAAATAGTTCAAGCGGAAACGGCAAATGGCTTCCTGATTTTATGACTGCGGCTAAAGCACAAAATGTCCGGGTTGATATTATTGCACTGCATTGGTATGATTGGGGAAACCAAACAGAACAAAAGGCAACGCCTCAGCTTACCGCAGAAGCTGCTTTCGGAAGATTTAAAAATTATGTAGAGAAGCTTCATGGAGTTTATCCAGATCATAATTTATGGTTTACCGAGTTTAACTGTAACCCGGCAAGAAGTGAAGATGTGCATAAGATATTTATGAAGCTTGCTGCTAATTATCTTAACCAACTTCCCTATGTTGAGCGGTATGCTTATTTTTTTCCAGCAGGGCTTGCGCCAACTACAGGAGCACCAAATTATACGCTCACAGCATTAGGTCAAGCGTGGAATGATATAGCTGCGCCACCAGCATATACTTATAATATTATACCTAAGTAAGATATACGTTAAGAGTTTATTTTTTACCAGTTTTTTATTAGAGAGGCTGAGTTCGAGGATAGTAAACGAACTCAGTTTTTTCTTTTATAGTTAAAATTTGAAGCTGTGACTTTATCAGTTATTGTTGCAGTCTTCCTTAAATGGCTTATAAATTAAGACCCAGTTTTTAGTAAAAAAAATATAAATAAATGAAGCGTATAAAAGCAGTTTTACTTATTGTGTGTCTAATCTTTACATTAACGCTTCAGGCAAAGGAGTACCATGTAGCTAAAACAGGGTATGGCTTTAATAATGGAAGTAGAAGCTCCCATTAAAACTATTCCAAAAGCAGCTAATTGCTCAGCCCGGAGATGTTATAACTGTACATACAGGGGTGTATCGGTAGTGGGTAAATCATAGGGCAAAAAAACGATGCCGTTTCAATCCTTAACGCACTCTGCTATCTTTAAAACTGTTGAACTTTACTTTTAAACTGCCATACTAAGTTTAAACTGGAAAATCTAATTTTTTCGAAGCTTGGCTAAACGCTCGTCCAGCTCAAATAAGTTTGCTTTCTCCAAGCAAGTCTTCAACATTTCCTGTAGCTCGTTACTGCTTTCCGCACCAGCAATTGTCGCGAACTCCGAAGCCTGATTACCAGACTCGGATAATCCCTTTTGGATAATTTGGCTAAGCAACAAAATCGATTTCCTCGAGATGCGTACATCAACTTTCACTGTCTCTTTCATTCCCGGGCTGCACAATAAAGTTTCGTACAGCTGATTCATTTCTACACTTTTCATAAACATGTTTTTTGATAGATACAAAGCTCCGAAAGAACGTTCATTTTGTCCTATCTAAAATATGGACAGGATGATCTAGCTTAAGGAACAATAACCCTAAAAGCGGAAAACTTTCAAAAGTATCCTGTCTAAAAAATGGACTGGTTCGTTTCAAAAGCATTACGCACCTAATTTTGTATCACAGAAGAATTTACCGAAAACAAGAAAAACATGAATTGTGAAAAAGCAAACGAAATGGATTTGGTCAACTATTTAAAGCAGTTAGGGCATGAACCAAAAAAAGTAAGAAGCAAAGATCACTGGTATCGTTCTCCGCTAAGAGAAGAATCAACAGCCTCATTCAAAGTCAATCAAAAACTAAACGTGTGGTACGATCACGGAACTGGCGAAGGCGGTAGCTTGGTAGATTTCGGGATCAAATATTTTGAATGTTCCGTAAGCGATTTTTTAGAGAAGCTGACCCTATCAGATTTCTCCATTACAAAGCATTTGCACAATACCCACGAAAGCGATTTGCCTACTGAAAACAAACTGCAGATAATAGCTGTCAATCCATTGATTTCCAAAAACCTAATCCGCTACTTAGAACGTAGAGGAATTGGCTTAGCGGTAGCCCAAAAATTCTGTCAAGAAGTTGAATACTCATTCGGAGACAAGAGCTATCATGCCATTGGTTTCAGGAACGATGATGGTGGCTATGAAATACGAGACCCATTTTACAAATACAGTAGCGTACCAAAAGCTGTCAGCACTTTTATAAATGGCTCAAAAAACGTAGCCGTTTTTGAAGGTTTTATGGATTATCTCAGCTACCTGAGTATTCCAAAACTCAAAACAGAAAACGCTGATTTTTTGGTTCTCAACGGCGCAAGTCTATTCGAGAGCGCAAAACCGTTTCTAGAAGTCCACGATAAAATAAATCTGTTTTTAGACAGAGACGCTACCGGAAAAAAGCTTACAGCCCATGCTTTGACACGCTCTAAAAAATACGAGGATAAAAGCAATCTTTTTGAGCCTTATAAAGACCTAAACGAATGGCTGATGTTGACAAAAGCTTCCAAGAATATTAAGACCAAGCTTAAACTATAGGGAAATTGATAGATCAGGGGAGTTTGCCCCGTTCCTGCAAACGGCAAGATGTCCGTTTGTGTCACAAACGCTTTTTTTAGGCGCCCTAACTCCGAAGTCGTGGGCGCTGGAAGCGATTAAAAAACCTAGAAAGGAAGAAGATGGAAAACGAGAAAAAACAAATAAGAAATCACTGGCTACACCTAAGGCTGTATGAGAGTGAGAGAACACAAATTAATAAAGCTTTTTTAAAAACAACACAAAGAAAATTCAGTGATTACGCTCGTAAGATTCTGTTAGGGAAACCTATGATTGCAACCTACAGAAACGCATCTATTGACGACTTAATGAACGAACTCATCAAGCTAAGAAAAGACCTCAATGGACTGGCAAACAATTTCAACCAAACCGTTCACAAGCTTCACACGTTAGACCATGGTTCTTCTTTAAAAGATCTACTTGTGCACTATGAAAATGAACGCAAAATACTGTTCGGAAAAGTTGGCGAAATGAGGGAAATAATGGACAAAATTGGAGCAGAATGGTTGCGGTAATCAAGTCTGGACGGTCTATATCACGGATCCTCAATTACAATGAAAATAAAGTAAAGCTGGGGGTTGCGAAATGTATTTTGGCTTCAAATTACCCGATGGATAAGGAAAATTTAAGTATTACACATAAGCTAAATCGACTCATAAATCAAGCTAAGTTAAACGAGAATGTGAAGACGAACAGCATCCATATTTCTTTGAATTTCGCTAAAGATGAGACTTTAGATGAAGACAAGTTGATTGCAATTGCGGAGGATTATATGAAAGCGATTGGCTTTGGAGAACAGCCGTTTTTGGTATATAAACATAACGATGCATCTCATCCACATATCCATATCGTGACCACTAAAATTCAAGCAGACGGATCACGGATCGACACCCAAAACATCGGAAAAAACAAAAGTGAACCAGCTCGAATTGCGATTGAAAAGAAATATAATTTGGTGGAAGCATCTAAACAAAACAAAAAAGAAAACACCATAAAACCAGCTGATATAATTGGAAATGGCGGGACGAAATTGGAGACTAAAAATGCCATAGCGAAAGTATTGAATGCAGTACTAACGAACTACAATTACACATCAATTCCAGAGCTGAATGCGGTACTGAAAAACTATCATGTTACTGCAGATAGAGGAAAAGAAACCTCAAGAGTTTACCAAAAAGATGGTCTCTATTATCGATTGTTAGATGCTGACGGGAACAAAGTATCTACACCAATTAAAGCCAGCTTGTTTTACCAAAATCCCGGATTAAAGTTCTTAGAGAAACGTTTTTTGGAGAATGAGAAATCAAGAAGACCGTACAGAAACTTATTAAAAAACAAGATTGATCATGCATTAAACTCAGGTATAAACTCAATAGACGAGTTAAAGGAAAAATTAGAACAGCAGAAAATTCAGCTCGTGTGCCGGACAAATCCTGAAGGTATAATTTACGGTTTAACTTATATCGACCATGAAAATAAGTATGTGTTTAACGGCAGCAAATTAGGCAAAGCCTATAGTGCAAAATCTATACAAGAAAGATTTCAAATTGAAACAAAGCAAAGCTTTAAGGAAACTAAAAAAGCCTTATTAGAAAGAAACGACTACTCAAAATCTGATAATTTTCAACCTTCAAATAATTTTCAAAATACATTTCTACAAGTATTGTTACAGGCTGAAAATGGTTATGAACCATTGCCATATCAATTAAAGAAATCAGGCAAAAAGAAAAGAAGAAAAAACACCACGCATTTATAAAATTCAAATTCAACCACTATGCAAACAGGAGAAAACGAACAAGCTTTACGGAAAATAGCAGACATGAGTCGCTTCATTGCAATCACTTTATTGATGCTTCATTTCTACTTTTACTGTTATGGCGCTTTTGTGAGCTGGGGACTAACAGTTCCATTCACAGATAAATTAATCTGGCATATCAGCAATACTGGGTTGTTCGCTAAATTTAATTATTCAAAGTGGTGGGCGTTGCTGCTTTTGCTGATCTCATTGATGGGAGTGAAAGGAAAGAAGGATGATAAATTATCATTTAAGCCTGCCATTGCCTATCTAATTACGGGATTCATTTTATACTTTTTCAGTAATCTTTTATGGAATAAAAATTCTGATTCACTTCTAATCTCCATTCTGTATATGGCCATGACTGTTATAGGATTTTTGTTAATTATAAGTGGAGCAACACTGCTTACCCGGGTAATAAAATCTAAATTAAAAGACGATATTTTCAATGCCGATCAAGAGACTTTTCCGCAAGAAGAGCGTCACTTAGAGAATGAATACTCAATCAACTTGCCTGCAAAATATCTTTTAAAAGGAAAGTATCGCAAAAGCTGGGTAAATATCATCAACCCTTTTAGAGGGAACTTGGTAATGGGAACTCCCGGTTCAGGAAAAAGCTATTTTGTAATTCGACATGTGATTACACAACACATTAAAAAAGGTTTTTGCATGTTTGTTTACGACTTTAAGCTATCTGATTTATCAATTATCGTTTACAATACATGGCTTAAATACAAACATCGCTATGCCGTTGAACCGCATTTTTATGTGATCAATTTTGATGACCTCAACCGTACCCATCGATGCAATCCTTTAGACCCAACTCTTATGACTGACGTAACTGATGCTGCCGAATCCGCAAGAACAATATTGATTGGACTGAATAGGGAGTGGATAAAAAAACAGGGGGATTTTTTCATTGAATCTGCCATCAATTTCGTTACCGCGATTATCTGGTTTTTGAAGAAATACGAAGACGAAAAGTACTGCACACTTCCTCATGTGATAGAATTGATGCAGGTGGAATATGAGAAACTCTTTGTATTGTTGCAATCTGAAAAAGAGATAGAGGTGCTTATAAATCCATTCATCAATGCCTATAAAAATGAAGCAATGGAGCAATTAGAAGGGCAAATAGCATCCGCAAAAGTTGCAATGGCGAGATTGTCTTCTCCGCAGTTATACTACGTTCTTTCTGGTAATGATTTCAGTTTGGATATCAACGATCCTGGAAAGCCGAAGCTAGTTTGTATGGGGAACAATCCTCAGAAAATTCAGATTTATGGAGCTGTTCTGTCTCTGTACGTTAACCGTTTGGTAAAGCTAGTGAACCAAAAGAACAAGATTAAGAGCAGTTTGATTTTTGATGAATTCCCAACGATCTATTTAAATGGTATTGATAGCTTGATTGCAACAGCTAGAAGTAATAAGGTAAGCACAACATTGGGTATTCAGGATTTAAGCCAGTTAAGAAAAGACTACGGAAGAGAACAAGCCGATGTAATTATGGGCATAGTTGGCAATGTAATTTCTGGTCAGGTTACTGGCGATACCGCCAAGCAATTATCAGATAGAGTAGGCAAAATTATGCAAGACCGAGAGAGTATTTCAATTAACAGTGGCGACACTTCTATAAGTCGCTCAAAACAATTGGAAGCTGCCGTTCCCGCGTCCAAAATATCAGCTTTAAGTTCTGGACAATTTGTGGGAATGGTGGCAGATGATCCACAGAATAAGATTGAACTGAAAGCTTTTCACAATGAGATTTTGAATGATCATAGAGCTTTGAAAAGGGAGACTGAAGGGTATGAGGAAATACCTCAAATAAGGAAGATAGATGCGGCCGTTGTGGAAGGAAATTATTTAAGAATTAAGGACGAGATAAGTAATATTGTATAGTTAGTAGCTGGAATTACAACTAATCAAAACCCAAAATTGATTTAATTCAGGCTAACTGAGTTAGCCCGAATTATAATATGGCTATTAAAATTTAATATTCCATTTCTATTCTTTCTTTAAGTGTTTTCATATCGGCACTTACCTTGATGTCTAATATTTTTGCGTAATGTTGCGTGGTTTTGATGTTTGTATGACCTAGCATCTTGGACACAGTTTCAATAGGAACACCATTTAAAAGCGTTACTGTGGTAGCAAACGTATGTCTCGCAATATGGAATGTTACATTTTTATGTACACCACATAAGTCAGTAACTTCTTTCAAATATGCATTCATTTTTTGGTTGCTTAGGACCGGTAGAACAGCCGCATTTTCCTCGCATTGAGGATGATTTTCATATTTATTTAGGAGCCTAATTGCCATAGGAAGAATAGGTATTTTTGACGGCACATTTGTCTTTTGCCTTTTAATGGAAATCCATTTTTCTCCATCTATCCCTATTACGATATCTTGTTTTCTTAGTTGTTTAACATCCACATAGGCTAATCCCGTAAAACAACAAAATAAAAACACATCTCTTACGTATGCCAATCGATTAAATTCGAACTCTTTATCTGCCAGCCTTTGGAGTTCTTCCTTAGTCAAAAATATTCTTTCCACTTTTTTAAACTTACTCTTATAGGAGAGAAAAGGATCGTGATTAATCCACTGATTAGCCACGCATATATGTATAATTTTGCCGAAGTTGCGGATATACTTTACTGCTGAATTATTTGCACAATTACGAACTGATCTTAAATAAAATTCATAATCCATAATGAAAGAATGATCTATACGATTCAGTTCTATATCTTTTATTTTGAATTTCCATTTTAGGAAAGCTACAGTGTGTTTCAGAGATGTTACATATCGAAGGTGGGTTCCTTTGGTGTATTCCTTGCCGATTAAGGCTCTCATTTTTTCATTATGGTCGTTAAAAACCTCGACCAAAGTAAATGGACGACTAGTAGGCTTTCCAATATATTGATTCCTTATGTTTTCCGCAGTAATTTCTTGATTGTTTTCTTGCAAAAATTGAAGCGCACTATAAATTTTATTCTGTATTTCGTCCAGACTAGCGTTTAATGATTTGATTTTTATGTCATCTTTTTTCCCCTGCATTCTTCCGAAATTGGAATTCCAATGTTTTGGATCGCAATATTGACCGGTACTGGTCTCTGAACGTTTTCCATTTGACTTAATCCTAGTGTAAATCGGAGCAGGACCTGATTGGTAGTTTTTTGGCTTTTTTATAAAAAAAAGTAAGCTGAAGTTCGTTTTCATAATGATTCACTAAGTAGTTTACAAATTTAGCGTAACAGCGACGTTTAGTCAAGATGTTCAATCATTAAACTAGTTGATATTCAGCATGTTGATAGTGTTTTGGTGAGTCATTTGAAAATCGTCTTTAACTCACCAGCTCACTCACCAAAACATCATAAAATATGTATATTTTGATAGTTTTTGGTAAATAAAAAAACCTGCAATCATTTGATTTGCAGGTTTTTAGTTGATTTTGATGTTTTAGAAGTGGACCCGGAGGGATTCGAACCCTCGTCCAAACATGGGACCAGTTGCGCTTTCTACATGCTTATTTTATGGTTGGTTTTCGAGAGCAACTTGACCATAAACAATCTGGTTACTCCTTAGTTTCTTGAGTTTTAGAGAAAAGTCCGAAACTTACTTTTCCTTATTCCAGCATTTCTGTGCTTCCTGATCGATTGCCGCCAGACTTGGCCTTCGGGAAACATCTCGCTCGTACTTCTAAAGTACGACTAAGCAAATCTTAACATGTTAAGATTAAGCAGCAAGAGCGTAGTTATTTTCGCCTTTTGTGTTTTGAGAATCAATATTAGAGCGCTGAATCCTCATTGCGCTGCATGCTTACACACTTATCATCCATCCTGTCTATTCCGGTCGAGCCCATTTTATAGAAGTTCAAAGTTAAGAGTTTAAAGTTAAGAGTCTATACTTTTTACGCTAAACTTTCCACTTTAAACTTTCTACTTTCCACTTTCTACTTTAAACTTGCACCCCTTCCCGGATACGCCTCCAAAGCTTTCTCCAAACAAATCATAGCCTTTTTAATATCGTCCTGATTAATCACATAAGCCAATCGAACCTGATTTAAACCTTTGTCATCGCCAACGTAAAAACCGGTTGCTGGTGCAATCATTACCGTTTGTCCTTCGTAACTGAATTCTTCCAAAATCCAGCGGCAAAAGTTTTCTGCGTTATCCACCGGTAGGCTGGCAACCACGTAAAAGGCGCCACCAGGAACAGGGCAAAAAACACCTTCCATTTTGTTTAAAGCTTCCACCAAAATATCTCTTCTAGCAGTGTACTCTTTATTTATTTCCTCAAAATATTCATCCGGCGTGTCTAAAGCGGCTTCGCCGGCAATCTGTTCCAACATTCCCGCACTCAATCTGGCCTGTGCAAACTTTAATCCAGTAGCTCTAACTTCTTTGTTTTTGGTAATCAAACATCCCAATCTTGCACCACAGGCACTGTATCTTTTAGAAACTGTGTCTACGATAATTACATTTTGTTCCAATCCTGAAAGATGCATTGGTGAAATAAATTTACGACCGTCATAACAGAATTCGCGATAAGCTTCATCGGCTATGATAAACAAATCATGTTTTAGCGCAAGCTCCTTTAAATCCTCCATTTCCTCTTGGCTGTATAAATAGCCGGTTGGGTTGTTAGGATTGCAGATCATGATTGCTTTGGTGCGTCCATTAATATATTTTTCGAATTCTTTTACTGAAGGAAGGGCAAAACCCGTTTCAATACTCGATGAAATAGGCGAAACCACCACGTCTGTTTGGCAAGCAAATGCATTGTAGTTGGCATAAAATGGCTCTGGAATTAATACTTCATCGTCAATATCAAAGCAAGAACGCAAAGCAATTAATATTGCTTCCGAACCGCCAAGGGTAACAATGATATCCTCTGGCGTGATGTTGTAATTTAACTTATTGTAATAGGCCGCTAGTTTTTCTCTGTAACTCTCTGTTCCTTCCGACGCGGTATATTCCCAAACATCAATGTCGGCGTTTTTTATCGCGTCAAGCATTGCTTTTGGCGTTTCAATATCCGGCTGACCGATGTTTAAATGATATACTTTTATTCCCTGCTTTTTTGCTTTATCGGCAAACGGAGTCAACTTCCTTATTGGGGAAGCTGGCATTTGTTCTCCTTTTGATGAGACTTTTGGCATAGCCAGCAAAGCTAGTCATCTAAAAAAGAAAAGTGAAACGATTTGGCGAAAAAAAGAAAACTAAATTTATAATTCTGCCATTTCTTGTAATCACTTATGTTTTATTTGGGTAAAATGCCTTTTTGAATTTAGGGGTGATTTTGGTGAAATATTAATTGTAAACAAACTCTCCAAACTCGCTGGTAATAGTCACCTGTTTTTTATTTGCATTTTCAACTCGTCCAATAATCTGCGCATCAATCCCAAAAGAGTTTGAAATATCAATAATGCTCTGTGCAACATCAGCCGAGACGTAAATTTCCATTCGGTGTCCCATATTAAAAACCTTATACATTTCTTTCCAGTCAGTGCCCGATTGTTCCTGAATTAATTTGAAAAGTGGAGGGATTGGGAATAGATTATCTTTGATAATGTGCAGGTTTTCTACGAAATGCAAAACCTTGGTTTGCGCACCACCACTGCAATGCACCATTCCATGAATTTGGGAACGATGTTGATCTAATATTTTTTTGATCACCGGAGCGTAAGTTCTCGTTGGCGATAAAACCAGTTTACCAGCGGTTATAGTTAAATCGTCAGTAACTTCAACCAAATCCGTTAACGCTTTTTTACCCGAAAAAACCAAGTCGAAAGGAACAGCAGGGTCAAAACTTTCAGGGAATTTTGTAGCAATGGCTTTTTCAAAAACATCATGACGGGCAGAGGTTAAGCCGTTAGAGCCCATTCCACCATTGTATTCCGTTTCGTAAGTTGCTTGTCCGCTTGATGATAAACCCACAATCACATCGCCATCCGCAATGGTATGGTTAGAAATCACGTCTTCACGTTTCATTCGGCAAGTAACCGTAGAATCCACAATAATGGTACGTACAATATCGCCAACATCGGCAGTTTCGCCACCGGTAGAATAAATATTAATACCCATTTCGCGTAAATCAGCTAAAATTTCCTCTGTTCCGTTAATAATTTCGGCAATTACCTCTCCTGGAATCAGGTTTTTATTTCTGCCAATAGTGGATGACAATAAAATATGGTCAGTTGCGCCAACGCATAACAAATCATCCAAATTCATAATTATTGCATCTTGAGCAATGCCTTTCCAAACAGAAATATCACCAGTTTCTTTCCAATAAATATAAGCCAAAGAAGATTTTGTGCCAGCACCATCTGCATGCATAATGTTGCAATAGGCGTCGTCATTCCCCAAAATATCAGGAATAATTTTGCAGAAAGCCTGAGGGAAAATGCCTTTATCAATATTTTTGATGGCATTGTGTACATCTTCTTTTCCGGCAGAAACGCCACGTTGGTTATATCTATTATCACTCATGTTGCCGCAAAGATATTAAATTAGTGCAAAAGGTTTAGGCTTAAGGTGGAAGGTTTAAGGATCGGCTGGTATAATTAAGTGCATAAGTTTTATTTGGGCATTTTAACACGCTTTTCACTTTATCTTTTTTTTATCTTACTCTTCGACTCCGCTACCATTGACTTTTTTTATGAAAAGCTGAAAATCAGTTTCTTATGTTTTATAGAAAAACGTCATTTCATATTGATTTATATGAAATATATTAGACCTCAGAACGACAAAAAAAAGGATGACGTTTCAATCGTTAACGCACCTGCATTGCTGAAAATGAATTGTCGAGATGAAATCCAATTTTCCATCAAGCAAGTCCAAGCACTAACCTGAATTAACCGTTAATTCGCCCTTGGTCTTTGCGGTAGAGATGAACAAATTAAAAGCACTACCATTCATAGCAAAGGGCGCAGGCGAGAGTTTTTTTGGTTACTTTTTTTGCGAAAAAAAATTGCGTAGCACTCTTGAATGAACAGTAAAATAAAAAAGAATGAAAAAAGTCACTGCCAATGCCCGGCAATAGGGCAGGCAAGTCCTGTGGGGAAAGGCAAAAACTCCTGCAAATCCATTTACAGAAAGTAAAAATTAAAACAAAGTCGGCTCATCAGTAGCCATTCTCGGAACCTTCAAATCCAACCCCAAAGCCTTATTCAACTTCTCAATAAAATGCGCAGAAAGGAGAGGAGAAGCCTTTTCAACATTCTGATGAACAAAGAAATAAAGTTCCTGCAAACCTTCTTTTTTCCATTTCGCAATGCGGTTTACCCAGTCATCTAAACGGGCATAATCACTTTCGTGGTTTGCGCCAACGTAACGGATAAAAGCCTGTGAGGTCGTTAGCTTCATGTGCAACATATCCCGCCTGCCGGCAGTATCAACCAAAATATTCGCAATATGATGTTTGTTGAAAAGCTCAAAAATATCGTCAGCAACTTTTTTATCAGTAAACCACTCTTCGTTTCTGAGCTCAATACCCAACGGAATTGCTTTTGGAAATTCTTCTACCAACGTTTTCAAGCGGTCAAAATCTTTTGGTTTAAAATTATCATGCAATTGCAGAAAAACCATCCCTAGTTTTTCTTCAAAATTGCTAATGGCATCACAAAACTGCGTAAGTGGCTCTTTAACGTTGTTCAGCCGGCGAAAGTGACTAACTGTATTAGATATTTTAGGGAAAAATCGGAAATTTTCCGGCGTTTTCTCTTTCCAGGTAATTACCTGCTGCCTATTGGGAATACTGTAAAACGTTGCGTTGAGTTCTATGGAGTTAAACTGTGTTGCGTAATAAACAAGTTCGTCTTTTGTTCCTCGCGGATAAAAACCTTTTAAATCGGTCTTGTTCCATTTTGCGCAACCAACATAAGCCTTAAAGTCATTCTCTTTATTGGTTTTTAATACTTTTGCGGTTTCCTTTGCATCCGCCGGAAGGCTAAAGTCTATTTCTCCAGGATTTTCTACTTGTCCAAATTGCATGGCTTAAAATTAGTTATGATCGGCTCTAATAAAAATTTTAACACGCATTTTCTTGCATTGTTTTGATAATAATTTGCAGATATTCAAAATTTAAGCCGAATTGTGATAATTTAGTTCGATGAACTGGAAAAGAATCAACCTTTTTATAGGACCCGTACTGTTTGCATTGGTGATGTTTTTGCCGATAGAAGGCCTATCTACAGAAGGGAAATCGGTAATGGCGTGTACATTATGGGTCGCTTTTTGGTGGATTACCGAGGCGGTAGAATTGCCGGTAGCTTCTATTTTACCGATTGTTATTTTTCCTTTATCCGGCGGATTAAAGCTGGCAGAAATTACCACTTCATATGGCCATCCACTGATATATCTTTTTATGGGAGGTTTTATTATAGGACTTGCCATACAAAAATGGAATTTACACCAGCGTATTGCATTTAACATTATAGAGGTAGTTGGAACCAGTGAAAAGCGAGTGATTTTGGGGTTTATGATTGCTACTGCATTTTTATCGATGTGGATTTCTAACACTGCAACGGCCGTAATGATGTTGCCTATCGGTTTATCTGTGGTGGATCATTTTGGAGATAGAAAGCCCTTTAGTAAAAATCTCATGTTGGGTATTGCTTATGCGGCATCCATTGGTGGGGTGGCGACTTTAATTGGTACGCCTCCAAATATTATTTTAGCAGGAATTGTTAAGGAATCTTTAGGTGCAGAAATCTCTTTTTTTAAGTGGATGATGTTTGCAACCCCACTCAGCATTGTCTTACTGTTGATTACTTGGTTTTATTTAACAAGGTATAAAATTGAGAAGGAAGCAGATGCGGAATGTTTTGAGATGGACAAACTCCCTAAAATTTCTGTGCAGGAAAAGCGGGTTTCTATGGTTTTTGTGTTTGTCGCTTTTTTATGGCTTACACGCTCTTTTATCTGGGAACCAATTATTCCCGGTTTGGATGATACTATTATTGCCATTGTTGGTGCAGTATTGATGTTTTTGATTCCGGCTGGAGAGGGAAAGGGCAACTTGATGGATTGGGAGAGTGCTAGAAAATTACCTTGGGACGTATTGTTGATTTTTGGTGCAGGATTGGCGATAGCGAAAGGTTTTGCACAAACAGATTTAACTACTTGGCTAGCCAGCTATTTTATATACCTAAAGTTTTTACCGGCTTTTGCTATTGTTGTTTTAGTGATTGCTGTAATAAACTTTTTAACAGAAATTACCTCTAACACAGCAACAGCAAGTTTGATTTTGCCTGTTTTGGTTACTTTAAGTGTTTCTTTAGGAGTAGAAACTTTGCCACTTTTGGCAGGCGCTGCAATTGCTGCTTCCTGTGCTTTTATGTTGCCGGTTGCTACTCCGCCAAATGCAATTGTTTTTAGTTCGGGAAAAATTACCATCAAAGAAATGGTTCAAACTGGTTTTGCCTTGAATGTGATTTCTATTATACTGACTTTTGTTTTTGTAAACTGGGTTTGGGGATTGGTTTTTTAGAATAGCTTCGAAAAAATAATTTATTGTAGAGGTGGCTTTTCTCAAAAAGTCAAGTAGTTAAATGACATTCTAAAGAACAAGCCTGTTCAAAAAATGCGCCCTTTTTTCGTTAATTTTGCAGGCTTTAAAACAAAAACGTGTTTGATGTTTTAATTACAGAAGGAGAATACAAAAACATGAGTGATAAGCCAATTGATTTGGGTGAACAAAGTGAGGTTGAAGTTTACGGTGCCCGAGTTCATAATTTAAAAAATATAGATATTTCTTTTCCTCGCAATAAGCTGGTAGTAATTACTGGCTTAAGCGGTTCGGGGAAATCTTCCTTAGCTTTTGATACCATTTACGCCGAAGGTCAGCGTAGGTATATGGAGACTTTTTCTGCATATTCCCGCCAGTTTATGGGTGGCATGGAACGCCCCGATGTGGATAAAGTTTCGGGTTTGAGCCCGGTTATTGCTATCGAACAAAAAACCACTTCCAAAAACCCACGCTCAACAGTAGGTACAATTACAGAAATTTACGATTTTTTGAGGTTGCTTTATGCCCGTATTGGCGATGCTTACTCTTACAACACTGGTGAAAAAATGGTGAAAATGTCTGAAGATCAGATAATGAACCAAATTTTAATGCAATTTGAAGGAAAGCCTATCAATATTTTGGCGCCAGTTGTAAAGGGAAGAAAAGGGCATTATCGCGAACTTTTTGAACAAATCCGTAAGCAAGGATATCTGAAAGTGCGTGTAGATGGAGAAATTATAGATGTTGTGCCTAAAATGCAATTAGATAGGTATAAAATTCATGATATCGAAACCGTTGTTGATCGTTTAATTGTATCACAAAACGATAAAAAGCGGTTATATGATTCTATCCAGTCTGCATTAAAAATTGCTAAAGGAATTATTAAAATATCTGATAAGGAAAATAACAGCTACCATTTTTCTAAGTATTTGATGTGCCCAACAACGGGCGTATCTTACGATGAGCCTCAACCAAATTCTTTCTCGTTCAACTCGCCTTACGGTGCTTGCCCAGAGTGTGATGGTTTAGGTTATATTTTTGATGTAGATGAAGAATCTGTTATCCCGAACAGAAAACTGAGCATTTTAAACGGTGGCTTAGCTCCTTTGGGCGATTATCGCGAAACTTGGATATTCCAAGTGATCAAAGCCTTAGGTAAAAAGTATGGATTCTCATTATCGCAACCTATTGAGAAACTGGATCCAAAAGCTATTGATATTTTGCTTCACGGAACAGAGGAATTAATTACCGTTCCGGTAGAGTACAATAAATGGAACGTTCAAAATTACCAGATAGATTTTGATGGCATTATTAAAATGCTTGAAGAACAGAACGAGAAAAAAGCAGGCACAAGCAGTATGGATTTAGAGGCTTTTAGAGTCTTGAAAAAATGTCCTTTATGCGAAGGTGCAAGGCTTAAAAAAGAATCGCTCCATTTTAAAGTTGATGAGAAGAATATCTTTGAATTGGCTTCGATGGATATCAGCAACCTGCAAATATGGTTTGATGGTTTAGAGGGTAGATTAAGCGAACGCCAAAATGTAATTGCAAAAGAGATTTTGAAAGAAATTCGCTCACGAATTGGCTTTTTATTGGATGTTGGTTTAGTTTATTTAACGCTGGACAGAACTGCCAGAACTTTATCAGGAGGGGAAGCACAACGTATTCGTTTGGCTACGCAAATTGGTTCGCAACTGATGAACGTGATGTATATTTTGGATGAACCTTCCATAGGTTTGCACCAAAGAGATAATGATCGTTTGATAAAAGCATTGAAAAACCTCCGTGATTTAAGCAATACCGTTTTGGTGGTTGAGCATGATAAGGATATGATTTTAGAAGCCGATTACGTGATAGATATGGGACCCGCAGCAGGGGTTAAAGGCGGACAAGTAGTTGCACAAGGAACAGCGGCGGAGGTTTTAGCTTCTAACACTTTAACAGCGTCATACCTTAACGGAGAGCGAGAAATTGCAATTCCTGCAAAAACAAGAGAAGGAAACGGTCATGTTTTATCATTGAAAAAAGCATCTGGAAATAACTTAAAAAATGTAAGTGTTGATTTTCCCTTAGGGAAGTTTATTTGCGTTACCGGTGTTTCTGGAAGTGGAAAGTCGACTTTAATTGGCGAGACGCTTTATCCTGTTTTAAACAAGCACTTTTTTAGAGCTAAAAAAACACCAATGCCTTTTAAAGAAATTAAAGGTTTAGAGCATATTGATAAAGTAATTGAAATTGATCAAACGCCGATCGGACGTACTCCTCGTTCAAACCCGTCAACTTATACTGGCGTTTTTTCTGATATCAGGAATTTATTTGTTGCATTGCCAGAAGCGCAGATTAGAGGCTATAAACCTGGCCGTTTTTCGTTCAACGTAAAAGGTGGGCGTTGCGAAACTTGCCAAGGTGGTGGAATGAAGGTGATTGAGATGAACTTTTTGCCAGATGTACAGGTTCCGTGTGAAGCTTGTGGTGGTAAACGTTATAATCGCGAAACTTTAGAAGTTCGTTTTAGAGGGAAATCAATTTCTGATGTGCTGGATATGAGCATTGAAGACGCTTGTGATTTCTTCGAGAATATTCCTTCAATCTATCGTAAAATCAAAACATTAAAAGATGTTGGGTTAGGTTACATTACTTTAGGTCAGTCATCTACAACATTATCTGGCGGAGAAGCACAAAGGGTGAAACTGGCAACAGAGCTTTCTAAAAAAGATACCGGAAACACTTTTTACATTTTAGATGAACCAACTACCGGTTTGCATTTTGAGGATATCAATGTGCTTTTAGGCGTGTTGAATATGTTGGTTGATAAAGGAAACACGGTTTTGGTAATTGAGCATAATTTAGATGTGATTAAAGTTGCGGATTATGTTGTGGATTTAGGCCCAGAAGGTGGCTCTGGCGGCGGAAACATTGTTTATGCAGGTACACCGAAAGGGTTGACTAAGGTTAAGGAGAGTTTTACGGGCGTTTTCTTAAAAAAGGAAATGGAGAGTATGAAGAAAGCGAAAGTTTAGTTATCGTGTAAATTGATTTTATTTCTGATAAAAATCTTTAAATTTAAAGGTCTATTATTTTGAAATGAAATACGATCCGAGAATTCATCATCGTAGATCAATCCGTTTAAAAGGATATGATTACTCAAAAGCAGGAGCTTATTTTATTACAATTTGTTGTGAAAAAATGGCTTGCCGATTTGGCGAAGTAAATGAGGACGGGATGATGTTGAATGAATTAGGAGAGATTGCTTATGCAGAATGGATTAAGCTTGCAGAAAGATTTGATTGTTTTGAATTAGATGTATTTCAGATTATGCCGAATCATATGCATGGGATTATTGTTTTGAAAGATGTTGATGTCAACGTCGGGGCAACCCTCGCGGTTGCCCAAACACCCGCAGCTCATATTGATTTAGTAAAGCTTGATGATTCAGCAAAGCCTAATGATTTAGCAGAACTTGATGTTCAAGCAGAGCGGTTTAGGGCGGGGGCGAGCCCCGCCCCGACAGCAAGCGTTCCAGATATAGTCGGCGCATATAAATCACTCGTTTCAAACACTTGTTTAAAGATTTTTAAATCTAAAAATAAAACAATGGGAAAATTGTGGCAACGCAATTATTATGAGCACATCATCAGAGACGAAAGGGCTTATCAAAACATTTCTCACTACATTATAAACAATCCTGCAAAGTGGTTTGACGATAAATTTTACAAAAAGCGATAGCTTTAAAAAATAACCGATAATGCTAAAAAAAGATCGCTACCAAGCTTTTGTAGATTATTTTTCAAAACATCAGCCTGAGGCAGAAACAGAATTAAATTATTCTAATCCGTTTGAATTACTGATTGCTGTAATACTTTCTGCACAGTGTACAGATAAGCGCATCAATCAAATTACTCCCAAATTATTTGAGCGGTATCCCACGCCAGAATCTTTATCATCCTCAACCTCTGATGAAGTTTTTAACTATATCCGTTCAGTAAGTTATCCTAATAATAAGGCAAAACATTTAGTGGGGATGGCGAAAATTCTGCTCAGTGAATTTAAAGGGATAGTGCCAGAAGAAATAAATGATTTGCAAAAAATGCCAGGCGTTGGACGTAAAACGGCGAATGTAATTGCGTCTGTAATTTATAATGCGCCAACAATGGCGGTGGATACGCATGTTTTTAGGGTTTCTAATCGTTTGGGTTTAACTACAGCAGCAAAAACGCCTTTAGCGGTAGAAAAACAACTGGTGAAATACCTTCCTGAAGATAAAATTCATATTGCCCATCACTGGTTGATTTTACATGGTAGATATATCTGTGTTGCCCGCAGTCCGAAATGTGATATTTGCCCCATCAGTCATTTCTGTAAATACTATGCCCAGCACAATACGCCCACCGCGTTTAAAAAGAAAGAAGAAGCAGAAATTAAGAAGGCAAAACAGAAATCTCTGAAATTAAAGAAAGATAAATTAGCTAGAGAATTAAAAAAACGAGCAATTAAGTAAGCATTTTATTCACATTAATTTGAAATGCCAAGGTACTTAGTTAAGTTTATATTTATAAATTTGGATTTACCAAAAAAATTAGCATTTTTGCATTGTTAAAGAAAATAATTAAGACAAATACTAAAAAAACATACATGGCCGCAAGCAACGATAAAGCAAGTAGTGACAAATTAAAAGCATTACAATTAACCTTAGATAAGTTAGAGAAATCTTATGGTAAAGGAGCTGTGATGAAACTTGGCGATGCGCCAATAGAAGCTATGGAGGCTATTTCTACGGGTTCTTTAGGTTTGGATATAGCTTTGGGTATTGGCGGAGTGCCAAAAGGTAGAGTAATTGAAATCTATGGTCCAGAATCTTCAGGTAAAACTACTTTAGCTACGCATATTATTGCTGAGGCACAGAAAAAAGGTGGGATTGCTGCATTTATTGATGCTGAACATGCTTTTGACCAGTTCTATGCTAAAAAATTAGGTGTTGATATAGAGAACTTGCTGATTTCGCAACCAGATAACGGAGAGCAAGCTTTAGAAATTGCTGATAATTTGATCCGTTCTGGAGCAATTGATGTAATTGTGATTGACTCTGTTGCGGCATTGGTTCCAAAAAGTGAGATTGAAGGCGAAATGGGAGATTCTAAAATGGGCTTACACGCTCGTTTAATGTCTCAAGCTTTACGTAAGTTAACCGGAACCATCAGTAAAACTAATTGTTGCTGTATTTTTATCAATCAATTGCGTGACAAAATTGGGGTAATGTTCGGTAGTCCAGAAACTACAACCGGTGGTAATGCATTGAAATTTTATGCTTCGGTTCGTTTAGATATTCGTCGTATTGCGCAGATTAAGGATAGCGATGAAGTAGCGGGTAACCGTGTGAAGGTAAAAATCGTGAAAAACAAAGTTGCACCGCCTTTTAGAATTGCAGAGTTTGACGTTATGTTTGGACAGGGAATTTCTAAAGTTGGGGAAATTGTTGATTTAGGTGTTGAATATGGCATTGTAAAAAAAGCAGGTTCATGGTTTAGCTACGGCGATACCAAATTAGGACAAGGAAGAGATTCTGTTAAACAACTTTTAATGGATAACCCAGAACTTTCTGATGAACTGGAAGCTAAAATTAAGGATGCTGTTTCTGGGGTAACTTTAATGGTGGAGCCAGAATAGATTTTAAATTAAAAAATATTAAGAAGCAACATTGTGGAAAAAACGATGTTGCTTTTTTTATTGATAATGAAATTATCACTCAAGTGCTTTTACGTGTTCAGATTCAAAAAAAAATAAAGCATACCCTATTTAACAAGTGGAATTTCTATTTTAGCCTTATGGAAGAACAAAACGACAACCAATTAAACATAGAGCTTTCCGAAGAGATGGCAGAAGGTACATACTCAAACCTTGCGATCATTACGCATTCAAATAGTGAGTTTGTACTGGATTTTATCAGAGTAATGCCAGGAGTGCCGAAAGCAAAGGTTAAAAGTAGAATTGTATTAACGCCAGACCATGCAAAGCGCTTAATGAGTGCTTTAGAAGATAATATAGCGAAGTTTGAAATGTCTAACGGAACAATTAAAGTTGGTGGTGACAATAACGGTGGGATGCCATTTAATTTTGGTGGACCAACTGCACAAGCGTAGATTTCAATAAATTAAAATTAGCGCATGAATGTAAATACATTGAGCAAAGAATACTTTAAGATTAGCGGTGCAGATGATAAGGCTATTGTTGGCGACATTACTTATGCAAACGCGTATCCTGATTATCTGGTGATTTTTGTTCATGGTTTTAAGGGATTTAAAGATTGGGGAACGCATGAATTAATGGCGGAAGCTTTTGCTAAGGCGGGAGTCTACTTCATGAAATTCAACTTTTCACACAGTGGTGTAAAGCCCGAAGATTTATCTGATGTTAATGATCTTCAATCTTTTTCCAATAATACACCCACCAAAGAACTTTATGATTTAGACAAGGTAATTACCTACGCAAAAAATAGATTTCCTAATCTAAAGTTTGTTTTGTTAGGCCATAGTAGAGGAGGAGCCTTGTCCATTTTGCAAGCAACGAAAGATAAAAGAATTATTAAGTTAATCACTTTGGCTGCTATACCTAGTTTTAGGAGCTTGTGGAATAAAGAAGATGAAGCCGATTGGAAAGAAACGGGAGTACGCTACATCTTAAACGGTAGAACAAAACAACAGATGCCACTTTCTGTAGGTTTGTTAAATGATGTTTTAGCACATGAAATAGATTATAATTTACAATCGGCAGCTAGTTCGTTAAATAAACCATGGTTAATTGCCCAAGGAACCGAAGATTCTGCTGTAAAAGTAGAGGTTGCTGAAGAATTTCACCGCTTACAAAAAGCGTCTGCACTCTTGATATTAACCGGCGGAAACCATGTACTAGGAGCCTCCCATCCTTATGCCAAAAAAGAACTTCCTACAGATTTACAGTATTTTGTAGATGCTTCAATAGCATTTATTGTTCAATAATTCCGTTAATTTTCTAACGTTAAATTAAAGTATTTTATGATTAATTTCATTTTACTCAATACATTGAGTAATTTTACTCAATGTATTGAGTAATTTGTAAATCATGTTCCAACGAGCTTATTTAGAGAAACTTATAACACGTATGAACGAGCCAAGACAGTTTATTCAAGTGTTAATGGGACCAAGACAAGTCGGTAAAACAACTTTAATTGAACAATTAACAACGCAAATCGGTTATCCTTATATTTTTGAATCAGCAGATGCTGTTCCGGCATCAGATCAAACTTGGATTTCGGCATTATGGGAGAAAGCTAGGTTGTTAAATAGCAATGCAGAAAGCCAGGATTTTTTATTGGTCATTGATGAGATTCAAAAGATTGATAACTGGAGCGAAATTGTAAAAAAATTATGGGATGAAGACACCAAGAACAAGCTTAGATTAAAGGTTATCCTTTTGGGTTCGTCACGCTTGTTATTACAGCAAGGCTTAACTGAATCTTTAGCAGGGAGGTTTGAAAGCACTTACGTAGCGCACTGGAGTTTTTCGGAAATGGAAGAAGCTTTTGGTTTTACGGCAGAGCAATACGTTTGGTTTGGGGCTTATCCGGGTTCTGTCTCGTTAATCAACGATGAGGAACGATGGAAAAATTACGTAAATAATGCGTTGATAGAAACCAGCATATCAAAAGATATTTTAATGCTCACTCGGATTGACAAGCCTGCTTTAATGAAACGCTTATTTGAATTGGGCTGTTTGTATTCTGGTCAGATTTTATCATATACCAAAGTAATGGGACAGTTGCAAGATGCAGGGAATACTACTACGCTTTCCAATTATTTGGATTTGCTAGATACAGCCGGTTTACTAGCTGGGATTGAAAAATACGCTGCTGATGTAATTAGAAAACGTTCGTCCAGTCCAAAATTTCAAGTACATAATAATGCATTAATCAGCGCCCAGCGGATTGAATATTTTGATGAGATTTTAAAGAATAAAGAAGAATGGGGGCGTATGGTTGAGTCTTCTATCGGTAGCCATTTAGTCAACTCGGGTTTAACCCATAATTTTAAAGTTTATTATTGGCGACATAGAAATGAGGAGTTGGATTTTGTACTAGAAAAACGAGGGAAAGTGATAGGCTTGGAAGTAAAAACTAACAACACCAAAATTACAAACGGGATGAATGCCTTCAATAAAATGTACCATCCTGATAAGGTTTTAATGATTGGAAACGGCGGTTTACCTTGGCAGGAATTTCTGAAATTAAATCCGAACGACTTGTTCTGATTTAGTTATTCCTGCTGATGCACTAAAGCCCCCATTCATGTTTTGCTTATCTTTTATATTCTTTTGGAAAGAACGTTATTAAAACTTATCACCTACTACTTACAACCTCAAACTTTTCAAACTTCCTTCTCCACCCAAACACCGTCGGCTTTAATAATATTTATTAACTCATCCAAAGCATTGTCAGAGCTTACATTCTTCTTAACAACCTCTTTGCTTCGGTATAAAGTAATTTTTCCGGGTCCTGTTCCAACATAGCCATAATCGGCATCCGCCATTTCTCCTGGTCCGTTTACAATACAACCCATAATCCCAATTTTTACACCTTTCAAATGATCAGTTTTACTCCGAATCATTTGCGTAGTTTCTTGTAAATCAAATTGTGTACGTCCGCAACTTGGGCAACTGATGTATTCTGTTTTTGAAATACGTGAACGTGTTGCCTGTAAAATCCCGAAAGAAGTAGAAACTCTAAATTTTGTAGAAACTTGAGGGGCATCTAGCCAAACGCCATCTCCTAAACCATCTAAAAGCAGAGCACCTAAATCTGTAGCGCCGTGTAACTGAGTTTTTAATTCTTTTTCACCTATAGATTCAGAATCTTTAAAAGTATAGTTTCGTTTTATAATCACAGGCGTGTCAATTCCAGCATTCATCAGCTTGAAAAAGAAAGCTCTTTGGTCGGCCATTCCATGCTCTTCACTCGTCTCTAAAACAAAAACCAACGTTTTATCAAAAGGCAAAGCAGCAAAATCATCACTATCTAAATCTTTATTACAAACACTCACCAAGTTTAACGAATTGTCTTTTTCTGTAGCTGTTAAATATTCCTTCAACGAAAACAGCGGATGACAATTCATCTTGCTTTTCAGCAAAAGCCAAGTTTTATAGTTATAAAGCTGTTTTAAATTCCCAGGAAAATTGAACGACGGTAATTCATTGCCCAAATAAGCAAAATCTATGGACTGGTCGCCCATATTGTATTTATCCAAAATTGGCGAATAATTGTAGCCGGCAGGCGCTAAAATTTGTGCATCTTTTAGATTTTGGTCAGATAAATCCAAAACCACCCGCGGTACTTGATGTCCGCCGATAAAAGTGTTTAATTCTGCCGATGCTCTTTTGTTATACTCAAAAGGCGAATAACTCGCTGGTATTTCAAAATCCGGCTTTTCTACCGCTTCTGGAGCAACAGATTTTCTTTGTTCGTATCGTTGCGCCAAAGCCTGCGCTACTGGAATTTCGTATTCAGGCTCTTCAGTTAAGGAAACCCTAATAGTATCGCCTAAGCCGTCTTCCAATAAAGTCCCAATCCCCACTGCCGATTTAATTCTGCCATCTTCACCATCACCAGCTTCAGTAACACCTAAGTGTAAAGGGTAATTCATCCCTTCGGCAACCATGGTTTGCACCAACAAGCGGTAAGCCTGCACCATTACCTGCGTATTGCTTGATTTCATCGAAATCACCAGTTCATGGTAATCCAGCTCACGGCAAACTCTAATAAACTCCATCGCAGATTCCACCATTCCTTTCGGCGTATCGCCGTACCAGCTCATAATTCGGTCAGAAAGTGAGCCGTGATTAGTGCCAATCCGCATGGCTGTTCCGTGGGCTTTACATATTTCTACCAGTGGTGCAAATTTCTTTTTTATCCTTGCCAACTCTTTTTCATAAGCTTCAGGCGTGTAATCTATTTCTTCAAATTTCTTTTTATCGGCATAATTTCCAGGGTTTACCCTTACTTTTTCTATGAGCTTTGCTGCGAGTTCGGCTGCGTTAGGTGTAAAGTGAATATCCGCTACAATAGGCGTATGGTAGCCTTTTTCTGCCAAACCTTTTTTTATTTCTGCTAAGTTTTGTGCTTCTTTGAGTGATGGCGCAGTAATCCGCACATATTCGCAACCGGCATCAATCATTCTTATGCTTTGCGCAACAGAAGCTTCAGTATCCATGGTGAAAGCTGTCGTCATTGATTGGATACGGATAGGCTGTGTGCCTCCCATTTTTACGCCACCAATGTTAACCTCTCTAGTAATAAACCTGCTATATTGTGTAAGCGAATTGCAGTAAATTCCTTTTAACTCGCTTTTTAACTCTACATCCATTCTAAAAATATGTTTTGGTAAAAATAGGGCTTTTTCCGTTAAAATACTTCTGTAAGATGTCAGGATTTAGGCTGAAGAGGGAAGGTTATGAATAAGAAATTCCTAATGGAGCGTTTTTGATTATTAAATTAAGCTTTTGGGTGTTACCTCGGTGAAGAACCGCGGTCGGGCTATCCGCTATAGTTTTTTGGCTTCACTCGTGTCTCCGCTCAAACGCCAAAAAAGCTGTCGCTACTATCCCTAACACAGACTTTCTAAATCGAAAAATCTGAGTAAAAGATAAAGGCCAGTTCCGGACTAAAAGCAATACCTTGCAATCTCGAACGAATACAGAATCATGAAAAACCTCAACCGTAAAACAATTCTCATCTCCGCCGTCGTTATTTTAATTGGTGTAATGATTTTTAATAGCCTGTCACAACCGGGTGTTAAAGATCTGAAAACAAAATTTAAGGAAATAAATTTTGAAAGAAACGAACAAAATGACGGGCCAATTTTACGAGCTTATGTAGTGACAGTCGATACAGCCAATTTTGCGGATATGAAAACATACGGCGATTTTATGCCTCATACCAAATACGGTAATACGAAGGTTTATTTTTTCGATCAAGACAAACCTTTTCCTAAAACGCTCAGCTTAATGGACCCTTTTTTTGATGAGCAATTTAAAAGACTTTGCTTGGCAGTTTACGAGAAGAATGGGATGGGAGAGGTCACGATTAATTCTTTCTAGAATAGAACTTTGCTTAAGAACGTCGTACATGTTGAACGATTTGAAACAGCTCACAAATAGGTGAGAAACTCAATGAGCCGACTTTACCGGGTTATCTGTTTTCTTACATTGGTAATTTAGAAGTAAAAGCTGAACATAGGTTAAAGTTAAATTATCGTTTTTTTTGATGTTTATGATGGCAACTGATAGTTACTTAAGGTTAAGTATTAGATATAACATTAAAATATGTTTGTTTTTGATGTTAGGCGTTAAATAAGCAATCTTCTTTAAGGTGTAAATTGAGTCTAACATTAAAATTAATAAAAATTGAGGCTAGCTACTTTTTTTGTATTAATCCGGATAGAACAAAGCCTTGGAATGACCTGCCAGATCTCCCTCTAGATGATTCACTATACAAAGATTTAGAAATTCATGAAGCATTAAGAAATACTAAAGCGGCTTTGGCTAGGCTACAAGGTAGAAGTATCGCTATTCCTAATCAGGGGTTGTTGATTAATTCGTTGAGTTTACAGGAAGCAAAAGCATCTAGTCAGATTGAAAATATTTTCACTACAGATGATGAACTTTACAAAGCTTATAGCCAAGAGAAGACAAGGCAATTACCAGGTGCTGAAAAGGAAATCCTGAATTATAAAGAAGCCTTATGGCTTGGATGTGAGTATCTACAAATCAATCAATTTGACAAGCATTATTTTGTACGGATGTATCAAGAGGTAAGTCAGCATAGTGATGGAATAAGGGGGCCAATAGCACAGATTTATATTAAAGAAGGTGGTTCTGGTCCAAATGCTGGTAAAGCTTTTTATACACCACCAAGAGGAAAAGGTATAGTGGAAGCCAAGTTACTGAACCTATGTGATTTTTTAAACGACGACGAAAAGTATGCGCTAGATCCTATACTTAAAATGGCGATGGCACATTTTCAATTTGAAGCAATCCATCCGTTTAGAGACGGGAATGGTAGGACAGGAAGGATTTTTAATATTCATTATCTAACAAAAAAAGGCTTGTTAGATTATCCTATATTATTTCTAAGTAGCTATATTTTACAGTATAAAAATGAGTATTATTCAGGGTTATCTGGCATTTCCCAAAGAGGTAGTTGGAAAAACTGGCTACTATTTATGCTAAAAGCGGTAGAGGTAACAGCTAATTTAACGTACGACAAGGTTAACGAAATTGTGACAGCAAAGGACGCTATTTTGGGAGCGCTAATACAAGAGACTAGTATTGCAAGGCCAGAGTCGTTAATTGGAGCGCTATTTACCCAACCTTTTACAAGGGTAAAGCATTTGACTCAAAAAGGTTTATATGCGGAAAATACAGCTCGAAAATACCTTGATCAATTAGCAGATATGAAAATTGTTGAGAAAAGAATGATTCAAGGAAATAGCTATTACCTTAATTTGGAGTTGTATAGAATTTTGTCTGAATAATTATTTAAATAACTTTCTCCCTTTTCACAAACCCGACAAACACCGAAAACAAAATACTCAAAACCCCAATAACCAAAAACGGATAAACAATCCAATCCTGATGTTTGGTATAAAAAGTGAGTTCAGAGTTTAGGTTGATATCCTGTTTAATTACCGCTTCTTGCCACCATTCTGTTTCTTGCACTACATCACCACGCTGATTGATAAAGGCGGAAATTCCCGTATTTGCAGAGCGAGCCACCCAACGTCGGTTTTCAATCGCTCTTAACCTGGCGTAATCTAAATGCTGGTCTTTGCCAGAAGTGTTTCCCCACCAGCCGTCGTTTGTGATGATGGCAATAAACTGCGCTTCTTTACTCACTGATTTAGCCACCCAATCGCCCCAAATAGATTCGTAGCAAATAGCAGGGACTACACCAACTCCGCTAGCGCTGTATAAATTGCTCGGTTCAGCTTGTGAGCCGTAACCGCCTGTTGTGCCTCCGAATTTTTCAAAAAGCGGATTTAAGACGTTCAGTAAAAAAGGAAAAGGCATTTTCTCTACGCCAGGCACCAATTTTGATTTATGGTAAAACTGTAGTTTCGGCGAATTTTCTAAAGCCACAGCAGTATTAAAGCTATCCCAATAAATGTTGTTCTGCTTATCCAACCTTGCAGACTCTGTTTTTTTGTTCTGATAAACAGCGTAAGTTTCTGCACCAGTAATTACGGTTGCATTTCTAAACCTGTCTAAAAAGTGATTTATTGTAGTGAAATTCTGACTATTAATAAATTCATCTTCTTGCGTATATCCAATCAAAGCAGTTTCTGGCCAAATGAAAAATTCAGTATTTACCTGACCTTTTTCCTTACTTAGTTTTATTAATTTGTCTAATTGCTCCTTGGCAGTGTAGGTGTGATTTTTTCCGTAAGGATCTATATTTGGCTGAACGACTACCACATCGGACGGATTAATTTCTTCCTCATAATCGTTGTAGATTAACAAAGAAACAGTCATCGGAATCACAATCCATGCAATTGAACCTATTAAAGCTAAGCTTGATTTCTTCCCGATAGCTTTGTCTCCACTCGTATTTTGACTTTTTAATTTTGACTTTTTAACTTGTAAAACGAACCTAAAAATCAAAATATTACTAACTAAAATCCACAGTGTTCCGCCGTAAACTCCGGTATATTCATACCATTGTATCAATTGTGCCGAAGTGGAAAAACCATTACCTAATGTCATCCACGGGAATTTTAAATCCCATGTTTGGTGCAAATATTCGTAACTAATCCATAAACCTATCAAACAAATATCGGCGATAAGCGGTTTAGTTCTACCAGCGATTTTTCGGTAAAACCAAAAACTCAAAGTCATTAATAATGCGCCCAATCCAAAAGGAATCAGCGATAATATACCTGCAATAAACGTCGGCATTACTGCATTTAAAGAATTGAAAACCCAATAAATAGAAGCAGTATTCCACAACAGAAACGTTAAACCAGCTGTTAGAAATATCGGTTTTTTAGCGCCTTCCCTTTCTGATAATTCCTGCAAAGCGATCATCAGCGGCACAAAAGCAAATAGCAAAATAACGGAAGTGTAGGGGATAGGTGGCCAAGCCAACCAAAGTAAAAAGCTAGAAAGTAAAGCCAGCCAGATATGTCTTTTCATTATTTATAATATTTTTCGTCTTTTTTTGGCGCTGGTTTGTCGCTTCCAGCAACTATAATCACAAATTCGCCTTTTAAAATGTTTTCTTCAAAATGCGTTTTAATCTCTGTTAGAGTTCCCCGCACATTTTCTTCAAACATTTTGGTCAGTTCGCGAGAGATTGCTGCTTGCCGTTCCTTACCAAAATATTCGATAAATTCTTCCAAAGTTTTTAATAACCGATGCGGAGATTCGTAAAAAATCATGGTGCGCTGTTCGTAAATCAAATCTTTTAAACGCGTTTGCCGACCTTTCTTTACAGGTAAAAATCCCTCAAAAGTAAACCTATCGTTTGGTAAGCCAGAGTTGACCAAAGCTGGGACAAAAGCTGTTGCTCCGGGTAAACATTCTACCGGTAAATTGTGTTTTAAAACCTCACGAACCAATAAAAATCCCGGATCTGAGATGGCTGGTGTACCCGCATCAGAAATTAAGGCGATATTTTTACCTTCTTTTAAAAATTTGACAATCTCTGCAACAGCCTTATGCTCATTATGTTGATGGTGGGCAAAAACTTTCTGATCAATCTCAAAATGTTTAAGCATGGGTGCAGATGTACGGGTGTCCTCGGCCAAAATCAAATCCACCTCTTTTAAAATGCGTAAAGCCCTTAACGTAATGTCTTCTAAATTGCCAATTGGTGTAGGCACCAAGTAAAGTTTGCCGTTCAAAGTTTGTGAATTATAGATTATTGTTGGTTTTATTGTCTCTTGAGTCTTTCCTCATTTCGCACCAAGCATTTAAAGCCATTTTTCCGATGTTTAAAATTAATAATACTATTACCGGGGCTAGAAATATCCCGGAAATCCCTAAAGAATTTCCGATGGCGGCAGATAACACTCCGACGATATACTTGTGGGACTTATCAGAACTTTGCTCTATTTTTTTTCTATCTTCTTCGTACTTGTCGTCTCCACATAGAAACTTTTCGAATTCTTCTAGTAATTTTTCACGATAAACTTTAGAACGCCCTTCTCCTCCAAAATTTGACGTATTTGAAAGAGTTGCATTTAGCCAGCGATCAACGCCGTCTGAATAATTGTTAGCGTTGTTATCAAGAAAGGTTTGGATGATATCTTTTTGATAAGGATCTAAAGTAGATAATAATTCTTCGTTTTCCGCTTTAACAATATTTAATAGTTCTTCCATACAATCAAATCATTTTAGAAATATATTCTGTAGAAACTGCGTGTGTGGTTTGATTTAGTGATAATGGGTCAACCCCCCCAATTAATACTCTACCTCCTCCATTCGGACAATAGGCACCTATAATCATTCCTACGAGTGTCATATCTGAAAGTTTAAAAATAGGGCTTCCTGACTGTCCTGGTCTAGTTTGTATATTCAAGATTAAGTGTTTTGATTTTATCCCCGATGATTCTATTAATACTTTAGCGCCTACAGTGGTGTTCTGGAAAGTTAATATGTTTCTTCCGTCAGTGCAATGAGGAAATCCAATAACGCCTATATTCTCCATAACTTGGACGCTGTCACTTCCTTGCAACCTAATATTAGACGTTACATTGGTGTCACTTTTAAGAATACATATATCTCTTACTGGATCAACCTTATAAATACTAACAGGAATTACCCGCCCAGCATTATCCGACGTGTCTTGGTAACCTAACAAATTGTTGTTATCAGAAACAAATACTACAAGATTTTTATCGTCATTATTTACGACATGAGAAGCAGTAGCAAGGAGTCCAGCATTATTTAATAAAAAACAGCTGCCTAACAGATTTACTCCATTAGGAGTAATTCTACCTACTGTGTAAATTAAGTTGTGTAGTCGATTTGTTTCCATTATTAAAGATTGTTAGTGATAGAATTGTAGTTAATCAATTACGCAATACTATATTTGTAAAAAATTAGAAAGATGCTGCAAGTTAGTTATATCCGCGAAAATAAAGAGGAAATTTTAGAGCGATTAGCCGTAAAGAATTTCAATCAGCCAGAATTAGTTGACCAGATTATCCATTTGGATGATCAAAGAAAAGAGACGCAATTGAATGCTGAACATTTATTAGCTCATTCAAATGCTGTCTCAAAGCAAGTCGGTGAATTGATGAGAAACGGTAAGAAAGAAGATGCGGAAACTCTAAAGGCAGATACCGCAAAGTACAAAACAGAAATCAAAGGTCTTCAGGAAGAATTAGCAATTATTGAGCATGAGTTGCACCAGAAATTGATTGTATTGCCGAATTTACCACACAGTAGCGTTCCGAAAGGAAAAACTCCAGAAGAAAATGAAGTTATTTTAAGCAACGGAGCATTACCAAATTTACCAAAAAACGCTTTGCCGCATTGGGAATTGGCGTCGAAATATAACCTAATTGATTTTGAATTAGGCGTAAAAATTACGGGGGCGGGTTTCCCAGTGTATAAAGGAAAAGGTGCTAAAATGCAGAGGGCTTTAATCAATTTCTTTTTAGCCGAAGCAGAAAAAGCTGGCTATGATGAAATGATGGTTCCGCTATTGGTGAATGAAGCATCGGGTTTTGGAACAGGGCAATTGCCAGATAAAGAAGGACAGATGTACCGGGTTAGCTTGGATAATTTGTATTTGATTCCAACAGCGGAAGTTCCGGTAACCAATCTTTACCGTGATGTAATTTTAAAAGAGGAAGAATTGCCCGTTAGAAATTGTGGTTATACACCATGTTTCCGTAGAGAAGCAGGTTCTTACGGTGCACACGTACGTGGTTTAAACCGCTTGCACCAATTTGATAAAGTAGAAATTGTACAGATTGTTCATCCAGATAAATCTTATGAAGTATTAGAACAAATGAGCTTACACGTTCAAAGTTTATTACAAAAATTAGGTTTACAATACCGTGTTTTACGATTATGTGGTGGCGACATGGGTTTTACTTCTGCTTTAACGTATGATATGGAAGTTTACAGCGCAGCACAAGAACGTTGGTTAGAGGTTTCTTCTGTTTCTAACTTTGAAACTTTCCAGAGTAACCGCTTAAAATTACGTTATAAAGGAAAAGAAGGTAAAACTATTTTGCCACATACCTTGAACGGAAGCGCCTTGGCTTTGCCTCGTATATTGGCTTCTATTTTAGAGAATTACCAAACGGAAGATGGTATAAAAGTGCCGGAATGTTTGGTGCCCTTTACTGGTTTTGATTTTATAGGTTAGTTTTTAGTTAGTTAGTTAGTTAGTTAGTTAGTTAGTTAGTTAGTTAGTTAGTTGGTTAGTTAGTCCGAGCAGAGTCTCCTTTTTCAGGGACTCTGCGTTTTATTCTATCGTAAAGTTTCCTAGCGACAAACCCAGGTCTAGGACAAACGAAACGCTTTAACCAATTTAAAGTAAATCCTAACTTTGATCTTGAGCAGTTCGTTTGATTATTTCTATACAAGCTCTACCGTTATGGTATGGGCATTTCCAAAAGCCAGCTTTGTCTTCGTTTAACATTAGTGAATAATCACCATTTACCCCCCAAAACCATTCGCCATTTTCATAATCTTTGATGTGGTTTTTAATGAAAGTCCAACTTTGCAAACTCTTTGATAAGTAATCAAGATTGCCATTAATTTGCCAGGCATTATAAAAACCAACCGTGGCTTCTGCTTGTGGCCACCAATGAAATTCTTCAACCAAATGCGAGTTTTTCTTGTCAAGTTCGTAATGTAATGCGCCGTTTTTAGCTAAGCCTTCGATGGTAGCGTCTGTCAATTTTAGTGCTATGTTTTTAAACATTTTAATTGCGGTTTCATCGCCGATAGTCTCTGCAGCTTCTTGTAATAACCATGCGGCTTCTATATCGTGACCATAAGAAACTATGCTCGATTTTACTTCCCATTGCTCCGTTAAAAACAGGTTGAGATGGTTGGTTTCTTTATTGATGATATGTTCGTTAAAGTTCTTTAGCAAGCTATTAATCGCTGTCTTTAATCGTTCATCTTCCCAAACGGAGTACAGATTTGCGTACGCTTCTATTATGTGTAGATGCGTATTCATGGTCTTCTTTTCGTTTTGGTCTTTATCGCTTAACCGCGGATCTGCAATGGGCTGCCATTCTTTTGTAAACGCCTCTAAATAACCTGTGTTTGCCTTATCGAAGCTGTAAAGCTCTAATAGGGAGAAGATTTCTTTGGCATAGGACAGCGCAATTTCGTTGTTGGTGATTTTGTAGTATTCGGCGAAAGCGTAAATGACGAAAGCTTGCCCGTAGATTTGCTTCTTTGCATCGAGCATGTTACCCTTCTCATCTACCGACCAATAAAAGCCACCGTTAACTTTATCTGAGAAATGTTCAATGAGATAATTAAACGCTCGGTTTGCTATTGCCAGATAATTTTCTTTTGGAGATAGTGCATGTGCAGCCGAAAACGTGTAAAGTATTCTTGCATTAAGTACTAATCCTTTTTCTGCGTTTGGTATAACAGCATTGTCATTAGCTATTCTGCCATAAAAACCACCGTTTTCTTTGTCTAAGGTGTGATTTGCCCACCATTCTAAAATGGTATGCAATTCTGTTTTTACCTCAGAAGCGTAAGTTTTGATACTTTCTAAATTCATTTATTTGGCAGGGCGTATATTCGTATTTAAGAATTCTTTTGTTTAGCAGCGAGATTATTGTTATTTTCGATAATATTAAGAATAGTATGCACCGAAGTGGCTGAGCGTAACCCGTCTTCAGGGTTGTTTATTACATAATCTAACAGTTGATTTACAGAGCTTTTTGCAACATGCATTCTGGTGTCTGATGATGCATAGTAAATATAAACGGTTCCGTCTTCATCGGCTATCCAACCATTGCTGAAAACTACATTTGATACATCTCCAATTCTTTCATCACCTTCTGGAGCTAAAAAATAGCCACTTGGTTTGTGTGTAACTTTGGTTAAATCGTTAAGGTCTGTCATAAACATATAGAGTACATACCTTAACCCGGCGGCAGTGTTTCTTACACCATGAGCCAAATGTAACCATCCTTTTTCGGTTTTTAGCGGGGCAGGACCGAGACCATTTTTTGCTTCGTAAACGGTATGGTAAACTTTTTTATCCATCACTTTTTCTGTGGTAACAGTTGCATTTTGTATGGTTTCTGATAAACCAAAGCCAATACCTCCGCCACTCCCAGCTTCTACAAAACCATCTTGTGGTCGAGTGTAAAAAGCATACTTACCGTCTACAAATTCTGGATGTAGTACTACATTTCTTTGTTGTGGTGATGGTGTTTTAAGATCTGCCAGTCGTTCCCAATCTTTTAAATTTTTTGTACGGGCAATTCCACATTGTGCAACAGCTGCGGATTGGTTGCCCTCACTGGCAGACGGATCTCTTCTTTCGGTACAGAAAAGCCCATAAATCCAGCCGTCTTGATGTTGTACCAGCCTAACGTCATACACGTTTGTGTCTGGCTCTTCGGTTTCTGGCATTAGAACAGGTGAATCCCAAAAAGAGAAGTTATCAACCCCGTTAGGACTTTCGGCTATTGCAAAGAAAGATTTCCGGTCGTTTCCTTCAACCCTAGCCATGATGATGTATTTATCGTTCCATTTAATAGCGCCTCCATTTAAAACAGCATTTATTCCAAAACGTTCCATCAAATATGGATTTGTGTTTGGATTAAGGTCATATTTCCAAGTAAAAGGAATATGGGCAGCGGTTAAAATGGGGTTTTGGTAACGGTTAAAAAGACCATTGCCGGGTGTAATGATATAATTATCTTCCTTAATCAGCGCTTGTTGATTCAGTGCCAACTGTGAAATACGTTCTTCGAAATCTGTTTTCATAAATGTTTTCTTAATCTTCTAATCTGTTCCACCAAGTTCTTTTTAAAACCAAAATAATTACGGTCAAAATGCCGATGGTTATCCATAAAGGCGAGTACATTCCTGTAATGAGATACATTGGGAAAATGGTTAAGCAAAGTTGCGCTATAACGCCAAGCACCACGTTAAACATATCTAGTTTAAAGTTTTTGTTTGCTTTAAAAGTTGGGTCTTCTGCAACTACCAAATCATGTATTGGTTTCCAAAAACCCCAAGGTCTTACGGTTTTGTAAAATGATTTTAATACACTTTCATCAGTAGCTGGAGTAGCGTAAGTGCCAGCGATACAGCCAATCATAGATAATACAAAAAGAGCAGGCCACCAATATAATGGCAAGCCGGTAGTTACATAAGGCATTAATAAAGCAGCGCCTACGCCAATTGCCATTCCCCAGAAAAAGCCATTTGCATTAAAGCGCCACCAATACCATTTTAAACAGTTGGCGGCTACGTATCCACCATATAAACCTCCTACAATCCATTGTAAAATGTCGTTCACATTATTGGCCATAAAGCCAAAGAAGACGCCAACAATCACTACCACTACACCAACAATGTAGTTCATGGAAATTATTTTTTTCGTAGGTGCATCGGGGTTTATGTATTTTAAGTAAATGTCATTTACGATATAAGCCTGTGCTGCATTTAATGTGCCGCTAAACGTTCCCATAAAAGCGCCCAGTAAGCCGGTTAGCACTAAACCCAATACACCAACTGGCAGAAAGTTGTTTATGGTTTCGGGTAAGATCCTTTCGAAATCTGTTACGCCATCTGGTCCTTTTAAATACAATTGATTATAGTACAACAAGGCCAAAACCGTTAAGCCGGTAATCATGCTGTAGCGGATTGGCAATAAGATGATGCTTACAAAGCCGGTCATTTTACTGGCTTCTTTAGGACTGCGAGTGCTTAGTACTTTTTGCATGTCGTAGTTTGGTGCCGGACCAGCGAGTGATGCGAATACGCCCTTCAGCAACATCATCATAAAGAAAATACCGAATAAACTAAAGCCGTCTTCTGCTATTTTTTTATTGGCGTCGGCGGCTATTTTGCTCCAGTCTAGATTTAGTTCCCAGCTAAAAAACGGATCATTCCATCCTGCAGGTACATTTAGCGTTTGTCCTTTTAAGTGTTGTACGGCAATTACCCCAATCGCGATACAGGCTAAAGTCATGATGCAATATTTAATGGCATCGCCCAAAACAATACTGTGCATCCCACCCAAAATGGAATAAAACATAGCAAATAGGGTGAATACGATACCATAGAAATGAGGGACGTATTTTTCGCTTACATGGAACGGAACGTAATCTTTTATTAATTCCCAAGGGATAAAAACTTGCATAAATTTACCCAAGCCTACAAATCCATAGGCTAAAAATCCTAAACAACTAATGAGTGCAAACGCAATTACTATAATGTGTGAACCTTTAACCCCTGGGCCGGTTAGTCCAAACCTGGTTTTTAACCATTCTGCACCGGTAGTGGCGTTACTTCTCCTTAACCATTTAGATAAAAACATCATCATAAAAACCTGATTAAAAACAGGCCATAACCAAGGAATCCAAATGCTTTTGAAACCATACACAAAGCAAAGCGCTACCATCCACATGGTTCCGCTGATATCAAACATGTCGCTGGCATCGCTTAAGCCAAGCATATACCAAGGCAGTTTTTTGCCACCCATGAGGTAACTGTCTTTATCTTGCTTCGCCTTGTTCCTCATATAAAAACCTATGAGTATCATGGAAACCAGATAGGTGACAAGAATTATAATGTCTATTGATTGTAGCTTCATAGGTGCCTTATCGTGATTGGTAGATGTTCTTCCGTCTTAATTTCTTTTCGAACATTATCTTCCTGAGTTTATAGAATTTTTTAAAGTCTGGGGCAGAAACCTGACCTTTAAATGGAGCGTAATAATGCATTTTTTGTATGGAAGGCATATAGCCAGCATTGCGCCAAACCAGCACATAAGAAAGTTGAAAGTCTTTAATGGCGGGCCATAAAGTTCCGGTCCACCACTCGGGGTCTGGAACGGCTTCAAATCCTGTTTCTGCAAAAGCGGCTAACTTGTTTTTTTGTGATGCTATTGCGGTGAGTATTTGTAGTTCGTGTTTTACAGAATCTATGAATACGTTTTTGTCTTGCGCTGCGAACTGATACAGATCAAAACTGACTACATCCACGTAACTGTCTCCGGGGTAGCGCTCTAAAAATGCTTCTTCGTTTGACACACCGTTGGTATTATATACATAAATAAGGTTATGCATTTTTTTTTCGTTGCGTAAATAATCTACGGTAAATCGCCAAGCTTCCTTTAGCTCAGCGGGGCTGCAAGTGTTTTTACCCCACCAAAACCAGTTACCTATTAACTCATGGAAAGGACGGAATAAAATTGGAATTGCTTCGCCTTGATCTCCTTTGAGGGTAGCCATAAAAACAGCGGCTTTATCTAGCCAGTTTTTGTACAGCTCATGTTTTATTCCACCCGGTAAAATACTGGCAACAGCATTTTTTGTAGTATCCCAAGAAGACCCACCCGACAATGGGTTGTTGAAATGCCAACTTATCGTAATTACGCCTCCTCTTTTGTATCCATCTTTAATGTATTGTCGCATTTTATCGAATGACACACCGTCGATATTATTAGCAGCATCTAATTCTAGACCGGCTATGTCCCAGCCATAGACGGCAGGAAAATCATTCACGATGTCCTTGATGTCACTTTTGCCGGGTACATATTTCCAATTTGCTCCGTAAGCCAAATCATCTTGATGACCGAACATTGTGTGTTTCTTGCTTAATTTGTGCAAGTTTTGATAAAGCGCTAGGCTTTCTTTTGTTGCCGCGTTATCAATCAGTGATTGTGCATTTGCCTTTCCCATTAAAGAAAAAAGGAAAACCTGCATCAAAATAATTATGTTGATTTTCATAAATGCCAATTAAACTTATTGTGGTGTTAAAACTTGTTGAATTGCATTTCCAATTATATGACCATTTTCAAATTTAAAACCCAGCAAAGCAGCTATGGTTTGTGCAGCTTGGTTTTGGTATAATTGTCCTTTTTGCTTTATTAGCTGCCATATCCCAAAAGAAGGGCATTATTTTAGCCCTTCTTTCTTTTTCGTTTTACCCCAATATTTTCTGATACGGGATGTTGAATCTTGAGATTTGAATTTTTTATTATCAGACTCTTAATATGTGTTTGTTACTATTGTTAATAGAAGCCAATATCATCTACATAAATATTCGATGTAAAACCGCTAAATTCCTGAAAAGTTAAGTACTCTATTGTTGCTGGTGTTCCGATGTTGATTAATTGTACTTGATAGTCTGTCCACTTTCCTTCTGTTAGCAGTAGCTCATAAGAGCCCGCAGCTGGAGAAACAGATATTTTAACTTTTTTACCTTGGGTACCTACACCTCCATACATTGAAAGTTTAAGCATGGTGTAGCCCGTTGTAGAGAATTTAGATGATAATCTAAATCTCAAAGCTGAAAAGCCTTTGTGATTTACCAAAATTGAACTTGTTCCTCTTCTTACCACGTCCGAATTATTAAAAACAAGACCCAGAGTAGAGTAGGAGGTATTTGTCCAGCTGTTTCTTAGTGCGTCATCGTAAATCACATGTTTTAATCCGAATGTTTTGGTAGCAGTTGCTACACCTACGGGTGTTGTAACTACGACAGCGCCATAACTAACCCCAGCAGGTACTTTTACTTTTATCTCTGTTTTAGTGCTAGATAAAATTGTTGCGGCTAGGCCATTAATTGTTACGTTGGTTACGCCTTTAAAGTAAGCGCCCATGATGGTTACTTCATCGTCTGGTGCGCCGGCAGCAGGATTAAAATCGTCTACTCTAGGCATTGGCTGCATAATTTTAAAGTTTAATGTAGCCGTTCCGTACTTAGTTGTTACCGTTATTGGGTTGTTTACCGGGTCTACTAACTCTGCTGGTATTTTTACCGTAATGCTAGTGTCATTAGCAAAAACTAATGAATCTTTGACTATAGCGCCATTGAAATCAACTTTAAATGTTGTACTTAAGTTTTTACCTGTAATGATAATCCACTCGCCATAGCCTATAGATGGTAAATTTGCCGATCTATTGGTCAAATTGGTTACTGCACTTAAAGTTGGAACCGCGGTGCTTTCATTTTTATCCTTTTTACAAGCAACAATAGTCATAAATGTTAGCATAACTAAGCCCGCATTTATATATTTTCTGATCATTTTCATATTTTGAAAAATTAGTTGTAAAAGTTACCAGTTAGGGTTATTGCCTGGGATAGCTGTGTTTGAGTTTAATTCGTTAATTGGTATTGGTAACAATAGGTTTCTTGTATTGCGTACCTTTGAAATATTATTCTGTCCGGTAGAAATTTTATTCATCACCTGAAGGTAAATGCCCCATCTCATCAAATCAAACCTTCTTATACCTTCTAAATTAAACTCTCTTGCCCTTTCAGCCAATACATAACTGCGAAATTGCTCGGGTGTCATTCCGGCTGGAGCATATGCTTCTGGTACTGGTACCGCTGGCGAACCTGTTGTAGGGAATGAACGAAATCTAACTTTATTTAATGCGGTGTAAGCATCTGGAGTAGCGCCGTTTACTTCGTTTTCTGCTTCTGCATACATCAAATAAACTTCTGCATAGCGAAGCAATGGATAAAAAGCATCGCTGTTGGCTACCGTTGGATCAGCTACACTACTGTATTTAATGGTATAAGCTCTTTCTGCGGTGGTACTCCCGGTATTGTTGTAAGTAATGCCATCTACTACTTTATATTGTGCTGCCTGCGCTTGCGGATAAAAAATATAGGTGCCTTGTAAAGTCTGATAGTTATGGGTGATGCCATCAAGCACTCTTTTGTCCAAAATGTCATAATCTTTGTAATGGTTGTTGGTTGTCCATACAGCACCAACACCAAAAGTAGAACGAGCAGAAAAATAAACGCCTAAATTGTTGATGAATTCGGTTCCAGCTAAAGATTGGATTTCCCACATTTGCTCTTTTGAATTTCGACCGGCAATACTCCAAAGGTCTTTCCAGTTAGGTGTTAGTTCGTAAAGATTGCTCGAAATTACTTCTTGGGCTTTATCTCTAGCCAAAGTATAATAAGCCTTCGCGTCTAAACCTTCTAATCCCTTTACAACATCTTTGGTATAAGTATAATAGCCATTATCTGTGCCTCCACGAACCATGATGTTGCCAGTTGAAGCGCCAGAAGCCATTGTTAAATAGGTTTTAGCTAAAAAAGATTTGGCTACACCTTGGTTTACCCTTCCTGCATCACCAGCTTTCGGATGACCATAAGGCAACAAGTTTGTTTCCGCAGCTTTCAAATCCGCAATTACTGCTTCATAAGTTTCTTTTACGGTAGCCCTTGGTACATTTGTATTAGGGTTAGTGGCAGAAACAGAGCTTAAACGGATAGGTACGCCACCATATAGCTGTACCAATTGAAAATAAGCCCATCCTCGTAAGAAGTAAGCCTCACCCAAAATTCGTTTTTTAACATCAGGATCTATATCAGTGATATTTGGTACGTTTTCTAAAACTGTATTGGCTCTAGCAATAACAGTATAACAGCCAATCCAAGGACCATCTACTCCCCAATAATTTTGAGGATTACCAGCACCCGTACTTCCTAAGAACCAATCTGCACCAGAAACATGGTCATCGTCTAAAACAGTCATATTCCAAAAAGGTTGAATAAACAGATCATAAGTATAAAGTTCTGCGTAAACTCCGTTTATTGCTGCTTTTGCATCACTTTCGTTTTTATAAAAGTTTTCTGGCGAATAAAACGAGAACGGTTTTTCTTCTAAAGCTTTTTTGCAAGCGCTACTGCTTAGTAATACTAAGCCTATAACCGATGCTATAATATATGTTGAAAATGCTTTCATGTGATTTTTAATTAAAGTTAGAAATTGCAACGTAATGAGAAGTTATAGGTACGTGAATTAGGATAGCCACCTAAGTCTACACCAAATACTGCAGGATTATCGCCGTAACTGTTGATTTCTGGGTCAAAACCCGAGTAATTAGTAATGGTAAATAGATTATTTGCCCCTACAGAAACCCTTAATGCAGTAAGTGTTTTAGATTTTAGTGGTACATTATAACCTAATGTTACATTTTTAACCCTCACAAAACTTCCATCTTCTATAAATCTCTCGCTAAATAAAAGCGTTCTAAAAAACTGGCGTATTATTTTAGGACCAGTGGCATTGGTGTTATCGTTGCCTTGTGCCCAAGCGCCATCAGCCATTTCTTGTGTGATGTTTTTGTTGGTTCCAAGGTTTGCATTAAACCTGGTATTCATATTAATAATGTTGTTGCCTTGCACTCCGTTTACAAAAACACTTAAATCAAACCTTTTGAACTTAAAGTTATTGGTAAAGCCAAAAGTGTAATCTGGGTTTACGTCTCCAATAAAAGTTCTGTCTTTCTGGCCGATAGATGTAGGGTCATTGTCTAGGTTTTTATATTTAGCTTCACCTATTGTGCGCTTAATGATAGCATCACCTTGGTTGGTGTAAACCAAATCATTTCTTACTTCAGCTTCATTGTCATAATAACCATCTTCTACATAGCCGTAAAGCGCACCTATTGGTTTACCAACGGTTTGTATAAACGGAGCATCTCCTGTAGAAATGTTTCTTCCATACTGTTCAGTTACATCTGAGCCTAGGCTTAAGATTTTATTTCTGTTAAAAGAGATATTGAAGTTAGAGCCCCATTCAAAATTTTTGGTTTTGGCAATTACACCACTTAGAGTTACTTCTACACCTTTATTTTCTATAGAGCCTGAGTTAACTAGTTTGGTTCTAAAACCTGTGGATGATGGGATAACTAAATTCTGCAACAGATCGTCGGTAGTTTTTTGATACAGATCAATGCTTAAATTCAATCGGTTTTTAAACATGCCAAGGTCTAAACCCAAATTGTAGGCGCTAGTAGTTTCCCACTTTAGCTTTTCATTAGCTGGCCCGGCAAATAAATCGTTTGCTAAGCCTGTTTGCACAGCACCTCCCAACACATAATTATATACACTAAGTTTAGATAAAGATGCATAAGAGCCAATACCTTGATTACCTGTTTTTCCGTAGCTGGTACGCAGTTTTAAATCACTAATTGCGTTTACGTTTTTTAAGAAATCTTCTTCAGAAATTTTCCATGCCGCTGCTGCCGAAGGGAAACCCGCCCACTTGTTGTCTTTGCCAAATTTACTAGACCCATCCTGGCGGTAAGAAACCGTGAGGAGATAGCGGCTGTCAAAATTATAGTTTACACGCCCTAAAAATGAAATTAGGGTAGATTGATAACGAGAACTAATTACAGGCATTATTACTTCTCCAGCTGCCAGGTTTTCATTCTGCAAGCCATCATTTGGGAACGTTTTAGCTTCAACTCTTTTGCTTTGACCGTTTGTGCGTTCAAAGGTGCTAGCACCTGTTGCATTAACCGAGTGTTTGTTGATTTTTTTATTGTAAGTCACAATACTTTCTGAGGTAATGTTGCTCCAAATATTATCAGCTTTTAAACCCCAACCTTTCATCGAAAAGCCTTCATAAACACCTCTTGGGTAGTATTGGTCTCTCGCACTGTTCGAGTAATTGAAACCCACGTTTTGCCTAAATTTAAAATCCTTTAGAAAATTTGCTTCTACATAATTGGAAGAAAAAATATTCAAGCCTTTAACTTTGTTCAGCACCTCGTTTACATAAACATAAGGATTGGTGATAAATGCATCGCCAACACCGTCGTAAGCAATTGGGTCGGATATGGTAGATGGAAATGTAATTGCAGAACGAATAATACCAGCACTTGCGGCGTCAGACTTATCGGTACCGGTTTTTACCCCGTTTGTAGTTGTGTTGGCAAGCGAAGTGCTTGTTCCCATTTTAAAAGTCTTACTAATATTTCTGTTTAGGTTAAGTCCTAATCCAAATCTGTTGTATTTAGAATTTAACACTGTACCTTCTTGATCTAGATAGTTGAAAGTTACACTGTGTGTGCCTGCATCTGTACCGCCGGCGATATTTACCGAATAGTTTTGATACACCCCTTGGCGAAAAATCCGATCTTGCCAGTTGTTGTTATTGCCTACATAATCTTGCGGACCTTTATCGTAATAGGTTTGTCCTGGATTTAAAGGATCCGGTACCTGTGTGCCAGAGTAGGGGACAGCGTAATTGGTTCCGGTATAAATATTTGAATTAAGATATGCTAAGTTTTGGTAGGTAGCATACTCAGATGGGTTTAAAACATCCATTCTTTTAGATACTTGTGCAGTTCCCACATTAAAAGTCCCTTCAATTCTGTCTTTACCGCTTTTGCCTTTTCTAGTGGTAATTAACACTACGCCGTTTGCGCCACGAGACCCGTAAATAGCAGTAGCCGAAGCATCTTTCAAAATGTCGATGCTTTCAATGTCGTTTGGATTGATGAAAGACATTGCATTAAGCGTCTGTTTTTCGTCTTCGCCGATAGATGAAGGCGTACTGCCCGAGCTAGAATTGTTGAACGGAACGCCATCAATAATATACAAAGGTTCTGTGCCTCCTAAAAATGAGTTTGAACCCCTGATTCTGATACTTAATCCAGCGCCTGGCGCACCGTCGTTTTGCGTAACATTTACGCCCGCAACTTTGCCTTGCATGGCTTGTAAAATATTTGTGGGTACATCTTTTATAAAATCTTCCCTTTCTATTCTGGCAACCGAGCCAGTAAGATCTGATTTTTTTACCGTTCCGTAGCCGATGACAACAACATCAGAAAGCATCGTGTTTTTAGATTTTAGCCTAACGCCGAAAAAAGTTTTGTTGCCAATGGGAAGTTGTAAACTCTCCATACCCAAATAAGAAAAAGCGATGGTTTGCTCCTTGGATGTTGCGCTAATAGTGAATTCGCCATTGGCGCCAGTGAGAGTACTTGTTTTTGTGTCTTTTATGCTCACGGAAACCCCAGATAGCGGAGAGCCAGTGTCATCAGAAACCCGTCCGGAAAGTTTTAAGCCTTGAGCGAAAGACTGAGTCGTATATAATAGACAAACAAGTACTGCCAATAAATTAAGAGTAAGTTTATTAAGCATATTGGTTTAAATTGGTTTAACCAAATGTAGCAAGTGATGTCATCCATTAAGTAATACTTTTTTATCATATTTCAATGTTTTTAAAACTTTATAATATTGATTGTTAATGATAAGGTGGTTTTATGATTTGTTATAGTCTTTTTATTAGCTATTTATCTTTTGTTGCTATATATTTGTTGATGGTGTTATTTTATCCTATATATTGATATTATTTTAATTAGCGTGAACCACTTAAATATAATAAAAGAAATTACGCCACTGACTACCAGTGATTGTTTTACGATTTTCGAAAGAAAAAAGCAAGACTTCGATTTTCCTTTACACTACCATGAAGAGATGGAACTGAACTTTATCTCGAACGCTAGCGGAGCTAGGAGGGTTGTAGGTGATCATATTGAAGAAATCGGAGATGCCGAACTGGTTCTTGTAGGCAGTAACCTACCGCATGTTTGGGAAACGTATAAGTTAGCAGGAAAAGAAATACATGAAGTAACGATCCAGTTTCATAAAGATTTATTCGATGAAAAATTTCTTCGGCGTAACCAGCTCCGTGTAGTTAGAGAAATGTTCGAAAAATCAAAATGCGGTATTCTATTTTCAAACGAAACGGCCGCGGCTGTGGGCCCACGATTGATAAGACTGAAAAAAAAGCATGGCTTTGATTCTGTACTAGAATTAATGTCTATTCTTCATGATCTATCAACGTCTAGGGATATGCGTACACTGTCTGATGCAACTTTTAGTAATGCCGAATTTTCTTATAAAAGCCGTAGAGTAGAAAAAGTAATGGAATATATCAATGCAAATTTTGACAAACCGGTTAATCTTGCAGAGGTAGCTAAAATTGCCAGCATGACAGAAGTTTCCTTTAGCAGATTTTTCAAAAGCAGAACCGGCACTAGCTTTATCGATAGCTTAACAGAGATTAGGCTAGGTCATGCGTCTAGAAAGTTGATAGATACCACGGAGGCAGTTGCTGAAGTAGCATACAATTGTGGGTTCAACAATATCTCTAATTTTAACAGGATTTTTAAAAAGAAGAAAGGCTGTACACCTAAAGAGTTTAGAGAAAGCCTTTCTGGCAAACGGATTTTTGTATAGTATGATGAGGAATATAGTTTTGTTAATTCTCGGTTTTTGGACTTGCGCTTTAAGTAGCAAAGCAGGTAATGTGTCTCATTTTTATCCGGCCAACCATAGCTATATCCAATATACCGGACGTGTCGATTTCTCTACACCAACAAAGCCAAAGATTTGGGCATCCGGGGCTTATCTGCAAATAAAATTTAGTGGCAGTTTTTGCATGTTACAAGTTAATGACGAGTTGCTTTGGGGAAAAGTCAACAATTATTTAACCGTAAAAATTGATGATCAGCCTGCTTATAGAATTCAATTAAAAGGTAAAGAAAATGAGCTAATACTTGGGAAAGACTTAAACGAAGGGGTGCATACGGTTTTGGTATGTAAAAGTACAGAGTCTGAAAATGGGTACATTGAAATTTTGGGGATTACTTGCGAAAAGCTCCTTAAACAGCAAGCAAAGCCACCACGGAGAATAGAATATATTGGGGATTCCATTACCTGTGGTGCCGGCAGCGATGAAAGCCAAGTTAAATGTGGGGACGGCGAATGGCACCACCAGCACAATGCTTACCAAGCTTACGGACCTACAACGTCAAGAAGTTTAAATGCGCAATGGCATTTATCGTCAGTTTCTGGAATTGGATTAATGCATAGCTGTTGCGGAAAAAAAATAGTGATGCCACAGGTTTTCGATAAAGTAAACATGGCTAAAGATTCCATAAAATGGGATTTTAGCCTTTACCAGCCAGATGTAGTTAGCATTTGTTTAGGGCAAAATGACGGCGTACAAGACTCTGTGCTATTTACCAGTGCTTATGTCAAATTTGCTAAAACACTAAGAACTTATTATCCAAAGGCGAAATTGATATTTTTATCTAGCCCAATGGCTAGCACCGAATTAAAGCAGGCTTTGGTGAAATACCTAACAGCGGTTGAGGAAAAAATGATCGCAGATGGCGATCACAACGTTGGCAAATATATTTTTACCCAGCAATACCATAAAGGCTGTGGAAGTCATCCTTCCGTTGCAGAACATACAGAAATTGCTACTGAACTAACGGCTTACCTTAAAAAAACTATGAAATGGTGATGTTAGTTAGTTTTTAGTTGTTAGTTAGTTAGTTAGTTAGTTAGTTAGTTAGTTAGTTAGTTAGTTAGTTAGTTAGTTAGTTAGTTAGTTAGTTAGTTAGTTAGTTAGTTAGTTAGTTAGTTAGTTAGTTAGTTAGTTAGTTAGTTAGTTAGTTAGTTAGTTAGTTAGTTAGTTAGTTAGTTAGTTAGTTAGTTAGTTAGTTAGTTAGTTAGTTAGTTAGTTAGTTAGTTAGTTAGTTAGTTAGTTAGTTAGTTAGTTAGTTAGTTAGTTAGTTAGTTAGTTAGTTAGTTAGTTAGTTAGTTAGTTAGTTAGTTAGTTAGTTAGTTAGTTAGTTAGTTAGTTAGTTAGTTAGTTAGTTAGTTAGTTAGTTAGTTAGTTAGTTAGTTAGTTAGTTAGTTAGTTAGTTAGTTAGTTAGTTAGTTAGTTAGTTAGTTAGTTAGTTAGTTAGTTAGTTAGTTAGTTAGTTAGTTAGTTAGTTAGTTAGTTAGTTAGTTAGTTAGTTAGTTAGTTAGTTAGTTAGTTAGTTAGTTAGTTAGTTAGTTAGTTAGTTAGTTAGTTAGTTAGTTAGTTAGTTAGTTAGTTAGTTAGTTAGTTAGTTAGTTAGTTAGTTAGTTAGTTAGTTAGTTAGTTAGTTAGTTAGTTAGTTAGTTAGTTAGTTAGTTAGTTAGTTAGTTAGTTAGTTAGTTAGTTAGTTAGTTAGTTAGTTAGTTAGTTAGTTAGTTAGTTAGTTAGTTAGTTAGTTAGTTAGTTAGTTATTTAGTTAGTTAGTTAGTTAGTTAGTTAGTTAGTTAGTTAGTTAGTTAGTTAGTTAGTTAGTTAGTTAGTTAGTTAGTTAGTTTTTAGTTTAGAAATAGGTAACTACTCGGTTTAAAAGAAGCTGGATTTCTTTTAATGATTAAATGGTTTGTCAATACACGAACTAATAAGAAATTCTATAAAATTGATGCTTTTAAAAGTATTCCAAGAACTGTTGGAATTCCAATTTAAACAGGTTTTTCTTTTTAAAGTCGATGCATACTTCTCACTTTCTTATTACACTGCCAGCAAAATAGCCACATAGTGGCAAACCGCTGCTGCTAAAACGAAAAAGTGCCAAACAGCATGGTTAAACGGATACTTTTCCCACAGATAAAAAATAACGCCCAATAGATAAAGTCCACCTCCAATCAAAATCATGATCATTACGTTGTTTGGTATAGAGGTGAAAAAGGTTCGTCCGCCCACTAATAAAATACAGCCCATCGTCACGTAAACAATCGTTGAAGTTATGTTCCATTTACCAGTAAAAAATATTTTGAAAACGATTCCAAGAGCTGTTAAACTCCATAATATGGATAATAAAGTAATACCAAATGGATTGTTTAAATAGATTAACAGAAAGGGTGTGTAAGTTCCTGCAATTAGGAAATAAATACTGATGTGGTCCAGGATTTCTAAAACGCGTTTTGCTTGTGGATGTTGAAAGCCGTGATACAGCGTAGAGAAAGTAAAAAGCTGTAAAAAACAAAATCCATAAATGGCAGCGCCAATAACTCCTGAGGTGTTATTGCTTTTAAGTGCTAAAGCAATTAAGATTGGAATACTCACAATCCCGAAAATAATTCCGAAACCATGTATAATGCTATTTACAAGTTCTTGTTGAATCCGTAAGTTACGTTTCTGATTTTCCATGACGATGATAAATTTGTCTGGCAGGCGTTTATGCGCCCGTTTTTATTTCAGTATAAATATACGCAACCTATTCAATTGAGTGTCTTTAGATGGTAATTATTCGGTCTCTAAAAAGTCTAATTTTGTTCTGAAATGGATTGTTTTTTACTAAATTAGATGAGGATTACTTGGGTAAATTTACTTTGCCTTTAGCTGAAAAGTAGCGGCGATCAATCATGCACTTTACTAGTTAGGCAGGCATACAAATGTGCTTTAACCATACGTCCCATGTGCTTAATTTTAGTAAATTTTTTATCTTGATGATAAGCCGCCAATTCCTGTCCCAGTGCCAAAGTTTTTTCCAAGGGAGCAATTTCATCGTTTAAAGAAGCATCAAAAAGTTCACGGATTCGGTAGCGACCTAATTTTACGCGGTGACTAATGATACTTCGTTCTTCTTGTTGATATTGCTTCATGGTTTGCTCGTTGATGGAATCCATCCCTAAAAAAACCAGGTTATTGTTTTCTTTAAAATACTGTGGTAGGTAAAGTTTTAGCTTGCCTTCGTAAGATTGTTGGTCAAAATCTATCGCCCTAATCCGGTATTGATTACCTTCAATGTCGGGCGTAATGTCCACCACGAAATTGTAAGAGCGCATATCGCCCAATAACCGCACAAAACAGCGTTCATTAAATTTAACAAATTCTTTGCTGATCCGAGTTTGGTTGAACTTAATGTCGTTGATATATTCATCTACAAAAACATCGCCCGGTAAACCCGGAATATGCTCCTCAATTAGTGTTTCTTTATTGGTGATGTAATTTATTCTGTTTGGAGATAAAATGTGCTCCAGCTCTAAGCCGTAAATCCGTGAAGCATCAGCTCGTTTTACATAAAAATGGTCGTAATTGTCATTCAAGTGGTTGATAATACGAACTCTGAAAGGCTTTGAATTGCCAAATGAGCAATAGTCTATCCTCGATACGGAAAGGTGATTCATTACAGCTAAGCGCCCCGCCGCATGCATCAAGGCATAAATGTATTTTAAACCCGCATAAAGTTCTTTCATCTCACTTTCGTCATAATAAACGGTTTTCCAAAGCGTGTCTTTGTCGTTCTTATCCAAAAGTGGCGTGGCCAAATTAAAGCGAAGCATGTCAGCATACTGTATGGGCAGTTCCAGCTCTCTATCAAACTTAATTAAGTAATTTCTTAAAGGTTGTTGAATCGGATAAAAAATCTTCTTCTTAGATGGTACGTCGTTTCTATCTTGTAAAATGCTCATTATAATGTGCTCTAAATTAGGCTTTCGATTTAAGCTTTTTATATTAAGCTTTCAACCTTTTTATATTTTCCTTAACAAAATATCCACTTCCTTTGCTACCACCTGTCCGGATATAATTGCCGGAGGAACGCCTGGACCGGGAACTGTTAGCTGACCAGTAAACAACAGGTTCTTAATCTTTTTGGCTCTCATCGCTGGTTTAAAAAATGCCGTTTGCGCCAGTGTGTTTGCTAAACCGTAGGCGTTTCCTTTGTAAGAGTGATAATCCTTAGTAAAATCCTGCATGGCGTAACCTCGTTTTACAAGTTCGTGTCCACGGATGGTTTGCCCCGTTATTTTTTCAAACCTATCCATCATAATGTTGTAATATTGCTCACGGTATTCTTCGGTATCCTCCAACCCTGGAGCTAGTGGGATCAAGAAAAACAGGTTCTCTTTTCCCTCTGGCGCAGAAGCTAAATCGGTTTTACTTACACATGAAACGTAGAATAATGGTTTTGACGGCCATTGTGGTGTTGTGTAAATTTCTTTAGCATGCTGATCTAGATCTTCATCAAAAAATAGGTTATGATGTTGGATGCCGTCAATTTTCTTATCTAAACCGATGTAGAAAAGTAAAGAGGAGGGCGACATGGTGCGGCTTTCCCAATATTTTTCATCGTAGTTTCTGTATTTTTTCTCGATGAGATTTTGCTCTATAAAATGGTAATCGCCGGCAGCAACCACAAAATCTGTTTCATAATCTCCGTTATTGGTAATCAGTTTTTTAGCGATACCATTCTCAATGTCAATCTTCTGCACTTCAGTGTTTAACACGATTTTTACGCCGTTATCAGTTGCAATTTTGGTCATCGCTTTTACAATCTCGTACATGCCGCCCATGGGGTACCAAGTGCCCATGGCTAAATCTGCATGGTTCATTAAGCTGTACATTGCCGGTATTTTTTGCGCCGTTGCACCCAAAAATAAAACAGGGAACTCTAAAAGTTGAATCAGTTTGGTGTTGGTGAAATACTGGCGTACATGTTTTGCCATCGGTTTAAGCATGTGGATGCGCAAACTTTCGAGCATCATTTTTAAATCGATGAATTCGCCTAAATGGTGAGATGGCCGAAAAACGTAATCGCCCATGGCACTTTTATATTTATAGGCAGCTTGGTCCATAAACTTCCGCAACCCAACAGAACTTCCAGCTTCGTAATTTTCGAAGAGCGCTTCCAAATCCTGCATGTTTGCAGGTATATCCATAAAATCATCCGCACCAAAATAAACTCGATAACCTGGGTCTAATCTTTTTAAGTCGTAAAAATCGCTCACTTTCTTTCCGAAAAGAGCAAAATAGTTTTCAAAAATATCGGGCATCCAGTACCAACTAGGGCCCATGTCAAAAGTAAAGCCTTCGCTTTTCCACAATCTTGCCCTGCCACCAGTTTGTTCGTTTTTTTCTACGATAGTTACATCATAACCTTGTTTTGCCAAAATAGCTGAAGCTGCCAGGCCGGAAAATCCAGAACCGATAACATGAATTTGTTTTTTTTGCTGCATATTCACTGATAATTCTAAAATTAGCTATTTTGTTTGGCGCAATTGAAAACAAAAGGAACAAAAAACCGTATTTTAAAAAATATGTCGAAACTATCCATGAATCTTTATAACGAAACTTGTTTCGAGTGCAGCAAAATCATCACCAATAAGTACAGTACTTCCTTTAGTTTGGGTATCAAAGCATTTTCTAAAGAGTTGCAGTATCCAATTTATGCGATTTATGGCTTTGTGAGGTATGCTGATGAGATCGTAGATACCTTTCATGATAAAGATAAAGCATATCTGATTGGTAAGTTTAAAACAGATACTGAAGAAGCTATCGCTCAAAAAATCAGCTTAAATCCGGTTCTGCAGGCTTTTCAGGAGGTGGTAAATAAATATAACATCACTTTTGATTTGATAGAAGCCTTTCTAAAATCTATGGAAATGGATTTGGATAAAACCAGCTATACTGATGATAGCTATCACGAATACATTTATGGATCTGCCGAGGTAGTTGGGTTGATGTGTTTGCGGATTTTTTGTGATGGTGATGAGGAGAAATATCAGGATTTATTACCCCAGGCCAGAAGGTTAGGTGCCGCTTTTCAAAAGATTAACTTTTTAAGGGATATCAAGGCTGATTTTGATGAACGTGGCCGAACGTATTTTCCGGGTGTAGATTTTACCCGTTTTACAGAGCAGGACAAAAAAGATATTGAAGCTGATATTAAAGCCGATTTTGATGATGCATTGTTGGGGATTAAACGATTACCAAAAGGTGCAAAACTAGGTGTTTATATTGCTTATGTTTATTACTTAGAGTTGTTTAAAAAGATTAGAAGTACTTCTTCAGCAACCATCTCCGACCGCAGAATTAGAATTTCCGATTCGCGTAAAATTTATTTGATGGCAGAAGCCTTGCTGAAGAGTAAATTAAACTATGTTTGATTTTAATTCGTTTACCAGAGTGTAAACCACACATTAGAGATGAAGATTATTTTAACCATCATATTTTTTATCGGCTCATTTTATCAATCCAAAGCGATCGATATTAATCAGTTGCGGAAGGATTATATTTTGTCGGTAGATGATAGCGACAAAGCCGATGAACTGTACAAAAAATTAAAGGCAGTGAAGAATCCGGATGCTTTAATACTGGCTTACTTAGGTTCGGTAGAGGCAATTCAAGGTAAACACGCTTGGAATCCTGTAAATAAATTAAGCTACTTAAAAAAGGGTTTTGCAACCATCGATAAAGCAGTAGCCAAAGATCCAAACCAGTTAGAGGTGAGGTTTTTGCGGTTTAGTTTGCAGTATTACGTTCCCGCTTTTTTAGGCTATAGCAAAAATTTAACGGTTGACAAAGACAGAATTGTTGCGCTTGTTAAAAGCAACCACACATCGGAAACAAAGATGGATAAATCGGTTTTTAACACGATTGTGAATTTTATGATTGATAGTGAAAAATGTAATGCGCAGGAAATTGCTGTTTTAAGAAAAGCTTTAGTTTAAATGGATAAAAATTACACTTACCTACTTATTAATTTTTTTACCATTCTTTTTCCACTGATTTTATCTTTCGATAAAAAAGTGGCATTCTATAAAAAGTGGAAATACATTGTGCCTGGGTTGTTGATAGCAGGTGTTTTGTACTTAGCTTGGGATTCTGTTTTCACCCTAAAAAACGTTTGGTCTTTTAACGATGATTATATTTTAGGTATCAAGCTTTTCGGATTGCCGTTAGAGGAAATGCTGTTTTTTGTCACGGTTCCGTTCGCTTGCATTTTTATTTACGAATGCTTGATCTGCTATTTTAAACTAAAAATCAGCGAGAAGCTGGTGAAATATATCAGTTTATTTTTGTTGGCACTGAGCCTGATTCTAGCACTTCTATTTGCCGATCGCTTATATAGTATTATCAACTTTTTAACCTTAGCAGTCGTTTTGCTTTATACATTAACAAAGCCCATTAATTTGGATATGGGCAAGTTTTATGTGGCTTACGCGGTGTCGCTAATTCCGTTTTATATCGTTAACGGCATATTAACAGCCATTCCAATTGTTAGTTATAATAACGCTCAGAATATGGGTTTTAGAGTTGGGACAATTCCTTTTGAGGACCATTTTTATTCGATGTCTTTGATTCTGTTGAATTTACTTTTCTTTGAATATTTTAGAAATAAAGATGGAAAGCGAATTGCCTAAGTACACGAAATCACAGTTGGCTTTACGGAACGGACAAGATAAGCCCCAGATTTGGGTGGCTTATTTAGGGATGATTTACGATGTAACCGAGAGCCGTTTATGGCGAGCAGGTAAACATTATGAGCATTGGGCCGGTCAGGATTTAACCGATGAATTGAAAGATGCGCCGCATACCGAAAAAGTTTTTGAGAAATTTAAGGTGATTGGAGTGGTGAAGGGGTGAAGAGGAAGGATGGAGTTTTGGAATGTTGGAAAGGATAATTTGTCTTGGTTCTTGTGTCTTGTCTCTTGCTTCTAAGTAATTGAAGGAAAGAATGCTTAAATAGTCCAACAAGAAGTTGGTCCTTGCTCCTTAATCTTTTGCTCTTTGTTCTCAAAGCTCGAATTCTGACTGATAGAATGCTTGTGAAATGGAGACTGAGATTTCATTGTTAAGAACAAACCGACGTGATTCTTGCTACTTATATCTTCCTTCTCAAATAGATTTTCACAAAAATTTTGCAATACAAGTTTGAATAGCTACTTTTGCAATCCGATTTAAGGAAAACGCAATGTTTTAAAATTAAAAAGGGCATTAAAATAATAAAATGGACCTGTGGCTCAACTGGATAGAGCACTTGACTACGGATCAGGAGGTTAGGGGTTCGAATCCCTTCAGGTTCACCATTAATTTAAGGTAAAGCCTTTTTGCCAAAGCAAAAAGGCTTTTTAATTTTAATAGAAATATATGCTAAATATCGTTCTCTTCGGCCCTCCAGGTGCTGGCAAAGGCACACAATCTCAAAATTTAATTCAACAATATAACTTGATTCATCTTTCTACAGGTGATATTTTGAGAGGTGAAATCACTAACGGAACTCCGCTTGGCTTAGAAGCAAAAAAGCTAATGGATGAAGGTTTATTGGTTCCAGATGAAGTGGTGATAGGGATGATTTCTAATAAATTGGATCAAAATAAAGATGCTAAAGGATTTATTTTCGACGGTTTTCCACGTACAGTTGCACAGGCGGAAGCGTTGGATCAGTTATTAGTTTCGAAAAATGAAGCCATTTCTGGAATGATTGCCTTAGAAGTTGAAGAAGAAGAATTAGGAAAGCGTTTGTTGTTAAGAGGAAAAGATTCTGGCAGACCAGATGATCAAAATCCTGAAATTATTAAAAAGCGAGTACACGAATACACCACTAAAACTGCTCCGGTTGCTAACTTTTACAAATCACAAAGTAAATTTTATTCGGTTCAAGGAATTGGTAGCATAGAAAATATCTTTTCTGATATTAAAGCAGTAGTAGAAAAGCTTTAATCCAGAAGTTCAATTATTTAGAAACTGCTTAATTAATACGGTTAAGCAGTTTCTTTGTTTTATTGCATTGTTAATTAATATGGATTGTATGTTTTTATGGTCTCCGACTAGCACTGGCTTTGAATATACTTAAATTCGCCCTTGGCATTTGCGGAAGAGGTGAAGAAGGAAAAGCACTTCCATTAATAGCAAATGGCTCAGGCGAGAGTTTTTGTTTACTTTTTTCGGAAAAAAGTAAATGCCGTTGCCCGGCATGAGGGCAGAAAAGACTGTGGGTGAGGGGAAAATAATTTCTTTGTTCGGGTTGTCATTAAAAAACACATAACTCATTAATTAATATCAAATAACATTAAATACACACCATGTCTCAAGGAACAAATTTTGTAGATTATGTAAAAATTTCCTGTAAATCGGGGAAAGGCGGGCCAGGTTCTGCTTATTTACATCGCGATAAAAAAACGAGCATGGGTGGTCCAGCTGGAGGCGATGGTGCCCGCGGCGGACACGTAATTGTTAAAGGCAATGCACAACTTTGGACTTTATTACATCTAAAATTTCGTAAACACGTTTTTGCTGGCGAAGGCGGAGCAGGTGGCGCAACCATGAAAAGTGGTAAAATGGGTCGTGATGAGATTTTGGAAGTTCCATTAGGAACAGTAGCCAAAGATGCCGAAACAGGAGAAATTCTTTTTGAAATTACCGAAGATGGTGAGGAACAAATTTTACTGCCTGGAGGAAAAGGTGGTTTAGGAAATTCGCATTTTAAATCAGCAACCCACCAAACACCACGTTATGCACAACCGGGTATGCCTGGGCAGGAAGCATGGCGTGTTTTAGAATTAAAAGTATTGGCGGATGTTGGTCTGGTAGGTTTTCCGAATGCAGGTAAATCAACTTTACTTTCAGTAATTACAGCGGCAAAACCAGAAATTGGCGACTACCCGTTTACTACAATCGTTCCTAATTTGGGTATCGTTTCTTACCGCGGACATCAGTCGTTTATCATGGCAGATATTCCTGGGATCATCGAAGGTGCATCAGAAGGAAAAGGTTTAGGTTTTAGGTTTTTGCGCCATATTGAGCGTAACGCAGTTCTTTTATTTATGGTTCCGGCTGATACTACTCGGACGATTAAAGAAGAATACGATATTTTACTTTCTGAGCTAACCGCGTTTAATCCAGAATTACTTCAAAAACCGAAGATTATTGCGATTACTAAAACCGATTTATTGGACGACGAGCTTCAAAAAGAGATGACTGCTCAGTTGCCTAAGGATGTACCATCAATATTTATTTCTTCTTTAGCCAACAAAGGTTTGATAGAGCTGAAAGATATGTTGTGGAAAGAGATTAATGGGTAGAAAAGCGAACTAAAGATTTTATCTGTTTTAAGCTTTGTATTGGTGGGATTAATATCCTTTATCATAATAATAAAACGTTCGCTAAAATTTAGCTGACATAAAATATTCGGCCTTACCATAGATGTTGTTTTCTATGGTATATGGAGTACCGTGAATGATGTCGAACCATTGCCCAAGTTTGCTTTTCCATAAACCATCTCGATTTTGTCTAGCTGCATGCGTAAATTCATTATTGCTATCCACGTATAAAGCTATCTTAACAAGGGTGGGGTCAAAATCATAGCCTTCACAAAGTTTGAATCCCTTCATCTCGAACAGTTTTATCAAGGAGCTGATTTCTTTAGTTTTTTCTGTTATAGGCCAAGTAACTACACCATCAATACTTGGGAAAGGCCAATACCAAATATTATTAATTCCACATGCCCAAGCTATGCAATTATATTTTTCATCATCAGGGCTGGTGATTTTAAAATAAGGGTCGTTAGCCAGAGCTGGAAATTCTTTTTCTACAGAGATTCGATTTTCAGGAGAGTCCAATAACATTAACTATCAAGCAATAAGATTGTTTTGAATGCCCCAGTTAACCCAAGCCTTAGAAGCATCTTTGATAGATAACGCTTGATTAGATATTTTTCTGTCTAAAATCATATTTATAGCCCATACGAGCGTACTAGGTCTTTCTTTTAATTCATTTAATAAAAACGGGAGAGCCTTTAGTTTAAATGAAAGAATTTGTTTGAAATTATTATTATCCATAATCTTATGTACGTCAGATAAAACCAAAGTCTCGTTTTTCCACTTTTTAACAAGAGTTTTTAGCTGATTTTCAAGGTAATTATTGTCATAATCCATGGAGCTTAGGTTTTCTTGGAATAACTTTGGATTTACGTCTGATATAATTAGATTGTTCTTTATATCTTTTTCATTAAAAACGATATCGGTTTTGTCATAATGAAAAGTACTAGACGAAATTCCGACAATGAGAGGTATCATTGTTAAAGACTTCTGTAAAATCATAATAAAGAGTTAATAGCTTTGTCGGTCAAATTATTAAAAAAAGTTTGATTTTTCAATTCTCTAAGGCGGTCAAATTTGCTCCATAGTTCGGTTTCTGAGAAATTTTTTATTGAGATAACGTCAATGTCGAACATATATATGGTTTTGTTATCAATGGGAGGCTCGAATCCTTGAACAACATGGATTTGTATATCTTCTCCATTTAAAACTGTATTGTACTTAAAAAGAAACGAATTTACTGGAGCCGGAATAACGTTTTCATCAGCGTAAATAGTTGTTTTAAAATAATCAGCGGGATTTTCTAGATTGAGAATTTCAAAATGATTAATAAATCTAGTGGACGCCCTTAATAAAGAATAATCATTTTTTAAGACAGATGCTGAATATTGACCCCATAAACTTCTAAAAAGCGATATATGATCCTCCCAAGATTCATATGAATTGTTAATGTTTAATATGAAACCATCTTTACTTAGCGATAAAACTTTTGTTTTGTCACTGGAAAAATAGCGAATCTGATTTATTTCTTGACCCGTGATATTGAAACTAGTCTCGCCATTTGGCAAATCATTTATTTCGATATTTTTATTAATGTTGTTTTGAACGATAGGAAATAAGCTCTTAAAATAATTGTTGAACTCTTCCAAAGATGGAGGAAAGACTTGGGACTCGTTTTTAAACCTAATTTCAAAAATAGCAACTTTAATAGGCGGATTTGTTAAAATAGGAAATTTTTGTTCAGCCATTGATTTCAAAAGTATGAAAATTAATTCCAATTATAACGAATTTTAGATATCCAACAATAAATAAATATAATTATTCTTAACATTCTCTTTACCATAACCATTTGAATTTCATAGTGCTATTAATTACCTTTGCAGCTCACTAAATAATTAACTATGTCATCAGTAGAGACAAAATACGTTCCTTATAAAGTTAAGGACATTTCCCTTGCAGAATGGGGAAGGAAAGAAATTGAACTAGCCGAAGCAGAAATGCCCGGTTTAATGGCTCTTAGAGAAGAGTTTGGCGCTAGCCAACCACTTAAAGGAGCTAGAATTGCAGGTTGTTTACACATGACCATCCAAACTGCAGTTTTAATTGAAACATTGGTTGCTTTAGGCGCCGATGTAACTTGGTCTTCATGTAATATTTTTTCCACTCAAGATCACGCTGCTGCTGCAATTGCTGCTGCTGGTATTCCAGTTTATGCTTGGAAAGGCTTAAACGAAGAGGAATTTGATTGGTGTATTGAACAAACTTTGTTTTTCGGTGAAAACCGCGAACCATTAAACATGATTTTAGACGATGGTGGTGATTTAACCAACATGGTTTTAGATAGATATCCAGAATTAGCAGCTGGAATTAAAGGTATTTCTGAAGAAACAACTACTGGTGTTCTTCGTTTACACGACCGTGTGAAAAAGGGAACTTTACCAATGCCTGCAATCAACATTAACGATTCGGTTACTAAATCTAAATTTGATAACAAATACGGTTGTCGCGAGTCACTGGTTGATGCAATTCGCAGAGCAACTGACGTAATGATGGCTGGTAAGGTAGGTGTTGTTTGTGGTTACGGTGATGTGGGTAAAGGTTCTGCAGAATCTTTAGCAAGAGCTGGTGTACGCGTAATCGTTACAGAAATTGACCCAATTTGTGCTTTACAAGCTGCAATGGAAGGGTACGAAGTTAAAAAACTAACTACTGCAATTAAAGAAGCAGACATCGTTGTTACGGCAACTGGTAATAAAGATATTGTTACTGGAAAGCATTTCGAAGCATTGAAAGACAAAGCTATTGTTTGTAACATCGGTCACTTTGATAACGAAATTGATATGGCTTGGTTAAACAAAAACCATGGTGCATCAAAAATCGAAATTAAACCACAGGTAGATAAATATACCATCAACGGAAACGATGTAATCGTATTAGCTGAGGGGCGTTTAGTGAATTTAGGTTGTGCAACTGGTCACCCATCATTTGTAATGTCTAACTCATTTACTAACCAAACTTTAGCTCAGTTGGAGTTATGGACGAATTCAGGAGCTTATGAAAATAAGGTTTATGTATTGCCAAAAACTTTAGATGAAAAAGTTGCTCGTTTACACTTAGCTAAAATTGGTGTTGAATTAGAAGAATTATCTTCTGACCAGGCTGATTATATCGGAGTAACTGTCGAAGGTCCTTTCAAATCTGATGCTTACCGTTATTAAGTAGTAGGATCTTTAGTATCAAGTATCAAGATACCGCTCTGAATTTCAGGGCGGTTTTTTTTATTTTTATTTGTCAGAAATTGATAATTATTTGGGCATTTTAACACGCTGTCCGTTATGTCTTTTTTTGCCATCCTGAGCCGAGTCGAAGGAAAAAAAAAGGATGTCACTGCTATCGTTAACGCGACTTATAAGAACGAAACATTGCTCATTAAGCCTAAATGGGAAACGAATTGAACTCGCGTTATTTACTAAAAAAGTGTTTCTCTGCTTTTTCGGCAATTTGCCCTCCAATAGCAAGTGAAGCCGTAGCTGCCGGAGAAGGTGCGTTAAGCACATGAATAGAATGATTATGATATTCAATTCTAAAATCATCTCTTGTGTCTCCGTCTTGTCCTAACAATAATGCTCTTACACCAGAACCGCCTGGTTTTAAGTCTTCCATCGTTAAAGACGGAATTAAACCTTGCAACGTTTTAAGGAATAATTTTTTAGAGAATGCCCGGCGGTATTCATCAATTCCAAATTTCATATTCTTAAAAAATAATTTCCAAGTACCTGCATAAGTCAATGCGTCATACGTATCTTTCAAGTCAAAATCAAGCTTGCCATATCCTTCGCGTTTAAACGTAAAAACTGCGTTGGGTCCGCATTCAATATGACCGTTGGTCATCCTTGTAAAATGAACGCCAAGGAACGGGAAATCTGGGTTAGGAACAGGATAAATCAGGTTTTTAACTTTATGTTTCGCTTGGTCGGTAAGTTCGTAATAGTCTCCACGGAAACCTACTACCTGTTCTTTTAAATCAAGTCCATCTTTGCGGGCTAATCTATCAGCTTGCAATCCAGCACAAAAAATTAAGTGTTTGGCTTTGAATTTTTGCGTTGCTCCAATTACCGTAGAATAGCTATCGTTACTTTCAATATCCACAATCTCTTCGCCTAAAATAGTTTTAGAATTGGTGTTTATTCCCAAGGCATTAGCAATCATCTTTTCAGTTGCATCGCGATAGTCGATAATTCCTGTACAAGGGACTAAAATCCCTGCCACACCTTCTACAAAAGGTTCATGCTCTTTAATTTGATTAGCGTCAATCTTTTCAATCCCTTCAATTTTGTTCTCTAAGCCAATGTTAAAGATTTTATCAAGATAAGGGAGTTCGTCTTTTTTGGTAGCCACCACCACTTTTCCGCAAACATCATGAGGCACCTTGTTCGCTTTAGCAAATTCAACTAATTCGTGTCGGCCTTTCACACAATTCTCCGCTTTTAAAGAACCCGGTTTGTAATATAAACCAGAATGAATTACTCCAGAGTTGTTTCCGGTTTGGTGATCCGCAAATTGCTTTTCCTTTTCAATAAGGATAATATTTAGTTCTGGGTTTCTTTTCTGAAGTTTATAGAATGTAGCAGCACCGACAATTCCTCCGCCAATAATTGCTACGTCAAATGTTTGATTTTCCACGAGATTATTTTTTTGCAAAAATAGTGATTAGTTAGATAAGAGCGTCTTTTTTAAAGTATAAAAAGACCTTATTTAAAGTAGGCTATTTATTATTTATAGTAAAGAAATAGTTTGGTGTTGAATAGAATCTACGGAAAATGACGTAGTCGGCGTGAATTAATTAGCTTTCTAGCTCCTCATAATTCAAAATATCGAAGTACACTTTTTCGCCGGTTACAAAGGGAATAAACTCTGGGTCGTGAACTAAGATAATTTTGCTTTCAACAACCAGTTCAACTTCTTGGTAAGCACCGCAAAAATGGGTCGATTTAATTACTGCATTCGCCATTCCGTTAGTGTAAGACAAACCAATTTGGTGCGGATATACAGCAAATTCAACTCCCTGTCTGGGTAAAAAACTTAGATTCTTTAAAAGATTTGCTTTACCTAACAAATTGGCAACATAGGCTTTTTGCGGATGCAAGTATAGCTCGCGGGGATTTCCTTGTCGTACAATTTTTCCGTTTCTCACAATAATAAGCTGGTCCGATAATGCTAAACCATCCGTGGGGTCGTGAGAAACCATAATTACTGTGATTTTTAAAAACTTAGAAAGCCTTTCGATATCATCTCTTAACTGACGTTTTAAAATACTATCAATCTGGCTAAAGGGTTCATCCAACAAAAGTACTTTTGGTTCGGTAATTACCGCTCGGGCAATAGCCACACGTTGCTGTTCGCCACCACTTAATTCCACAATTTTCTTTTCTGCCAAGTGGTCAATCCTTAAAAACTCCATGGTTTGTAAGGTAAGCTCACTTTTAGCCTGTAAATCAGTATTGGATAGTTGCGATGCGATATTATCGAAAACCTTAGCGTAGAGGTTTAAGGTGACTTCCTGCGTTACCATCTTCATCTCATCATGCCCCGGAATCAGTTTTTCCGTTGGACCTTTGATTTTTTCGCCATTAAATAAAACTTTACCTTCCTGCGGTGTAAGGTAGCCGTAAATCAATTTCAGCAAGGTGGTTTTACCACAGCCGCTTTCGCCAATGATGGTCACAATTTCTCCTTGCTCAATATTTAAGCTTACGCCCGATATCCCAGAAGGAACACCTTCTAAAAAATTTTTGCTTACATTTTTTAGTTGAATTAGCGACATTTCTGTTTTTTTTGATGGGGCGTAAAGATAAAAAAAATTGATGGATGAGCGTCCTTTGTTAAGGAAGTAAAAAGTTGAAAGTGAAAAGTGAAAAGTTTTGGACGACAACTTATATTTTGTACGCTGTTAAAGATTTGCGCCCTGTGGTTAGGCTTAGACTCCGCTCAGCCTTGACAGAAGCGATATAAACGAAGAAGCCTCGGAGCTTTTTGAAGTCCGAGGCTTAAATAAACTATGTTTTCCTACTTAAAACCCGAGAGTTAATCCAAAATTTAAATTCTTATAATCCGCTGGTCCTTGCCCTTTAGCAAAAACATCATTCATGTAGTATTTAAAAAATAAGCCGGCTCCGCCGTAACCAATTCTAATGTTTGCGCCGTAACGGAAAGGTTCTAGGTTAAAATCATCCTTAAATTTTTCTTTCCCGTTTTCTTTACTCACCTGCTTAACTTTCCCATCTAGCAGAAACCCTATCTCCGGTCCAAAAACTACCGAAGCTCTTTTGCCTTTTTTGTTCTCTGGTGAGCGATATTCAAAATATAAAGGAACTCTTAAATAACGGCTCGAAAACCTGTTTTTTGAATACTTGATAGCTTCCTGCGTTATCGTAAGTGCTGGTTGTTCGGCTTCTATAGTCACATTTTGTTTCAAACGCATGTGGTTCCAATCTAAACCAGCGGCCAACATTACTTTAACATTAGGACTAAATCTTAAGCCCAACTGTAGTACATCAAAGCCAATGTTGCTGGTTTTCCAGGTGTCGGTTTCTAAAGCATAACCGTTAGGTGCGCCAAACTCAGAGCCGGTATGGTACATACTTAAACCGATGTCAAAATGTTCGAAAGTTAAGCCGTACGTTAAGTTAGGGTAGGTAACAGGTTTTTTAACTTTTTTACTACTGTCGCGTTCGCCAACACTTACTTTCACTGGCCCAGCTTCAATGGTCACATGTGTGCGGTTTCCTTTTTTAATTGTAATACTATCAGTCTTAACGCTGTCTGTGGTTTGTGCAGATGCTAATTGTGCCATGCAAATAACAATAGCTATTAAATATATTTTCTTCATGTTGCTGTATTTAGTCTAGTTTGTTGAATTTAAAAAGCCCTAAGTTTATCCCAGTTATTTCATTATCGCTTTCGTCAGTTTTGCTCATTGTGATGATTTTATCGTCTCTCTTATCTACTTTAGCAACTACAAAGTTTACTAAATCTCCCATTGATGATATTTTATTTTTTTTTGCTGGGTTAGGTTTATCCGCTGCACTTGCAATAAACGTGTGCTGATTGTCATCTAACATTATAGCTTCGTTTTTCTTTAAATTTATAATTTCTTCCGCTGTCAAAAGTTGCTCAGCTACAAGCTTTGGGCGCAGAGCTTTTGGGCTTTTTACAGCCACTATCTCCGCTGTTAACGGTTCATCTGCTACAGTCCGCTCATTATTTGCTACAGTTCCAACAGCAATTTTGTCCTTAGCTAAATTATCACCAACGGTGGTTGTTGTCACCGACTTTTTCACTGGATCAACAACAATCTCTGTCTCTGTCTCACTGTTATTTACGCTGGTTTTTTGTTCCTTAACCAAATTTGCAATCATCTCGGTTTCTTTATCAGGGTGCAGTTTAATAACCTCCGTAGGCTTGGTGAATAAGCCAATTCCGAACCCTAATACAATAACTATGCTAGCCGCAGCCATCCAAAAAACCGGAAAGCTTTTTCGCGATTTTGAGTTGATTTGTTCACTTATTTTTGTCCAGCTATCTGCCGTTGGCGTAATTTCATAATCTTCTAAAGAAGATTTAAAAAACGCATCAAAATCTTTATCCAACATTGGCTTCATTTTTATATCCTTCTAATTTCAAAACTTGTTCTTTTAATATTGCTCTGGCTCTCGATAGTTGCGACTTGCTTGCGCCTTCCGTAATTCCTAAAGTTTGTGCAATTTCTTTGTGTGAATAACCTTCAATAGCGTACATGTTAAACACCAAGCGGTAACCGTTACTTAAATTCTGAATCAATCGCATTAAATCTTTGACATTTATACTGCTCATATCAAAATTTACGCTGGCTTGGTGGTCATGTGTTTCGTCAATATCAACCACATTAAGATTACGTAAGTTTTTACGATAGAACTCTATGGACGTATGCACCATTATCCTCCGCATCCATCCTTCAAAAGAACCTTCACCTCTATAGTCTGCCAGCTTTCTAAACACCTTTATAAATCCTGTCTGCATCATATCCTCCGCCTCAAACTGATCCTTTGCGTAGCGCATACAAATCCCCAGCATTTTGGTACTTGTTGTTTTGTACAGCAACTCTTGGCTTTGCCGGTCACCATTTTGGCATCCTAAAGCTAGTTCTTCTAAAGTGTACTTATGTTCCAAATTCATGTAAGGTTCTATATGTAAGATGGGTTATTTTAGCAAAAGGTTGCATAACTCCTCAGCTTTTTTGTAAAATTTTTTAGTTAGGGCGTTTAAACACGCTATACGCTCATACTGCACAAAGCATTAGCCACAGGTCGGTATCCGCTTCTGTCGTTAACGCAACATTTAATTCCTATTAATATTTACTGGTTAAGTGGAAATTGTACGATAAAAATCATTCGGTAAATCTGTAAACCAGTGTATTTTATGCTAAATTTTGGATAAAATATTCTAGTTTTTTCCAACAGAAGTTTATACGATCAATTTCTAAAAAACATGAAACTAAAGCCTTCCGTTTTCGTAAAAAGAGCCAACACACAAACAGCTAAACTCATTTTTATTGATGCACCTCTATTTTTTTGCATTTTATTATACCGTGAAGAAGCAAATAGGTGCCCTAAGGCTTATGCTAAAGACTGCGCTTTTTAGTTTATTGTTTGCTTTTCTTTTTGTTTTCAACCTGAGTTTAACGAAAGCCCAGGTGTGTGGAACTTCGGGTTTAGACGGTCCTCAGAACGCAGTGCCTCCTGTGAACACTTATTTTCCTTTATCAACAGGCACTACTTTGATCGCTGGCAGTAAGAGCATTCTCTTAAACGCAGTACCACCAGATGATCCTAATTTTAACTTGAGTTACGGAGTAACGCCAATTAAGTCTGGAGATTTAATCTTGCTTATTCAAATGCAAGATGCTTCGTTTAATTATACAAACAGTAATTTATATGGGAGTGGGCTAACCAATAGTGGTCCTGATAATTTAGGAGGAACAGGTTTTACAAATTTAAATAATTCTGGAAAATTTGAGTACGTAGTTGCAACTAGTAATGTACCAATTACTGGTGGTACACTCAAATTTAGAGGTGCCGGAACAGGTGGTGGTTGCTTCAACTCCTATACCAATTCAAACGCCACAGGAACCGCTGGCCAAAAAAGGTTTCAAGTAATACGTGTACCCCAATATTCAAACTTAGTTTTAACGGCAAATATCACCACACCACCGTATAACGGGTCCGTTGGTGGCTTAATTGCTTTTGATGTTGCGGGTACGATGCAGTTTAATGGGTTTGTTGTTGATGCGTCAGAACGTGGATTTCGAGGTGGTTATGGAGATAAAAGTCAAGGGTCAAATGCTAATAATAGTACAGATTATGTACTATTATCTACTTCGTCAAAATCAGTTGGCAAAGGCGAGGGAGTTGCCGGAACGCCAAAATATATGTGGGATGGCTTCAATAGAGTTACTAATCCTACAGATGGTCTGCCGGCTGGATCATATGGAAGAGGAGCGCCAGCAAATGGAGGCGGAGGCGGAAATGATCACAATTCTGGTGGAGGAGGTGGTGGTAACGGTGGCTATGGCGGATTAGGTGGCGCAGGTTGGCAAGGCGCAGGAGGGAATTTGCTTATTAATAATTTAACAGGAGGAGGACGACCGGGGTCGCTATTACCCCTTGATTATTCGAGGCTAGTTATGGGCGGTGGTGGCGGTGGAGGTGACGCCAATAATGCAATTACTGATGTTAAAGGTGGTGTAGGAGGTGGGATTGTCATTATTAATGTAGATAAAATAGCAGGGGTTGGCGTAATAAGAGCTAATGGTGGCAATGGTGAGGCTGGAGCATATGGCTCTGCCCCAGATGGTGCAGGAGGTGGAGGGGCAGGAGGTTCTATTTTTGTTCGTTCTTTAGCATCGAGCCCCGGCGCAGCTTTGACGCTAGAAGTGAGAGGCGGCAAAGGTGGAAACACAAAAAATGATACGGGGGGCACATTGCCACACGGACCTGGCGGTGGTGGCGGTGGTGGCGTAATTTATACCCAAGTTCCTTCAGCAACAATAAATAGCATTGTTACCAAAGGCAATTCAGGTAAGACCAATAATGGCAATGGAATCAACCATGGCGCAATGGATGGCACTGTTGGTATAGCTCATTCTTTCGGAACAACAGACTTACCAACCCATCTACAAGGTGGCGGTTCAATTTGTTATCCACGGCTTACAACCACACTCAAAGAACTAAATCCTGGATCTGCCGGAGCAAGAAGCGCTGGAAGTTCAGCAACCTATACCTTAACTATTGAGAATGAACCCACAAACGGGAATGCTGGAAATGTAGAAGCTTGGTTTAACCTTCCATCAACTTTTAAAGTAAGTGCTATTTCTTATACGTTAACCGGAGATGCTGCGGGGACGTTAAACGCTGCCCCTCATATTGGTGCTTCGGGTGTAATGAGTTTTGGGAATTTTAATATTTCGCCAGGCGATAAGGTAACCATCACCATTAATGTGAATATTGAAGCAAATGCACCTACAGGAATCTATCACGCAAGTGCTCAAGCTACTTATTTAGATCCTACAAGAACAACTTTTAATCCGTTTAGAAAAATAACAGGTTCTACAGATCATTTTACGGGCAGTAATTTTACCTATGAAACTGGTGGAGTTGCGAACGTTATTGGCACAAATTACAACGGAGATCTAGGGACTTCAATTGCTGAGGATGTCCATATTAATGCCCTAGCAGCAGCAGGGTTTTGTGATGCGATTACTGGCGGTGGCTTTGAGACCTATACTGTAGGCGGCTATACAACTTTAGATAAGTGGAATCCAGTTAATTCGGGCGAAGTAGTCAAAATTGCGAACCAAAACGGTATTAACGGCGCAGTTATTAAAAATAAAGCAGCTGAAAAATTCTCGCTACAGCAGACTGTAATTTCTATAGAACCAGCGACCGCATATACGCTAACATTTAATTACAGAAACTGGGATTTTTGTGGCAGTCCATCTACTTCAAAAATTTATGTCGAAATTTTAGATGGGGTTACAGGTGTAGTCATTGTTCCTAATACTCAATTTAATGCAGGTAATTCTCCTGACATAGGTACAGTCCCGTTCGTTACTTTGGCGGGAACTACCTCTTTAATTGTAAAATTTACCGATGCGGGATCGCCCAATCCGGCTTGTGGCACTTTTCTGGATCATATCTCAATAGTCTCTAACTTAAATATCACATATCCCACAACAAACATAACTTGCAACGGTGCAGGTGATGGGAAAGTAACTATCAAATTATTATCAGGTGCCGCGGCTCCTTATCGCATTTCTTACTCGTTTAATGGGGGGACTTTTAGTTTACCTGTTCCTATAAATCCAATCGATAATTCTGGAACTCCGCTCGTATTTCCTGATTTGTTACCAGGAACTTATCTATTGAAAATAGTTGATGCTAACGGATGTGAAAACATTAAAAATTTCAGTATTACAGAACCTCCAGTTCTTTCTCTTTCAGAATCACATATAAACAACGTTTGTTATAATAATTCTATTGGAGCAATAGACTTAACCGTTACTGGTGGAACCTCTCCATACACCTATTTTTGGACAAAAAACGGAATACCTACTGAATATGCGGCGACAGAAGATATTAGTAATCTAACTCCAGGTAATTATACAGTTACAGTCACTGACAAGAATAGCTGTCAGAGTACACTTTCTGTTGATATTTTGCCTTTAATGGTATTTAAATTAGCTGGTGATCATGTTGATAATACTTGTTTTGGGAATTCTCTGGGCTCAATCAATTTGGTTCCATCTGGAGGGAAAACTCCTTATAGTTTTACTTGGAGTAATGGTTCGCATGATCAAAATCAAGTTAATTTGCCAGCCGGAACATATTCCGTAATAGCTAAGGACGGGTTAGGTTGCGAAGAAACGCTGGAATTTATAATAGCAGAACCCGAAGCCCTCCTTTTAAGCACCACACTATTAGATATCAAATGCTACGGCGAGAGCACTGGAGCGATAGACATCAGCGTTAGCGGTGGAACATTACCCTACACCTACGCATGGGACAACGGAAGCACAACAGAAGATTTAACAGGTCTGAAAGCAGGAGCTTACCAAGTAACGGTAACCGATGCAAACGGCTGTGAATTTATCAAGACGATCACGATCACCGAACCAGCTTCACCGCTTGCGATGAGCTTCAGCCAGACCGATGTGAAATGCTATGGCGAGAGCACCGGAGCGATAGATATCAGCGTTACTGGCGGAACATTACCCTACACTTACGTATGGGACAACGGCAGTACAACAGAAGATTTAACAGGACTGAAAGCAGGAGCTTACCAAGTAACGGTAACCGATGCAAACGGCTGTGAATTTATCAAGACGATCACGATCACCGAACCAGCTTCACCGCTTGCGATGAGCTTCAGCCAGACCGATGTGAAATGCTATGGCGAGAGCACCGGAGCGATAGATATCAGCGTTACTGGCGGAACATTACCCTACACTTACGTATGGGACAACGGCAGTACAACAGAAGATTTAACAGGACTGAAAGCAGGAGCTTACCAAGTAACGGTAACCGATGCAAACGGCTGTGAATTTATCAAGACGATCACGATCACCGAACCAGCTTCACCGCTTGCGATGAGCTTCAGCCAGACCGATGTGAAATGCTATGGCGAGAGCACCGGAGCGATAGATATCAGCGTTACTGGCGGAACATTACCCTACACTTACGTATGGGACAACGGCAGTACAACAGAAGATTTAACAGGACTGAAAGCAGGAGCTTACCAAGTAACGGTAACCGATGCAAACGGCTGTGAATTTATCAAGACGATCACGATCACCGAACCAGCTTCACCGCTTGCGATGAGCTTCAGCCAGACCGATGTGAAATGCTATGGCGAGACCACCGGAGCGATAGATATCAGCGTTACGGGCGGGACCGCACCCTACACCTACGTCTGGGACAACGGAAAAACAGATGAAGATTTAACAGGTCTGAAAGCAGGCGCTTACCAAGTAACGGTAACCGATGCGAACGGCTGTGAGTTTATAAAGACGATTACGCTGAGCGAACCAGCTTCACCGCTGGCAATAACCTTCAGTCAGACCGATATCAAATGCTACGGAGAGAGTACCGGAGCGATAGAGATCAGCGTTAGCGGTGGAACATCACCCTATACCTACGCATGGGACAACGGAAAAACAGATGAAGATTTAACAGGACTGAAAGCAGGAGCTTACAAGGTAACGGTGACCGATGCGAACGGCTGTGAATTTATCAAGACGATTACGCTGAGCGAACCAGCTTCCCCGCTTGCGATGAGTTTCAGCCAGACCGATATCAAATGCTACGGAGAGAGCACTGGAGCGATCGACATCAGCGTTAGCGGTGGAACATCACCCTACACCTACGTCTGGGACAACGGAAAAACAGATGAAGATTTAACAGGACTGAAAGCAGGAGCTTACAGGGTAACGGTGACCGATGCAAACGGCTGTGAGTTTATAAAGACGATCACGCTGAGCGAGCCTACCGCACCACTATCGATGAGCTTCAGTCAGACCGACGTGAAATGCTACGGTGAAAGCACAGGCTCGATAGACATCAGCGTTAGCGGTGGAACATCACCCTACACTTACGCATGGGACAACGGAAAAACAGATGAAGATTTAACAGGACTGAAAGCAGGAGCTTACAGGGTAACGGTGACCGATGCAAACGGCTGTGAGTTTATAAAGACGATCACGCTGAGCGAGCCTACCGCACCACTATCGATGAGCTTCAGTCAGACCGACGTGAAATGCTACGGTGAAAGCACAGGCTCGATAGACATCAGCGTTAGCGGTGGAACATCACCCTACACTTACGCATGGGACAACGGAAAAACAGATGAAGATTTAACAGGTCTGAAAGCAGGCGCTTACCAGCTGACCATAACCGATGCAAACGGCTGTGAACTGATAAAAACCATCACCCTTATCGAACCAGCTTCACCGCTATCGACGACCTTCACTCAGACCGACATCAAATGCTACGGTGAAAGCAGTGGAGCGATAGACATCAGCGTTAGTGGTGGAACATTACCCTACACTTACGCATGGGACAACGGAAAAACAGATGAAGATTTAACAGGTTTAAAAGCTGGCGATTATAAAGTAACAATAACGGATGCGAACGGCTGTGAACTGATAAAAACCATCACCCTTAGCGAACCAGCTTCACCGCTATCGACGACCTTCACTCAGACCGACATCAAATGCTACGGCGAAAGCAGTGGAGCGATAGACATCAGCGTTAGTGGCGGAACATCACCCTACACCTACGCATGGGACAACGGAAGCACAACAGAAGATTTAACAGGTCTGAAAGCAGGAGTTTACCAAGTAACCATAACCGATGCAAACGGCTGTGAATTCATAAAGACCATCATGCTGAGCGAACCAGTTTCACCACTGGCGATGACCTTCAGTCAGACCGATATCAAATGCTACGGCGAGAGCACCGGAGCGATAGACGTCAGCGTTAGCGGTGGAACATCACCCTACACCTACGCATGGGACAACGGCAAAACAGATGAGGATTTAGCAGGTCTGAAAGCTGGCGATTATAAAGTAACCATAACCGATGCTAACGGCTGTGAACTGATAAAAACCATCACATTGAGCGAACCAGCTTCACCGTTGGCAATGACTTTCAGCCAGACCGATATCAAATGCTACGGCGAGAGCACCGGAGCGATAGACGTCAGCGTTAGTGGCGGAACATCACCCTACACTTACGCATGGGATAACGGAAGCACAACAGAAGATTTAACAGGTTTAAAAGCTGGCGATTATAAAGTAACAATAACGGATGCGAATGGCTGTGAACTGATAAAGACCATCCCGCTGAACGAACCAGTTTCACCGTTGGCAATGACCTTCAGCCAGACCGATATCAAATGCTACGGTGAAAGCAGTGGAGCGATAGACATCAGCGTTAGTGGTGGAACATTACCCTACACTTACGCATGGGACAACGGAAAAACAGATGAAGATTTAACAGGTTTAAAAGCTGGCGATTATAAAGTAACAATAACGGATGCGAACGGCTGTGAACTGATAAAAACCATCACCCTTAGCGAACCAGTTTCACCGTTGGCAATGACCTTCAGCCAGACCGATATCAAATGCTACGGTGAAAGCAGTGGAGCGATAGACATCAGCGTTAGTGGTGGAACATTACCCTACACTTACGCATGGGACAACGGAAAAACAGATGAAGATTTAACAGGTTTAAAAGCTGGCGATTATAAAGTAACAATAACGGATGCGAACGGCTGTGAACTGATAAAAACCATCACCCTTAGCGAACCAGCTTCACCGCTATCGACGACCTTCACTCAGACCGACATCAAATGCTACGGTGAAAGCAGTGGAGCGATAGACATCAGCGTTAGCGGTGGAACATCACCCTACACTTACGCATGGGACAACGGAAGCACAACAGAAGATTTAACAGGTCTGAAAGCTGGCGATTATAAAGTAACGGTAACCGATGCTAATGGCTGTGAACTGATCAAGACGATCACCCTTAGCGAACCTACAGCATTAAGATTCGAAGCATCGAAAACAGAAATCAAATGCTACGGTGAAACATCAACTGTAACACTAACTACAACAGGCGGAATAGGAACGTATGTTTACAGCAAAGACGGAACAAATTTTCAGTCAGAAAGCAGATTCGAAAACCTACCTGCTGGCGACTATAATTTTACAGTAAAAGATGCCAATAACTGTATCAAAGAAGTAGTTGTTAAAATCTCACAACCACAACTACTTTCAATAACAGAAACACACGAAAGCAATGTTTGTTATGCCGAAGTAAAAGGTAAAATAAACTTATCAGTATCCGGCGGAACCGCACCATACCAATATCAGTGGAACAACGGAGCAGTAAGTCAAAATATAGCAAACCTTCCGGGTGGAATTTACTCGGTTGTAGTCACCGATAAAAACGGCTGCAACCAGACGTTATCAGTAGAGATTTTACCATTAAAGCCATTTGTTATTCTTGAAAAAATAGAACAGATCAAATGTTTTGGAGAAAACTCGGGTAAAATAAATCTAGAATTAAGTGGGGGAGAAGCACCTTACCAAGTAAGTTGGTCTAACGGAGCAAGTGGTTTAATATTACAAAATTTAGCACCTGGAAATTACACCTATGTAGCTAAAGATGCGCTTGGCTGTTTACAAACTAAAACAATCAACATCTCACAACCTCGGCCACTATCGGTAAAAACAGAAGTTAAAAACACAACCTGTAAATACTCGCCAGATGGAGCTGTGAAATTAATTGTTTCGGGTGGAACGCAACCGTATAAATTTATCTGGAACGGTACGGACAGGGGACTTAACAGTACTTTGTTAAATGTAAATGCGGGTAGATATAATATTACTGTTATTGATGCAAATAATTGCACCATTCAGCTTTCCGCAGAAGTTTTGCCAGGTAATTGTGCGCCAAGTGCAGATAATGATAGGTACGAAACAAAAGAAGATACGCCAATTAACATTAATGCGCCAGCCGGTGTCATTGTAAACGATACTGATCCCGATGATGACGAGCTAAGAGTTAGTTTAGGAAGTGCTAAAGATCCAGACGGAGAAACTGGGGACGTTGATGCCAGTACATCTGTTTTTAAAACTAAAAATGGAAAGGTTATCCTCAATAAAGACGGCTCGTTCACCTATATTCCAAATAAGAATTTCTTTGGTACCGAATACTTTATATATGAGGTAACCGATGGGGAACTAAAATCCAATTTTGCGCAGGTAACCATTGTGGTTACACCAGTAAACGATTCTCCTGTAGCAGTAGACGACTTTTTTAGCACAGCAGAAGATACTCCGATAAATGGTTCGGTAGCAACCAATGATTACGACCCTGACAATGATCCGCTAACCTATATTGTCACAAATCCACCTGCAAGTGGAACATTGACGTTAAACGCAGACGGTACGTTTATCTACATTCCAGCAGAGAATTTTAACGGGACTGTTACTTTTGGGTATCAAGTTTCCGATCCTCGTGGATTAACAGGTCAAGCGACCGTTACAATAGTTGTAACTCCGGTTAACGATGCACCAATAGCTGGTGATGATAAGTTCAGCATCCAAAGAAACGGTCAAATTACGGAAACAGTTACCGCAAATGATAGCGACCCAGACGGAGATCTACTGCAATTCACGAAGCTTACAAATCCTACAGACGGAGTGCTAACATTTAACCCTGATGGGACTTTTGTGTACAAACCAAATAACAACTTTAAAGGTATCGATCATTTTACTTACCAGGCCTGCGATCCTTTTGGCTTGTGTGATAGTGCAACAGTTACGCTTGTGGTACAGCCTTTAGTAACTGTTCATTTAACGCCGAAAGAAGCAACTATTAAAGAAGGTGATAGTATTAAAATTACAGCAGTTTTAACCGAATCTTTAGTAGAGGATGTAACCATTTATTTAAGTTATTCGGGTACAGCAGAAATTAATAAAGACTACATTTTAACGGATAATTATATATCGATGATTATTCCTGCGAATCAAACTGAAACCACACAGTATTTCACCATAAATACCATTTTGGATGATATAAAAGACGATAATGAAACCATCATAAGCAATATTACGAGTACATCAAAACCCACATTTGTTAATATCGGCGACAATGCTACCGTAATCGTTAAAGATGTTTACCCAGACAGCGTTAAAACGACCCCGTCAGAAAATCCTGATATAAATCCCGATCCATTAATATCTCCAAATGGGGATGGTTTGGGTAACGAGAGTTTTATTATTTACAACATCACCAAATACCCCAATAATGAAGTGATGATATTTAACCGCTGGGGAAACAAGGTTTATCAGACCCGAGGCTACGATAATAAAGGCAATTCGTTCAAAGGAATTGCAAACGTAGGCATCCTTACCAACTCCAACAAAGAACTGGTTGATGGGGTTTATTACTACATCATTTACACCGATGAGAATAGCAAACGGAAAATGAATAAGGGTTATTTGATTCTCAAACGATAATTTTCATAAACGCTAAAAGCTGATGTCAGAAAGCTAAAAGTGAAAAAGGATTAAGCAATAATGATTTGAAAAACACGGGACTGTCTAAACCAATAAAGGCAGCCCCCGTTTTACACTCATACTCCACTCCAACGCACAACCCAAATCACGGCCTTAGCCACAAGCTGGTATCCGTTTCACCCGGGTTTAGGAATTCAGGCAATCTGAATTTATTCTTTTTTTAGCGCAGCAAATAAAGTAAGGAAAAGACTATAAATTCGAAATAGAATAGAGAAGCGCCCAACCAGCAAAAGCAAATACCAAAGTACCGCGAAAAATTCGGCATTGGCCTTTGCGGCAACGAATGACCAAGGTAAAAGCACTACCTTTTTAGCAAAGGGCGCAGCCGAGCGTTTTTTGTTTACTTTTTTGCGGAAAAAAAGTAAATGCCATTGCTCGGCATGAGAGCAGGCAAGCTATGTGCGCAAAAGCCAAAATGCCAATCTATATCAAAATAACCAAGAATTCCATCTATTGTCGATATTAACCTAACACCTAACACCTAACACCTAACACCTAACATTCTTCTTCCCAAATCATAGCCAAATTAATAATCGTCCGTACAGCAGCTTCCATATCTTGCACAGAAACCCATTCCTGTTTGCTATGGAAAGCATGTTCGCCAGCAAAGATGTTCGGACAAGGCAATCCCATAAAAGAAAGCCGTGAACCATCTGTTCCTCCTCTAATACTTTGTCTCTTCGGTTTTACACCAGCTCGCTCAATAGCTTTTAAGGCAAACGCACTTACTTTTGGATGTGCTGCAACAATGTTTTTCATATTTCGGTATTGCTCAGTTATTACAAATTCAACTGTCGAATCCGGATAATCCGATAAAACCGCGTTACAAATTGCTTTCAGCTCGTTTTCGTGTTTAAGCAAATGCTCATCTTCAAAATCTCTGATGATAAAATCGATAGTAGCTTCTTCCACCTGCCCACTTATCCCAACCGGATGAATAAAACCTTCTTTCCCTTCTGTACTTTCGGGCGAGAGTTTATCTTTAGGTAATGCATTTATAATTTGTCCTGCTATTTTTATGGCACTTTGCATTTTGTTTTTAGCAAAACCCGGGTGTGTGCTCACACCTTTTATTTTTACTTGCATCCCATCTGCAGAAAAAGTTTCATCCTCAAAAGAACCTAAAGTTTCCCCATCAATCGTATAACCGAAATCGGCACCAAGTTTTTTAATGTCTAAATGGTTTACGCCTCTGCCAATTTCTTCGTCTGGAGTGAATAGTATTTTAATTTCCCCATGCTTTACGTCAGGGTTTTGTGTAAAGAAATTAACAGCATCCATAATCGTTGCAACTCCAGCTTTATTGTCGGCTCCTAAAAGTGTTTTTCCGCTTGCGGTAATAATATCATTTCCTATTTGTGCGCTCAAATCCGGATGTTCTGCCATTTTTAAGACCACGTTGTTGTCATCAGGCAAAACCAGATCCTCGCCGTTATAATTGTTATGGATTATAGGTTTAACATTTTCGCCACTACAATCTGGAGAGGTATCTACATGTGAGCAAAAACAAATTACGGGTACGTTTTTCTGTGAGTTAGCAGGAACTGTTGCAAATACATAACCAAATTCATCTAAATGTGCGTCCTTAATTCCTAGCTGTAAAAGCTCTTTTACCAACTCGGCAGATAAGAGTTTTTGTTTTGCTGTAGAGGGCACAGAGGTAGAATTATAGTCAGACTGGGTGTCGTACTTAACGTACTTTAGAAAACGTTCTTTAACAGTATGGATGATGGTCATGAAAATAGAATTTTGATTATCGGATTATTTGAAATATTTTTATGGCTCGATTAACCGGGAAACAACAAAGTAAAAGAATAAGTTTACAAACTTGATAATTTTACATTAGCTATTAAATAATTTGAAAAAATTAATTTTCATCCTTTTACTTTTTGTCTCTGTTCAGGCTTTCTCACAAGCCGAATTTAGTAGAATCGGGTTTGGGATTTCAGCAGGGGCAACTACCGCTTATACAGGTTTAACTTTTGGAATGAGTGAATTGCCAGGTTTAGTAGGTTTTAATCCTAAGAAAACTTTAACTATAAACAAATCACAAGTTTTAGGTGGTTCATTAGATTATTATTTTAGCCCCTTTATTTACGGGGGTTTGGAATATAATAAAGTGCAGCTTAAAGATGGTCCAGACAAACACAACCGGGCTTTTATTTCAGATTTCACCTCAATAGAAGTTAGAGGTAATGTTTCAGCTGGGCAGTTTATTGATTATTCTTACAGCCCATTCTTATATGCAATCCGAAATGTAAACGCAGGTATAGGAATTGGTTTTATAAGCGGGAAAAATAATGTTGCCGATTGGCCTGTAGGAACAACTGCCTCAGATCCTGGGCCTTTTCCACGGAGGACACATGGAGATGATTTGGGTAAAAGCAAATTTAGTAGCGTTATTGCATTACCAATCAGTATCGGTTATAATCTCAACCTATATAATGTTTATCAAGAAGTTAAATTTGTTGTGGGTTTCCAATACAAAATGGTTTTTACCACATCAGATGATTTAGATGGTTTTGCAGATGATCCTAATAAAGGCTTTCAAAACAACGCGAAAGATGCATATACCACAATGGGCGTTTCGATAAAATACCTGTTTGGGCCTAAGAGTCTTTACTTCAAGTAATTTGAATATAGAAAGCCTTAGAGAGCACTGCATTGATAAACCAGGTGTAGAAGAAAGTTTCCCTTTTGGTGAAGATACTCTGGTTTTTAAAGTCGGCGGAAAAATATTCCTACTAACAAGTCTCCTTAATCCAATTAGTTTTAACGTCAAATGTAACCCAGAGAAAGCGGGTTTACTTAGGGAACAACATGCTGAAATTATCCCTGGTTACCATATGAACAAAAAGCATTGGAACACAGTATACTATAATCAGAACCTTCCCGATCTACTTTTAAAAGAACTGATAGACCATTCTTACGAATTGGTTTTTTCAAGTTTACCCAAAACAACACAATCCAACATAAATGTATCAAATACTTAACGACACACCGGTTTCGGTGATTATTTTTATTTTCACCATAGCTACAAGTGTGTACACTTTTTACGAACACTCACTGTTTGGCAAATTGATGCTCCACCCTTATTCCGTAAGCCGTGGGAAAAACATTTATCAGCTTGTTACCAGCGGGTTCATACATAAAGATTGGCAACATTTGATATTCAACATGCTGTCGTATTATTTTTTTGCTTTCGATTTAGAACGCACTATCGGGCATTGGCAATTTGGTGTGCTGTATATCTTAGCTTTGATATTAAGCGACCTGCCAACGGTTTTTAAACATAAAAACAATTATAACTACCATAGTTTAGGTGCTTCAGGCGCAGTATGTGCTGTTTTGTTTTCTTTTATTCTTTTTTCTCCATTTACAACACTATTAATTATTCCAATACCTTTTCCAATTCCTGCTATTATTTATGGGGTTTTGTTTTTGATATATACCTCTTACGCTGGCCGTAAAGCAAACGATGGCATCAATCACCAAGCGCATTTTTACGGTGCATTGTCTGGCGTGTTCATTACTGTTATTCTTTATCCGCAGGTAATACAGTATTTTATCGCTAGTGTAAGTGCAAAACTATTATAACTCACTAATGAAATGCTTGTAATCAGTTTATTAGCATAAACGGTTATTGTTAAATTTACCACTTAACTTGGTAATACAGAAAATTTTACTACATTTGCAGAGATTCGAAAGAGGGGGCGATAGTCCCCTCTTTCTATTTAGAAAAAAAAAGAATAATGAGCGTAGAGAAGAGAATCAGAGCTTTAATAGAAGAAAAAATAGAAGACAGGCCTGATCTTTTTATAGTAGATATCAAAATTGTAAATAACAAGAGTGTTATTATACTTTTAGATGGCGACGAAGGAATAGGAATTCACGATTGTGCTACAGTTAGCCGACATGTTGGATTTCATTTAGAGGAAGAAAATCTTTTTGATAAAGAGTATAATTTGGAGGTGGGCTCACCAGGATTAGATGTTCCTTTAACGCTTAGCCGTCAGTTACAGAAAAATATAGGTAGGCTTTTAGAAATTAAGCTTACCGATGGTAAAAAAACTGAAGGTAATTTGATTAGTGCTAATGAGCAAGAAATCGTTATCAACGAACAGGTAAAAGAAAAAGGCAAAAAAGCCAAACAAGCAGAAAGAATTATCAATAGAAGTGAGATTGCCGAAATGAAAGTTGGCGTTTCATTTAAATAGAAGCATTATTTTAGAAAAACAGCAATGATAAAAAAATGAGCAGTATTAATTTAATCGATTCATTTCAGGAGTTTAAAGACTTCAAGAATATTGACAGACCAACGGTAATTAGCGTATTGGAAGAAGTTTTCCGTAGCATGTTACGCAAACGTTTTGGTACTGATGAAAATTGCGACGTAATTGTGAATCCAGATAATGGAGATTTAGAGATTTGGAGAACCAGAACTGTAATGGAAAATGGTTTTTCTGAAGATGATGATTTAGAAATTGAATTGTTAGATGCTCATAAAATAGATCCAGATTTAGAGGTTGGTGATGATTTTATCGAGCAAATTACTTTAGAAAGTTTTGGAAGAAGAGCAATTTTAGCGGCCCGTCAAACTTTAGTTTCTAAAATTTTGGAATTAGAAAAAGACGAGATCTTTAAAAATTACAAAGATAGAGTAGGAGAGATTGTTACTGGAGAAGTTTACCAAGTTTGGAAAAAAGAAACTTTGGTTTTAGACGATGAAGGTAACGAACTTATTTTACCTAAAACAGAGCAAATTCCTGCAGATTATTTCAAAAAAGGAGATTCGGTAAGAGCGGTTGTGTACAAGGTAGAAATGCTAAACAGTAATCCTCGTATCATTATCTCTCGTACAGCACCAGAATTTTTACAGCGTTTGTTTGAATTAGAGGTTCCTGAGATTTTCGACGGTTTAATCACCATCAAAAAGATTGTACGTGAACCAGGTGAAAGAGCCAAAGTTGCGGTTGAATCTTACGATGATAGGATTGACCCAGTTGGAGCTTGCGTTGGAATGAAAGGATCTCGTATCCATGGTATTGTAAGAGAATTGAAAAATGAGAATATTGATGTAATTAACTTTACGGCTAATATTTCCTTATACATCCAAAGAGCTTTATCCCCTGCTAAAATCACGTCTATTAAGTTAGATGATGAAACCATGAGAGCTGCGGTTTATTTAAAGCCAGATCAGGTTTCTTTAGCAATTGGCCGCGGTGGGCATAATATTAAATTGGCAGGGAAGTTGACCGGCTATGAAATTGATGTTTACCGCGAATCTACTGAGGAGGAAGAAGATGTTGATTTAGAAGAATTCTCAGATGAAATTGACGGATGGATAATAGATGAGTTTAGGAAGATAGGTTTAGATACCGCAAAAAGTGTTATAGCGTTAACCGCTGCAGAATTGGTTAAACGTACAGACTTAGAAGTAGAAACCGTAGAAGAAGTTCTAGGGATTTTACGCTCAGAGTTCGAATAATTTTTGTTTTGCAGTAACTAAACGTACTTTTGTGTTAAATAATAGGTTAGAAAGAGAACAATAAATGTCAGAAGACAAAAACTTAGGAATATTAAAAGTTGCGAAAGAGCTAAACATAGGTTTAGGTACCATCGCCGAGTTTTTAAATGGCAAAGGCTTCAGTGTTGAAGCTAAACCAAATACAAAACTTACAGGCGATATGTATGGCGCTCTTTTAAAAGAGTATCAAGGTGATAAAAACCTTAAAGAAGAGGCGAAAAGTATTGTAATTGGTAAAATCCGTCGTGAAGATGCAAATACCGTTATTGACTCAAACGATACGCCTTTAGCTCCACCTGTGAAAGAAAATGAGGAAGTGGCGGAAATTTTGATTAAAAATACTGGTTCGTCTCAAAAAATAGATGCACCAGTTGCGCCTGCCCCAGCAACTCCTAAAGTTACGGAAACTGAAACAACTGCAACACCAGAGGCTCAACAGAGTCCAGGTGTAAAAGTAGTTGGTAAAATTGATTTAGACAGTCTGAATACTAAAACTCGTCCGGATAAAAAAGCTAAAGAAGAGCAAGCTGTGGTAACACCTAAAGCTCCAGAGGTAGTGGTACAAAAGGAAGAAGTTAAAGTTCCGGCACCAGAACCTGTAAAAGAAATTAAACAGGAAGAGCCTGTGCAACCAAAGGCAGAAGAGAAGGTAGTAGAACCTAAAGCAGAGGAAGCTCCAAAAAAGGCTGAACCCGTTAAAGAGGTTGAAGCACCAAAAGAAGCAGAAGTACCTAAGGCTGTTGAAAAAGAAGTTGAAAAGCCTGTAGTAGTAGCAACGCAAGTAGAAGCACCATCAGCTCCAGAAGAGGATGATGATGTAATTAGAGCAAAAGCAAAACAGCTAACAGGGCCTAAAGTAATTGGCAGAATAGAACTTCCGGTTAACAAGAAAAAAGATCAACCGGTTGCGTCCTCCTCTAATCCAAATACCGCAGATAATAAGAGAAAACGTAAGCGCAAACCTACTGTAGGTACTGGAGTTGGAACTCCACGTCCGGCAGGAACACCTGGCGCACCAGGTTCGCATACACAAAGACCGGGTGGTGGCGCAAATACAGGCGCTGGGAATAACAGACCAGCACATTCTAATGGTGCAAGACCTCCACACAAAAGAGGGCAACCAGTTCCGCCTAAGGCAGAACCTACAGAAAAAGAAATCCAAGATCAGATTAAAGCAACACTTGCAAGATTAAGCGGTGCTGGTAAATCGGGTAAATTTGCACAAAGATCTAAACTGAGAAGACAAAAACGTGATGACGTTGCTGCAACTACAGAAGAAAGATTAGCTGCAGAGCAAATGGAATCCAAAGTATTAAAAACCACCGAATTTGTTACGGCAAATGAGTTGGCTACCATGATGGATGTTACTGTAACCGAGATTATAGCAACTTGTATGAGTTTAGGTCTGTTTGTGTCTATCAACCAAAGGTTGGATGCTGAAACCCTGACGATTGTTGCTGATGAGTTTGGCTACGAGATCCAGTTTGTAGGTGCAGAACAAGAAGAAATAAATTTAGAAGAGGAAGATAGCGAAGAAGATTTAGTGCCACGTTCACCAATTGTAACCGTAATGGGTCACGTAGATCATGGTAAAACATCTTTGTTAGATTTTGTTCGTAAAGCAAATGTAATCTCTGGCGAAGCTGGAGGAATTACGCAGCATATTGGAGCCTATGAGGTAAAAGTAGAGGGAGATAAGAGTATCACATTCTTAGATACTCCAGGTCACGAAGCCTTTACCGCAATGAGAGCCCGTGGAGCTAAAGTAACAGACGTTGCAATTATTGTAATTGCTGCGGATGATACCGTGATGCCACAAACCACAGAAGCAATTAACCACGCGTTGGCTGCAAATTTACCAATGGTATTTGCATTCAATAAAATGGATAAGCCAGGTGCAAGACCCGATAAAATTCGTGAGCAATTATCAGCAATGAACATTTTGGTAGAAGAGTGGGGTGGTAAATACCAAACTCAAGAAATCTCTGCAAAATCAGGAATGAACATTGATAAGTTGTTAGAGAAAGTATTGCTTGAAGCAGAATTATTAGAACTTAAAGCGAATCCTAAGAAAAGAGCTGTTGGTACTGTAATAGAAGCCCAGTTAGATAAGGGTAGAGGTTATGTTGCTACTGTATTAGTTGAAGCTGGAACGTTAAAGGTAGGAGATCCTATTTTAGCAGGATCGTACGCTGGTAGGGTAAAAGCACTTTATAATGAAAGAGGAGCTCGTGTAAACCAAGTAGGACCATCACAACCGGTACAAGTATTAGGTTTTGCAGGTGCACCGCAGGCAGGAGATCGTTTTAACGGAGTAGAAAGTGAGCCAGAAGCTCGTGATATTGCAAACAAACGTTTACAACTACAACGTGAGCAAGGTCTGCGTACGCAGAAACACATTACGCTTGATGAAATTGGTCGTCGTTTGGCAATTGGTAACTTTAAGGAGCTTAACATCATTATCAAAGGTGACGTGGATGGTTCTGTTGAAGCATTATCCGATTCATTGCAGAAACTTTCTACCGAGCAGATTTCGGTTAAAATCGTTCACAAAGCGGTTGGTCCAATCTCAGAATCCGATGTATTATTGGCAACTGCTTCAGATGCGATTATTATCGGTTTCCAGGTACGTCCATCAGCAGGTGCTCGTAAATTAGCAGAAGCAGAAGAGATCGATGTAAGATTGTACTCTATTATTTACAAAGCTATTGACGAGATTAAAGCGGCAATGGAAGGTATGTTAGCGCCAGAATTCGAAGAGAAGATTGTTGCAAACGTGGAGATCAGAGAAACTTTTAAAATCACTAAAGTTGGTACAATCGCCGGTTGTATGGTGTTAGATGGTACTATTCACAGAAATAGTAAGATCAGAATTATCCGCGAAGGCGTGGTAGTTTACACGGGCGAATTGGAATCATTAAAACGTTTCAAAGACGATGTGAAAGAAGTCAACAGAGGTTACGAGTGTGGACTGAATATCAAAGGATATAATGACATACAAGAAGGTGATATTGTTGAAGCTTACGAACAAGTTGAAGTGAAAAGAAAGCTCTAATAAACTGATTTTTATATAAATTATTTAAACCGTTTAGATTTTTCTAAACGGTTTTTTTATGATGTAGGTTTTGATTTTATTATACAACTAATTGATTATTAGTTGGTTATTGTGTTGTAGATTATTCTAAAAAATAAAGTCTACTAAATCTATATATTTTATATATTTGCCCTGCGAATCATTCATTTTTTATGATTTGTTTTTCTTTCCGAGCTTTCGTAGATGTGAGATAGCGTTGGAGAGGGAAAATACGAGGATTTTGGATAATTTTGTGTTATTAATTCCTCTTCTACAAATAAAAGAAGAGGTTTTTTAGGTTGAAAATTTATGTTGAGTTTTAGAAGTGAGCTTGAAAACCCAGTAGTTGAAAAAGAGATTATTGATCTTGAACGTAAAATCAGAGCGTTTCGTGATGGTAAAATTCATGACGATAAGTTTAAGAGTTTAAGATTAGCCCGGGGAATTTACGGTCAGCGCCAACCTGGTGTTCAAATGGTCCGTATAAAAATTCCATTTGGGAAAGTTACTTTTAAGCAGCTTTTAAAAATTGCAGACGTTTCTGATGAATTTGCATCGTCAAACCTGCATTTTACAACCCGCCAGGATATCCAAATCCATTACGTAAGTTTAGATAGAACGCCAGAGCTTTGGGCTAGGTTGGCAGAAGACGGCGTAACAACTCGCGAGGCTTGTGGTAATACAGTAAGAAATATCACAGCATCGGCAATTGCAGGGATCGATCCAAAAGAGCCTTTTGACGTTTCTCCTTATGCTTTTGGGTTTTTTAAATACTTTTTGCGTAACCCAATCTCTCAAGAAATGGGTCGTAAATTTAAGTTTGGTTTTTCATCAAGCGAAGACGATACCGCGATTTCATTTATTCACGATATAGGTTTTATCCCGAAAGTTAAAATTGAAAACGGCGAAGAGGTAAGAGGTTTCAAGGTGGTTTTAGGTGGAAGCTTAGGTGCGCAACCTTACATTGGTCAATTGGTTTATGAGTTTTTACATGAGGATTTAATTATTCCTTTTTCAGAATCTGTTATCCGCGTTTTCGATCGTTATGGAGAAAGAGCAAACAGAAATAAAGCCCGTTTAAAGTTTTTGTTGAACAAAGTTGGTTTTCAGGAGTTTTTGAAAATGGCCGAGGAAGAACTTACGGCAACAAAAGTAAAATCTTTCAAAATTGACAGAGACACAGTTGAATTACCAAACATTCCGGATGCGATAGTTACGGATGTAGAAATTCCAGCCGATAAGAAATTAGCTTACGAAATGTGGCTAGGAACAAACGTTTTTCCTCAAAAGCAAGAAGGATTTAACGGCGTTTTTATCAAGGCGCAAACTGGTGACATGTCAACAAGTGTGGCTAGAGAATTTGTTAAAGCTATTAGTCCGCTAGTGGCTGATGAAATGCGAGTTACAATTAGTCAAGGTTTATTGCTGAAATATGCTCGTACAGAAAATTTGCCTGCGTTATTTTTAGCTTTAGACAAATTGAATTTAACGGCAGCAGGTCATGATAGTGTTGCAGATGTAACTACTTGTCCAGGCACAGATACCTGTAACCTTGGGATTTCAAATTCTATGGAGCTTTCCAGAGTTTTAGAATCTGTAGTTTATGAGGAGTATGAGGAATTTGTTTACAACAAAGAAATCAAGATAAAAATAAGTGGCTGTATGAACAGCTGTGGTCAACATGGTATTGCACATATTGGCTTTCACGGTAGTTCGATGAAAGTTAATGGTAAGGTGATGCCGACGGCCCAAGTTTTAATTGGTGGAGGTGTTGTTGGTAATGGTGAGGGTAGAGTTGCAGATAAAGTGATTAAAGTGCCAACTAAAAGAGCGCCACAGGTTTTACGTACCATTTTAGATGATTATAAAGAAAAAGGAAGTGCATACCAAAGTTTCCATCAATATTATGATGATTTAGGTAAAGATTATTTTTACCAAATGTTGAAGCCAATTGCAGATCAATCAAATGTGGAAGACCATGAATATGTGGATTGGGGACACGAGGAGAAATATGAAAAAGCAATTGGTGTTGGAGAATGTGCGGGAGTAATCATTGATTTGGTTGCAACTTTAATGTACGAAGCAGAAGAGAAATACAGCTGGGCGCTAGAAACTTATGAAGCTAAGGGATGGGCGGATGCTATTTACCATGCTTATAATACGATGGTTAGTGCTGCAAAAGCTTTGTTGTTAGATAAGGGTGTTAGCCAAAGTACACAGATTGGTGTGATGACAGCTTTTGACGAAAACTATGCCGGACAGTTTGGAGTAGAAAGTTTAAAAGAAACCATATTACAGATCAACAAAAACGAGCCAAGCCAAGCTTTCGCGGAAGCTTATTTGGCACAAGCGAGTGATTTTTTAAATCAGGTTAAAAACTTTAGAGAAGTACCTGCAACTGCTAGCAATTAAAATTTAAAGCCTTAATAAAGGCCTATATGAGTTTATCAATTAAAAATATAGAAGGAGTTGAAGTGGATAACGGTAACGAGTTGTTCCCGGTGTTTTTGAAACTTCAAAACTTTCAAACCTTAGTTGTTGGCGGAGGAAATGTAGGTTTAGAGAAACTAGACGCTATATTAAACAACAGTCCAAAAGCGAAAGTTACCATTGTTGCCGATCGATTTTTGAATGAGGTAAAAGCATTGGCCACAAAGTATGCAACTATTAATCTTTTAGAACGCAAGTTTGAAGATAGCGATTTAGAAGGAGCGGAGTTGGTTATTTTAGCAACCGATAATAAAGAGTTACATCGATATATCAGAGCTTTAGCTAAGGCAAAAGGTATTTTGGTAAATGTGGCTGATACGCCAGAACTTTGTGATTTTTACTTAGGTTCCATAGTTAAAAAAGGGAATCTGAAGATTGCAATTTCTACAAACGGTAAATCACCAACGGTAGCTAAACGTATTAAGCAGGTTTTAAACGAAAACATTCCAGAAGAGATTGACGAAACTCTGGAAAATATGAGTCAGTTACGGTCAACCTTAAGTGGAGATTTTTCTGACAAAGTGAGAGCGATGAACCAAGCGACAGTGGGCTTGGTGCAGAAAGATGGTGTAAAGCCACAAATTTCCTCTTTGAAAGTGAGTTTGGTACTGTGGACATTGGTAGTAGCTTTTGCAGCGTTGACTTTTTACGTAATCTTTAAAGAAGAACCAGAGTTTAGGGCTTATGTGGAGGGAATTAATCCAAAGTTTTATTGGTTTTTAGCCGCCGGTTTCGTGTTTGCCATGGTTGATGGAGCAATTGGGATGTCTTACGGAGTTACATCAACTACGTTTTCTTTGTCCATGGGTATTCCACCTGCATCTGCAAGTACGGCAGTTCACATTTCAGAAATATTGAGTAACGGAATAGCTGGCTGGATGCACTTTAAAATGGGTAACGTAAATAAAAAGCTCTTTAAAGTGTTGATTATTCCGGGTATAGTTGGAGCCGTGACTGGTGCGTTTATCCTTTCATCTTTAGAGGAATATAACCACTACACAAAACCCTTAATTTCGGTTTACACTTTGATTTTAGGAATTGTAGTATTAAAGAAAGCTTTTGCTTTAAATAAAAAAAGAGTCGCCAAAGCGGATAAGATAAAAAAGATAGCACCACTTGGATTTTTCGGTGGATTTATTGATGCAGTAGGTGGCGGAGGATGGGGGTCAATTGTACTTTCGTCTTTGATAGCCGGCGGTAGAAACGCCCGCTACTCATTAGGAACGGTGAAGATGACCCGATTTTTTATTGCGTTGATGAGTTCGTTAACGTTTTTAACCATGCTAGATGGTTTACGTTGGTATGCCGTTGCAGGTTTGGTAATAGGTAGCGCAATAGCGTCGCCAATTGCGGCAAAGGTTTCTAATAAAATATCAGCTAAAACCATTATGGTTGCAGTTGGGATAATTGTAATTTTGGCGAGTTTAAATACAATCGGTAAATTTTTAATGGCGCTGTAAAGAAACTGAAGATGAATATAGATGAAGTAAAACAAGCGATAGCAGGCTTAGGCCCACAACAGCTTTTGGCTTTTGTTGCCCAAAACTTTGGCGGAAAAGCAGTTTTTTCTACCAGTTTTGGTTGGGAAGATCAGGTGATTTCTGATATGATTTTTACTGAAGACCTAAATGTTAAAGTTTTTACTTTAGATACCGGGCGTATGTTTACAGAAACTTATTACACCTGGAACCGTACCTTAGAAAAGTATCAGAAGCCGATTTACACGTTTTATCCCGACAAAGAAAAACTACAAGAAATGGTGACAAAAAAAGGTCCAAGTAGTTTTTATGAATCTGTGGAAAACAGAAAAGAGTGTTGTGGCATCCGTAAAGTTGAACCTTTAAATAGAGCTTTAGCAGGTCACGAGGTTTGGATAACCGGAATAAGGGCAGATCAATCTGCAAATCGCGAGGATATGCAATGGGTTGAGTGGGATGCAGCGCACAACTTAATAAAAGTACATCCACTTTTCTTTTGGAGTTTGGATGAGGTGAAAACCTACGTTAATGAAAAGAATGTTCCTTACAATCCGCTACATGATAAAGGCTTTCCTAGTATAGGTTGCCAACCGTGTACACGAGCGGTGCAGCCAGGCGAAGATTTTAGAGCCGGTCGTTGGTGGTGGGAAGATGCAAGTAAGAAAGAATGCGGATTACATGATGTAACCGCACATGAAGAAGTTTTTAAGCCGTAAATAAGGCAAACGGTTATTAACCCGTAGTCCGCAATGGGATGAAGACTTATAAGTTGCTAAAGTCAACAGTTTTTAGTTGGTAGTTCGCAACTGGACGAAGACTTATAATTTGAAATGAATGAATAAAAAAGTCTTAAGCAGAGGTTAGATTTATCACCATATAATATGGTCTTATTACTTACTACTTAATACTTATTACTTTAAAAAAATGGATTATTTAGATCAACTAGAGGCAGAAGCCATCGCAATTTTAAGAGAGGTTGCTGGGCAATTCGAAAAACCTGCCCTGTTATTCTCTGGAGGAAAAGATTCGATTACGTTGGTACGTTTAGCAGAAAAAGCTTTCCGTCCGGGTAAGTTTCCTTTTCCTTTGGTACACGTAGATACCGGACATAACTTTCCCGAGGTTATTGAATTCCGTGACCGTTTAGCTAAACAAATTGGTGAAAGATTAATCGTAGCTAACGTACAAGATGCTATCGATAGCGGAAAAGTAATTGAGCAAAAAGGTAAAGACGCAAGCAGAAATGCCTTACAAACAGTTTCGCTTTTAGAAGTTATAGAACAAAATAAATTTGACGCTTGTATCGGAGGTGCTCGTAGAGACGAGGAGAAAGCCAGGGCAAAAGAACGTATTTTTTCTGTACGTGATGAGTTTGGACAGTGGGATCCAAAACGTCAAAGACCAGAGCTTTGGAATACTTTCAACGGCAGAATCAATAAAGGAGAAAATGTAAGGGTTTTTCCAATTAGCAATTGGACAGAGCTCGACGTTTGGAACTATATTAAGCGAGAAAAAATCGAAATTCCTTCTATTTATTATTCTCATAACCGAGAAGTAATTGAACGAAATGGGGTTTGGATGGCAGCACACGAGTTTTTAAACATGGATGCGGATGATACAGTTTACACCAAAAGCGTACGTTTCCGTACGGTTGGTGATATGACTTGTACTGCAGCTGTTGAATCTGTGAAAACCGATATTGACGATATTATTTTAGAAATCAGTCAGTCAAAAATTAGTGAAAGAGGTGCCCGTATGGATGATAAAGTTTCTGAAGCAGCCATGGAAGACCGTAAAAAAGGAGGATACTTTTAATGGATATATTAAAATTTTTAACAGCAGGTAGTGTTGACGACGGAAAGAGCACTTTAATTGGTCGTTTATTGTACGATACAGGTTCTGTATTGGCAGATCAATTAGAAGCGATTCAAAAATCAAGTCGTAAAAATGAAGATGGGACGGTTGATTTGGCCATTTTAACAGATGGATTAAAGGCCGAGCGTGAGCAAGGAATTACCATAGATGTAGCGTATAAATATTTCCAAACAGAGAAAAGGAAGTTCATTATTGCTGATACTCCGGGGCATATCCAATATACTCGTAATATGGTTACAGGCGCTTCAAACGCCGATTTGTCCATTATTCTGATTGATGCCCGTAAAGGTGTTATTGAGCAAACAATTCGTCACACCTATTTAGTGTCGCTTTTAGCTTTAGAGCATGTGGTTGTTTGTGTTAACAAAATGGACATGGTTGATTATAGCGAGGAGGTTTTTGATCGAATCCACGCTGAATATCATGCTTTAGCGGTAAAATTAGGTATACATGAAGTAACTTTTATCCCCGTAAGTGCTTTACACGGAGATAATATTGTAAATGATTCTGTAAATATGCCTTGGTATAAAGGAAAAAACTTATTGGATCATTTAGAAACTGTTCCTGTACGTGAACTCGATACTTTGTTGCCTGCTCGTATGGCGGTACAATGGGTTGTGAGACCGCAAACAGATGAACTGCATGATTATAGAGGTTATGCTGGTAGGATTTTGAGCGGTGCGCTAAAATTGGGAGATACAATAAAGGTTTTTCCATCAGGTATGAAGTCAACCATTTCTAAGATCGAAACTTTTGATGGTGAACATGCAATTGCGGAAGATGGAAAATCAATCACTTTGCATTTAGCGGATGAGATAGATATCAGTCGTGGAGACATGATTGGAGAAATTGAACGTCCGCCGATTGTTTCCAACGAAATTGAGGCAGATATCTGCTGGATGGACACACGCGAGTTAGATACTTCTGCAACTTATTTTATCCAACACCAAAGCAAGGTAACGCGTTGCAAAATACGGGAGATTTTGTACAAAGTAAATATCAATACGCTTGAAAAAGTGAATGCAGATAGTTTTGGATTAAACGATATTGGTAGGGTTGAAATAAAGACAGCCGATGAGTTGGCTTTTGATCCATACGATAAAAACAAAAGAAACGGTGGTGCTATTATCATTGATAGCCGTACAAACGTTACCGTTGGCGCTTTAATGCTGAGAGCGGCATTGTAGCGAAGTAATATTTGATGATTTAAGATCCTCTGATTAAACAATCAGGGGATTTTTTTTTGGGGGGAGATACTAAGCTGTGTCAGCGAACTTCGAAATACAACAAACGTTTGGTAGTTGTGCAGAAGCTTTATAGTTCGTACTACTCTAAGCTTCCCGAAGTTTTATAAACAACAAAAGGTTGCCTTGTAAGGCAACCTTTTGTTAATATGGTTTTGTTCTAATTAGAAGTAAAACTGAACTCCAATTTGTGGAGCAAAGAAATCTGTTCCAATTGCGAAGCTGTCGTTACCTGCACCTTTAACTGTATTGTTGTTTGCATCTTCTACTTTCAGGTTATTGTAAGAAATACCTTTAAAAGCAAACTCAATTCCGATTTTTTTAGATGGGAAGTAAGTGAAACCTGGAGATAAAACAACACCAATAGCAGTAGAGTTGCCAATTTTATCGCCTGATTTGCCATCAGCATCAGTTTCTTTTGCCGTTCCAAAAGCCAAAGGCACTTGCGCCTGACCAAAGAAAGCGAATTTTTCCGCAATTGGTACATAAACTCTACCGAAAGGAGCAACAACAAAAGCCTCAGTTTGACCTGCGATTAACGCTCCGCTAGCTACTCCAATGTTAGTATATTGATATCCTAAACCCGTACCTAAAGCAATATTATCTGAAATAAAGTAACCTACGTTTGGTACGATACTGAAATTTTCTACCGCTTTAGAATTACTTGCATCGGATTTTACTGATTCGTAAGATGCGCTTCCTCCTAAAATCCATTTTCCTTTTTCTGTTTGTGCTTGGCTGCTAAATGCTAAACCTGTTAAAACTGCGATTGACAAAATTAATTTTTTCATGATTTTATTTGTTTTTGTTTATTAATAGTAATCGATTTGATTTTTATGTTTTCGACTATGAAACAAAAATAGTCTAAAATTTATTCACTGCGAAATTGAATTACGGGTTAAAAATGAAGAGGAATCGTAACTCATTGACTAACGGCATATTTGACGGATAGCTGACGTATCTATTACAGAATGCTGACGATTTTTGTGGTGATTCTTTCGTTTATAGTCCATGAAACTATTTAATTTATTTTTGTATATTAGACTAACCAAAAATTTTAGTCGATAAAAAAGAGGTGTAATGAAAGAAGACGAATTAGATTTAGAGATATTGAAAGCAGCAAAAACGTTGTTTTCTCAGTACGGTTTAAAGAAAACCACCATGGACGAAGTTGCCAAGGTGGTAGGGAAGGGCAAAAGTACGCTTTATTATTACTATCCAGGTAAAACGGAATTGTTCCAATCGGTAGTAAAGCATGAGATGATGAACGCTACGAAGCTGATAAGAGTGGCTGTAAATAGAGAAAGTACCGCCTTCGCAAAATTCTCTGCCTATATATTGTCCCGTTTAGCATTAAGGGCAGAAAGCGTTAATCTTTCAAAGGTAGTATTGGATGATATTTTTGATCACTATAAAGAGATTTATCCCTTAAAAGAAGAGTTTGAGGAAATCCACCTTAATTTTATAAAAGAAATTATTAACGGTGGCGTCCAATGTGATGAGTTTAAGAAAATGTCTGAAAATGATATCTGTTTTTTAAGCTCGTGGATTAATGCTGCACTATCTGGACTGGAAAGACCAGGGCAAAAGTCTATATCTGTAAACAACACTACTGATTGTAATCAGATAATCAGTTACATTCTATATGGGATTGTTAAAAGTTAGTTTCGACTTTTAGACTGTTTTCTTCGAAATATTAAAAACCATTTAAAGAGAGCTGCTAGTTTTATTTTAGCTAAAATTGTATTCCACATTGAATTGGTTTCTTTGCGCTCATGTTTTTACAACGATAATAACAATTCTTAAGTTAATCATCAATACTGCTAACATTTCTCACTGGCGATATGCGGTTTTGCTTTCGGCTTTTTTATGCGCAAAATTTGCTTAAAGTTTTATCTTTGCCCCTATGCTTTTGCTTACCTTTTTTGTAGCCGTAGTGGTAAATTTTGTTGGATATATCCCACTGGGAAATATCAACTTAACGGCAATGCAGATTTCTATAAACAAGGGATTAAAGCAAGTGGTGATTTTTGCAATCTCGTTTGCGCTGGTTGAAGGTGTTTTTACCTATATATTGATGCGCTTCGCGGAATGGTTTGCCACAAAAAAAGAATTTTTGATTTGGTTAGAGTGGATCATGGTCGGGATTTTTTTGCTAATGGGAACGCTGAGTTACCTACAGTCAAAGAAAACACTTAAACCTATGACCAACGATAAGAAAAGAGACAGTATTAAAACTGGCATTTTACTTGGTGTTTTTAATCCGATGATTATTCCTTTTTGGACTATTGGAGGCACTTTTTTAATTGCCCATCAATGGATTAGTACAGAAGGAATTGCTTTAGTAGTTTTTGCTATTGGCGCATCAATAGGTTCGTTTGGTTGTTTGTATTTTTTCGGACGATTTGCACAGTATATTCAAAATAAGTTTTCATTTAGCCACCGTGTAATTAATAAGAGTATTGCTTACATGTTTTTTGCGTTGGCAATACTGCAGACAGTTAGATTAACGTTTTTTTAGATTTCAAAAGCTACTAGCGCAAGTATTAGTGCGTTTACTCATGTGGGTAAACCTGACTTGTGCAGGCTTCGTTTCTTCTAACGGACACCTAAGTTTTAAATCTTCTTCTTATCTAAAGTACAAATCTCCCAACAGCCTTTTCCACTAACTCAAAACTTGCGCTATAACTATTAAAAAGGATATCCAATAGCCAAGTTAAAGACTAAATTCTCTTTCCTCCACGCTTTATCCCCAAATTTGATATCGTTAAAAACCCATCGATCTCCTTTTGGTAAATAAGGTTTTCTGATTGGGAAGCCTAAATCTAAACGCAATATTAAAAAAGATAAATCTAAGCGTAAGCCGGCGCCAGCATCAACTGCTAATTCACTTATAAACTGCTTACTAAACGTAGCTCCCGGCTTTTCTGGGTCGTTATTTAACAACCAGATATTTCCTGCATCAACAAATAAAGCCCCTTTAAATATAGAGGTGAAATCATATCTGTATTCTGAGTTTAATTCTAATTTGATATCTCCAGATTGATCTGGTAAAAAGGAGTTTGGATCAATCACCTGTTCGTAACTACCAGGTCCAATAGATCTTGCTCTAAAACCACGTAAACTATTTGTACCACCAATAAAGAATTGTTTAATAAAAGGTAACTGAGAAGAGTTTGCGTAAGCATAACCAAAACCCGTGATAACCCGACTAGCAATTGTAGATTTAGCGCCCAGTTTTAAATAATGTCTAAAATCGTTTTCTATTTTTAAATATTGGCTAAATGGTACGCCAAATATTCTCGATGTGTCTCCATTTAATACATCACCTTTATTAATTAGGCCAGCTATGTTTCCCGCTAGATCAACCTGTCCCTTATAATAAAAAGTGTTTTTCTTCTGTGCTTCGCCAGTAGTGGTGTACGTATAACTATAAGATGGACCAAAAATCAACTGATCATCAATTACTCGTTGTAAACTTAGATCGTTCTTTGCCTTAAGTAGGTATTCCTCAGAAACGTTTGAAGAGTTTGTGTAGGTAATCTCTGTAACCTTTAATGAGTGTTCTTTACGGATATTTTCTTTCCACAGGTAACCAAAAGAACCTCTAAAAGTATTTAGCGAATATAGGTTTGTTCTGTTTTGATATTCAAAACCTAAGGTTGCAACAGTTTTTGGCGTAAATGCGGAAACCGATTTTAGTTTTACAAACGGTACCATAAACTTTGGCCAAATTAAACTGGCATCTCCGCCAAAGCGCATCACATTATTGCCTCCGTTTTGTCCAGATACTTGTGTTTCCAATCCTGCAAACGCGGTAATCGTTAATTGCTCTGCACCTCTAAAAGTATTTCTGTTTGTCCAGTTTAAATTTACTTCTGATCCAGTGTAATTTGCGGAGTTGGTTTTACCCAACAGTTCAAGCCGGATAGATTTTTTTGGTAATGGGGTTAGGTAATAATAAGCATCTAAAACACTGTTTAAAGAATCAGAAGTTCTAAATTCATTTTTTACAAATTTGAAAGTCCCTACGTTAACCAATCTGTTTAATGATAAATTATGATCTGTCCTGTTATAAATATCACCTTGGTTAAATTGTAACGCCCGGTCAAAAACCTGTGGTTTATATTTCTTTTTGGGGTCAACAACAATTAAGTCTTTGTATTTATAAAGTGAATCTGTATTGCGCTGAATACTATCATCACCTAAACTATAATCCGGAAAAACATAAATTTTACCGATGTTGTAAACATTTTTGGCAGGTTGTGGCGTTTCATTTTTCACTTTCATAATCAAATCCACTTGGTGTTTGCCGACCGTACTATCTACCTGGATCAATAAATAATCTGGACCAAAGTAAAAGAAACCCTGTTCTTTCAGTTTAGCATCAATTCTTGTTCTTTCTGCTTTGATTTTATCTAAATCATAAGGCTCGCCGGCTTTAAAAAAGGTGGTTTCCTTAGTTTCCGCAACGGCTAAACCCAATTTACTAGAATCTGTAGGGAACTTTACTTCTCTAATTTTATATTGGAAATTAGGCTTTACCGTATAAATTGCCGTAGCTCTTTTGCGTTTAGCGGTAGAATCCGCGTAAGCTTTGCCTTTAAAAAAACCTCTATTGTCCAGTCTGTTTTCAATCAGTTGAACGTTATAATCTAAATTTACTTTTGAGAAATACACTGGCGCTTGACCAAATTTTTTGTTAAAAAAATGTTTAATTCCTTTTTGCTTGTCGGTTTTGGTAATGTTGTAAATCCATAGTTTGGGGCGTAAACCCAAAATGGAAGAATTCGGAAGCGGTCTTAAAATGCTTTCCAGCTCATCTTTTAAAATAGATTTTTCATTTTTCGGAACACTATCACCCTCAATTTTAATTTTAGCACCAACGTAAAGCAATTCGCCTTTAGGCAAATACTTGGTATTGCTACAAGATGCAACAAACAAAGTGATGATGAATAGATATATAAAAGACTTCAATTTCATGTTATTTGCTCTCGGTATTTTCCTTCTTTTTGTTCTCTTTTTTACTTTTTGATTTCTCAAAAAGCTCTTTAAACCTATTGTAATCCATAGTAATGATAAAACCTAAGCCGGTTTCTACCACCTGTCCTTGCAGCGCAACCTGATATTGGTTTTTACGGTAAGCTCTTAACAAATACCTTCCATCTTTGGATAGGGAATAATCAACAGCCACATCGCCGGCAATATTATTTGATTGTTGGTTGCTCTGCTGTGGACCTTCTAGCCCAAAACTACTTCCAATGGTTACTTTTAACCTGTCGTTAAGTAAACGTTTTGATAAGCCCACATTTAAGTCGGTTCGGTTTGCTCTTTGTCCTGTGGTATAATCGTCTGTAGCTTCTAAATCAAAGTTTAACTCTACACCTTCAATTAAATTTCCTGCAAAATCGTTCAGCTGTTGCGATATGATTTTACTTACACTCTGCCTAACCAAAGTTTCGGCACCGCCAGATCCGGCTTCACTCGCAAATGGATTTTCGCCGATGAATCTGTTTAAAAGCAACAATGCAAAAACTTGTTTATTAAGCTCGTTTGGCTGTTGTCTTAACTGTTCTAATTTGGTTTTTGAATTGTTGATGATATCCGTGGAAACGTTATAATTTCCATCAGGCAAAATTACGTCGAAACTTATTTCGGGCTTCATTAATTCACCTTTCATTTTTAACAGAACATTGAACGGCAATTTCTGCTTGTAGGTATTTCTCACCGCTTGTGATGCCGAACCAAGCTGATCGCCAACTAAATCTATCGGAGCTGTTTCCGCAACGTAAATAGCTGTTACATCTAAAGTTGCAGAAAGTGGATCGCCTGTCCATAATACGCTACTTCCCTTATCAATTTTAAATTGACGTTTGATAAAGTTGAAAGACATCTCATAGTAACCTTCCTGCAGTTCGTATTTCCCGGTTAACGATACTTTGCCCGAAGGGTCAATACCAGCACTCAGCTCAGCTTCACCTTTCAGTTTAACAAAATCTCCGTTCCCTTTATCAATCACCATGGTGAGTTCCGCTTTGGGGTCAACTTCAATTGCCATCGTCAGATTCATCCCTGTAAAGTTGGTTTTGTTCAACGAATCTGGCAATACAAAAGCCTTATTGAATGACGGATCATCTTGATCAATAAACTCCACAATACCTTCCTTATCTGCAATGCCAGGGTCAGATTGCGGAAGTACCAAAGTAAGATCAGTTTCTTTGTTGATTTTTAAACTCCCATCTATAATCGGATTATCCAAATCGCCTTTGATACGCATTTTGGTGTCGAAAAATAGTTTTCCATAATAAAGATCGTTGTCTTTCTCGGTAGAATTTACCGCCATAAAATTATCGGCATCAACAGTTAAATTGAACCTATAATCGGTGAAAGTCTGGGTGTAAATTGCGCCATCAACAGAGAGTTTGTTGTTTGCAGAATCTATTAAAGAGAAATTGTTAAACAATATACCATCGCCGTTGAATACAATCTTATCCGGGCCTATTTTATAATAAGAATTTAATGGGGTTACCCTAAATGCCGCATCGTTAAATGCCACATCACCACGCACTTTAGGCGCATCAACATTTCCGGTAATTTTAAATGCGCCATTTAAAAAACCTTTAGCATCGGTAATATTGCCTAAGGTAAAGCCTTGTATGCTTTTCAGATTTAGGCGTTGCATATCCAGATCCATATCAAAACTACTGCTCTCGGTATTATAAAGACCTTTTAAGTTTACTTGGTTTCCGTTTCCGGTGATGGCTACATCCGCATTAAAAGTATTTGGTGTGTTATTATTAACCTTAACGGCGAGGTTTCCAACGGTATCTGTCATAAAGTTGAAATCGGTAACGGTCATGTCTGCATTAAATGTTGGTGTATTTGCCAAGTTTTTAGCAATTACGTTCCCATTAATTACCCCGCCTGCCAAAAGCGAATCTTTAGAGATGATATTGGTAATGGTTTCTATCCTGAAATTGGTAAAATCAATTGCCAAGGGCGAATTAGCCGATGTTTGCTGGGATTGTATTTTGATGGACTGCCCAGAATTGCTGAGTTCAAAATTATCAGCAAAAATACCGGTTTCACCAAACCGTATTACGTTATTATCCGCAATAGTCCATTTTTGATAATTCAGTTTTAAGCCATCCAAGTTCAACCTAAATTCACTGTCCTTATTCTCTAAAGCTTTTAAATTTCCAGCAATTAAGTAGCGCTCTTTATTGGCTTGGTCTAGCACTCGTAAGCGATAATCGAGCAGATTATTTTTAAGCTGACCGGTTAAGCTGGTTTGTGGTAATAGTAACGACTCGCTTTTAACCTCGTCAATAATCAAACTATATTTTAAGGCTGCGCTGTCTGTGGTTATTTTCAATCTTCCATTGCTAATCGTGTTTCCGGCATAAATTACTTTTGGAATAGTGCCGTTCACTACCAGCGTATCACCTTGGCTGTTGTATCTTCCCTTTATGGCGATTGGTTCAATCCGAGTTAAATTTGGAACCAATGCATACAGAATTGGGTCATCGGAAACGTTTAGCGCAAAAGTGAATTTTTGTGGTTTTAAAGTGTCGGGTTTTGTGGCGCTGGCACCTGTATTGTAATATTTAGCTATCGTATTGCTTAAAGCGCTGCCAACTTGGGTTAGCTTGTATTTGCCAATAATACTGGCTGATAATATTTGCGATTTTAGTTTTAGACTGGTACTATCGTTGCTCGCTTTTGCAAGCAATTTTACCGAATCTAACTGGTAGCGTTCCTTGCCATCAGAGATTAATAATTTGGTTAAAAATATCCGTCCGTTTAAATAATCTGGATCGGCAGTTTTAATATCCGCATCTAAAACACCTCTTAGTTTTAATGGCGTAGCGTTTAGATTTAATGCTTTTAAATCTACGCTATCCAAATTTAGGTTCATTTTTACTGCTGGGTATTTGCCTTTAAAACTTCCGTTTGCTACTAAGTCAAAGTCCAAATTCGGGTCATTCATTCCAGCCTTAGCTTTAAAAAGTCCGTTGGCTATGTTGGCCTTTATTGCTAAATTTTGGTAAGTGTATTTATTAAAAACCGCTTTTACCAAAGTACCGTCGACCGTTGCAGTCGCAGTTTTTGGGTCAAGCCCGATGCCTTTAATGTTGGCTTTTAAAGTGATTTTACCAACAGAATCATTTTTAATCAATTTCCCCACATCAAAGTTATTGATGTCTACAAAAGCATCATATTTTTCGCGGTTTTTTATACGTTGATCAAAGGCTGCTTTAATTTTAGCACTACCAAAACTGCTTGCTAAGGCCAAATTAGTATTGAAGTTGTTAATGCCGCCTTTAAAAAAACCTTTTGCTGCAAAAGTAGAAGGCAGTTGAATGTTTGTTGGTAAAGTGCCTTTTGGGATAAAAGCGTTGATGTCTTTTGCGGTAGATTGAAAGTTTTTGATATTTAAATCGAAGTATGCTTTCTCTACATCGGGCAAACCTTTGATATTTCCGCTAGCAGCGATTTTGGTGTTTCCAATTCCCGAAATTTCTAATTTAGGAATGCGTAAATCTTTAACCTTACCAATTACTTTGCTGTTGATATTCATCACCGCATTGGGCATGGTGTTAAAAGGAGCGGTGCCCGAAAGGGTAGGGACAAGCAATAAAATATCTTTAAAACCCAGCTTGCTTCCGTTAATGTTGGCGTCGATATATAATTCTCCTGGTGTTTTTGATAAAGCTGCTATTGAAGGATATTTAGCGATAATCTCATCTTTAATTAAAGTTTGAGGAGTTTTTAAGTAAAGATTTTTTAAGAAAGCATTTTTTGGACCGTAAAAAAAGTTTGTTTTTAACTTTTGTACGTTTATGCCACTTTTATCCTGTAAAGTGAAATTATTAATGTCGCCAGAAATGGTGTCCAAACTATAATAAAAATTAGTAGCATCAAGGTTGATGTTCTTTAAATTTAGGTGCATAAAGTCCATCCCTTTTTTTGCTTTTGGTGCATTCATATCGTCAAAAGCAAAAGCAATATTTTTAAAATTGGCTTTACGCAGATTCACTTTCCAGCTTGAGTTTTCTGCGGCAGCAGAAGTATCTTTTGAAGTCGCATTTTTAACGGCTTGTTTTTCAGCCTTGCCTAAAACTAAATTCCCTTTTGTATCCGTAAATTCTATGGATTTAATATCAACCAACTGCTGTTTTAAATCAATTGCATTAAAATCAACCAACAGTTTACCTAAATTTAGTTTGGTATCTAAATTACTTTCGGCATTGTCATAAGTGATGATGATCTTTGATAAATCAAGTTTCCCTAAATCAAGTTTGATGCTGGGCGAAGAAGATAGCGAATCCGCGACTTCAACAGTTCCTTCGGCAATTTTTTCTAATGCTCCCTGTTTCAGTTTTAGGTTTAAACCGTTTAAAGTGATTTTAGGGATTTTGAAATCCATGCTGTCCAAATCAAACTTTTTAATGTTGGTATCGAAATGGTTGATGTAAACGTCTAAATCGTTTTTGGTAATAGCATCGTTAAAACGTACGCGAATTTTATCAAGGTTTATTTTGTTGATAGAAAATTTCATAGCAGCAGTGCTGTCTTGCGGTTGCGCTGGTTTTTTCTGATCGCTCACAAAAGCGTTGATCATGTAATCAAAATTGAAAACAGAATCTTGTCCTCTTTTGATATTCGTAACAATTCCTTCAAGGTCAATAGAATTCAATTCAATCTGATTGTCCAGTAATTTGAACAGCGAAATGTCAACCGCCAATTTGTCGCCGGCAAGCAAAGTGTCTTTTTGTTGGCTTTCGAAGTAGAAACCTCTCAAAACAATTTTTTTGGGCAGGCCAATTTCTATCTTTTCTATTTTTACAGGCGTTTTAAACTTGCCTTCTAAAAAGCTAACAGCTTTGTTTTTAACGATATTCTGTATCGCAGGAACCTGAATTAGGATTACAACCAATAAAAAAATCCCGATAACGCTTCCCACTATCCAGGCCAGTATTTTTAAACTAAGTTTTAGGTATTTGTTCAATAGTATACGTTTTAGCTAGTAAATCAAAGGTTAAGCCAAATTGATTCTTATATTTTGATTTTGAAATCTATTCTTAGATCGTCAATATGAATTTGGTGTAAATCAGGATTGTAGATGTATACTTTAATCAAGTCTGATTTAGCAAAACTTTCGGGTAATGGATATCTGAATTTGATGGCCTGCCAGTGCTTGCTTTTAGAAGCTAATTCGTTAATTTCTTTGCCAAACCAGTTATATGTTGCGTTTTCGCCTTGTACTTCTATCACTAATTTGACGTTTTTTGTAGCATATTTTTGGAGATATTTGAATGAGATATAAACCGAGTCTGCATTGCGGATAAAGATTGTTGGGTAAGCAAAGGTAATGCTATAAGGTAAAGCCTGTGACGATTTTTTGCCGGAAAAATGTTCATGGATGGTAAGCATCTGCATCTGTTCCCATTTTGTTTCGCCTTCACAATTGTTAAAGAAGACCGTTTTATGCCGAATATCTGTTGTGTCTGTTCTTCGATAATCTTTTGGGTAAAATACCTGTAACTTTTCTGCAACGTTTTCTGCAATTGCTTTTCTTCCTCTTTCAGCATAATGTTCGCTTGTCCAGTGCTGCTCTATAAAATCTTTATTGGTTACCGCATTTAAATTATCGGCCACAAAAACTCCATTTTTTTGATAACGTTGCAACAAGAGTTCTTTGTTTTGGTTCATTAAATAAGTAAGCGGATAACCTAAAAGCTGATTCGCTTTTTCTGTATTCTCTGCAATGAGGTTAAATATCAAATTCCAGTTCCTTTTTTTAGCTAGTTCAACAATGTTATCAAAATCTTTAATGCGAGGATTTGTATGCGTATCTATCTGAAAGGCGTATGATTTGATATAGTGCGTTGCAAGTTCGGTGGCTTTCCAATCGACATTTCCAAGGGAATCTTTAATTCCGTTTACTGCAATCCAATGCTCCCATTCTTCAACATTATCATGGCTGAATTTTTTGGGAAATATTAGTTTTTCTTCTCGCCATTTCTTTTTAAAAATCTCCTGTCTTTCTTTATCTGTTTTTACATCGTAGCCTTTAAAGCCAAGTAAAATTCTTTTCAGCAAAGGTGGTCGGTCTTTTAGCAGAACAATGTCTCTTTGTAGCGGTGTTTCCAGTTCAGAATCTATCCAGTCGGCAGCAAAAGATCTTAAATTCATGGTTACAATCACCGTTTTTACAGCTGATTTCTTAGGGATATTCCGTAGTAATTCGTAAAAAATACCCGCATGGCTAGCTACTTTTGTAATGTATCCGATTTTTTTGTGGGGATAGTAATCACTTATAAATTCCCCAATACTTCTTTTATCAAAATCATCGGAACGGGTGGTAATATTGGACGATTCTCCAATATAAACAATCTCGCTTCTTTGTGGCGCAATAGCGTACGATTGGTTTATAGCTGGCGAATAAGTTTGAAGGTCACTTTCATAGAAGAAATAATTATAAACTGGGCTAAATCCGATAATCAGCAAACCGCAGATAAACAGTTTAAACGATAGTATTTTGATGTCTTTCTTCATTTAAAACTGAAAATAAATAAAAGGATAATTTTGTACTCCAGAAAACACCATGACGGAGAAAAGCATGACGGCATATACTGACCACCGAACTAGAACTGGTTGATCAGCACACCAGAAATCGAATCGTTTATTCAAAACAAAAACATCAAAAAGAATGAACGAGATGAGAAAAAACCAAACCTTGGTGTCAATCTGAAAACTATCTTGTTGCAAAGTATTGTTGAAAATTCTGTTGAAAATTTGTTTGATGTTTGCCAAATCTGTTCCTCTGAAAAATATCCATAAAAAACTGGCTAAAACGAAATTTTTGAGAATAGCGAGTGCATGGAGAATGGTAATCCATGCGTTTTTGGAGTTTAGAATATTTAATTTCGTCTTTAAAAACCTTTCTAATACAAATATTAAAGCGTGGAAAAATCCCCAAAGCAAAAAAGTGAGATTAGCGCCATGCCATAAGCCACTCAATAAAAAGACGATAAATATATTCGAAATCCATTTTGCGACTGAAACTTTGTTGCCGCCTAAAGGGAAATAAATATAATCGCGAAACCAAGTAGAAAGCGAGATATGCCAACGTTCCCAAAAATCGGAAAGGTTTTTGGCGAGGTACGGTTTGTTGAAATTATCCATCAGGTTGTAACCTAAAAGTTTGGCGCAACCCAATGCTATAGTGGTATAGCCGAAAAAATCGAAATAAATTTGAAAAGAGTAAAAGAAAAGTCCGGTTAAAACACTGGTTTGTTTGTAAAGAGTAGGATTTGCGTAAATCTCATCTACATAAGGGGCTAGGTTATCTGCCACTACCATTTTTGCGAAAAACCCAAATAAAATTAGCCGTGACCCTTCGGATATATTGGAGGTTTTAAAAACTTTGTATTCTCGGAGTTGTGTCAGTAAATTTTGCGGACGTTCAATAGGTCCAGCAACCAACTGCGGATAAAACATTACATAAAGTGAATAGATGCCAAAATGGCGTTCTGCTTTTTGGTTTCCTCTGTAAACCTCAACTACGTAACTCAAACTTTGGAAAGTATGGAAAGAAAGACCAATAGGCAAAACCCAGTTGAGGTTATGAACTCGATAAGGGACGCCGATTTGAGCACAAATTAAAGTAGTTGTTTCGTTGAAAAAATCAAAATACTTGAATAAAAATAAAACGAGGCAAGTAATTACTATGCTTAAAACCAAGTATTTTTTTCTGTTCTTGGGGCTGGATTTTTCCATTTTTAGTGCGCCCCAATAATCTACAACGATGGTGGTAAACAAAATTAAAATATACTGCGGAATAAACGACATGTAGAAAATGCAACTCCCAGCCAATAGCAAGATCCAGCGATACTTATGTGGCAGTACATAGAAAAGCAAAGTGATTGCTGGAAAAAAAATAAGAAAAGGAATGGAGTTGAATGACATTATTTAAATAAATGCTTATTTTTATTTCTAAATTATTAAAATTTTAGACACCATTTAGATTTTATTTTCAACGATTTTATATAGTTTAGGTGTTCCGCAAATGGTCCGTTTCCAGTTTCTTGGAATGAAGCGCAAAAGTATCTACGTTTACAGTTTCCCAATATTTATAATGAAATACTATAGTCAAATTGTTATTATCTATTTGCAAGCTGTAACCATTGGTGCTATATTTGATTCAATCATTTTTTAAAAATTATATATCATGGCATTAGAAATAACAGATGCTAACTTTGAAGAGTTAGTTTTAAAATCAGATAAACCCGTATTAGTAGATTTTTGGGCAGAATGGTGCGGACCATGTCGTATGGTTGGACCAGTGGTTGAAGAATTGGCGAAAGAATACGATGGAAAAGCCATTATAGGCAAAGTGAATGTTGACCATAATCCAGATATCTCTGTGAAATTTGGTATCAGAAATATCCCAGCTTTATTGTTCTTTAAAAATGGTGAAATTGTTGATAAGCAGATTGGTGCAGTGCCAAAATCTGTTTTAGCAGGTAAACTGGATGCACAATTAGCATAATTAAAAACAAATATTTGGAATGGTCTTTCTTTAAAAAAGAAAGACCATTCTTTTTTGCCAAATTTTAACACCTTTTAACGTTTAAATCTTAAAAAGCATTAGGATACATTTATTGAATCTTTATATTTGCGCATAAATCCAAATTAACAATGAATAAAATTATTTCAAAAATTGCTCAAGCTGGTACAGGATTAGCTTTTATGGCAGCAGTGGTAGCATGTAATAACCCAGATTCAAAAACAGCAAATACAGCTTCGAGCACAAGCACAAAGGAAAATAAAACAGTAACGCATGAGTTTGTTTATGTGAACTCAGATTCTCTTTTAAGTAAGTACGATTATTTTAAAGAGATGAACGGAAGATTAGAAAATAAATCTAAAAAAGCAGAAGCCGATTTAAAAGATAAAGGAACAGCTTTTCAGCGTGAAGTCGCTGCTTACCAACAGGGAGCAAATACCATGAGTGCTGATCAAAGACAAAAAACTGAGGAACGCTTGGCTAGAAAACAACAAGAGTTACAAGGTTTTCAACAGAATGCAGGTGCAGCTTTGCAAAATGAGCAAGCAACAGAAAGCGAAAAACTATATGACAAGGTTGCTGACTACTTAAAAGGTTATGCAAAGCAGAAAGGGTATAAAATGGTTTTAACTTATTCTAAAGCCAACCCAACGATTTTATTTGCAGACGAAAGCTTAGACGTTACTACTGAGGTAATCAAAGGTTTAAACGAAGCTTACAAGAAAGATAAGAAATAAATAAAAAATTCATAGTTTTAGAAAGCTCAACTTTAGTTGGGCTTTTTTTATGCTTTTTAAATATGGAAAGACACGAAGAGTTTATGAGACAAGCCATTGAGCTGTCGAGGCAGAATGTAATCAAAGGTTTAGGCGGCCCGTTCGGTGCCGTAATTGTGAAAGATGGTGTAGTAGTTGCAAAGAGCGGGAATTTGGTGACCATAACTAATGATCCAACCGCACACGCGGAAGTTGCAACCATCCGATTGGCTTGTGAAAAGCTGAATACCTTTACTTTGGAAGGATGCGTGATTTACACCAGTTGCGAGCCTTGCCCCATGTGTTTAGGTGCAATTTATTGGGCTAGGTTAGATAAAATGTATTACGCAAATACCAAAAAAGATGCCGCAGAAGCAGGTTTTGATGATGCGTTTATTTACGAAGAGTTAGACTTAAGTTTAGAAAATAGAAAGTTGGAATCTCAACAGATATTGCATACGGAGGCACTTGAGGCTTTTAGCATGTGGCAGTTGAACGAAAATAAAAAGAAATACTAAGAGAAGGTTCGAGACAGAACAGAGAGTCAAGAGTAAAGAACCAAGAGCAAAGACAATTGCAAGGCTCTTGATACTTGTGTCTTAATACTCGATACTTAAAGATATGAAAAAAATAAACTGGGGAATATTAGGCTGTGGCGATGTTACAGAAGTGAAAAGTGGACCTGCTTTTAATAAAGTGGCTAACTCGGCAATTGAAGCGGTGATGAGAAGAGATGCAGAAAAAGCAGCCGATTATGCAAAAAGACATGGAATTGCGAAGTGGTATAGCCATGCTGATGATTTAATTAATGATGAAAATATAAGCGCTATTTATGTAGCCACTCCGCCTGCACCACATAAAGATTATGCAATACAAGCGCTTAAAGCAGGTAAACATGTTTATATAGAAAAGCCGGTTACACTTACCAGTGCCGAGTGCGAGGATATTATTGCTGTAGAAAAAGCCTCGAGAAATAAAGTAACAGTTGCACATTATCGCAGAGCACAACCTTTCTTTATTAAACTGAAAGAACTGATTGATCAAAAAACGATAGGCGAGATCCGTTTGATTGATTTAAAACTTTTTCAAAAATCAGGTTCGGCTGCGATTGCGAAAACGGAAGAGAACTGGCGAGTAAATCCAGAGATTTCTGGCGGAGGATTGTTTTTTGACTTAGCGCCACATCAATTGGATATCTTGATCCATATTTTTGGTGAACCTGTAAAATATCATGGCTTTTCTAAAAACCAAACTAAAAAGGAGAATGTTGCAGACCTTACTGTTGGGCAAATTGTGTTTAAAAATGATGTGATATTTAATGGCGTTTGGTGTTTCAATAGTTTAGATGAGCAAGAGCTTGAACAGTGCGAAATTATTGGGACCGAAGGCAGAATCACGTTTTCTTTTTTTAACGCTAATTTAAGTTTAACTAAAAATGGTAAAACGGTGGACTTTGCTTTCCCGGCGATGGAACATGTTCAGCAACATATGATAGAGAAAACGGTTAATTACTTTTTAGGAGATGCGGAAGAAAATCCTTGCTCTTTAGAAGATGCTTTGATGAGTATGAAGGTAATGGAGGCTTTTAGTTTTTTAGTGGATTAGATTTTCGTTGGGCTTATAAATTGGCGAAAATGGGATTTGTTGTTTCAGCCTTCGTTAGGTTTTTGGTATTAAAAAAAAATAGAATTAGCGTTACGAAGCACATAGATGAGTAGTAGGGTTTTGATTTAGATAATTTGCGTAAGGGATAGCAACGGAAATCCTTTTTGTTTTTACAAAAAGATTGTAGTGTATAGCCCGACCCGCATTTCAGCGGGTTACGCCCAAAATAAATCAACTCATTATTTAAAAATCACCACTTAACCAGTAAATAGCTGTTAATGAACAAGCACTAAATGAACTATTTGTAAACCGATAACAGATACCAATGATTAAATCACCTAATCTTCGTCATCATCATTAAAAAAGCTATCGCTCAAATCGTCAATATCCCGTCTGTCCTTTTTGGTTGGTCTTCCGGTTCCACGGTCTCTGGTTAATACAGGCGATTGGAACATGGATTTGTATTTTGCGGTTTCTTCTGGGGGGGTTAAATCCGCATAAGCCAAAACGGCTTTTTTAGCATCAACACGGGTGTAAAGTAGATCTAGCACTTTAATAGTTTTCTTTTCTACCGCTTTTGAAACTTGGTATATTTCACCAACCTTAACCTCGTAACTAGGTTTTATATTGTTGCCTTCTTTTTTTACACGTCCAGCTCGGCAAGCATCTGTTGCTAAAGATCTTGTTTTGAACAATCTTATCGACCACAAATATTTGTCTATCCTTAATTTTTCAGCCATTAATTCAAAAATAACGCAAAATTTACGCTTATCGTAGAAAAAACCTTTATTTTGGCGGTTTAAATAGAAATTACAATGATAGCCGAATTAAAGAAATTGATAGAGGAAGCATGGGAAGATAGAAACCTGCTTAATTTTAAAGAATATAGAGATGCGATTGAGCTTGTTATCTTTCGCTTAGATGCAGGTGAAATACGTGTGGCCGAGAAAGTTGGTTCAACTTGGCATGTAAACGAATGGATTAAAAAGGCAGTAGTTTTATATTTCCCTATTCGTGAAATGGAAGAAATTACCGTAGGTCCTTTTGTTTTTCACGATAAAATGAAATTAAAGACCGATTATAAGAAGAAAGGTGTAAGAGTTGTTCCGCATGCAATTGCTAGATACGGTGCGTTTTTAGCTAAAGGAGTGATTATGATGCCTTCTTACGTTAATATTGGTGCCTATGTTGATGAAGGTACAATGGTTGATACTTGGGCAACGGTTGGTTCTTGTGCGCAGATTGGTAAAAACGTTCACTTAAGCGGTGGCGTTGGTATTGGTGGCGTTTTAGAACCATTGCAGGCTGCTCCGGTTATTATTGAAGATGGTTGTTTTATTGGGTCAAGAGCAATTGTTGTCGAAGGCGTACGTTTAGAAAAAGAAGTGGTTTTAGGTGCAAACGTTGTTTTAACAGCATCAACTAAAATTATCGACGTTACTGGCGATGAGCCTGTTGAACATAAAATGGTTGTTCCAGAGCGTTCGGTGGTAATTCCAGGTTCTTATACTAAAAAATTCCCTGCTGGCGAGTTCCAAGTTCCCTGCGCTTTGATCATTGGAAAAAGAAAAGAATCTACAGATAAAAAGACATCGCTAAACGAAGCTTTAAGAGAGCATAACGTAGCGGTTTAGGTACTACAATTTTTGGAGGTGTAGTGTAAAAGGTGTTTTCTTTTACGCTACACCTTTTTTATTTGTTGTAAATGGTGTTTTTATAGCTACTGTAGATTGCTTTTAATAACACAGAGGATGATGTGTGCCTAATCTCCAAAATAAAAATTTACTATTTGCTCCAAAGCTTTTACTTTTGCACACTTCCCAAAATAAATAAAAATAAAACACCAATTATTTTGTGATGTTTAATTTACTTTTACCACATGGATTTATCGGATAAAAAGATTGCAATAATTGGGTTGGGCTATGTTGGTTTACCACTTGCATTAGAGTTTGCGAAAAAATATCCTGTTTTGGGTTTTGATATCAATCAAGAACGGATAAATAACCTAAAGAAAGGGATTGATTTAACTTTAGAATCTAGTGCAGAGGAGCTAAAAGAGCATAAAAATCTGGTTTTTAGCAGCAATGAAGAACTACTTAGCTCATGCAATGTTTTTATCGTTTCTGTACCTACACCGGTAGATAAATTCAACAGTCCAGATATTACGTTACTTAAACTTGCCAGCAAAACTGTAGGTAAAGCGCTAAAAAAAGGTGATCTCGTTATTTACGAATCCACTGTTTATCCTGGTTGTACAGAAGAAGATTGTGTACCCGTTTTGGAAAGCACCAGCAAATTAAAATTCAACACCGATTTTTTCTGTGGTTACTCGCCAGAAAGAATTAACCCCGGAGATAAAATAAACACCCTAACATCAATACTTAAATTAACATCAGGATCAACGCCGGAAATCGCAAAAGTTGTTGATGCATTATACGCAAGTATTATTACCGCGGGCACTTACCTTGCCCAAAGTATGAAAGTTGCCGAAGCTGCAAAGGTTATTGAAAACTCGCAACGCGATGTAAATATTGCTTTTGTTAACGAGTTGGCCTTGATTTTTAACAGGCTTAATATTGATACACAGCAGGTTTTGGATGCGGCTGCAACCAAATGGAACTTTTTAAAGTTTAAACCAGGTTTAGTAGGCGGGCATTGTATTGGTGTAGACCCCTATTATCTGGCGCAAAAAGCAGAATCTGTAGGTTACAGACCCTCGATATTGTTGGCCGGTAGAAGAATAAATGATGCGATGAGCGATTTTATTGCCGATGAAATTTTAAAAGGTGTAATTGAAAGTGATGTTAAAGTTAAAGGGAGCAAAGTCCTGATTTTAGGAATCACCTTTAAAGAAAACTGTACCGACGTTAGAAATACTAAAATAGTAGATATCTACACAAAGCTAACAGCCTTCGGCTTAAACGTGACCATTGTAGATCCTTGGGCAGATCCTAAACAAGTGGAAGAGGAATATGCCATTAAGTTGGGAAATACAGAAGCGATTAAAAACATGAAGTTTGATGCCATTGTGCATGCCGTAGCGCATAAAGAATTTCAATCATTTGACTTTAAAAAATTCTCTCACGAAACTACTTTTGTGTACGATGTAAAGGGGACTTTGCCCGAGAACCTTGTTACAAAGCGACTTTAATTGCCGTAAACGTAATCAATACTAAGAGATAGACCATGCCATAAATTCTCGAACATTTTTAACGTGTGACTACAATTATTATATGTCTGTAATTGATAAGTTTTTAAATAGGATGAAATTTTTTGAAGCGGATAAATTTGCATGGTTGTGTTATTTATTTGTCTGTTGTCTTTTTTTTTCTAGAGCAGGCTTAGCAATTTCAGGCGTATTGATGCTGACTTATACAGTAGCTTTCTACCTAAAAAATCCTTTGAAAATAGCTTTAAAACCAATTCATATTCTGTTTTTTAGCATCTACTTTGTGTGTGTTTTTAGTGTTTTATTTGTTGGTAAAAATTTAGATTACGGTTTAAATTTATTGTTCAAAAATGCTATTTTTCTTGTGTTGCCTTTGGCTTTTTTGCTGGTGAAAGAGCTTTCACAGAAAGCGGTTAACCGTGTTTTTTTACTATTTATATTTTCAACAATATGCTGTGTAAGCATTAATACAGTTGAAGCCTTGTTGAATTTTAATCGGTTTTTACAAGATGTAGGCAATAGCAAAAACATTGTCCCGTTCATTGGGCCATCACATACAGAACTGGGTGTGCTAATTGTGGTAGCTTTTGTTTTAGGGTTTTATTTGGCGATACATAGCAAAAACCGTAAACTAAAGTGGTTGCTTTTGTGCGGACTTGCATTGCTGTTTGTAGAACTGCATATTATTGCTTACCGCTTTTCATTAGTTTCTACTTACCTAATAATTGTTCTTTATTGCTTTGCTATCTTAATCAAAAAAAGAGATTATAAGTTGTTTTTCTTAACTGTTTTGGGATTTGTAATAGCACTTTGTATTTTGAGTTTGATTCCATCGGTCAAAATAAGGTTCCAGAACACCATCACCGATATTACTACCGTTAGCGAAAATAGAAACCCAAATTTTCAATCTGTTACCCAGCGGGCTCTTGCGGTAGCATGTGCAACCGAACTTATTAAGGAATACCCTTGGTTTGGTGTTTCTCCGGCAGATGCAAACCTGAAAATGCAAAATCAATATGCTAAAAATAGTTACCTGCTGATTCCAGAAAACAGAATATTTATACACAACCAATTCCTATATTATATTTTGTGTTTTGGTATCCCAATTGGGTTTTTAATTGGTTTAAGTTTAGTGGTTTTGATATTAAGAAAAGCATTTAGTAATCCCTTATTGTTTTGGGCGATGCTACCTTTTTTGTTCCACATGATGATGGAAAACACTTTGGAGCGACAGATAGCTGCTAATGCATTTATTTTTATGTTTTTGGTAGTTAGCAGAAAAAGCGAACAGAATACACCATGAAGATTGCAGGGTTTACCCTTATAAGAAATGGAGTGAAAAATGTTTAAATATGATTAATGCTAATTACTTAAAAGGATTCACAGGAACCCATCCCGAAACTATGAGTAAAAGAATAACTATGATGAACTGGAGAATGGAGCCTGATGAGCTAAAGATAGGACGAAAAATGAGCTTGCGCTCGAAGGTATAATATCAGTGGAGCTTTTGAATGGTCTGGAGGATAGATTGAGATAAAAATTATTAAATTATAAGTGGTAAATAAACTTCTGGTTGTCTTTAATCCTACCGGATATATAACATATATTCGTTTCAGAAATCTTCAGAGGATATTGGCTAACGAGTGTTTATTATACATCGGAATGAAATTGAAATTATGGCTTTAGGGAAAATAGAAGGTATTTATATCGTTCATGCAAAAAAAGGATATGAAATACACGAGGAGAGGTTAATTAAAATTTTTAAGGATCTTGAACTTAATATTGAATTTGTAACCGATGGTGATCCGTCGTTGTTCTCAGATGAATTATTGGAAAAGTATTTTTGTTCTGATATCCGTTCTAAATTAAGTCCGGGAATCTTATCGTGTACACTTAACCATATTTTTTGTTACGAACGAATTGTAAAAAACAAAAACAGATATGCCGTGGTATTCGAGAACGATCCTTTCTTTCTTGGCGATTTTAAAGATATGGTTCAGAAAATTTTGTCTGAAGCAGAAGAATTGGACAAAGGTTTTCTGATTTCTTTAGAAAATACAACATTAGAGTTTCCGCCTTATAAAGCGTTAAAAAGAAATCAACTACTGTATCCCGCTAATAAGGGACGATGCGCTGGTGCTTACATCATAGATCTTAAAGCCGCTCAAGATATTTTGGATAATTTAAAATTAAACAAGTGTTGTCAGGTAATTGATTGGTGGCACAATACCCTAATTGATGAGAGCGTGGTTAAAATGTATTGGGCTCATCCCCCAGTAGTAGAGCAAGGCTCTCATAATGGAATGATGAGTTCGACGATATCTAGTAAGAAGAAAAATCAAATCCGAAGACTAAGGTGGTTATTCCAAAAATTCTATAAAACCAATATTTATCCTAGAATCAAATAAATCCAGTCAGCATTTATTAATAGCAATCTTGATGTTATTATATGTTTTCTATATTATCTATGAATAAATAATGTTAGGTGATAATCTAGTGCCAGTTTATAACTTGTTTTTATTGGGAACTTAAAAACTGTGCACTCTGGATTTAATTACTTGAGTTCTTTTAAAGAGGTTAAAAACAATCCAAAGCCCTATATTTGCAACCATGCTAAAAGAAGAAATTACTAAAGCTTTAGAAGTCTTAAAGCAAGGCGGTTTAATACTTTATCCAACAGATACGGTGTGGGGAATAGGTTGCGATGCAACCAATGTTGGAGCCGTGGCAAAAGTTTATGAGCTTAAGAAAAGGGAAGACAGTAAGAGCATGATTACGTTGTTAGATACTGACAACAAACTCCAAAGTTATGTTTCCGATGTTCCGGATATTGCTTACGATTTAATTGAATACACAGAAAAGCCGTTGACCATTATCTATTCTGGTGCAAAGAATTTAGCAAAAAACTTGGTGAATAGCGACGGTAGCATAGGCATTCGTGTCGCTAAACATGATTTCTGCGAGCAGTTGATTCAACGTTTTCGCAAGCCAATAGTATCTACATCTGCAAATGTCAGTGGAGAACCAACGCCGGGAAATTTCTCAGAGATTAGTCAAGAAATTATAGATGGAGTAGATTATGTGGTGGATCTAGAACAGATGATTTCTGAAAGAAAACAAGCGTCAACCATTATGAAGTTGGAACCAGACGGAAAATTTGTTTTTATCAGGAAATAGCAAAAACCGTTGCTAAACCTCCGATAATCTTTGCCTTTAAAAGCATATCCCTATATTTGTCCGAATAGGCAAAAGCATCATCAATAATTAGAATTTGAAAGAACACCTTACACATCCAGTATTTACAGTCATTTCAAAAATTGCAGCCTCTCAAAATGTTGATGCTTTTGTGATCGGTGGATTTGTGAGAGATATTTTTTTGAACCGTCCATCTAAAGATGTAGATATTGTAGTTTTAGGCAACGGGCCTGATTTTGCGACTGCCGTTGGTAAAGCTTTAAATGTACAAGTGACTGTTTTTAAGAGTTTTGGTACTGCAATGCTCAAGTACAAAGACTTAGAGGTAGAGTTTGTGGGTGCGAGAAAAGAATCTTACCGGGCAGAATCTCGTAAACCGATTGTAGAAGACGGCACTTTAGAAGATGATCAAAAACGCAGGGATTTCACCATCAATGCGATGGCATTACAGCTTTCGGTAGGTAATTTTGGAGAACTGTTAGATCCGTTCAATGGCATCCAACATCTCGAAGAAAAAATTATCATTACTCCTCTAGATCCCGAAGAAACTTTTTCTGATGATCCGTTAAGGATGATGCGGGCAATCAGGTTTGCTACCCAGCTTGATTTCGTGATCTGTAAAGGAGCGATAGAAGCAATCAGAAAAAATAAAGAACGCATCAGTATAGTTTCAAAAGAACGGATTACCGATGAACTGAATAAAATTATTTTATCGCCAGTCCCATCTATCGGTTTTAAATATCTTTTTGATACAGGTTTATTAGCACTCATTTTTCCGGAAATGAGTAACCTTTATGGGGTAGATTATATTGATGGAAAAGGGCATAAGGATAATTTTTACCATACCTTACAGGTATTGGATAACGTAGCGCAAAATAGCGACGATTTATGGTTGCGTTGGGCTGCTATTTTACATGATATTGCAAAACCCGCCACCAAAAGGTTCGAGAGAAACCACGGTTGGACATTTCACGGGCATGAGGATAGAGGAGCTCGCATGGTTCCTAAAATTTTCAATAACTTAAAACTTCCGTTAAACGAGAAGATGAAGTTTGTACAAAAGCTGGTGCTGTTGCACTTGCGTCCGATAGTGTTAGCTAAAGAAATTGTTACAGATTCGGCAGTAAGACGCTTGCTTTTTGAAGCTGGCGAGGATATCGAAGCATTAATGCAACTTTGCAATGCCGATGTTACCACAAAAAATGAATACAAAGTAAAAAAGTACCGCAACAACTTTGAGTTGGTCAAACAGAAACTTAAAGATGTAGAAGAAAAGGATCAGGTTCGCAACTGGCAACCCCCGATTTCTGGTCAGGATATTATGGATTCGTTCAATATCGGGGCAGGTAAAGAAGTCGGAATAATCAAAAATCAGATTAGAGAAGCTATTCTCGATGGCGAGATTCAAAACAACCGTGAGGAAGCACTAAAATTAATGGAGAAATTAGGTGCAGATTTAGGCTTGAAACTTGCTTAGTTTAAATCAACAATTTTTAGAAATTTATAATTAAATATTTTTTTAAAACAGGTTTTAGCTTTGAGCCTTTTGCATTCGGCTTTTAGCTTTTATAAAAATTCAACAATTATCAATCAAAATATTATTTTTGCAAAATGGCAGTATACAGATTTAGGATAAGTTTTGAAGATTACGACGAAGTAATCCGTGAAATTGATATCAAATCAAACCAAACTTTTAAGGATCTACATTTTTTCTTTTTAACCAAAATAGGTTACGATCCAGAGAAATCATCATCGTTTTACGTAAGTAACGATCAATGGATAAAAAATGAGGAATTAGCGTACCTGCCTAATCAGCGTAAAATTGATAATGGCGTGGCTTTGATTGAAAACTCCAGATTGAGTAAATTTATTGATGATCCACACCAAAAATTTTATTACATCTACAATTTTGAGAAGCCATACGAGTTTCACGTACAGTTAATTAAAATTTTAGATAACGACCCCACAAAGGAATTTCCAAGCTTGTTTAAAGCAATTGGCGAAGCACCGAAGATATTTGTTCCTTTCATCGCTCCGGATGATGATTACGTTGCCGGCGATGATGAAGATTTGGTAGATGATGACGATGTTGTGATTGCAGATGAAGGCGAGCTGGAAGGTTTAAATACAGACACCGAAGGCGAAGAAGAAAGTGATGAAGAGAGTAGCGATGACGATTTTGCAGGCGAATTTTCTGATTCTGAGGATTACGACGACAGGGACTAGGTTAGTTTTTAATTAGTTAGTTAGTTAGTTAGTTAGTTAGTTAGTTAGTTAGTTAGTTAGTTAGTTAGTTTTTAGTTAGTTGGTTGTTAGGAAACAGTAGTTAAGTTAATTGTCCATTTATAAGGTGGAATCACGTTTTACTCCCAGCTCTGTGATCTCTGCGTCCTCCGTGGTTGAAAATAAAGTGTATGAGAGCAATGTCTATTTGGTTCACTGAACTTTGTGTACTCTTTGGTTAAAACACACAAGCAAGAAAAACTACTATCTTAGTAACTCCTAAATAACCCATAATTTGAGCCAAAAACAGAAAATACTTATTGCTATAGCCGGACCAACAGCCATTGGTAAAACCGCTTTAGCTATTGAGGTGGCTCGATATTTTAATACAGAAATTATCTCGGCAGATTCTCGGCAGTTTTTCAAGGAAATGAGCATTGGTACTGCCAAACCAAATCCGCAAGAGCTTGCGCAGGCGAAACATCATTTTATAGATTCACATTCTATAAAAGATGACTTTAGCGTTGGCAATTTCGAAAAGCAGGCCATTGCATGTTTAGGTAAGATTTTTGAAAATCACGATGTTACTGTAATGGTTGGTGGCTCGGGTTTATACGTTAACGCCGTACTTTATGGTTTTGATGAATTACCGAAAGCTTCGGATGCATTACGGGCCCAACTGAATGAACGCCTTAAAACGGAAGGCATTGAGCTACTACAAGAAGAACTTAAAAACCTTGATCCGGATTATTACGCTGAGGTTGATGTTTATAATCCACAGCGCATTATCAGAGCTTTGGAAGTTTGCCTCAGTACCGGTAAAACTTTTTCATCTTTCCGTAATAAGCAACATAAAGAACGTGATTTCGATATCATCCTAATCGGTTTAAATACCGACAGAGAATTGCTATACAGCAGGATTAACCAAAGGGTAGATTTAATGATAAAAGACGGTTTAGTGGAGGAGGTCAGAGCTTTACAGGCTTACCAACATCTTAACGCTTTAAAAACCGTAGGCTATTCAGAAATATTTAGGCATCTCAACAAAGAGTGGACACTGTCAGAAGCTATAGAAAAGCTCAAGCAGAACACACGTAACTTCGCCAAACGGCAAATTACTTGGTTCAAAAAAAATGAGGGGATTATTTGGTTTGAGCCTACCGAAACGCAGCAAATTATTGACTTTATAAAAGAGAAGCTAATCACTACTACCAAATGAGTGATTTACAGAAACAAAGTACGTCTAGCACAACAGGTTTACTAGTAGGCCTAATGTTTGGTTTTTTAATTGGACTCGCAATGTTTAAAGCAACGCCAAAGTCTGAAAGAAGTGATGCTTTTCCATATTTGGTGGGCTTAGGTGTTTTGTTTTCTACTTACGCTGGCTATAAAATTGGTGCTTTTAACGATCACGAGCATTATCGAGATGAATATTTGGGTATCAAAAATATCAGAACCAATTATCAGAATGATGAGAACGGCTGGGCAATCCAAAGTTTTTGGAAACAACATCCCGACAAGGAAAATAGTTTGGTAACCACTGTTTTAGATGGTGAAATGGTAACCATATTTAACGGATTGGTTTTGATAGTACATGGCGCTAGTAACAGTAGGAGTGCTGATAAATTACACGAGGAGGTTAAAAAAGATGTGGTTCAGCGATTGAAAGATGGGTTTATAAGATAAATGTCGTTTTTACGAGCGTTGACCTCTGTAGCGGTGAATCATATTTTCATTTAGGATTAATTAAATGCTTATATTTGTACATATATCTGTACAAAATATGTTAACTACCACCATCTCTGATTTCCGTAAAGACATTAAAAACTACTTCGACAAAGTTTCGAATAACTTTGAAACGCTTATTATTAACCGTGGTAAAGATAGTGGCGTGGTGATTATGTCGCTAGACGAATACAATTCTTTACAAGCTACCCAACACGAGCTAAGTTCTAAAATAAATGAAAAAAGACTTGATTCAGCAATTGAAAAATTGAATAAATCACAATCATTTGAAAAGGATTTGATGGAGCTATGAGATTTGTTTTTGTCGATGAATCTTGGGAGGATTATCTGTATTGGCAAAAAACAGATAAGAAGCTTTTGCAAAGGATAAATATTTTACTCAAAGATATTTCGAGAACTCCATTTACTGGAATCGGAAAACCTGAGCCACTGAAATTTAAGTATAAAGGTTTTTGGTCTCGTAGAATCAATGATGAGCATCGATTGATTTATAAGATAACGGATAATGAAATTTTAATTGCTAAATGTAGGTTTCATTATGATTAGGCAATCATAATCCTACTCTAGATCGAGCATGGTCGGTGAAAATAGCAACCCGAAGAGGAAGTGAGATGTCTTGAACGGAGGAGCTGAAAAAACACCGATTCTTCCTAAGTTCCGTAAAATTTGTGTTCTCCTGTTTGAAATATGAAAAGGCATCCCTGCAAGTTATGCTTCGACTCCGCTCAGCATGACAAAGCGGATTAAACAAAACTCAATAATTACCCATTCAACTCCGTGACTTCCGCGTCCTCCGTGGTTAAAAAAAAAATATTTGACAAGTCTAAATAAAAACCTCTGTAAACTCCGTAACCTAAGTGGTTAAATCAACCCGCAATTTAACTCAATACATAATCCAACTCCATTTCGTCTAAACTACACAACAGCTCTTTCGAAATATTAATCTGTCTGCCTTTGCTTGGCAAATCAATCTGCAGTTTTTCTTTACGATCAACCACTACGAAATTTAGTTTTTTCGAGCCTACGTGACTGTTGAATATTTCGTCTAAATCGCTAATTAAATCGGCGTTGATGTGATCTAACTCTAAACGGATATCAATTTTGTTAGATTGTTTTTCTAAAACATCTCGCAAATCAGAGAAATCTGAAAAAGTAGTTCTATGACGTTTTGTGCCATCAGGGTTAGAGAAATAACCTACATTTCCTTTAATGTATAAGTAATTGTTTGGGACTAAATGATGCTTAAACTTTAAATAATCATCCCTAAAAATGGCAAATTCAAAAGCATCATCATAGCCTTCTAATTTAAAAAATGCGTAACCTCGCCCATCTTTAGTTACCATGTGACGAACCATCGTGATAATTCCGCCAACTTTAAATTGAAAATCGATGCCTTTATCAATCTCCGAAAAAATGGTCAAATTACCTTTTGTACAGTATTTGTTCAGCACCAATTTATATTCATCCAGCGGATGCCCAGAAATATAAATACCAACTACTTCTTTTTCCTTCGCTAGTTTTTCGATTAACCCCCACTCTTCGCAATCCGTTAAAGAAGGTTCCGGCATTTCTACCGCCGTACCGCCGCCAAACAAACTTGCTTGAGACGAGTTTTCGTTTTCTTTATGACGAGAACCGTATTTAATGGCCTGCTCTAAAACAATTGCGCCACCATCCTCATAAAAGTATTGTGCTCGGTGCGCTTCAAAACAATCAAAACCGCCGGCAAGCACTAAATTTTCTAATGCCTTTTTGTTAGCGGCTCTTAAATCAATACGTTTGGTAAAATCAAAAATGGATTTGTACCTGCTTTCTTTCCTATTTTCTACAATGGTTTCAACTGCACCGGCTCCAACGCCTTTTACAGCGCCCATCCCAAAACGGATGGCTTGATCTTGGTTTACCGTAAATTTATGGAACGATTCATTTACATCCGGACCCAAAACCTCTAAGCCCATTCGCTGGCATTCTTCCATAAAGAAAGTGACCTGTTTAATGTCGCTCATGTTGTTGGAAAGCACTGCCGCCATGTATTCTGCTGGGTAATGCGCTTTTAAATAAGCAGTTTGGTAAGCAATCCAAGCGTAACAAGTTGAGTGCGATTTGTTGAACGCATAACTCGCGAAAGCTTCCCAATCTTTCCACACTTTTTCTAATACTTTTGGGTCGTGACCTTTTTCTGCTGCCTGTTCAACAAATTTGGGTTTCATTTTATCCAGAACGTCCTTCTGTTTTTTACCCATCGCCTTACGCAAAACGTCGGCTTCACCTTTGGTAAAACCCGCTAAACTTTGCGATAAAAGCATCACCTGCTCTTGGTAAACTGTAATTCCGTAAGTTTCTTTTAGGTATTCCTCGCTGGCTGCAATGTCATATTTGATTTCTTCCTCCCCGTTTTTTCTACGGATAAAACTTGGAATATATTCTATCGGACCTGGGCGGTAAAGCGCATTCATGGCAATTAAATCTCCAAAAACGGTAGGCTTTAACTCCTTCATGTATTTCTGCATTCCGGCAGATTCATATTGGAAGATCCCGACGGTTTCGCCTCGCTGGAAAAGCTCGTAAGTCATCTCGTCATCAATCGGGAACTCATCTGGATCTAACTGAATGCCAGTTTTAAGTTTCACCAACTTAACGGTATCTTTAATCAGTGTCAGCGTTTTTAGACCCAAAAAGTCCATTTTTAACAGACCGGCACTTTCAACTACCGAGTTGTCGAACTGGGTAACGTATAAATCTGAATCCTTCGCCGTGGCAACGGGAACAAAATTGGTAATGTCACTTGGCGTAATAATTACCCCACAGGCGTGGATTCCAGTATTACGAACAGAACCTTCTAAAACCTGCGCCAAACGTAAAGTTTCTGCACTCAGATCTTTACCGCCGGCAATTCCTTTCAATAGGTTTACCGCTTCCATCTCTTCCGAACGTAAAGCACTTTTCAGTGCCGCATCATCCAAATTGAAGATTTTTGCAAGCTTTAAGTTTGGGATTAACTTGGCAATTTTGTCAGCTTCAAAAAGTGGTAAATCTAAAACACGGGCGGTGTCTCTAACAGAAGATTTTGCCGCCATCGTTCCGTAAGTGATAATTTGCGCCACCTGGCTAGATCCGTATTTGTTAATCACGTAATCCATCACTCTGCCACGGCCTTCATCATCAAAATCGATATCAATATCGGGCATGGAAACCCTATCCGGGTTTAGGAAACGCTCAAAAAGCAGGTCGTATTTGATAGGGTCAATGTTAGTAATCCACAAGCAGTAGGCAACCACCGAACCAGCTGCCGAGCCCCGACCAGGGCCAACTGAAACGTCTAGTCGGCGAGCTTCGGCAATAAAATCCTGAACAATCAAAAAATATCCCGGGTAACCGGTATTTTCAATTACTTTCAGCTCAAAATCTAGACGTTCTTTGATTTCTGGCGTAATTTCGCCGTAGCGTTTTTCAGCACCTACATAAGTTAAGTGGGCTAAATATTTGTTTTCTCCTCGTTTTCCGCCGTCTGCTTCATCTTCGGCAACGATAAATTCTTTCGGAATATCAAATTTTGGAAGTAACACTTCCCTGTAAAGCGAGTATGACTCTACTTTATCAACAACTTCCTGAATATTAGAAATAGCTTCGGGAATATCCGCGAAAAGCTTTTTCATTTCCTCGCCCGACTTAAAATAGTATTCCTCGTTTGGTAAGGCGTATCTGAATCCCCTACCTCTACCTTTTGGAGTTGCCAGCTTTTCGCCGTCTTTTACGCAAAGCAAAATATCATGCGCATAGGAATCTACCTTGTTAATGTAGTAGGTGTTGTTGGTAGCAACTAATTTTACATCATGCTTTTTAGCCAAGCTGATTAAAGTGTGGTTAACCCTGTTCTCATCTTCCTGATTATGACGCATCAATTCCATGTAGAAATCTTTGCCAAAGGTTGTCTTCCACCAAAGCAAAGCTTCCTCCGCTTGGTGCTCTCCCAAGTTTAAAATTTTGTTTGGGATCTCGCCATACAAATTCCCCGAAAGCACTAAAAGATCTTCTTTATATTGCTCAATAACTGTTTTATCAATACGCGGAACGTAGTAAAAGCCTTTTGTATAAGCAATGGATGAAAGCTTTGCAAGGTTATGGTAGCCTTTTTTAGTTTTCGCAATTAGTACGATTTGGTAGCCATTGTCTTTCCTTTTTTTATCGGTATAGTCATCACAAACAAAAAATTCGCAACCTACAATAGGTTTAACGATGGTTTCTGTGGCAGCTTGTCCTTTGGCCAAAGCTTCCTCATTTTTTGCTTTAGCTGCTTTGTTGTGATTCATTGCTGCACTCACAAAATGGAAAGCGCCCATCATATTGGCATGATCGGTCAATGCTACCGCGGGCATTTTTTCTTTTGCAGCTGCTTTTACCAGATTTGCAACCGAGATGGTAGATTGTAGAATTGAGAACTGGCTGTGGTTATGCAGATGTACAAATTCAACGTCTGCTAAATCGGCTAAATTTGCTTGTTGATCTTGTTTGCTTATACCACCATCTTTAGGAGCATTTGCGGCTTTTAATTTTGCCGAAGCTTCTTTTAAATTAACATGTTTTAAACCTATGGACCGGATAGGTTCTGGGTTTGCGGTTATAAAATTGTGAAAATAACTTTCATCACAACCTAACTGCTGTAGGGTAAAAGTTTTTCTTTTTAATAATTCAAAAAAGCAACGGGTAGTTGCTTCCACATCGGCAGTTGCGTTGTGGGCCTCCGAAAAAGGTTTGTTGAATAGGTATTGATGTAGCTCTGTTAGCGTTGGTAGCTTAAACTTTCCACCTCTACCACCCGGTAATTGCAATAAACTGGCGGTAACTTCTGTACAGGTATCTAAAACTGGTAAATCAAGCATTATTGAATCCACACCCAAACGGTGGAATTCTGCACCCATAATATTCCTGTCGAAACCTAAATTTTGGCCGACAATAAATTTGGTTTGGCTTAAAGCTTGATTAAATTTCTCTAAAACCTCTGTTAAGGAAATGCCTTGTTCTGTAGCTAATTCGGTAGAAATCCCGTGGATTTTTTCTGCGTCGTAAGGGATATTGAACCCATCGGGTTTAACCAGATAATCCTCATGTGAGATTAGATTCCCTACTTCATCATGTAACTGCCATGCAATTTGAATACATCGCGGCCAATTATCGGTATCGGTAATTGGTGCGTCCCAACGTTTTGGTAATCCGGTGGTTTCAGTATCAAAAATTAAATACATAGCAATGGTAAGTTGTTGTTTATTAGAAAATTAAAATCGCGGAAAGGAAATCCGGTGTAAATTCAAATTTACCAAAAAAATGGAAGGATTTGTAGGTGTTGAAAAGTTGTTTTGAAAGAAGATTCTCTTCTAAAGATTCAACCGAAAGACCTGAGTTAACCGTTTAATTCGCCCTTGGCGGTTGCAGTACAGATAAAGAAAGTAAGCCTACTTCCTTTGTAGCAACCGGCGCAGGCGAGAGTTTTTTGTTTACTTTTTTGCGGAAAAAAAGTAAATGCCATTGCCCGGCATGAGGGCAGAAAAGCTTGTGTGCAAAAGCCAAATTATACGATTAGTTTCAATATGCAAAAATGTATCTACAGATTTTTCTCGCTCCACTGTTACCTTTCCAAGCCAGCCCATCTCTATAACTGTATAAACAATAATTTAAGAAGATTATGGAAACGTTAACTTTGAATCAGAAAATCAAACCTACATTCAACTTATTACACTTAGTTTTTGTAGTAGTGCCTATTGTTGCGGGTTTGGACAAGTTTACCAATTTGTTGACCCAGTGGGATAAGTACATTAACCCAACATTATTGGAGATGTTGCCTTTTTCGGGCCATACTTTTATGATGATTGTTGGTGTAATAGAAATTATTGCCGGCTTAATTGTGATAAAAAAAACAGAAATTGGTGGTTATATTGTAGCTGCATGGCTAGCTTCAATAGCGTTAACCCTGATTTTTAGTCTGAACTTTTTAGACGTTGCTGTCCGCGATTTAGTGATGGCGATTAGTGCATTTTCTATGGCTAGAATAGCAAAAGCCCTTAATTAATTTTTTAATGATGGAATTGCCTCAAAAACATACTGATACACAACTTATTGAAAAGGTGCTAGCGGGAGATTTAGCGATATTTGAAATAATAATTAGACGAAACAATCCGTTTTTATACCGTCTGGGTCGCTCCTATAACTATAACCATGAGGATACCCAGGATTTAATGCAAGATACTTTTGTAAATGCGTACACCAATCTGGCATCGTTTCAAAACCGGTCGAGCTTTAAAACCTGGATATTGAAAATCATGCTCAATAATTGCTTTAAAAAGCAGAAGAAATGGAGTTTCGATCACGTTAAAGCCGGAGAAATAGACGAAAAATCTACGCCTATGTTTACAAGTCAAAAAAATACAGATACAGAAAGAAGCATTTTAAATAAAGAACTGAGTTCGGTAATTGAAAGTGCTTTGGCACAAATTCCTTTAGATTATCGTGTGGTTTTTACCTTACGGGAAAGCAACGAATTGAATGGTGCAGAAGTTGCCGAGATTTTGGCCATTAGCGAGGATAATGTTAAAACCAGATTAAGTAGGGCAAAAACTATGCTGAGGAAAGAGATTGAGAAATTTTATTCTAAAGAGGATATTTTCCAGTTTAACCTGATTTACTGCGACGGAATAGTAAACAGAGTGATGAACAAAATTAAAGAGAGCAACCTATGAATATATGTGCCGAAGCGGTAGAAATTTTAGATGATGATCATATTTCTACCGGTTTAAATACGCCGATGCTAGAAAATGCTTTTTTGATGAGCGACGCTGAAAAAATTGCAATAATAGAAAGGCATTTTAAAAAAATAATGACTGTTTTAGGTTTAGATTTATCAGACGATAGCTTGAAAAATACACCTAAAAGAGTTGCAAAAATGTATGTAGAAGAAGTGTTTAGCGGATTAAATCCTGCTAATAAACCTGCTATTTCGTTGTTTAAAAACAGTTATAGCTATAATGAGATGCTGATTGAAAAAAACATCACTTTATATTCTTATTGCGAGCATCATTTTGTGCCGATTATTGGAAAAGTGCATGTTGCTTATATTTCAAATGGAGCTGTAATTGGACTTTCAAAAATCAATCGTTTAGTGCAGTTTTATGCCAAAAGACCACAAGTTCAAGAGCGCCTTACGCAACAAATTGCAAACGGCTTAAGAGATGCCATCGGAACTAAAGATGTAGCAGTGATGATTGATGCTGAACATCTTTGCGTTGCATCTCGGGGAATTAAAGATACCAACAGTAACACCATCACGGTAAGTTATTCCGGAAAATTTGAGAACGAAAAAACCAAAGCCGAATTTCTTTCGCTAATTAATTGCACTAAATAAAAATCAGCCATGTCACATACTGTAAAAATCACTGCGATTAAAAAAATCACGCACTGCTCCCGGTGTCATTGTTTTAAGTACTTCAATTGGAATTTCTAAATAGCCAACAAAGTTGTAGTAAGTATTACTTTCAACTCTATCATAAGCAAAGTAAAAGCATTCATTTAATGCTATGTAGGTACTGTTCATTATTGAGGTTATTATTTGAACAACAAGACGATAATCTCGCGATTACCCTCGCCCGTTAGCGCAAAAACAGGTTTCCCTCCAAATAAATTCGTATGTCGCCAGGTTAAACTCTCTATCAAAATAAGTATAGGATTTTAAATTCGGATTACTTAAATTTACTTTACATTAACAAACCCTACTTTATGAAAAAAATATTGTTTATAACACTACTAAGTGTTTCTCTGTGTGATTTTTTTGCAGTTGCGCAAAACAACGATCGTCTGGCTTTATCAAGTGATAAGCCGGCTCCGGGTCAAAACATTACTTTAAAGTATATCCCTCAGGTAAAAAGTATTGATCCTTTGAATGGTTACTTAATTTACGTTACGGCTAAAATGAATTTTTATCAGAAAGATTTAATATTGCAGCGTCCTGATAACACCTACAAATCTCAATTTAGTGTGCCAGATTCTGCTGTGTTAATTGCGGTTTTATTTAAAAATAAAAATAATAAAGATGACAAAGGAGACGGATACGTTTATAAGCTCAAAAATAAGGATGCCAATGACTTAAAGGCGGCCAATGCGTCTATGAGCATGATGTATGACGGTTTAGGGAATTACTTATTTGGGCTTAAAGCTGATAAAGAAAAGTCTTTGGAAAATCTGGAAAAAGAACTGGAATTATATCCAACGGACAACCAACAATCTTACATTAACTATTATCGCATTTTAATTGGAAACGGGAAGAAAGAAGAAGCCGATAAAATTAAAAGAATCCTGCTAGAATCCTTTTCCAATCAATCTGAAACAGACAAAAATAAAATTTATTGGGTTTTAACGAGAGACGATAAACAAAGTGCCGACTCGCTGAAGACATTGATTTTAACACAATATCCAAAAGGTGTTTTTGCTTCAGATGAAAAACTACAGGAGTTTTCTCGAGAAAAGGACTTCGCAAAAAAGGAAGCTAACTATCAAGTACTAAATGCAGAAAGTGATAGTAAAATCAATAAGGATTTACTAAATTTTTATTTAGCACTGACTTATGCCACTAATAAGGATTATGATAAAGTTTTGCCAATTTTAAGTAAAATGAAAAGCAAGGGAAATGCACCCTCTATGTTAAATAATGTTGCTTGGGAAGCAGCTCAAAAGGAAACTGATATCGATCCTCTCGAAAAGCTCTCAAAAGCATCTTTAGATTATATCAATGAATTAAGAACTGATAAGGAGTATCTAAGTTCTCAGTCTGCCTCACAAAAAGAGGATATATTGAATAATAACTACGCCCAATATGCAGATACTTACGCGTACATTTTAAACAAGCAAGGCAAAATAGTTGAAGCTTTAAAATATCAAGAAGAAGCAGTGAAGCTGAGAAACTTTGGATCGCCGGAACATAATGAAAGATATATCCAATACTTAGTTGAAAATAAGTTAGTTAGTAAAGCGGAAAAGATTTTGATCATGCTTATTGGTGATAACAAAGCAAACTCTAAAATGAAAGATCAACTAAAGGATGTTTATCTGAAAAGTCATACGGAAGAACAATACAAAACGCTTGTAGATAATTTGACACTTCAATCCAACGAAAAGGCAAGGAACGAAATGATTTCTAAAATGATTAATACCAAAGCTCCTGAATTTACACTCACTAATTTAAACGGTGAAACTGTTTCCTTAGCGTCTTTAAAGGGGAAAGTAGTGATTGTAGATTTTTGGGCTACATGGTGCGGTCCTTGTAAAGCTTCTTTTCCGGGGATGCAAATCGCGGTCAATAAGTTTAAGGGCAATAAGAGCGTGGCTTTTGTTTTTGTAAACACTTGGGAAAGTACTAGCGGAGATAAGCGAAAAGACGCTGTAAGCAAATTCATTACCGACAACAATTACACTTTCGATGTTTTGATGGATAAGCAAAATGAAAAAGACAAAAGTAAATACGATGTGGTAAGTGCTTTTGAGGTTTCTGGAGTTCCGACAAAATTTATATTAGATAAAAGTGGAAATATTAGATTTAAAGTAGTCGGATTTTCTGGCGATACTGCTGGTGTAGTAGATGAAATAAGTACTATGGTAGATTTGGCAAGCAACCCACCTGTTATCGGGAATTAAAAACAAAAAGAGACTTGAAAATCAAATCTCTTTTTGTTTTTTAGAAACACACATAGGCTTTAAACCTATGCTACATTCTTATAGTTATAAACGTTCAGACTTTTTTTCAAAAGTTTCCGAGCCACATGTATTCTGGTTTTGACCGTTCCAATTGGGATATCTAAATCACCAGCTATTTCATGGTACTTATAGCCTTCAAAATACATGGTAAAGGGAATATAATATTCTTGGGGCAAAGCTTTTAAAGCCTGCTGAATGTCATCCATCATAAATTTATTCTCCGCTTTGTTGCTGGAAGCACTAAATGAAAGCTGTTGAGAAGAAATCTCGTCTGTTTTTGTAATGATAGCAGCTGTTTTAACGAACTTACGGTACCCATTGATAAAAGTGTTTTTCATAATGGTGTATAACCAACCGTTAATGTTTGTCCCCTCTTTAAAATTGTTGCGATAAGTGACGGCTTTCAATAAAGTTTCTTGGACCAAATCATTAGCATCCTCCATGTCGCGGGTGAATCGCAAAGCATAAGTTTTTAATGATGATGATTGACGCACTACTAAAGTGCTGAATTCTATCTGTGTCATTTTGCTTAGATAATATGTGTGAAACTTCAACAAAACTACGGAACAAATGTTGTAACATCAAATTTTGTTTAACTTTTATTGAAAATAGTTAAACAAAATTTGAGCCAAAAAGTTGTAAGAACTCTAAGTAACTATTTAATAAAACCAAAAAAACCACTCTTACATTGTAAGAATGGTTTTTCATACTGTTTTATCAAACGGTTTAAAAAATATTTACTTCACGTTCTAATCGAACTCCAAATTTTTGTTCAACAGATTCTATGATGTTTTCTGATAAATTGTACACTTCTTGTCCGGTTGCTTTTCCGTGATTTACCAAAACTAAGGCCTGATTTTTCCAAGTACCAGTTTCTCCCACAACTTTACCTTTCCAATCACATTGCTCAATTAGCCAACCGGCAGCCAGCTTAATTCCTTTGTCGACAACGAAGTGAACAATGTTGGGGAATTGTTTGTGGATTTTATCGAAAACTTGTTGCTCAATCACTGGGTTTTTAAAAAAGGAACCTGCGTTGCCAATTGTAGATGGATCCGGCAATTTTGAAACCCTAATTTCTGACACTACTTTACTAACATCTTTTATACTTGGTTGGGTAATTCCATTTTTCTCAAGCTCTGCAGTAATGGCACCATAACTGATATTGATGTGCTCTTTGGTAGAAAGTTTGAATTTTACGTTACAAACAATGTACTGCCCTTTTTTATCTTGTTTGAATACACTTTCGCGATACCCAAATTTGCAATCGGTATTGTTAAAGCTAACAAAATTACCTGTTGAAATTTCAAATGCTTCGCAACTTTCAAAAACATCCTTTAGCTCAACACCATAGGCACCAATGTTTTGGATAGGAGAGGCACCAACGGATCCTGGAATTAAACTTAAGTTTTCTACACCCGCAAAACCCCAGCTCACACAGTAATTCACAAAATTATTCCAGATTTCGCCTGCTCCAGCTTCTACAATTACCTCATCGTGGTTAATTCGGTGTTCAATACCGCGGATATTGATCTTGATGACCAATCCGTCAAAATTCTGTGTGAATAGCATATTACTTCCGCCACCTAAAACCAAACATTGAATTTTATGCCATTTCGCATCAGTAAACAATTCCTGTAACTCTTCTTTATGGTTTATCTCTACAAAATATCGGGCATAAGCCTCAATGCCAAATGTGTTGAAGTTTTTTAAAGAAGCGTTTTCGTGTGTCTGTAACATCGTTTTTTAATGATAGAGTGATAGAATTTTGAATGAGTGAATGTTTTTAGTTATTGAACAATCTACAATAAGTGAAGATGATATTTGAAAAATGAATGCGCTAGAGTTTTTGATGAATCAATACTTTTATAGCCAATCAAGTAATTCTATCAGTTCTTCCCTCGGGCATTCAAAAATTCAAAATTACTATTTAAAATACTTTTTACTAGCCACCAACAAGCCAAACTCTTTAGATCCATCTTTTTGTGTGGTTTTATGATGCATTTTATGAGCTCTTCTTATCCCTTTTAAATATCTGCTGTTGGATTTAAAAGCCTTTAATCGATTATGGATAAACCAGTCGTGAAAAATAAAATAGATGATACCATAAATAGAAATACCAGTGCCAATCCAAAACTTATAGTCTAGATTTTCGTGACCAGCCCACATAAGTGCAAGTGCTAACGTTGCAAAACCTAGGCTAAAAATATCGTTAAACTCAAAAAAGCCATGCCTTTCTTGGTGGTGCGTTTTATGTATAAACCATAACGCACCGTGAAATAAATATTTATGGATTGCCCAGGATAAGGTTTCCATCCCAGCAATGGTCGAAATAACAGCTAATAGGGCAAAATACCATTCCATAATTTTTCAAATTTACTGCAATTCATTCCTTATCCTTATTTTAGCTAAAAATATTCCAAATTTACAGATAATGGATCAGCAGGATCAAAAAAGAGAACAAATTATTGACGCAGCATTAAAGCGATTTGCTCATTTTGGTTTAAACAAAACCACGATGAATGAAATTGCCGGCGACCTTAATTTCTCTAAAGCTTTGTTGTACTATTACTTTCCGGATAAGTTAAGTTTGTACGCCGCGGTACTTGAACAGGTGTTTGCAGAAATTACTGAAGTTATAGATAAAGCGTTGCAAGATGCCAAAACGCCAGAATCAGCGATAAAAATTTACATCGAGGCTCGTAAAAGTTTTTTGGAAAAATATTTTCCCATTCTAGATTTTAATAAATTTTTAAACGCTGAAAAATATCAGGTATTAAAAAAGTTGTTAAATAAGTCTAATGAGTCTGAGATTGGGCATATCAAAAATATAATCCAAATTGGTATAAATGCGGGGAATTATCAGGTTAAGGATATAGAATATATAGCAAAACTGCTTTTTGATGCCATTTTAGGGGTCAGAATAATTTATATCAATACTGCACAGGTACAGTTTGGTATCGATAAAGATTTTTTAAATATGATTTCCAACCGCCAAAAAGATATCATGTCTATTTTTCTCAAAGGTCTAGAGAAATAAATATCAACTAAATGTCATTTATAAAATAAGAGTTGTTCTTTGCTACTCAAAATAAAAACTTGTTGTACATTTGACTAATTAATTTAAAAAGTCAGAAAGTTTAGAGTTCAGATTGTGAGTTTAATAGATCAAAAGCAAGAACAAATTTTAGAGGCTGCGTTAAAGCGGTTCTCTCACTTTGGTGTTGCTAAAACTACCATGACAGAAATAGCCGATGATTTACTCATGTCTAAGGCGTCTCTATACTATTATTTTCCAGATAAAACTGCGCTAGTGCTTTCAGTCGGCGAGAATATCCTTACTGATTTTATAGAAAAGCAAAAACAAGTTTTAGAAAGTAGCAACGATTTTGAACGGGGTTTAAAAGATTTATCTGCGGTAAGAATTGGTTTTGGCTATAAGTATTTTATGATGCATATAGGCGATGGGCAAAGTGATATCAATACCAGTGACCCGAAATTTAAGCTGTTGTTAGATGATTTAAAACAAAAGGAGATAGAATTTGTATCAAAATATATCAAACGTTTTGTGGAAAACGGTTTGGTTAAAAAAATAGAAATACAAGAAACGGCGCAACTGTTCATAGATGTTTTGGTAGGTATTTGGATTGCAGAAGTTCATGTGCGTAATAAAAGTTTGTTCCCTTCTGAAGCTTTGTTTGATGGTATTAAGATTAAAAGCGAACGTATAATCTCGATTTTTTGCGATGGACTTAAAAGAAATTGAAATGGAGACTAGGATTTTAGAGAAAGCCCGTGAGCTTTTCTTTTTCTTTGGTGTTAAAAGTATAACAATGGACGATCTCTGTAAGCATTTAGGGATTTCAAAAAAGACTTTGTACACTTATTATAAAGATAAGAATGAATTGGTGCACTTAATTATGGGCGATTTGTTGGACCAGCATGTGGCAGAAATGGCGAAACTAAAAGATAAAGCCACCAATGCTGTAGACGAGGTTGTGTTAAATGCGAAAGCACTTTATTCGGTTTTTAAAGATTTAAAACCCAACGTAATTTTTGAAGTTGAAAAGTATTTTCCAGAATTAGCTGAGCAGTTTTTAAATCACCGCCATAGCTGTATGTTAGAAGTAATTAAGGAGAATCTGGAAAGAGGAAAAACAGAGGGATTGTACAGAGAAGATATAGAAACAGATTTTGTTGCCCAAGTTAGGCTAAACCAACTGGTTTCTGCTTTTGATGAAAAAGCCTATCCTTTGGTAGCTTTTAACGTTCAAAAAATCATCTATAAACTAACCTCACTTTATTTAAACTCCATTTGCAGTATAAAAGGAAAACAATTAATAGCAATACAATAAAATAGAAAAATAAGATGAAATCAATAAAAATGATGCTGTTCATACTGATAGGAATATCGGTAGCAGAAATCGCCAAAGCACAACAAGTACTCACTTTAAAAGATGCTTTAACCTACGCGATGGAAAACAGCGAAACGCTAAGAAAAGCTAGGTTAAGCATGGAAGGCGGTAAGTATGATACGCAGGAAATTAGAGCGCAGGCTTTACCGCAGATTAACGCAACAGGTACTTTAACTGATAATTTGATTATACAAAAAAGCCCATTGCCTGGAGAAATAATAGGTAAGCCTGGTGAAACTATTTTGGTGGCCTTTGGGCAAAAATGGAATTCGGCAATACAAGTGCAGGCAAGTCAGCAGATTTTTAATCAATCGGTTTTTACCGGATTAAAAGCTGCAAAAAGTGGAGAGGAGTATTACAAGCTTAACGCAGATTTAAGCGAAGAGAATATTTTGCAGCAAGTTGCCACTGCTTACTATCAAGTTTTGGTAACCAGAGAGCAAATTGCCGTAATCGACTCTAACTTGAAATCTTTACAAACTACACAGAGAATTATCGGAACACAGTATGATAATGGTTTGGCTAAAAAAATTGATGTGGATAGGGTAAAAGTAAGTTTAACCAATACCAAAAATCAACGTACCGAATTGTTGAATGCCGTAACACAGCAAGAAAATGCTTTGAAGTATTACATGGGTATGCCCATCAATAATGAAATCCAAATTCCTAAAATAGAATTGACTAAAATCAGTAATGATGCACTTGCTGTTGCAGATAGCCTTGATACCGAGTTTTTGACACAGTTTAAATTGATTAACAAACAAAAAGAACTTTTAGGTTTTCAAAAGAAGGCAAACCAAGCAGAGTATTTTCCGCAATTGTCTTTTAATGCAAATTACGCCTACTCAGGTATTAGTGATAAGTTTGATTTATACAAAAGCAACAGTACGGCAAATTGGTTTGATGCTTCTTCTATTGGTTTAACCCTGAAAATTCCAATTTTTGATGGTTTTGCCAGAAGATCAAGAGTTAACAAGGCAGATGTGGAAATTAGAAAAATAAACGAAGACATCAGAAACACAAAGCAAGCCTTAAATTTAGCTTATAGCAACGCCAAAATTCAGATTAAAAACAATGTGAACACCATTGGTTCTCAGCGAGAAAATCAGCGTTTAGCACAAGAAATTTACAGAAGTACAGAAAATAATTACAGAAACGGATTAGCCACTTTAACAGATTTGCTAGATGCGGAAAACTCGCTTACCAAAGCACAGAATAGCTATACGCAAGCTTTGTTAAATTACAAATTGGCAGAAATTCAATTAATAAAATCAAACGGAAACATCAAATCATTATTAAACTAAGATCATGAAAAAAATAATAATACCGATACTTGTTGTAGTTGCTTCAGTTGCAATTATTGCTTGGGTACTAACAAATAACAAGAAAAACAACGAATCGAAAACAGCTTTTATTGCCGAAGGTAGCGGTGCTATTGCGGTTCGTGTGGCTAATGTAGAAAAGAAAACTGTTGATTTAGATTTTACTGCGAACGGAAATTTTATCCCTAAGCAAGAGCTTAATTTTCTATCAGAAAATGCTGGCCGTGTGAAAGCGATTTATGTTGATGAAGGCGCTAGAGTAACAAAAGGGCAAGTTTTAGCGAGAATTGATGCTGAGATTATTAACACAGATAAAGAAACTGCGCAAGCAACTTACCAAAATGCAGCCAGAGACGAAGCTAGGTACCAAAGTTCTTTTGAAACAGGTGGTGTAACGCAACAACAGCTAGATCAGGCTAAATTGGCGACGCAAAATGCTAAGCTACGTCTTCAAGCCTCAGAAAGAAGAGTTAGCGATGCAAATATTAAATCGCCGATCAATGGTATCGTAAACAAAAGATACATTGAAGTTGGTGCTTTTGTAACGGCGCAAGGAACGCAATTGTTTGAATTGGTTGATGTGTCAAAACTTAAGCTTAAGGTTAGTGTAAACGAATCTCAGGTTGCAAACCTTAACGTTGGCGATAAAATCGACATTAGATCATCTGTTTTTCCGAATGATAAATTTAGTGGAAAAGTTACTTTCATCGCAGCGAAAGCTGATGCAAGTTTAAGTTTTCCGGTGGAGATTGAAGTTGCTAATAACCTCAATAATAGTTTGAAGGCAGGTATGTATGGAACTGCAATTTTTAATTTCCCTAAGCAAGCACCAAGTATTCTTATTCCGCGTACTTCGTTTATCGGTAGTGTAAGTAGTAACCAGGTTTTTGTTTTAAACACAGCAGATAGTACGGCTGTAACACGCAACGTAGTTAGCGGACGTATTTTTGGAGAAACCGTTGAGATTTTAGAAGGTTTAAAAGAAGGTGAAACCGTAATAACCAGTGGGCAGATTAACCTTGCAGAAGGTACTAAAGTTAGTATTGTTAAATAAGTAAGCGCTTTAAATTGCCATAAATAAAAAGAAAATGTTAATAACAGATATATCAATCAAACGGCCTTCGTTGGTAATTGTGGTTTTTACCGCACTTACTTTATTGGGGCTATTAAGTTACTTTTCGTTAGGTTACGAATTACTGCCAAAGTTCTCTAACAACGTAGTATCTATTTCTACCATTTACCCTGGTGCATCACCAAACGAGGTAGAAAACACCGTTACCAAAAAAATTGAGGATGCGGTATCCTCTATGGAAAATATTAAAAAAGTAAATGCCGTATCGTACGAAAGTTTATCAGTAGTAACCATTACCTTAACAGAAAAGGCGAATATTGATAATTCCTTGAATGATGCTCAACGAAAGGTAAACGCTATACTTGCAGATTTGCCCGATGATGTAAAACAGCCGTCTTTAAGTAAATTCTCTTTAGATGATTTACCGGTAATTACGATGTCAGCATCGGCAAATATGGATGATATTACGTTTTACGATTTAATCGATAAACGTATTGCACCGGTAATTTCTCGCGTTTCTGGTATTGCACAGGTGAACTTAATTGGTGGTTCTGAGCGTGAGATCCAAGTAGCACTTGATGCCAATAAATTACAAGGATATAATCTTTCTGTGCTACAAGTACAGCAGATGATTTTGAGTTCTAACTTAGATTTTCCTACCGGAAGTGTTAAAACAAAAAACTCTGATGTATTAATCCGTTTATCGGGTAAATACCAAAGTTTAGATGAATTACGTAATCTGGTATTTACTGATGCTAAAACCGGCGCACAAATTCGTTTAGGCGATGTTGCCGATGTTCAGGATTCGCAAAAAGAAACTGAGAAATTAGCTCGTATTGATAGAAAAGGTGCAATCGCTATTCAAATTATCAAGCAAAGTGATGCCAATGCCGTTGAGGTGAGTGAAGGTGTTCACGCAACTATCGAAAAGTTACAACAAGAGTATAAGAGCGATAAACTTGATATTAAAATAGTAAACGATAGCTCAATTTTTACATTACAATCTGCCGATGCCGTTATTCACGATTTAATTCTTGCAGTAATATTAGTTGCATTTGTGATGCTGTTCTTTTTGCACAGTTTCCGTAATGCGTTAATTGTAATGGTCTCTATTCCGGCATCATTGGTGGCAACTTTTATTGGTATCAGCCTCCTGGGTTATACTCTAAACTTAATGTCTTTACTGGGGCTATCGCTGGTTGTGGGTATTCTGGTGGATGATGCCATTGTGGTATTGGAAAACATCCAACGCCACATGGAAATGGGTAAAAATAAGGTTAGAGCAGCATCAGATGCTACAAGAGAAATCGGATTTACCGTTGTTTCCATTACTTTAGTTATCGTTGTTGTATTTTTCCCGATTGCAGTAAGTACAGGTTTGGTGTCTAATATTTTACGTCAGTTTTGTGTGGTTGTAATTATTGCAACGCTTTTATCTTTACTGACTTCTTTCACCATTGTGCCATTATTGTTTTCTCGTTACGGAAAGTTAGAGCACATTGAAGGAAAAAATGCCTTCGGTCGGTTTATCTTATGGTTTGAAAAGCAATTGAAGAAATTCACCATTTGGGTTACTGCTATTTTAACTTGGTGTTTAAACCATAAAAGACGTACCATATTTGGCGTTGTTGTGCTTTTTGTGGCAGCCATGTGGTTAGCGGCAGCGGGCTTTATCGGTTCAGAATTTTTTCCAAAATCTGACAAGGGAGAGTTTTTGGTACAGATTGAGTTACCGAAAGATGCTTCGTTAGAAAAAACGAATTCATATACCCAAAGAGCAGAGGCTTTTTTAAGTGGTCAAAAAGAAATTACTCAATTAATTACCACAGTTGGACAATCAAGTGGCGATTTTGGAGGTACCCAAGCAACCGCATATAAATCTGAGATTAACGTAAAATTGGTAGATCGTGACCAGCGTGAAAGTTCAGATATTTATGCAACAAAAGTCAGTCGCGAGTTAGCTAAGCAATTGGTGGGCGCAAAAGTTAAAACTGTGCCTATTAGTATTTTGGGGACTGCAGAAAATGCACCTATTCAGTTAATTGTAATGGGTTCTGATTTGGATAGTGCTTTGAAATATGCCGAAAGTGCACAGAAAGTACTCGCTAGTATTCCAGGAGCTACAGAAATTAAGTTATCTGTAGAAAAAGGAACGCCAGAAATTAACGTTCAGGTAGATCGTGATAAAATGGCTGCTTTAGGTTTGAACTTACAAACAGTTGGTGGAACCATGCAGACTGCGTTTAGTGGTAACACGGATGGTAAATATAGAAAAGGCGAATATGAGTATGATATCAATATCCAGTATCAGGATTTTAACAGAAAAGATATTGACGATGTTCGTAACCTCATCTTCGTAAATAGTGCCGGTAGCCAAATTAAGTTGTCTCAATTTGCCAATATTACAGAAGGTTCTGGTCCAAGTCAGTTAGAGCGTTTAAACAAGTCTACTTCGGTATCTGTTAAAGCGCAATCTATCGGTAGACCAACAGGAACAATTGTTGCAGAGTTTCAAGCGAAATTAGAGGAGCTACAAGCCAATGGTCAACTTAAAGCCCCAGTTGGGGTGAGTTACACATGGGGTGGTGATCAAGAAAACCAGTCAGAAGGTTTTGGTACTTTAGGTATCGCTTTGCTGGCTTCAATTATCTTGGTTTACTTAATTATGGTAACGCTTTATGATAGTTTTGTTTATCCTTTTGTAGTGATGTTCTCATTGCCACTGGCGTTGATTGGTGCGTTCTTAGCATTGGCCTTAACAAATAACTCTATCGGTATCTTTACTATTTTAGGTTTCATTATGCTGATGGGATTGGTTGCGAAGAATGCGATTATCTTGGTCGATTTTACCAACCAGATGAGGAAAGAAGGAAAATCAACAGTAGAAGCGTTGATTTTAGCTAACCACGCTCGTTTACGTCCAATTTTAATGACGACCATAGCCATGATATTTGGTATGCTTCCCATTGCTTTGGCAAGTGGTGCAGGCGCCGAGTGGAAAAACGGTTTGGCTTGGGTTATTGTTGGTGGTTTAATAAGTTCATTGTTCTTGACCTTAATTGTTGTTCCAGTTGTTTATTTGGTTTTTGATATCATATTGGATAAACTAGGAATGAACAAAAAGGGTAAAACAATTGAAGAATATATTGCAGAACCATACACCCACGTTGATGTATTGGAATACGATTTAGATAAGCAACATTAATAAATATAATTAACCTTAAATATTAGGCTGTCTGTGAAAAGGCAGCCTTTTTTGTTACTTGAGATTTGGCAAACCTGATGGAAAAGGGGAGCCCCGCTGGGGCAAACCTGAAAATGTTTATTTTCAACAAAGCGGTTCTCGCTACGCGAGATTTTTGGATGGTTTAGGCTAGGGATGATGCAAGATTACCAATTTGGAAAGGAGCGCTAAGAGCAATCGGTTTGTATCTCTGCGAGGGCGTTGCGCTTCTTGTTTGCGCCTTAGGTGCTACCGCCTTCTTTATATGTAAATTTGAAAAGCACCGCTTAGAGGAGGGGTTGTCGTTCCAGAGGGGGGGCACTGTTTGCGCCGTAGGTGCTATCGCTTTGTAGCCATGCAAAAAGGTAGGCGTTTTGTTTGCCCCGTAGGGGCTACCCATTCACCATTCACCCTTGCCCCCATTATTCGTCGGCCAGATCATTAAAAATATAACGTTCATCATAATCCACATCAAAAGCATCTAGTATTTTTATATATTCTTCCTTAAAGCTTTCTTTTTGATGATGTTTCTGCTGTTTGGCAATATACTTTACAACATTATCAATTTGTGATTTTGCATAGCTAAATGCGCCGTAACCTTCTTGCCATTGAAACTTGTCGATGCACAAGTTTTGCTTGTTTATCCATTCAGAGGAATCTCCTTTTACCAACTGCATCAGCTGCGAAATAGACTGTTTGGGATTTAGTCCGATAAAAATATGGATATGATCATCCACGTTGTTTATTGCCAACATTTTATGACCATTGTTTTGCACAATTGCGGTAATATACAACCGCATCCGTTCGTCCCAGCTCACAGAAAGTTGTGCTTTCCTGAATTTTACCGCAAAAACAAAATGGACGTATAATTGGGTATAAGTATTTGCCATACAATTCAAACAATATTTATGTAAAATATTGTTTTAAAGAGTTTTATGAATATAATATATAAAATTAAGTATTAGATGCTGTAGAATAAAAAAGCTCCAGAAAAATCTGAAACTTTGGGTTAAAATAAATTCACTTCTCGTTATATTCCAAAAGATACGCTGTTTCATGCTTAGCTTCCGACATTACAAAAAAGCTTTGTAGCGTACCAATATCTGGCAGTTTCGAAAGTTTCTGCATCAGAAATTCGTGATACGCTTCCATATCTTTCACGGCTATTTTTAAAATAAAATCGAAGGCCCCGGTCATGTGGTAGCATTCCATCACTTCATGAAATTTCACCACCTCTTTTTCAAATTCACTCAATATTTTTTGCGAATGCTCTTTAAGCTGCACATGTGTGAATGCTTTAAGTTGGCGGTTAATCAATTTGGCATCGAGTATGGCAACGTATCGCTTGATGTATCCTCTTTCTTCCAGCTTTTTTACTCTTTCAAATACGGGTGTATGGGATTTTTGCAATTCGGATGCTAACTGCTTAATAGTTAAGCGAGCATTCATTTGTAAAAGATTGAGGATTTTTAAATCGGTGTTGTCTAGTAGAGCCATATTTTCTGAAATTAAATAATTCAAAACTAAATTATAGATAAATAATCTAATATTAATATTAATAATAGAATAATAATCTATTTATAATATATAGTGTAGATTTTAATTTTGGAACATTATATGTTTGTGTAAAGATTGCTGTCAAATACAATCGAACGAAGATGAAAAACGAAAGAATTTTAGTAATAGGAGCGTTGGGGCAGATAGGTCGAGAACTTACCATGGCGCTAAAAAAATTGCATGGCGTAGAAAACGTTATCGCAACCGACCGAGTAGACAGTCAGGCAGACGAAGACACGGGATTTCGGGTTTTAGACGTTTTGGATAAAGCTGCATTTTCAGCACTTGTAAAATCCGAAGGCATAACCCAAATTTATATGCTTGCTGCAATTCTATCCGCAACTGGCGAAAAAAATCCGCAGTTAGCTTGGAATGTTAACATGCAAGGTTTGCTTAATACTTTAGATATCGCAGTTGAGCAAAAAGTTGAAAAAGTGTTTTGGCCAAGCAGTATTGGGGTTTTTGGTCCGCTTTCTCCAAAAATAAATTGCCCGCAATTTACCGTAACAGAACCCGAAACCGTTTACGGAATTAGTAAATGTGCCGGAGAATATTGGTGCAATTATTACCATAAAAAATATGGTTTGGATGTTCGCAGTGTGCGTTATCCGGGTTTAATAAGTTATAAAGCGAAACCAGGTGGCGGAACTACAGATTATGCAATTGATATTTTTCATGCTGCAATAAAAGAAGCATTTTATAATTGTTATCTTGAAGCAGATGCAACTTTGCCCATGATGTATATGCCAGATGCTATAAATGCTACATTAAAATTAATGCAGGTGACTAAAGAAAAAATCACGATTCGTACAGCTTATAATCTTTCGGGTATGAGTTTTTCACCAGCACAAATCGCGAAAGCAATACAGCAACATATCCCAGAATTCAAGATATGTTACACGCCAGATTTCCGACAAGAGATTGCCGGAGCTTGGCCTCAAAGTATCGACGATAGTTATGCAAAAGCAGATTGGGGCTGGTCTCCAGAATATAATCTGCAAACAATGGTAAAAGATATGCTTCATAATTTGCATAATATTTCCGAGACAGAAGTACAAAAAAATTAAAATAATTAAATCTATACATCATGTACGAGACATTAAAATCTTTATTAACGCTAGAGTTGTCCAAAATTAAAGAAGCTGGTTTGTATAAAAGCGAACGTGTTTTATTGAGTCCGCAAGGAGCGGATATTACGGTAAGCAACGGTCAAAAGGTAATCAACTTTTGCGCTAACAATTACCTCGGTTTATCCTCGCACCCAAAGGTTTTAGAAGCTGCAAAAGCGGCAATTGATAGTCACGGTTTTGGCTTGTCGTCGGTCCGGTTTATTTGTGGAACGCAGGATATTCATAAAGCTTTAGAGAGAAAGCTTTCGGAGTTTTTGGGTACAGAAGACACCATCTTATACGCTGCAGCTTTTGATGCAAATGGTGGCGTTTTTGAACCGCTGTTTAACGAAGAGGATGCAATCATATCCGACGAGTTAAATCATGCTTCCATTATAGATGGAGTGCGATTGTGTAAAGCGCAAAGGTTCCGTTATAAGCATGACGATATGGAGGATTTGGAGCATCAACTCAAACAAACCCAGCATCTAAGAAATCGGATTATTGTAACCGATGGTGTTTTTTCTATGGACGGAACCATTGCACAATTGGATAAAATATGTGATTTAGCAGATCAGTATAAAGCGTTAATCATGATTGATGAATGCCATAGTTCGGGGTTTATGGGTAAAACCGGAAGAGGAACACACGAGCATCACGATGTAATTGGTCGAGTAGATATCATTACCGGAACTTTAGGAAAAGCACTAGGTGGCGCATCCGGTGGTTTTACTTCGGGACCTAAGGAAGTGATTGAAATTTTACGTCAACGCTCCAGACCGTATTTGTTCTCCAATACTTTGGCACCTGCAATTACTGGTGCTTCTATTGCAGTTTTGGATATGCTTTCAGACAATCAGGAACTGCGGAATAAATTAATGAGCAATACCAAATATTTTAGGGAAGCCATAACAAAAGCCGGCTTCGATATCAAGTCAGGGGTTCATCCTATTGTGCCGGTGATGTTGTACGATGCGGTTTTAGCTCAAAAGTTTGCAGCAGGAATGCTAGAAGAGGGGATTTACGTAATCGGGTTTTATTATCCGGTAGTGCCACAAGGCAAAGCTCGTATCCGAGTGCAGATTTCCGCAGCGCATGAAAAGTATCATTTAGATAAAGCCATCGCTGCATTTACCAAAGTGGGAAAAGAACTTGGGGTGATTTAAGTAAAATTTTGGTTTTTGTGATTAGAAAGTGTTGAGTGATTTTTAAATTTTGGTTGGATATAAAAAGTGATTTTCAAACTGGTGATTTGGTGTGTACGCACAGGCTTGCCTGCCCTCATGCCGGGCAAATGGCAGTCACTTTTTTTTCCGCAAAAAAAGTAACCAAAAAAACTCTCGCCTGCGCCGCTTGCTACAAAGGGAGTGCTTTAAGTTTTTTCATCGCCTCCGCAACCGACAAGGGCGAATTTAAGCTTTACTCAAGTTAGTGCTTTTGCTGAGTGTGTTGGGAACTCTGGAATTCTTTATATAAACAAACAAGGGTTTAGAAAAATTTTCTAAACCCTTGTTTGCTGTTGATTTTTATATTTATTTGCTTTCAATGAGAATAAGTCTGTGCGATTCAAAAAGCATTCGTTCCTTCAATCATTCAATCATTCAAAATGGAATTACTCTATCCTTCACTCATTCTATCCTTCAAAATTAATTATGCCACCCCGCAAATCCCATTCCTTCCTTCACTCACTCAATCCTTCAAAATTGAATTTAAATATGTATCGCTCTATTGTCAGTTGCTGCTAAAGCTGCTTCTTTAAAAGCTTCTGTAAAAGTTGGGTGGGCATGGCTAATTCTACCAATATCTTCTGCACTTGCTCTAAATTCCATAGCGACAACCGCTTCCGCAATCATATCCGCAGTACGCGGACCAATCATGTGAACACCTAAAATCTCGTCTGTTGCAGAATCAGCTAAAACTTTCACCAAACCATCCGTATCCATGCTTGCTCTCGCTCTTCCGCTCGCTTTAAATGGAAAAATACCAGTTTTATATTTCGTTCCTTTTTCTTTCAATTGCTCTTCGGTATAACCTACAGAGGCAACCTCTGGCCAAGTATAAACTACACCCGGAATTAAATTATAATTGATATGAGGCTTTTGCCCTGCAATGGTTTCTGCAACAAAAGTTCCTTCTTCTTCAGCTTTGTGAGCCAGCATTGCACCTTTAATCACATCGCCAATAGCATAAATTCCTTTTACCGAAGTTTCTAAATGATCGTTAACCGGAATTTTTTTACCGCGTTCATCAACCGTGATACCTATTTTTTCTAGACCTAATCCTTCAGAATAAGCCGTTCTACCGACAGCAACCAAACAATAATCACCTTCTAAAACAACTTTTTCTCCCTTTGGCGAATCCGCAGTCACCGTTACTTTTTTGCCTTTAACGGTAGCACCCGTAACTTTATGGCTCAACAAAAACTTCATTCCTAATTTGGTTAAAGATTTTTGTAATTCCTTGCCCAAAGTTTTGTCCATCGTTGGGATAATGGCATCCATAAATTCAACTACGGTAACTTCAGAACCTAAACGGGCATAAACCGAACCCAACTCCAAACCAATTACACCGCCACCAATCAGCACCATATGCTTAGGCACCTCGGTTAAATTTAAAGCTTCGGTAGAAGTAATAATTCTTTTGCCGTCAGTTTTCAAGAAAGGCAACTCTGTAGGCTTGCTTCCGGTAGCAATAATTACATTTTTACCGGTAATTTCCTGCTCGCCACCTTTTGTTAGAGCTATTTTAACCGTGTTTTTATCTTTAAAAGAACCTAATCCTTCAAAAGTATCCACCTTGTTTTTTTTCATTAAAAAAGTAATGCCGCCGGTAGTTTGTTCCACCACTTCATTCTTTCTTTTGATCATTTGTGGCAGGTTTACTTTTACCTCTTTCACATCAATTCCATGCTCGGCAAAAGTGTGCGTGGCGTTGTGGTAATGCTCAGAAGAATCTAAAAGTGCCTTCGACGGAATACAGCCCACGTTTAAACAAGTACCACCAAAAGTGGCGTATTTTTCAACCATAGCGGTTTTTAAACCCAATTGTGCACAGCGGATTGCTGCAACATATCCACCCGGACCAGAACCTATAACGATGACGTCGTACTGCATTTTAATTGTTTTTTGTTTGTGCTAAATTAAGGAAAAATTTATGCTATCTAAGTTTGGTGTTAATTTAATTGTCGTTAAAGCGTTTTATGAAGCAGGAGCGTTTGTGCTACCAATTCCCGACAGTCCCGCTTTACGTTGCAATCTTTTTGCCCATCTGCAAGATGGATAGTGGCAAAAAGGATTTCCAAGCAATCGGGGCTATTTTAAAGGGGGCTTTCTTTGCGCATTTAAGTAGTGGAAATTAAAAGCGTTATCTTTAACAAAACACATTAATGAAAAAGCATCGTTACGCCATTTTAATGGCTTGCATTTATATATCAGCGGGCATCAACCATTTGGTAAATCCCAAATTTTATCTGCAAATTATGCCATCCTATTTACCAATACATTTGCAATTGGTTTACCTAAGTGGTTTGGCAGAAATTATTGCGGGTGCTTTATTGCTTTCTAAACAAACAAGGAAAATAGGAGCGTGGTGCATAATTGTACTTTTAATTGCCGTGTTTCCAGCGAATATTCAAATGAGTATTGACCAATACAATGTTAATGGATGGTTATTTTATCTTTCTTTAATCAGGTTGCCATTTCAATTTCTACTGATTTATTGGGCTTGGATTTTTACGCGGAATTAAAACGTTTTCGCTGAAAACCATTCGTCACGTTGAGGTTACGAAACGTCTCACAAGCAATTATTCATATAACGCGTCACACCTATTTATGAGATGTTTCACTATCGTTCAACACGACGGATTTTTTGAAAACGTAAATCTCCTCATGTCCAAGCAGGGTCTGTTGCAGACGACCCTGCGCTGTTAAAGACAATTATGGAAATTGGAAAGTAAAAAGTTAAAAGAGCTTGTTACCTTGTCAAAATTAATACAACTTAGGTTGCGATTAACGATTGAAGCGGATACCGGCCCGTGGCTAATGCCTTGTGCAGTATGAGTGCAAAGCGTGTTCGAACGCCCTAAATCTAATTTTTGTAAACGTAGCGTCTCAAAGGAGACTCTGTTCGGACAAAGCATCTCGAAACCAAACCACGTATTGTTGCAATACCTATTTGTGAGATGTTCCACTATCGTTCAACATGACGGAATTTTCGAGAATCTAATTTTCCTTAGTTAAAATTTTCTCCATCGCCTCCGCATCCAAAAACTGGAAATACCTGGCTTCTGCGTTAAACTTTTCATCTAACAAAACGATAGCCGGTAAGGAAAAAGGTTTGTCTTTTCTACTAGCCATCAACAAAGCAATATCATGAACGGGATTTACTTTTTTAATGCGTTTATTCACAAAAATTTGATTGCCAAAGGAAATGGTGTCTTTCGTTTCTACGTTCATTTTAACGGCGTAGTAGTTTTTGTTTAGGGTTTCAACCACGCGTTCATCTTCAAAAGTGCTACGTTCCATTTGTTTGCAAACGCCACACCAATCGGCGTAAAAATCAACTAGTACAGGTTTTGGGTTTACCTTTAAAGAATCATTTAATTGCGAAAAGGAAATCCAATTGATTTTTACATTGGAATTTTGCGCAAAAGAACAATGACCGGGTAGAAAACTACCCAGCCATAGAACCATCATAACAACCTGTTTTAACTTCATAGGTAGAAGATTTTTAAAGAGATTTTAATCGCAACCCAAAAATTACACTTCGTGGTAAAGATGGACCATAAACGTAATTGCTATCTCTGTTTTTTCCGATATCGAAATCATTTTGGTACTGGTCTAGAACGTTTTTCATACCCGCAAATAATTCTAAACCCGATTTTACTTTATCCAGTTCAAAAGTGTGGCCTATTCTAAAACCAACATCAGTAAATGATTTTGTAGTGAAATATTCATCAACTGCTTGTCCGGTTCCAGCACCAGCAACGTGGGCTAAAAGCATACTGCCAGTGTAAACCAAGTTTCCGCTAATGTTCCAGTTTTTTGTTGGGTTATAAGTTACGGTCGCATACCCATAGTTATTTGGTGTACGTAAAAATTCGCGTTTTAAAGCTAGGCCTGCAACATTTTCAACAGCTTCGTTAAATTCGCTCAGTTGTGAGGTAAAGCCTGCATCAAGCTGTACCACGTAATCAAAGTTTGCTCTGGCTTCTAAAGTTATTCCTTTTACGGTAGCGCTAGGTCCATTTCTTTTTTCGAATCTTTCGCCTAAAGCATCCGGGCCTAGTGGATATTGGAAAAAAGCATCTTTTAATTGGGTGTAAAATCCTTCTAAGGTAAAGCCTGCAATAAAATGCGCTGTTGCTTTATCATAATTTACAGAACCCGTAAAACTGTTAGAACGCTCTTCTTTTAAATCATCGGCCAAAGAAATACGGGAGACTCCACCGCCCGCAAATGCAATGTGTAAGTCTGCATCAAATGCCTGTGGAGCTCTAAATCCCGTACCCCAACCTAACCTAAATTGTGTTTCTTTTTGCAGTTTGTACATTAAAGATAACCGCGGACTAAAAATTACGTGGTCAACCAAGTTGTGCTTGTCTAATCTAAACCCTGTTAAAAAGTTTAAATCTTTGGTGATATCCCAATCGTTCTGCACAAATACACCAACGTTTTTTGTAGTTTGATCAATAAGGTAGTTGTAGGGTTCAATTTCATCAAAAACCGAGTCGTAAACATATTCTGCGCCAGTTGTTAGTACGGCTTTACCTCCCAGAAAATTATCGAGTCCGTTGTTGAACTGTACACCACCTTGGTGTGTGGTAACGTCTGATGTTCCGTAAGGTGGATCTGCAAAAAAAAGCGCTAATTCTCCAGCATCATCTGGGTTGATGCCGGTATAATGATTTCTTTTGGTGTTTTGTCCGCCGTAGTAAAAGCTCAATGAGTTTTTATTTTCGTTAAAACTGATGGAATAATCTGCACTACCCATCAAAACGTTATGTGTTCTTTCTTCCGATTGTTTAGCTAAATAAGCAGGTTTGTTTACAATCTCGCCACCAAAACGATACTCATAAATACTGCTTAAACTAACCTCCAGTTTTTGGTTTTCTGTTGGTTTGAAAAATATATTGGTGCCAAAAGTATTGTCTTTTAGTTTAGGAAGTTCTGAAAAATTATCTCCGTTTGCATCATAATGACCACGATTTCTGTTATTAACAAAAAAACTAATTCCTGCATTTCTATCATCGTTAACAATAGATGCGTTACCAGAAATGATGTTGTCTGTAGTTTGTCCTTTTATACTTTGAAAAGTATTGGTTAAACTGTAGCTATTGCTAACTGGTACTTTAGTAATAACGTTTACGGTTCCACCAATAGCGCTAGATCCATAAAGCGCAGAAACTCCACCACGTACCACCTCAATTCTATCAATCATGTTGGTTGGGATTTGCTCCATACCATAAAGCCCGGTTAGCGGACTAAAAATGGGACGACTGTTTACCAAAATTTGGGAATACCCACCCTGTAATCCGTTCATGCGTAATTGCGTATAATTACAAGTCTGGCAATCTGTTTCAACGCGTAAACCTGGTTGGTATTTTAAACCTTCGGAAAGGCTTGTTGCAATAACTTGGTCTAAGGTTTTACTGTTGATGAGGTTTACAATTACCGGAGAATTGGTTTGTCGTTTTGGAGTCCGTGTTCCAGTTACCACCACTTGATCTAATGAAGAAATATTAGCGACTAACTCAAAGTTTAGGACCAAGTTTTGTCCTGCCGAAATTACCACTGTTTTTTCTGAAACGTTAAAACCGATTGATGAAGCCTGAATTTTGTAAGTGCCAGCAGGTACTTTTTGAATATCATATTTTCCATCTGCATCCGTTGCATTTCCCATAGCTGTTTTTTTAATGGAAACCGCAGCTGAAGAAAGTGGAAATCCATCTGATTTTACAATTCCGGATATAGAACCGTTTTGAGCAATTACAGCAGACGATGATAGAATTAGTCCGGCCAGTAATAAGAAGGTGTTTAATTTAAAGTATTTTATTAGCATAGTCTGTTTTTATATTTCGATGATGCAAATATATAAAGTTAGATTAATCTAACAAAATTTATTTTGCTAATGTTTTGATTGTTTTTTGTCAGAATTAATTGAATCAATCAATAAATTTAAACTCGGACTGATTATTGTTAAATAGCTGTCTGAACATTTAAATTTCAATACATGGAAAATCAGCTCTTTGAAGCCTATCAACTAGGAGATATCAAATTAAAAAATCGGTCGGTTATGGCTCCTATGACTCGCTCAAGAGCGGTGGATAATATCCCGAACGAGTTAATGGCAACATACTATGGGCAAAGAGCAGGAGCTGGGCTTATTGTAACAGAGGGTACTTCACCATCTGCAAATGGTTTGGGTTATCCCAGAATACCGGCAATGTACAACCAGCACCATGTTGATGGGTGGAAACTAACCACAGACGCTGTGCATAAAAATGGTGGAAGAATATTTTTACAGCTGATGCACTGCGGTAGAATTGGGCATCATTTAAATTTACCTACCGGAGCTAAGGTTGTTGCACCGTCTGCCATTATTGCCGAAGGCCAAATGTATACCGACCAAGAGGGAATGAAAGAGAACGATTTGCCCCAAGAAATGACCATCAATGATGTGCATGAAGCTATTGACGATTATGTAAATGCATCTGTTTTAGCTGTTGAAGCTGGTTTTGACGGTGTTGAAATTCATGGTGCAAATGGTTATTTGATTGAGCAGTTTTTGAATCCCAACAGCAATTACCGAAAAGATGAATTCGGTGGAAGCATCCACAATAGATCAAGGTTTCTTTTAAATGTCGTTGAGAAAACTGTGGAGGCAATTGGTGCAGAAAAAGTTGGTATAAGACTTTCGCCTAACGGGGCTTTCAATGATATGAGCGCTTATCCAGAAATGGAAGAGACTTATCATTATTTAGCAGTGGAACTTAATAAACTGAAACCCGTTTATCTTCACTTGTTAGATCATTCTGCAATGGGCTCAACACCACTTCCGGAAGAAGTAAGAAAAAATATTAGAGAAAACTTTGAGGGTACTTTGATTCTTTGTGGTGATTTTGATGATAAAAAAGCCAACCAAGCGTTAGAAAATAAAACTGCAGATCTAATTGCTTTTGGAAAACCATATTTAGCAAATCCAGATTTGTTAGAAAGATATAAAGCAGGAGCGGAGCTTAATCAGCCAGATTTCGATACGTTTTACACCCCTGGTGCAAAAGGATATACTGATTATCCGTTTATTAAATAATACTTAACCAAAAAAGGAATTAAATTCCACCTTTTTTGCTTTGTAATTTTGTATATTATCAATTAGATTTTACGGATATACCTGTAATAAAATGGCGAACGCTCTTTATGAGTGCTCGCCATTTTTTGTAATCTGCATAAATTAAACTTATTTGAATCCCTTGCTATTGTATAAATCAGTAGATGAAGGCTCGTCAGCCTCAGGAAGATAATTTTTATAAACCCCTAATTCATAATCACGGGTAATGTTATTTTCCTTACTATACCTGCTCGTTGTAGAAAATCTACTGTAATCAACACTGTTTGAAAATACAATTTTTGCATCTTCGTCAATTTCCACCAAACCAATAGGCACAATTAAGTGGTCATCTCCTTCTTTATTTAAAAACTCATGGACACCATCTGAAGCTCGTTTTGCGTAAGCTTCATGACCTTCTTTGATTAAACCTTCGTTCACTTCAATGTCTAGATAAACAACTCTCTCTGCAGATTTACTAACTAGAAGTCCGTCTATTTCTCCAATTTCTCTGTGTGAAGCATCTTGTAACTTCCAACCTCTAACATCTGGGTAATCGCTCGCAACTTTATAATCTGATAGGTCATGCAGATAGTAAAGATCTTTATTTTCGTTTTTCATAATGTTCGTTTAAAATTAATAATTGTTCATTTTTTTAATCACGTCTTTAGCTGATTTAAAGAAACCCTTAACGGTACCTTTTTGGTCTAAAGTCAAATCCTTAACATCGATGTCATTTGCATCGGTCATTACTTTACTTACCTCAGCACTTAAATCAGGAAATTTAGCTTGCTGAATAGAAGTTAAAGCACTACCTATAATTCTCGCAGATTCTTTGATATCATCTGCATGGGTAGTAGATTGTTCGTTTTGAGTAATTTTGTCTGCTAGTGCCTTTACCTTACTAAGGTTTTCGCTGATGTCAACGTTATTGTTGTTCGCAGTTTCTTCAGTTGCATTTGCTAACTTAGTCAACGCATCATGGCTGTATTCATGACTTAAAGACATATTAGCGGTGTCTTTCTCTATAAACATCACATAGTCCCCAACCGCGTCTTCTGCATGGTCTGCGTGGTTGTGAATTGCTGTAGAATCATCTTCATTAGTTAATGGAGCTACATTACTATTGTTATCCTTAAAAAAAAGGAAATATGCGGCCAATGCTACAATGATTAAACCAAGTAGCACCCAAGGCCAGATGATTGTTTTCTTTTCAATTTTAATTTCTGCCATAATGTTTTAGATAAATAGATGTAAATAATTAAACCTGATTATACTTATAATCTAAGATGTAATCTATAAGAACCATGCCTAGAAAATAAGCACTGTATATTTTTGAGTTGATTTTAAGTGTACAAATAGTAGCGGTTGCCATTTTAGGTATTTACGTAGTGATTTAGCGGACAAAGAATTACAGACTCTTCGATTTAGAGAAGTGTGTGTTTTTGCAGAAATTATAAAACAAGCGCTTGTAAATTCTGATTTATTTAACATATTTGCATCTCTAACAAAAAGGGGGATTAGCTCATTTGGCTAGAGCGCTTCGATCGGCTTGAAAGGGATGGTCGTTTGGAATAACAAATACAAACAAGGGGGATTAGCTCATTTGGCTAGAGCGCTTCGATCGGCTTGAAAGGGATGGTCGTTTGGAATAACAAATACAAAAAGGGGGATTAGCTCATTTGGCTAGAGCGCTTCGATCGGCTTGAAAGGGATGGTCGTTTGGAATAACAAATACAAAC
>NZ_JH947127.1:452125-787490 GCF_000302595.1 Pedobacter arcticus A12 | reverse complement strand
TTAATTTCTGCCATAATGTTTTAGATAAATAGATGTAAATAATTAAACCTGATTATACTTATAATCTAAGATGTAATCTATAAGAACCATGCCTAGAAAATAAGCACTGTATATTTTTGAGTTGATTTTAAGTGTACAAATAGTAGCGGTTGCCATTTTAGGTATTTACGTAGTGATTTAGCGGACAAAGAATTACAGACTCTTCGATTTAGAGAAGTGTGTGTTTTTGCAGAAATTATAAAACAAGCGCTTGTAAATTCTGATTTATTTAACATATTTGCATCTCTAACAAAAAGGGGGATTAGCTCATTTGGCTAGAGCGCTTCGATCGGCTTGAAAGGGATGGTCGTTTGGAATAACAAATACAAAAAGGGGGATTAGCTCATTTGGCTAGAGCGCTTCGATCGGTTTGAAAGGGATGGTCTGTTGGAATAACAAATACAAAAAGGGGGATTAGCTCATTTGGCTAGAGCGCTTCGATCGGTTTGAAAGGGATGGTCTGTTGGAATAACAAATACAAAAAGGGGGATTAGCTCATTTGGCTAGAGCGCTTCGCTGGCAGTGAAGAGGTGATCGGTTCGAATCCGATATTCTCCACATAATTATTTAAAAGAAGCTATTTCTCCCCAGAAATAGCTTCTTTTGTTTCTTAGTAACGCAAAAAAAAAATCATTTTCATCGCTATCATAAAACAATTCATCCCGTAAAGCGGTGTAAATGCATTTAAGAAATAGTTTAATATTTGAGTTGTTTGCTCATTGCTGTTTTTTTATCTAGAAAATTGCAGTTTAATATGCTATTTGTATATTTATTTTAAATTAAAAAACAGTAAATGACGGCTTTATTGAGTGAACAACATCAGGATCTAATCCAATCGGCTAATAAATACGCAACTCAGTACCAAAGCGCAGATCCTTTTCCGAGTATAAGTTTCGATGATTTTTTTGATGAGGATTTTTTAACCGAGGTTCTTTCGGAGTTTCCAGATCTTTCAAGAAAAGACAACATTAGCTTTAACGACACTAAGCAGATTAAGCTTGCCAGTAAAGGGGAAAGTAGCTTTGGTTCTCAAACTAAAGTATTGATGCACTTTTTAAACTCCGAGCCATTTTTGAGCTTTTTACAAGTTTTAACTGGGATTGAGGAACCTTGATCAGTGATCCATATTTTTTTGGTGGTGGCCAGCATGAAATAAAAAAGGGAGGTTTGTTAAAAGTACATGCAGATTTTAATAAGCATCCACAGTTAAAACTTGATCGCCGAATCAATGTTCTGGTTTATTTGAATAAGGACTGGAAAGAAGAATATGGTGGTAATTTTGAGCTGTGGGGCAAAAATATGGAGCAGTGTGTAAAGAAAATTCTACCTGTATTCAATAGAATGGCAATTTTTTCGACTACAGATTTCTCCTATCACGGACATCCCGATGCTTTAAATTGTCCAGAAGATAGAAGCCGTAAATCTTTAGCCTTATATTACTACTCAAACGGAAGACCAGCCTCAGAAATTAATATCGATCAAGAAAAACATAACACCTTATTCAAAGAAAGAAAAAATAACTCAGAAGATTTAATAGCTTTTAAACCATCGCTAAAAGAAAAAGTAAAGGCTATTTTGAAAGATTGTATTCCTCCCATAATTCTAAAAAAGATAATGCCCTCAAAGCCATAATATAAATATTATTAATTGCTTTTTAGTGGCATACCCTTTGCATATCGCTGTTAATACGATATAGTGATGAGATTTATACTAAATATTTTAATAATAATTTTTATAGTGGGCTGGATACTGGGGGTTTTTGTTTTTGCCGCCGGTATTATGATTCATATATTATTGATTTTAGCTGTCTTCTCGTTCATTATTAAGTTTTTATCAGAACCAACATAGCACCTAAACTGCTCCTGAAATCTTTCAGAAAAATCTCGGAATTAGCTAATATCTTTGTGCTCTAATTTTTTAAGAACATGAATTTCAACAAGCTCTCTCAAATCCTATTTATTGGCTTAGCATTGTATATCTCTTCTTGCAGTACCTCTAAGCAAGTGCAGGCATTAAAACCTTTACCAGATTATTCTTCAACAGAAGTAATTTACGAAAAGCAACTTTCTTTTATAAATATGCCGGTAGAGATTGCGGTTAAAGATCTGCAAACACAGAGTAATAAATACTTAAAAGGATTAATTTATGAAGATAATTCTTTAGATGAAGATAACCTGATGATGAAGGTTTATAAGCCCTCTAACATTGTTATTAGCGAACAGAATGGCAAAATTTTGATGGATTTACCACTAAAAATTATAGGTAAAGTAAAATACGGCGTACAGTCTTTTGGTATTGACCTTACAGATGTTAAAGATTTTTATTTAAACGGAACAGTGAGGTTAAGTACCACAGTTGGTTTAAAAGATTGGAAATTGGTAACCGCTACCACTATCCAGAACGTACAATGGAAAGAAACACCAACCGTAACAATAGCCGGAAAAGCAATTCCAATTACTTATTTGATTAATCCGGCACTTTCTGTATTCAAGCCAACTTTGGCCAAATTAGTAGATGATGCAATTGCGCAATCTTTAGATATTAAACCGTATGTTTTAGATGCTTTAGAAAGCTTTAGCCAGCCAACTAAGGTAAATGATGAATATGAAACTTGGTTTTCCATGCAACCGGTAGAAATTTATGCTACCAAGGCGACCGTTGCCAACCAAAAAATTACGGTCAACATGGGACTAAAAACCTATTTAGAAACCGCTATTGGTCGCAAGCCGTCCATTGTTTTTGACCGGAATGCTATCGTTTTAAAATCGGTAGATAAAATGCCCGATCAGTTCAACGCAAATGTAGCCGCTTTTGCATCTTATAGCTATGCATCAGCAGTGGTTACCAAAAACTTCGCCGGGCAAAGATTCGAATCGGGCAGCCGGTCGGTTACAGTTAATAAGGTAGATTTATGGGGCAAAGATGGTAGAATGATTGTTGCTTTGAATTTAAGTGGTTCTGTGAATGGCGATTTTTACCTTACAGGTATTCCTGCTTATGATACTGCCACCAAAGAAATATATTTAGATCAGGTTGATTTTGTGCTCGACTCCAAAAATAAATTGTTAAAGGTTGGAAACTGGTTAGCACATGGTTTGATTCTTAAGAAAATGAGCGATGCCTGTCGCTTTTCTATCGCTAGCCAACTGGCAGACGGGCAGAAAACAATGGCTGGTTATTTAAATAATTATCAGCCCATTAAAGGCGTAAAAGTGAATGGAACCCTAACCGGCATAACACCCAACAAAGTTATTTTAACACCTAATGCAATTGTAGCTATGGTTGTTGCTACTGGAAAAGTGGCTGTAACGATTGACGGGACTGAGTAAGTCAATTAAACAAATAATGTAAAGCTAATCTCGCAACAGATTGGCTTTTTTGTTTTGCCATCTTGCGGTAATTAGATAGTGTAAGCATTACACTAAATAAAGAATTCGTTTCCAGTTTTCCGCCTAAAACTTTAGCTTAGCGTTTCAATTTTAATAACGATGAGAACAATAGACGATATCAATTTCTCCGGAAAGAAAGCATTAGTAAGGGTTGACTTCAATGTCCCTTTAGATGCTGAATACAATATCACCGATGATAAAAGAATGACGGCAGCAATGCCAACGATTAAGAAAATATTAAAAGATGGAGGTAGCGTAATCTTAATGTCGCACTTAGGCAGACCAAAAGATGGCCCTACAGAAAAATACTCCTTAAAGCATATAGTAACCCACTTAAGCGAATTAACAGGCACAAAGGTTGAATTTGCTGACGACTGTATTGGCGAAGAAGCAAAAACCAAAGCCGCTAATTTACCAATCGGTGGCGTGTTGTTGTTAGAGAATTTACGTTTCCACAAAGAGGAAGAAAAGGGCGATAAGGCTTTCGCTGAAAAGCTAGCTACTTTAGGTGATGTTTATGTAAACGACGCTTTTGGAACAGCTCACAGAGCACATGCATCAACAGCGATAATAGCTCAGTTTTTTCCTAATGCAAAGTACTTTGGTTATTTGATGGGGGCTGAGCTTAAAAATGCTAAAAAAGTATTGGATGCTCCAGAAAGACCATTTACTGCAATTATGGGCGGAGCAAAAGTATCAGACAAAATTTTGTTGATTGAAAAATTGATGGATAAAGTGGATAATATCCTTATCGGCGGTGGCATGACTTATACTTTTATTAAGGCTAATGGCGGTAAAATCGGTAAATCATTAGTGGAAGACGATAAACTCGAGCTTGCAAAGGAATTGATTAAAAAAGCAAATGAGAAAGGCGTTAAATTACTGATACCTAGTGACTCTGTAATTGCGGATGCTTTTAGTAATGATGCTGAGACGGGTAACGCTTATAACGATCATATCAAGGATAACTGGATGGGCTTGGATATTGGTGAAGATACAATCGAAAAGTTCTCTGCAATCATCAAAAAATCCAAAACAATACTGTGGAATGGACCAATGGGTGTTTTTGAAATGCCGAAATTTGAAAACGGAACAAAAGCTATTGCACATGCAGTAGTTGAAGCTACGGAAAACGGCGCTTTTTCTTTGATCGGTGGCGGAGATTCTGCAGCAGCAGTTGCTAAGTTTGGTTTAGAGGATAAAGTTAGCTACGTTTCTACAGGTGGTGGCGCTTTGTTAGAATATATGGAAGGTAAGGAACTGCCAGGTGTTAAAGCTATTTTAGATTAAGATTTTAACAGCTAATTTAAAAGCGACAGGCTTCTCCTTGTCGCTTTTTTTATGGGTTCTTTTGTGCAATTTGGTTTCACTCTGATTCTTGATAGATAATTTAAAACAATAAACTAAACATTATGTTCGTAACATGTTTTTTGAACTCTAAAACAAAGCGTACTACGCTGATAGCTCCGAACGTATGATTAAACTTTGCTATATTTGTTTTACATAAATTTGTATTAGATTAAACGACAGGAATATGACAACAATCACTTTAAAAATAAACGAACGGAGCAGTTACGGAAAAGCGCTATTAGAGTTGATAAAAGTTGGAATTGATGAGAAAAAAGGGATTGAGAGGGTGGAAGGAGAAAGTCCTTATAATCCTGAGTTTGTGAAAATGATTAAAGAATCAGCCGCAAGCAAAGAGCGTTACGAAGTGAAAGATATAAATGAACTATGGAAAAGTTTATAGTTTACTTAACAAAAAACGCAATGGCAGATATTGCCAAACACAAAAAATCAGGCAATAAAATCGCAGAACGTAAGATAAAAGAAATTTTAGAAGAATTAAAAGTACATCCATCCACCGGCGTAGGTCAGCCCGAACAGTTAAAATACGATCTTAAAGGTTTTTGGTCTCGACGCATCAATCAAAAAGACCGAATGATTTATTCGATAAACAACGATACAGTCGTTGTGGAGGTAATTTCTGCAATGAGACATTATACCGATAATAGCTATCCTCATTAATCTTAATTTTCCTTTATCACTGTTTATGTTTTAAAGAAGGCTGTTTTCTGTCCTTTCCCAGTTACATAAGTTCAATTTTTCTAAAAATTAACTCCAAAAAAACTAAAAGATGGAAATATCTGAGATTTTCTCCCACTTTTAACTCCAGCGAATCGAGCTTCCCCACACAAGGCTTATTTCTCTTTATTATTCTATATTTCAAATATTTACAAGTATAAATTTGCCTCAATTAAAATTGTTGACACTAAGTTTTTTGTCTAAAATCGTCTTTTAAAGTGGTTATGTCGCCATTTCTTGCTGTTGAAAACTTTTTGTGGCGAAAAGTGGGAAAAAGTGGTAACATTCTGTACTTTTACACTAATAAATAGTGTAAAGTTCAATGGTGTCCCATCTAATTGGTGAATTTGATTGCAAGCTTGACGCGAAAGGCCGTTTAATGGTTCCTTCCGGTTTAAAAAAGCAATTGCCTTTGGCGGACACGGAAGGCTTGGTGATTCACCGAGGGTTTGAAAAGCATTTGACTATTTATACCAAAGCCGAGTGGGATAAAATTACTGCTCAATTAGCAGCGTTAAATTCCTTCGAAAAGAAAACCAGAGAGTTTATTAGGTACTTCACCAGAGGTGCAACAATTTTGAGTCTGGATGCTTCTGGACGAGTTTTGTTGCCAAAACCTTTGTTAGAGTATGCGGGCATCAATACAGAAGTTGTTCTTTCCTGTCAGTTTGATAAAATTGAGGTTTGGGCAAAAGAAGCTTATGATGTGCAGATGGACGACGAGCCAGAAAACTTTGCTAACCTAGCAGAGGAAGTAATGGGTAATAAAGGAAGGAGTGCAAATGCCGAATAATTACCATGTTCCTGTAATGTTGCAAGAATGTATTGATGCCTTAGCGATAAAGCCGGCAGGTGTTTATGTTGACGTTACTTTTGGTGGTGGCGGGCATTCAAAAGAAATAATCAAGCATTTAGGGGCAGAAGGAACTTTGGTTGCTTTTGATCAGGATGCAGATGCACAAATGAATCTGATTGCCGATGATCGTTTTGAGTTTATCGATCAAAACTTCCGATTCTTAAAGAATAATCTCAGAGCTCATGGTTTACTTCCTGTTGACGGAATTTTAGCCGATTTGGGTGTTTCTTCACATCAATTTGATGTGCCGGAACGTGGGTTTTCCACCCGTTTTGATGCTGATTTGGATATGCGGATGGATCAATCAGCAGATTTGACTGCAAAAAAAATCATCGCCGAGTATACAGAAGAGGCGTTGCATAAAATCTTTGGCATGTACGGCGAGATCCAGAACGCAAAAACCTTGGCAAAAGCAATCGTAAATGCTAGGCTAACGCAGGAAATCGCAACCATCGCAGATTTAAAATCAGCAATCGCTAGCCTAACTCCTAGAGGGAAAGAAAATAAATATTTAGCGCAGGTTTTTCAGGCCTTACGCATTGAGGTTAATCAAGAGATGGAAGCTTTAAAAGAATTTTTAGAGCAAACTATCGATGTTTTGGCGCCGGGCGGAAGATTGGTTGTCATGTCTTACCATTCTTTAGAAGATAGGTTGGTGAAGAATTTTATGGCGAAAGGAAAATTCTCTGGTATGGTAGAGAAAGATTTTTTTGGTAACGAGATTAAGCCTTTTGATCTGTTGGTAAAAAAATCGATTACGGCATCGGAAGAAGAGATTAAAGTTAATAACCGGGCAAGAAGTGCAAGGTTAAGAATTGCGATAAAGAAATGAGTAACCGCTTAAAATCTGAAATAGAAGCAGAAAGAAAGCTGGCCGAACCTAAAAAAGTAGAGCAGAAGGAAAAGCCTGTTGAGGTGCCAAACATTTTTACGGTTTGGATGGCTAAAAAAGCTTTCTCTAAAGAAGCGGCAACAGATGCCTTGCCGTTTCTATTGTTTCTTTCCTTTTTAGGAATGATATATATCGGAAACCGTCACAATGCTGAGAATAATATCAGAAAAATTGACGGTTTAAGTAAAGAAGTAAAAGAGTTGAGCTGGGATTTTAAAACGCTTAAAGCGGATTTGATGTTTCAGAGTAGACAAACAGAAGTGATAAAAAAGGTGGACTCCTTGTTAGGATTAAAAGTATCTGTAAAGCCACCCACAAAATTGAAAGCAAATTAAAAATGAATATTAGAACTAACATCCTACTTAGAGTTTATGCAGCCTTTGGGCTCATTATTCTTTTTGCAGTGGCGGTTATGGCTAAGATGTTCCAAGTTCAGGTGGTTCAAGGCGATAGATATCGCTCCATGGCCGATAGTTTGAGCACTAAATATGCAACTGTAGAAGCTTCTAGGGGAAATATCTACTCGATAGATGGAAGTCTACTGGCCACTTCGGTTCCTGAGTATGATGTCCGAATGGATTTATTGGCCGGCGGTATTGAAGATAAAGAAGTGTTTTTTAGCAAAGTAGATTCTTTGGCTGCCAAGCTTTCTGGTTATTTTAAAGATAAAACCGAGCGTGAGTATTCTAGGGCTTTAAGAAACGCGAGACAAGATAAGCAGCGTTATTTTCTGGTTAAAAGAAATATCTCTTATCAGGATTTAAAAGCCATTAAAAAATTCCCGATTTTTAATATGGGCCGATATAAAGGCGGTTTAATTGCGGTACAGGAGAATAAAAGAATTTTACCATTTAGAGATTTAGCATATAGAACCATAGGTTATTATAATGTTCATTCAACGGCGGCTGTTGGTTTAGAAGGGGCTTATGGAGATTATATCAACGGCGAAACGGGCAGAAGATTGGTGCAACGTATTGCAGGTGGTGTTTGGATGCCAGTTAACGAAGATGCCGAAATTGCGCCTAAAGCTGGTGCTGATGTTATTTCGACTATTGACGTAAATATTCAGGATTTAGCGCAAAATGCGTTAAAAAAGCAATTGATAAAGTCCGCTGCAGATTTTGGTTGTGTGCTGGTAATGGAAGTTAAAACAGGCGAAATTAAAGCCATCTCCAATTTTACCAAGGTAGCGCCAGATACTTATAAAGAAACTTATAATTACGCAATTGCACAAAGCGCCGAGCCAGGTTCAACTTTTAAATTAGCTTCTTATCTGGTAGCGATGGACGATAATAAATTTGGTCCAAATGATATCGTTGATACGGAAGGCGGGAATTATAAACTATATCGCCATACCATCAGAGATCATGAGAATGAAGGGGTAATCTCTATGAAGGTTGCTTTCGAAAAATCATCAAACGTGGCAATTGTAAAGCAGATTTATAAAGGTTATAAAGACAATCCAAGTGAGTTTACCGATAAGTTGCATGCGCTACATTTGAATGATAAATTAGGTTTACAGATTTCTGGAGAAGGAACACCTTTGGTAAAAACGCCAAAAAGTAAGTCGTGGAGTGGTTTAACCTTGCCTCAGATGGCTTATGGGTACGAACTTAAAATGAGTCCTATTCAAATTCTTACACTTTATAACGCAGTGGCTAACAACGGTAAAATGATTGCGCCACTATTCGTTCATGAAATTAGAAGATTGGGGAACACAGTAGAGTTATTTAAAGCCCGCACAATTAAAGATAAAATCTGTTCTGACCGCACTTTGGGATTGTTAAAAGAAATGTTGGAAGGTGTTGTAGAAGAAGGAACAGCAAGCACTATCAAAAGTGATTTATATCGGATTGCAGGAAAAACAGGTACTGCACAGGTAGCAGATGGCGCAAATGGTTATCGTGGCAAAAGACAGTATCAAGCTTCTTTCTGTGGTTATTTTCCGGCAGATAATCCGAAATACTCGATGATTGTAGTGGTGCAAAATCCTACAAAAGGTTCTTACTACGCATCATCTGTGGCAGGTCCGGTTTTTAGAGAAGTTGCCGATGTTGTTTTTGGTAGCGATTTGGAAATGAATTCTAGCTATAAAGCACCTCAGTTGGTAGGTAATACTAAAATGCCCGAAGTTAAAGGTCGTTACAAAAAATCTACGCAAAACGTTTATAAGGCTTTTGGCGTGAAGGCTTTGCTTGCTTCTACCAACCAAGAAGAACTTGGAATTGATACCAACAGCGGTATTGCTTATAAAGAAGTAAAAATGAATAAAGGTCTGGTACCTAATGTTGAAGGAATGGGTTTAAAAGACGCATTGTTTGTATTAGGCAACTCTGGTTTATCGCCAGTAGTTAAGGGTAATGGCGAAGTAGTATCGCAATCATTAGCTGCCGGTACACCAATATATAAAGGAACAAGAATTTTAATTGAATTACAGTAAAGGTTTGGCAATTTTAAAAGACATATTGTACGGGGTTGCTTTAGAGCAAGTGGTAGGTTCTACAGATGTAGAAGTTGTTGCTGTGCAATTTGATTCGAGAAAAGCAACTAACGATAGTTTATTTGTTGCAATTAAAGGAACCGTTGCAGACGGACATCAGTTCATTGCCAAAACCATTGAACAAGGTGCAAAAGTTATAGTTTGCGAAGAGCTACCAGCCGTTTTTGCCGAAAGCGTTACTTACGTTAAAGTAACTGACGCAGGTAAAGCATTAGGTTTAATTGCTGCTAATTTCTATAATCACCCATCAACAAAATTAAAGTTGGTTGGTATCACAGGCACAAACGGAAAAACTACAGTCGCCACAATTTTATTTAAGTTATTTAGAGCATTAGGTTATAAAGTAGGGTTAATATCAACTGTAGAAAATCAGATAAACGATAAAATAATCCCTGCTACGCATACCACGCCAGATCCAATTGCACTCAATATTTTATTGAATGATATGTTGGACATGGGTTGTGATTATTGCTTTATGGAAGTGAGTTCGCATGCCATTGCGCAACACCGTATTGAAGGTTTAACCTTTACAGGAGGAATTTTCACCAACATTACCCATGATCATTTAGATTTTCACAAAACTTTTGGTAACTATATCAAAGCCAAAAAAGCTTTTTTTGATGGGCTAACACGTTCTGCGTTTGCGTTAACTAACGTTGACGATAAAAACGGAATGGTGATGTTGCAAAACACCGCGGCTAACAAAAAAACATACGGACTAAGATCTCTTGCAGATTTTAAGGCAAAAATTATTGAGAACCAATTTTCTGGTTTACACCTCGATATCGATAATCAAGAAGTTTATTTTAAGCTGGTAGGTAGTTTTAACGCCTCCAATTTGCTGGCAGTTTACGGCGCTGCTTTGTTGCTAGATCAAGATAAAATCAATGTTTTAACAATTTTAAGTACGCTAAGTGGTGCAGAAGGTAGGTTTGATTATGTTATTTCTCCAAACAAAGTAATTGGTATTGTAGATTATGCACACACACCAGATGCTCTGGAAAACGTGTTGAGTACAATTGATAACATCAGGTCGAAAACCGAAACGGTAATTACGGTTGTAGGCTGCGGTGGCGATCGGGATAAAACAAAACGTCCTTTAATGGCAAAATCTGCTTGTGATTGGAGTGATAAAGTGATTTTGACATCAGATAATCCGCGTACAGAAAACCCCGATACCATCATTCAAGAAATGCAAACTGGTGTTTCTCCAGTAAATCAAAAAAAGGTTTTATCAATAACAGATAGGAAAGAAGCGATTAGAACGGCTTGTCATTTAGCGAAACCAGGAGATATTATTCTTTTGGCAGGTAAGGGCCATGAGAAATACCAAGAGATAAATGGAGTGCGTAACCACTTTGATGACAAAGAGATATTAACCAACTGTTTTAACCAGTTAAGCTAAGAGACGAAATATGCTATATCATCTTTTTACATATTTAGACAAGATTTTTGATTTTCCCGGGTCAAATCTGTTTCAGTTTATCTCGTTTAGAGCAGCTTTGGCAATGATTTTATCGTTGGTAATTACAACGGTTTACGGTAGCCGATTAATAGAATACCTAAGGTATAAGCAGGTTGGTGAAACCGTAAGAAATTTAGGATTAGAAGGGCAAGTGCAAAAGCAAGGAACACCAACAATGGGTGGTTTAATTATTATTGCTGGAGTTTTAATTCCAACCCTACTTTTAGCTCGTTTAGATAATATCTATATCATTTTGATGATTATAACCACCGTATGGATGGGCTGCATCGGTTTTTTAGATGATTATATCAAAGTATTTAGAAAAAATAAGGAAGGCTTAGCCGGGAGGTTTAAGATTGTTGGTCAGGTTGGCTTGGCTTTAATTATCGGCTGGACGATGTTTTTTCATCCAGATATTTTAGTTCGCCAAACGGTTAGCCAAGTGCCTACAATAACTACGAACCAACGTATACCGAAAGCAGCTTTTAAAGAGCAGATCATCAACGAAAAAGGCGAAACGCTGATTAGGGTAGAAAAAGGTAACGGCGTTTATTATGCAAAAGATGTAAAGTCGACCATTACCAATATCCCGTTTTATAAAAACAACGAATTTGATTACGCAAAGGTTCTAAAATTTTTGGGAGACGATTACCAGAAATATTCTCTAGTGGTTTTCTTATTGTTTGTTATCGTAATTATAACAGCGGTATCAAACGGTGCAAACATTACGGATGGTATTGATGGGTTGGCGACAGGTACATCCGCAATTATTGGAATTACTTTAGCATTGCTGGCTTATGTTTCTGGTAACACCATCATTGCAGATTATTTAAAAATTATTTACATCCCTAATTCTGGAGAGTTGGTGATTTTCGCCGCGGCATTTGTTGGTGCTTGTATCGGCTTTTTATGGTATAACGCGTATCCAGCACAGGTTTTTATGGGCGATACGGGCAGTTTAACCATCGGTGGGATTATCGCTGTGTTTGCCATCATGATACGAAAAGAACTACTGATTCCAATTTTATGCGGTGTTTTTCTCATAGAAAACCTTTCTGTAATTATGCAGGTTACGTGGTTTAAGTACACCAAGAAAAAGTATGGAGACGGTCGGCGTATTTTTTTAATGTCTCCATTGCACCATCACTTCCAAAAGAAGGGCTATCATGAAGCAAAAATTGCAACAAGGTTTTGGATTGTAGGAATATTGCTAGCGATTATCACCATTGTAACATTGAAAATAAGGTAAGGAAGTAGTTAGTATTTAGTATCAAGACATAATACACAAGACAAAAGAATCAAGACATAAGTATCAAGTATCAAGACATAAGAATCAAGAAAATGACTAACCACCAAAATATTCCACACAGCGCTCCCTCTCCTTCGGAGAGGGCTGGGGTGAGGCTTGTTGTTTTAGGCGCTGGTGAAAGCGGTGTAGGTGCGGCTATTTTGGCGCAACAAAAGGGTTTTGATGTTTTTGTTTCAGATTTTGGAGTAATCAAGGATGTTTATCAACAAGAACTTAACAAGTTCAACATTCCTTTCGAGTCGCAAAAACATACTGAAGAGCTTATTCTAAATGCTAATGAGATTATTAAAAGCCCAGGCATTTCTGATAAAGTTACTATCGTAAAGAAAATAAAGGAAAAAGGTATTCCTGTTATTTCAGAAATTGAGTTTGCTGGTAGATATACCGATGCAAAAACCATCTGTGTTACAGGATCAAACGGCAAGTCAACCACTACCATGCTTACCTATCATATTTTGAAAGAAGCAGGTTTTAACGTTGGTTTGGCGGGTAATATCGGGCACAGTTTCGCTAGGCAAGTTGCTCAGCAAAATTTTGATGTTTACGTAATCGAACTCAGCAGTTTTATGTTGGACGATATGTACGAGTTTAAAGCAGACATCGCCATATTGTTAAACATTACTCCCGATCATTTGGATAGGTACGATTACCAAATGAGCAATTACGTGGCATCTAAATTCCGGGTAATCCAAAACCAAACAGAAGCAGATCATTTCATCTATTGTGATGACGATGCTGAAATTAAAGCTTTTATGGCTACGGCCGATATCAAAAGCCAAAAACACCCATTTTCTATTGAACACGAAGTAGAAAACGGCGCATATTTAAAATCAAATAATCTAATGATAAATCTCACCAAATCAGATCAGTTCGACATGACCATTAACGACTTAGCGCTACAAGGCAAGCACAACACTTACAATTCTATGGCTTCTGGAATAGTAGGTAAAATGCTCGAAATCAGAAATGAATCGGTTCGCGAAAGTATGGGGAGCTACAAAAACATTGATCATAGATTAGAGTTTGTGGCCAATATTTCCGGAATCACTTTCATCAACGATTCCAAAGCCACCAACGTTAACTCGGTTTGGTACGCTTTAGAAAGCATCAACACAGATGTTGTGCTGATTATGGGTGGAATTGATAAAGGCAATGATTATAGCATGTTGGTTGACTTGGTGAAGCAAAAAGTAAAAGCTATTATTTGCCTAGGTAAGGATAACAAAGCTTTGCATGATGCTTTTGAAGAACATGTAGAAGTAATGGTAAATACTTTTTCTGCAAGTGAAGCAGTAGAAATTGCATACCATGTTGCAAAAAAAGGAAGCACTGTATTGTTGTCTCCGGCTTGCGCTAGTTTTGATTTATTTAACAGTTACGAAGACAGAGGGAACCAGTTTAAAGCAGCTGTAAAAGAACTTTAAAAATGATAAAAGCAATACTTGATCATACAAAAGGCGATAGGTGGATATGGCTAATCATTATCCTGCTTTCCCTAATTTCTGTTTTAGCAGTTTATAGTGCCACAGGTACCTTAGCTTATAAAAGAGGAGTTGGGTCGGAGTCTTTGATGTTTAAGCATTTACTATTTATAGTAATTGGGTTTGTGATGATTTATTTTGCACACTTACTCAATTACCGCTATTACGCAGGTATATCTAAGGTGTTGATGGTAGTTACCGTTCCGCTTTTGTTATATACGCTGGTTTTTGGTAGTCACGTAAATGATGCAAGTAGATGGATTGCGATTCCCGGAACGGGTTTGACTTTTCAAACATCCGATTTGGCAAAATTAGCTTTGATTACTTATTTGGCCAGAACGCTTACTAAAAAGCAGGAGAATATTAAAGACGTTAGAAAGGCATTTATCCCAATTATGGGTTCTGTTTGTTTGGTTTTTATATTGATTGGTTTGGCAAACTTATCTACCGCTTTAATGCTTTTTGGAGTAAGTATTTTGGTGTTGTTGATTGGAAGAATTAGTATGAAGCAGATAGCCATTGTGTGTGTGGGAGGCGCTATTTTGTTAACCATATTGGTCATGTTTGGTCCACGTAGAGAAACCTACAAGTCAAGGATCAAAGCATACTTTAATCCAGAGATGCAGCATTCTGATAAAACCTTTCAGCAAGACCAATCAAAAATCGCAATAGCATCTGGCGGTTTCTGGGGTAAAGGACCAGGAAACAGTACGCAGAGGAACTTTTTACCGCATCCTTATTCCGATTTTATCTTCGCCATTATTGTGGAAGAGTACGGAATGTTAGGCGGTTTTATCATCGTTTTGTTATACGTTGTTTTGATGTATCGAATTATAAAAATTGTAACGCAGGCGCCAAAAGCCTTCGGGGCCTTACTCGCCGCCGGGCTTGGATTTAGTTTAACCATCCAGGCCTTAGCAAACATGGCGGTCGCGGTAAATTTATTTCCGGTAACCGGTGTTCCGCTTCCTTTGGTGAGCATGGGAGGAACATCAATTTTGTTTACCAGTGTGGCTTTCGGCATTATTCTATCAGTAAGTAAAGATATTGAAGACCATAAAGCGGAAAGTGCAGCAAATGGCAAAGAAGAAAAAATAATAGTAGGAGAAATACCTGCAATGGCGTAATAAGGAGTATCAAGCTTTAAGTATCAAGTATCAAGTATCAAGATGCTTATAGAATGTTTAGTAAAATAAACTACTAAATAAAAAGACAGCAAGTAAGTCTAGCTATTTGATACTGATAACTAGCTACTAAATAAAAAGACAGCAAGTAAGTCTAGCTACTTGATACTAGCTACTTAATACTAAAAAATATGGCGAAAAGAATAATCATAAGTGGTGGCGGTACCGGAGGACATATCTTCCCGGCAATTGCTATTGCCAATGCGTTAAAATCTTTAGATGCCAAAACAGAAATTTTATTTGTTGGTGCAAACGGCCGTATGGAAATGGAAAAAGTTCCCGCGGCGGGTTATAAAATCATTGGCTTAGATATTCAGGGATTTCAAAGAAGTAGATTGCTGAAGAATGTTTTTCTACCTTTTAAAATCATAGCCAGTGTCTTAAAATCACTATCAATTATAAAAAACTTTAAACCAGACGCGGTAGTAGGAGTAGGCGGCTATGCTTCGGGGCCTCTACTGTACGCTGCATCGTTAAAAAAAATACCATACCTGTTGCAAGAGCAGAATTCTTATGCTGGTGTAACCAATAAGTATTTAGGTAAAAAAGCGGAGAAGATTTGTGTTGCTTTTGATCATATGGATCGTTTTTTTAAAGCAGAGAAGATTATTAAAACCGGCAATCCAGTAAGAGAAAGCGCTGTGGATATTGAGGGCAAACGAGCGGAAGCACTGGAATACTTTGGGCTAGAAGCAACTAAGAAAACGGTGTTAGTGGTAGGCGGAAGTTTAGGGGCTTTAACATTGAATAACAGTATTATGGCGGGTATTGAAGCTTTTCAGAAAGCTGATATACAAGTGATTTGGCAAACTGGTAGGTATTACTATAAATCAATTGTTGAACGTTACGGCAACCAATCAAAAGATGGTGGGATTAGGATTCATGAGTTTTTAACCCGTATGGATCTGGCTTACGCCGCTAGTGATTTAATCGTATCGAGAGCTGGCGCAGGAACAATTGCAGAGCTTTCCTTAATCAACAAGCCAGCGATTTTAGTGCCTTCGCCCAATGTTGCAGAAGATCATCAAACAAAAAATGCGAACGCTTTGCTAATTAAGGAAGCAGCGGTTTTGGTGTCTGATAAGCATGCGGAAGTAGAATTGGTAGAACAAGCAATTAAGCTTTTAAACGATGAAGTGCTCTGCGCAAAATTAGTGGAGAATATCAAAAAATTAGGTTTTGCTAACGCCGATAAAGTTATAGCAGAGGAAGTAATTAAAATAGCGTTATAATGATAAATTTAACCGACATCAAACAAGTTTACCTAATCGGCATCGGCGGAATTGGGATGAGTGGCTTGGCTCGTTATTTTTATCAGAAAGGCTTTTTGGTAAGCGGTTACGATAAAACATCCACACCACTTACCCAAGCATTAGAAAAAGAAGGAATTGCCATTACCTACCAAGATGATGCTTCTTTAATTCCCGTAACATTTCAGCAGAAAGATGCGAAAACCTTGGTTATTTATACGCCTGCAATCCCAAAAGATAGTTTGGTTTTTAATCATTTTAAAAATAGCGGGTTTGATATCCAAAAGCGCTCACAGGTGTTGGGGATTTTATCAAAAGATGCTTTTGCAGTTGCGGTTGCGGGTACGCATGGTAAAACAACAACCAGTACTTTAATTGCTCATTTATTACGGGTTGGTGGCGTGGATTGCTCTGCTTTTTTAGGTGGAATTTCTACCAATTATAACACCAACTTACTCATCGGCGAAAGCAAAGTTATGGTGCTTGAAGCTGATGAATATGATCGTTCTTTTTTAACGTTGCACCCAAACATTGCGGTAATAACATCGATGGATGCCGATCACTTAGATATTTACGGCGCAGAGGAACAATTACACGAATCATTTAAGCTGTTTGCAAATCAGGTTAAAACTGGCGGAAAATTGATTTTTAAAGAAGGTTTGTCTTTAAGTAACGGTACAAGCTATGGGATATCAACATCAGCGCAAGCGAAAGCTTTAAACGTAAGAATCGAGAACCGTAAATTTTACTTCGATTTTAAAAATGAGTTTATCCATTTAGAAAATTTGGAGCTTGGTTTACCAGGACAGCACAATATAGAAAACGCTGTTGCAGCCATAGAAGTCGCCCTAGCTTTAGATATTAATCCGGATTTAATAAGAGAAGGCTTAACGTCTTTTAAGGGAGTTAAAAGACGTTTTGAATACCAGGTGCAAACAGAAAATCATGTTTACATAGATGACTATGCACATCACCCCGAAGAGTTAAAGGCTTGTTTTCAGGCAGTTCGTTCTTTATATCCCGATAAAAAAATGACGGTTGTTTTTCAGCCACATTTATTCTCGAGAACACGGGATTTTTTAGATAATTTCGCAGAAATATTGGGCACCGCGGATGAACTCTTATTAATGGAAATTTACCCGGCCAGGGAGTTGCCGATTACAGGAGTTACAAGCAAAGCTTTAGCAGAAAAAATCAATAATTCAGCAGTAACGGTTTGCAATCACCAATCGGCTTTAAAGCTGGTTAAAGAACTACAGCCAGAACTGTTGTTAACAGTTGGTGCAGGAGATATTGATACTTTGGTTTTACCTTTAAAAGAGTTATTTGCCAATGCTTAAAAAGATAAATTGGAAGTTCGTTTTTACCTGTTTTGCCTGGGTATTTAGCCTTAGCGCATTGGTTGTGCTGATGGGTTTTATTGAGGTAAAAAAAGCAGAAACTACTTGTAAAAAAGTACAGGTGGTTTTGCCTGGCAACCAGTTTTTTATTGAGCGGGCAGAGATTGACGAGATTTTAAAAGAAAACAACGGCTTATTGGTAGGTAGACGAATTGGTAATATCAATATTCAGGACTTGGAAAGCCGTTTAAAAGCCAATCCTTTTATTGAATATGCAAAAGTTTATGTGGATATGGATGGTGTAATCCATACGGATGTTAAGCAACGAGTGCCAGTTTTACGGATTTTAAACATGGCAGGTCAGGATTTTTATATTGATCAAAACGGATTAAAAGTACCTTTGTCTGACCATTTTACAGCCAGGGTTTTGGTGGCAAACGGACAGATAAACGAAGGTTTCGCTGGTAAAGTGGATACTTTGCGTACCAAGTTGGCTAAAGATTTGTTCAACACGGCAAAGTTCATTAGTCAAGACTCTCTATGGAATGACCAGATAGTACAGGTCTTCGTGAATAATGATAAAGACATGGAACTGGTTCCGAGAGTAGGAAATCAAAAAATTATTATAGGCGACGGTAGCCTATTGGAAGAAAAATTTAATAACCTGTTGGTGTTTTATAAAAAAGCAATACCAATGGTAGGTTGGGGCGCTTATAGTGCGGTCAACTTAAAGTTTAAAGGTCAAATTGTGTGTACACGCACAGATTCCACCTTGGTTAAAAAGAAACCAGTTGAAATAAAAATCGACAGTACAACACAACAAAATACGCAAATACAGGATTCAACAAACAATATACGCTGACATGGAAAAAGGTATAACTAAACAATCAAAAAGTTCATCAATTGTAGTCGGTCTCGATATCGGTACTACAAAAATCTGCGTAATAGTTGGTCGCCGCAACGAACACGGAAAAATTGAGGTATTAGGTCTCGGAAAAGCAGAATCTGCTGGAGTAAACCGCGGAGTGGTTGCCAATATTGCAAAAACCGTAAAAGGAATTGCACAGGCAGTTGAAGAAGGGAGCACACAGTCAAACGTAGATGTTAAAATTGTAAACGTTGGTATTGCTGGGCAGCACATCAAAAGCCTAAAACACCGCGGGATTTTAACACGTAAAGATCTAACTAACGAGATCTCTAAACGAGATATTGACCGTTTGATTGACGATATGTACAAGCTTGCCATGAATCCTGGTGAAGAAATTATCCATGTATTGCCTCAAGAGTTTACGGTTGATAACGAGCCTGGTATCAAAGATCCAATTGGGATGGCTGGTGTGCGTTTAGAAGCCAATTTCCATATCATCACTGGTCAGGTAATGGCCATCAGAAACATCATGAAGTGCGTGGTGCAGGCTAACCTAGAAACCGAGGAATTGATTTTAGAGCCATTAGCGTCTTCAGAAGCGGTGTTAAGTGAAGAAGAAAAAGAAGCTGGCGTTGTGTTGGTAGATATAGGTGGCGGTACTACAGATGTTGCTATTTTCCATGAAGGCATCATCAGACATACTTCGGTTATTCCTTTCGGCGGAAATAGCGTAACTGAAGATATTAGAGAAGGCTGTTCGGTAATGCGTAACCAAGCAGAATTGTTGAAGATTAAATTTGGATCTGCTTTGGCAGAAGAAAATAAAGAGAACGAGATTATTTGTGTCCCGGGATTACGAGGAAGAGAGCCTAAAGAGATTTCTGTTAAGAACTTAGCCAACATTATTGAGGCTAGAATGGCAGAAATTATTGAGCATGTACATTACGAAATCAAATCGTCTGGTTACGAAAAACGCCTAATTGGTGGTATTGTGATTACCGGTGGTGGTGCATTGCTTAAACATTTAACCCAACTGGTAGAATTTGAAACTGGGTTAGATTGTAGAGTGGGTTACCCTAATGAGCATTTGGCCAAAAACGAAACCTTACCAAAGAACATTTATGAGGATTTAAAAAGCCCGATGTATGCAACCGGTATTGGCTTGTTGATTAAAGGGATTGAGAAAGCAGAATCTGAGTATCAAAAAGAAGGTCAATTGACTAAAGGAATTGATTTAGCGCAGGAAACAACGCCTAAAAAGAGCAGAGGTTTGCTTGCGTCTATACTTGATGGAACTAAAAAGTTTATCAAAGACGATATATCTGACCAAGACTTTTTGAAATAATTTTCAACAATACGCTAGTTTTCCACACAATTAACATTTGTGGATAACTAATGTGGAAAATTATTTAATATTGAGAGAGGATAAAAATCTATTCATCAAAATGATTACCAACTGATAATTAAGGATATGCAGTTTGAAATGTTAAAAGAAAAGTCTTCAATCATCAAAGTAATTGGTGTTGGAGGGGGCGGAGGCAACGCGGTAAACCATATGTACAGGCAAGGAATAACAGGGGTGGACTTCATCATCTGTAATACTGATGCGCAAGCGTTGGAATTAAGCCCTATTCCTAATAAGGTACAATTGGGCGCTAGCTTAACCGAAGGAATGGGAGCAGGCTCTATTCCTGAAGTGGGTAAAAATTCAGCTATTGAAAACATTGACGATTTAAAAGAGATGCTGGGCTCAAACACCCGTATGCTTTTTATCACAGCCGGAATGGGCGGTGGTACAGGCACAGGGGCAAGTCCAATCATCGCGAAAGCTGCAAAAGAACTTGATATCCTTACGGTTGCTATAATTACTACTCCATTTTCATTTGAAGGCAAGCGCAGAAGAATGCAGGCCGAAGAGGGTTTGGAAGAATTGAAAAAATACGTCGATTCTTACCTGGTAATCTCGAATGACAGACTGCGTGAGATTTTCGGAAATTTGACTTTAGGTTCAGCTTTTGGTCAGGCCGATGATATACTGACTACTGCAGCAAAAGGGATAGCAGAAATTATTACTGTTCCTGGTTACATCAACGTGGATTTTAAGGATGTGCGTACCGTGATGAAAGAAAGCGGTGTTGCCATTATGGGTAGTTTTACTGCCGAAGGTGATGATAGGGCTTTAAGAGCGGTTGAAGGTGCTTTAGCGTCTCCGTTGTTGAAAGATAACGAAATCGAAGGCGCAAGATATATTCTTTTGAACATCAGCTCTGGCGATAAAGAAGTTACCATGGACGAGGTAAGTATTATTACTGATTTTATCCAAGAGCAAGCTGGTTTATCTGCAGATTTAATCTGGGGTAACTGTAGCGATCCGGAACTGGGAGATAATATTTCGGTAACGATTATTGCTACCGGTTTTCAAACTGTAGAACAAAGAGAGCAGACTAAACAAAGCGCTCCAAAAAAACAATATTTAACATCAGATACACCTTTAATTAAGCCAATCAATGAGTTCTCTAAAAAAGCAGAGGCCATTGTTGAGGAAGAAAAAGTGTATGACAATACTCCTGTGCTAAAAGCGCAAGAAAAGGAGAGTACGCCACAAGCAGATTTGTTTGGTGAAATGTTTAAATCAACTCCTCAAAGATCTTTTGAATCAGAAGAGAGCGTGGTAAAACACCAGTTGTTTGAGGAAGAACAAGAGGAAGAGGTTGAAGAACAAGACAGTCACGGTTTTAATTTAAAGTTTTCTGAACCAGAAGTTTTTTCTCCGGTTGCTATTGCTGAGGAAGAAGAGATTCCTGCTCAAGAAGAAATACCAGAAGTTGAGGCATATGTTTCTCCGGATGATAACAAAACGGATCAAACAATGGAAGAGCAGCTGCGTAAATCTAAGGAGCGTATCTTACGTTTGAAAGATTTAAGTATGAAGTTGCGTTCAACATCAGGTTTGCAAGAACTGGAAGATGTGCCAGCTTACAGAAGAAGACAGATGCCATTGAATGAGGTGCCTCATTCATCAGAATCTCAGGTTTCTCGGTTTACGTTAAGTAACGAAGACGGACAAACAGAGATACGTCCTAACAATTCTTTTCTACATGATAATGTAGATTAAAGTCGTAAAAAACAAGAAAGCCATTCCCAAAAGAATGGCTTTCTTGTTTGATTTTAAACCAACCAACAGAAACGTTGTTAATCACTGTTAAAAATTGTAAATTTGCAACGTTTTTTATATACGCATACAATTAAAATAACATAACATTTTGGATATTTTTGATAAGATAGCAAAGAACATGGGACCTTTGGGACAGCACCAAAAATGGTCACATGGATATTTTTCATTCCCTAAGTTGGAAGGAGAAATTGCACCTCACATGAATTTCAGAGGTAAAAAGCATTTGGTTTGGAGCTTAAACAACTATTTAGGTTTGGCTAATCACCCAGAAGTTAGGGAAGCAGATGCAAAAGCGGCACAGGAGTTTGGAATGGCTTACCCAATGGGTGCCAGAATGATGTCTGGTAACACCAAACATCACGAAGAACTAGAGCGATCTTTAGCAGATTTCACTGGCTTTGAAGATGCTTTCCTATTAAACTATGGTTACCAAGGTATATTATCTGCCATTGATGCTTTAGTTGATAGAAACGACGTGATAGTTTACGACGCGGAATCTCACGCTTGTATCATTGACGGTGTACGTTTACACATGGGTAAGCGCTATGTTTACCTTCATAACGATTTAGAAAGCTTAGAAAAGCAATTACAAAGAGCTACAAAATTAACCGAGCAAAGCGGTGGCGGTATTTTAGTAATTACCGAAGGTGTGTTCGGAATGTCGGGTGCGCAAGGTAAACTGAAAGAAATTGTAGAATTGAAAAAAAAATACGGGTTCCGTATTTTAATTGATGATGCTCACGGTTTTGGTACTATGGGTAAAACGGGTTCTGGTACGCATGAGGAACAAGATGTAATCAAAGATATCGATGTTTACTTTGGTACTTTTGCAAAATCTATGGCTGGTATAGGTGCTTTTATTGCATCAACAGAAGAGATTACAAATTACTTGCGTTACAATATGCGTTCGCAAACATTTGCTAAATCATTACCTATGCCAATGGTAATGGGTTTAAAAAAGAGATTGGAGTTATTGCAGACTAAGCCAGAGTTAAAAGCAAAACTTTGGGAAGTGGCTACAGCTTTGCAAACAGGTTTAAAAAATAAAGGTTTTGATATTGGTTCAACCAATTCTGTAGTTACACCGGTATTCTTAAAAGGCGAACTGAATGAGGCAACTGCTATCACAATGGATTTAAGAGAGAATTATAGTATTTTCTGTTCTATTGTGATTTACCCAGTTATACCTAAAGGTTTAATTATGTTGCGCTTAATCCCAACCGCAATGCACACTTTAGAAGACGTTAAACAAACATTGGAAGCTTTTAGCGAAGTGAGAGATCGATTGGAAAAGGGATATTATAAAGATAAAAATCCATCAGAAGCTTAAGCTTTAGTCGGTAAATATATAATGCCTCTGGATTATTTCAGAGGCATTTTTTTTACAGTTAAAATATGGAGTAGATTAAATAATTAGCAATTGACCAAGTTGCCCAAACTAGTAGCCCAATAATCAGTAAAAACAGTATTAAAAAACCAATAATTATCCCTTTAGCCCCTCCCGTGTGTTTATCTTCGGTATAATGTTCTTTTAGCAGCTGAACATTTTTATCGTTTGCTTTGTAGTAAAAGTCGAAAATCCAACCTAAAATCGGGATAGCTCCTAAAGCAAAATCTATAAATACATTCAGTAGCATCCGAGCAATTAATTTGTTACTTGCCCCGTGTTTGGACATGGTGTAAACCAGCATTACAGAAATTAGTGCAGAGGCTCCATCACCAGCAAAAGGAATAAAGTTAAGAATTGGATCTAAGCCAAAACGAAAATTCCCTATTTTGAATTGACTATCCAATAGCTTAGAGATGGCTTCAATGTTTTTGAGTTTGTTTGATGATGAACTGTTTGACATTAGGTTTCTTATTTTGTTAACAAAAATACTTGACGATTTTTGTGCCAAATCTGTATAGACTGTCTTTGTTTTTTTAGGAAGAAACTCCGGAGGGTGAAATTACCTTAGAAATTCATTCTTATTTAAGGATTAAAAATAAATCTAACGCGTGTTTCAGCACTGTTTTTTATACAGAACAGAAATTGAAAACTATTAAAAATATTTACTTATAAGAGTCCTTTGTCGATAGCTACCTGTTCTAAAACTTGTATTAAATCATTTAGTTTAAAAGGTTTTGATAGATAATCATCCATTCCTGCGCTCATGCAATCCTCTCTATCTTTAGGCATCGCATTAGCTGTCATTGCAATAACCTTAGGCTGGTGGTTAAGATTTTTACGGATATAGCGAGTTGTTTCTAAACCATCCATCTTTGGCATCAAAACATCCATTAAAATTAAGTCAAAATCGGTTGTTTTACACATACTGATAACCACGTTGCCATCAGAAGCAATTTCCGGATCGTAGCCGAATTTATTGAGTATTTTACTAATCAATTTTTGATTAATGATGTTGTCTTCTGCAATGAGTATTTTTAAGGGGAATTTTTTGGAGAATTCTTCTGAATAAGTAGGTTTGAATTCTGTTAAAGGCTGTATTTCTTTTGTTGTAAAGGAGCTTAGTAGTTTATAAAAACGTTCCTGTTTGATAGGTTTTGTGAGTATCGAAGAAAATTCTGAAGTCACTTCATGAGAAAGCTTAATTTGTGGATAGGCTAAAACGGCAACAGGTACTTTTGAGTTGACATCGCGAAGCATATTTAAAAAATTGGTATCGTTCGCGGAGTTTGTTTCTAAATTCACGATAACTAAATCAATTGTGTTGTCATCATTTATTACCGTCATTAATGATTCGGCAGAGTGGGCTAGGATGGTTTTAATTTTCAGACGACTTAACCAGGTTTCTAGGGTATTTAAACCCACAATATTATTGTCGAAAAGCAATACAGTCTTAGGCAATAAAGAGTTTTCTAAAATAGGCTCTAAATTAATTACATATTCTGCGTTAATGGTGAAACTAAAGGTACTGCCTACATTGGGCTCACTTACCACATTTATGTCGCCTCCAAACAATTTAACTAGCGATTTGCTAATTGCCAATCCTAATCCTGTTCCACCGTATTTACGTGTTGTAGATGAATCTACTTGATTAAATGCCTTAAATAGCCGCTCTATTTTGTCTGGAGCAATTCCAATTCCGCTATCGGCTACTTTAAATAGCAAAACTTGTTTTCCCGAAATGTTTTCTTTTGGAATTACGCTAACGTAGATTTGCCCATGCTGCGTAAACTTAACCGCATTACCCACCAAATTAACTAAAATCTGGCGAAGGCGTAAACCGTCTGTCTTAATGGTTTTCTCGATGCTTGCGTCGATGTCATAGAATAGTTCGATGTTTTGCTCGTATGCTTTGGTTGCAAATAAGTCGAAAACATCTTCAATTCCTTTACGAAGGTCAAAATCATAAAACTCTAATTCAACACTTCCCGATTCTATTTTCGAGAAATCTAAAATGTCATTAATAATAGAAAGTAACGCATCACCACTCGTGTTAATAATCTGAACATATTCCAATTGCTCTGCCGTTAAGGGAGTATCTGCTAGTAGATTATTCATCCCAATAATGCCGTTCATTGGAGTTCTAATTTCGTGACTCATGGTCGCCAAAAAAACACCCTTGGTTTTATTTGCCTCGTCTGCTCTTTCTCTTTCCACTTTTAGTTTTTCGTTGGCTTTTACCAAGTTATCGGACTGCACTTGTAATTCTTTCGACTGTTCCTGCAATTCTTTAGATTGCAACTGCAATCTTTTGTTTAGCTGTTGCAGCGCATTGGATTGTTCAAGTGTTTTTGCAGAGCTAATTACTAACTCTGAATTTAGTTGCTCTGCTATTGTCTTTTGTTCTAGTAAAGCTACCACGTGGCTCCGTGTGAATAAAATGCCTTTGTATGAAAAAGCTAAAGCGACGAAAAGAGCGCCGCCGGAGTTTACTAAGAATAAAAGTCTATACTGGGTAGCGGATATCGACTCCAAATTGCTTACTTCTGGCACTAATAAAATGCAACCTATGAAAGTTAGCGATGTTAAAACATAATAGAAAATCAGTTTCTTCCGGTATGGTCGAGATGTATTAACAAGAAATGGAAAGGCAACAAAAAGCGATAAAAAGAATAAGTAGAGCCCTGAATTCAAGCCGGATAGTATAATGCCGCCTGCAATAAAAACATTTGATATGATGACGGTAGCCAAACCCGGGTCTTCTCTATTGCTTTTTTTGTATAGCAGGACATTGATGACCATTGTTATACCGTATAATGAGACATCTATTGCGAGGTAATTTGCTCCAATTTGAAAAAAGAGAAATGATATTATCAAGCTTATAAGAATCGCTATTGATGCTAGCTGTATTATATTCTTTTTTTCTTCCTGCTTTTGCAAATTGGCAATACCAATCGACTCTGTACTCGTCATAATTCAATTATACGAAAATAAATACCTTATTTATTGGTTTTTTATTTGGCATACTGTAAAATTTTCAGACAAGAGAAGCTAGTTAATAGTATGTTTTTTATTCGATTCGAAGTCGACCTATTTACGACTAAATGCAAAATGTTAAAGAAAGATATTTTATGCATTTACGTACAATTTTATCTGTTATTGTTATAAACTTTAAAAGTTTCTTGGTTTTTTAGAGGGAAATTTCTTAAAATCTAATGTGAAAAATCCCAATCTTTTCGGGATTGGGATCTCAAAGCTTTAAAGTATCTATAAGATCAGTACTTGTAAAGAAAAACTGTATTAGTAATTCTTAGTGAAAACTTAATAGAACACTTATTAAGAGTTCATTCTACAGATTTACCAATAAAAAAGATTAGAACTATTTCTTTTTAGTGGTAATCTCAATCACGCCATTTTTTCCTTTATCACCGTATTTTTTTGTAGCGGCTTCTCCTTTCAGAACATTTATAGTCTCAATCGAAGATTTTATATCTTCTTTTAATTTATCCTTATCCCCCGTAAAATCTTTGCCATTTATTATGAAAAGCGCCTTGTTATCAGAGGGTATTTCAATCGGAGGGGGTGGAGGAGTTGCTAATTTACTAAAAGGTATGGATTCTACTTTGTCTTCTTTTATTTGAAAAAAAATAGGAATAGTATAACTTACTCTCACTATTTTTCCTTTTTGGACGCCAGAATTCCATTTTGGGGAGATTGCCAAGACTCTTACTGCTTCCTCGTCACAGCCTCCGCCAATTCCTCTTACAACTTTAATAGTGCTTAAGCTCCCGTCTTTTTCAACAATAAATTGGCAGAATACCCTTCCTTGTATATTTGCGTCGCGAGCTCCTTTTGGGTAAACTAAGTTGCTAGATAAGAACTGCCCAAATGCTTGGATTCCACCTGGAAAAGAAGGGAGTACTTCGACATTTGTAAAAACCGCACTGGTATCGCCAGAAGCAGACTGGTTTACCGAAACCTCTCTGATCGCTGTCGGAAATTTGTGTGGTTTTACAACTGAGTCTGTCTTTGTTGTTTTTGTTTTTAGGTTAGCAACAATCAAAGTCGTATGAGATCGATTGGGCTTCCTAATTGATTCGAAGTCTATAAAATCACTAGCTACTCCAGGTACTATTATCTCACTCAGATGTCTCTCTGGTTTTATCGTTTCAGAAAGGCTGTTGATCATTTTACTTTTGCTGATTTTAGCAGAAGACAGCACCAAGGCTAACAAAAATAGCGGTGCCGACAAACCATACTTAATGATGGCTGTTTTTCGGGATTTGGTTTTGTTCATCATTTCTATTCTTCGTTTTAATAAGGATTTATTGAAAAAATTATTGGTTAAAGTGTGTGGACTAACACCAAATGTTTTGCTCAATAATAAAAGCACATAAGGAGTTTTGTCGGTTTCAGTTTTTAGAACTGCTTCATCAGCAATAAATTCGTGAATGTGTTTGATGGAATTTTTAAAACAGTAGATTATAGGATTAAACCAGTTAATTATTGACAGTATTTCAAAAAAAAGTACATCTGCAGAGTGAAGTTGCCTGGCATGTGTAAGCTCATGCTTTTCTATGGCGGTCTGTTGTGGCAGGTTGCTGTTGATCCTGATTTTCTGAAAAAAGGAGAATGCTTCTGGCTGGTTTTTATCCTTCAATATCAGGTTTAATTTAATCAGCTTATAAATTAGCCGTATGCTCATTAACAGCACCACACCGAAGTAAACAAGTGTTAAAATGTCTCCCAAAGTCCAGCTGTCTTTAACGGGAGAGGCATAGCCGTCCATTACAATCGCCGTTACATTAACAAATTGTTGCTGTACAGGCTGTGCTGTTTGGCTAAACCAGGTTATCTTAATCAGTGGAATTAACCCCGAAGCGAATGCAACGAATAAAAGATAATATCTGTTTAGGTTAAAGAAAGTTTCTTTTCTTAAAACCAACCGATAGAAGGTATAAAATAATACCAAATATAGGTTCGCTTGGATAAGGTAGCTTGTCCAGTTCATGACTTATTTGTTTTTCATTTTTTCAATCAGTTTCATAATCTCATCTGCTTCGGCTAAATCTATTTTCTCTTTTTTTACAAAAAAGGAGAACATACTTTCTACTGAGTTTTCAAAGTAGCCGTTTAGGAGTTTCTCTGTAGCAAAGTTTTTGTATTCTTCTTTACTGATAATGGGATGGTACTGGTGGCTTTTACCAAAAGTAGTGTGGTCAACAAATCCTTTGTTCTCCAAAATTCTTATCACCGTACTTACGGTATTATAAGCAGGTTTAGGTTCTGGTAATTCATCAATCACCTCTTTTACAAAGGCTTTTTTTAAATCCCATAAAACCTGCATCAATTGTTCTTCTGCTTTTGTTAATTCCTTAATCCCCATAATTGATTTTTTTTAATGCTTAATCAAATATATAACTAAGTTTTTAGTTTTGCAACTATTTTTATAGTTTTGTAACTAGTTAGATAGTTTTATTTTAAACAAATACTAAGAATCTGCCTAAAAACATCGAACTGTCACATTGAACGGAGTTAGAAATGTATTCTGAATAGCACTGAATGAGGTTCTGACTCCGCTCAGCCTGACAAGCGATGATTCTAGACGCCTTCTTATGTTCCTAATGGAACATTTGTCTGCTTTAAGAATTCTGCTGAATCATTTTTTGACAGCTTCTAAGGTTAAAATGCTTTTTAAAGCAATTTTTAATGTGTTGATTAGCTGTAATTCGTTTTTAGCTTTGTTGGTCAAACCCATTATCAGGATAATGTTTATGAAACGAAAATTCTGCGTTAGGGATGGAAATGGATACCGGCATTGTGGCTAATGCCTGTGCAGTATGAATGTACAGCCCGCCCGAACGCCCAAAAGTTTAATTTTTTTTATCTTCTTTATAGTTATGTTCTGCGAGCTGGTTCGGTAGGAAAATCTCCTTAATTGACTCGTAAGGTTACCGATCCCGAAAATCTCAAAAGAAATTAGTCAATTTTAATGGTTCTCTATAATGCATGACAGTACATAACAGTTTTGTAGTTAACACCACTTACATTAGCAATACCAATAAAACTTAAATCTAATACATATTTATGGGCGCATTGTTAGGTGTTATTTATCATTTCTTTGGAGGCTTTGCTTCGGGGAGTTTTTACATCCCTTATAAAAAGGTTAAAGGCTGGTCTTGGGAGAGCTACTGGATAGTAGGTGGGATTTTTTCATGGCTTATTGTGCCACCATTGGCTGCTTACTTAACCATTCCGGGTTTTGCCGATATCATTAAGGAAGCATCTGGAACTATTCTATTTTATACATTTTTGTTCGGTGCTCTTTGGGGAATTGGTGGCTTAACTTATGGTTTGGGTGTCCGATATTTAGGTGTTGCTTTAGGTAGCTCAATTATCTTGGGATTGTGTTCTGTGTTTGGAGCGTTAATTCCGTCTATCTTTTATGAATACTATCCAGAAGCGGGTAAAGACTCTATCAGCATGATTGCTGGCTCGCCTTGGGGGCAGTTGGTTTTATTGGGGCTGTTTATCTGTTTATTGGGGATTACAGTTTGCGCTGTTGCCGGTAGCATGAAAGATAAAGATTTGGGTCATGCCGAAAAAGACGCATCAAATACTGAGTTTAAAATTGGCTTAGGCTTATTTGTGGCCATTGTTTCGGGCGTTTTAAGTGCTTGTTTTGCTTTTGGGATTGACGCTGGCAAATCAATGGCTGATGTTGCAAACGTAGCTTGGAAAGCAGCCAATCCTGGTCAGGGTGAATTCCTATACCAAAACAACGTTACCTATATTATTATCATGTGGGGTGGTTTGTTAACCAACTTTGTGTGGTGTATGATTTTGAACGGCAGAAATAAAAGTTTTGGCGATTATACCAACAAAAAAACACCATTAACCAGAAATTATATTTTCTCTGCCATCGCTGGAACAACATGGTTTTTACAGTTCTTTTTCTACGGAATGGGCGAAAGCTTATTAGGCAACGGTGCGAGCTCATGGATTTTACATATGGCATTCATCATTTTAGTAGCAAATCTTTGGGGACTTGTTTTAAAGGAATGGAAAGGCGTACGTACCAAAACCTTAGGAACAGTAATCGCTGGGATCGTTATTATATTAATATCCATTCTGGTGGTAGGCTACGGAAACTCAATTAAATAAAAAATAAAAATCATTATCAAAATAATATGTCATTAAATAAATCTTCTTTTAAACACGTAAGCTATTTGTGGAACGAGGCTGAAGCAGCCAAACTTGCTGGAGATGAAGTAGCATTGTTAATATACCGTTCAAATTTGTTGGGTGCCGATTTAAGGTTAACAAATTACGGTGGAGGAAACACTTCTTGTAAAGCTATGGCAAAAGACCCTCTAACTGGTCAAGAAACTGAGGTTATGTGGATCAAAGGTTCGGGCGGAGATATTGGTACTTTAAAGAAAAGCGGTTTAGCGGCTTTGTATGTTGATAGGTTAAGGTCTTTAAAAAATGTTTATAGAGGCATTGATCATGAGGACGAAATGGTGGAATTGTTTAACCACTGTATCTACGATTTAGCTTCAAAAGCACCATCAATTGATACGCCTTTACACGGGTTTTTGCCGTTTGCTCATATAGATCATTTACATCCTGATGCGGCTATTGCTATTGCAGCAGCTAAAGACGGCGAAAAAATAACCAAAGAGCTTTTTAACGGAGCAATTGGATGGGTGCCTTGGCAAAAGCCAGGTTTCGATTTAGGGTTGCAGTTGAAAGAATGCTTGGATAAAAATCCTGGAATTAAAGGGATTATGTTGGGTTCACATGGCTTGTTTACTTGGGGCGATACAGCTTACGAAAGCTACATCAATACATTAGAAGTGGTTGAGAAATGTGCGGAATACTTAGAGCAGAGTTACGGTAAAAAAGGTCCTGTTTTTGGCGGACAAAAAATCCAAAGCTTAATAAAAGCAGATAGATTAATTAAAGCTGCTGATTTAGCACCGATATTAAGAGGCTTCTGTTCAAACGAACGCTCCATGATTGGTCATTTTACTGATGATGACCGCGTTTTAGAATACATCAATTCTAATGATTTGGAAAGGTTAGCACCAATGGGTACCAGCTGTCCAGATCACTTTTTAAGAACTAAAATTAGCCCTTTAGTATTAGATTTAGCTAAAGATGAAGATTTAAGTGATGTTGAAGCAATCAAAACCAAACTTGCACCAGCTTTTGAAGCTTACCGTAAAATGTATGCAGCTTATTATAATACCTGCAAGCATGATAACAGCCCTGCAATTAGAGATGCGAACCCGGTAATTATTATATACCCAGGTGTGGGAATGTTCTCTTTTGCGAAAGACAAACAAACCGCCCGTGTTGCTGCCGAATTTTATACCAATGCAATCAACGTAATGAAAGGATCTGAAGCAGTTTCTGAATACACTTCATTACCTCGTCAAGAAGCGTTTAATATTGAATATTGGTTGTTAGAAGAAGCAAAATTACAGCGTATGCCTAAGCCAAAAGCTTTGTCTGGTAGAGTCGCCATGATTACCGGCAGTGCTGGCGGAATTGGAAAATCGATTGCTAGAAAATTTGTGGAAGAAGGCGCTTGCGTAATTTTGAACGACATGAATGCGGAGCGTTTAGCAGAAGCGGGAGAGGAGTTTAAAAAAGATTTTGGTAATGACGTTTATACAACAGCAATTTTAGATGTAACCAGTCAGACTCAAATTGAAGAAGCAATAAAGATTGCCGCTTTGAGTTTTGGTGGTGTGGACATTATTGTAAATAACGCTGGTTTATCAATTTCAAAAACCATTGAAGGTCATAGCCAAAAAGATTGGGATTTATTATATGATGTATTGGTGAAAGGTCAGTTTTTAGTGACTCAAGCGGCTACAAAGTTGATGAAACAGCAAGATATGGGTGGTGATATCATTAATATTGTAAGTAAAAATGCTTTAGTTAGCGGTCCAAATAACGCAGGTTACGGAAGTGCGAAAGCGGCACAATTGCATTTAAGCAGATTAAATGCTGCCGAATTGGGTGAGGCTGGAATTAGAGTAAACGTAGTTAACCCAGATGCGGTAATCAGCGACAGCAATATTTGGGCAGGCGGATGGGCTGAAGGAAGAGCAAAAGCTTACGGAATTACCGTGGCAGAACTTCCTGCTTATTATGCAAAAAGAACATTGCTGAACAAAATCATCCTTCCGGTCGATATTGCAAACGCTTGTTTTGCGTTCACTGGTGGCTTATTGTCAAAATCAACAGGTAACATGCTGAACGTTGATGGCGGTGTAGCAATGGCTTTTGCGAGGTAAAAGCCTCACCTAACCTCTCCGAAGGAGAGGGATTATTGTGGGAATGTATTGTGGAAAGCAGTAGGACTGCTAACCACGCCGTCATGTCGAATGATAATGAGGCATCCCACAAAGCAGAGTGCACATATACCGAGATTTATTTGCAATGAACTCTGTTCTCGTACCTCGAAATGACGAGGTGCAATGATTAGAAATAAATATGAATTAACGAGGTTTAAAATATCCATCTTGTTAGGCTGAGCGGAGTCGAAGCTAAGTTCAACGATTCCGCTTAATTTGGCAATTTAGGATTTTGAAAAACCATCATCATAACAACCAATTATGAAATTAGACAAAAATGTAATTGTGGCGCACAACGAAAGTTTAGCAACAAAGCACAAAACAAAACTAGCTCACTTCTTAGAAGAAAATGAAGGCGCTAACACACATATTCAAAAGCTAAAAGATTTTCAAATTGGGATACCTAGCTGGGCTCTAGGTACTGGTGGAACTCGTTTCGGTCGTTTTTCTGGCGGTGGCGAGCCAAGTAATTTAGAAGAAAAAATGGCGGATATTGGTTTATTGCACCAATTGAACCAAAGCAGCGGAGCTATATCTTTGCACATTCCCTGGGATATCCCAGAAGATGCAGAAAAAATTATGGCTTTGGCAAAATCTTTAAATTTAAAGTTTGACGCCATTAATTCAAACACTTTCCAGGATCAGGCGAACCAAAAATACAGCTACAAATTCGGTTCCCTACAAAACGTTGATAAAAACGTAAGAGACCAAGCTGTTGCACATAATATTGAAGTGATTAAGCATGGCGAAGCTTTAGGTTCTAAATCCTTAACGGTTTGGTTGGCAGATGGATCTAGTTTTCCTGGTCAATTGAATTTTAGAGAAGCTTTTGAAAATACTTTAGCTAGCTTAAAAGAGATTTACGCTGCGTTGCCAGCAGATTGGAAAATGTTTGTAGAATACAAATCTAACGAACCTAACTTCTATTCAACTACGGTTGCAGATTGGGGTCAGTCTTTATTGTACGCCAATAAATTAGGTCCAAAAGCTTATACTTTGGTTGATTTAGGTCATCATTTACCAAATGCCAACATCGAACAAATTGTTTCTTTATTATTGATGGAAGGCAAGTTGGGCGGTTTCCACTTTAACGATTCAAAATATGGCGATGATGATTTAACAACAGGCGCTATCAAACCTTACCAATTATTCTTGATTTTCAACGAATTGGTAGATGGTATGGATCATGCCAAAATGAACCACGCCTCTGGTTTAGCGTGGATGATTGATGCATCGCATAACGTGAAAGATCCTTTAGAAGATTTGTTGCAATCTGTAGAAGCTATCATGATGGCGTATGCGCAGGCTCTATTGGTTGACAGAAAAGCATTAAAAGAAGCACAACAGAAAAATGATGTAAGTTTAGCACAAGAAATTTTGCAAGCAGCTTACCGTACAGATGTTCGTCCGTTAATTGCAGAAGCAAGGTTGCAGAGTGGTGGCGCATTAGAGCCAGTAAAATTATTTAGATCTGCTAAAGTTAGAGAAAGTCTAGTTGCAGAAAGAGGCTCAGAAACTAAAGCAACGGGACTGTAATTGATATTTGAGATTAAAGACAGGAGATTTGAGAGCCTTTGATGCTACCAAATCTCATGTTTTTATCTTTTACGTTAATAATAGAAAGAAGAAATTTTTTTATTTAAGAGACTTTTCACTACTCGTCGTCATGTCGAGGATACGAGACACCTCACAAGCAAATTCTACATATAGCATGTAACACCTATTTGTGAGATGTTTCACTATCGTTCAACATGACGACACCTCTTTAAAAAACTTATAATCATCTTAATATGCTGTACTCAATACTTATTAAACAAAAATGAAAACCCCTGTTATAGCCATATTTGATATTGGAAAAACCAATAAAAAGCTATTTTTATTTGATGAGGACTATAAGATAGTTTTTGAAAGAACGGCTAGGTTTATAGAAACCAAAGACGAGGATGGCGATACTTGCGAAAATTTGGAAAGTTTGAGGCTTTCTGTTTTTGACTCGTTACATGAAGTTTTAAGAAACAAACAATACGATATAAAGGCGATCAACTTCTCCACTTACGGAGCGAGTTTGGTTTATGTGGACGAAAATGGGAAACCTTTAGCACCACTTTATAATTACCTAAAAGAATATCCAGAAGCCTTAAAAAAGCAGTTCTACGATAGTTACGGTGGCGAAGAAAAAGTTGCTGTAAGCACTGCGTCACCAGTATTGGGTAGTTTAAATTCCGGAATGCAGTTTTACCGAGTTAAATACGAAAAGCCAGAATTATTCGATAAAATAAAGTACGCCCTGCACCTACCGCAGTATATGAGTTCGATTATTACCGGCGAAATGCACAGTGATATTACCAGTATTGGTTGCCATACTAATTTTTGGGATTTTGAAAAACAAGATTACCATGAATGGGTTTACGCCGAAGGTTTGATTGATAAACTGCCTCCGATTTTTCCGGGCGATGACGTAATGCACTCCACTTTTCCTAGCGAAAACTACTTAACAGGTGTTGGCCTACACGATAGTTCCGCAGCTTTAATTCCGTACATCGAAAGTTTTAAAGAACCTTTTATCTTGTTATCTACGGGTACTTGGTGTATTAGTTTAAATCCATTTAACAATCAACCGCTTACAAAAGCGGAGTTGGATAAAGATTGTCTTTGTTATTTATCATACCAAGCAAAGCCCATCAAAGCATCTCGTGTTTTTTCTGGCTTTGAGCATGAGCAAGAAGTAAAACGTATTGCGGAATATTTTGATACAAACGTAAGTAAATACAAAAGCACTAAGTTGTTGCTATCAATTATTAAACAATATTTGCCTAAAGATAAATTGGCTGATTATTTTGATACGCTAAATGATGGAGATTTGAAATTTACCGATAAGCAATTATCAGATTTTGCAGACGATGAAAAAGCCTACCACTATTTGATTTTCACACTCGTTTTCAAACAGTACAAATCAACCCAATTAGTATTAAAAAATACCTCGGTAAAAAGGATATTTGTAGATGGCGGTTTTTCAAAGAATCAGATTTTTATGAATTTGTTAGCAATGGTATTTCCAGATATCGAAGTTTATGCTGCCTCAATGGCACAGGCAACTGCTATGGGGGCAGCGGTGGCTATACACAAGCATTGGAACACTAAACCGCTCCCAACTGATATGATTGGTTTAAAATTGTTCGTTTCGCCAGTAAAAAATTAAAAGATGAAACAGCCTAACTTTATCATAAATTTTGGACGAAATTGAGGAGTCAGTATATTTTGACCAATCTATTTAACCAACGGATATTAATAGATGGTGTTTTTTTGGTCGGATAATTATCTAAAATAAATATTAAAGCCGTTCTCTAACTGGTAAATGTCGCCCACTGAATTTTTAAAAACATACTCATTTGAATAACCCTTTCGGTAAAGTTGGGTCATTTTAGAGATAAGCTGGGGGTCTTTTTTGTACAGGTAATAAATTAGGGCGTAAGAAACGGTGTACATGTAATTAATTCGGTTTTTATCCCGCCAACTCGCTTGATCTTTTAAAAATGCTTCTAAATTAAGTTTTTTTCCTCGCTGAAATTCTTTCATTTTTTCCAGACGATTATACTGAGAAACAATCTGGATATTAAACTGCTTTTCTTCTAAAGTTTCTAAAAACTCAGCTAAACCCTCGGTAAGCCATCTTGGGTAATACTTGGAGTTGTTTTTTAAAAAGGCATGGCTGAGTTCATGCAATATGGTGCTAAGGTTTTCGGTTCCTTCAAAATAAACGTACGACTGGTTAGTGCTGGGACTATAGAACCCGGATTCGGTTAAGCCTTTTATTCCGTGTTGCTCAAGTAATATTTTAAAATCCTTACGCTTATTGTACAGGTTTAAAGTTATTTTTAAGCTGTCATTAATCAGATTGTTGTATAAGCCGTTGAAAATTTTAGCTTCGAATGAAGCCATTCTGTGGATTTTGGCACTGTCTTCTGGTTTTAGCTCGAAGCCAACGGGATTAAAAGTTATTTTTTGGGCAAACCCAAATGTTAAGTAGAAACAGAATATAACTGTAAAGTATAACCTCATCTCAAATACAAGGTTAGCATAGATTTTTTAAAAGTGATTTCATCGGCGGATTTGGAGGTGTATTTAAAAATCTAATATATTAAAAAAGCCCAATCTTTTTTGGATTGGGCTCTTGAATTATTACAGCATTGCTATAAAATCATCGAATAGATATCTTGAGTCATGCGGACCTGGAGAAGATTCTGGATGATATTGCACAGAAAATGCGTTTCGGCCTTTCATTCTAATTCCCTCAATGGATTTATCATTTAAGTTGATATGGGTGATTTCGACCGTTTCAGAATTTCTAACGTCATCTTCAACTACACCAAAACCATGATTTTGAGAAGTTACTTCGCAATGATCTTTAATGATGTTCTTTACCGGGTGATTTAAGCCACGGTGGCCGTTAAACATTTTTTTAGTAGCAATTCCGTTAGCCAATGCTAATAACTGGTGACCTAAGCAAATCCCAAACATGGGTTTGTCAGATTTTAAAAGGTCTTTTACTGTTTCCAATGCATAAGGCATGGCCGATGGATCGCCAGGTCCATTAGATATAAAATATCCGTTTGGTGCCCATTTTTCCATTTCTGCAAACGTAGTTTTTGCGGGGAAAACTTTTGCATAAACTCCTCTTTCAGAGAAATTTCTCAAAATATTTTTCTTTACGCCCAAATCTAAAACAGCAACTTTTATTTTAGAGTTTTCATCACCAACAAAATAAGGTTCTTTAGTGCTCACCTTTGAAGAAAGCTCTAAGCCATCCATTGAAGGCACCAGAGCTAATTTTGCTTTTAGCTCTTCGATATCTAAAATCTCGGAAGAAATAATGGCATTCATTGCGCCTTTATCTCTAATATGTCTTACCAATTCCCGGGTATCAACATCAGAAATGCCTACTAAGTTTTCATCCTGAAAATAATCTTGGATAGATTGTTCTGCCTGTTTTCTGCTGAATGGGATGTTGAAATTTTTACAAACCAAACCAGCAATTTTAATAGCTCCAGACTCAGCTTCTTCATTGGTTACGCCATAATTTCCAATATGTGCATTGGTGGTCACCATAATTTGTCCGAAGTAAGATGGGTCAGTAAAAACCTCCTGATAGCCCGTCATGCCTGTGTTAAAACAGATTTCACCTGTAGTAGTTCCAATTTTTCCGGCTGCTTTGCCGTGGTAAACGGTTCCGTCTGCTAAAAGAAGTACTGCGGGTAATTTGGTGTAGTATGCGCTCATCTTAAAAATGTAATTTTTGTGTTGGTTGTATTGAAAAAAAGAAAAAATAAGGAAGATGCTTCCGTGGATGTAAGTGTAGGAAATAAGGAATTCTTATTGTTCATCTCGGGGTGCAAAACTATGATTTTTTAATGGAATATTTAATATGTTTTCTGATTTTTTAAATATAAGTACAATCATTTTTTAACTTTGTTAATTATCAATCATAAAAATCAACAGGTATGTCGGTACATAAGGAGCTTAAACGTATAACAACGCACAGTTTACAGGAGATGAAGAGTAGGGGCGAGAAGATTGCGATGCTCACCGCCTATGATTATTCTATGGCAACCGTAGTTGATGAAGGCGGTATCGACGCGATTTTAGTGGGCGACTCTGCATCGATGGTGATGGCAGGGCATGAAACCACCTTGCCAATTACGCTTGATCAAATGATTTACCATGCGTCGTCGGTAATTAGAGGTACAAAGCGAGCTTTGGTGGTAGTGGATTTACCTTTCGGTACTTATCAAGGTAATTCTAAAGAAGCCTTAAATTCTGCTATCCGCATTATGAAAGAATCTGGTGCTCATGCAGTGAAATTAGAAGGCGGTGGTGAAGTTGCCGAATCTATCGAACGTATTGTAGCAGCTGGCATCCCTGTAATGGGGCATCTGGGTTTAACACCACAATCTATCTATAAATTTGGTACCTATACTGTTAGAGCAAAGGAAGAAGCCGAAGCAGAGCGATTGAAAAAAGATATGCTCCGTATACAAGAAGCGGGTTGTTTTTCGATTGTGTTGGAAAAAATACCAGCTAAGCTTGCCGAAGAGGTTACTAAAAGTGTAATTATTCCAACTATTGGAATAGGTGCCGGTCAACACTGCGACGGACAGGTTTTGGTAGTAAATGATATGATTGGTTTAACTAAAGGTTTTTCTCCGAGGTTTTTACGTCAATATTTAGATATGTATAGCCAAATTAATGGAGCGGTGCAATCTTATATCAAAGATGTGAAAAGTGGCGATTTCCCTAACGAGAAGGAGCAGTATTAGGTAGTTTGTTAGGATTCCGTTAGGTGATTAGGGTTTAGGTGGGTAGATTGTTAGGTCTTGCCGATACGCCAAATGAGGAGTTCATTTGTTCATTAGTCATTAGGTTTTGCCAGGTGACTAACTCAGTTCATTATACTTATTCCTCATTAGGCTTTGTAGGCTAACTAAATCATTTCATTCATTACCCATTAGCCATTGCCGTTAGCAGGTAGCTCCCTCTCCTTCGGAGAGGGCTGGGGTGAGGCTTTCAAAAAATCAATATTCCTTTTCAAGCCCTCAAATTTTGTTCGTTTAACGGGCGATTTTCTAAAAACTTTCTGGAAAACTTCTGTGGTGATATCTTCCCAATCCTGCTTTTTCAAGTGCAATAAATCTGGGTGAGGTTGAAATTCTGGTACGTTGTTAGGTACTGCAAATCGGTTCCAAGGACAAACATCTTGGCAAACATCGCAACCAAACATCCAATTATCCATTTTTCCGCTAAATTCTGATGGCAATTGGTCTTTTAGTTCGATGGTAAGGTAAGAGATACACTTGCTGCCATCAACAATATAAGGACCAACGATAGCTTCGGTTGGGCAGGCATCAATACACTTTGTGCAACTTCCGCAATGGTCTGCAGTGAATGGCTGGTCTTCCTGTAAATCTAAATCAACAATCAATTCACCTAAAAAAAAGAAAGAACCGGTTTTTTTAGAAATCAAATTGGTATGCTTTCCTCGCCAACCCAAACCTGCTTTCTGTGCCCAAGCTTTATCAAGCACCGGTGCCGAATCTACAAAAGCTCTACCATTTACTTCGCCAATTTCTGCTTCAATAAACTGCATTAGAGTTTTTAGTTTATCCTTAAAAACAAAATGATAATCAGTTCCGTAAGCATATTTGGAAAGTTTGGGAGCGGTAGAGTCTTCCTGTTTAGCATCGCTGAAATAGTTCAGGCTAACGGAGATCACGCTTTTGGCATCATCAACCAGTAATCTGGGATCCAAGCGCATGTCAAAATGGTTATTCATATAATCCATTTTGCCATTGAAGCTGTTTTTTAGCCAGTTCTCCAACTTTGGGGCCTCCTCTTCCAAAAACGTAGCTTTAGAAATTCCGCAAAAAGCAAAGCCGAGTCGTTCTGCCTCGGCTTTAATTAATATTGCATTTTTTTCTCTAGCAGTGGTCATTTTTTGTCGTCCGAGCTTACAGTTCGTCTTTAAATAGTTTTAAAATACTGTCTGGATAAGTTAGTAAATAAGTGTTTATCCCGAGTTCGCCAGCAGGTTTCAAATGTTGCGGGCTATCGTCAATGAATAATGTTTCTTGTGGTTTTAATCCGTTTTCTGAAAGCACCTGTTCAAAAATCTCTACGTTTGGCTTGCGCTTTCCTACCAAATGCGAATAGTAAATCTTTTCAAAAAATCCGTCATTGCCATCTAATCCAAATTCTTTCTTCAAATACTTGGTGATAAAATTTAAATGGGTTTCGTTGATATTACTCAGCAAAAACGTACGATATTTGTTTTTTAGCTTAAGCAATAAGTCGTGATTTCCGTCCATTACGCCCACCAATAAAGAGTTCCACGCATCATCAATTTGCTGGTCGGTTAAATTTGGATTACTTACCAAAGCTCTAATTCCGTCTCTAAATTCAGCCGCTGTAATTTGCCCAGTTTCAAATTTATCAAAAATGGAGTGGTGCCCTTTATGTGCGAAAAAAGATTCTACATTTTGTACACCTAAATCTTCAAAAGCTTTTTGTGTGCGTTTAAAATCAATTTTAAAAATTACGTTTCCGTAGTCAAATATAATATTCTTGATGTTTCTATCCACTTGTTATTCCTCGGTTTTGATATAAAAAAAGCCATTTCAAAAATGAAATGGCTTGTAAATCGTGTGTAAAAAATTACTGCTTCGCAGCTTCTACCTCTCCTTTAACGTAAAGCATTTTTAAAGGAGTTTTTGAGTTCGAAGTAATTTTTACAAACTTGTTAAATGGTGCTGCAACCGCCGCATTATAAGTCAAAGTAATTGAGCCAGATTGGCCTTTTAAAACTGGTGTACCTTGTTTTGGTTCTACACTTGGTACAGTGCAACCACAAGTAGATTCTACTGCAGTAATAATAAGAGGCTCATCGCCTACGTTTGTGTATTTAAATACGAAAGAAACTGGCTTGCCTTGTACAATCTTGCCAAAGTCATGTGTTTCTTCGTTAAATTTAAATTCAGCTTTGTTATCTTGCATCGCTGTAAACGCAACGAAACCAATAATTACCGAACATAATAACAAAATCTTTTTCATCTCTTTTTAATTGTTTTTTAAAGGTGATGAAGCAATCATGTCCTTGTGCGCTTTGCCAAAACCCATGATGGTTTCATTTCTTATTGTTTGTTTAGTCAAATATAGCCAATTCAATACGGCAATCAAATTTTTTTAAACATAGGAACTTAGTTTCAGAGCAGAAATTATTTTGCTATTTTTGAATTTTGAGCCCGTAAATTAACATGATAAATACTAACTATAGACCAGAAGACGCTTACGAAACTTCAAATTTAACATTTGATGATTTCAAGAAAATGGTGGTCAATGATTACGATATAGCGTTTAGAAGCCGACAAGCTAGTATTTTAGGGAGAAGAGAGGTTTTGACGGGCAAAGCCAAATTTGGGATTTTTGGCGACGGGAAAGAAGTTGCGCAATTGGCCATGGCCAAGGTTTTTAAAAATGGCGACTGGAGAGCAGGTTATTACAGAGATCAGACATTTATGTTTGCTACCGGGATGACCTCTATCAAAGAAATGTACGCTCAACTGTATGCAACTCCAGATATTGAGAAGGAACCAGCATCCGTAGGGAGGCAAATGAATGCGCATTTTGCTACTCGCTCTTTAAATGAAGACGGTTCTTTTAAAAACTTGGTAGAAAAGAAAAATTCCTCTTCCGATATTTCGCCCACAGCTGGGCAAATGGCCAGGTTAGTTGGCTTGGCTTATGCTTCAAAACTCTATCGTCAAAATCCAGATCTTAAAGAATTTTCTGATTTTTCTGTAAACGGAAACGAAGTTGCTTTTGGTACTATTGGCAACGCTTCAACATCTGAAGGTGTTTTCTTTGAAGCGATAAACGCCGCTGGCGTTTTACAGATTCCAATGGCAATCTCTATCTGGGATGATAATTATGGTATTTCTGTACCTGCAAAGTATCAAACTACAAAAGAAGATATATCCGAAGTTTTAAAAGGGTTCCAGAGAGAAGAAGGAAAGCCTGGATTCGAAATTTTTAAAGTTAAAGGCTGGGATTACGTGGCTTTGTGCGAAACCTATGAACGAGCTATAAAAGTTTGTAGAGAAGAGCATGTGCCAGTTTTGATTCACGTAACTGAGCTAACCCAGCCTCTGGGGCACTCGAGTTCTGGTTCTCATGAAAGATACAAGTCTCAGGAACGTTTGGCTTGGGAAAAAGAGTATGATTGCTTAGCTAAAATGAGAGAATGGCTACTTTCGTCGGCCATTTTAAATGAAGATGAAATTTTAACTTTAGAAGATGAAGGCAAAAAGTTTGTAAAAACAAGCCTAAGAGAAGCATGGAGAGACTTAACCACGGTAATTAAGGAAGAGAAGCAGGAAGCTTTAGCATTGATAGATGCAGTTTCTGAGGATGTGGAGGCAGTGAAAAAGGTTTCCTTGATTTTAAAATCAGAGATTGATCCATTGCGCAAAGAAGTGATTTCTGCTGTGCGTAAAACACTCCGTTTAAGTCGTAATAATCCTTCTAAAAAAAGAACTGAACTGTTAGATTGGTATAAAAACCAGATTGGAGAAAATAATGAACGTTATAATACAAAGCTTTTTTCAGATACCCCAAAATCGCCTTTAAAGGTAGAAATTACTGCTCCGGTATACGGTGAGGAACGTAATATGGTAGATGGAAGAGAGTTATTAAACGCTTGTTTTGATGCTAATTTTGCCAAGAACCCACTTTTAGTTGCATTTGGCGAGGATTTAGGGAATATAGGCGACGTAAATCAAGGATTCGCCGGCTTACAAGCTAAATATGGCGAGCTACGGATTTCAGATACCGGAATTCGGGAGATGACCATTATGGGGCAAGGTATAGGTTTAGCCTTGCGGGGTTTTAGACCTATTGCCGAGATTCAATACGTAGACTATGTGGTTTTTGCCCTAAACGTACTTACCGATGATTTGGCCAGCTTGAGTTATAGAACAAAAGCCGGACAAAAAGCACCAATGATTATTAGAACGCGAGGTCATCGTTTAGAAGGTATATGGCATGCGGGCTCTCCGATAGGCATGCTGTTAAATTCGTTAAAAGGTATCCATTTGTGCTTACCCAGGAACATGACGCAAGCCGCAGGTATGTATAATACACTTTTGCAAGGCGACGAACCGGCCTTAGTTATAGAGTGCTTGAACGCATATCGTTTAAAAGAAAAAATGCCAGAAAACCCAGGTGATTTTACCGTTCCCTTAGGTAAAGTAGAGGTTTTAAGGACAGGTAAGGATTTAACAATCATTTCTTATGGTTCAACGCTAAAGTTGGTGATGGAAGCCTGTAAAGAGCTGGAAGATTATGGTGTGGATGTAGAAGTGATAGATGCGCAGACATTGATGCCATTTGATTTAGAGATGGACTGTCAGAAGTCGTTAGCGAAAACCAATAAGCTTTTGATTGTTGATGAAGATGTGCCGGGAGGTGCAAGCGCATTTATTTTGAGGGATGTGTTGGAAAGACAAAATGGCTATTTTTATTTAGATGCAAAACCAGAAACGATGACCGGAAAAGACCATCGTACGCCTTATGGTTCGGATGGTGACTACTTTAGTAAGCCTAGTGTTGATGATATTATTGAGAAAGTTTACGAAATTGTAAAGAACGCGAAGCCAAGTCAGTTTAAATCGATATTCTGATAATGAGAGATTTAGCTTTTGGCAAGTCCAATTTTTTTAAGAGAAAGCGTTAATAGAAAAAACAGCGTGGATTTTTTTTGTATTATTTAGAAAAAAACGCTAACATTGCATCCGCAAATCAGTGATGATTTCGGCACCTATAGCTCAGTTGGTTAGAGTAGAAGACTCATAATCTTTTGGTCCCTGGTTCGAGCCCAGGTGGGTGCACAAAAAAAGATAATCATTCTTTGAATGAAGATTTCATAGCTCAACTTTCTTGATTTATCGGGAAGAGCAAAGCTTAAAGTGTAGAAATAGTCGGATTTAGTGTTTGATTATTGATTGAAATTACGGTCGCATAGCTCAGCTGGATAGAGCAACTGCCTTCTAAGCAGTAGGTCTCAGGTTCGAATCCTGATGTGATCACAAAAAAAATCTTGTCTCAAAAAGATAAGAATTTTTTAACCAGGGAGGTGATCAAAAAATATTTCAACTTATTTTTTGAAAACAAGATTATAATCCCGAACATTGCAATCCCGAAAGGGCAAAGGCTTAAAAGCTTTTGAAATAACCAGAAATTCCTAAGTAGCTCAGCTGGTTAGAGCATCTGACTGTTAATCAGAGGGTCCCTGGTTCGAGTCCAGGCTTGGGAGCTAAATAAAGCCCTTCAAACATTGTTTGAAGGGCTTTATGTTTTTTACAGGTTTTCAGAAATAACTATTCATTTAAGCGATTTCGGTTGTTTTGTGTCCGCAATAATCCTGGTGGGTGATCTATTATAAAATTTTCGGAGAGGCTGGCTTTTGATTATTTCCTAGTAAAAAATAAGCCGACTAAATCAGTGGTTTAAAAAATCATAAAACCAAAAAAGCCGACTTTCGTCGGCTTTCGTGGGAGATACTGGGTTCGAACCAGTGACCCCCTGCTTGTAAGGCAGGTGCTCTGAACCAGCTGAGCTAATCTCCCTTTAGGCAATCTTAAACAATGTTTTGTCGTTGATTGGGATTGCAAAAGTAGAGTATAAATTCATATTTCCAAAAAATATTTCAAAAAAAAATAGATTATTTTTTAAAATTATACCAGTAGGTTTTTAACCTCCTATTTATCAGTTGATTATTTGATAATCTTTTTTTCTCCCATCGTATAAATCAAAATAACTTTAAATTTCGATTTCGCTTTTAGCTTGTTTTGATTTTTCTCAATTAAAAACCACAATAAATGTAATTCGAAACACATTTATTGCCTATTTTTCTTATTTTTGCATAAAAAATTATGTTTTAATATAAATTAGAATATTTTTACGCCACGAATCAAGTTGATTCTATATTTTTTAACTTAACAACATGAAAGACCCTTTAAATATCATTAAAATCAGGAATGCCAACGAACCGGAATTTTTACAAGCTGTAACGGAAGTTGCAGAGTCGATTTTTCCTTTTGTAGAGCAAAATCCGATTTATAGAGATAATAAGATTTTTGAAAGAATGGTAGAGCCAGAAAGAGCTATCATTTTCAGAGTACCTTGGTTAACGGATAAAGGAGAGGTTGAGGTTAATAGAGGTTATAGAGTGCAAATGAATAGCGCAATTGGTCCTTACAAAGGCGGTTTGCGTTTTCATCCTTCAGTAACGTTAAGTGTGTTGAAGTTTTTAGCATTTGAACAGGTGTTTAAGAACAGTCTTACCGGCTTACCAATGGGTGGCGGTAAAGGAGGTTCAGATTTTGATCCTAAAGGAAAGTCGGATCATGAAGTAATGCGTTTTTGCCAAAGCTTCATGACAGAATTATATCGTCACGTAGGTGCCGATATTGATATTCCTGCTGGAGATATTGGTGTTGGAAAACGTGAGATTGGTTATCTTTTTGGTCAGTATAAAAGAATCAAGGGAGAATTTACTGGTGTGTTAACCGGTAAAGGGTCGGAGTGGGGCGGAAGTCATATTAGACCAGAAGCTACCGGATACGGATTGATTTATTTTGTAGAGGAAATTCTGAAAGCTCAAAAAGAGACTATGGAAGGCAAAATCGTTACTGTTTCTGGTTCTGGTAACGTGGCGCAGTTTGCGGTTGAAAAATGTATAGAAAAAGGTGCCAAGGTAGTAACCATGTCTGATTCTGAAGGTTTTATTCACGATCCAAACGGTATAGATACAGAAAAGCTAGATTTCATTAGAAACTTGAAGGAAGTTGAAAGAGGTAGAATTAAAGAGTACGCTAAGCAGTTTCCTGGGGTTACTTTTTACGCTGGCGAACGTCCTTGGAAAATTAAATGCGATATCGCATTACCAAATGCAACACAGAACGAATTAAATTTAGAGGATGCGTCTAAACTGATTACAAACGGATGTAGGTATGTTGCCGAAGGTGCAAATATGCCATGTACGCCAGAAGCAGTAAATGCATTCAACGCTTCTAATATTTTTTATGCTCCAGGAAAAGCATCTAATGCTGGCGGAGTTGCAGTTTCTGGTTTAGAGATGTCTCAAAACTCTCAACGTTACTCATGGACTCGTCAAGAAGTTGATGATAAGTTAAAGAAAGTGATGAAAGATATTCACGATATATGCGTGAAACATGGTAAAGATGAAAAGGGACATGTTAATTATGAAAGAGGAGCAAATATTGGTGGATTTGTTAAAATAGCAGACGCAATGCTTGCACAGGGTTTAGTATAACCTTTTTTCAACATAAAATTTTCGGAATCACCCAGGTTAATGTTTTTAGCCTGGGTGATTTTTGTTTTAACCACCATTTTTCTTCAACATAATTTACCCTTTAAGCCAACGTTGTATAACAAACAGTTAGATTCTATGAAAACCATTAACCCTGAAAATAATACGACTAATAGCTTTAGAAAGTGGTTTACTTTATCCAATATTTCTACAATGGTGATGCTTGCCTTTATTGTGGCCATGCTTGTTATTCCAAATGTAAAAGCGTTTGTAATCCAGAATTTAATGAAAGTTGGCCTGTTTCAGCCTTCGGTTCCTCCAGTTAATCAAAACAGTAATACGGAAGCCCTAACTCAAGAAAACACTCAAGATGTTGTTTTTAAAGACGGAAACGGAAACACTGTAAGTTTGTCGGAATTGAAAGGAAAAGTAGTTTTCTTGAATTTTTGGGCTACTTGGTGCCCGCCTTGTATCGCAGAAATGCCGAGTATAAATGAACTGAAGAAACGGTACAAAGGCAAAGAAGAAATTGTTTTTTTAATGGTGGATGCTGATAGTAATTATGAGAAATCGACAAAATTTATGCAGAAACGCGGTTATGATTTACCCGTTTCCATTGCGGTAAGTTCAGTTCCCGATAATATTTTCGATGGCTCCTTGCCCACAACGCTAATTTTAGATAAGCAAGGACGTTTATCCTTTAAGCATGAAGGCAGTGCTGATTACAAAAACCAGAAAATCGTAGATTTTATCGATCAATTACTCGTTGAATAATATTTCCTTCGGATTTTACCTAACCCATTTTTTCTTAAGATTTAAAAACCTTTTTTCAAAATAGTGGAAAGAAAAATAAGCTAGCACAAGACTCATCATGCCAATGATTAATGAGGTAATAACTTTTGAAAATATGCTGTATGGCAAGTTGCTGTAAATTATGGCTTCAAGTGGAGGCTTTATAAAAACATATAATACCCAATGGAAAACGTATAGGCCGTAAGAGATTTTCCCAATAAACAGCAACGCTTTTAGCGTTAATACCCGAACCAAAAACTTACTCTTAAGTTCCGATATACTCAGGATAAGTACACTCCCAAATAATAATGCAAAAAAAGTTAAGCCAAGGGACGCAAAATAAGGATTGCTAAAATGAAGACTTTTGGTAAATATTAGTACAGCCACTATATAGGTTAAAGAGATGTAGAAAAATGTGAGCGTCCATTTTTCTAATAAAAAACGGTTATAGCGTATAAAATACGCTATAATAGCACCTATCGCTAGGCTGTCCATTCTAGAAAAAGTTCCTACATAATAGCCAATATTTCCATCCGAAAAATAATAAAACCTAAAACCAATGGCTATAATTATGAAAGCCAAGAGTACCCAAGGCGTTCGACTATCTTTTATATATTTAACTACAAAAGGGAAGAAGAAATAAAACTGTTCTTCTATTGCTAAAGACCAAAAGTGGTTCATAGTGTCTTTCCCGTCGGGGAAAACGCCTTTGATGGTGTACTCCCAGTTTTGTAGGTAAAACCAATATGTCCAGGATGTATGAGTTACTGTGTTAACCCGAAAGAATACTTTTGGAATAATAATAATGGCTAAGACGAAATAATAAAGTGGAAAAATTCGGAGTACCCGTTTAATCCAGAAATTCTGAAAATAAAATGGATGATTCTTGGTCTCTATCAGGATGCCAGTAATCAAAAAGCCAGATAGTACAAAAAACAAGTCAACTCCACACCAACCCAACATAAAATGAAAGGTATGGAACAGTAGCACCAGTAGAATAGCAATCCCCCGTAGCCCATCTAGTGCTAAGATATGATGCTTAGCCCCTTCATAAGTGATACTGATTTTTGGAAATAAGAACTTGTTTTGCCGATTGAGCATTAAACTTTTAATAATATATTGGCAATGATAATGATTTATCTGCTAAGTTAAATAATACGTCTTCTTTCGGCGTGGTTGGTGAAATGGATTGGAAATTAATTTGACTCGTTTGAAAAACTAGTGCTATTAGTGGTCAAATGTTACATAGGAAGCTGTTTTGTCGCTAAATGTTATTAAATTTATAATCCATTATAAACTAAATTTTTATCTACATGTTCAGAATAAGCAGTTTTATACTCTTGGCGCTGTGTATAGCAACGTCTGTAAGTGCGCAAAATTTTAAGCCATTATTTAACGGAAAAGATCTCAAAGGTTGGAAACAGTTAAATGGTAAAGCAGATTATACGATCTCTAAAGGAGAAATAATAGGCACTACCAAAGCAGGTGAACCCAACTCATTTTTAGCTACTGAAAAAGATTACGGCGATTTTATTTTGGAGTTGGAACTTTTAGTTGACCCAGAAATGAACTCAGGAATACAGTTCAGAAGTGAAAGTAAGGAAGATTACCGCGATGGAAGGGTTCATGGTTACCAAATGGAAGTTGACCCGTCTGCCAGAGCGTGGAGCGGTGGCATTTACGATGAAGCTAGAAGAAACTGGCTCTACACGATGGAACTGAATCCTAAAGCAAAAACGGCATTTAAAAACGGGGTGTGGAATAAATACAGGATCGAAGCAATTGGAAACACCATTCGTACCTGGGTAAACGGAGTGCCTACCGCAAATTTAGTGGATGACCTGACTCCAAAGGGTTTTATTGCATTGCAAGTGCATGCAATTGGGAAAGATGGCAAGGCTGGTAAACAAATAAGGTGGCGTAATATTAAAATTCAAACCGAAAACTTAAAGCCAAGCGCACCAGATCATATTGAGGTGGTAAATTTAATCCCCAACAGTTTATCTGCACAGGAAAAGTACAATGGTTATTCCCTATTATTCGACGGTAAAAGTGTTGAGCAATGGAGAGGTGCCTATAAAAAAGATTTTCCTAAAAGCGGTTGGCAGGTAAGCAACGGCGTTTTATCTGTCGAAAAATCTAACGGCGCAGAATCTACTAACGGAGGTGATATTGTAACTAAAAAACAATACAGTGCTTTCGAATTTAAGTTTGATTTTAAGCTTAGCGAAGGGGCAAACAGTGGGGTTAAGTATTTCGTAACAGAATCTGAAGGGAACAAAGGCTCTGCAATAGGTCCAGAATATCAGATTTTAGATGATGAGAGGCATCCTGATGCGAAACTCGGCAAAAATGGAAACAGAACATTAGGGTCACTTTACGATTTAATGACCTCAAATAAGATTCCCGCCTCGCAGAAGAAGATTGGCGAGTGGAATCAAGGAATCATCAGGGTTTACCCCGATAATAAAATTGAATATTGGCTAAATGGCTATAAAATTTTGGAATACACTCGTGGTTCAAAAGAGTTTTTAGACTTAGTTGCCGGCAGTAAATATAAAGACTGGGACAATTTCGGAATGGCGCCACAAGGCCATATCCTTTTGCAAGATCATGGCGATAAGGTTTCTTTCCGTAGCTTAAAAATTAAAGACTTAAATTAATTACCAAATGGACAATACTAGAAGAAAATTTATAAAAAATTCGGCAATAGCCGCAGCTGGGACTTATTTGGGTACAATGGGTTTGAGCGCAAAAAGCTACGGAAATATTATTGGTGCGAATGATCGAGTGAGGGTAGGGGTAGTCGGTTTTTCAGATAGATTTACATCGGCGCTAATGCCAAGCTTTTTGAAAAGCAACAAAGAATTGAATTTTGATATCGTGGGAGTTTCTGATTTATGGAATTATCGCCGAGAACTCGGTGTAAACCATATCAAAGGGTTAATCGGGCATGATATAAAGGCTTGCAGAAATAACGATGAGCTTTACGCGATGAAAGATTTGGATGCTGTAATTGTAAGCACAGCTGATTTTCAACACGCTTTGCACACCATAGAAGCGGTAAATGCCGGTTGTGATGTTTATTGCGAAAAACCATTTGCAGAAACCATGTCTGATAACCGGGCAGCGCTTAAGGCTGTAAAAGCATCTAAGCAAATTGTGCAGATTGGATCGCAGAGACGGAGCGGAAAAAACTATAAGGCTGCGGCCGATTTTATTCAGCAAGGTAAGTTTGGTGATATTACGATGGTTGAGCTCAGCTGGAATGTGAACCAGCCCGGCCGTTGGAGACGCCCGGATTTGGTAGCTAAAATAAAGGAACAGGATACGGATTGGAAACGTTTTTTGATGAACCGTCCGTTTGAGGCGTGGGATCCAAGAAAGTATTTGGAATATCGGTTGTTCTGGCCTTATTCATCCGGAATGCCAGGTCAATGGATGAGTCATCAGATTGATACAGTACATTGGTTTACAGGTTTACAGCATCCACGGAGTGTTGTTGCAAATGGTGGAATTTACCAATGGAAAGATGGACGTAGAAACTGGGATACAACAACCGCTGTTTTTGATTACGGCCCACAGAACAAGAAAGACGATGGTTTTCAAGTAGTGTTTACTTCCAGGATGCATAATGGCGACGAAAAACCGGCCGAGATTTATTACGCCAACGGCGGTGAGCTAAATTTAATTACCAATACAGTTTCTCCAACGGGCGGTTTAACCGAGCGCCATGCTTCTGTAATGGGTATGAAACCCAATTTGCTTCCTAACCTAAAACTTGCCGAACTGGTAAAAGTTGATTCGGCTGCAGATGCTGGTGCAGATGATTTGGTAACCAACCACATGCGCAATTGGATGGAGTGCATAAGAAGTAGAAAGGAAACGCATGCACCTGTAGAAGCGGGTTACTACCACTCTATCGCAAATATTATGACTAATGCTTCCGCTAGAACCGGTTATAAGGCAACCTTTGACGAAACTACACAAGAAGTAATGGTAAATGGAAAAATCTTTAAATATTAATAAATGAAGTTTATGTTATTGCATGTTTTTAGTTGGATATATAAAGCTAAAAGTGTGTTTTTGTTTTTTTTAATTGGGTTTGTGTTAATTTTTAGTGGATTTAGAAATCACGCTAAACTCAATCTTTATTCCCTAACAGGTTCTGCGCAAGGAACAAGCTACACCATTAATTATTATGCAGCATCGCAATTGGTGTCAAAAAATCAGGTTGATAGCATTCTTAATAAAATTGATAGTTCCATGTCGGTTTATAAATCATACAGCCTAATAACCGAATTTAACAATTCGAAAAGTGGCGTTAAAATGGACGAGCACTTTAAAAATGTGGCAGAAAAATCGTTGGAAATCTCCAAAAATAGTGATGGTATTTTTGATATTACTGTTTATTCATTGGTGAGTGCTTGGGGGTTTGGACCAGTTAAACCCGCGAATCTGCCAGATTCAAACGAGATAAAAGCTATCCTGAAAAATATAGGCTATCAGCATTTGAAAATCAAAGGAAATGAGTTAATTAAAGATAATCCTGATGTTAAAATAGATGTTAATGGTGTTGCACAAGGATACTCCGTTGATGTAGTTGCAGATTTTTTAGAGGAAAAGAAGATAGACAGCTACATTGTTGAGATTGGTGGCGAACTTAGGGTGAAGGGAGAAAAACCAGGTAACGAAAAGTTTAAAGTAGGGATTGAGGCCGTGAATGATAGCGATTTTTCGCCAATACAAAAGTATATTGAAATTGAAAACGGTGCAATAACCACTTCGGGCAATTACCGTAAGTTTTACCAAGCAGGTAGTAAAAAAATCAATCATTTAATTGATCCTAAAACAGGGTATTATTTGCAAAATGATATGATAAGTGTTACGGTTTACGCAAAAGATGCAATTACTGCCGATGGCTATGATAATGTTTTGATGGGCTTAGGTTTCAAAAATGCCATGGCTTTTTTAGCTAAGCAGAAGGACTTGTCGGCTTATTTAGTCTACAGAGAGAACGGAATTGTGAGAGATACATGCAGTGTTGGTTTTCCTGTGATTAAGAAATTTTGAAATGAAAAGAAGAAGTTTTATACAAAAATCTAGTTTATTAGCTGGTGGCGTTTTATTGCAAAATCCAATTGTTAAAGCAATTGAAGCAGATGACATTAAACTTAAAATAGCCGTAATTGGTTGTGGGGATAGAGGAACTGGGCTTATAAAGACAATGCAAACCATGCCTCAATGGTTTGAGGTGACTGCAATTTGTGATGTACTGGATTTTCGGTTGGATAATGCTAAAAAGATATTGGGCAACGCCAAGTTTGAAAGTTTCACAGATTACCAGGTACTGTTAAAATCAAAAAATGTTGACGCGGTAATTATTTCAACTACGTTAAGCGAACATTTTGAAATTGCAAAAGCTGCTTTACTAAATAATAAGCATATTTATTTAGAAAAAGCCATGACTTATAACATTCCGCAAGCATTGGAATTGGTTAAGTTAAAAGAAAAGCATCCCAACCAAATTCTGCAGGTCGGTCATCAATACAGATATGCACCTTTGTATTTTAAAGTAAAGGAGATGATTCAGAAAGGATATTTAGGTAAAATAACGCAAATTGATTGTCGTTGGGATCGGAATAATAATTGGAGACGATCTGTTCCTAATCCAGATTTAGAGCGCCAAGTAAATTGGCGGATGTACAAAGAATATTCAGGAGGATTGGCTGCTGAGCTGCTATCGCACCAGATAGATTTTATCAACTGGGCTTTTGATACGCATCCTACACATATTATGGCAACTGGTGGAATTGATAATTATAAAGACGGGAGAGAAACTTTTGACAACATACAGGTAATGTTTAGGTATGGGAAAGAGAACATGATCGGTAATTTTGGTTCTACTTTATCCAATGAACATGATGGTTACTTATTTAGAATTAAAGGAACTAAAGGCATGATTTCAATGTTGATTAATGATGCCGTTTTTTATCCTGAAAAGAAAGCCTTAAAGGAGTTACAGACCGTAGATGGCGTTACTGGAGCTACAAAAATTGAGTGGAATAAAGAGGGCGGTGTGCCAATTATTGCTGATAAAGAAAAAGATGGAAGCTGGTATTGTTTAAAGGATTTTTATAACTGCATTTATAAACAAGTGGAACCAACATCGAACGTATTAACAGGCGCAACTACTGCTGTTTGTGTTCATTTGGCAAACGAAGCAATGTACACGAATACCTTGCAAAGCTGGAAACCAGAATATAATGTGTTTGGATAATTTGAGAAGCTAAATTATAAAAAAATAATTTCCGATACCACTTCCGATCCTGCTTTTTCGTTTAGATTGACCATGATTTGGGCTCTCATAATAGTAAGCTCGTTTTTTACAACTGACGATTCTATGCGTACGAAAAGTTTTTTATCTCTGATGAAGATTTCTTTGGTACGGTTTGCTACTGCTTTTCCCACAATAGTTTCCCAAGATTCTACCGCATGTGTTTCATCAAATTTATGTTTTAATCGATAAACTTTTAGCATTTGGTCCATTGCCTCCTTTAGCGTTTTATCATTATCTCTACTCATGGCTTACAATGCTGTTATTGATTTCAAATAAGTTTAAATCAACCTTAATGTCTTCAAATATACGCTTTACCCTTTCGGCGTTGGTATCGGTGATAAACAATTGCCCAAAATTGTCTGCCGAAACCATTTTCATAAGTTTTGTGATTCGTAAATCATCAAGCTTGTCAAAAATATCATCTAATAAAAGCAAAGGCTTAAATCCTTTTTGCTGATAGATAAAAGAGTATTTAGCTAATTTTAATGCAATTAAAAAAGACTTTTGTTGCCCTTGCGAACCAAATTTTTTCAAAGGCATATTTTCATGTACTTGAAAAACCAAATCATCTCTATGGATACCTTGGCTAGTGCGTTGTAAAATCCGGTCTTTCTCTAGGTTCTGCTTTAAAATAGTGGCGAAATCTGCATGTAGCAGTGGTGACTCGTAAACCAGACTAACACTTTCTGCCTCATCTGTTAAATACTGATAATGCTGGTCAAAAACCGGTGTAAAAATTTGCATAAAAGACTGCCTTTTGGCAAATATCTTGTTTCCAGAGCTAATCAATTGCTCATCAAAGATCTCTAATAAAGTTGGATCGTACCTGCCGCTATCTGCAATCTGTTTTAATAAAGCATTTCTGTTTTGGAGTGTCTTATTGTATATGATAAGTTCGTCCAAGTACTTGGCATCCGTTAAAGAGATCACAGTGTCAATAAATTTCCGTCTTTCTTCACTTCCTTCTAAAATCAAGGAAATGTCGTTCGGCGAAATCATCACCAACGGAAACAAGCCAATATGATCTGCCAAGCGCTGATATTCTTTTTTGTTGCGCTTAAATTGTTTTTTTTGATTCTTTTTTACGCCACAAGCAATCAATTCATCGTTCTCGTTTTTATCGAAAACACCTTGTAGCATAAACAAATCACGCTCTTGTTTGATCTGCTGGCTATCAATTGGGTTAAAATAACTTTTGCAGAGAGAGAGGTAATGTATCGCATCTAATAAATTGGTTTTGCCAGCGCCATTATTGCCGGTAAAGGCATTTGCTCCATCAATAAAACTAAGCTCGGCTTCGTCGTAACTTTTGAAGTTTACTAGCGTGATTTTTTTTAGATACATGACGCGAATTTAAGAAATCAGCCGATGATAATCGGCTTTAAGCGTTTTATTAGCCAATAATCAGCAAAATTATTTTAAAAATAGCGCTCCTGCTTACGTTAAATGCAGTTAATAGTACTATATTACAATAATTTAAATATTTGGTTGTTGTTTTTAACTAAAACACTATTTTTGCAATCTTTAATAGAACCCTAAAATGTCGAATACACAACACGAACAGTCAGTAAATCTAGCATCATCAATGGGTAAAACCAGTGACTTTATACAAGAGAATAAAAAAAGTCTTATTGTTATTGCGGCAACAATCGTAGGATTGGTTGTATTGTTTTTTGCTTATCAGAAATTTTATTTAGCTCCACGCGAGACTGAAGCTGTAAATCAAATGTACAAAGCACAGTCTTATTGGGAGCAGAAAGAATGGGATAAAGCCATTAAAGGAGACGGAAACTTCCCAGGTTTCGAAAAAATAATTGCAGAATACGATAACACCAAATCTGCTAATTTAGCTTATTACTATGTAGGTATTGCTTACTTAAACAAAGGTGAGTACCAAAAAGCCGCAGAAAGCTTAACAAAATATAATGGTACAGATGCTATCCTTGCTCCAGAAGCATTAGGCGCTGCAGGCGATGCTTACGTAGAACTTAAGGATTACGACCAAGCTGTTACTTTTTACAAAAAAGCGAGCTCAAAAGGTGATAATCTTTTTGCTGCACCAATTTTCTTAAAGAAATTGGGTTTAGTTTATGAAGAGCAAAAAAACTTTAAAGCAGCTGTAGATACTTACAGTAAAATTAAAACTGATTATCCAGAAAGTGCAACGGCAACTACTATTGATATGTATATCGCTAGGGCGCAAGGTAAATTGTAATTTATAAAATTTTAAAATATAGAGGTTAGTTGCACACAGCTAACCTTTTTTTATTTAATTATGGCTTCAGATCTTAAAAACCTTTCCGATTTTTCACATACTACAGTGCCATTAGGCACAGTTTATAAGTTTGGGATTGTAGTGGGAGCTTGGAATGCCGAAGTAACTGGCGCCTTGTACCGCGGAGCATATGATTCTTTGATTAAACATCATGTAAAAGAAGAGAACATTGTTTCTGTTGAAGTTGCAGGTAGCTATGAGTTAATTGCAGGTGCTGATTTAATGTTGAGCAATAAAGAATTAGATGCCGTAATCTGTCTGGGATGTGTAATCCAAGGAGAAACTAAACATTTTGACTTTATCTGTAATGCAGTTGCAAACGGATTGGCAAATGTTGGTATTAAGCACACCAAACCAGTGATTTTTGGGGTGTTAACAACAGATAATCAACAACAAGCTTTAGATAGGGCAGGTGGCAAGCATGGAAATAAAGGAGATGAGGCGGCAATAACAGCGTTAAAGATGGCTGCTTTTACTACTGCACTTTAAGTATTGAAGTTTAATCGTAATTTCTGCTGAATCAAATTATTAAATTTGTGTAAATTGCTTTTCGAAACAAAATCGACTGACCATCGTAATAATGTTTATCCGTTTAAAACGTTAACCATACAAAAATGAAAAAACTAGTCTTCATTATACTCTCGGTAATGATTTTAGGAACTGTTTTACAGTCCTGTTCCTCTAAATTATGTCCAGCATATAATTCTTATCCAGAATCGCGAGGAAGACGATAAGTCAACTCCAAATTTCTTAATTATTTAAATCATGAGAATTTTCTTTCTATACGCACTATTTTGTGTAATGCTTAGCTCTTGCACTAAAGCACAAACAAAAGAACAGGTATTTGAAAAAGTGTGGAAAGCTGTAGGCGGTAAATCTAAGTTTGATAAAAGCCGTTATTTTCAGTTTGATTTTGCACCAGAAAGAGGCGGGAAAGCTGTGCCGGCAAGAAAGCATCTTTGGGATAGGTACAGTGGAGATTACCGTTTAGAAACGTCTGATGCTTCGGGTAAAAAGACCATTGTGTTGTTCAATGTTAATACGAAAGCAGGTACTGTTTATGTGGATAATGTGCTGCAACAAGGTACAGAAGCAGATCAAATCTTAAAGAAGGCTTATGGAGCGTTCATCAATGATACTTATTGGTTAATGGTTCCGCTTAAATTGCAGGATGAAGGAGTAAACACAACCCGCGATGCAGACGAAACCGTTGACGGAGCATTATGTAATGTTATTCATCTTAATTTTGATAAAGTAGGATTAACACCCGGCGATCAATATTGGCTGTATGTAAATGATAAAACAGGCGAAATTATAAGGTGGAAGTTTTTATTGCAGAAACAGCCTAAACCATCTGTTTTTAATTGGATGCCTTACCAGGATTTAGGAAACGGTTTGAAGCTTTCTACTAGAAAAGTAAATATTGATGGTAAAAGTGCAATTAACTATCCTGTGGCAAAGGTTTTGAAGAAGGTAGATAAGAACATATTTTTAAAACCATGAATTGGATTCCATTAGATAGTACAGAACAGTTAGAGCGTATCAAAGCAACTGTTGGTTATAGCGTTATTTTTAAACATAGCACTCGTTGCTCCATCAGTATGATGGCTAAGAAAAGAGTGGATATGGATTTGGACGATTTGCCGGAGAACGTAAAGCCTTATTTTTTAGATTTACTTTCGCACAGAGCTATTTCTGGAGAAATAGCCGAACTTTTTAATGTTCACCATGAGTCTCCGCAATTGCTTTTGATTAAAGACGGGGAGTGTATTTTAGATCAATCTCACGGAGATATAAATATAGAAGAGACCTTAGAGCTTATAAAATAGTGAAAGCCCCGAATGGGGCTTTTTTTATACTTTATTGTTTTTGAATCTTAGTTTTTTAAATCAGTTTCTTCTTTTAAAAACTCCACGTTCCTGATTTTTTCTGCTTTTCGGCCAATTAGCCAGAATGACAGGGCTAACACTAAAAAGAAAATTGCTTTATGCCAAGTATCCCAAAAGTATTCGAAAAAACGAGAATATAAGTTAATGATTAGGAAAGTAGCTCCAAATTCTCTGGCCAGTTCATCTTTAAACCTAAATCCTAGATAAAAGGTAATTAAACATGTCGCAATAGATAAACCTGCCCACCCGTATAAACTTAGCTGGCTAACCTTATACCAGTCATCAATACGTCCAAAATTTCCAAATATGGATAGCAACCACAGCGCTATAAAAGTATATAACAGACCAACAAAATAGGTTGCAAACTGAAAATCCTTTAGTTTTTTAAAATAAACAAAAAGAAAAGATAGGGTAGTAAGAACCAATCCAAAGCAAACAAACCTCAATGGATAGTTCATTCCTAAAAAGTAAAAATTGCTTTTACTCAAATAGCTGCTTTGTGTACCAAACCAAGCTCCTAACGAGAATAAAGCAAAAATCCATATTAGCCTCGATTTGAAATAATAACCTAAAAACGCGTATATGGGAACAGCTGCCAAAAACAGGAGTGCATAGTTCTCAGCACTTTTGTCGATGGTTTTACCCAAATAAGCCAAACCATTAGCAATCAATAAAACACCTGCCACCAGCATTGCCTCATTACTAAAAACCCGATGTGACTTTTTCTGCCTTCTTTTACTACCAACGATTAAAAAATAAGTGGCCGCTAGCAATGAAAAAACACAAATGATAATATTTGGTGTATTGTATAAGGAAGAAAGGATTTTGGCAATTTGCTTGTCGAGCAGTAAAGAGCCTAGTGCAAAAACGCCACAAGCTAAAGAAATGTAGATGGCATATTGGGCTAATTTTTGCCAGTCGAAAGATTTGACGGTGAAACTATTATTTAATTCTTCCGCTTTATCAGCACTTATAATTCCTTTATTTTGCCAATGTTGAATGGTTTCTTTTAGAAATTCGGCTTTATCGTTATCCAGTTTCATCAATAACTAAGATAAGGATAAAATTTAAAGTGCTGTGTTTTCGAAGTATTTCAAAGTAGCAACCTTATCTTTCCCAAGCTGTTCCGTTAGTTTTTCTAAACCTTCAAACTTTACATCGTGACGGATAAAATGAAGGAATTTCATTTTTAAGTTCTGGTGATAAATGTCTCCACTAAAATCGAAAATATTGACTTCAATGTTCTGGCTCATTCCGTTAATAGTTGGGCGGTGACCGATGTATGCCATACCTCTATAAACGTTTGATTTACTTTCAGCGGTTTCTAAACCACTAGGTTGGTAGGGATTATAAAGTTCTTGGTTTTTATTTTTCGATTCTAAAATTTCAACGGTAACCGCATAAATCCCATCTGAAGGAATGATTTTATAACTTTCTTCGATAAAAAGGTTTGCCGTAGGGTAGCCCAAAGTTCTGCCAATTTGATCACCTTTAATTACCTTTCCTGATAGGGTAAATGGATGTCCCATTAACTGGTTTGCGGTATCCACATCGCCCAAACTTAAAGCAGTTCTAATCCGTGTAGACGATACAGCAATATCTCTAACATCTTCTTCGGCAATTTCGGTTACGCTATAATCGTAAATTGTTGAAAATTGCTTTAATTCCGTTAAACCACCACATCTATCTTTCCCGAAACGATGATCGTAACCGATTACCATTTGTTTCATGCCAATCTGCTCAATTAAAACCTCTTTAATATAAGCTTCGGCGCTGAGATTGGAGAAATCGCGTGTAAACGGAGTGATAATTAAATGGTCGACCCCCAATTGGTGCAAAATATTTGCTTTTTCTGCCATGGTGTTAATCATTCTTAACGCATGATTTTCGGGATTTAAAATCATCCGAGGATGCGGAAAAAATGTTAAAATAACAGACTCGCCACCATTTTGCTTTGCTTGCTGAATAAGTTCTTTGATAATTTGCTGATGCCCTAAATGCACACCGTCAAAAGTACCAATGGTAACCACTGCGTTTTTTAAGCACTTAAAATCGGTGATATGATGGTAGATTTGCATTTTTTGTTTTTTGCAGAAAGGGATTAGGAATTAAGGTGTAAAGAACAAAGATCAATGATAGATTTTTTTCTACTATTCATTTATGCTATCATTCAACCCTTCACTCATTCAAAATTATCCTGTACCTTAATCTCCCGCACATGATTTACCAATTCCATAATTTCAAAAGCATCTTCAACTTTAAAATTACCACTTCTGGTTCTTCTTAATTTTGACAAATGGGCACCGTTTCCCAGTTTCTCCCCAAAGTCTTTTGCTAATGAGCGTATATAAGTTCCTTTACTGCAAACTACCCTGAAATCTACTTCTGGCAATTCAATTCTAGTAATTTCAAATTCGCTGATACTTACTTTCCTGGTTTTTAGTGTTACTTCTTCACCACGTCTTGCTTTTAAATATAAGCGTTCGCCGTCAACTTTTATTGCCGAGTGTGCCGGTGGGTATTGATCTAAATCGCCAATAAAATGTTTGCAGTTAGCTAAAATTAATTCATCGGTAATATTAGAAATGTCAAAGGTTTGATCAATTTCTGTTTCTAAATCATAAGAAGGAGTGGTTGCTCCCATTGTAAAAGTACCGGTATATTCTTTTTCTTCTGCCTGAAAGGTGTCAATCTGTTTGGTGAGTTTACCTGTGCAAATAATTAAAAGTCCCGTTGCTAAAGGGTCTAGCGTACCAGCATGACCTACTTTTAACTTTAAAGGTTTAAAAGAGTTCCGCAATTTGCCAACCACATCAAAAGAGGTCCATTGGTATGGTTTGTTTAATAGTAGAACCTCGCCTTGTGTAAAGTTGAATTTCGGGAATATTTTTTTTGGATTTTCTTCGCTCATGCTTAAATCACTTTTAAGCTATGTCCGCTTAAAATCAATACAATAATAATGGCACCAACAACGATACGGTAAATGCCAAACACACGGAAACCATGTTTTGTTAAAAAGCCGATAAAGCTTTTTATAGCAATTAAAGCCACTATAAAGCCAATTACATTTCCAATTAAAAGTAGATTGAGTTCTTGCGAGGTAATGGTGTGTCCGTCTTTATAAAAATCGAACAGCTTTTTCGCAGTTGCTGCAAACATGGTAGGTACTGCTAAAAAGAATGAGAATTCTGCAGCTGCTTTACGTGTTAACTTTTGAGTCATACCGCCAACAATGGAAGCGCCAGAACGTGAAACACCAGGTATCATCGCCAAACACTGGAAAACACCAATTTTTAATGCTGTTGGATAGCTTATCTGATCTGCATCATCAACATTTGCATCTTTAAACCATTTATCTACAAAAAGCAGAATTATTCCACCTATTAAAAGAGAAACGGCAACCGTCATTGGGCTTTCTAAAAGTTCGTCAATTTTATCGCTAAAAAGCAAACCGAAAATAACTGCTGGTATAAAAGCCACCAACAATTTAAAGTAGAATTCAAACGTTCTAAAAAATCTTTTAAAATATAATACTACAACAGATAATATAGTGCCCAGCTGAATAGCAACTGTGAAAAGTTTCACAAAGTTATCTGACTGTATGCCCATTAGAGACGAAGCAATAATCATATGGCCGGTAGAAGAAACCGGTAAAAATTCTGTAAGGCCTTCAATAATGGCCAATACAATTACTTCGAAAATATTCATTTAGTTTTTAGATCTTTTCTTTAGAATGGCGAAAAAGCCAAGTATAAAACCGCCAATTACTACAATAGGCGCCAATACTATTTTAGTGAAACTGTAAATGTCAGTGGTGCCACTCATCAATATAAAACCAATAATAACTACCACAATACTGGCAATCATTAAAATGTAGTTTTGTTTTTCAAAAACAAAGTGCGCTGCGTTGTGATCTGTTGTATTTGGTTTTTGAGCCATGATTTTATCTGTATAAATCGTAAACTTTAAGTTTTAAATACTTGGTTACTGCAAAATAGGTGCTTAAGCCCGAGATTAAAATACCAACGCCAATTACGCCTAAAAATACCAAACCGAATTCGTAATAGTTAGTTAAAATAACTAATTCTGGGATTTGTTGCTGTGCGAAGTATAAAGTAAGTACCAATAAAATTACGGCGATTAATCCGGCTATAAAGCCATGTAAAATACCGTAATTGATAAAAGGCTTACGTATAAAGCCTCTGGTTGCACCAACCAGTTGCATGCTTTTGATCAAGAAACGTTGAGAATAAATGGCTAAACGGATGGTGTTATTTATTAAACCAACAGCAATAATTAAAAGAACAAAACCAAAGCCTAAAATTACAATAGAAATGGTTTTAATGTTTTGATTGATCATATCTACCAATGATTTTTGGTAGCGCACTTCGTTAATCATTGGGTTTTTACGCAGATCTTTGCTCAACATCTCAATACTCTCGTTATTGGCGTAATCGGCCTTCATGTAAACATCTATAGAAGAAAGAAGGGGGTTGTAACCCAAAAACTTAATAAAATCTTCGCCTAAATCTTTGGTTAAGTTACGAGCTGCAATTTCTTTACTGATGTACTGCGTAGATTTTACGTAATTGTTTTTTTCAACCTGTTTCTGCAATTGCAGAATATCAACCTCTTTGGTGCCTTCGTTAATAATCACATTTAAAACAATGTTTTCTTTAACGTAGTTAGATAGCTTTCTTCCATGAACAATGATAAGCCCAAGCAAACCAACCATTAATAACACTAAAGATATACTTACAACAGTAGATACATAAATAGTCTTGGTTTTTTTAGATGCTCGGCTGTCTTCAAATTCTTCCATAAAAACGATAATTATGTTGCGAAAATAATAAACCTTATCTTAATATAAGCATCATTCCCATATTTAACAATTTTTCACAAAGATCTTAAGTCCGTAAAATCTATGGGTTGACTTATTTAAGCTACAAATCTTCATTAGTGTTTAAAAACTTGAAGTTAATATTTAGCGATTATTTAGGTTTTTGCTTAAATTTTTATCATGATGTTAAAACATTTCGCGTTTAACGAGGCTGATTGCTTTTGGCATTTTAGTTGTTTTTCTGTAAGCATCATATATCTAAAATAAAACATCATGACAACAGCAAAGAAATCAGAAGTATCTAAAGAAATGAAAAATTCAGAGTTTCATGAATTTTTTATCGACGAGTTAAAAGATATTTACTGGGCCGAGAGCCATTTGGTAAAAGCGCTTCCTAAAATGAAGAAAGCTTCAACAAGTAAAGAACTGGCAAAAGCGTTTGATAAACATTTGAGTGAAACCGAGAAACATGTCGAGACTTTAGAAAAGGTATTCGAGATCCTGGGTGAAAAAGCCTCTGGAAAGAAGTGCGACGCTATGGCAGGTTTGCTTGCCGAGGCAGATGAAATTATTAGTGATACCGATAAAGGGACAATGGTAAGAGATGCCGGCTTAATTTTGGCAGCACAAAAAGTGGAGCATTACGAAATTGCGACTTACGGAACATTGCGTGTGTTTGCAAAAACAATGGGCCACAATGATGTGTACGATTTGCTTTCTAAAACTTTAGAAAACGAAAAAACAACCGACGTTGCTTTAACTAAAATTGCGGAATCGTTTGTAAACGAAGAAGCATCCGAAGAATAATTTCATCTACCTATGAAATTTTCAGGGCCGACTTCAAGGTGAAGTCGGCTTTTTATTATTAAATCATTATAAAATGAAAAAGTTATATACTGCAGTAGTAACTGCAAAAGGAGGTAGAGATGGGCATATAAACTCTGCGGATGGTGTTATTAATATGCAATTGAAAGCTCCACAGGCTATGGGTGGCGAAGACGGTTACGCAAACCCCGAATTGTTATTTGCCGGTGCTTGGGGAAGCTGTTATTTAGGCGCACTAGGTTCTGTAGGGAAACGCGACGGTGTAGATGTGAGTGATGCTACAGCAGAAGTCCATGTAAGCTTTAATCAAGAAGGTGAAACATCTTACCAATTGTCTGCAGAGATTCATGTGCACATTCCAGGTTTAGATTTAGAAAAAACTCAAAAATTGGCTGATGCCGCCCACAAGGGTTGTCCGTATTCAAAAGCCACTCGTGGAAATATTGAAACAGTGATTAAGGCTGTTTAATAGAGAACGATTGTTACTAGAGGCTTAAGCTTTTTTACGTTTAGTATTAAGGTTTAAGCCTTTTTAATTATTAAGTTTTGTGCGTTTTAACACGTAATCGGTCAATCCTAAGAACACTCTAGCCATACCTGCTTAGCTTTGTTTATTAAAGGTTTTTTCTGTTTCTATTGACATAGCTTATTGTAAATGACAGAAATACCGCTTGTCCTTGATTTATAAATCCGAAGACGCATTTTCGTACTTCGCAATGCGTTGAGTAAATTAATTGGACGTTTTTCTCTCTTTTAAAGAATGTATCCTTAGATTTGATTCCATAAAATAAAGTACACAGTTTGGTAATTGAACAAGCAATTTTTTTCTCCAGACAAATAAATTTTAAATTCCTTAAATAATGAAAGAAGTATCTGATATTGGCGTGATTGGAATCGCCGTGATGGGCGAGAACTTAATCCTTAACATGGAAAGCAAAGGTTTTCATGTAAGTGCATTTAACCGTACAGTTGATAAAGTTGAAAACTTTGTTGAAGGCAGAGCAAAAGGTAAAAATATCTATGGTGCGCATACTATAGAAGATTTTGTTTCCTCTTTAAAAAGTCCGCGTAAAGTAATGTTGATGGTAAAAGCTGGTCAGCCGGTTGATACTTTTATAGATTTATTAATTCCTTTATTGGCTCCAGGCGATATCATTATCGATGGAGGAAATTCGCATTTCCCCGATACTGAGCGCAGAGTAAAATATGTGGAAAGTAAAGGTCTTTTGTTTATTGGTGCTGGAGTTTCTGGTGGCGAAGAAGGCGCTTTATTAGGTCCATCTATTATGCCAGGCGGTTCCCCAGAAGCATGGCCAGCAGTAAAACCAATTTTTCAAGGAATTGCGGCTAAAGTTGATGATGGAACACCATGTTGCGACTGGGTAGGCGAAGGCGGTGCTGGTCATTTTGTTAAAATGATCCACAATGGTATCGAATACGGTGATATGCAGTTGATCAATGAGGTTTATCAGATTATGAAAGACGTTTTAGGCATGTCTGCTGATGAAATGCATGAAGTGTTTAAAGAATGGAACGAAGGTGAGCTAGATAGTTATTTGGTAGAGATTACCCGTGATATCCTTGCTTTTAAAGATACAGACGGACAACCATTGGTTGATAAAATTTTGGATACTGCAATGCAAAAAGGAACCGGTAAATGGACTGGTACTGTAGCGTTAGATTTAGGTGTTCCATTGACTTTGATCACGGAATCCGTGTTTTCAAGATGCTTATCTGCTTTAAAAGACGAACGAGTAGCAGCTTCAAAAATTTTAACAGGACCTAAGCCAGCTTTTTCTGGAGATAAAAAGGCGATGTTGGATGATTTGAGAGATGCATTATATGCAGCTAAAGTTATTTCGTACGCTCAAGGGTACCAATTAATGAAAGCAGCGGCTGCTGAATTTAAATGGAGTCTGAACTACGGAGGTATTGCTTTAATGTGGAGAGGTGGATGTATTATCCGTTCTAGATTCTTAGGCAACATCAAAGAAGCTTATGATAACAATCCTGATTTAGCTAACTTATTGTTAGATCCTTTCTTCGCTGGAAAAGTAACGCAACACCAAGCTGGATTAAGAAGAGTAATTGCAGCAGCAGTAATGGACGGTGTTCCTGTTCCTTGCTTAAGCGCAGGTTTAAATTTCTACGATGGCTACAGAACAGAGCGTTTACCGGCAAACTTATTGCAAGCGCAACGTGATTATTTTGGAGCACATACTTACGAGAGAATAGACAAGCCAAGAGGTCAGTTTTTCCATACTAACTGGACTGGCAGAGGTGGAGATACTTCTTCTACAACTTACGAAGTTTAACAAATCGTAAATTCATATAGCAAAAAAGCTCCTCAGGATATTCTGAGGAGCTTTTTTTATGCGGTGAAAAACTTGTTAAGGGAATTTTACTGATCTGTAATCAGATAGATTAGCTTGAGGAATAGTTGAACCATATTGAGCGTTGATTGCTTTAATGAACTCATTAGCCACTATTGCATAGCCTTTAGGTGTTAAATGAACTCCATCTAAAGAGAAAGCATTTCCCGTTATGAAAGAAGAACTAACATTAATTCCATTTATAAATACTCCGGTATAAGGTTGGCCATTTTCACTTACATGTTTAACATTTAGCGTATTCAAAAATGAATAAGCATCAAAAATGGCCAATTTTTTTGCGGTAGCAATAGACTTAATCGTCGCATTATAGCTATTTACATAATCTCTTGCCGTTGCTACTTCTGTTTTATCCAGAACATATTGAGACTGTATAGGGTTACTTGGATGTAAACCATAATATTGCATACTTCCATTTGGCTTGCCAAATAGACCAGTAGAGTTAAATGATAGAGTAATTAAATCTTCATCTGTAGCAATTCTATTACCCGCTGCAGTTTGAATATAAACCGCTTGAAAAGCCGGATTTAGTTTTTTTGCTCCATCCAACAGCGCTTTAACTGTAACTGTAGTTAAAAACGGGATAGAAGAAACATCAGGAATGGTAGCTATCGCACCTTTAGCGCCATTAGCTGTTAATTTTGCTATAAGTGCATTATACAAACCTAGAAATTGGTCTTTCGGTGTTAAAACGTCGCCAACACCGCCAGAAGTTGCATAACCTAAAGCATCATTGTTGCCCAACCAACTGGTAAAAAAAGTAAAAGGTTTGGCTGTCACAAAATCCAAATAAGTAGTATTGTTTGTTCCCGCATTCCCTGGTAATAAACGTTCAAAATATCCATTTAAATTTCCGTAAGGTGCAAAAGTAATCTGTTGAAGCTTGATACCTGGTACACCGAAGTTGTTATTGTCGCCGGCAAACTTTGTGTATAGTGTTACTTTTCCAAATGCTCCAGCGTCATACTCGCCTCTTACTGCTAGTTTATCTTTGACAGGTACAATATTAGGAGTCCCATCAGCATTAAATCCTGCAAATTTTAAATATCCCGAACCATCGCTTTGCGCTTCTGTAAATAAAGGTTGTTTGAAATCTCCACCACCTACGCTCTTCATTTGTTTAGCAATAATGCTTGGGTACGAATTCAGTTGACCTTCTAGATAAAGACCATTGTCAGCATATCCCGCGGTTAAAGAATTTCCAACTGCGATATATTTTGAGAAATCTGCACTCCCCTTGCTAGCTGCTGGTACATCAATTTCTGTTTTACAAGCTGCTGTGATTAAGATTAACCCAGCAAGCACCAATTTTAAATTGTTATATTTTTTCATGTTGTATGTTCTAAATTATAATTAAAACTTGTATGATACACCAATTCCTGGGATATAAACGTGGGTTTTAAACGTTCCAGATAAATTAGATTCTAAATTGGTTTGTTCCCTTTCTTTAACAGCTTCGTATAAGAAGGAAAGGTCAATCACAAATTTCTTTGAAATATCATACCCTAAGCCAGCCGACAATATAAACCTATTGGCATCTGGTGCTTCTGGCGTTACATAGCCGTCTTTAACGGGAGTAAAAGCATAACCAATTCCTGCCCTTAAAGCTAATTTTTCTGTTTGTTGTTGGTTGATGCCTAATTTCAGAGAAGCCCCATCGCCATAATTTCTTGGGGATTTAGTGTCGGGGACGGTTGTGTTTACATTATAATCAAATGCTAATTCTTTGTAAACACTCCAGTGTACCCAACTCGCATCAAATGCAATAGTTGTTTTAGCAGAAGGATAAAATCCAAATCCTAAACTTGTTGTTGCGGGTAAAGGCAATTGCGAAGTGAATTTGGTGGGTAAACTCGCTGCTGGAATGCTTGCTGGAAAGTCAAATATAGCGTCACCATCATTTAGTTTAGTCACTACTTTTGATCTGTGCGTTACACCAATGCTAACTCCTGATAAAGTTTTGAAATAAATACCTGCGTTCCATCCATAGCCTTCACCGGTTCCTTTTAAAGTTGCTCTGCTATCCTGTCCGTTGCCTTGCGTAATTGCAACTGCTTTTTGCAAGTTAACTTCGCCATGGTTATAAACAAATCCAGCTCCAAGCCCAATGTTGTCTGTGATTTTAACACTCACTGTTGGTTGAATGTAGATCGCTTTTAAGCTAAGCGATATTAACGAATACTTGCCAGACCATTCGTCTCCCCAATTCACCAAGCCTCCAAACGGAGTATAAGCACCAATACCCAATTTGTATCTGCCAGATTTTGGACCCCATACTGCATAGGCTTCAAAAGGTGGTGCAATCTCGTCTTTATTGTTCTCTACGGTTGAAGAGCCCGATTGCAAAAAAGCCGATTTGAAAAACAACGGACTTACCCCGAGGTTAACTTGGTTTTCTTTCAGCATGCTTACAGCACCTGGGTTAAAAAATATGGAAGCACCGTCCATTACTGTTCCTACACCAGTACCAGCCATTCCGATTTGTTTTTGGCCTTGCAAATTTACCTGAAAGCCTTGCGCTAAAATTGTGGCAGGCATTGCTAGGCAAGCCCCCAACAGTATTTTTCTAATCATAAATTTTTTTGTTAATGGATTAAATTGGTTTAATAATTGGTTTGGTGAATTTACTATGTTTGCATAGTAAATTTATTATGCTAACATAATAAATTTAAATATCAAATGGAAGAATAATTTGTAGTATTTGTTTGCAAATTGTACAAATAATTAAAAATCAACGAAAAGGAGAGTAGATAGAGTATAAAAACGGGTTACAAATAGCCATAAAGCACTTTTTGCCAATCTGTAAAAACATTTTAAAAATTGATGTTTGATTTTAACTAATAAAACGTAATTTTGCGAACTCAAACATAAAAGCCGTAACAGGCTATAAACAGGGATTTTAAAAAAATACCATATAATATGCCAAATATTGGAAAAATAGCGCAAATCATCGGTCCAGTTATCGACGTTAGTTTCTCTGCAGAAGATGCAAAACTCCCTAAAATTTTTGATGCATTAGTCATCACAAAAGAAAACGGACAAAGAATTGTTTTAGAGGTTCAACAACATTTAGGTGAAGACAGGGTAAGAGCTGTTGCCATGGACTCTACAGACGGTTTAGTTAGAGGGATGGATGTTGTTGATAGCGGTGCTCCGATTATGATGCCAGTTGGCGACGCCATTAAAGGACGTGTTTTTAACGTTGTTGGTGAGGCTATTGATGGTATTGAAAACGTTGACAAAACAAACGGAAAGTCAATTCATAATCTACCTCCAAGGTTTGAGGATCTTTCAACAGAGAACGAAATTCTTTTTACAGGAATTAAAGTAATCGATTTGTTAGAGCCTTACGCAAAAGGTGGTAAAATTGGATTGTTCGGTGGTGCCGGTGTTGGTAAAACTGTATTAATTCAAGAACTGATTAACAATATTGCAAAGGCTTATGACGGTTTATCTGTATTTGCTGGAGTAGGTGAGCGTACTCGTGAGGGTAACGATCTTTTACGCGAGATGATTGAAGCTGGTATCATTAAATACGGCGAAAAATTCAAGCACTCTATGGAAGAAGGTGGTTGGGATCTATCTGTAATTGATAGAGAAGCTTTGAAAGATTCGAAAGCGACTTTCGTATTCGGTCAGATGAATGAGCCGCCTGGTGCAAGAGCCCGTGTTGCTTTATCTGGTTTAACCATTGCAGAATATTACAGAGATGGAGAAGCAGACGGACAAGGAAAAGATATTCTTTTCTTTATCGATAATATTTTCCGTTTTACACAAGCAGGTTCAGAGGTTTCGGCTTTATTAGGTCGTATGCCATCTGCGGTAGGTTACCAACCAACTTTGGCAACAGAGATGGGAACGATGCAAGAGCGTATTACTTCAACAAAAAGAGGGTCTATTACATCTGTACAAGCGGTTTACGTTCCTGCGGATGATTTAACTGACCCTGCACCAGCAACAACATTTGCCCACTTAGATGCAACAACCGTACTTTCTCGTAAAATTGCTGAATTAGGTATTTACCCAGCGGTAGATCCATTAGATTCAACTTCAAGAATTTTGACTGTTGCAGTAGTAGGAAATGAGCATTACGATTGCGCTCAAAATGTGAAAGAGATTTTGCAACGTTATAAAGAATTACAAGATATTATCGCTATTTTAGGTATGGATGAATTATCTGAAGAAGATAAATTAACAGTATCAAGAGCTAGAAGAGTTCAGCGTTTCTTATCTCAGCCTTTCCACGTAGCAGAGCAGTTTACAGGCTTAAAAGGTGTTTTGGTTGATATTAAAGATACAATCAAAGGTTTTAACATGATCATGGCTGGCGAGGTTGACGAGTATCCAGAAGGTGCTTTCAACTTGGTAGGTAATATCGAAGAAGCCATTGAAAAAGGTAAAAAATTATTAGCTGAAGCGAACGCTTAAGAGGAATCAAGTAATGAGTATCAAGTAGCAAGGCTTGCAAATTTCTTGATACTTGATACCTGCTACTAAATACTGAAAAATGAAATTAGAAATATTAACACCAGATAAAAAGATTTTTGAAGGAGAGGTTACTTCAGTAACGGTTCCTGGTGCGCAAGGTTCTTTTGAAATTTTGAATAACCACGCTCCAATTATCTCAACCTTAGATGACGGAAAAGTTGTAATCAGAGGAAATGGAAGTGAGCAGCATTTTTATACTAAAGGTGGTGTGGTAGAGGTTATTGATAATAAAGTTATCGTTCTTGCGGAAGGTATCAAAGAAAGTTAATAAGCGCTTAAATTTTATTTAAAAACCAGTGCGAAATCACTGGTTTTTTTATGACTAAATTTTTGTGCCTGACTAAAATTTTTGCTAGGTGCAAAGAATTTAGGCAGAAATTATCTCTTTAGCGATTAGTCGAATGTTTTTGTACCGAATACCAATTCGTTGTTCGGTATAAGCAAGTAAAAATTATAATTGTATTTATATTGATAAATTAGAATTTTATTCTGTTTCTTGACGAGTAATAGAATTTTATTTTTTTTAAAACTATTTTGATTTACTATTGATACATAAAGTTTGTTGCGCTATCTTGTTTTTGTAAATAAAGCAATATAAAGTTTGTATTAGATATGTTATTGGTTGTCATTATTCCGCTCACTATTGTTCTGCTGGTAATCGGCGGTAAAAGGAAGGCATATGCTAATTAATACAAAAAAATATTAGAAAACGCCTTCCTTTTAAAGAAGGCGTTTTTTTTATAAAAAAATTAGATAAGGTATGGAAAGTTTTATAAAAGATCAAACCATATACAAAGACGGCGTTTTTGTGAAAGCAACCGATGCTGGAATTGATTTTTTTAGCCAGACAATTCATTATGGTTTTGGTGCTTTTGAAGGTATTAGATCTTATCAGACTGCAAACGGTGTAAAGCTTTTTAAAGTAAGAGAACATTTTGAAAGGTTAAAGCATTCTTGCGGGCAGATTAATATGCTGTTCAATTGGGATATTAATCAGTTAATTCATGATACGTACCAATTACTGGAAATTAATGGGTTAAAGAATGCTTATGTACGTCCTTTGGTTTTTGCCGGTACAGATATGTCTATGGTAGCTTCTCAAAAAACACAGCTCATTATAACGGCTTGGCAATGGGATTCGTTTTATGGAGATGATTTGCTGAAAACCTGTATTTCATCTTTCGAAAAGCCAACACCAAATGCCGTACCTATTAAAGCAAAAATTACGGGAAATTATATAAACTCTGTGTTAGCAATTTCAGAAGCTAAGCGCAAGGGTTATGATGAAGCATTATTGGTTGATATACATGGTTATATCAGCGAAACCACATCTGCTAATGTTTTTATCGAAAAAGGTGGGAAGTTGTTTACGCCGTTGAAAGACAATGTTTTAGCTGGGATTACTAGAGCAACAGTAATTAACATAGCAAAACAACTTGATATTGAGGTGGTAGAGAAAAATATTACCGTAGAAGAATTCAAGAATGCGGATAGCGCATTTGTTTGCGGCACAGCAGTGGAGATTTTTGGTGTCGAATCCGTAGATGAGTATGTTTTTCCACTTGCTTTTGATTTAAGTTTAGGAGCAATGATTCAAAGGGTTTATAAAAGCCTTGTTTTAGATAAATTAAGTTTTGAAGTTATAATATAATGGAGTTAAATAAGTACAGTAAAACGTTTACACAAGACAAAACACAACCTGCAACACAAGCAATGTTGTATGGCTTAGGTCTTACTACAGAAGATTTAAAGAAAGCTCAAATTGGGATCGCAAGTATGGGTTACGATGGTAATACCTGTAATATGCATTTGAATGATTTGGCTGCGATTGTAAAGCAGGGTGTCTGGAACAACGATTTAGTAGGTTTAACTTTCAACACGATTGGAATAAGCGATGGATTAACCAATGGCACAGAAGGCATGCGTTACTCTTTGGTGTCTCGCGATTTAATCGCTGATTCTATTGAAGCAGTTTGTGCCGGGCATTTTTATGATGGCGTTATCACCATTCCGGGTTGTGATAAAAATATGCCAGGTTCAATTATGGCGATGGCTCGTATAAATCGGCCATCAATTATGGTTTACGGTGGAAGTATCCATTCAGGTCATTATAAAGGACAATCATTAAATATTGTTTCTGCTTTTGAAGCTTTAGGGCAAAAATTAGCCGGAAATATTAGTGATGAGGATTACCAAGGTGTAATTGAACATGCTTGCCCAGGTGCTGGTGCCTGTGGCGGAATGTACACCGCAAATACTATGTCATCTGCAATTGAGGCTTTAGGTATGAGTTTGCCTTACAGTTCTTCTTATCCTGCGTTAAGTCAGGAGAAAAAAGATGAGTGCTTAGAAGCTGGTAAATACATCAAAATCCTTTTAGAAAAAGATATCAAGCCAAAAGATATCATGACCAAAAAAGCATTTCATAATGCAATGGTGGTGATTATGGTTTTAGGTGGATCAACAAACGCAGTATTGCACATGATTGCGATGGCAAAATCTGTAGGCGTTGATTTAACGATACAAGATTTCCAAGATATTAGTGATAATACGCCTGTAATTGCCGATTTGAAACCAAGTGGTAAGTATATGATGGAAGATGTGCATGACATTGGTGGAACGCCAGCAGTAATGAAATATCTTTTAAAAATGGGATTGATTCATGGTGACTGCTTAACAGTAACGGGTACAACTGTTGCAGAGAATGTTGCTGAAGCTGTTGATTTGGATTTTGATCAGCAAGATGTGATTCGTCCGTTAGATAAACCAATTAAAGAAACTGGTCACTTACAGATGCTTTACGGAAATATTGCGCAACAAGGCAGTGTGGCTAAAATCTCTGGAAAAGAAGGAGAAAAATTTACTGGTCCAGCAAGGGTTTTTAATGGTGAGTTTGAGTTGATTGACGGTATTTCTTCTGGAAGAGTAAAAGCAGGTGATGTTGTGGTAATTAGGTATTGCGGACCAAAAGGTGGACCAGGAATGCCAGAAATGTTAAAGCCAACTTCGGCTATTTTCGGAGCTGGATTAGGCGCATCAGTAGCGTTAATTACTGACGGTCGTTTTTCTGGTGGAACTCACGGATTTGTAGTTGGTCATATTGTACCTGAAGCCTTTGAAGGTGGTAACATCGCATTAATCAATGATGGAGATTCCATTGAAATTGATGCTACAAAAAACACCATGAATGTTTTGGTTTCTGATGAAGAACTGGAGTCTAGAAGAAAGGAATGGCAACAACCAGAACCACCTGTCAAAAGTGGCGTGTTGTATAAGTACTTCAAATTAGTGAAAAATGCAACTGAAGGTTGTGTAACTGATGAAGATTAGTTTTGCGTTAACGATAGAAACGGATACCGGCCAAGAGGTTAATGCCTTGTGGAGTATAAGTGGATAGCGTGTTAAAACGCCAAAATAATTTGAATAGATAAAAATGCAAATCATTAAAAGCATACAAAGTAGAATATACGACATCCGTGGCGAGCGGGTGATGCTTGATTTTGATTTGGCGTTTTTGTATGAGGTAGAGACTAGGATTCTAAATCAATCTGTAAAAAGAAATAGCAAACGTTTTCCTGAAGATTTTATGTTCAGGTTGACAGCTAATGAATTTGAAAGCATGCAGTCACAAATTGTGACCGCATACGAAACGAACGACAACTCATCACAAATTGTGATGAGTTCGCAAAAACACAGATGGAATTTGCCCTACGCGTTTACAGAACAGGGTGTTGCCATGTTAAGTGGTGTTTTAAATAGTGATAAAGCTATCAGCATGAATATCGCTATCATGAGAGCTTTTGTTGATGTGAGGAAAATTCTGGTCAAACAAATTGATATCAAAGATAAGTTGGATGAGATTGTGGAACGAGTCGGTGAACACGATATACAACTACACCACTTGTATCAAGCAATGGAAAATCTCATTGATGAAAAAGTCGCTCAGAAAAAGTGGGAAGAAAGAGAAAGAATTGGTTTCAAACAAAAAAGATAAATAAAGAGATTATGGATACTCTTGAAATGAAAGAAAATAAAACTGAAGAGCAAAAGCCAAAAGCAGTTGCTACACTTACAGGTTCTCAGATATTACTTAACGGATTAATTGCGGAAGGTGTTGAAACCATTTTCGGTTACCCCGGAGGTGCTATTATGCCAATTTATGATGCGCTTTATGATTATAAAGAAACGTTAAATCATATTTTGGTTCGCCATGAACAAGGCGCTACACACGCCGCACAAGGTTATGCCCGTACTTCTGGAAGAGTAGGGGTTGTATTTGCAACAAGCGGTCCCGGTGCTACGAACTTAATTACAGGTTTAGCAGATGCACAAATTGATAGCACACCAATGGTATGTATTACCGGGCAGGTTTTTGCGCATCTTTTAGGTACTGATGCTTTCCAAGAGACTGACGTTATTAATATTACTACGCCGGTTACCAAATGGAACCATCAAGTTACAGACGCTTCGGAGATTGAAGAAGTAATGGCCAAAGCTTTTCATATTGCACAGACAGGTCGACCAGGTCCCGTTTTGGTTGATATTACTAAAAATGCTCAGATCCAGTTGACAGAATATTTTGGTTACAAAAAATGCGAGCATATCCGTAGCTATAAGCCAAAGCCAATAGTTAGAAAAAGCTATATAGAAGAGGCGGCAGCTCTAATTAATGCTGCGAAAAAACCGTTTGTATTATTTGGACAGGGAATTTTATTAGGAAATGCGGAGCAAGAATTCAAAGCGTTTGTTGAAAAATCTGGGATTCCTGCAGCTTGGACTATTTTAGGTGCCGGAGCAATTCCTACAGATCACCCTTTAAACGTTGGGATGTTAGGCATGCATGGTAATTATGGTCCAAATGTGTTAACCAACGAGTGTGACGTTTTAATTGCCATAGGAATGCGTTTTGATGACCGTGTAACTGGTCGTTTAGATAAATATGCAAAACAGGCGAAGGTTATTCACTTAGATATTGATCCAGCAGAAATCGACAAAAATGTAAAAACAACCGTTCCGGTTTGGGGAGACTGTAAAGAATCTTTACCAATGTTGACTGAGTTGGTTGATCAAAAATCTCATGCCGAATGGTTACAAAAGTTTAGAGACTTTGACAGAGAAGAAATGGAGCAATGTATTGATGCTGAGATCAACCCGACAGAAGGAGAACTTTCTATGGGCGAAATCATCAATCAGTTAAACCAATTGACCAAAGGCGATGCAATTATTGTAACGGATGTTGGTCAGCACCAAATGGTAGCTTGCCGTTATGCAAAGTTTAATAACACCCGTAGCAACGTTACCAGTGGAGGTTTAGGAACAATGGGTTTCGCTTTACCAGCAGCCATCGGCGCAAAATTTGGTGCACCAGATAAAGATGTTGTTGCCATTATTGGTGATGGTGGTTTCCAGATGACTTTACAGGAGTTGGGAACTATTATGCAATCAAAAGTTAACGTGAAAATCATCATCCTTAACAACCAGTTTTTAGGAATGGTTCGTCAGTGGCAAGAGCTGTTTAACGATAAGCGTTATTCTTTTGTGGATATCACCAGCCCTGATTTTGTTGCCTTAGCGAAAAGCTATTATATAGATGGGAAAAGAATTTCTGAAAGATCTGAAGTTATTGACGCGTTGACCACGATGTTAAACCATGATGGCCCATATCTTTTGGAAGTAATGGTAAAAAAGGAAAATAACGTTTTCCCGATGGTGCCACAAGGTTGTAGTGTAAGTGAGATTAGATTAAAGTAATTCATCCCTAAATCCCCCTTGGGGGAAACCAATAAATTGATTTAATATGGAATCAAATATAGAAAAGCAGGAATATAACATCACAGTTTATACCGAAAACCAAATTGGTTTACTTAATAGAATTGCGATTATCTTTAGCCGTAGAAAGCTTAATATCGAAAGCTTGAATACTTCTCCATCAGAAGTTGATGGTATTCACCGTTTCAATATCGTGATTACTGAAACCGAAGAAGTGGTACGTAAAGTTGCCCGCCAATTGGAAAAACAGGTTGAGGTATTGAAAGTTTATTACAATACCAATCAGGACGTAATTTGGCAAGAAATGGCATTATACAAAGTGCCTACAGATATTATTGCAGAACAGGTAAGTGTTGAACGCTTATTGCGAGAGCATGGCGCCAGAGCCGTAGTAATCAGAAAGGATTATACAGTTTTTGAGACTACTGGTCACCGCGAAGAAACGGACCGGTTGGTAAAAGTATTACAGAAATACGGATTAATTGAGTTTGTGAGAAGTGCTAGAGTAGCGATTATTAAAGCTAGCGATGGTTTTCATGTGAAGTTGAGAGAATTCGAAAGACGTGAACCAAGTGAGGATGTAGTAGAGAACCAATATTTAAACAAAGGCGAGAAGATTTTCACAATGTAATCATGACAGTACAAGTTTTTAGTTTTATCGTTCAGAGTCGTCAGGCGTTTATCCACTTGTTAGATTCACTTACGGTGGAAGAGTTGAACGAAATTCCAGCAGGTTTCAATAATAACATTATCTGGAACTTTGGTCACATTGTGGTGAGTACACAGACTCTTTGCTACGTTCGTACTGGCATTTTGGAAGATGCAGTTGCTGTGAAATATAATGAAGAATATAAAAAAGACACAAAACCTACTCGTTTTATTCATACGGAAGAAATTGCTGAGCTAAAAGCACTGGCGTTATCTACCATCCAAAATATTAAAGAAGATTATCAAAAAGGAGTTTTTGGACCAATTCAGCCTTTTGCAACATCTACTTACAAAGCAGAAATGAATAGTTTTGAAGAAATTTTAATTACCACCGTAGGCCATGATAATATACACTTTGGTTATGCCTTGGCGCAAAGAAAATTAGTAAAAAAATAGTCGAAAATAAAATAATAGTAATAACAGATAAGAAAAATGGCAAATTATTTCAACACACTACCTCTTAGAGAGCAATTAAACCAATTAGGCGTTTGCGACTTTATGGACAATTCAGAATTTTTAGATGGCGTAGAAGCGCTAAAAGGTAAAAAAATTGTAATTGTTGGTTGCGGTGCACAAGGATTAAACCAAGGTTTAAATTTAAGAGATAGCGGTTTAGATGTAAGCTACACTTTACGTAAAGAAGCTATCGAAGGTAAAAGAGATTCGTGGAAAAACGCTACCGAAAATAATTTCAAAGTAGGAACTTACGAAGAGTTAATTCCATCTGCTGATGTGGTGGTTAACTTAACTCCAGATAAACAACACACTGCAGTTGTTAACGCAATTATGCCGTTAATGAAAAAAGGTTCTACTTTATTGTATTCTCATGGATTCAATATTGTGGAAGAAGGAATGCAAATCCGTAAAGACTTAACTGTAATTATGGTTGCGCCTAAATGTCCAGGTTCTGAAGTTAGAGCGGAATATGTTAGAGGATTTGGTGTACCAACTTTAATTGCTGTACATCCAGAAAATGACCCAGAGCGTAAGGGATTGGCGCAGGCAAAAGCTTATTGCGTTGGAACTGGCGGTCACAGAGCAGGTGTTTTAAAATCTTCTTTCGTTGCTGAAGTAAAATCTGATTTAATGGGCGAGCAAACTATCCTTTGCGGATTGTTGCAAACTGGTTCTATCCTTTCTTTCGATAAAATGGTTGAAAAAGGAATTGATGCAGGTTATGCTTCTAAATTGGTGCAGTACGGAGTTGAAGTTATTACTGAGGCTTTAAAGCATGGCGGTGTATCAGGTATGATGGACCGTTTAAGCAATGTTGCAAAAGTGGAAGCTTTCAAAATTTCGGAAGAATTAAAAGACATTATGCGTCCTTTATTCGAAAAGCACCAAGATGATATTATGGCTGGCGAATTTAGCCGTATCATGATGGAAGATTGGGCTAATGGAGATAAAAACTTATTGGCTTGGAGAGCTGAAACTGGCGAAACTGCTTTCGAAAAAACTCCAGCTGGCGATGTTAAAATTGGTAATCAAGAGTATTTTGATAATTACCTTTTGATGGTTGCTTTTGTTAGAGCAGGTGTTGAATTGGCTTTCGAAACGATGGTTGAAGCTGGAATTAAGCCAGAATCTGCTTATTACGAGTCATTACACGAAACTCCATTAATTGCAAATACCATTGCTCGTAAGAAATTGTTCGAAATGAACCGCGTAATTTCTGATACTGCTGAATATGGTTGCTACTTATTTGACCAAGCTTGTAAGCCTTTATTAGCTGATTTCATGAAAAAAGTAGGTACTGACTTAGTTGGTAAAAACTTCAACGAAGGTAAAGATGGCGCAGTTGATAACTCAGAATTGGTAAGAATCAACGAAATTTTACGTAACCACGAAGTAGAAATCATTGGTACTAAATTGCGTAAAGCGATGACCGCAATGAAAACTATTAAAACGGCATAAAAAGAGCCTCACCCCTTTGATTCCCCTCTCCGAAGGAGAGGGGAGCATTGTGGAAAGTTGAAGAGGAAAATAATATTAAAAAAAAAATAGAATAGTACCCAAAATATTCACGCTCTAACTCCCTCTCCTTCGGAGAGGGTTGGGGTGAGGCTTATGAGACAAGTAATTCATATAAGTAACCTAGGTTTAAGATTCCAAAACAAATCAGTTTTTTCTGATTTAAGCTGGACCATCAACCGTGGAGAAAACTGGGTTTTAGGCGGAGAAAGCGGAAGCGGAAAAACGGCTTTGGCAAAAATCCTTACAGGTAAACAAAGTGCTAGCGGAGAGGTTGAAATCAACTTCGAAACTGAAAGTAACTTGCCAGCTCAGGTTTTATTTGTAGAGAGCTGGTATCAGTTTAAGAATGTGGAAGGCGTTGCAAATTTTTATTATCAGCAACGCTATACCAGTCAACAAGCAAAAGAAACTTTAACCGTAAATGCAGAGTTAGCGCATTTTGGTAAGGAAGAAAATTTGAATTTTTCTGATGCTGAGAAATTGCTGAAAGCCCTCGGTTTTTCGGGATTAAGAGATTCGCAACTGATCGAATTATCAAGTGGTGAACACAAAAAATTACAGTTGGTAAAAGCGTTGTGGCTAAAACCCCAATTGCTCATTATCGACCAACCATACACCGGTTTAGATATAGCTTCTCGTAAAAGTTTAAATACTTTGTTGGATAATATTGCTAAAGCAGGTGTCACATTAATCTTGATTAGCAATGATGAAGAGTTGCCAACTTGTATCAACCGATTTGCCGAAATAGAAGATGGCAAACTGGTAGAATTAGAAAGTGCAAAAGAAATAACAGTTATTAAGGAAGATTTTGAAAGAACACTTCCAGAATTTTTAAAGCAATCGCCAATTTATAGCTCGAGTGAAATCGCTAAAATGATTGATGTTAATATCAGTTATGGGGATAAGCAAGTTTTGAAAAACATCAATTGGGAAGTTAAAGCTGGCGAAAAGTGGTTGTTGCAAGGACATAATGGTTCGGGTAAATCAACCTTGTTAAGTTTAATCAATGGCGACCATCCGCAATCTTATGCAAATGAACTTTATTTGTTCGGAAACAAAAGAGGAAGTGGAGAAAGCATTTGGGATATTAAACAGCACATCGGTTTAATATCGCCAGAGTTTCATTGGTATTTTGATGCAACCGCCACCGTTTGGGATAGCGTAGCATCAGGATTATATGATTCGGTTGGGTTATTCCAGCAATTGCCATATACCAAGGCAAAACATGTTGACGAGCTAGTTGCATATTTCGGTTTAACCGAGTATAAAAAAGAGCTATTGAGCTCCTTACCTTTGGGCAAACAAAGGTTGGTTTTATTAGCTCGTACAGTTATAAAAAATCCAGAACTGTTGATTTTGGATGAACCTTGCCAAGGATTGGATAAGCAACAAACGGCGCAATTTAATCAGTTGGTAGATGAGTTAAGCCATCACGGAATGACAGTGATTTACGTTGGGCATTTTGAAGCACAATTGCCCAGCTGTTTAACTAAAAAAATTGTGCTTAAAGATGGCGAGGTAATCGCCAACGAAGAAATCATAAAAAATAGAATATTAGAAGAAGCGTACTCAATTGTTGAGTGATATATTTAATCCAGCGAAAGCTAAATAATTAAAATAAAACATGTTACACGATCCAAATCGCATTTACATTTTTGATACCACACTTAGAGACGGAGAACAAGTGCCTGGTTGCCAATTGACAACTTCTGAAAAGATTGAAATTGCACTACGTTTGGAAGCTTTAGGGGTTGATGTAATAGAAGCGGGTTTCCCAATCTCTAGTCCTGGCGATTTTGAAAGTGTAGTTGCACTTTCGAAAGCGGTTAGAGAACCAATTATTTGCGCTTTAACCAGGGCAAATACCAAGGATATTGATTGCGCAGTTGAATCTTTAAAGCATGCTAAAAGACCACGTATCCATACCGGAATCGGTTCTTCGGATATGCACATCAAATACAAATTCAACAGTACACGCGAAGATATTTTGCAACGTGGTGTTGATGCCGTTAAATATGCAAAGCGATTTGTAGAAGATATTGAGTTTTACGCGGAAGATGCCGGTAGGGCAGATGATGCTTTTTTAGCGCAAATGGTGGAAGCCGTTATTGCAGCAGGTGCAACGGTGGTTAATATCCCTGATACAAACGGATATTGTTTGCCAGACCAATACGGTGCGAAAATCAAGTATTTGATGGACCATGTGAAAAACATTGACCAGGCAATTATTTCTGTACACTGCCATAACGATTTAGGTTTAGCAACGGCAAATACCATTGCAGGTATCCAAAATGGTGCTCGCCAAGCGGAGTGTACCATTAATGGGATAGGCGAAAGAGCTGGGAATACAGCTTTAGAGGAAGTTGCGATGATTTTGAAAACGCATCAGGCTTTAGGTAAATATACCAATATCAACTCCAAGCATTTTTATGAATTGAGCGGCATGGTGAGCAGAATGATGCGTATGCCAGTACAACCTAATAAAGCGATTGTAGGTAAAAATGCATTTGCACACAGTTCAGGAATTCATCAGGATGGTGTGTTAAAACACCGTGAAACCTATGAAATCATGAACCCAGAAGATGTTGGGATTGATCAATCTTCAATTATTTTGACAGCCAGAAGTGGTCGTCATGCTTTAAAGCATCATTTAGAACGTTTAGGATATGTTTTAGAGAAAATTAATATTGATGATGTTTACGAACGTTTCTTGGTAGTTGCTGATAGCAAGAAAGAGATTAAAGATGACGATTTATTAGCTTTAATGAGTGGCGAAGGTTCTGAGCGTAATTACAAAGCCGGTGTTACCGTTAAATTATTGCAAGTAATGTGTGGTGATCCTTTAGTGCCGACTTCAATTGTAAGATTGGATATTAGAGGGGAAATGAAAGAAGCGGTTTCATCTGGTAACGGTCCGGTTGATGCAACTATTAAAGCTATTAATTCAATCATCGAAAAAGAAGTAGATATTAAAGATTTCCATATTGATGCAATCCACGGTGGAAGTAATGATGTAAGTAAAGTGAATATGCGTATCAAGTACGATGGCAAGCATTATAATGGTTATGGGTTTAGTACCGATATCGTTGCTGCATCCGCGAATGCGTATTTAGATGCTGTGAATAAGTTTATATAGTAGAGCGTCATTGCGAGGAGTGCAACGACGTGGCAATCTGTAAGCTACGAAGGATAAATAAAGTTTAAGCACAAGCCGAAATTTGGGACGGTGCAAAGGAACTTACAGATTGCTTCAGCGCCTTTACGCTTTTGCCAAGGCTTCCGCTTCGCAATGACGGGAAGAAAAAAAATAAAATAGAGGATAAAACGACAAACAGTCGTACCTCGCAAAGACATAAAAAACAAATAAAATGAGCAATACATTATTTGACAAAGTGTGGGATAGCCACGTAGTTCGCCAGATTGAAGGCGGGCCGGATGTAGTTTTTATAGATCGTCACATGATTCATGAGGTTACCAGCCCGGTAGCGTTTTTGGGTTTAAAAAGCAGAGGTATTAAGGTTTTACATCCTGAGCGTACTTTTGCAACGGCAGATCATAACACACCGACTATTAACCAGCATTTGCCTGTTGAAGACCCGCTTTCGGCTAATCAATTGAGAGCGTTGGAGTCTAATAGTAACGAGTATGGCATTTCCCACTGGGGTTTAGGCCACCAAAAAAACGGGATTGTACACGTTGTAGGTCCAGAGTACGGAATTACACAACCAGGTGCTACTATTGTTTGTGGTGATTCACATACTTCAACTCACGGAGCTTTTGGAGCCATTGCGTTTGGTATCGGTACTTCTGAGGTGGAAATGGTGTTGGCATCGCAATGTATTATGCAGCCCAAGCCAAAGGCAATGAGAATCAACATTACCGGTTCTTTAGGTTTTGGAGTTACGCCAAAAGATGTGGCTTTGTTTATTATTTCGCAGTTGACTACTTCCGGAGCTACAGGTTATTTTGTAGAATATGCCGGAAAAGTTTTTGAAGAAATGACGATGGAAGGTCGTATGACTGTTTGTAACCTTTCGATTGAAATGGGAGCAAGAGGTGGTATGATTGCACCAGATGAAACTACTTTTAACTATGTTAAAGGAAGAGAATTTACACCAAAAGGCGAGGCTTGGGATAAAGCAATGGCTTATTGGGAAACGCTGAAAACCGATGCTGATGCTGTTTTCGATAAAGAATATACTTTTGACGGAAGCAAAATTGAGCCGATGATTACCTACGGTACCAACCCTGGAATGGGAATGGGTATCTCTAATGATATTCCTGATGCTGACGCAGTTGAAGGTGGCGTTGCCACTTACGAGAAGTCTTTGAAATATATGGGCTTTAACCAAGGTGATTCGATGATCGGCAAACCAGTTGATTATGTGTTTATCGGAAGTTGTACCAATGGTAGAATTGAAGATTTTAGAGCTTTCGCATCAATTGTTAAAGGTCGTCATAAAGCAGATAATGTAACTGCTTGGTTGGTTCCGGGTTCTCACATTGTGGAAGCAGCTATTAAAGACGAAGGTTTATTGGATATTTTCACCGAAGCAGGTTTTGTGTTACGTCAGCCAGGTTGTTCAGCTTGTTTAGCTATGAATGATGATAAAATTCCAGCAGGAAAATACGCGGTAAGTACTTCAAACAGAAACTTTGAAGGCCGTCAAGGTCCAGGTTCACGTACTTTATTGGCCAGCCCATTAGTTGCAGCAGCAGCAGCGGTAACTGGTAAGGTTACGGATCCGAGAGAATTAATGAGTGTGGAGGCATAATCCTTCGACTCCGCTCAGGATGACAACGGCGAAAAGCTTATTGCACTAATGTTAGTTAACAGAAAAATTAAATTAAAAACAAAAGTCCAGAAGTCCCTCTCCTTCGGAGAGGGATTTAGGGTGAGGCACTATGGCATACGATAAATTCACAATATTAAAATCTACGGGAGTTCCACTTCCGATAGAAAACGTAGATACAGATCAAATTATCCCAGCTCGTTTCTTAAAAGCGACAGAGCGTGTGGGTTTTGGCGATAATTTATTTAGAGATTGGAGATACAATACAGATGGTTCTCCAAAAGAAGATTTCGTTTTAAACAACCCAATTTACAAAGGAAAAATCTTGGTTGGGGGTAAAAACTTTGGTTCGGGTTCGTCTCGTGAGCATGCCGCTTGGGCAGTTTACGATTATGGCTTTAGAGCAGTAGTTTCTAGTTTCTTTGCGGATATTTTTAGAGGTAACTGTTTAAACATTGGTGTTTTGCCAGTACAGGTAAGTGCCGAATTTTTGGATAAAATTTTCACGGCAATCCATGCAGATCCAGAAACTGAATTGGAGATTAATTTGGAAGCGCAAACAATTACATTATCGACCACTGGCGAATCAGAAAGTTTTGATATCAGTTCATACAAAAAAGATAATATGATCAACGGTTTCGACGATATCGATTACCTACAGAACATCAAATCAGAAATAAAAACATTTGGGGAACAGCTTCCTTTATAAAATTTAAAAAAGCTCGTTGATGAAAAGAAGAAAAATAGAAATCATGGACACTACCCTTCGGGATGGCGAACAGACCTCGGGTGTATCTTTTTCGGTATCTGAGAAATTAACTATTTCTCAGTTATTGTTAGAAGAATTAAAGGTGGACAGGATTGAGATTGCTTCTGCTAGAGTTTCTGAAGGGGAACTGGAAGCCGTTAAAGCGGTTGCGAAATGGGCTAAAAAACATGGATTTCTTGAACAAATAGAGGTTTTAACTTTTGTTGATAAAGGTGTTTCTATTGACTGGATGATTGAAGCCGGTGTTAAAGTGCAAAACTTATTAACCAAGGGCTCGCTTAACCACTTAACTCATCAACTTAAAAAAACTCCAGAACAGCATTTTGCCGAAATTGGTGAAAACATCCAACTAGCCAATTCAAAAGGAATAAAAACCAATGTTTATTTAGAAGATTGGAGTAATGGAATGCGTAATTCGCAAGAATATGTATTTCAATACCTTGATTTTTTGACCAAGCAAAAGGTAGAACGTGTGATGTTGCCCGATACTTTAGGGATTTTGACACCTAAAGAAACCAGCGAATTTATATCAAAAGTAACCGAAAGATATCCGCAAACGCATTTTGATTTTCACGGACATAACGACTATGATTTAGGTACTGCCAATGTAATGGAAGCCATTAAATCAAAGGTTAGCGGATTGCATTTGACCGTAAACGGGATGGGAGAGCGAGCTGGAAATGCTCCTCTGGCTAGCGTAATTGCGGTAATCAATGACTTTTTGCCCGATGTGAAAGTTGGTTTGAAAGAGTCATCGCTTTACAAAGTGAGTAAACTGGTTGAAACTTTTTCTGGTGTGAGAATACCTGCAAACAAGCCAATTGTCGGTGAAAATGTCTTTACGCAAACGGCTGGAATCCATGCAGATGGCGATAATAAAAAGAACCTATATTTCAGTGATTTACTGCCAGAAAGGTTCGGACGTAAGCGTTCGTATGCTTTGGGTAAAACTTCTGGTAAAGCCAACATTGAAAAAAACTTGCAAGAGTTAGGTTTGAAATTGAACGATGCTGATTTAAAGAAAGTTACGCAACGTGTAATTGAACTTGGCGATTCAAAAGAAACTGTTACTCAGGATGATTTGCCTTACATTATTTCTGATGTTTTGGCGAGTAGCGCTTACCAGGAAAAGGTTAAGGTAGAATCTTATTTATTATCACACGCTTCCGGATTAAGACCGGCTGCAACAATTGCAATCAAGTTTAACGATAAGCTTTATGAAGAACACGCACAAGGTGACGGACAGTTTGATGCTTTCATGAACGCGTTGAGCAAGCTTTATAAATCTAAAGGAAGAAAATTGCCTGCTTTAATTGACTATAGCGTTCGTATTGCGCCGGGGAGTAGCTCCGATGCACTCTGTGAAACCACCATCACTTGGAAAACGGATAAAAAGACTTTTACCACACGTGGTTTAGATTCTGACCAAACGGTTTGTGCAATTAAGGCAACAGAGAAAATGCTGAATATTATTTGTGAGCAGGAGCGGGTAAATAGTATCAAGATTTAAGTATCAAGTATCAAGATGCTTATTGAAGTAGAAAGATATGAGTATCAAGTATCAAGTTGCTTATGAATTGGATTGGAAGATAAATTTTTAAATAAAACACGTAGCAAAAGTCTAGATACTCAATACTTACTATAAATTAGATTGAAAAAATAATTTTAAATAAAAAACAGAATAAAGTCTTGATACTAAGTACTCGATACTGAAAAACAAATACTAAACAAAAATGAAACTAAACATTGCCCTACTAGCGGGAGACGGAATTGGACCAGAGGTCGTAAATCAGGCGGTTAAAGTGATAGACGCTATTGCTGTTAAATTTAACCACGAAATCAATTATACATCTGCACTTACTGGTGCTTGTGCTATTGACGATTGTGGTGAGCCTTATCCAGACTCAACCCATGAAGTTTGTTTGGCTGCAGATGCGGTACTTTTCGGTGCAATCGGTCATCCAAAATATGATAACGATCCAAAAGCAACGGTTCGTCCGGAACAAGGATTATTGAAAATGCGTCAGAAGTTAGGTTTGTTTGCTAACGTACGACCAACTTTTACTTTCCCATCTTTAATTGATAATTCTCCTTTAAAAAGAGAAAGAATTGAAGGAACAGATTTAATCATTTTACGCGAGTTAACTGGTGGAATTTATTTCGGCGAAAGAGGAAGAAAAGATAATGGTGACACTGCTTTTGATACTTGTACTTACACCAGAGCAGAGATTCAGCGTTTAGCTAAAATGGGTTTCGAGCTTGCGATGACGCGTAGCAAAAAACTATGCTGTGTTGATAAAGCAAACGTTTTGGAAACTTCACGTTTATGGAGAGAAACCGTACAGGCAATGGAAAAAGATTATCCAGAAGTAACGGTAAGTTACGAGTTTGTGGATGCAGTTGCGATGCGTTTGGTACAATGGCCAAATTCCTACGATGTTATGATTACTGAAAATCTTTTTGGTGATATTTTAACTGATGAGGCTTCTGTAATTTCGGGTTCAATGGGATTAATGCCGTCAGCATCTAAAGGATTACATACTTCTTTGTACGAGCCAATTCACGGTTCATACCCACAAGCAACAGGAAAAGATATTGCAAACCCGTTAGCAACAGTTTTATCTGCAGCAATGATGTTTGAAGATGCCTTCGGATTACAAGCTGAAGCTGATGCAATCAGAGAAGTAGTAAACAAATCTTTAGCAGAAGGTATTGTTACGGAAGATTTATCAGGAAAGAACAAAGCTTACGGAACCAATGCAGTTGGTGATTGGTTGGCTAAGAATATATAGAAACCGAAAAGTTTTTTGATATAGAAGAACCGACGGTATTAATATCGTCGGTTTTTTTGTTTTTTAGAATAAGTTATTTCAAGCTTAACTAAATAAAAATAATTGTATATGAACAAAGAAATCAAACGTGACGGACAACAAGCAACCAAAATCTTCGACAACAGATCTCTTGAAAATGATTATGCGACATTAATCCCCCTATTAACAAAGGGACTTAAAGTTTTAGATATCGGCTGTGGAACGGGTGCAATATCTAAAGGAATAGCAGAAATAGTAGGTCCAGGAGGTTCGGTAATTGGGATAGATCATACGCAAGCTTTTATCAATAGTGGAACTGAAACCTATCAATCATGTAAAAACTTAAAACTGATTCATGCTGATTTGTTCTCTTTTGAACCAGAAGAAAAGTTTGATTTAATTGTTTCAGCAAGGGTTTTGCAATGGCTAAATAATCCAACGGAGGCTTTAATAAAAATCAAAACTATGCTTAAGCCCGGGGGTGCAGTTTCTATTTTAGACTATAACCATAGTTTTTTAAAGTGGCATCCCAGTCCACCGAAAAGTATGCAAAAATTTTATGACGTGTTCTTAAAGTGGCGGGCAGATTCCGGTTTAGACAATACAATGGCAAACAATCTTCCTAAGCATCTAAACGGTGCAGGCTTTAAAAGTGTAGAGGTTATTGATGCAGATGAAACTTATACAAGAGGTGAAAATAATTTTAAAGCTAAGGTTGGGATATGGTCTATGGTTGCTGGAGCATCTCAAACAGAAGACGAAGGTTATATATCTCACGCAGATAGAATTTTGGCGATAGAGGAATACAATAATTGGGTGGATGATGATGCTATACAAATGGTTATGAATTTAAAAGAAGTAAGGGGGATTAACTCATGATACTAGAAGTTGCCATTCTTTATATCAAAAAAGGTCAATCTGAATCATTTGAGAAAGACTTTGAGACTGCAAAAGCATATGTAAGCTCGATTACAGGATATATTACACATAGTTTAAGAAAATGTTTAGAGCATGATGGTAAATATTTGCTTTTAGTAGAATGGGAGAAATTAGAAGACCATACTATAAGTTTTAGACAATCCGAGGAGTATAAAATTTGGAAAAATTTACTTCATCACTATTATGATCCTTTTCCAGTTGTTGAGTATTATGTTTAGCAGGTAAAAAGGGATTTCTATTTAAGAGTCTGTTCCTTAGTAATCATTAATATACAGATTTGCTTTCAATCAAATAAACATGCAAAAATCTACCACCCAAGAAATAAAAGAACGTTTTGATAACGATGTGGAACGTTTTTCAAATTTACATACCGGACAGGTTTCTACCATTGATGCCGAAATATCTTTGGAACTGATTACCGAAGCCGCAAAAGGTATAAAGCCCAACGCAAAACAGGTTTTAGATGTGGGGTGCGGTGCCGGAAATTACACGCTAAAAATGCTGACTAAAATCCCCAACCTCAATTGTACTTTGGTAGATTTAAGCGAACCGATGTTAAACCGAGCCAAGGAAAGAGTTTCTCAACAAACAACCGGAGAAATTAGAACTTTACAAGGAGATATTAGAAGTATTGATTTTGCAGGACAAACCTTTGACATTATTTTAGCGGGAGCAGTTTTACACCATTTAAGAGATGATGAAGACTGGGATACTACCTTTCAAAAGCTTTTCAGCTTGCTCAATGATGGAGGTTGCTTGTTTATTTCTGATTTAGTTACTCAAGATACAGAAGCCATTAACCAATTAATTTGGGGCAAATACGGAGATTATTTGGAAGGAATTGGAGGAAAGGATTATCGCCAAAAGGTCTTTGAATATATCGAAAAAGAAGATTCACCACGCTCATTGAATTATCAATTGGATTTGATGAAGAAAGTTGGTTTTAGGCAAACAGAGATCCTACATAAAAATATGTGCTTCGCCGCATTTGGAGGGATAAAATAAATCTAATCAAATAAAAAAGACTTACGAGTTTGAGGATTTTACAATCCTGCTTCGTAAGTCTTTTTAGCTCATACTTGATGCTCTTGCATCACGAGCTTCCAAAGTCTTACTACTTTATACTGTCGACTTTACACTTTTTTATTGCGCAGTTAAAGTATAAACAATATTGGCAGTAGTGCCATTGGCCAAATCAAACGGCGAGCTTAATACCAAAGAGCTTTTAGAAGCTGCATCAATTCTCATACGGTAACCTTCAGTAACCTCTCTAGCTTTTTCACCAGCGTCAACTTTTTTGAATTGAAATACTGGAGTAAGTCCATCTTTCAATAAGTCCCAATATATGTTTTGGGTTGTTCCGTTTGGTAAAGTAATATATCCGCTATAACCACCGTATAACTTCCAAGTACTGCCTATAAAATCTTTATAAGGTGCCATACCAAAAGCATTTTCTACTCTATAACCATTTGGAAAACCTTCTAAACGTACATCAGAAACCGTCCAAGTGCCGGTAACCGTGGATTTAGAAACTTTTAAATTGGTAGATGCGCCATTTTTTGATGCACAAGAAGTAACGAGTAATGCCACAAGGCAAAAAGATAGGATAGATAAAATTAGCTTTTTCATTTTTAAAGTTTGAATGATTCTTTGTGAAATCTGTTTTATCCAAACGTTCAAAAACGAAGCCAAGTGTAAATCGTTAGCTAATTTTATTCATAAAAAAAACAGCGCAATTAAATTACGCTGTTTAATTTATCATATTATAAGCAGGCATTAAGCATTAAGCTTTCTGCCTTAAGCTTTAAAAACTTACTTATGATCTCCTCCACTTTTAGGTTTCGAGATAGATTCCCTCATATCCGTATCAGCTTGGATGTTCTGCATTTTGTAGTAGTCCATGATGCCAAGGTTTCCACTTCTAAAAGCTTCGGCAATAGCCAAAGGAATTTGTGCTTCTGCCTCAATTACCTTTGCCCTAGCATCCTGCGCTTTTGCAATCATTTCCTGTTCAAAGGCTACTGCAAATGCTCTACGCTCTTCCGCTTTAGCGTTAGCCACTTTTAAATCGGCCTCAGCTTGGTCTGTTTGCAGTTTTGCGCCAATGTTATCACCTATGTCAATATCAGCAATGTCAATAGATAAAATCTCGAAAGCAGTTCCAGAATCTAAACCTTTGCTCAAAACTACTTTTGAAATCTTATCAGGGTTTTCTAATACTTCTTTATGACTAACAGCCGAACCAATGGTAGTCACAATACCTTCGCCCACACGGGCTAAAATGGTTTCTTCACCAGCACCACCCACCAATTGGTTGATGTTGGCTCTAACCGTAACCCTAGCTTTTGCTATTAACTGAATACCATCTTTAGCAACCGCAGCCACTGGAGGCGTATTGATTACTCTTGGATTAACTGAAAGTTGTACCGCTTCAAACACATCACGACCTGCTAAATCTATAGCGGTTGCCAATTTAAAATTCAATGGAATATTTGCTTTATCAGCAGATATTAATGATTTAATTACGTTGTTTACGTGTCCGCCAGCTAAGTAATGGGTCTCGATATCGTTAGAAGTGAGATTTAAGCCTGCCTTGGTAGAGGTAATCATTGCGTTTACCACTAATGATGGAGGAACTCTTCTTAAACGCATTAATACCAGGTTCATTAAATTGATTCTTACACCAGATAATTGTGCAGTAAACCAAAGATTGACCGGTAAAATATAAAGCAAAAAGAAGAGCGCAATTATACTCCCAATGATGATGAAAATAATACTGATTGATGGATCCATTAATTATTATTTAGATTTATTTCACAATATCGTCAATTGCTTTGAAATTCGGAAGATCTCCAGCATTTTCTAATACTTCCGCATAAATTATTTTCTGATTTTCATCAATAACGAATGCAGATCTTTTAGAAACACCCTTTAAATTAAACTTAAACTCATCGTAGAATGCTCCGTAAGCCTGTGAAGCCTCTTTGTTGAAATCTGATAACAATGGAAATTGGTAAGCATTTTCTTCTTTAAACTTTGCTAAAACAAAAGGCGAATCAATAGAAATGCCTAAGACCTGTGCGCCTAAACCTTCATAAAAGCCAAAGTTATCTCTCATGGTACAAAGTTGTGTTGTACAAACACCTGTAAACGCTAAAGGGAAAAAATGGATGATAACTTTTTTACCTGCGAAGTCTTTTAAGCTTACTTCTTTTAAATCCGAACTGTATAAAGTAAAGTCCGGTGCTTTGTCTCCGATTTTTAATGACATGATTTTATGTTTTTTAGTTTATTAATATACCAAATGTATGATAAATGAAATCTCTAGCCGTCGGATTTAAGTAAATTCAACTGCTTTTCCATAATTGCAATTCCTTCTTTAAAAGAGTGTGGCTGATAACCCAATTCTTTTATCGATTTATCTAATATAAAACCCGTTTTTACTGGGCGTTTTGCCGCTTGGTTTAAAGATGCAGAACTTATAGGCTTAATTAAACTTTTGTCTAAGTCGTAATAATCTGCAACTTCATTTACCAGTTCAATAATGCTCATCATGTCTTTTCCAGAAGCATTAAAAACACCTTGAGCTTCTTTTTCGGCTGCTAGCAAACAGATATCCGCTAAATCTTCTGCAAGTGTGGGCATGCGCCATTGATCATCAACTACATTTATCGGATTTCCCTTTTCTAAAGCGCCTTTTGCCCATAAAACAATGTTGCTTCGGCTCATATCACTCACAATGCCGTAAACAATAATGGTTCGTAGTACCGTCCATTTAATAGCTGATTTTTGAAGTAGAAGCTCTGCTGCTAATTTAGATTCACCGTAAAAAGAAACGGGGGAGGGCGTAGCGTCTTCTTTGTAAGGTCCAGCTAAACCATCAAAAATAAAATCAGTAGAAAGATGGATCAGCTGCGCATTATGCTTTTTGCAGGATTGTATTAAATGTTCAACCGCTGTTACGTTTAAAGCCCAGCAAGCCTCTTTTTCTGTTTCGCAGGTATCAACATTTGTCATCGCAGCGGTATTGATTACAACATCTGGTAAAAATTTGCCAATTACGTTGTCAATACTTTCGGCGTCCAAAATGTCCATTTCCTCGTAGGTGTAACCTTCTTTTATCGGAAACCTATTGGCTCCTTTTCCTGTTGCCACCAGTTCGAAGTCGTTTTTTGCAAGAATTCTTTCCGTTAATTTTTGACCTAAAAGCCCGTTACTGCCGGTTACTAATATTTTTTTCATCATTATTTCTATATCTTTACTAAGCCGATTACTGTTAGTATTTCACAATTAATCTTCCAGCGCTTCCAATAAATCATCAGCACTTAAATCCACGCCTTTTAAAATCACTTGTGCTTGGTTATAAAAAGGTTTTCTTTCTTCTAATTTATTTTCAATAAAAACCATCAATTCCTCGAAAGATTTACCTTTAATCAAGGGACGTTCGACCCTTGCATTAATTAAACGCTCTGCTAGGATTTCCACAGGTGGATCAATAAAAATAGTAATTCCGTTTTTATTCATCCAATCCATGTTGTCAAAAAAACATGGAGCACCACCGCCCGTTGCAATTATGGCATCATTTGCAATTGCCGCTTCTTGCAAAGTTTGTTTCTCTCTTTCCCTAAACCCTTGTTCGCCAAATGCAGCAAAAATTTCTGGGATACTCATTTGGTTTTTTGCTTCCACTAAATCATCTAAATCTAAAAAAGGCAAATCCAGTTTTGCTGCTATGGCCTTGCCTAGTTTACTTTTGCCACAGCCCATAAAGCCAATTAAAAATATTTTTTTTGCTGGGAAGCTTTGCTTTAAATTTTCTGTTGACATACTGGTTTTAAATTTTTACACGTGGATCTAAACTGGCGTAAAGTAAGTCTGCTAAAATATTAATAATGATAAATATAAAAGCAATAAATAAAATAGAACCCATAATTACAGGCAGATCTGCTAATTCTAAAGCGTCTACCGTTGCTTTGCCTAAACCGTTGTAGCCAAAAATGTATTCCACAAAAAAAGAGCCTGCCAATAATGATGCAAACCAACCCGAAACTGCGGTAACTACCGGGTTTAATGCATTTGGTAAGGCGTGTTTTAAAATAATTGCTTTTTTACTGAGGCCTTTTGCTTTTGCGGTACGGATATAATCTTGCTTTAATACATCTAACATCGCACTACGCGTTAATTGCATAATTATGGCCAGCGGACGTAAACCTAAAGTGAGCATTGGCAGAATCAGGTTTTTCCAAACCAAGACTTCGCTTTTAAACGGGTCATAATCATATAAACTGCCTGACATACTCAGGCCAGTATAATCGCTTAACACAAAACCAAAGAGCCATGCGATAATAATTCCTGCAAAAAAAGATGGCGCAGAAATCCCGAGGATGGAACTTGCAATGGCAGTTTGGTCTATCCAAGTACCTTTGTAAACTGCCGCTAAAACGCCTAAAGCTATCCCAATAATTGTCGCAAAAAGCATTGCAGTAAATGCGAGAATCATGGTGTTGGGTACGGTTTCTGCCAAAATACTGGTTACATCTCTTTTAGTTTGGTACGAGCGCCGCAGATAGGGCATCTTTAAAATTAAGGCGTTTTGGTTGCCGATGTTAAATAGCTTTAAATAGTGATATTTTGCTTTCGCTGATGAATCTGCAGGGTGCACAGCTAAAGGTGATAAATCGTTGATATAATAGGCAAACTGAACTGGAACAGGCTTATCCAGCCCAAATTCTTTACGTACAGCTTCTAAAGATTGCACATCAGAACGTTGACCTTGCGTCATCCGAGCAGGATCTGCGGGTAAAATATTGAACAGAAAAAAAACCACCACCACTACACCAAGCAAAACAGCAAAGCCATAAGCTAGTTTTTGGAGGATGAATTTAATCATTGAGTTTACTGAAATAATGTTCTGCCAAATAGTTGTAAGTAGGTAGGGCAGAGGCGGGCCACTTATCGATAATTACACCATCTTTTAGCAACATCAATCCAGGGTTAGCTCTTACCATACTTTTTAGCGGAACGGCATCGGCATAAAAAATCTCTGTAAGTAGCGTTAAATTTTTAGCGAGTTTTGACGCATCCTGTGCAGATGCAGAGGTTAAAAGGACTGATCTTACATTGAAATTCTGTACCGCATTTATGGCAATTGCATTGATATCACCCAGCGATTTTTCGTGAGTTTTGTCTAAATTCCAAGCAACGGCAACCAAATTATAATAAGGATTTTCAAAAATTTCTGCAGTATAGTTTACGCCTTGCGAATCGTAAACGTTTAAATCACTTATTTTTGCTTTGTAACCTTCTTTCACCAAAATCGGGTCTGATGATGAAACCAATTCCCAATCTGGGTTTTCGTAAATTTTAGTAGCCAAATATTCCTTATCGGTCATTTCTTTGACTTCGCCAGATTTTTTGCTTTTTAAGGTGTAAATAATTTTGTATTCGTTCTGTACCGCACCTTCCGGGATTTTCATCGATGCTGGAATGTTTGCACCAACCTTATAGGGCAAAAAGTCTATAATTGGTAAAAAGTTGTAAGTATATAAGCCAAAGAAAATGGGACCGGCAACAAATAAAATCGTAAAAACCTTCCTTGCGCTTCTGCTCTCGTTCGTATTAACCAGCTTTTCTCGGTTAATAAACAATAGAACAATCATTACCAGTAAAACCAAATCTTTAGCAAAAGATTGCCAAGGTGTTAACGGAATGGCATCGCCAAAGCAGCCACAGGATTTAACAACATCAAAAAAGGCTGAGTAAAAAGTTAAGAACGTGAAAAATATAATGAGCAACAATAGGCCCCAAATTACTTTTTTAGCGTAATAACCTGTTAATAAAAACAGGCCCAATATTACTTCCAACGCACACAGTACAATAGAGAAAAATACAGCAAAAGAGCTGAAAAAAGTAACGTGAAATACTTCGAAATACTCCTCTAGCTTATACGAGAAACCTAGTGGGTCATTAAGTTTGATTAAACCACTAAATATAAAAAGTACACCAATAAATACTTTTACAATGGTTAAAACTGTATTTCTGCTCTTATCTAATGTCATTATTTACGATATTCCAAGTTTAATTAAAGCAAAAACCGAATAATTGATCATGTCCTGATAGTTTGCTTTTACGCCTTCAGAAGCTAAAGTTTTGCCGTCGTTATCTTCAATCTGTTTAACGCGTAAAATCTTCATCAAAATTAAATCAGTTAAAGAACTTACCCGCATGTCTCGCCAAACTTCACCGTAATCATGGTTTTTGGCAAACATTAGCTCTTTGGTTTCATTCACTTTTGCGTCAAAGTTAACAGCCACTTCTTCTGGGTCTAGTTCTTGTGGAGCATCGGCGCTTAGTTCTAACTGCATCATCGCAATTACGCAATAATTGATAATGCCAATATATTCGCCAACAATATCTTCGCCAACTTTACTTACTTTTTTGTCCTCTAAAGTTCTAATCCTTTGTGCTTTGATGTAAATCTGGTCGGTAATGGACGATGGACGTAAAATACGCCAAGCAGTGCCATAATCTCTCGTTTTTTTGATGAAAAGGTCTCTGCAAATTTTTATTATTGCGTCAAACTCTGCGGAAGTATTATTTGCCAAAATGCTGTAAATGTTTGTTTAAATGATGAAATTGTGCCTTATTTGTTCTAAAACAATGACGGATAAAGATACATTTTTTAAGCCAAAGCTCATACTTAACGTTGGTGGTCGAATAATTGATTTAGCAGAACCAAAAGTGATGGGGATTGTAAATCTAACTCCCGATTCTTTTTATGAAGGAAGTAGAATGCAATCTGGCCGTGAGGTATTGGCTACTGCAGAGAAAATGCTGGCGGATGGCGCAGATTTTTTAGATTTGGGAGCCTATTCAACTCGCCCAGGTGCGGAGGAAATTTCTGCAGATGAAGAATCAGAACGATTGTTGCCAGCTATCCGTAAGCTCAGTAAAGAATTTCCTCAAGCTATTTTATCTGTTGATACATTTAGGGCAAATATCGCCGAAAGGGCAATTGATTCCGGTGCGCATATCATCAATGATATTTCTGGTGGAACGTTGGACGATAAAATGTTTGAAACCATCGGAAAATTAAAGGTGCCTTATATTTTAATGCATCTAAAAGGTAATCCAAAAACCATGAACCAACTGAATCAGTATGAAAATTTGGCGCAGGAAATTGTGTCTCACCTTTCAGAACGTGTTGCTCAACTAAAAGCTTTTGGAGTAAAAGATATTATTGTTGATCCAGGTTTTGGATTTGCTAAAAATATAGATCAAAACTACCAGCTATTGAACCAAATGCAACGCTTGAAAATTTTAGGTCTTCCTATTTTAGCAGGTCTTTCTCGCAAATCAATGATTTGGAAAACATTAGGCATAACTGCCGGTGAAGCATTAAACGGAACTACGGTTTTAAATGCAATTGCTTTGCAAAACGGAGCAAGTATTTTAAGGGTTCATGATGTTAAAGAAGCTAAAGAATGTATACGTATCTTTAAAAAATTAAAAGAAAACGAACAAGAATTTTAAGCAATGGATTTTTTAGATTTCAGCTTTTTAAAGCTAACCGTTTTAGATGTGATAGATATGATTTTGGTCGCCATCATCATTTATTATATCTATAATTTAATTAGAGGAACCATTGCGGTAAATATCTTTTTGGGATTTATTTTAATCTATATCCTCTATTTTTTAACGGATGCCCTAAAAATGAAACTCCTTTCGGGCATTTTAGGCAGTTTTGTGAGCGTTGGTTTTATTGCTTTAATTGTTGTGTTTCAGCAAGAAATCCGAAGGTTTTTGTTAACAATCGGTAAAAATATCTCGTTAAGAAACCGGACTTGGTTAAAGTATATCTTTAGAAAAGAAGAGTTGGAGCGTAATAACTTGGCTAAAATAAAACCGATTATTGATGCTTGCAAAACCATGAAGAAATCGCGTACGGGAGCTTTGATTGTTTTTGCCAAATATTTCGATCAGGATGCTTTTGCCAATAGCGGAGAAATGATCGACGGTAAAATATCCAAGCGGTTGTTAGAGAGTATTTTTCAAAAACATAGTCCATTACACGATGGCGCCGTGGTAATCTCAGAGAACATGATCAAATCTGCCAGTTGTATTTTACCATTGACAGAAAACGATCAACTGCCACCACAGTTCGGTTTACGTCATCGGGCTGGAATCGGCGTTACTGAATCTAGTGATGCTACCGCTTTAATCGTTTCCGAAGAAACGGGAGAAATATCTTATGCGCAACAGGGGCGTGTAAAAATGAACATTAGCTTTACTGACTTGGAGCGATTATTGAATAAAGACTTTAATTAGTTTTTATTTAAAAATCATTTGTCATGGGACAAAAAATCGCACTTATCACTGGCGCAAACGCTGGTTTAGGTTTCGAAGAGAGTAAGCATTTAGCAGAGGCCGGTTATAGAGTTATCATGGCATGTCGGGATATAGATAAGGGTCTTAAAGCAAAAAAAGAGATTCTTGCTAGTTGCCAAAAAGCGGTTATCGACGTGTTGGAACTCGATTTAAGTAGCCAAAAATCCGTAAGGCTTTTCGCCGATCTAGTAAAACAAGATTATCATCGCTTGGATTTGTTGATTAACAATGCCGGCATTATGATGACCCCTAAAAAAATAACTGAAGACGGTTTCGAAAATCAATTAGCCACCAACTACCTTGGTCATTTTGCATTAACTGGATATTTATTGCACTTGTTAAAAATCACGGAGAACTCAAGGGTTGTAAGTTTAAGCAGTCTAGCGCATAGATGGTCGGACATTAGGTTCAGCGATATTAATTTTGTCGACGGTTACGATAAAAGAGAAGCTTATGGCCAAAGTAAATTAGCCTGTTTAATGTTTGCATACGAGCTGGAGCGAAGGCTGAAAGTTTCGGGATATTCAACGATTTCTGTAGTGGCACACCCCGGTATTTCTAGTACTAACCTTTTTAAATCTACATTTCTAAAATGGTTAAGCCCAATAATAGGTCAGCCGGCTAAAGATGGTGCTAAGCCAATTTTATATGCTGCACTTTCAAAAGGTTTAGATGGTGGAGAATACATCGGGCCAGATGGTTTTAACGAGTGGAGAGGTAATCCTAAAATAGTAGATTCTAATCTACCATCAAAAAACAACCAAAATGCAAAGCGTCTTTGGGAATTATCAGAAGAGTTAACTGGGGTAAAATATCAGTTCTAAGTTTCCAAGGGTTCAGCTACAAGAAAGGGATTGAATATTTAACTTTCAATTCCTTTCTTTTTTAAAATATAATGCATACTAATCCTTTTTAGGATAACCTTCTGCGTCCAGATCATCGCGGTCATCTTCGGGTACGTGGCTATTAATCTCATCTCCTATACTCATCTTTAATTGATCAGGTTCTGTAGGATGCATACCTAGCTTATCTAGGTCGTCTTTTAACGAGTGATCTTTTTCATATTCGTCGCCAACGTATGGATTTGCTTCATCATAATCCGAGTCCATGTCATCGCCGTTGTCGGCAGCTGTATCGTAAGGATCTGGATGCTGGTAGTCTGGGTTGTCTCCTTCAACATCAAGTTCGTAGCTGTTTTCCTCTTCGTTATACTTCAAATTTCTCGCTTCGTTGTCTGCAAGGTTTGATTCTCCGTTTCTTTCGAAATGCTCGTTACCTGTAGTTTCTTTTTTATTTTCCATGATACTTTTTTATTGGTATAATCAAAACGATACCATAAATATGCCAATTGATAGTTTTGTGGGATTTCCGGTGTTTTTTCTAAGACGAGGTGTCATCCTGAGCGGAATAAAAAAGGGGATGTCACCCTGAGCGGCGTCGAAGGGGAGCGTTGGGTATAATGCTTCGACTCCGCTCAGCAGGACAAACGACTCCGCTCAGCAGGACAAACGACTCTGTTACAACGCAATTAAAAAAAGCAATCGAGATTTAAGCAACTAGTATCAAAGCAAAATCCTACAAATAAAAAAACGGTTTAAGCTCTCGCTCAAACCGTTTCAAATAAATTTATAAAAACTACAAACCAGCTAAAGCTTGGTTAAAAGTATCGCTCGGACGCATCGCTTTTGAAGCTAGCTCGTCACTTGGGTTGTAATAACCGCCAATATCTTGAGGTTTGCCTTGAGAACCAATTAGTTCGCTAGTAATTTTTGTTTCGTTTTCGTTTAAAGCTTTTGCCAAGGGCGTAAATCTCGCTTTTAAATCTGCATCTTTTGTTTGTGAGGCCAAAGCTTCTGCCCAATATAAAGCTAAGTAGAAATGAGAACCACGGTTATCGATTGTACCTAGTTTTCTACCCGGAGACTTATCTTCGGCTAAAAATTTCGCATTAGCTTCATCCAAAGCATCGGCTAAAACTTGTGCTTTGCTATTATTTTGAGTTTGTGCTAAATGCTCTAAAGATGCTTGTAAAGCCAAAAATTCACCTAATGAATCCCAACGTAAATAACCTTCAGTAACAAACTGCTCTACGTGTTTTGGGGCAGATCCACCTGCGCCCGTTTCAAACAGACCACCACCATTCATTAAAGGAACAATAGACAACATTTTTGCCGATGTTCCTAATTCTAAAATCGGGAATAAATCTGTTAGGTAATCACGTAATACGTTACCCGTTACCGAGATGGTGTCTTCACCTTTACGGATACGTTCTAAACTGAATTTAGTAGCCTCAATCGGAGAAAGAATACGAATATCCAATCCTTTAGTGTCGTAATCTGGTAAATATTTGTTTACTTTTTTAATAATTTCCCTATCGTGAGCTCTGTTTTCGTCTAACCAGAAAACTGCCGGAGTATTAGACAAACGAGCTCTGTTAACCGCTAGTTTAATCCAATCTTGGATAGGTGCATCCTTAGCCTGGCACATACGGAAAATATCTCCTTTTTCTACCGGCTGGTCAAAAAAGACCTTTCCAGAAGCATCGCTTACGCGGATAGTTCCATTGCCTGTTGCTTGGAAAGTTTTATCGTGAGAACCATATTCTTCTGCTTTTTGAGCCATTAAACCTACGTTAGGTACGGAACCCATCGTTGTTGGGTCAAAAGCGCCGTGTGTTTTACAATCATCAATTGTTGCTGTATAAATACCTGCATAACATCTGTCAGGAATTAAAGCTAAAGTATCTTGTGGTTTGCCATTTTTATTCCACATTTGGCCCGATGTACGAATCATTGCAGGCATCGAAGCATCTACAATCACATCTGAAGGAACGTGTAAGTTGGTAATGCCTTTATCAGAGTTTACCATCGCCAAAGCTGGGCCGTTTGCAATTGCTGTATCAATCGCCGCTTTAACCTCTGCTTCTTGTGCGTTGCCAGCAATTTTCGCATACACATCGCCTAAACCGTTACTCGTGTCAACGCCTAAAGTTTTGAAAAGTTCTGCATATTTTTCAAAAACATCCGCAAAGTAAACTTCTACAATTGCACCAAATATTAAAGGATCTGAAACCTTCATCATGGTAGCTTTCAAGTGAGCCGAAAGTAATACGCCACTCGCTTTAGCTTCTTTTATCGCATCCGCAACAAAAGCTTTTAGTTTAGAAATACTCAATACAGAACTGTCAATCACTTCTCCGGCTTTTAAGTTAGCCAAACCTTTTAATGGTGTAACTGTTCCGTTAGTAGCTACAAAATCAATCTTAAATTGAGAATCGTTTTCTACTGTAACCGATTTTTCAGAACCGTAAAAGTCACCTTCGCTCATACTGGCAACTTTTGTTTTAGAATCTGCGGACCAAGCACCCATGGAATGTGGATTGGCTTTTACATAGTTTTTTACCGCTTTTGGTGCTCTACGGTCCGAGTTACCTTCGCGTAAAACTGGGTTTACTGCCGAACCTAATACTTTTGAATATTTTGATTTGATTGTTTTTTCTTCTTCTGTTTTCGCCTCTTCCGGATAATTCGGCAATGCAAAACCTTGAGACTGTAACTCTGCAATTGCTGTTTTTAACTGGGGAATTGAAGCAGAAACGTTAGGTAACTTAATGATATTAGCCTCTGGCGTGGTTGCCAGCTGACCTAACTCTGTCAATGCATCTCCAATTTTTTGATCATCTTTCAAAAATTCAGGGAAATTTGCTAAAATTCTTCCTGCTAAAGAGATGTCTCTTGTTTCTACATCAATTCCTGCCGAAGCTGTGAAAGCTTGTACAATAGGCAAAAGTGAATAAGTAGCCAACAATGGCGCCTCGTCTGTTTTGGTGTAGATGATTTTTGATGAATTTGACATGTATTTTAATTTAAGAATTATGAAATGAAATGTCCAAAATGAACTGATTTTATAAATCGCACAAAGATAAAAGAATGCATTTAATTTTATGAGTATAATAACCATTTTTACTGGTTATTTGGAGTATTTGACGGTTTAAATGATTTATATCAGAATTTAAAGAATCTTAATGAGATTAATTTCTTTTTTGGTCGAGTATTTGAATACTTGTGTTTTGTTAGAATTATTGAATTCCTCGAGTTGATACATGAGTTTGCGAGGATATCATAAAATTGGCAACAAATAAATTTTTATACGCCATGTAATAACGCCTTTACTAAATAAACTGAGGTATAATCTTAAATTTGACCCGAATCAATACTCAAATTACTTTATGAAAGAAGAAAAAAAACTAGGAGAACTTGCATCAACATCCATTTCGGGTAATGATATCAGCTCCTCAGTTCTTTACGTATGTGCTTTGGCTATTAGTTTTGCTGGTCAGTATGCTTGGGTTACCCTGTTAATTGTAGCATTAGTATTATTCACTTTCCGAAAAATTTATGGAGAAGTAGTTGGCGCTTTACCCTTAAACGGTGGTGCTTACAATGCACTCTTGAACACTACAAGTAAGTCTTTAGCATCTATGGCTGCTTGTTTAACCTTACTTTCTTACATGGCTACGGCGGTAATTTCTGCTAATGAAGCCATGCATTATCTGGCTCATTTAATCCCATCACTGCCCGTAATATTGGCAACGGTAGTAGTGCTTTTGATATTTGCCTTCCTCACCATATCTGGGATTACCGAATCTGCAAGAGTTGCAATAGGTATTTTCTTATTCCACCTAACTACGATGGTTGTTCTTATAGGAGCCATTAGTGTGTATATTTTTATAAACGGATTTGATAATCTTTATGCGAATTGGCAACGTCCGCTAACGTTTGGTAGTATTGGGATGGCAATTTTCTTCGGGTTTGCTGCTTCAATGCTTGGAATATCTGGTTTTGAAAGTTCTGCAAACTTTGTTGAAGAACAAAAACAGGGTGTTTTTCCTAAAACCCTACGTAACATGTGGATTGTGGTGAGTGTGCTAAATCCGTTAATTGCATTTTTAGCCATTTGCGTAATGCCTATCCCAGAAATTAAACTTCATAGCAACGCATTATTATCTCAGATTGGGTTGGTGAGTAGCGGAGAGTGGCTGGCAGTTATTATCTCGGTTGATGCGGTATTGGTGTTAAGTGGAGCTGTTTTGACATCGTTTGTTGGCGTTTCTGGCTTGCTAGAGCGTATTACTTTAGATCGGATTATGCCCAACTTTTTCTTGAAAAAAAATAAACGAGGCAGTTCCTATCGTATCATCATTCTGTTCTTTTTGCTTTGTTTATCTGTTCTGCTGATTACAAAAGGCAAAGTAGAGTTGTTGGCAGGTGTTTATGCACTTTCGTTTCTTTCTGTAATGTGCTTGTTTGTAATAGGTAATATGTTGTTAAAAGTGAAACGTAAGCGTTTGCCACGACCAGAAAAAGCTACTTGGCCTGCGTTGATTTTTGCTTTTGGAGCGGTTTCATGCGCTATTCTGGGAAACGTTCTGTTTGTCCCTGAAGATCCGGAACAACCCAGAAATATTGTAGTGTTCTTGAAATACTTAATTCCAACCATGTTATTTTTGGTAGTGATGTTAAATCGTACAACGCTACTGACTTTTTTGATCAACTTTATTCAGTATCTGTTTAATCCACTGCGCAAAGCTATTGAGGATAGTAATTTGGAGATTCCGCTACGCCGTGGCGTAATTTATATGAGTAAAGCGTTACAGAAAAGCATCAACAGAATTAATGGTCAGGAATTCGTTTTCTTTACCAAAGGTGATAACGTTGCCAATCTTAATAAGGTGATGACTTATATCAGAAATAATGAACATACCAAAAAAATTAGAATTGTAACCGTATTAAGAGAAGGCGAAGCGGTAGTAGAAAATCTTGAACAGGACATCAATGTGTTGGATAGGATGTATCCAGAGATTGATATAGAATTTATTCAAATGAAAGCCAAATTTGGTCCCGAGCTGATTCATGAACTTTCGGTAAAATGGAATATCCCACCTAACTTTATGTTTGTTGGGTCTCCGGGCGATAGATTCCCTTATAGAATTGAAGAATTGGGTGGCGTAAGATTAATTATTTGATAATGGACGGAACAGTAAGAGCAAATATTAAACCTGGCATGTTGGTTAATATTGTATTGAAAAAAGACCAACGAAGCGGAACTTTAACAGAAGGTATTGTGAAACGTTTGCTAACCAGTGCGCCAAAACACCATAGAGGAATAAAAGTGATGTTGGATGATGGACAAGTGGGGCGGGTACAAGATATTTTGGACGAAGATTAATAGTTAGTTAGTTAGTTAGTTAGTTAGTTAGTTAGTTAGTTAGTTAGTTAGTTAGTTAGTTAGTTAGTTAGTTAGTTAGTTAGTTAGTTAGTTAGTTAGTTAGTTAGTTAGTTAGTTAGTTAGTTAGTTAGTTAGTTAGTTAGTTAGTTAGTTAGTTAGTTAGTTAGTTAGTTAGTTAGTTAGTTAGTTAGTTAGTTAGTTAGTTAGTTAGTTAGTTAGTTAGTTAGTTAGTTAGTTAGTTAGTTAGTTAGTTAGTTAGTTAGTTAGTTAGTTAGTTAGTTAGTTAGTTAGTTAGTTAGTTAGTTAGTTAGTTAGTTAGTTAGTTAGTTAGTTAGTTAGTTAGTTAGTTAGTTAGTTAGTTAGTTAGTTAGTTAGTTAGTTAGTTAGTTAGTTAGTTAGTTAGTTAGTTAGTTAGTTAGTTAGTTAGTTAGTTAGTTAGTTAGTTAGTTAGTTAGTTAGTTAGTTAGTTAGTTAGTTAGTTAGTTAGTTAGTTAGTTAGTTAGTTAGTTAGTTAGTTAGTTAGTTAGTTAGTTAGTTAGTTAGTTAGTTAGTTAGTTAGTTAGTTAGTTAGTTAGTTAGTTAGTTAGTTAGTTAGTTAGTTAGTTAGTTAGTTAGTTAGTTAGTTAGTTAGTTAGTTAGTTAGTTAGTTAGTTAGTTAGTTAGTTAGTTAGTTAGTTAGTTAGTTAGTTAGTTAGTTAGTTAGTTAGTTAGTTAGTTAGTTAGTTAGTTAGTTAGTTAGTTAGTTAGTTAGTTAGTTAGTTAGTTAGTTAGTTAGTTAGTTAGTTAGTTAGTTAGTTAGTTAGTTAGTTAGTTAGTTAGTTAGTTAGTTAGTTAGTTAGTTAGTTAGTTAGTTAGTTAGTTTTTAGTTTTGGGGGCGCTTAAAAATTCGAACCTGTTGTCTCTTGATATTAATTGTGTACTTACGTTTTCATAAGCTTTTAAAAACGTAATGGGGATTTTGGCTTTAGCTTTGCGATTCCATTTAAACTCTACGGCAAGCAAATTTTCCCCTGTTTTCTCGATATAATCGATCTCTTGCTGTTGGGTGGTACGCCAGAAAAAGGTTTCGGCTTCTAATTGGTTTTGCTGTAAATACTTTATGCGCTCACTGATTATGTAGTTCTCCCATAGCGCACCAACATCATTTCTGTTGCTTAGGCTGTTGAAGTTCCTGGTTACAGAATTAATAATTCCATTGTCATAGAAGTAAATCTTTCTATTTTTTTTAATTTCATTACGCACATTTCCCGAAAAAGCTGGCAGACTAAATATTACAAATGCTTTTTCAAGCAAATTAATATACTTCTCAATCGTTTTTTGGTCGGCCTTTACCAACTGTGCCAGTTCAGAAAAATTAACTTCGCTACCCACTCGTAGTGCCAATGCTTTTACAATTTTTTGAAACAAAGCTGGTTTGCTTATTTGTTCTAAAGCAAATAAATCCTTGTATAAATAGCTGTCGGCCAAAAGTTTTAAATGTTCCTCTGCATTTTGTGGGTCATTTATTATCTCGGGGTAAGCTCCGTAAATTAAGCGTTGTTCAATTGATCTTTCTTCGGTTAAAAAGTCGCTATTGCTTATTAATTCTGCATAAGAAAAGGGCAACAGCATCATTTCGTATTTCCTGCCTGTTAAAGGTTCGTTCACTTTTCCCGAAAGTTCAAATGCAGAAGAACCAGTTGCAATTACTTGTACATTTTTAAACCGATCGACGATTATTTTTAGCAATAAGCCTATTTCATTAATTCTCTGTGCTTCATCAATAAATAAGATCTCGTAACCGCTTAATAATTGGGCAATTTGGGTTGCGTTAGGTTTAGCAAGCATTTCCCTAACATCTGCATCATCGCCGTTTAAACTTAAGGTGGCTTTATTGATTTTTTGCAATAAGGTTTCTACAAACGTAGTTTTTCCAGTTTGCCGAGGTCCAAACACTAAAAATGCTTTGTTTTTAAACATTCTTTTAAGTGCGAAATCTATCTGAATTCTTTCTATCACATTCAAATATATAATAATTTTGGATTATAATCCGAAATAAACATAATAATTTAGGATTTTAATCCGAAATAAACATAATAATTTTGGATTTTAACCTAAGCGTATTGTAGGTTTATTTTTTTAATACTTATTGAAATACACAATTATGCACCAAATCCGCAGAAACATCGTTAATTTTAAACTTTAATAAATAAACACTGAATGGTAAATTCTATTTTTAAAAGTTTCTTGTTTGCAGGTAGTCTACTAGTTGTCGCATCCTGTAATCAGAATAAAAAAGCACAAGGAGACGCCTCAGATTCTTCTAAAACTGCTATTACGGTAAATAATCATGATGATATCAAGTTTAATGGAGATACCTCTACAACAGGAATGGTTGCTATTCCGGGAGGTGCATTTATGATGGGAGGTGACAATGACCAAGCTGATAAGGATGAGTATCCAAAACATAAGGTAACTGTGGATGGTTTTTATATGGATGAGCATGAGGTTACAAATGCCCAATTTCAGAAATTTATTGATGCTACCGGCTATTTAACCACCGCAGAACAAAAGCCAGATTGGGAACAACTGAAAGCACAATTGCCTCCCGGAACACCTAAGCCAGATGAAAGCCAGCTCGTAGCAGCGTCTTTGGTATTTACACCACCAAACCACCCCGTAGATTTGAATAATTATTCGCAATGGTGGAGCTGGGTGCCAGGAGCGGATTGGAAACATCCGGAGGGACCAAAAAGTAACATTAAAGGAAAAGAGAATTATCCAGTGGTGCATGTAAGCTGGGATGACGCAATGGCTTATTGTAAATGGTCTGGAAAACGTTTACCAACAGAAGCCGAGTGGGAATATGCGGCTAGGGGAGGAATGAAAGATAAAATTTACCCTTGGGGAGATGAGAATGTGGCGTTAGGAAAGCCTAAAGCTAACTCGTGGGATGGTCCGTTCCCAAATGCTAACTCTGGACGAGATGGTTTTAAGGATTTGGCGCCAGTAAAGCAGTTTGCGCCTAACGGTTATAAATTGTATGATATGGCTGGTAATGTTTGGGAATGGTGTGCAGATTGGTACCGGAATGATTATTACGAAACAGTTAATAAGCCAGAAGGTGTGAAAAACCCGCAAGGTCCTGCAGATAGTTACGACCCAGATGAACCTTATACTCCAAAAAAAGTAGCTCGGGGCGGTTCATATATGTGTAATGATAGTTATTGCTCGGGTTATAGAGCCGCCAGAAGAATGAAAAGTTCTAACGACTCGGGTTTAAGTAATATGGGATTTAGGTGTGTTAAATAAACAAGATCTTAGTTTCAAAAAAAGACTTATCAGATTTTAAATGATAGGTCTTTTTATTTTTAAGCTATTTGGTTCTTAATCGTAAAAGTTCCAGCTTACACCAAATTTAGCCAAAGAATAAGGCATTGGGTAATGATTAACTGTATAGTAACCTTTGCTAAATAAACCTTGATTAACGTAGTCGTATCTTAAAAATAGATTCGCTCTTTTCCAGTTTGTACGTATCCAAACATCCATAACCGGTTCGGTATCAAATTGGATATTGCCTTTTTGGTAAAACTGCCCTATAGCGGGAGCATAAGATGGTGCGGTGTATTTGCTAAAATATCTTACATCAAAACCAAATTCTGTTTTAAGTACCTTAAAAAAATCATGATGCATAAAAAAACTATGGAATGTATAGATTTCTGGCGTCATCAGCACCGATCCAAAGTCTGTTTTTTGATAAACCAAGAAGTTCTCAAATGTAAATTTCCCAAATTTAAAGTCCTTCCTTAAACTTAGTTTTAACAGGTTTATATTACTGCCAATCTGTTTAGGATAGGCATCACCATCTGTTCCCTCTGCAAAATACAAGTGATTGCTGATGAGAAAATATTCTGCTTTAGCTCTAAAGTTATACTTTGGAATAAGGTAACTGAAGGCTAAATTTTGCGTTTTTGTTTTTTCGAAATTTAAATTCCACCGGTAGTGATTTGTTACCTGCCTTTGGTAAATAATTGAAGGACTTTGGTTTTGCGAGTAGGCTTCTAAAAGAACACTCCCAATCTTGTTTCCCAACTTAATTTCAGAGCTTGCTTGGTAAAGAAAATCGCCAAAATTACGGCCTTGGATAATCTGTTGGATGTTGAGTGTAAGATTGGCTTTGTTGCTAAAGCTATAATTGGCATCTCCTTTTAAGGTGATATTCTGAAACTTAGCGTTAAAACTGTACTGCTGATAATTGTAATAATCTTGCGCAATACCTACATTTACTTTTAGCTCATTCCGTAAAAAAGACAGGCTGTTGCCACGTAAATAAAAGCTATAACTAAACTCGTTTGTAAGGTGTTTTAAAAACGTACTGTCTGATGTTTGGCTAGAATCGGGATAGATGTAGTAGTTTTTCAGCAATCCAGATTCATCAGCAACTTCATTTTGAAAAAAGTATTTCTGTGTGTTGTACGCTAATTTATAGCCCACTCGTTGGGTGGGTAAAACTACCGCATTTGAATCAACAGATTTTTGTTTACCAATGTTATAAAACTGTTGTAAAAATAACGTGTTATTACGGTTGTTATGTTTAGCCGTGTTTAGTCTAGCCGCTTCATATTCGCGTTCTACATTCGTAGTGGTGGTGAAAATCGAATCGTTAAGTATAGCTCCGTTTTCGTAACCTTTTAAATTGTTGAAAGTTCCGTTGGCTAACAAGGTATAACGCTTGTTTTTTGATTGATACCAAGTCCACAGCGATGCATTTAGATGGTTTACAGCTAATGCGTCGGCTTTACGGGCGGGCGAACCATAATAATTACGAGAGCCTTGTTTGGCAAAACTAGCACCAATGTTCCAATTTGGTTTTACGTTTTGGGTATGGATTGCATGAAACTGCTGTTCTGTAAGCCTGCCAAAAGCGGGGTTTTCGTAATATAATTCTGTGTACTGTGTACGGGCCTGATAATATTTTACATCTTCGGGATTTAATAGGTACCTGTCATAATAATGATAACCGACGTCAAACCCAATGGTTTTTGAAGGTTCAAAAAGTAAATCTCTGTATGATAGTCCGTTTAAACCCAAGTTCATGGTTGGGTGTTCTGGCAAATCCAAAATTCGGTACCGGTGAAAATCTTTGGTAGTGGTATCTAAAATAAAAAGTCGCGAGCTATCTTTTAAAAATCTCGCTTTGGTATACTTAATATATTTGGAATTATAAACGATAGAGTCTCTTTTTGCATCTAGCTTAGCTCGTAACGAATCAATGTTTTCTTCGCGTTTTTCTTTGTCCTCGCCCGTATTACTACCTTCTCTTTGCTGGCGTTCAAATTCTCCTTCTTGTGGCATACGGCGTTGCAGTTGCGCAAGAGCTTGAAAGGCAAAAAAGCTAAAAATCACGAATAAAAAATACTTCTTCAATGCTATAAATGTAAAATTAGCTCTTTTAAAATTTTGGTCAGCTTTGGTTCTGCTTCTGTGGCTATTTTAATTATTTCTTCCACAGAAACTGCTTTTAATGTTTCTGGGAAACCTTCATCTGTTAAAACAGAGATTGCAAAAGTAGGTAAACCCATATGGTTGGCAACAATTATTTCTGGTACGGTGCTCATCCCAACAGCATCTGCTCCAATAGTTCTTAAATATTTATACTCTGCCTTAGTTTCTAGGTTTGGCCCAGTAACCGAAACGTAAACGCCTTTATGGCAAGTAATATTTTGTGCTTTGGCAATTGCTAATCCTTTTTCAATTAAACCCATGTCATACGGTGCGCTCATATCCGGGAAACGCGGACCTAATTCGTCGTAGTTTCTACCGATAAGTGGGTTGTCTGGTTGTAGGTTGATATGGTCTTCAATAATCATTAAATCGCCTTTTCTAAATTCGGGATTTAATGCGCCACTTGCATTAGAAACAAACAGATTTTGAATACCTAACATTTTCATCACCCTCACCGGGAAAGTAATCTGTTTCATGTTATAGCCTTCATAAAAATGAAGTCGACCTTGCATAGCCACTACTTTTTTACCAGATAAAGTGCCGAAAATGAGTTTGCCCGAGTGGAACTCTAAGGTTGAAATTGGGAAATTAGGAATGTTGGAATACATTAACTGGTATTCAACTTCAATCTCAGAAACCAAACCACCTAAACCGGTACCTAATATTATTCCGAGTTCTGGGTTAAAATCGCCAACTTTTTGTTTAATGTATTCTACCGATTCTCTAATTTGATTGAGCATATTCTTTTATTAAGGTATTAAATTCGTTTTTCGTATCGTTTAAAAAATCAACTTCTATTTGCCACTGATAAATTGCCAAGCTATTTAAGATTGGTGCAAATTTATCTGTTTTTAAACGTACTGCATCTTTTTCTGTTGTAATAATCACTTTGTTGTCTGATTTTATATTTTTAAAATCAGCTACAAGTTTAAGCATATTTTTTTCGCTAAACTGATGGTGGTCTGGGTAGGAGTGATGAACGATATTTTTAGTCAGTTTTTTTACTTCGTTCAACAAAGGTTCTGGTTTTGCAATACCTGTTAATAGTAAAACTGTACAGTCTTTATGAATAGATTTTGTAGGGATTAATGTGTGATTAAGTATGCTTTGTAATTCCTCTGCATATTTAATACTGCTAAAAAATAAGCTTTGATGTTGGTGTGGAGATATTACTTGCTCCAGTTCTTCTTGTGCTGATGCGGCTAAAGTTTGTGGACATTTTGTTACAATTAAAATGTCAGCTCGTTTTCTGCCACTAAATGCTTCCCTGTAATTGCCTGCTGGTAATAAAAGCCGAGGTTTTTTTATTTGATGATAATCGAAAAGCAAAATGCTTAACCCAGGTTTTACGGCTCGGTGCTGATAAGCATCGTCCATTAAAATCAGTTGATGATCTTTTTCTATTTGCTGAATTCCGAAGACTCGATTTTCGCAGACTGCTACGCTTATCTCAGGAAATTTTCTGCTGATTTGTAAAGGTTCGTCGCCAGTTAGTGTAGCGTCTTGATTAGGTTTTACCCATCTAAAACCTTTCGTTTGGCGACCATAGCCACGGCTTAACGTGGAAAGTTTGAAGTTGTTTTTCAATAGTTGGATGAGATATTCAACCATTGGGGTTTTGCCCGAGCCACCAACCTCTAAATTACCTACAGAAATGATGGGGATTTCAAAGGATCGGCTTTTAAATAAACCCCAATCGTAAAGTTTGTTTCTGAGAAAAATAACAATACCGTAAAGCAAAGAGAAAGGAAGTAAAAGCTTACGGAATTGTTGAAACATAGATTTTGCTAAAGCCTCAAATTTAATCAAAAAAAAGGAATTGAAACCTCGATTCTGCTTGGCTTTAAACAGTCTGGAGACTTTATTCCATTCGTTAATTCGAAGAACGCTCTGCTAAATTTCATTAGTTAGGAAATAGGGTGAAATCTCCATCTAGCTCTCTTCATTACAATTCCGTCTCCGTTAGCAGTAAGAATTTAAAGAATTTTTTAATTAGCTCTTTCTCTATTTCTTCTGATAACAAAGGCATAAGAATAATAGTGATTCCGTATTGGTTCATTTCTTACCTTCCTGTTTTTTAGGATAGCAAGTTGGGAAATAAAGTTCATGCTAATTTTAGAGTATACTTAATTTAAAGGTTAAACAATATAGCTGAGTTACTAACGTATTGATTAATTAAATTTGTTGCATCTCTTTTTAAAAGAACTTAAATTGCGAAAAGCCCAATAAAATATATAAAATATGAGATTACCCATCACAAGAAAAGATGTTACTGTAATGCCTGATTCAAAGCGGGTGATCGCTCGGTTTTTTTATAATGGTGAAGAACGGGCGAAAGAAATATTAGCACATCTTAATCAGTTTGATGAACAAGCTGTGTATAACCTGATTGCCCCAATTTTACAGGAGTTTTCAAAGAGGCACCGTAACATTACCCGGATATTAGAAAAAAATGCTGATAAATTGATGAGGGAAATTCCGGCAGAAGCCCAGAGCATTAAAGAAACCTCCCGTTTTAGAAAGCTTTTAATCGGCGCTTATTTTACACATGAATATTCAATCGAATCGGCGGCATTTTTTAATCCCTCTATTATTGAAGATCCAGATCAGTCTGATTTGGTGGAAGGTGAGCGAAGGTTAATTATAAGTTTTAGAGCCGTGGGCGAAGGACATATTTCGTCTATTGTTTTTAGACGGGCTTTATTGAAGAAAAATAATGACATAGAAGTAATGCCTGCCGGCAGATATGTAGATGAAGCAGAAATTGTAAAAAACAATGTGTATAAGAGAGAATTGTTTTTAGAAAAAGCAGAAGATGCCCGAATATCAAAAAAAACAATCAAGCTTGCACAAGAAAATCTGCCAGAAAAATTTGATTACCGCGAGCTAAAAAATGTAGTTGAAAACTTATTGGGCGACCGAACAGATAAAGCCGGAACTGAATTGCAAAAGCTTTTATGGTTGGCTGATTCTTATCACGAGATTATATTTTCTTTAGATACAGATATATCTGACCGTATTATTTACCCAATTACAGAATACGAAAGAAAAGGAATTGAAGACGCCCGGTTTGTAAGGTTTACAGATGATGAGGGCGGAATTAAGTACTACGCCACCTACACCGCTTATGATGGAAAAACCATTATGCCTAAGCTTTTGGAAACTACTGATTTTTATGATTTTAAAGTACGACCGGTATATGGTTCTGGCGCAAAAAATAAAAACTTAGCCTTGTTCCCGCGAAAAATTAATGGGAAATACGTGATGATGTCGAGGATTGATGGCTGGAATAATTACATTATGTATTCAGATAAAATAAATATCTGGACAGATCCTATCCAGCTTCAATCGCCAAAATACCCTTGGGAATTTGTGCAGATTGGAAACTGTGGTTCCCCTATAGAAACAGAACACGGTTGGTTAGTGGTAACACACGGTGTAGGTGCAATGCGTAGGTATTGTTTAGGGATAAGTTTGCTAGATTTAAACGACCCCGGACGTGAAATTGGACGTTTGAAAGAGCCGCTTTTAATAGCAAACACCGACGAGCGTGAAGGCTATGTGCCAAATGTGGTTTATTCCTGCGGTTCAATTATTAATAATGGCGAGCTAATTATCCCTTACGGATTGTCAGATTATTCGTCTTCATTTATGACGGTTAATTTGAATGATTTGATGGAGAGATTATTGGGTACAGATTCTCATACGGTAGCCGAAAGTAACGCGGAACAGAAAAAGGATGTAAGCCGTATGAAACCGATAGGACTAGCTAAGGGAGGCCGTTAGCGAGTACTTTATTTTATGATTTGTTGGTATAAATTCAAGTAGTTTTTAGCCATACTTTCGGCGGAAAATCTGCTTTTTGCCAATTCGGAACAGTGAGTACGATTGATTTTGGATAATTGAGAAACAGATTGGCTTGCTTCCGCAACATCACTCACTAAAAAACCGGTGGTTCCATGTTCAATTAACTCTGGCATGGAGCCACGGTTAAAAGCAATAACCGGTGTTCCGCACATCATTGCTTCTGCCACGCTTAAACCAAAAGGTTCGTTAAAATTTATGGGGTGAAGTAAGGCTAGAGATTCGCCCATTAATTCGTTTCTTTTTTCTGGACCGGCATGCCCAATGAACTCAATGTTATCATTTAAATGTGGTCGAACTTCTCTGTCAAAATAGCCTTCGTCTTGTACAATTCCGGCTATGATCAATTTTTTGTTGGTTTGTTTCGCAATCGCAATAGCTTCGGCAGTTCCTTTATCAGGATGAATTCTTCCAAAAAAGAGCAATTGATCTTTTGGACTGGTGTTTAATGTAAAATCTTCAATGTTTAAGCCGTTATAAACCGTTGCTAAATAATTTAACTTTTCATGCCTATCTGAATTGCTGATAGATACATAAGAAGTATTTGCATTGTATTTTTGATACACCGGGATTATTTTTTCTGATGAAAACCCATGGATTGTAGTAATCATGGGAGTTGCTATAAGGTTTGAATAGGTGAGAGGCAAAAAGTCGAAATGGTTGTGGATGATATCATAGTCCTTCGCATGCTCCATCAAATTACTGATGTGCAAACACTCTAACACCTTCGCATCCTGACCTTTTTTGGTTTCGTACCCTAGCTCAATGACCGCATTTAATTTTCCAGAAGTAAAAGAATCTCTAGTAGCAAAAAGAGTTACCTCAACGCCAAGTTTTACTAATTCTTCGGCTAAGTTAAAAGCCATCTGTTCCCACGGACCATAATGTACGGGCGGTGTACGCCATGCAACGGGAGCTAATATGGCAACTTTCATTTAAACTTGAGCTTTTAAAGCGGTTTTATCAAACAAGTATTCTTTCTCTTGTGCTTTTAAAACGGTCAAATGCGAGATGTAATAAGCCAAAGTACTTTCTGCGCCTTGATTTCTGTTTAAACCGTGTGGTGTTAAACCATCGCAACAGCCTTTAGTTTCATGATCGTAAAGTGGTACTCGCAAAGCATTTTCTCCCAAAAACCACAAATAGGTTTTAAACATTTTTTCGATGAACTTTACATCTTGTGTAGTTTCGAACGCTTGGTAATACATCATTACCGCGGCCATGGTTTCTATGGCTTGCTGATCAAACACTGCTTTTTCTTTAGATTTATAAAACCAACCTTCATTTCCAATAGGATTATAATATCCGTGGTTAAGGGTTTCGCTGTCTAAAAAGGTTAAACTCTCTAAACCAATTTCTTTATAAATCTGTTTATTTGTAATCTCATAAGATTTCAACAAGGCTAAGGGTAAAATTGCATTGTCATAAGTCAGCTTTTCTTCAAACCAATGCCATCCTTCCGAACGGTGTTTTTCATAAGCCAATACCAATTTATCTGCTAAAAGTACAAGCTGGTCTTCTACAATTTCATCTGGATAAGATTTTAGGTAATGTGCTAATCCGATGATGCTATTGGCATGACCACGTAAATGTTCTAATTTATCTAAATGCTGTAAAGAATTAAAAAACAGTTCGCGGGCGAATTCTTTGTAAGAATTGTTTGGCGAATTGCAGATCATAAAGCCCAAAGCCCATAATGTTCTTCCGTAAGAGTCATCGGTGCCAACTTCATCTAAATACTCACGTTTAAAGCTGAGGAAATTTCTAAAATTACCATTTTCACACTGCATATATTGAATGAAACTGAGGTAGATAGGCAATAAGTCAAGTGCTTCCTTAGATTGATACTGGTCATAAGTCATCAAAATCATGATTAAGGCCCTGCTGTTGTCATCCATGCAATAACCTTCCTTTAGATTTGGAATGCCATATTTGGCGTGTTGTACAATACCGGTATCATCTGTTAAACGCTTTACATAATCTAAAGTGAAATTTGGCAATAATTCCGCGTTCAATTGCGAAAAGTTGAACGCTACTTTTGGAAGATGGTTGCTGATGGCCTCTTCTGCCAATCTTTTGTATAGACCGCCAATTTTTGGATATCTTAATGTTAGCCCATAGGCATAAGCGTTATCCCTAATGTTTTTAAGTGCTTTATCATTATCCAACAACTCATTTACTATTTCCGCCAAAGCCTTTTCATCTCCAAAATCAAAAAGTTTACCTCTGTTGTTTGCAAGTAATTCTTGTGCATGCCAGTAGGGTGTAGAAACTACCGCTGCGCCAGCTCCAACTGCATAAGATAATGTTCCGCTGGTAATTTGAGCTTCGTTTAAGTAAGGAGTAATGTAAATTTCTGTTGCGGTGAGATATTTTACTAAATCTTCCTCACTAACAAAACTGTTTATGAAGTTTACATTTTTGCTCACACCTAAGTCAGCAGCTAGCTTTTTTAAGTAATCACGATATTCTTCTCCTTGGTTTTTTAAGATATGAGGATGTGTTTTTCCGATAATGGTATAAACTACATCTGGGTTGTTTTTAACAATCGCCGGTAAGGCTTTTATCACAGTTTCAATACCTTTGTTTCTAGATAGTAAGCCAAAAGTAGATAATACACGCTTACCTGGTAATACGTTTTTCTTGTTTAAGATTTCTTCTATGGAATCTGTATAATCTGGTACTCCGTGTTCAATTAGTGCAATTTTTTCTCTATTTATTCCGTAAATTCTCTCCAAAAAATCGACTGCTTTTTTAGCCATTACTACAATTTTAGCAGAATGGAGAGCAATATCTTGAATAATGAGCTTTTGAAGATAGTTAGGCTCTTCTAAAACGGTGTGTAAAATGGTAATCAGTGGTTTTTCAATCCGATTGATCAATGGAAGAACATAAACTCCGCTATCGCCACCATAAATCCCAAATTCATGTTGCATAATACAAACATCAGTATCGCTATTGTTGATGAAGTTTGCTGTTTGGATATAATCTTTCTGATGTTGCTGTCTAATGATGTATTTGACCTCTTTTCCGTACGAATATTGTGCTAAATCATCTTGATCATTGATAGCGATGACAAAGCTTTCACCTTTATTCTTCAACAAATTTTCATCTATGGCATTTTTAAGGTTTGCGTTAAATGTAGCCAAACCACAAGGGCGTGGCATGTATGTAGATATGTATGCAATTTTCATGGTATAAACGAAATAAATGATGAATAAGATGAACTTATCATAATGAGAAAATTGTGCCACGTTTGTTACAATACAAAGCTGAATCGAGTATGTTGACCGGAGTGAGTGTTTCTTGTCTGTTTATGGGAAGCTTATGACATAACTAAACATTTTTGGGTTGTGCGCAAATCTCTTGATCTTGAAAATTCTACAATTGATATGGGCTTTCATATATGGAGATTAACCACTAAAATAGCTTAGCGTAAAGTTAATATTTAAGGGGCTTCCGGATAGATTATAGGATTTCTCTATCTGTTTTTTTTGTGCTGATCTTTTATAACCTCACCTTGAATTTGGTTTTTGAACTAGGTGTCAATTTAGACTTACTTGCATCCAAAAAATAGGAGTCAGTTATATCTTAATTTATGTAAATGGGAGTCTAAAAACTCTTCTCCATTCGTTGAATCTGTAGAGATATCTGGCTAAATTTATCAGGTAGGAAATGATTTTCCTCTTGAAACCAAAAAAGCCCTCCATTTACGGAAGGCTTCTGTTTATTGCTGGGTTAGGGATAGTAGCGGTAGCTTTTTTGGTCATCCTGGGCGGAGTCGAAGGAAAAACCAAAAAACTTTAGCGGATAGCCCGACCCCGATTTTTTATCGGGGAAACCCCAGAATTATTTTATCCAATTAAGTTTTTGCTTACTAAATATTCTGCAATTTGTACAGCGTTAGTAGCTGCGCCTTTTCTTAAGTTATCGGCTACACACCACATGTTTAGCGTGTTTGGCTGTGATTCATCTCTACGGATACGACCTACAAAAACTTCGTCTTTTTCGTGAGCATCTTTTGGCATTGGGTATATTCCGTTAGCCGGATCATCTGCTACGATTACGCCACTAGTTGCTGCTAATAATTTACGAACGGTAGCTAGATCAAAATCTTTTTCAAATTCGATATTTAAAGCCTCAGAGTGACCACCCATTACAGGGATACGAACGGTAGTTGCGGTAACCGCAATACTGTCATCGCCCATGATTTTTTTTGTTTCCAAAATCATCTTCATTTCCTCTTTGGTGTATCCGTTATCTTGGAAAACATCAATCTGAGGAATTACGTTCAAGTCGATTGGATATGCATAAGCCATTGGGCCATCCATAATGCCTTTACGCTCGTTCATCATTTGTTCCACAGCTTTTACGCCGGTACCAGTTACCGACTGGTAGGTAGAAACCACTACGCGTTTAACCTTATATTCATCATGCAAAGGCTTTAAGGCAATTACCATTTGTACGGTAGAGCAATTAGGGTTTGCAATGATTTTGTCTTCGGCGGTTAACACGTTTGCATTAACTTCCGGAACGATTAGTTTTTTTGTTGGATCCATTCTCCATGCAGAAGAATTATCAATTACCGTGGTGCCAACTGCGGCAAATTTTGGAGCCTGTTCTTTAGAAGTATCTCCACCAGCAGAAAATAACGCAACATCCGGATGCATGGCAATAGCCTCGTCAACAGTTACAACTTTGTACTTTTTTCCCTTGAATTCAATTTCTTTGCCCTTACTTCTTTCTGACGCAACTGGAATTAATTCTGTAACTGGGAAATTGCGCTCTGCCAAAACTTTTAACATTACCGTACCTACTAGGCCGGTTGCGCCTACAACTGCAACTTTCATGTCTGTTATTTAATTTTTAAATAATTAATTATTAATATATTGTGATTGATTTATTGGCGCAAATATGGGAAAGTTTTTACTGTTTTTTAGTTTGTTTATAGCAAATGTTGCATTTTCCCAAGTCAATGATGCCTTTAATGACGGGGATTTTACGCAAAACCCAGTTTGGCAAGGTGATGCAGCTGGTTATTTTGTGAATTCAAGTAAACAGTTGCAAACCGTGAACTCCGGAAATGCCCAAACCGTTTATCTTTATACCGCAAATAGTTTGGCTATAAATGCTAAATGGGAGTTTTTTTTAAAGATGGATTTTGATCCGTCTACCTCTAATTTTTGTAGAGTTTACCTCTTATCAGACAAGACCGATTTGAGCGGTGCATTAAATGGTTATTTTTTGCAGATTGGCGAAAGCGGTGCGCTAGACTCGTACGATTTATATAAACAGAGCGGTACCACAATTACAAAAATAATCGACGGACCAGACAAAAACAGAGGAACTACCGAAATAAAGGCTAGGGTACAAGTGAGTAGAGACGGTACTGGTTTGTGGAAGTTGAAAACAGATATTGACGGCGGAACAAATTATACTACAGAAGGAACTGTAGTTGACAATACTTTTATAACCAGCAACTACTTTGGATTTAGGTCTTCTTTTACCGCGACCCGCTCTGGAATGCATTATTACGATGATATTTTGATTACTGAATTGGTTCCGGATGTTAGTCCGCCCGTTTTTACAAAAGCAAGTACCAACAACGGAAAAGAGATTGTTCTAAGTTTTGATGAGGCTGTGGATGTTACTGATGCGTCTTTAGCTAGTCATTACAGTATTAACCCAGGCAATATTCAGCCGGCGAGTGTGGCGGTGAGCGGGTCTAACGTAACGTTAACATTAACGGCACAGTTGAGTACAGCAGATTATACAGTTTCCGTAAGTAGCGTCAAAGATTTGAAAGGCAATACTGCGACTAGTCAAAGCAAAGGATTCAACTATAAGAAGCCTTACCTAGCTGGTTTTAAAGATATTGTGATTAATGAGGTTTTTGCTGATCCTTCGCCTCAGGTAGATTTGCCCTCTACAGAGTTTGTGGAACTTTGGAACAGAACCACAGAGGATGTCGCTTTAAGTGGTTTTAAATATAGTGACGCAACTACTACCTATACGTTTACAGGCGACACTATCAAAGCAAATCAGTACGTTATTTTATGCGCTAAAACAGATACGCTAGAGTTTAAGAAATATGGTGAAGTTATTGGCATTTCACCTTGGCCCTCTTTAAATAACGCTGGTGATAACTTAAAGCTTGTTAACCAAAACGGAACTTTAATTTCTGAGGTTAATTATCAGGATAGTTGGTACAAAGATGATACTAAAAAGCCCGGCGGATGGAGCTTGGAGCTGATAGATCCATTGTCTGTTTGTAAGCACTCCCAAAATTATTCGGCCAGTAAGGATGCAAGTGGCGGAACGCCAGGAAAGCAGAATTCAATTTATTTAAGCAATAAAACCACGGACCTTCTGAAGTTATTGAGTGTAAGTTTGAAGGATAGCGTGACTTTAACTTTGGTTTTTAATAGAGGTTTGGATAGTTTGCAGGCTACATTGCCTTCTCATTATGATATAAATAACGGAGTTGGAAGCCCTACTTCCGTTAACCCTTTATCGCCGGCTTTTAGTGCTGTAGAGCTAAAATACACACAAGCTATAAACAGAAATCAGAACTACACCCTTACAGTAGATGGTTTAACAGACTGCGGAAGTAATATATTGGCAAATCAAAAGATGAGCTTTATATATCCGGGCTTAATTGTAAAAGGGGATATTTTGATTAACGAGGTTTTATTTAACCCAAGACCTGGCGGGGTAGATTTTGTAGAAGTTTATAATGCTTCTGATAAGATTCTGGATTTTAAAGATTTGAAAATCGCGACAATTGCTACGACTAAAGACTCTGTAATAAGCATAAAAGATGCAAGTACAAGTACTATTTTGTTTGAACCAAAAAGCTATTGGGTGATTACCACAAACCCAGATTCTGTTAAAGCGCAGTACACCACGGCTAATCCTAACAATTTCATAAAATTGAGTTCTCTGCCAACGTATGCGAATGATAAAGGAAAAGTGGTGATTCTGGCCGGGTCTACTCGTTTAGATCAGCTAGATTATACCAAGGATATGCATTTTGCTTTGTTAAAAGATGTTGTAGGTGTTTCTTTGGAGCGCAGTAGCTTTACACTTCCAACTAATGCAACTGGTAATTTTAGATCTGCAACTGCCACTTCTGGTTATGCAACCCCGGCTGGCAAAAATTCTCAGTATTTAGAGGATTTGGTAAACGCTACCGAAGAAATCTCTTTGCCTAGCCAAACATTTTCTCCAGATAACGATGGTTTCGAGGACATTCTACGTATTCAATATCAATTTCCGGTACCAAGTAAAGTTGCAAATGTTACCATCTACAATAATCAGGGTAGGTTAGTCAAAAAACTGATCAGTAATGAGACTTTAAATACCGAAGGTCAATGGGTTTGGGATGGTCTGGATCAAACCAATGCAAAAGCAAAAACAGGAATTTATATTATTTATGTAGAGGTTTTTGAATTAGACGGTAATGTTAAGAGTTTTAAGAAAACAGTTGCCTTAGCCTCTAAATTTAATTAAAATACGTCTGGAAAACAGCTCTTTTGAACTTCTCTATAAAGGACGCATCCCTTTATTGTAAACAAATTTTAAGAATCCTGGAAGCATTTTGATGAGCTCTTTGACAGTTTTCATAGTTAGTGAGATGTTAAATATGTTTTTTTGGTGGGGCAAATGTACGGTTAATTTTAATTAATAACTAAATATTTTCAGATAATGTTTCTTTAATAGAAATTATCACACCGAAAGTAAGCCGTTGCCTCTCAGTTGCTGTATAGGCTTGCTAAACCAGAAAAGTTCAAAGTCTTCAAAAGTAGTTTCAAAACTTTGCTTGAGCTGATGAAAGGTGGTTGATTTACCACTATGAATATCCAGCTCAATTAAAATAGATTTTAACCATGCACCTTTTTCTTTGTCGAGGTTAATAGCAAAGCTTTCTTTTTTCTGATGAAAGGTTAAAGACATTAAATCCCAAGATTGTCCTTTTTTAGATTTAGTAAACACACTAGTTTGAGGTATAGTGCCCAACCAAACGATTTTAGCGCTGCTTTTGGTGGTAAACGCTGTTGTGGTATTTAAAGACTGCTGGATAAAATCTTTTTTGATGGTGGTGCGTGGTATTTTAAAATCAAACCAATCCTGTAAAGGAAATTCGAAACAAATGCCATGCATATAATTGAAGAGTGATTTTCTTAATCCTTCGCTAAATTTTTGATGGTCGATACCGGTTTTATCTTTAAACTCCACATCATTATGTGCAAAACCAATTTCTTTCTGGTTAGGGATTACATCAAAATCAGCAGGTTTTAAGCCTATCGGACTGTGAGCCGTTAATGCAAATTGATGCCAGAACCCCGATTGCATAACGCCCAGTTCGAACATTTGCCTCACCATCTCCAAACTGTCAACCGTTTCTTGTACTGTTTGTGTAGGAAAACCATACATTAAATAGGCATGTACCATAATGCCGGCATCGGTAAAGTTGCTGTTTACTTTGGCAACTTGTTCCACGGTTACACCTTTGTCAATTAATTTTAATAGCCTGTCCGAAGCTACTTCTAAACCCCCAGAAACTGCAATACAGCCCGAAGCTTTTAGCAATAAGCATAAATCTTTGGTAAAGCTTTTCTCAAAACGAATATTTGTCCACCAGGTAACCACCAGTTTTCTCCTGATTATTTCTAAGGCAACTTCACGCATTAAAGCGGGTGGTGCGGCCTCATCAACAAAATGAAAACCTTTTTCGCCGGTTTGCTCAATTTGTTGTTGCATGCGGTCAACTAAAATACCTGCTGCAACGGGTTCGTAATTTTTAATGTAATCTAAGGAGATATCGCAAAACGTACATTTGCCCCAATAGCAGCCATGCGCCATGGTAAGTTTATTCCACCGGCCATCACTCCATAAACTATGCATGGGGTTTGCAATTTCAATTACAGAGATGTATTTGTCTAACAACAAGTCCGAATAATCTGGAGTGCCAACATCTAGCTGTTTATAATCTTGCCTTAAAGAAAAGTTATTGTAAACAACAGATCCCTTCTCTAGCAATAGCGTACGTTTGTAAGCTTTATGGTTAGGATTTTTAGCTGAGGAATCAATAATATTTGAATGTAGGATTTCTACAGGTAGTTCTCCATCGTCAAGCGTGATGAAATCGAAAAACTCAAATACTCTTACGTCTTTCAAACTTCGCAATTCGGTATTTGGGAAACCACCACCCATACTCACTTTTACATTCGGATAGTTTTTTTTGATCCATTGGGCACAACGAAAAGCACTGTATAAATTTCCTGGAAAGGGTACAGAAATACAAACTAACTTAGGTTGTTGAGATTGCATTTTGTTTTCCAGCAAGGTTAACGTGATTTCATCAATGTAAGTTGGTTCTTGTTTTAAAAAACTATATAGTTCATCAAATTGATTTGCACTTCTGCCAAGGCGTTCCGCATACCTGCTGAAACCAAAATTCTCATCAACACACTCTACCAAAAAATCAGATAAATCTTCCAGATAAAGCGTTGCCAAATGCTTTGCTTTATCTTGATTACCCATGTTGCCAAAGGCCCAGTCTAAATCATCTAATTGTGAAAATCTAGAGGCTTGTGGTAAAAAATCGTCGCTACAGATTTGACGAGCCATTGTTTGGTTTTTACCCTGCAGAAAAAGCATCACGTCATCAATCGTTTTGACGTATTCATCTTTTAAAGCATAAATGCGCTGTATATTCTCCGAAAAGTTAGATTGGTTATCGCGGACGTGGTAGAATAACTGTGCGAGACTGTTTTTATTGAAAAGTGCTATAATTACTTCTATACCCAAATCCGCATGGTGCGAACTGATGTTTTTGGTATTCAAAAAACCTTTTAAATAAGCCGTAGCAGGGTAGGGCGTATTTAACTGGGTAAAGGGCGGGGTAATTAGAAGGATATCTTTCAAACTGCCACAAATTTATCAAAAAAAATTGATGTAGCTTTTCAAATGAGGTTTGTAGGTTTCCCTATATTTTGAGCTAGTTATTATTTTACACGCAACCAAGTTTTGGATTTACCAATGAACACCACCGTAGCGGTAGCTTTAAGTTCATCTGGGTTTTCCATTGTTATTTTTCCTTTTAAACTTAAATCACGGTTAGGGATTTCGATAGTGCCTTTCCACTCCTCGTTCTCATAAACAAAATCCTTCATAATTACCGTTCCTGGCTGTATTTTGTTTTCGTCGTCACTTAAATTTTCTGTTATTTTGCCAAAGTAGCTTGTTTCTACTTTGTAAATTTTGATGGTCTTTGTTCCGTCTTTCTCTTTCCATAAACCAATAATGGAATCAGGTTGTAATGCGTGGAATGAAGACATGCTGAGAAAAATGAATAATACAGCACTAATTATTATCGGTGTTTTGAATTTGTACATAATAAAAAATGTTTTTTCGTGATAGCTGATTAGTGTTTTCAAAAACTGTGCTATTTTTCGAAAATCCACAGGAGAATCAAAAACAAAAGTCATAATTCAACCTCTTTCATTCACTCATTGATCCAATCATGTCACTTAGAATCTGTCTAAAATTATATTGCAATTTCTTTTATAGGTTTCTTTTTGATGAAAAGAGCGCCCACGCCGTCATGTTGAACGGAGTGAAACATCTCACTCGAAAGACTTATACGCATCGCATGGCAACCTGAATGTGAGATGTCTCGTTGCCTCGACAGGACGAAAATTTTTAATATATATTATTGAATCTTTTTTGGACAGCTTCTTAGTCTTTTTCCATGAAAGGATATCGGTAATCCACTGGAGGGTTGAACGTTTCTTTAATTGTGCGGGGAGAAACCCAACGTAATAAGTTAATCATTGACCCGGCTTTGTCGTTAGTACCAGAACCTCTTGCACCACCAAACGGTTGTTGACCCACTACCGCACCGGTACATTTATCGTTAATGTAAAAGTTGCCCGCTGCATTTTTCAAAGCTACCGAAGCTTGTTCAACTGCATACCTGTCTTGAGCGAAAATAGAACCGGTAAGTGCATAATTTGATGTTTCGTTTACTAAGGTTAATGTTTTCTCGAAATCTTCATCATCATAAACAAAAACCGTTAAAACAGGACCAAAAAGCTCCTCGCACATGGTAATGTATTTTGGATCGTCGACGAGAATAATGGTTGGTTCAATAAAATAGCCTACAGATTTATCATATCCGCCACCACAAATAATTTCTGCGTCTTTGTCTTTTTTTGCCTGGTCTAAATATTTTGCCAGTTTGTTAAACGATTTCTCATCGATAACCGCATTTATAAAATTGCCAAAATCTTCTACACCGCCCATATTAAATGAAGCAACATCTGCTAGCATTTTCTTTTTAATGTTACTCCAAAGCGATTTTGGAATATAAGCTCGTGAGGTAGCAGAACATTTTTGTCCTTGGTATTCAAACGCACCACGCACAATTCCGGTAGCTGCCGCTTCCCAATCTGCAGATGGGTGCACTAAGATAAAATCCTTTCCGCCGGTTTCTCCAACAATACGGGGGTAGCTTTTATATTTATGGATATTATTTCCAATGGTTTTCCAGATGTGCTGAAACACTGCTGTAGAACCGGTGAAATGTATACCTGCAAAATCCGGGTGATTGAAAACAACTTCGCCAACTTCTGGTCCATCAGCGTAAATTAGGTTAATTACTCCGTTTGGAACGCCAGCTTCTTTAAATATTTTCATCAACACATGGGCAGAATAAACTTGCGTGTCGGCAGGTTTCCAAACTACTACGTTGCCCATCATGGCGCAAGAAGTTGGTAGATTTCCCGCAATAGCGGTAAAATTGAACGGTGTTAAAGCAAATATAAACCCTTCGAGCGGTCGTTGCTCCAATCTGTTCCAAACACCATCGGGCGAAATTGGCGGTTGTTGAGCATAAATTTCGGACATATAACTTACGTTGAAGCGTAAAAAATCGATGATTTCGCAAGCCGAATCTATTTCTGCTTGGAAAGCATTCTTAGATTGTCCCAACATGGTTGCCGCATTTAATTCGTATCGATATTTGGTAGCTATTAAATCAGCAGCCTTTAAAAATATTGAAGCTCGATGCTCCCAGGCTATGTTTTCCCAATCTGCCTTAGCTAATAAGGCAGCAGAGATTGCCTCTTCAATATGGCTTTTGTTTCCGTAGCTAAAATGACCTAAAATATGTTGATGCTGGTGTGGAGGTGAAATGTTTTTTTTGTTTTTTGTATGCACTTCTTTCGCTCCGATATACATAGGAATGTCGACTTGCTTTTCGCGAGCCTCCGCTAATGCTTGTTTTAAAAGCGCTCTTTCCTTTGTGCCTGGTTGGTAACTGAATATGGGTTCGTTTTTTGGACTTGGTACGTTAAAAAATCCTTTGAGCATGACTTTTTTGTTTGGTTTGTACAAGGTAAGATTTTAAATTAAAATATATTTTGGGATTGTCAGAATACTGATACAAAATTTAAAGCACCTGTTTACTTTATGATTGTTCTTATATTTGGCTGGTAAAATTTTAAATTATGAAGTCGAAATTTATTTTTCCGATGGCAACCGTTTTGGGTGCTTTCTTACTGATATCTTGGGGTGTTACAGGTCACAGAACAATCGCTAAAATTGCCGAAAATCATTTAAGTGCAAAAGCAACTTTAGCCGTGAAAGGCATATTAGGAGATGAAGAGATACCTTTGGTAAGTACTTTTGGAGATGAGATTAGATCGAACGAAAAATTTCGCGATACAGGAAGCTGGCATTATTTAAACCCGCCACAAGATTTGGATTATTCGCAATTTGCAAAGTACTTGAAAACAGATACTACTGCAAACGTTTATAATGCGCTGTTAAAGATGACTACCGAACTTAAAAAGCCAAATATCAACAAAGAAGATAGGTTGTTTGCGTTAAAAATGGTTATTCATTTGGTTGGCGATTTGCACCAGCCGATGCATGTAAGTAGGGTAGAAGACCAAGGCGGTAATAAGATAAAACTACGCTATAATAATAAAGAATCAAATCTTCATTCTATTTGGGATAGTGGTTTGATAGAATACAACGGCTACACTTTTACAGAAATGGCAACAGCTTTAGATAACATAAGCGATGCTAAGATTAAGGAATGGCAAAGTGATGATATTACAAAATGGCTGTTTGAATCGTACCAGATTAGTGCGCAGTTGTACAAAGAAGTAGAAGGAAAAACCAGTTTAGATTACACTTATTACCCAGAACATTCAAAAATTTATAAGGAACGCATTCAAAAAGCGGGAATTAGATTGGCGGGGTTGCTTAATGAGGTTTATAAGTAGTAATGTTTGAAAAACTATGTTTTTTTTGACGATAAAGACATCTCACGAAGGAAAGTCTATGTGTGTGATTATAAAATTTGTGAAGAGGGTTGGATCATATTAATTTAACTGAAAAATAGAACAAACGGAAAGCTGGTGCTACCTGAGAAAGGTAACTTTATCTAATTCTCAATAATCATAAGTCAGTTCAATTAAATCATTTTCCGGAATGTACATTCTAACATCTTCATATGATGTTACCCCATTTTTTCTACGCCCTATGCGAATAACATTATTTTCACCTTTTGCTGCGAAAATAGTTAATGAATTGTTCAGTTGAGTTGCAACAAAAGGCATGCTTGAGCCAGTACAATATTGGGAATTTAAATATAGATTTGATCCTACAAATAAGCCAAACGGGTATAAAGATTCAACGTTGAAAAAATCCCCCTGTAATTGTGGCTTAAAATTGTTTAGTTTTACATTGATGAGTTTTTTTTAGGGATGTAGTAGGTGTTGTTTATTACAGTATCCCTCTTGTAAATTGAGCTGATGTTAATGTCTATTACGTTGCCACCTGCATTCTGGTTATCTTGCTTAATATATTTTGAAATGTCAAGCGGAGAGTCGTCAATTGTGAAATCAAAATATCCTTTACCATTTCCCAACTCACTGTCTTTTACATAAAATGACTTTTTAAAGTATCCGTTTTTGTCAGACTTGATTTGAACTATCTTTCTAGAAGAGCCACTACTAAAAAATGTTCCGCTTATTTTGTAGCTAAGAGATACATTAACATTGGGGACAGGCTCATTATTTAAACTTACAAATCTGCCACTTAAAGTTGTGCAGTTCGATTTACAATCTTTCTCCCACTCCTCCTTACTACAGCTCGAGAAAAAGAAAGCAATCATGAGCATACATATTAATTTTTTCATGGCGTTTCCCTAAATTAAGATGAGTTACAAAAGCTACACTAAGTTAATCTATAAAAATGAACTATAGATGAGATAAAAACCTATAATCAACCTAAACGTCCTTCCCCTGAATCCTAATCGCATTCAAAATCGCCAACAAAGCTACACCAACATCAGCAATTACCGCTTCCCAAAGTGTTGCCAAGCCACCAGCACCTAAAATCAGAACTAAAACTTTCACTCCGCCGGCAAGTGCAATATTTTGCCAAACAATGCTTTTCGTGATTTTTCCGATTTTTATTGCGGTGATGATTTTATAAGGATTATCATTTTGTATCACCACGTCGGCAGTTTCTATAGTTGCATCGCTACCTAAACCGCCCATGGCCAAGCCAACATTTGCCAAAGTAATTACGGGAGCATCATTTAAACCATCGCCCATAAAAGCAACTTTTTTACCTGTTTTTTGCAATTCTTCTACTTTTGCAATCTTATCCTGAGGCAATAAATCGCCAAAAGCATTGTCAATTTTTAATAGTTTGGCAACACTATCGGCTACACTTTGTTTATCGCCACTTAACATTAAAGTCCGGATCCCTAATCGGTGCAAACCGTCAATTGTACTTAAAGCTTCCTCTTTGATTTTGTCTGCAATTATAATGTATCCAGCATATTTTTGGTTAATCGCCACGACTACGATCGTGTCTTCAATTTTAGAAATTTTATCGTCGAATGGAATACCGAATTTGCTGAGTAATTTTGCGTTCCCTACCAATACTTTGTCGCTATTAACGTTTGCGCTCAATCCGTAACCTGCAATTTCCTCTACATCAGAAACTGTTAATTTTTCAAAACCGTTTCCACTCTTTTTTAGGATTGCTTTGGCAATGGGGTGCGATGAATGATTTTCAACCGCAGCAGTGTAGTTTAATAGTTGTTCTTCGCTTAGGCTGATAGCTTCAATGTGCTGTACTTCAAAAACACCTTGAGTTAGTGTTCCGGTTTTATCCATTACAACGGTGTCTATTTCAGTGATATCATCCATAAAATTGGCGCCTTTAAACAGAATTCCGTTTTTTGAGGCCAAACCAATTCCTCCGAAATAGCCTAACGGAATAGAAACCACCAAAGCACATGGACAGCTAATTACCAAAAAAACCAGAGAGCGGTAAAGCCATTCCTTAAAAACGTAGTCTTGTACAAAAAGAATTGGGACCAAAATCACCAGCAAAGCTAAGGCAAACACAATGGGTGTATAAACCTTCGCGAATTTTGAAATGAAGAGTTGGGTTTTAGATTTTCTTGCAGTAGCATCTTGTACCAATTCTAAAATCTTGCTTAGCTTACTGTCTTTAAAAAGCGTGGTGACTTCAATGTTTATAACAGCGTTGGTATTAATCATCCCCGCTAAAACCTCTTCGTTTTTATATTTCGATGCTGGTTTGCTTTCTCCTGTTAAGGCCGCCGTGTTGAAGCTTGCTTTTTCATTCAGCAAAATTCCATCAAGCGCAACTTTTTCTCCAGCTTTTACACTTATTATATCGCCAATTTTTATTTCTGAAGCTTGTGTTTGGATATTTTGATTGTCTTTTATCAATGTTACTGTGTCCGGGCGACTATCTAAAAGGCTCTTTATGCTTTTTTTAGCGTTATTTACCGCAGCATCCTGAAACCACTCGCCTAAAGAATAGAAAACCATTACTGCAACACCTTCGCTAAATGCACCAATACTAAACGCACCAATAGTTGCAACGCTCATTAACACAAACTCGTTAAAAAAATCGAATCGAATAGCTTTCCGGAAAGCTAGATTTAAAACATCAAACCCTGCTAGTAAATAGGCTGCCAAGTAAATGGCAATAGAAATGTAAAAGTTGGGAATAAAGTGAAGTCCGAACTCTAGAATCAACATGGCAACTAATATGGCCAGCGCTGTTAATAACTGCCAATGGGTTGGTGTTTCATGGTTATGGTCATCATGGTTGTGGTCATGAGTATGTTCCTTGTTCTGTATTTCTGAATTTTGTTTGCTGTCATCATTACCACAGCAATGTTGGTGGTGATTGTCGGTTGGTTTTTGCATCATGTTCTCTAATACAAAAATCATTCTTATTTATTTGATTTTTAAATTTTTAGGGATTTTATTACTTAAATCGCTGTTAACTATTACTAATTACTCGCTCACCTCGCCGTTGCTTGTCGGGATTTGCAATCCCGATGCTATAATAAAGGATCCCCAATCCAGTTTAAACTAAAACAGCATCAATCCGACAACAAGCGTGGCAACACTTGTCACCACAATGTTTTTATCCCAAAAATTTAAAAAGCACAAACATTTAAACAATATATTTGTTGTACTAATTATTATTAAAGCAATGGAAAAATTTGGTACTTATTCTTTCCTTTTAGATCGCACTTCGAAACGTGTTAAGCAATATGCGCAACAGCGATTTAAAGAAGAGGATTTTGATATTACGGTTGATCAATGGTTGGTTTTAAAGAACCTTAATGAGCACAACGACCAAAATCAAAGTCAGCTTGCAGAAGTTACCGGTAAAGACCATCCCACTTTAACTCGAATTTTAGACCTAATGTGCAAGAAAGGTTTAGTAGAGCGGAAGGCATGTGCAGGCGACAGGCGAAGTTTTATTATCCATTTAACCGACTTCGGTAAATCCAAGCAAAAAGAATGGGTACCCAAAGTTGATAAAATTAGAGCAAAAGCTTGGGAGAATTTAACCGAGCAGGATTACCAAGATTTAAAAAGAATTTTAAACACTATTTACGAATCATTATCATGAGCAATAATATTATACACACCGATTTATGTATTATTGGCGCAGGGCCAGTAGGGTTATTTGCAGTTTTTGAAGCTGGATTATTAAAAATGAGATGCCATTTGGTAGATGTTTTGCCACAGGTAGGTGGGCAACTTTCAGAGATTTATCCGCATAAGCCAATTTACGATATTCCAGGATTTCCAGAAATTAAGGCGCAGGAATTGGTGGAGAACCTAATGGAACAGATTAAGCCTTTTGATCCAGGATTTACCTTGGGCGAAAGGGTGGAGAAACTAGAGAAATTAGAAAACGGAATTTTTGCCGTACAGACAAGCGATGGAACTGTTATACATTGTAAGGCGGTAGTAATTGCCGGTGGTTTGGGATGCTTTGAGCCACGTAAGCCTGAAATTGAAAATTTACTGAACTTTGAAGGCAAGGGCGTAAATTATATGGTTAAAGATCCAGAAGTTTATCGCGATAAAAAAATTGTACTTGCTGGTGGTGGCGATTCTGCGTTAGATTGGACAATTTTCTTGGCTAATATTGCAAAAGAAGTTACGCTGGTTCACCGTGGAGATACTTTTAGAGGTGCGCCAGACAGTGCTGAAAAAGTATTTAAATTAGCTGAAATGGGGAAAATCAATTTGATTTTATCTTCTCACTTAATGAAAATTAATGGAAATGGCTCTTTACAAAGTGTTCATCTGCTTAATAAAGCGAAAGAAGAAATTACTTTAGATGCTGATTATTTAATTCCGCTCTTCGGCTTAAGTCCTAAATTGGGCCCAATTGCAGATTGGAATTTGAATATCGATAAATCCGCAATTAGTGTAAATACAGAAGATTACTCTACCAATATCAGTGGGATTTATGCGATAGGTGATATAAACACTTACCCCGGAAAGCTTAAATTGATTTTAAGTGGTTTCCATGAAGGTGCGTTGATGGCACAAAGCGCTTTTAAGCATGTTTTTCCAGATCAAAAGTTAAGTTTTAAATACACTACCGTTTACGGAGTTAACAGTTTTTAGTAATGATCCAGTTTACAGTAATAGATAGAAATGGCGAAAGCAAAGAAGTAGAAGTTCCAGAGGATATCAATCTTAATTTAATGGAATTGCTTAAAGCTGCTGAGTACGATATTTTGGCAACCTGTGGTGGGATGGCTTTGTGCGCAACTTGCAGGGTTGATGTAGAATCGGGTTTGGAGCAATTGGCGGAGGCGCAAGATCAAGAATTAGACATGTTAGACACCTTGCCAGATGCGCAAACTGTAAGTAGGTTGGCATGTCAATTGCGTGTGAACGAACAACTACAGGGCATTGTAATTAGGATCAAAGGTGACCTTGCGTAACAGCTTTTTCGTCGATTTTAAATTATAATTTATAGATTATTTAGAAATTAGAAATGGACAATAACCATACAACTTTTCCAAAAGTTATCATCATAGGTGGCGGATTTGGAGGCATTCAATTAGCGAAGAAACTCAATAAAAAAGAAGTTGATGTTTTGATGCTGGATAGACATAATTACCACACTTTTCAACCTTTACTTTATCAAGTAGCAACTGGTGGTTTAGAACCCGATTCTATCGCTTTTCCATTGAGAAAGGTGTTTAAAAGCCAAAAAAATTTAAACTTTAGAGTTGCAGATGTTTTAGAAATAAAACCGGATGAAAATAAAGTGATTACAGATATTGGCGATTACAGCTACGACTATTTGGTGATTGCAACCGGTTCTGAAACCAATTTCTTCGGACAAACGGAGATTGAGCATTTCTCTATGCCAATGAAAACCGTTCCAGAAGCACTTAATTTGAGGTCTTTGCTACTCCAAAACTTGGAGGAAGCATTGGTTGAGCAAGATGCGGTAAGAAAAGAAGCTTTACTGACTTTTGTGGTTGTTGGCGGTGGACCAACGGGCGTTGAAACCGCTGGAGCTTTGGCCGAATTAAGAAACCATGTCTTAATAAGTGATTATCCCGAACTTGACATTAAAACTTTAAGGATATTTTTAATTGAAGGTAGCCCTAGGGTATTAGAACCTTTTTCTGAACAAGCATCTGCGAAAGCAAAAGAGTTTTTAGAAAATATGGGTGTGGTTGTGATGGAGCAAACCCGTGTAAATGGTTACGATGGTAAGATCATTACTTACGATACGGATAAAACAATCAATACCAAGGCGGTAATTTGGAGTGCTGGGGTAAAAGGAGCAATTATTCCCGGTTTAGAGAAAGCAGAAATTGTTAGAGGCGGACGAATTAAAACCACTACTTATAACAAGATAATTGGTTACAACAACGTTTATGCAATTGGCGATTTGGCGTATATGGAAACTAAAGATTTTCCACACGGGCATCCTGGTGTGGCACAAACTGCTATCCAGCAAGGGCAACAGCTCGGAGATAACTTGATACGGATTATCAATAACGAACAACCAAAAGATTTTGATTATTACGACAAGGGTTCAATGGCAACAGTGGGTAGAAACAAAGCCGTAGTTGATTTAAAATACTGGAAATTTCAAGGATTTTTTGCGTGGTTAACTTGGATGTTTGTTCACCTCTTATTTTTAGTTGGTTTCAGAAATAAAGCCGTTACCCTAATGAACTGGATCATCAACTACTTTAGTTACGATAGGGGTACGCGGGTTATTATTAGAAAGTTCAACAGAGAACTGATGAAAGAGGAGATGATAGCTAAATAAATAGCCGGATTGCATTTTTGAATTAACATAAAAAGACCCTTCCAAAATTAATGGAAGGGTCTTTTTATGTTTTACGCTATTGAGCGATATTATTTTGCTGGGGCAACCGGTACTACTGGAGCAGCAGTTGGAACCTCGTTTTTCTGAACTACATCAACCAGTTCTAAATCAAAAACTAGTGGAGTGAATGGGCCAATCATGCCACCTGGCATTCCTTGCTCACCATAACCTAATTTAGATGGGATAATGATGGTAGCTTTTCCACCTTTTTTCATTTTCAATACACCTTCGTCAAATCCTGGAATTACGTTTCCTTTACCAATAATTAAGCTTAATGGTTGGTAAGGTGCTCTTGCTGGGTTAAAAATTTTTGCTTTTTTAGCATCAGCTTCAACGCTAGTGTCAAATACTTTTCCTGATAATAATTTACCAGTGTAATTAACTACAACGCTATCACCAACAACTGGCTGAATTCCTTTGCCTTCTGTAGTAGTTGCTACAAATAATCCAGATGGAAGTGCATCAGCTTTTACTTTGCTATCCGCAACGTATTTTTTGATGTTTTTTTCTTCAGCATTTTTAGAGCGTTCGCCTTCAGCTTTAAAATAAGCTTCTACTTTGCTTTGGAAACCTTTTTCATCTGCAGTGTCTTTGTGAATTACTTCTTCAATTTTCACAGTGTAAATGATGTATTTTCCTTTGATTGTTGCTGGTTTTGGCTGTCCTTTAGCTTCTGCAGAATCTAAATCAATTTTGAATGTAGCGCTATCGCCTTTACTCAATAATTTAATTGCATAAAATAAATCACCTGGGTAAGCTGGTTTAGATACAAAAGTTTGAGATGGTCTGTCTAATTCATATGAATTATATAGAACAGAGTCACCATCTGTTTTTGCAATAATATTCAAGCTGATAAAATCGCCATCAGCAATTGAATCTCCTTTTACATCGTTGTGAATATTGTAAAGTAAACCAGAAGGTCCTTTTTGGAAGCCTCCGCCACAAGCAGCAAAGCCTAATGCCGCCACTGATAAGATTAATAATCCTTTTTTCATTCCTTATTTATTGTTTTTTAATTGCATTCAAGAATCCCGAAATGGGATGTTTTCATTCTTTATTTATTGTTTTTTAATTGCATTGTTGTTAGTCCATAGTCCGCGGTCGATAGTCCATCGTCTGGGCGGTTACGAACAATTATTTATTGTTTTTTATTTTATGCCGTTAACAATGGACTATTGACCATCAACTATCGACTATTATCTTCTACTGCAAAAGCAAATTCTTATACTCTGGCAAGATAGCCTTAAACTGGCTAATTACTTTTTCAAATGAATCGTCTGATTGTCCTCCAGCTGCGTTTCTATGTCCGCCACCATTAAAGTACTTCTTACAGATTTCATTTGCCGGAAAAGTCCCAACCGAGCGCAAAGATAGTTTTATTTTATCTTTTCGTTCAACAATAAAAGCAGCCAGTTTAATTCCACTAATTGATAGCGCATAATTTACTATTCCTTCAGTTTCGCCCGTTTGTATGTCAAATTTTGCAATATCTTCTTTACTAACTGTAATTAAGGCGGTATTAAATTCTCTTAAAACTTCCAGCTTGTTGCTTAAACAGTAGCCTAAAAATTTAAGTCGGCCTTCAGTTGCATTATCATATACATGTTGGTGTATTCTCCAATTTTCTGCTCCCGCCTCAATCAAATCTGCAACAATGCGGTGTAAATTTGCGGTAACGTTAGGGAAACGGAATGAACCAGAATCCGTCATGATGCCGGTGTACAAACATGTAGCAACATCCTTATTGATTAATTCTTTATCGTCTAATAAATTAGCGATGAAATCATAAATAAGTTCGGCAGTTGCGCAGGCATTGATATTCCAATGTCTAAAATCATCAAAACCTTCGGGTTCTAAATGATGGTCAATCATCACTTTAATAGCTTTGGCTTTTCTTACCTCTTCGCCAAGTTCGTTAATTCGGGTAAGGGTATTAAAATCTAAACAGAAAATAATATCTGCTTCGGCAACTAAAACCTTGCTTTCTGCTTCTTTTTCTGTGTAGATTACTACCTCTGGGTTGTTTGGCAACCACTGCAGAAAGTAAGGATAATCTGTTGGAGAAACTACTTTTACAAAATGACCTTTTTGGATCAAATAATTGTATAAGCCTAAAGAAGAGCCCATTGCATCACCATCTGGTTTGTGATGCGTGGTGATTACTATTTTGCAAGGCTGTGCTAGTTTTTCCTTTAAAAGGTTTAAATCAATCATTAATTTATATAAGGTGACGAAGTTAAGCAAATCCTCTGAAAATTAAACCAATACTTTCTGTTACGATTTTAAAAACTTACTTTTGCCACAATTTTAAAAATAGAACCATGACAACTAACAGAACATTTACAATGATTAAGCCTGATGCCGTTGCTAACGGACACATCGGAGCTATTTTGAACGATATTACAAATGCTGGCTTTAAAATTATTGCCATGAAATACCTTAAGTTGACTCCAGAAAAAGCAGGAGAGTTTTACGCAGTTCACAAAGAGCGTGGTTTTTACGGTGAATTGGTAAGCTTTATGTCTTCTGGACCTATCGTTGCTGCAATTTTAGAAAAAGACAATGCGATTGAAGATTTCAGAAAATTAATTGGCGCTACTAACCCAGCTGATGCTGCTGAAGGAACTATCCGTCAGAAATATGCTAAATCAATTGATGCAAATGCAGTTCACGGATCAGATTCTGACGAGAACGCTAAGATTGAAGGCGATTTCTATTTCTCAGAAGCTGAGCGTTTCTAAGTCATAAAAAAACTAGGTTAATAAAAAAGCAACGGGATGTTCTCGTTGCTTTTTTTTGTGTTTGAAAGTTTATTTGATAGCGGTGATTCGCGTTAACGATAGGAACGTCATCCTTTTTTTGTCCTTCGACTCCCTCTTCGAATCCGCTCAGCGTGACAATACTCAGGATGACAAAAAAATATATAGTGGATAGCGTGTTCTCCCGATAGCCATCGGAACGACCTAATCGAAATTCTTATTCTAAACAAAAAAAGCCACCTAAAAAGGTAGCTTTTAAATTAACTATGGTAATGAACTATTTAATCTCAAAAACTGCTCTGATATTTACACTCAATTTTATTTTTTTGAAATCAATTTGAGGAGCACTGTCTGCCATAGATTCTGATGATTTCATCATCGCCATACGATAAACAGGCTGTGGATAATTGTTGTTTTCAGATTCGTTGATTTCTAAAGTCTGATATAATTTGTCTCCGATAGATTGCAGTAAATACGTAGCTTTTTCTTTTGCCTGTTTTAATGCTTTGATTTTTAATTCTTTTTTTAATTCCTCTTCTTTAGAGTAAGCGTATCGTTCAATGTTTGTGGAAGCAATTCCTTTTGCATCAACTGCAGCAATAACCATGTTCAATTTGTTTAAATCTGATACTTTAATGCTGTATTGTTTAGATGCTAAAAAAGTAGGGTCTTTTTTCTTGTCCCAATAGTTGTTGTATGCACTAATGTTATTGATCATGAAATCCTGTTGCGCAATGCCCGCTTTTGTAACTGCTTTTTGTAACTGAGCTTCCAAATCTTCAATATTCACCTTTTTTTTGCCGTCCATGTATTCTTTCAAAGATATTCCGATATAAATTTCATCGGGAGTAACTTCCTGCTCTGCGGTACCGTTTACTTCAATTTTTTTACGGAGGTCTACGTTTTGTGCAAATACTGTAGATGTTGTGAACGCTATTAGTGCGATAAAAATTAACTTTTTCATAATTTATTGTTTTTTGTTTTAGTATAGATGTAATTTTAATGCCAATTCCATAAATAAAAATTCATTTTTTACGTTTAATTCTCGATGATGAAATTTATAAAAGTTTTTGCAATTCTTTTTTTTACCCTTAGTGTCTCATATGCGCAGGAACCAGCTAAGCAGATGCCCGATTTTAGCTTTGTAACCACTACTGGGGAAACCTTCAAAAAATCTGATTTAAATAAAGCTCATAATACGCTGATTGTGTTTTTTGACGCTACGTGTTCGCACTGCCAAAAAGCAGGGACTTTTTTTAATTCGCATTTGAAAGATTTGAAACCATATAATGTTTTATTTATTACGATGGATGAGGATAAAGCGATACAGTTATTTATGAAAGATTATGCGCCACTTATTCCCACGGATAAAAATGTTAAAATTTTGAGAGATACCGCTTATTATTTTGTGCCTAATTTTTTACCCAAACGCTTTCCTGCAATTTACGTTTATAATAAAAAGCAAGAGTTAGAACTTTATACCAGCGATGAAAAAGAACTTGATGCGGTGTTGAATAAATTAAAAGCCCTTAAATAGAAGCTAAAGACAAAGTAATGCGCCAATTTTTTTTTGAGGTATTCTACCTTTTTACTCATTTTATCCTTCAGAACCTGCCTACTTTGTGATTTTATCTGTGTGGCCTAAATCTTTTTCTGGGCTCACGATATCTCTTACCAGTTTTTTTAACTCTTTAATTTCGGGGAATCTTTCTTCTGTTTTTCTGTCGAAAACCACCTTATCGTCGATTTCAACCGTAAACACACCGCCAATTTCCGCAGGACGCAGTAAAACACCATGAACTTCGTCGGTAAAAGTGTGTAGTAGTTCCTGTGCCATGTATGCAGAACGAAGCATCCAGCCACATTTTGGACAGTAAGTGATGGTGATGGTTGGTTTTTGATTCATAATTTATACAAGATTTAATAGCTTATTTGTAAATTGAGCGCTTTGTTTTACCTTTTGAAAGGTACAAAAAAAAATATTTACGCTTTAAGCGTATCGAATGGTGACTAAAAAGATGGAATTAATTGTTGTAGGTGCTGGACCTGGAGATCCCGAGTTGATTACGCTAAAAGCGATAAATGCTTTAAAAAGAGCGGATGCTATTCTTTATGATAATTTAGCTAACAAAGTATTGCTCGATTATAAAAAAGAAGGTTGTGAGCTGGTTTATGTGGGGAAAACGCCTTATCAAAAATATAACAGTCAGGAAGAGATTCATGCTTTAATAAAAGAGTACGCAGATAAATGTGAGGTTGTGGTGCGCTTAAAAGGTGGAGATCCTTTTGTTTTTGGACGTGGGATGGAAGAGATTATGTTCGCCAAATCTTATGGGATGAAAACCAGTTACATCCCAGGAATTACAAGTATGTTGGCCATTGGGTTAAGTGATATTCCGTTGACACACCGCGGGATAAGCGAAGGTTTTTGGGTAATTACCGGTACAAAAAAAGATGGAAGTTTATCCAGAGATATTGAATTGGCTTTACAGAGTAAAACCACTTTGGTAATTTATATGGGTATGAAAAACCTGCCTTTTATTGTTGAAGAAGCTATTAAGTACGGTAAACCAAATACACCTGCCGCGGTAATTCAGAATGCATCATTGCCTAACATGAAAATGGCAAAAGGAACTATTGTAGAGCTAGAAGCTTTAAGTAAAGAACATGGGATTACGCATCCAGCCATTATCGTTATTGGCGATGTTGTTAATTTGGAAGGAATTTAATCTGTTCTGAGAGGATTAAACGGGAAACATTTTGTTATTTACAATAACGCTAAAGATCACATTATTCTTTTAATGTGAGTTTTGGGTCTTATTAAACGTGAATTTTGTCGCAAATGCCTTTTCAGCACAGGCTTTCCTGCCCTCATGCCGGGCAATGGCATTTCTTTTTTTCTGCAAAAAAGTAAACAAAAAACTCTCGACTACGCCCTTTGCTATGAAAGGGGTGCTTTTACTCCCTTCATCTGTACCGCAAAGTTCTGATGTCGAAAATAAGGTGAACTTTGGTCTGTGCTTGGGCTGGATTGAATAAAAAGCAATTAATTTTGCATTATTCTAATAGAATCATTTTACATCTATTGGTAATCAGATGATTACATCTAAACTCACGTTGTTTTGGCGAAAGCTAAGATTTCCGTTGCGTTCTGTTTTGGGTTAAGATGCTCTAGACCGATTGTATGTACGGTGCTTTTCTCTCTTTTTTCTAATCCTCGTTGATAGGTTTTATCATAATAAATCAAAACCTGATTAATGAAATCTTTCATTCTGCCTTCATCAATCGCCTGTAAGGTGATTTTGGTTTCTAAAGGCCCTAATCTTTTACTGATTCTTTCGACTGCATCTTTCAAAAAATATTTATCCAACGAGCCGTAATCATTATTTAAAAACGCTATTCTTTCGAACTTTGGCATTTCAATTTTAATAACTGGAGCCGTTCTCAGTTGTTGCCAGATGTTTTTTGGAATAATTCTTTTACCGATGGTTACGCTCTCATCTTCTATCCAAATTCGTTTTTGTAAATCTAAATTTTGCAGTTCTAAACCCAAAAGATTTTCAAACTGCTCTTGCGATGGTTGCGTGAGTTTATTCATCGAGCCAAATGAAGAACCTTGATGTTGTGCTAAGTCTTCTAAATCAATAATTTGCTCGCCCAGTGCTTTCAGCTCGTGTAAGATTTTAGTTTTTGCAGAACCTGTATTGCCACTTAACACCACAAAGGGATAAGTTTTTTCGAAAGCATCCAAGCCAAAACGACGGAATGCTTTATAGCCACCTTCGAGCGTAGCAACGTTGAAACCATATAAATTAAAAGCCCAAGCCATGGCACCACTGCGCATTCCGCCACGCCAGCAATGAACAAAAATATTTTTATCCGGTGCTAAAATTTCTGCCTGTCGAATAAAATCAGCCCATTTAGGGCCAGTAATTTCAAAACCTAATAAAATAGCCGGTTGGCGACCTTGTTGCTTATAGGCTGTACCAACAATTACGCGTTCTTCATTACTGAAGATGGGAATATTTACTGCCCCAGGAATATGACTTTGTGCAAATTCTAAAGGTGTGCGGACATCAACCACCAAAGTGGTTTTTGCTTTCTCCAAAAATTCGAGAAGAGCGAGTTTTTTAATCATGATGGATTAAATCGATCATGCTAATTGGTATAAATAACGTTGAACGGTGTTTTCCAAACCTAAATACAAAGCGTCGCAAATTAAAGCATGACCTATGCTTACTTCCAATAATCCAGGGATGTTTTCTGCGAAATATTTAAGGTTATCTAAATCTAAATCGTGGCCAGCGTTAATACCAATCCCTAATTCATTCGCTTTTTTTGCAGCGATAATATAAGGAGCAATTGCTTTTTCTTTATCCGCAGGGAAACCGTTCGCATACGCTTCGGTATAAAGCTCAATTCTGTCTGTTTCCGTAGTTTTGGCAGCTTCCACCATCTCCGGGTTTGGATCTACAAATATGGAAACACGGATATTTGCTTCTTTAAAAACACCGATGATGTCCTGTAAATAATTCTGATGCTTAATAGTGTCCCAACCATGGTTACTGGTAATCTGTCCTAATGCATCTGGTACTAGCGTTACTTGTGCAGGTTTGTTTGCCAATACCAAGTCCACAAATTTCTGCTCTTCGCAATTCCCTTCTATGTTAAATTCGGTCGCGATTTTAGCTTTTAAATCAAAGGTATCTTGGTAACGGATATGTCGTTCATCCGGACGAGGGTGAACCGTGATTCCCTGCGCACCAAAACGCTCGCAATCTAAAGCGGTTTTAACTAAATCTGGGTTGTTTCCGCCACGGGAATTTCTTAGCGTGGCAATTTTGTTGATGTTTACTGAAAGTTTACAAGCTGACATGTTGCAAATTTAACATTGTAGGATTTAAAATGAGATTTATTTAGGCATCATCTCCAGTAACTCGTCCACATACTTACGTTCATTGGCTAAACGAGGAACTTTATGTTGGCCCCCTAGTTTCCCTTTTGCTTTTAGCCAATTGTAAAATAAGTTATTTGGTGCCATGTGAACTTTTGGGCGACGTAAAGCCATATCTTTAAAACGTTTGGCGTCATAATCTGAATTAACTTCGCGTAAAGTATTATCTAAAATATCAATAAAACGTTCGAACTCTTTTGGTTTTTTTTCAAACTCAATAATCCATTCATGCGCTCCCAGTTCATCGTCAGAAAAATAAATGGGGCAGGCAGTATAGTCTTTGATCTGCGCATCGGTATCGGCGCAAGCCTTATTCAAAGCTTTTTCTGCATTGTCAATAATTACTTCTTCGCCAAAAGCATTGATGAAATGTTTGGTTCGGCCAGTAATTTTTAATCGGTATGGATTTTTGGTGGTAAAAGTTACTGTGTCGCCAATCATGTAGCGCCACAAGCCTGCATTAGTACTGATGACCATTGCGTAGTTTTTTCCTAATTCTACTTCTGATAAAGAAACAGTGTCCGGAAATTCTTTATCCACTTCCTCCATTGGGATAAATTCATAGAAAATTCCGTAATCTAGCATGAGTAACAAATCGGAAGAATCACTTTGATCTTGAATACCGAAAAATCCCTCAGAAGCGTTGTAGGTTTCCAAATAATACATATTTGGATTGTCGATTAAGCGTTTAAATTGTTCACGATAAGGTTCGAAATTTACTGCTCCATGAACATAAAGCTCTAAATTTGGCCAAACTTCCATCAGGTTGCTTTTGCCAGTGATTTCTAAAATGCGCTTAGCCAAAACGATGGTCCAAGTAGGTACACCTGCAATGTTGGTCACGTTTTCACCGAGCGTAGCGTGAGCCATTTTCTCAATCTTTTCCTCGTAATTATCCATCAAAGCGATCTCCATGCCTGGTGTTCTGAGCATTTCTGCCCAAAATGGAAGGTTCTTGATAATTACTGCGGATAAATCTCCGTAATAGGAGTCTGGGCTGAGTTGATTGATTTGATGACTGCCACCTAAAACCAAGCTTTTACCCCTAAACATTTTAGCGTCCGGTCGATTGTTGCAGTAAATAGCCAACATATCTTTTCCTCCACGAAAATGGCAGTCTTCCAAAGACTCCTCACTTACTGGGATAAATTTACTTCGATCGCTGGTGGTGCCAGATGATTTAGCAAACCACTTTATTTCTGATGGCCAAAGTACATTTTGCTCGCCATTCAGCATTTTTTCTATATAAGGTTTGAGCGTATCGTAATTTTGTACAGGTATGCGTTCCTTAAATTGATTAATATTTTCTATTGATCGGTAATCGTATTTCTTTCCCCATTGCGTTCCTACGGCATCGTTTACCAACCAGCCAAACCATTCTTCTTGTACCTCGTTTGGGTACTTCATAAACAGTTCAATCTGGTGCATACGCTTTTTCATGTACCAGTTTAAGAAAGAGTTTACTATAGTCATGTTTAGTTGGTCAGGTTGTTGGTTTGTTCGTTGGTTAGGATTTGCATGGTGTTTTAGTTGAATTGGTTAAAATAGCTCATTAGCGTTGTGTGGTAGATTAGTTTTATATATTTAACGCGTTTTATAAGCCTAACCAAAAACAACCTAATCTCAAATCACCTAAATTAAAATCGCTTAATCTTCAACTCAAAACTTTCTCCCAAATAGAACTTTCTCGCCATTTCGTTATCGGCAATTTCTTGTGGAGTACCGCTAAGCATTAAGTTTCCTTCAGTTAATAAATAAGCCCTGTCTGTAATAGAAAGCGTTTCGTTAACATTGTGATCTGTTATTAAAATACCGATGTTACGGTGCTTTAACCTAGCCACAATCATCTGAATTTCCTCTACCGCAATCGGGTCAACTCCGGCAAAAGGCTCATCTAACAAAATAAATTTGGGATCCGCGGCTAAGGCTCGGGCAATTTCTGTTCTTCTACGTTCACCTCCAGAAAGTAAATCACCGCGGTTTTTTCGCACTTTATGTAAACTAAACTCGTCAATTAATGTTTCAAGCTTGTCTTTCTGCTCATCTTTCGTCATTTTAGACATTTCTAAAACGGCCAAAATATTATCTTCTACGGTGAGTTTTCTAAAAACAGAAGCTTCCTGCGCTAAATAACCAATGCCCTTTTGTGCTCTTTTGTACATTGGATCGCTGGTGATATCTTCATCTTCTAAAAAAACTTTCCCTTCGTTTGGTCTAATTAAACCCACAATCATATAAAATGAAGTGGTTTTTCCAGCTCCATTAGGGCCTAACAAACCAACAATCTCTCCCTGACCAACATGAAAAGAGACGTTGTTCACAACAACTCTTTGCTTATATTTTTTAATCAGGTTTTCTGCTCTTAATATCATGCTTAATAAGTTCTAATCCCTTTTATATTTAGTTGGATGTTTTTCCGCTCTTTCCACACATTTTGTTCAATAGTATAGCAAACGTCAAAAGGCTTCCCTCTATTAATTTGCTCTAAATGTTCGCCACAACCAAAAGCAATGCAATCAAATAAAGAACTATCCGCTTGGCGTATGGTCATTTTTAAATGATTATTTCCCACTATACTTCCGTAACGGTACGAAGATACATTTCTACTTAAAAAAATGGGTGCCATGTTTTGTGGTCCAAAAGGCGAAAATTGGTTTAATATTCTAAAAAACTTAGCGTCAATCTCATTTAATGAAATCTCGTCTTCAATCACAATTTCTTGGGTCAGCAAATTATCTGTGATTGATGCGCAAACCACCTCTTCAAACCGTTGACTAAAAGCTTCAACATTTTCTACCTTCATGGTTAAACCAGCTGCGTATTTATGTCCGCCGTATTGTTCCAATAAATCGCTACAAGCGGTTAAAGCTTCGTATAAATCATAACCTAAAACCGAACGGGCTGAACCAGAAACCATGCCATTTGATTGTGTAAGTACAATTGTTGGACGGTAATATTTTTCCGTTAGCCTTGATGCTACAATTCCAATTACGCCCTTATGCCAGCTTTCGTGGTAAACTACGGTAGATTTTCTGTTCTCCATCTCTGGCGAATTTAAAATCATAGCCAAAGCTTGTTCGGTAATGTTGGCATCAAATTCTTTTCTTTCCGAATTTTTAAGGTTTACAATTAAACCAGCATCTTCTGCCGTTTCGGTTGAGCTGGCAATTAGCAATTTAACTGATTTTTTGGCATCATCAATTCTTCCGGCAGCGTTAATGCGTGGACCGATGGAAAAAACAATGTCGGTAATGGTAAAATCATCTGTTTTGCCTGAAAGTTCTTTCAAAGCCTGTAAACCTTTGCAGGGGTTGTCATTCAGTTTTTTTAACCCAAAATGGGCCAAAATCCTATTCTCGCCGGTAACAGGTACAATATCAGAAGCAATACTTACAGCAACTAAATCTAAATAACAGGCTACCTGTTCAAATGGGATACTGTTTTTTATGGCATAAGCCTGTATCAGCTTAAAGCCTAATCCACAACCCGAAAGTTCTTTATAAGGGTAGGGGCAATCTGCTCTTTTTGGATCTAAAACTGCGATTGCTTGTGGTAATTCATCTCCGGGAAGGTGATGGTCGCAAATAATGAAATCAATATTTTTCTCATTTGCGTAAGCTACTTTATCCACAGACTTTATCCCGCAATCTAGCGCTATAATTAGGGTATAAGCATGATTATAAGCATAGTCAATTCCTTCAGTAGAAATTCCATAGCCTTCTTTGTATCTATCTGGAATGTAATAATCTATTTTTGGATGAATTTTTTTAAAAAAAGAATAAGTTAATGCGACGGATGTGGTACCGTCAACATCGTAATCTCCATAAATTAAAATCTGTTCGTTATTTTGAATGGCTTCCTCAATCCTAGTGACTGCGGCGTCCATATCTTTCATCAAAAAAGGATCGTGTAGTTGTGATAGCTGTGGACGGAAGAAAGATTTTGCTTCATCATAAGAATTTAGTCCTCGCCTAATCATCATACTGGCAAGGATGTTCCCCACCTTTAGTTCTGCATCTATTTTCTCAACCAATTGTGCATCAGCTTTTTCCTGCGTCACCCACCTTTTTTCCATATATTTGCTTTGAATCACCCGTAAATATACATTTTAATGTAGGTGTTCAACAACACAAAATCAGCAATTTGCGGGGTTTTATTTATTTTATATCATTGATTTGAAAGTTGTAGCCTTGCTTGAAGGATCTTATTCTGTAGATGTTTCTAAAAAATTTATTCCCTTTAATCCTGCTGTTGATAAGCCTAGCGATCGTCCGGCGTCACTTTTTGTGTACATCCAGCCGTTTTTAGTGGAAACCAAAAATGATTTAATTTTAATTGATACCGGTTTGGGCTACGATAACGAAACTGGGGGTTTGGTGTTGCATGAAAATATCAAAAAAGCGGGTTATGCAGTTAACGACGTTACCAAAGTTTTAATGTCGCATCTGCATTTTGACCACAGCGGTGGAATGGTGAAAAATACTGGCGGAAGTCTGTCGATAAGTTTTCCGAATGCCGATTATTACATCCAAAGAGGGGAGTGGGAAAATGCTTATAGCAATATCTCAAAATCGTACAAAACCGAAATTTTTGATGTGGTACAACGCTCAGGGCAGATTGTGTTTTTAGAGGGTGACGGAAACATCAACGATGAAATTAGCTATGAAATTACTGGTGGACATACCGAGTTTCACCAGGTTTTTCACATCGAAGAAGATGGTGAACATGTTTTTTTTGGTGCCGATATTGTTCCAGAACCAGAACAGCTACAAAGAAAGTTTATTGCTAAATATGACCTTGATGGCCGTAAGGCAATGGAGTTACGAGAAACATATGGTAAAAAAGCAATTGAAGGTAACTGGACTTGTTTGTTCTATCATGCAAAAGCAAAATCAATTGCCAAGGTAACGGAGAAACAAGGTGCCGTGATTATTAATGAGGTTCTTCAATAATATTGAGGGAAGTGTAAAGTTCTCTTATTTTTTCTACTGTTAAAGGTTTGGAAATAAACTTATTAACGCTATTATAGGTTTCAGCTTTTGTAATATCGTCATTATAAACCGAAGAGGATAACATGTTTACACACACGTTTTTATCTATTAGATTTTTTATAGTTTCAAACTCTTCTAAAAATTCCCAGCCGTTCATAATGGGCATGTTAATGTCTAGGAAAATAATATCCGGTAGGTTTTCTTGAGCTTCTAAATTCGACTTAATATAATTTAAACCTTCTAACCCGTTTAAACGAGTATTGACCTCGGTTTTTACAGCGATTTTATCAATCAACCTAGATGCGATAAAGTTGTTTATCTCATCATCGTCAATAATCAAAATTTGTAGAAGGTCGTTTTTCATTAATGTTTAATACGAAATGATAAATGTGAATGTTACAAAAAATATATATATATCAAGCTTTTTTTGTTTAGTTCTGATAATCAGACGACAAAAATCGAGCCTTGTTGTTAACTCTTAGCTTATTAACGGGAACGTTAATCATTTTATTTCTTAATGATTGTTTACAGTACAGTTATTTTTTAGCCGAAATCAAAATATTGAGCTCAAAATTGTCATCAATCGCTTTGTCTCCTAAACCCGTTATAAAGTTGTTTGATCTATACTTGATGTCATATTTGGTTCGGTCAATTTTCACACCTGTTGCAGTAGCTACCAAAATATTGTTTTTTTGTTTAACAGTTGCCGGGAAAGATAGTGTATTAGCGATGCCTTTGATTGTTAATTTGCCAGTTATGATTGCCTTTTCTGGTGTCTGGTGAGTTACATTGGTGATGATAAACTGAGCATTAGGATTTTTATCTGTCGAAAAAAAATCGTCGGATTTTAAATGTCCCAATAATTTTGTTGCGCTTGTGCCAGTTAGATCGTTGTTGGTAATGCTGTTCATATCTATCTCAAATGAACCACCTGAGAGTTTGTTTTTGTTGAAATTTAATGTCCCAGAAGCTAGTTTTATTTCTCCTGTATGTGAACCGGTGACTTTTCTTCCGGTCCATTCTATTTTTGATTTGTTTAAATCTAAAATATAAACTTCATCCTTTGTAGAAAATGAGGAGAAAATGGAAATTGCGGTAATTGCTAATATTGATAAGTAATTCTTCATTATTTAAAATTTTAATTTGCAAACTAAGCAAAACTAAACGTTTAAACATATTTTTAATTATCTGTTGGAGGTTATTTTAGTTTTTTTAGATTAACTAAAATGCTGTTTGGGAAAATAGAGCGTAAAAGTTGTACCAATGTTTGGAGTGCTTTCTATTTCAATTCGTCCATTTAAGGTATCCATATGTGATCTTACGATAAACAGTCCAATTCCTTTACCTTCAATATCATGATTTATACGCTGGTATAGGTTAAATATTTTGTGTTTATGTTTTAAAAGATCTATCCCAATTCCATTGTCATTAAATCTTAGAACTGTGTTGTCGCCCTCATCAAACGCTTGTACCTCAATTAGCAGTTTCCTGTCGTACGTTCTAAACTTTATGGAATTTGTTATTAAGTTTGTTATGATGCTTAAAAAAGCATGTTTAGGCAACATCAATTTATTAACCTTTAAATCGAAATCAATATTCAGATCATTATTAGGTCCCTGCTCTTGAATGCTTTTAATCACAGACTGTATAGTTTCGGCGATGTCTATTTTTTCTAACGATAAATTACCAGATTTATCATGCGCCACTAGCTCAACTAAATCATCTAAAATAGTTTCTAGTTTTTTGATAGATAGGTCTATTTTATCGAAAATTATAATGTTCTCTTTATCTAAGAAACTTTGATCTATCATCTGAGAGAGAGACAAAATGTTTACCACTGGACCACGGATGTTATGTGAGGTGATGTAAGCAAATTTCTTTAACTCATTGTTACGCCTGATTAGTTCGTCAGATACTTTTAATACTTCTAATTCTTTCTGTTTAAGCTCTTCAATACTTAATATGATACCTGATATTTTAAATGGTTTTTGATTCTTTAGGATTATTTTTGAGGATGAGAGAACGTAAATATATTGCCCCTTCGCGTTCTCGACTCTCAGCTGAGTCATTTTTTTGGTAGGAATATTTAAATTTTCCGTACAGAATAATGGTTGCGCAAGTTTTAGATCATCAGGATGTATTTTGTCGTAAAATTCCTCGAGCGTAAGGTTGTATTCATCTTTATAACCCAAAACAGCTTTAAAACGAGAGTTAAAGGTTGCTTTTTTAGTTTCGATTTCCAATTCCCATAAACCAATATTAGAACTGTTTAAAATAAGCTCAATTTGTTCTTTATTTTCATTGGCTAAATGCTCGGCTTCTTTACGTTGCTCAATTTCTTTAAGCAGTTTGGCTGTACTTAGTCTTACTCGATTACGCAATTGACTGTTAATCAACATTATTACAATTATAATGATGATGATAAATGTTGAGACGTATATAAGCGGGAGGTAAAAGCGGGATAAACGGTTTTCGTTCGATTCGTAAATTAAGCCTTTTAAAGAGTAGTTGTTATCTGCAATTCCAAGTCTTTGAAGAATCGTTAACATGTATTGCCATCTCCCTAAGTTGGTGTGACCAATCTCAACCAAATTGGGCATAATGAGCTTTTTTATTTCTTTAGCTTCATACTCTAAGTTTTTACGGCTGGTTCCGTAAGCTCTTACGTCCGGCAACGTAAGAATGTAGTTTATTATTTCATTTTCGTGACTTAAAGCGTATTTCCATCCTTTTAAAGATGCTTCAATAAAAGCATCGGTTGTTTCTGTGTTTCTGTAGGCAAACTTTTTTGTAGTGAATAATATATCACCATAGAAATCCACACCGTACTCTTCTGGCCTCATGATATTAAAATCGTAGCCCATTGCTTTTAATCTTTGAGGTTGTGACGCTATAAATGTTATTACGGCATCCACGCTGTCTTTATAGATATCCTCAGAATCTTTTAAACGTGGCCCTATCTTTATTTTGGAGATATCAATTCCTTCTTTTAAAAGAATCGTTTTAAAAATACCCCAGCCTTGTCCGTCTTCAATTAAAATATGTTTACCAACTAAGTCTGCCGGTCTTAAAATGTTTTTTGTTTTTGAACTAATGATGCAATAGCCCGATGACTGCATGATAGTTGCGAGTACTACCAGATTGTTTTTCGTGTATTCTTTAGATAAAATACCAGGGTCGTAAACCCCAATATTAGCTTTCCCTTCTGTAACGTTTTTTACAGGAGAAATATGTGGCCCGCCGGGAAGTATTTTTACATTAAGACCTTTTTCGGCATAAAATCCTTTTATTACTGCTGCATAATAACCTGCAAACTGAAACTGATTACGCCATTTTAGCTGAAGTTTAATGGTATCGGTAATTAGAGGTGTTGAGGCACTACATTGGGAACTGTGGAGATTTGAGATAAAGAGTATGCAGTACAAAACAATAATTAATTGCTTTTTAAATATAGTTTTACTACAAGGTTTACGCATAAAATAACTCGACAAAGAATGAGTAATGAAGCAAGTACCTAAAGATAAATGTTTTTGTTAGACTTAAGTTAATCTTTTTTAATAAAAAAACCGTTGCCTTATGGACAACAGTTCTATTGTTATGGATGTGTTTTTAAGTTTTATATTGTAAAGCTACTTAAGCTAACAAACTCTTTTACTCGGCTGGCAATTTCATCCTGGCTTAGGTTTTTAATTTTCTCTGTGCCAAACTTTTCTACGCAAAAAGAGGCTAAAGCAGAACCAAAGATGATGGCGTTTTTCATGTTCGAAAAGTTGATTGTTCCAACTTTTGCTAGGTATCCAATAAAACCGCCTGCAAAAGTATCACCTGCGCCTGTTGGGTCAAACACTTCTGCTAAAGGCAAGGCAGGAGCAGAGAAAATTTGATCGCCATGGAACAGAAGTGCGCCATGCTCTCCTTTTTTGATGATTAAAAATTTAGGTCCCATTCCAAGAATTTTTTTGGCCGCTTTTACTAAAGAATATTCTCCAGAAAGTTGGCGAGCCTCTGCATCATTAATGGTTAAAACATCTACTAATTTGATGGTCTCTAGCAAATCATCCATTGCAATGTCCATCCAAAAGTTCATGGTGTCCATTACAATTAGCTTGGGGCGTTTATGCATTCTTTTAATTACCGTTTGTTGAATCTGCGGGGTAAGGTTGCCCAGCATTAGGTATTCGCAGTCTTGATAAGATTCAGGAATGATAGGGTCAAAATCGGCCAGCACATTTAGTTCAGTAACAAGGGTATCCCTACTATTCATGTCGTTATGGTACTTTCCCGACCAAAAAAAAGACTTTTCCCCAGCTTTTATCTGTAATCCTTCAACATTAATTCCGTGATCCGCAATTTCTTTGATATCTTCTTTGTGGAAATCATCGCCAACAACAGCAACTATTTTTGTTTTTTTATAAAGATAAGATGCTGCTAAACTAGCATAAGTGGCCGCTCCGCCTAAAATTTTGTCCGTTTTTCCGAAAGGAGTCTCTATAGCATCAAATGCTACAGTGCCTATAACAACTAAGCTCATAAATTTTAAATTTTTTTTTACAAATATTGCATATTTAATTTAAAATACCGAACATTGCACTCCCGAAAGGGCAGAGGCTTAAAAAGCTTTTGAAATAGCCAGAAATTCCTAAGTAGCTCAGCTGGTTAGAGCATCTGACTGTTAATCAGAGGGTCCCTGGTTCGAGTCCAGGCTTGGGAGCAAGATAAAAGCCTCACAGAAATGTGAGGCTTTTTTGTTTATCGAGCGCTAGATAGGCTATATAATATAGGACTAGTAAGTTTATCCCGTTTAAAAATGCAATCCAAAAAAAAATCAGCGTCCTCTAAAGAAGAAAACGCTGATCAATTGATTATATGGTGATTGTTATTTATGCAACTCTTTTAACAGAGAGAACTTCAACCTCACTTTGCTCGCCATCTAAAACCCAGTTAACTTTATCACCTTCTTTACAACCTACTAGTGCTAAACCAATTTTAGTTAAAATAGATTCAGTATTGTTTTTTCTTCTTGCTTTATCCGGGCCAACAAATGAGTACGTTTTTTCTTCGTTTGTACTATGGTTTTTGATGGTAACAACCGTATCAACAGTAACAACATCTGCAGGCAAATCTTTTCTTAATACTTGTTCGGCGTGTTTTAATTGTAGTGTTAGTACTGCCTCTTCTGTTGGTGTTACTTTTCTCTTTCTGATGTGATCTTTGATTAAATCGTAGACACCGGTTGTTAAAATAATGTGTTTTGGATTTTCTTCGATGATATTTTCTGACATGTTATTGTTTTTTATATGGTATTGGCCTTGCTCATTTTCTTAGATGCATCCCAAATTGAAAAGTATATCCAATTGATGGATATTCCTGTCAAATACAAGAAAACCGCTTAAAGCCGTAGTATTTAATTTTACGAAAAATGTTGGAGGAGGTACCCTGCCTTGAGATTTAGCAGGGATTAATTTATAAAGTCCTTATTGCTCTTCAGAAAAGAACGATCAAGAACGTGTGTCGATAAACAAATAAAGTTTAGCGCACAGGTGTTTTTATATAAAAAAGCAGCTAAGTTCATGTGTGAATCTGTTTTTTTATAAAAATAGAGAATTATCTGATTTTAAAAGAATTTGATAGCAATTATGACGTTGAAAGGTGAAATAAGACCTTTCTGTTTACAGAACTTTGTTCTATTACTAACGATGGTATTTGCTGGGTGACGTTGAGTGTGCAATTAGTCCAGTTTTGTTAAAGCACTTCCTTTATGCGCTGCAATATGGTTGGTTTTGTCGCTTTTAATTTCATATTGTGGATCGTTTTTGCTTGCATGGTGAGTATAGCCTTTATAGTCGAAATCTCGGATATGCACTTTTATGATTTTTCCGCTAACTCGGCCTGCTTCTGAATTCCAGCTTACATGGTCTCCTGTTTTATATTCTTTACTCATAATTATCGTATAAATAATAAGGTCATCATCTGGGTTTTATTTGTCATCCAAAGGAGGGAGTTCCTCTTTGTTCAGAAATCCATTAAAAATAGACTTTTGCTGTTTTTGCGGTTCAGAAGACCTGTCAGCATCTAAACCTAGATCTAATTTTTTAGTTTCTTCAACCTGTTGTTTGATGAGTTTTTTGCTTTTTTGAATAGACTGTCTGTCTTTTTTGCTTGTCATTCTGTTTGTTTTGTGAATAATTTAAAGCAAAATTTAAACCATTTATATTTGCGCAATATAAACGGCGGTATTTGTATCGCTATAAGCGAAGAAATATTTCTGTACATGTACTATTTCTTTGAGCGCTTTCCAGTATCCGCATATTTGACGTCTTGCATTAAAAGCTTGAATAAATCGTTATAATAGTGAGGCCTACCATTTGTGCGAAAGATATTTTTCATAGATTTGTCCAACAGTTTCTTTAAAGTAGATAAAATAGATCTTGAGAATTCTTTGCACATATATTCTATTATTTACGCTGACACTCCAGTCTTTGTATTACAGTGTTATGACGGTAGAATATCAGGGGCATTTAACAGAATATATCGCAAAATGTGTAAATAAAGATAAACCTCAGCTTCATTGTAACGGTCAATGTGTTTTCATGAAGAAAATGAAACAACAAGACGAGAAGCAAGCAAAAAAGAATTTGGTAGCTTATGAATATAGTGCATTTTATATACATAATGAATGCTATACCATTAACCTGTATACACCAAAAGAAGAAATTAACGAAAGCCAATTTTCACCTTATCTAATTGGTTACAGATTTAACTACCATACTTCCATATTTCGCCCTCCCGTTAGCGATTTCATCCCAGTAGTAGCAGCTTAAGTGTTTTTAGATCATTAGTTCAATTGATATTTCTTTGTCTTAGCAATTTGATAAAAGATTAGCATAATCTGTTGTTTTAAGCAAATGGCAATTTTAGATTGACACAAACTGTGTTGTTTCTTTTTTAATGCTATTGATACGCCTACTGGTTTTTCCTTCCATTATTCATTATACAATGTTTCATCATGAAAAAAATATTATTTTTTCTCACGGCATTATGCTTTGTGGTAGCGTCTTGTACAAAAAAAAAGACGGATTACGAAGCAGAAATAAATACCGTAGTTACCGAACATTATGAGTTTAAAGAAGCTGTCGCCATTACTAATTCAGGCTACGCTATCAGTATTGAAGCTTTAAACGGAACTTTTTACAAAGGCTATAACGAAATCCGTTTGAAGATCACCGATAAACAAACTCATATCGAAGTAAAAGCATCTAACGTGACTTTTTTGCCAATTATCACAACTGCTAATGGGCAAACTATTTCCTGTCCGCACAGCTACAGTTTGGACTACCAAGCGGATAGTCAATATTATTCTGGTTATGCGGTATTCACGAAAGAAAGCAAGACCAATGAAAATTGGGACTTATACCTCAGTTTTACTATTAATGGTCAAAGCTACTCGCTGAAACAAAATATTTCTGTAAAGGAGCAAACCAACAAAAACCTAAGCATGACAGCATTTACTGGGAAAGATGAGGAACAGTATTTTATTGCGATAGTAGCTCCGCAAAAGCCAAAAATTGCCGAAAACCAATTGATTGCTGGTATTTACAAAAACAATAAACCTAGCAATCCGTCATCGGGAGTTTTTCCAGATCCGTCACAGTTTTCCTATAGTGAAGTAAGCGACTATGTTTTACAGCTTGATCCGCGGATGCCAGAGCCTTCCATGGGTAATCATTCCTCTCTCAATAATAGAGATTTGATCCAACGTAATGATGGTTTATACGCTGGGGTGGTGAATTATACCATGACGGGGAACTGGACATTGAACTTTATCCTACTCAATAAAAATGGAAGAATCTTGAAAGGAACCGAGGTATCCAAAGATTTTACACCAGGAGTAGAAGGTGCCAAAAGCGACTTATTTATTGATATTTTATTCTAGCAATTATGAAAATATTAAGTATTGTTTTGGTGTTTTTGGGATTAAATGTAAATGCACAAAATGCTCCACTGCAAAGCGACAGTACAAGACTTCTTAAAGAAGTTAAAGTAATTGGAACTGCAAAAAGAAAAATTGAAACGGAGCTAAAGATGGCAGTTTCGGTTGATGAGTTTTTGGCATCTTCTGAAAATATAAGTTTTATTAAACGTGGTGCGTATGCATGGGAACCTTTGCTTAATAACATGAGTTCCGAACGTTCTACGCTAACTATAGATGGAATGCATTTGTTCGGAGCTTGTACAGATAAAATGGATCCAATTACGTCTTACGTGGAAAGCAACAACCTTTCTACAATTGATATAAAATCTGGGCAGGAAGGAAGTATGCATGGGGCAACGGTTGCAGGAAGCATTGATTTAAAAAGAAAAAGTACGCCGTTCGGGATGGAAAAGAAAGTAAACGGCACTTACCAAAGTGGCTTTGAGTTCAATAACAATCAGCTATTTAATTTAGGAAATGCATCTTACTCCTCACAAAAGTTTGTAGCAGATGGCAGTGTTTCTTTCAGGAAAGCGGGCAATTATTACGACGGAAATAACAACAAAGTAAACCATTCTCAATACCAAAAATTCAATTCATCTGTGGGTTTGGCTTTAAAAGCAAGTCCGCTATCTTGTTTAAGAGTAGATGCCATTTATGACCAGGCAAATGATGTAGGGTTTCCTGCACTTCCGATGGATTTGTGGCTTTCTAGGGCAATTATTACTTCAGTTGCTTACAAGAAATTATTTGAAGAAGGGTTAGTGAAAGTATGGGATACCAAGCTTTATTTTAACGCCATTGAACATTACATGGATGACACCACGCGTCCCGAAAATTTAGTACACATGGATATGCCGGGTTGGAGCACCACCTACGGTTTAATTTCGAAGGTAAATCTTAAAAAAGGAAACTATTCTTCAGAGATTCAGCTCAATGCCTACGATAATTTATCTATCGCAGAAATGCGGATGTACCCACAGGACAGAAACAAGCGAACCATGTTTGCTTACAGCTGGCCTTGGGTTTCTACTCGTTTCGCCGGACTTTCTATGAACAATTCTTTGGAAGTTTCGGAAAGAAGTCAGGTAAATTTTGGAGTAACTTTGGGTTTGAATTATAACCACTCAAAATATGTGGAGTTCAACTGGATTTTCCATCCCGGAGCATCCCAAAGCAAAACCAGAATATTGCCAGGTTTACATGCCAGTTATCAGCTCCACATTAATGAGTTTGATTTTTCTGTTGGAACAGGATATGGACATCGGGCGCCTTCTGTTTCCGAAGGATACGGATATTACATCTACAATAGTTTTGATCGTTACGATTACATCGGAAACCCAAATTTAAAGAATGAGGTTTCTTACGAGGCCAATGCGAGCGCAGGTTTTACCAAAGAAAAAATGGGCATCCAAGCTAAGGTCAATTATTTCTATATCGAGAATTACATCATCGGCAGAATTTTAAGTTTAGGAAGCCCGATGAATTACCAATCGGTAGGCGTAAAAGGTTATACTTTCTTAGATCACGCTAAAATTTTCAACCTATCATTGAACACGCACTATAATTTTTCGGATGATTTACGCTGGAAAGGAACGCTAACTTATGCCCACGCGGTAGACGAGCAAGACCAGACTTTGCCTTTCATCAGACCTTTGAGTTACCAAACCAGTCTTCGTTATGTGAAAAACAAAATCAGTTTGCAAACCGCATTGAACGGCGATTTTACGCAGAATAATTACAGTCCGCAATATGGCGAGGACGAAACGCCAGCTTACGTGACTTGGAATATTTCTGCGGATTACACTTTCAGTTTTAAGAAACTTAAACCTGTTATACAGGTTGGTGCAGAAAACTTGCTGAACAAACAATACAGCACTTATGCAGATTGGGGAAATATCCCAAGGATGGGACGAAATATTTTCACTTCCTTGAAAGTCAATTTTTAAAATGAAGCGAGTTTTTAGCGTTGTTGTAGTGGTTTTATCCTTGCTGATGGTGTTTCAGCAAGCCTTTATGATCGTGTGCTTTAAACTGAACCAAGATGCTATAGAACAACGGTTTTGCATTAACAAAAATGCTCCGGAATTGCAATGCCACGGCGCTTGTCATTTAAAAAAGAAATTGCAAGATGCTGAAAGTAAAGATTCCACCGTTCCAACCTTTAAAGGAGTGGATATGTTGTTTTTCCCGATTCCTTTGTTTGAGGTGAAAAATCTGGTAACGGAAATTAGGACGGCAGACTATTCTTATCAGCAGATTGCCTATGAAGAACCCGGTCAAGAAGTGATTTTGCCACCGCCTTGGTTTGTTTGAGTACATCAACAATCACCATTAGAAATTATAAAAGCATAAAATTTACAACAATAAAAAAATGGAAAAATTAAAACAAATCTTTTTCTTAACGCTTGCAACATCAGCTTTAATATCGTGTAGTAAGGATGATAAAATCCCAGTAGCCAATAACCTAACTTTACACTTTAACAATACGTTTAAAACCAATGCCATTGTTCTTGGCGGTGCTACCTCTACAGCGCTACGGTAAATACTTCTGCTAAGGGACAAGTTCATCACCTATCAGAATTAAAATACGTGATTAGTAACATCCGTTTGGTAAAAGCAGACGGTACTGAGTTTCCGTACCATGTGAACGACCTAGATAAAGGAGCAACGGTGGTTAACCAGGCCAAACCGCAAACTTTGGATTATGTACTTAGCAATATACCTGCTGGAGCGTATAAACAGATTAAATTCGGCTTAGGGATAAAACGAGAGTTAAATACTTTGGATCAAGTAAAATTCCCTAAATTTTATGTAGCCACTGGTGCAAATGATACCAAAATGATGTGGGAGTGGGGAACGGGTTATCGTTTTACTAAGCTGGAGGGCTTTTATGAAGCCGACAATAAAGAAATGTCTATCCATACCGGAAGCACCATTGAAGGAACTGCGGGCGCCTATACACAAGGTGTGGATGCCTACCGAGAAATTGTGTTGGATTTAACAACGAATGCCGTGGTAGGTCGCAAAGTTCCAAAAATTACCATCTATGCAGATTTTGATAAATTGTTGAGTGGAAAAACAAATACACTTACGTTGAAAACAGGAACCGGAATGGGAGATAATGCCACACCCAATATCCATACTGCAGATCAAATGGTGAAGTTTGTTGATAACTTAGGTGGCGATGGAACCAGCGATATTAAAGGAATGTTTGCTATAAGCAATGTAGAAAACTAAGATAAAAAAGAGTCATCGAACAGGGGGCTCTTTTTTTTAATATTCACCGATAGATTCATTTTAAAATGAAAAAAACTTTTGGAGTTTTAGTGCTTTTCTTCCTGTTTATAGCTTGTCATAAAGCTGACATTGTGGAACCTATTGTAGAAGAGAATCCAGAACTTTCTTTAGCTGTTCCTGCGGATTTTCCGGAGATGAATACTTCAGTAGCGCAGAATAAGCCCACAAAATTTGGAGTAGCGTTAGGTGAAAAACTATTCAACGAAAAACGATTCAGCGTTGCAAATACCATTTCATGCGGAAGCTGTCACCAAAAGGAAAATGCCTTTGCTGATCATCACCCAAAAGGTGTAGGCGTTTATGATCGGGTGGGTTTGCGTAATGCACCTCCAGTTCAGAACATGGCGTTTATGAAGTTTTATAATTGGGACGGCAATGTGCTACAGCTTGAAAAACAGCCCTTAGTCCCTATTATTACGCATGAAGAAATGAATTCTTCTATTGTAGAGGTGATCAGTAAAATTAGTGCGGGTGGCGAGTATCAAAAGCTGTTTAAAAAAGCTTTTGGCGATATAAATATTACTCCTGATCGCATTTACCGAAGTATTGCGCAATATGAATATACCCTAATTTCTGCCAATAGTAAATATGATAAAGTAAAAAGAAATGAAGGCGAGGTGTTTACCGAAACTGAAAAACGCGGTTATCAAGCGTTTTTAAACAAATGTGCCACTTGCCACAGTACGGGGCTGTTTACCGACCAAAGTTTTAGGAATGTTGGTTTTCCGTTGAATCCAAGTACAGAAGAAGCAGGACGTAGTAGAGTGACAGGAATTCCTTCCGATTATAGGAGCTTTCGGGTACCTTCTTTACGGAATGCAGAATTTACAGCACCTTACGGAAGTTTCGGGCAGTTTGCAGCTTTGATAGATGTGCTGAATTATTTTGACAATGGCGTTTTAGATGCCGATAACCTTGATCCTATTTTGAAAGCAAACGGCAACAGAATCCCGCTAACAGAAACAGAAAAACACGATATCATTTCTTTTATTAAAACTTTGAGCGATGAGGATTTTGTGGGGAGGTAAGTTGTTGATATAGCTACTTAGCTAATTCAAAAACAATCCTCAACGCACAACCCATTCTTCCAGCACTGCTCACCCTCCGCTCCGTCACCCAAACTACCCCCGTCACCTCGACGATAGGAGAGGTCTGCAAGTAAATAGCACCTGGGCACTCGTTCCAGCACTCCACAACCCCACACCGTCACCTCGACCCAAGGAGAGGTCCCTAAGTCCTTTGCGAATACTCCATCTTTCCAGCACCCACCCCGTTTGTATTATTCTGTTTATTTTCCTAAGCTTGCCAAAGCAATGCAATATTCCCTCAACACCTACCTCAAAGCCCTCACCTGCCTCAAACGCGGAAACACCCCTATGGGCATGCACCGCATAAGCCAGTTTACTCATTAGCATGATAGAACTGCTAGAGAAAGGCATGCTGAAATAAAACAAAGTGTACATCAATGCTGATCTGGTAGGTACGTTTAAAGAGAACTGGCAACTCTTGGTGAATACCCTGCACCAAGTCGATTTTACCCAACCCTTTTATTATTTACAGAGCGATAAAGTAGCAGGCCAGCGCTTTTGGTTTTTAATCCCCAATACCGGTTGCCAAATCAATGCACACATCAAAAGCGTAAACACATTGGCGGCTACGGTAGCCTATGGTTCTTTTTCGGCAGAACTGTTCCTGCTGTTAATTGATCCCTTTTCCCGCAACGTCATCAAAGAAACTTTGCTCCAAACCTATTTTTCTCACACCCGCCAAAACCTCACGGGTGTACAAAAGGAGGGTGGCTATATCCAACAGCTGGAACACTATATCCTTAATGAGCCAGAAGCTGAATACAGAAGAATTAAAATAGAAACATAAGAAGATGTTTTTGTACGCGGGGGCCTATTTAAAAAACTGGTGCCTAAAGCCTATGCCACTACTTGCAGTTTTACGGGTATGCGGTTAAGCTCTACTCACGGGCATCACTTTATTGATGCCTGCCATATTGTGCCTTTTAGCCTTACCCGTGACGAAAAATCAGCAATGGCATTGCCCTCTGCCCCAATATGCACCGGGCTTTTGATAGGGGACTGTTAAGTGTTGATGAAAACTACCGATTGCTCGTATCTCCCGGAGTGATTGAAAACCCTACGCATGATTATAGCATCAACAAATTGGACGGGAAACAAATCCACCTGTCACCGGGCGAGCAATACTATCTCGCACAGGAGAATCTGGCTTGGCATAGGGAGAATGTTTTTAAGGGGTGAGATTTTTTTAAATTAGATGACTTCCAGAATTTTAAATTACTACTTCTGTTACTATGACTTGTCGAAGTTCTTCTCTTATCGCTGCTGTTCTTACTGCTTTAAACGATGTTTCTTTAGTTACTTAGACATAATTTATGTTTCTTGTCTAAGTTGTTGTCAGTGATATTGCTTTTGTTACTATAATTTGTCTAAGTCCTCCTCTTGCAACTTTGAACAATGTTTCTTTAGTTGCTTAGACAGAATTTATGCTTCTTGTCTAAGTTGTCGTTAATGATGTTGTCTTATCTGCAGTTTATATGACAACTCTTATACTTTATTAAGAATCTTGTTGAGTTGAAAGAGATGTAGGTCTATCTGTTTTAAGATTTATACTTCATAGCCTTAATAAGCGCTTTGTTGCGTTGGTCTGAACGGGGAGTTCTGCAATGAAATAACAGCCCAAATTGCTGCGGGTATCCAGCCTATTAAGGTAATCTGTAAAATCAGGCAGATAATACCCGTAATTATTCTCCCTCTTAAAATAAAAGAAATAAAAGGAAAAAATATGGCTATTAATGTCATCATGTTTCTTTGAGACCTAAAATTAAGAGAAAATTTAGACATTTTATAGGAGTGATCCTGCTAAAATACTAGAAAACACTGATTCTTGCCCTTAGTTAAATCCATACTTTTATCTTATCCCACACATCACCTCGAACGAAAGAGAGAAGTCTCCCATTTCTCCTTTCAATATTTATTTATTTTACTAATATTTTTAGTATTATATTTGTAGCCCATCTTTATAATTCACAGCAATTAATTACAAAAGCTGAGGGGAGGAAAGCGTTATGGCGACAGGAGCAACAAAGAGAAACATCATCAGCCGGCTAAAAGAAGACATTTTGCGTTTGGAAGGTTTTAAATCACCTGCCACTGGCAAAGAAGTGAGTTTTGGATTGGAGATGTTGGAAAATGCTTTTCCTTATGGTGTATTCCCAAGTTCCGCTGTACACGAGTTTTTATGCGATGAGGAAGAAGATACCGCCGCCACCAACGGTTTTTTAGCGGTATTGCTATCCATATTGATGCAGAACGGGCGGTCCTGCATCTGGATCAGTCCTTTCCCTCAGGTATTTCCTCCCGCCTTAAAAAATTATGGCATCCATCCCGACCGTATCATCTTCATACAGCTCCGTCGAGATCGGGATATTCTTTGGGCAATGGAAGAAGCTTTAAAATGCAGTGCTTTGGCAGCTGTAATTGCCGAACTGCAAAACCTCACCTTTGCCCAATCCCGACGTTTGCAATTGGCAGTAGAAAACAACCGGATAACAGGATTTGTACTGCGCAAAGACAGTAAAAAAATCACCACCACTGCCTGTGTAGCCCGTTGGCGCATCAGTCCTCTGCCCAGTTTTTCGGAAAAAGGTCTGCCCGGTGTGGGCTTTCCGCAATGGCAGGTAGAACTGTTAAAGGTAAAAAACGGCCAGCCCAGCGTATGGAAAGCCACCCATACACCAGAAGGCTTAACGGTAAAAAGCACAGAAAAAAGCAATACACTTTTACCAGATTCATTAACCGTTAAAACAGGAACCTGATGCAAAAACGTTACCTGTCTTTATGGTTCAAACAATTGCTGACCGACCAGCTCGCCATTGCCAATCCCTCACTCAATGAAGCGCCATTAGTAATTGCGATAAAAGAGAGAGGCAGGCAATCGGTAAAATGCTACAATAACTTTGCGCTTAAACAGGGCATAAAACCGGGGATGAGTATTGCCGATGTAAAAGCTTTGGTGCCGGATGTGGTTGTGGAAGATGATGAGGAAGGCACAGAACGCCATTTGCTCAAAGATTTGGCCGAATGGTGTATCCGCTTTTCACCCATTGTCGCCATTGATGAACCCGATGGTTTGCTGATCGATCTTACCGGCTGTTGTCACCTTTGGCAGGGAGAAGTCCCTTATTTGCGGGAACTATTAACGCGACTCCGGAAAAAAGGTTATCAGGTGCGTGGCGCCATTGCTGATACCGCCGGTGCCGCTTGGGCAATTGCCCGCTATGGCAAAGAGAAAGCAATTATCGCCAGTGGCGAACATTACCATGCGGTTTTAAGCTTACCACCTGTGGCATTGCGCTTAGAAAACAATTTAGTGCAACGCCTGCATAAACTGGGCCTGCACCGTATCGAAAACTTTATCGACATCCCTCGTTCGGTACTGCGGAGACGGTTTGGGGAAGCGCTGCTGTTGAGGATCGCACAGGCAATGGGCAAAGCAGAGGAGTTTTTAAAGCCCATTTACATTCCCGAGCCTTATACCGAACGTTTGCCCTGCTTAGAACCCGTCCGTACTGCAGAAGCCATTGAAATCGCTATCCAAAAATTATTGGAAGCCCTATGTGGCCGTTTGCAAAAACAAGGCATGGGTTTAAGAAAAGCGGTGCTGGCTTGTTACCGTATAGATGGAAAAGTGGTTTCCGTCTGCATCGGTACCCATAAATCCACCCATCATATCCAGCACCTGTACCAGCTTTTAAAAATGCGGATTGTAAATATCGAACCCGCGTTGGGGATCGAGCTTTTTGTGTTGGAAGCTTCGGGAATAGAGCCTGTGGAGCTTTTGCAACAGCCAATATGGACAAGCTCCCATGAAAGCGATGAGCAATTGCTGGCCGAAGTTTTAGACCGTATTGCGCTTCGGGCCGGGAAAAATGCCATACAGCGTTACCTTCCGCAAGCGCATTATTGGCCCGAGCGTTCCATTAAAAAAGTAAACAGTCTGGAGGAAAAACCGACAATCCCTTGGCCAACCGACAAACCCCGACCAACACATTTACTCGCTGTACCGCAACCGGTTTTGGTTTCGGCACCTATTCCAGATTATCCGCCTATACTGTTTGTTTATAAAGGAAAACGGCATGATATTAAAAAAGCCGACGGTCCCGAACGGATAGAAAGAGAGTGGTGGATTGAAAGTGGCGAACATCGGGATTACTATGTGGTGGAGGATGAAACGGGCAAACGTTACTGGCTTTTCCGCTCAGGGCATTATGCAGAAGAGCGTTCAGAATGGTTTATTCATGGTTTTTTTGCTTGAGCCTGATTTTATTTTTTTTCAAATACAATGGAGTCGATATTTTGAGCGGAGATTTTGGCCTTTTCACACAGTCTTGCCTGCCTTCTTGCCGGGCAAATGGCAGTTACTTTTTTTTCCGCAAAAAAAGTAACCAAAAAAATTCTCGCCTGCGCCGGTTGCTACAAGGGGAAGTGCTTAAACTTCTTCATCATTTCCGCAACCGCCAAGAGCGAATTAAAGGTCAATGAAGTCAGTGCTTGGGCTGGATAAAACGGATAAAGCAAAAGTTAAATATAATCATGGATTATTCAGAACTACAGGTAACCAGCAATTTCAGTTTCTTAAGAGGAGCATCGCATCCGCATGAACTGATGGAGCAGGCCGCACTTTTAGGCTATAAAAAAATCGCCATTACCGACCGTAACACCTTGGCAGGAATTGTACGGGCACATGTCGCTGCCAAAAAACACGGCATCGCTTTCATCCCGGCCTGTCGCTTAGATTTATTGGACGGCCCAAGCTTACTCGCTTACCCAACCGATAGATCCGCTTACAGCCGATTATCTGCTCTGCTTTCGGTGGGCAACCTTAGGGCAGAAAAAGGGAAGTGTTTCCTGTACCGTCAGGATGTTTTTGACCATGCCGAAGGAATTTTGTTCATTATTATTCCTCCCGACCATTTAGATAACAATTTCAATTTTTCCAAGGATTTTGTAAACGATTTAAAAGCCTATCAGAAACAGCTTGCGCCGAATTTATTTTTGGCAACGGTACGGAGTTATCAGGGCGACGACCAAAAAAGGTTGCATCGTCTCTGGGAATTATCCCAACAATTAAACATTCCTTTGGTGGCCACCAATGATGTACATTATCACCAACCGGCAAGAAGAGAATTACAGGATGTATTGACCTGTGTCCGCGAAAAATGTACCATTACTGAGGCTGGTTTTAAGCTCCATGCCAATGCCGAACGTTATTTAAAACCTATTCAGGAAATGCAACGCTTGTTTAGGCAATACCCCGAGGCCATCGCCAATGCCCAAAAAATTGCGGATGCCTGCAATTTTTCTTTGGGTGAATTAAAATACGTATATCCCGAGGAACTCACTACCGAAGGTCGCACACCGCAACAGGAACTGATACATTTGACTTGGATAGGCGCTCATGAACGTTTTGGAAAAGACATCCCACCAAAAATTGAGGCGCAGATAAGGGAAGAGCTGGCTTTTATAGAGAAAAACGATCTGCCCAATTATTTTTTAACCGTTCAGGACCTGGTCCGTTTTGCCCGGAGTAAGGCTATTTTATGCCAGGGCAGAGGTTCGGCCGCCAATTCTGTAGTTTGCTATTGTTTGGGAATTACCTCCGTTGATCCTACAAAAATCAAATTATTGTTCGCTCGTTTCATGTCCGATGCCCGTAATGAACCGCCCGATATTGATGTGGATTTTGAGCATGAGCGCCGTGAGGAAGTAATCCAGTACATTTATGAAAAGTACGGCAGAGAACGGGCGGCGATCGTGGCCACCGTAACCCAGGAACGTTATAAAGGAGCCATCCGCGATGTGGGCAAAGCCATGGGGCTTTCCGTGGATACCATCAACAACCTTTCTGCCAGTGTATTGCGACCGTCAGCCGAATGGCTGGACAATTTAGACGTGGAGGAGCAGGGCTTAAACGTAAAAGACCCTCACCTTAAAAAAACCTTGCAGCTTACCCGGCAATTAATCGGATTCCCACGGCAATTGGGACAGCATACAGGTGGTTTCGTGATTACACAGCACAAACTTTCGGACCTTTGCCCCATCATGAACGCCCGCATGGAAGACCGTACCTGTATCGAGTGGAACAAGGATGATATTGAAGCTTTGGGTTTTATAAAAGTAGATGTGCTGGCTTTGGGAATGCTTACCTGCATCCGTAAAGCCTTTGACCTGGTTAAAACACATTACAATGAGGATTTAACTTTAGCAAACGTTAAGCAGGATGACCCAAAAGTGTATAAGATGATCAGTCTTGCGGATACCGTGGGTGTCTTTCAGATTGAAAGCCGGGCGCAGATGTCCATGCTTCCGCGATTAAGGCCTAAGGAGTTTTATGATCTGGTAATAGAAGTCGCCATTGTACGTCCGGGCCCCATACAAGGCGATATGGTACATCCTTATTTACGCAGACGGAACGGGGAAGACCCAATTACTTACCCTTCCAAAGAGTTAGAAGATATATTGTCACGCACAAACGGCGTTCCTTTGTTTCAGGAACAGGCGATGGAAATTGCCATTGTTGCCGCTGGTTTTACTCCTGCCGAAGCCGATGAACTGCGCCGAAGCATGGCCACGTTTAAGGCACACGGGCAAGTGAGCGCATTCCGTCAAAAATTAGTGGCCGGCATGGAAAAAAAAGGTTATGACCCAGCATTTGCACATCGGGTTTTCAAACAGATTGAAGGTTTCGGAAGCTATGGTTTCCCCGAAAGCCACGCGGCCAGTTTTGCGCTCCTGGTTTACGTTTCCTCCTGGATAAAATGCCACTATCCCGATGTTTTTGCCTGCGCCATTTTGAACAGCTTGCCCATGGGCTTTTACCAGCCGGCACAACTGGTAATGGATGCACAAAATCATGGCGTAGAAGTTAGGGAAGTGGACATCAATTATTCTTTTTGGGACTATGTGCTTGAAGAACAGGTAGGTGAGCATAAGGCCCTGAGATTAGGTTTTAGGCAAATAAAAGGGTTAAATATGGAGGAAATAGCGTTATTGCTCAATCAAAGAAAACAGCCTTATCGCAATGTTACCCAACTATTAAATGCCGGACTTTCCCTTGCTGCTTTAGAAAAACTGGCCGATGCCGATGCTTTCCGCTCTGTTGGTCTGGACCGCAGGCAAGCTTTATGGGAAGTGGCCGCTTTGGCGGATAGCCCCATTGCCTTGTTTAAAGATCAGCCTTCCGAAAGCAGGCAGGAAGTACAGATTGCTTTGCCCTTAATGCCACAGAGCGAACATGTGGTGCATGATTATGCCAGCACCTCCTTGTCATTAAAAGCGCATCCGCTGAGTTTTCTACGTCCGCAATTGGATGCCTTGCAGGTAACCGGTAACGGGCAGCTAAAATCTGTAGCCAATGGCACAAAAGTAAAAGTTGCCGGTCTGGTGCTCATCCGGCAAAGACCGGGGACCGCAAAAGGCGTTTGTTTTGTAACCATTGAGGACGAAACCGGCAGTGCGAACACCGTAGTTTGGGAAAATATATTTAACAGATACCGTAAAGAGGTCATTGGCGCCAAACTGTTAATGATTGAAGGTAAACTGCAAAAGGAGGGGGAGGTGATCCACGTGGTAGCCGAACGCTGTTTCGATTTATCCAAACTTTTGCAACAGCTTAAAAAGAAAAACAACGCAATTAATGGGGCAGAGGTCTTTGATAGGTCAAGGAATTTTAAGTAATCTTTCCCCACCGTCATCTCAATTCCCTCCAGGTCACCTCGAACGCAAGAGAGGGGTCCCTAAATTCTTAGCACCAACCGAAATTCACGGGCTTCTGCACCCTTGTCTCCCGCTCGCGGGAGAATTAAAGACGGTGGTTAATAAGCTCAAAAGCAATACCAGCCAAACCTCCACCAGATTCCCCATCCTCCATTCCGTCACCTCGAAAGAATGTGAGAGGTCTGTAAGTCCTTTGTACTATCCCCAATCTTCGGCGCAGTAACCATATTAAAGCAGTTTAATAATCACATTAATCCTTTAATTCAACATTTTCTTGAACGGGACGTTGCCTTTTTAATTCTACAGTTTTTCCGGTATTGGTAGTATCCTTCAATAAATTTAAATTATTGAGATCGGTTTTACGTAATTCAAAATGTTCGTAACCGCCCTTTTCATTTTTAAGTGTAAATGTAATGCGGTTTTGATTCGGGTCATTATAGAAGCCTTCTAACTGTATGTTACTTCTTTTGGTATTATCAATAATATCGATCTGGTTGCCGTTTATAATCAGTTCATAATTCTTCGTTATAATTACTCCTGCTGCATCTTTCAACCTATAATTATAAAACCATTCACCGTTTAGAATATTGACATCATTCGCTGCTTTCCATTGTGATAATTCTCTAAATAAGCTGTTGTTTTTACTACTTAAATCAAGCATTTCATTTCGGAGTCTTTCGTTTTCATTTAAATGAAGGCTCTCTTTTTTAAGAATATTTTCTAAAGTTGTTGTGCGTGTCTCATAAATTTCTCTCAGCTGTAAGTATTTATTAATGGATATTTTTCGAGATTTAGATACCCTTAGGTTCCAATTTTCTCCCCACGTTTTCGTCCAAGCTAAAAAAGCATCTATACCATTTTTAAATAAGGGATAAATAAAGGTATAAGCAAACGCAGCTAATAGTGGACACCATAAGTTATTTGTAGAAGATGTATTTTGTTGTATCAAATCAATATATGAATGATAGCCATCTAGCTTTACCTCGCTATGTTTATAAAATAATAAGGCAATAATAATTTGCCAGTTGAAAACACACCATGCCAATAAAAACGAAAAGAAAAACGGACTGGATAGTCGTTGGTTTAAGTTCTTAAATAATGTAGAGATATTATCCATAAGAATTTTAGGTTGCCTCATAGTTAAGAAAAAAAACAATATCTTGTATGTATAAATGAACTAAAATCAAATTTTTATCTAAATGAAATTGTTGAAATATGAGTACACGGATGCTCCAGCAGGGTCTTATAATGATATATTAGGCGACCTCGTAAAAAAAATAAGGCATTATCATTCAAATGTTCCCCATGGTGAACTTAAGAAAGCTTTGCCTCAATTAAAGTCTATTGAAGCACAACTTCAGAGGTTAGACAGAGACATAGGGGATGAAAAACGATATTATCTGGAAGAAATCCTAAGTGAACTTACAAAAGAGAATGAAATAGAAGAAAGTCTTTTCGAAGATATAAAAGAGAAAGCAACAGCTATCTTAGATTTCTTGTATGGAACGAAATTTCAGATCGAAACCTATTCTTATGAGTTTAAAAAGCATAAAGGAGTATTTTTGATGATATTTAATGAAAATGAGGATATTGAGCATGTCGAGCTAGGAATTGTTAAAGAGGTTTTTAGGACTATTTGCTATAAGTATGAAGTGATTTTTATAGATACAGTTAAATAATTAACTTGAGTTGTATTGGTTTAATTTATATGATTTATCTGTATTTCCCATGTTCAATAATAAACATTAAGTCGTATCCTTTCTTTTCATTTAGCCATTGATCTTTTTCTACAGTAATAGTTGAACTATTATTTTGATAACTAATGGTATTGTTTTTTTTAATAGCTTCAATCAAGGCTTTAGGGAGAGGCTTGTTCAAAGCTTTACTGTATAGATGATTGCATCGCAATAAGAACTTTTCTTTAGCGTCAGACTTTAAAGAACTATCAAATATTCTCAGGTTTAATTTTAACTTTTTAGCCACATACCTTGTACCAAATATATAGTAACTGCAATCACCGTCCATAAAATCGTCACCTAATTTCTGATAGTTTGAAATCGCTTGCCATTCATCGCCTAAATCAGGCCAGTAATCTCCTGTTTCAATTCCTAATCCTTTTAAAAAATCTTTTGCAACATAAGGAGACCAACCATCTAGTTCCGAAACAGGTGGAGGCTTTAATTCTATTCGTTGCAGTTGGCGAATATCCCGCATCGTGGCTGATATTTCATCTTTGCTATGAACACGATTTACGGCAATATGTCTTCGCCATCTTAATAGACCTTGGATGTTAAAGTTGAAGTACACTAAGGCCCTTGCTGTTGCGTAGCGGTACAATTGAGGTTTAATGTGACGCTTTATCACTTTTGACGATTGTTCGTAATGTACATATAATGATAATCCTGCTAAGAGGGGAATAAATAGAACCGTGAAAAAGATAGGTAGCGAGAATTGTATTGCTACTTCGGCTTTAAGATAATCTGAATAATGTAGAACAACCTTAGCCAGAATGTATAGAAATATCGCTATGCTACTCCAAGAAAGAAGTTGTTTAAGAATATTGTTGACTTTAGCATACTCTGGCTTCGTTGTACTCACTGCATACATCCCAGCAATTATTACTACCGTTGGTATTAGTGCAAACTCTATCCAAAAACTAAAAGTGCTTAATCCTATAATGAACTCTAAGAAGACCGTGATTTTAAGAAGCGACTTTAATGTTGTTTCAAAGAATACAATTGGCTTTTTATCTTTTGCAATATTGAACATCATAACAGTTCCTGAAAATAAAAACCAGAATAATGCATCTTTTGATAAGGAAAATTCCCAGATGCCAAGGTTATAAAGTAATGCTAAGCATCCGCAGAAATACGCTAACGCCGATAAATATACTACCGATAATTTCCATGCGAACAAGGTTTTCAAAAACGGCAATGTCCTTTTCCTAGCAGGAGAATATGCTATTATAAAAATAAATGTAATTATAAACCAAGCTAAAAAAGCTGATTCTTTAGGGTTGAAACTTTCAAGCATTTATTTAAAATTCCATATGGATATTATTGATAACTATCCCAACATTCTCGCCTGTACCCAACTATCGGTTTTTTGCAAATCTTTGAACTGTTCTTCTAAACTTTGCGTCATGGATTGGATTATTTTTCCGGTCGGTTGAAAACCTATCTATTCTTGAAATCCTTAGAGCCTTTCAGAACTCTAAGGGCAGGTGTTGGGGCTACGAGCTTAAAGCTCGCACCCGCTAGGGATTTTTTTAAAATTTAGATGACTCCAGAATCTCAATTTACTACTTCTGTTACTATGACTTGTCGAAGTTCTTCTCTTATTACTGCTGTTCTTACTGCTTTAAACAATGTTTCTTTCGTTACTTCGACAGAATTTGTGATTCTTGTCTAAGTTGTTGTTAATGATATTTCACAGCTCACACTCCACACCGTCACTTCGAACGCAAGAGAGGTCTCCAAGTTCTTTAGCACTGCCCCATCTTTCCAATACCCAGCCATTTGGTAATAGCAACATAAAATTCCTTTGTTAATACACCAGATGATACTTATTGGGCAACAGCCGAGCTGTGCGGTACGCCGCTAATCGCTTCGGTGCTACGCACAAATTTTTACAAAATTTCACCTACCATCCCTGTTGCAAAACAGCATGGATAACTATTAGTTTTGATTGCTTACACAAAGTGTTGAAATTAAGAATTTTTATTTTTATAATTGTATATGCTTATTGGCAAGCTTGCTCGTTTGTGCAAAGATTTCATCAGCCAATAGTTTAATAATGCAAACCTACCTGCTTATTATCCAAACAAGATTACAAACGCGAAAAGTAGAGATAGTAAGTTGGTATAAAAGGAATGTATTATTATGAAAACTATTGAGTACATCAAACTCCAAGCAAAAAATCTTCACAAAGATTTCAAAACACAAAAGCCTTATTTCGATTCCACTTATGGTCGCGACTTATTTGAATATGCGCCCAAGTTCTTCGATATTGAAGCTCTGATTTCGGACTTTGAAATTGATGAAAACAATTTCACCCTAATGAACGCACAGCATATCATTGCGAAATTGGGAGGATTTCAAAAATGGACGGATATGCTAAAAGCGTCACAGCCAGCAATGGAATTGGCTAAACTGCTGTTCGATAACATGCACAAGATCACAAATGAAGAGTGGGATTATTATATCTTAGATGTGGAAAGTGAAAATAATATAACACTCGATGATGAGGATAAACTGGATATTTTCAAAACGGTTTTTGCTGATGTAGATGGACATCAAAGTGATGGTTATGATTACCGGTTAGGGATAAAAAAAGAAAATCTATCAGAAGAAAATCAAACTGTTAAACCAAAAAGAAAGAAAGTAAAAAATAAAACTACTGTGATGATTTCTGCTTTACCATTGGCTTCAGCTGATAGGCTGGAATTTACCAGAACGGCCAACTCAAGTTTCGAGCGTGTATTTGACAGGATTGAGCCAGAAAACCCCGAACTGGTTCGTGAAATGTGGGATGCGGAAAAATATATCTATGAAGATGTATTGAGACCCGATACGTTGCCAATCCATCGAGATTATGCACTTTCTATAGTCGATGCCTTCATGGTTGGTTATGTAATTCAACTTGCCGTGGAAGCTGACGACCAAGCTGCAAACTGTAATTGAAGTCTGCGGATTAAGCAAAATTAACGATTTCAAAAATAGTTCATAAATATGCTTTTTGTAAGTCAGAAAGCATATTTATGCCTCATATAAGGATAGGTAGTTATAAGAAAATGAAATAATTTTATGCGTCATCTAAGTTAGATTTTTTACATTACATTTTGCTATTCTCAAACTCCAGCCATCGTGATAGATACTTTCTTTGAAAAGTTTTGAGAGCAAGGAAATAGACTATAAATAGTAGAAGGGTATAATCGCAGTTATTATTTTAGTAAAGAAATATGCAAAAGGTAAAATCGGTTTCAGAATACATTGAAACTATAGTAAACACAGAAAAAAAATCAATTACTGATGATGATGAAACTAATGTATTCTGGTTTCGAGGAGAATCAAGTATAAACTACAAAACTCCCCTTGTTCCCAATGCTTATAGAGTGATAGCGGAGTCTATAAATCTTAGCACAAATAAACAGTTTATGTCTAAGAATATACAATCTATTGAGGGAAATATAAATTCCGATTATTACAGAAAAGCAGTCTTTTATTTAAAAGAAAATAATATCGAGAATACAAGAGCTAATAGATATTTCTTAATGCAACATTACGGCCTTTTAACGAGACTGTTGGACTGGACAGAGAATGCTTTAATAGCATTGTATTTTGCTACAAACTCTGCAGGCAATTCGTTAGACGCGAGGGTTTGGATGTTAAATCCGTTTGAGCTTAATAACTATACAATGCAACAACTATTTTCAAATAGGGAAACCAAAGAATACAAACTGATTCCAGGAATTGCGAATACTTATAAGAAGAAAAAACTTTTTAATAAAAAGAATCAACTAAGGTTAACTGAGCTTACGCGAAGATATTTGTATATGGATTTTTTAACCAATGATGGCGATATTGAATCAGAAGAGGCATATTTTCCTTTAGCGGTATATCCACCTTATATCGATCGAAGAATTCAATCACAGTCTGGATGTTTTACGATTTTCGGGAATCAAATAACTGGCTTAACATGTGCAAAGAAAGATTGGTTGAAATCTATCATTATTGATGGAAACAAAAAAAACGAGATTTTGAAGGAATTGGAAATAATAGGAATAAGTGAACATAGTATATATCCAGATCTAGACGGCTTAAGTAGATCTATTAAGCAGAAGTATTTGAAAGGGTATTATGATAATAGAGAATTGATAATACATATGTTAAAAAATTCTGGTGGAAGTAAATATGATATAAAACAATTTAATTCTATTGATTTATTAACTAAGATCAGGTGAAGCTGCACCGAAAACAGAGACTATTCTTCCTATCGAGTAAAAAAGAATTTTATCACCCTATGAATTACGAAACCAATAATTGCTAAAAATGCAATAATCTTTAGACCTGTTAAAATTTCCTTGTCATTATCATCTTTTTGTTCAGTAATGTTAAATTTTAATTTCCCCATTCTATTACTCTCTAAACATTGTAAATCGAGCTCGTATTCAGAAATACTCCTTAGGTTGTTATTGTTCCAGTTCGTCATTATTATTTGTTATTATAGGTTTATAGTAATTTTACAAGGTACGAATTAGCTGATTTTTTCACATCTTTAAGTAACACTAAGAGGTAAGGTTAATACTAGCAAAAGTGATTGTTTTATGATAAGTATACTGTCAGTTATTAAATTAATAGAATTGTTTACTGTCAGCTTGTCATTCAAATCAATTTATTAAAAACCTGTCTTAAAAGTAAAAAAAAATCTAACCGCTGTTTGTAACGAAAATGATAGATTTTGAACCGAAAGCAACTTTAGTTCAATTTTAAGTTTCGTGGCTTGGCATAGTAACTGATAAAACGAATCTGGATTTAAATAAAAAATCCCGACAGATCTTCGACCATCTGCCAGGATATAAATTTAAGTTGCTGACAGTGTAACCTGTAAGCAGATTATAGATATTAGTATTACAAGCCGCAAAGCTAAAAAAAAGTTTGATAAAAACAAACTTTATCGCGTTTACAATCTATAACAGCTACATACTCCTCAAAGCGGTGGTTTTTCAGCCATACAAATCAATTGATTTTAATTAACGTTCTCTCTGTTTGCCAAATAGGGAGAGTTATGCTCACTTAAAATTTAAAATTATGGCAATTGATTATTTTATTAATGGGGTGTGGAAAGACACTCAAGAAAGAATTACACATGTTTCTTTGTGTAAAAACAATTCTTCTACATTTTCTGGTGGTGTAAAAAAGTCAGAAAGTGAAGTGATTAGATTAATTAAGGCCGGCAACCTAGCTCACACCTTAATATGGCTTTATCCAGACTGGAAGATTGGTGCTAAAGTTGAAGTAGTATCAAATAACGGTCGGGAATATCTAAGAACAGTTGCAAATACGACTGCCATTGATAACTTGGACAATTGTATGGATATGAAAGGGTTCTATTCACTTTAATTTAAGAAAATTATGATAAAAGTACCATGCTCACAATTAGAAGAGGTTAGGAGAAACCCAAATGCTTTTGCGCAAAAATTACTGAGTGATAATCCTCAAGCTGCTGGCGGTAGTTTTGGAATGTTTTCCTGTTGGCAAAAGAATGTTAAAGATGTTCATAAAGATGAGCTAGTAATTTCAGAAGCCATCAAGGCTTTACAGCAAAGATTTATGAATTACGCAGATAATACTGCTAATAGAAAAAAACAAGAATTTCTATTAGATAGAATGATGCCTTATTTTGAAGAGTTCAATGCAAAAGGTTTTATTTTAGAAAAACCTATGGTAAGGATTAAATGGGAATTGATTCCAGAAGTCAGCCTAACGGGTAATTCACCTCTTCTAGTGTCTAATGAAGATTATAATGCTGCTTATTTCTTTACAGAAGCACCACTAGATTGGGAAAGCCAACTTAGGTTTCCATTATTGCAAGAATATTTAGCACATAACTTTTTTAGTTGTGAACCAAAAGATTTAAAAATCGGCACTTATTGTCTAAGTGAGAACGCTTTTGATTTAAAATCTTACGATGAAGCTGATATAAGTATTGCTATTGAGGAAGCTTGTGATATTTTTAATAAAATTAAAAATACATTGCGTCGAGTAGCTTAATTAATTGAACTTTATTAGTCTAAATTTCATGAAAATTGCTTAACTGCCCCTTTGCAAAGAGGGGCTTTGTTTTTTTATATCACAATGGAGTAGGAAACACTTTTTGATTTAAAAACTCTAAATGACGCAATGCCTAATGCTCCGAAAAGTGGATGTTATTCCTCGGTTATCTTAGGTGTTAGTATAATTTCTGGCTCTTTTACTTCGTTTGGATTTTCTACTTCTATTATTTCTCTTTTTTCTTCGTAGTGAGGATTAATTTTTAGTTTTAATTTTCCTTCTTTTTTAAAATCACGTGATTTAAGTAACCAGGTTACTGCAATTTCTTCTATATTATCTTTAGGAATAATACCCACTTCAAACCTGACAATATCTTCCTGTACTAAAATTTTATTTGTTGGTATGAATTCTATGAGGTTATAATATTCGGAGGATTGGAAAACTTGCCTGTTTTTTCTCCGTTCAGCGTTCTCTGTTGCAACTATTACTTGGTCATATAAAGGGCCTGGATTGAAGTGACGGTATTTGTCATCAATTTTTTCAACTTTATCTCCATCAAAAATTACTAACAATTTGTAATCTTCAATTACAGTTGAGCCGGTATTGTAAATTTTAAATGGTAATGAACACCATCTATGATCAATCTTTCTTTTTTTTCGATCGAATGGACTTGAATAAATTGGTTCTTTTAATCTCTGCATGGAAGCTAATTGTTTAGCTAAAGGATGATCTGGATTTGCCCAAACAGGTAATATTGAATAATCTATTGCTCGTTTTAGTCTGTATATTTTGCTGGTTTGTATATATTTTGGATATACTTCTATTTCTTCTTTACTGCCGAATAATACGTTTACATCGGACGCGTCTTTATATTGGCAGTTGTTTATATACCAATTAAAGGTATTTCTTCTTTCTTCCAATAAATCGACAATGTCACTCCAAGAATCAATATCAATATTAAAGAAACCATTTTGAATGTTTTCTAAATTTTTCTTTCTAATGTATTCCTCTATCTTAACATCTTTATCCGCAGTAGTTGCAAAAATTAAAGTATGTAAAGCAGGGGTAAAGAGTTTCGCTTTCTCGATCTCTAGGTCAATTTCTTTTTCAGATAACTTACTCTTAGAATAATCGTCTTTTCCTTTACATTGTATACCGAAATATTGCTTTTCGCCTTTAGGTAAGCCATAAATATCTACACCGCTCTGGTTTTGACCACCACGTCCGTTTCTTTTTATAGAAGCAGAACACTCCCAAATTTCACCCCAAAGTTTCTTACATAGTTTTTCAAAATCTTGCCAATTTTCAGGCTTTCTTATTTGTGTTGGGGAAATCATAATTTTAAATAAAATCTATATTTTACTCCACCACCACAAGCTGCCCCGGCTCCGTAACAACAACCTCCGCTTTACCCTTATACTCCACCACTTTGCCAGTTACCACTACGTTTTCCCTTTTTAAAAAACTCTCCGGGGCATAACTAAATTTCTTACGGTCTATATCTTTTATCATAATGGTAAGGGCATGGTTGGGGTATGCGCCATCTACATTTATTAAGGTAATAAATGATTTTTCTAAATAACGCCCATCGCTTACCGTACCATAAATTTAAATGTGGCACCAACGAAGGGTAAATGCTATAGTTGTCAAAACAGGAATTATTTTAATATATCCTCAAGTCTAATTTGATATTTCTCTAAGAGATCTAAAAACTTTATTTCATCTTTCACCTTTTCATAAACTGTTTTTGCAGTATTCAGTTCAGCAGCTGTTAAATTTTTAGATAATGCCAAATTAAGGTTTAAATAGAAATCCTCTTTTTTATCCTGTTCAAGTGAAATTTCAGCAAGTGTGGCAAATAAAAGTCCTCTGTTTGGCTCAATTTCTATTGCTTTGTAGATATCATTTAGTGCATCAGCATATTTTTTGTCTTTACGTAATATATTCGCTCTTAAATTGTAAAGTAGAGCACTATTAGGGAAATTTTCAATTCCCTCAGAAATGGTTTTTTTTGCCATTTCTGTTTTACCTAAGTTGTTTAAACTCAGTCCCTTCAAAAGATATGTTAACTCAATTGGAATGTGTAATTTGTTTAAATATTTTAAAGTTTCCTTATAATCACGCTTATTATAGTAAAGATTCCCTAGATAAAGCATTAATATAGGGTCATTAGGCTTGATTTCTAAAGCTTTATGGAAATCGGAAAATGATTTTTCTAAGTTCTGTGAGGAATAGTAAATTTGTCCTCGCTCTTTAAAATATTCATATCTTGTGGGGTCAAGGTCAATTGCTTTGTTTAAGAGTTCTAATTTTAATAATGTATCATTTTCTGTAAGAGCCTTATTAAATAAATATTCGGCTTCTTTAATGGTTTCAAAATGATTGTCAGTTTCAGTAATAGGGGTGCCTCGAAAAAGCTTTTCAAAGAGTTTTAAATAATCATAGGTAATAGTATTGGTTTTACCCGTTTCACCAATTTTGACAATTTCTTTTTGATGAATTTGTTTGTCAGTATGAATAATCGTAATATCCTTTACTTTCTCCATACTCACCGTCTGGATTTCTTTTTCCCAACGTTTTAAAATGAGAAATTCTTCAGATTTATCCTCAACTTTTTCCGGGAAGGGTAGGCGAGTAAGAACAATATGGATTTTAGGGCTATGGTTTAACAATTCATTTTCAGGAGCAGTTAAACTCGTTAATATTTTTTTTGTACCAAATAAGTTTTCCCTATTGTTTACTGCTAATACGACAATTTCGTCCGCAAATATTTTTAAGGTGATGCCTGAAATATCAGTAATTCCAGTGCGGGAATCTATTAGTAAAAAATCTGGCGCAAATTCCTTTTCTATTTTTGCTTTAAGATCTAAGAAGAAACGGATACCATAAGAATTATGAGAATAGAATAATTGAGACCACTTGGTAGTTGCTAGTTTACGCCAATAATCATTGTTCTCAAAGTCTCCAGCGGCCAAAAAGTGAATATCATTATCGTTAATATTTCTAGCTTCTAAAATATCTGTATATTCAGAAAGTTTGTTAGGTATTATATTCTCATTTGCAAAACTATATATATAGTCTACCAAACCTTTTTTGCTTTCGTTCTTATTTAAATTATAATCTTCATCAAATTTAAATTGAAGACCAGGAGCTTCTAAGTCAAAGTCAATTACAAAGATTTTTTTCTTCAGCTGAGATAGTTTAATGGCAATATTACTTAAAGCAAGAGATCTACCTACACCTCCCTTATATGAATAGAATGTTATTGTCTTCATGATTTATATAACAAGAGAACATTTTTGTCTAATAATTCTCTCTGCATTTTTAATATCATCTTCAGTAATATTTTCTGGTATGTCAAATTTCGGTCCTGATCCTATTACAATCGTATTCTCAAAACGAACACATATTCCTAGGATTTTGGCAATTTGGAGCAACCTATCAAAAGAAATAGTTTGATAATCGTTTGCTTCATATCTTTGAATCTGTTGCGCTTGAATATCGAGTCTTTTACCTAAATCTGTTTGAGAAATTCCCTGTGCTATTCTTGCTTTAATAATAAGTTGAGGTAGTTCTTTTAAGTTTTTTGCTTCTAAAATTTTAAGATTACCCTCTTTTAATGTTTTATATTCTTCAAGTTCTTCTTGCAAGTTCGCAATCATCCCATCAAAAGAATTAAGGGTATATAGTTTTTCTATTTTGCTTATTTCTTTACTAGCTTCAGTTTTACTCCTTACTTTTATGAGTTCTGAAACTCTTTCCTCAGTTAATATTTTTTGTTTATTGTTTTTGATCATAATAAGTCAATAACTATAATGCCCTTTGGCTCATCTGTGTGTTTATCTTTCTGGAAAAAATCTTTGAACAGTAATCCAGAATCTCTTTCTTTTGTGTTTGCAGGAAAAACATCTGCACAGAATTCTTTTTGAATATATTCTCGATTTTCTATTTTGTTTAGAAAAAAGAGTGGTGGACAGATTTTAAGTAATGCTTCCAATTGTTGATCTCTTTTACTACTTTCATTATGCATATGCCAACAAACATCTATATCGCTAGGAAAAGGTTTTTTTGTTACAAAACTACCATCAGCGTAGAGATACTCACATTCAATGGCGGTAAAAATTTTTATTAACTTTTGGAAACCCTTGAATATAATTCGTCTTTCTTCATTAGTTACAAACTCCTTTTCAAATTCTTTAATAGACAATTTATATTCACCTGGTATTAGCAAACCTGTGTCTTTATCAAATACAATATGCATACCAGTTATTATTTTCTATCACAATATTACAACTATTTTGTTGTAATGCTATTTGTTTAATGTAAATATTATTCATTAGGTAGTATTTTGTAATAATTTTAATTTTCTGAATTCATATTAATTTAACTATTTCAATATGGCTAATACACCCACCGCTAACTACACCATAAATTTTAACGCTCTCATTATAGTGTTGGTTAGCTTCTTTTGCAAGGAATGCTATCTGTAATGCTTTTCTGAGTCGTTGTCAGGCTGAGCGGAGGCGAAGCATGATAAAAGAAGGGAGAGCAAAAGCCGCTAATAGGAAATGACAATAATTTCTCTCATAAACTAAGATAGATTTTTTACGTTACATTTTCAGTATAAGGGAGTTGTAAACTCCTTTCTATTAACTAATCCGTAGTCACGCTTTGCTTAAGCCTACGTACAGTGTTTTTTTTTATTTATTAGATTTTTGTCGTTGAAATTCTAATTGCAATGAGCTTAGGAATTCTTTCAAAATTTTGTTCTTATGCAATATTATCTTTTCTACCAATTCGACTCTCGATTTTTTATATCTTTTAATTTCGAATTCAATAAAGCGCAAAGGAAATATCATTTTTAGTTCCTCATCTACTTCATAACCTTCAAATTTATAAAGACTAAAGCCCATATCAATTTCTATGTTGTCTTTTTGATTGTCAAAGAATAAACCTCTATGAGAGCTAAGATGACGGGAATCAATAATATTCTCAAAGGTTTTGTAGTAAGAATCAATATACTTCATGCATAATTCTTTTCTATTAATGTATTTACACATGTTAAGCCAGTTGCAATCTTTTTCAGGGATTTTTAAATCATAAACTTTGTTTACTAAAAGTTTCATGATTTCCAATACTGTATGAGTTTTATGAAAAAGAACTTCCATGTGATATTGTATATATTCCAGTTCAGAAATATTGTTTTTTTTATAATGCTGTTTGAACGGGTATCGCATTAAAAAAATTCTTATATATGATATTTGATTATTTACTTCAATGAGGTTGGAATGTACTTTTGAAACGTATGATATATACTTCTCTTCTGGGTTCAATAAATGATGGTTATTCTCGCCCAATATAAAGCCTTGCCGTTTATCCAAATCGTTAATTGATTTGGATAGCGACGTTATTAGATTAATTGAAAATGGATTATTAACATAATCCATCTCTTCCTTTCTACTCACACAACGATATTTAGAAGTGACGAACTTTTATTATTATAAACTATAGAAGATTTGGATGTTGTTTATTTACTCTCTTATCGAGTTTGTTTATCCAAACGATGATTAAATCAATAATATCGACAACTGATGGAGGATTTATAATATGTTTAGATGGATGCATATGATGATTTCTTATCAAACGAATTAAATCTAATACTCTGGCTCCTTCTTCATCTTTAATAAATTTGTTTTCTTTGAACCATTTTAAGCTTTTAGCTAGCATTAACTTACACTCTATCCCATTTACTTTTTCGTAATAAACATTCAATGTAAGTTCCATTAATAATAAACTTTCCCTTAATGCAACAGTTAGAAATTCATATTCAAAATAGCTATAAATAATAAGTTGTTTGGTAATATTGTAGTATTTTATTATTGGTTCTTGAACACTAGCGTTAAGCTGCGTTTTCGGTACGATATGATTTTGGAATGCCTCAAAATTTGGAGTTTCAGACATAATTACCACCTAACGTCAGGTACTAATTGTTCGTAATTATCCATTTATATAAACATGGTGGTAATTTATTCTAAAACTGTAATCTGCCTCGGCTCCGTAACAATAACCTCCGGTTTACTCTTATACTCAATTACCTTCCCACTTACCACAATTTTTTACCTTTTAAAAACGTTTCTGGGGTATCACTAAATCTCGAAGGACTGTTTAACACCTAAAATAAACCCAATATCTTCCTGACTAAGCTTTCTCTCATTTCTTAATTTCAAAATGAAATCTATTATAAACTGTTCTATTAGAGTTAAGAGAGACTCTTTCATATCTACTCCTAAAAAAATGTATTATATGTTTATGCTTGAATTTAGTGAGTTGAGCTAAACTCAAGTGATATTAAAAATTCAATAAATCTTTAGCCTCTACACCTAATCCCTTTGCTATTTCCAGTAAAGTTGTAAAATGAAAATCCTTTTTTCCATTTTCTATATTACTTAGATTTCCCTTTGTAACGTCACAGTTAGCAACCACTTCATCTTGACTTAAATTTAGTTTTTCTCTAATCTTTCTAAGATTATCTCCAAAATTAGTTAATCTTACTTTGTCTCTTGCTTCATTCATGTCTAAAGACAAGGATTTTTATAAATTAAATTGTTACAAGAACTTGCAACAATTTAATTTTAATACTATATTTGAGTAATACGTAAATAGGTATAAATAAGAGTCTTGCAACTCCATTCTCACGCCGTTGATGCAGGACAGCAGAGTTGTACCCATTCCTTATTACTTTAATGTTATTTTAGCATTACAGAATAGGAGTGGGTTTCTGCTGTAAATCCGTATCAACATAGGGCGTGAGAAACTAAATGGAGTTATGGTAGGTAGAAACCCACTTTTATAGTTTCTAGCAATACCCACAAGACTCGTAAATCTATACGAGCAATGAAAATTATTCAACTACATTCTCAAAAGTCCCTATCCATTTTAGCATGGATGTACCATTGGTGCAATGGGCAAAAACAATTGTTTTCTTTAAAAATTTGCCCTCCAGATTAAAGAAATCGGGCAGGGAGTCTTTCGTTCTTTATGCTTATTAGTAATAGCTGTTAATTAAGTTCCCTGCTCTTTTTAAGCCTTTTTAAGGTGCTGTTTTCTTTTTATACACGGTAAAAATAGATTTAAAATGAAGCAAAATATACATGCTATTGCCACTGCTTTGGCTTTTTTTAAGCAGAAAGCAGAAGGCTTTTTTAGGCTAAAAGCAGAAAGCAAAAGGCTTAAAGCTATCGGTCAATTCAGCAAAAAGCTATTAACACGGGGATTGCCACAGCCCGCTTCACACAAGGCACACACTTCGGGCTTCGCAATGACGGGTGAAGGGGAGGCAGTGCTGTTAAAGGAGAGAATAGCTAACAGCAAAGCCATAAAGATGGGATTAATTACTTATCGAATGGTGGTACATCGATTCAAGAAAAAGCTTCGACCATTGATCAGCGAACACAACGGTTTCCTGATGTTGATCAGAAAAGACATCAGCCTATTTCTGGAAGAAGAGCATGTGCCGTTTAACTTCTGCTATAATTCTATGCTTATCGGTTTTGCAAAGCCAACAGCATTTAGTCGTATGCTTAAGAAGCGTTGCTCTCCACTAAAAATGAACCTATTGAAGGCAGCTAAGCTACCAGAAGTGCAAATTGTAAAACTTAGAGAAAAAATATTGGATACCTTTTTAGCATGCATAGCAGAAGCTTGGGAAGGTAACAGGGAATATCGATTACCCCTTAAAAAAACAAAAAAATGATGACAGTAAATTACCTAAACAGGCGCAGTTTAAGAAACTGGCTACCTGATTTTCGCATACACCCTATTGAGCAATACTTATTTGTTTTATTGCTTTTATGGTTTGTAATACCTTATTTAATTTATCCTTTAGACCCTACGGCTGCTCTGCCAGATGTCGGGATATGGTCGCTGATTTTACTATCCATCATTGTATTTCTGATGCTCCTTTTGCTGAGCACCTATCTTTTCAAGAGGATGATCAAATGGCTGGGTTTACCAGCTTTTGATAGATTGGTTTCACAATTTAAAACATTAACATTATGGGAACAATACGTATTTTACTGGGCATCATTTGCTTTGCTGCTGTTGGCAGCTATCGGCTGCCTGATTGCCATCTGCTAAATGTACAAGAAAGACAATACCAGCAATTAATCAATATCGCCCGTGGGGAAATAGGCATCCGCGAAAAAAGTGGTCAAAATGATGGCGAAAGGGTAGAGGGCTATCTAGCTACCGTAGGTTTGAAAAAGGGCCAACCCTGGTGTGCCGCTTTTGTAAGCTGGGTATTTCAAAAAGGCGGTCATAATCAGCCCAAAACGGGGTGGAGTCCAGCCCTGTTCAATTCCAAAGTAAAAACCAAAACTGTAAAACCTGGAAACATTTTTGGAATCTGGTTCCCACAACTAAAGCGCATTGCACATGTTGGGCTGGTGGAAAAGCGGGAAGGCGATTGGTTGATTAGTATAGAAGGGAATACCAATATTGCTGGTGGCAGGGAGGGCGATGGTGTTTACCGAAAACGCAGATCTGTTAAAAGCATTTATGCCTTTGCCGACTGGTTAAAGGGAAAGGAGGTAAGGCCATGAAAAAATGGATGATTTTTGCCCTGCTGTTGTTAGTAGTTGTGCTGCTTTCAAAGAGAAACGGCGTTTAAGAATAGATTCGTTAAGCCAACAAAAAATCAAGATACAAGAGAACTTTAGAGAAAAATGGCTCAATTGGGACGATCAGCTTAAAGAGATCAACAGTGAACAGGCATTGCTGATTAAAGCAGACGCTCCTTTTAAATGGCAAGTGGATAGCGGCCTGTCTGGAAATGCGGGCAACTATCAGCTTTACCTAATCCATGATACTAAAGCTATCGTTGCTAAAAAACAAGGCGAACAAAAGAATCTGAAGCTTAGCCAAACTCATGAACAAAGCGAAACCGTGGAAAGTGTTAAAGAAGAAAAAAGTATTTCTTCAATAACCCTGCAGAAAACGCTGTTTTTATTGTTGATTTTGATTCTGTTTTTTGGATTGTGTATGGGATTTAAGCGATTTGTAAAGTAACGCAAACCCTTCTTGGCTTTTTTATTTTGTAAAATATTTGCTTTTAAGTTTCTACTTTGTTGAGTTCAAAGTCCTCGCTAAGCCTTTCAGGAAGTATTAATGATAGTAATGTAGAATCCAAAATATTGCTTTTCTACAAAATTAATCAAATATTAATCCTCCCCAACTTTCACGCTTGATTCGGACGTTGTAGGAGTAAGTGGCTGAAAACAACCTTAAACCCCATTTAAACGCATAAAAAAAGCCTCACATTTCTGTGAAGCTTTCTGTTTTGGGTGTGGTGCCTGCTGGGATCGAACCAGCGACACAAGGATTTTCAGAAGTGATAAAAAACGATTCAAAATGCACTTGCAGTATTTCTACAGGTGTTTTCTAAACTTGGCGAGTCAAGAAATGCGCCAAAACAATGTTTAGTCAAGCTAAGGTCGTTTTATCCGAAGACCTTTCAAAAAGAGGATATGTTACTTTCTATATAGATAGAAAACGCTATAGAGAATATAATGGAAGCAAAATCAATGTTGACCTTAATCCTAATCTTTATAAAAGTTACAAGGAAAGGTTAAAGTGTTTTAATCAATTGGCATTCGAGTTTACAAAGGCTGTTGAACGCGGTTGGTTACCCGAAGAACTAACTTTAGAGAGAGAAAAAAAGCATCCTACTTTTAAGAAAGCTATTACTGAAATTCTTAGGGAAAAATTAGATTCTAATCTTAGCATTGTTTATAAAAGAGATTTAAATCAAGTCTGTAATTCAATCTTAGATTATCTTGGTGAAAATTTGATTAATACTGATATAAGTAAAATCAGAGAAATAGATATTGAGAGTTTTCTAAATCAATATAAAAGTTCTGGCACTTATTATATGAGTAAACGAAAAACAACGAATGTGTTTTTTTCGGAGCTTGTACGTAAAAAATTGCTTGTTGAAAACCCTGTGAAAGAAACTCGACCTATGAAAAGAATTCCTAAACTTCATCAGGTTTATGATAAGGAACAACTCAAAGCAGTTTTAGCATTTTTAGAAAAAGATTATCCCAATTTGCATTTCTGTTGTATTTTAACTTATGGATGTTTTTTAAGACCACATCAAGAGATTAGGCTTTTAAAAAAGAAGCATGTGAACGATGAGATAACTAAAATCATATTGTCAGCTTCGGAAAACAAAAGTAGGAGGGTAAGAACCTCTATCGTCCCAGGTTTCGCACAGGAAGTTTTAAAAAGACGTTTAGAAGGAATAATAAACCCTGAGACTAATCTTTTAAGTGAAAAAACTTTCCCTTATAATGAAAGCTATATAAACACCCAATGGGCAAGAGCTAAAAAGCGAATGTTGGAATTGGATCTTTTAGAGAAGGGTCACACAATATATTCGTTTAGGCACACCTCAGCGGTAAACGTGTATCGTAAAACCAAAGATATTCATGTGCTCCAACAATTGTTACAACACTCCAATATGATTGTTACGGTTAATTATCTGCGAGGTCTCGGAGAGATCAACACAGATCAATTGATGGATGCGTTGCCTGAATTATAATTTTAAAATTAGCTCTCGTAGTTTTACTATGAGAGCTAATAGCTAAGAATCTACTATTTGATAATAAAATTAAAAATTATCGCAATAACTACCTTTTGGATTTGGCCAATTCTGGGATATTACCTGAAAGATTCTATCAACCTGTAAGCTTCCCCGTTTTTCAGACCACTCAAAAGTAGAATTTCCAATCAACATTCCTGCAACAAATCCGCAGGTGATCTAAAGTTGAGTGCCTGATGTGGGCGGTGATAATTATAGTCTGTCATCCATTCTTCTGTTTTTTCTCTTACCTCACTTAGTGAGTTAAAAATGTAAGCATTCAACAATTCTCTGCGGATGCTCCCATTACATCTTTCGATATAAGCATTCTGTGTAGGCTCTCCGGGTTGAATAAAAAGCAGTTCTACGCCATGTTCCTTTGCCCATTCATCCAGTTTATGCGAGATAAACTCGGGTCCGTTGTCCATCCTTATTTTCAGAGGCAGTCCTCTACACTCTCTGAGCATATCAAGTGTTCTGGTTACTCTTGACGCTGGAAGAGAGGTGTCAGCCTCCATGGCAAGCATCTCACGGTTATAATCGTCAACAACATTCAATAACCTGAACTTCCTTCCGTCCCAAAGGCTGTCGCTCATAAAATCTATAGACCATACCTGATTGATTCCATCGGGTACCGTTAAGGGTTTTTTCACTCTTGCAGGTAGTCTTTTCTTAGCTCTACGACGAATATTGAGTTTCATTGCTGTATATATCCTGTAAACTTTCTTATGGTTCCATTTAAATCCCCTTCGCCGTAATCGATGGTAACATTGCCAAAATCCGATGGAAACATGCTTCTGGGTAAGCAGAATAAGCTCGTGGATTATCTCTCTCCGTCATCCTTTCTCTTTAACTCGTAGAAACAGCTACTTCTATTCAGTCCAACACATTTACACGCCTGACGATGGCTCACTTTCTTTACCATCTCTTCCACCAACATCTCTTTATCGGCAGGCGTTAAAGCTTTTTTTCTACCGCCTCCTTAAACACTTCGTGTACCAGACTGAGGTTGGCGTACATATTTTTCAGTCTTGCATTCTCTTCTTCCAGCGCCTTCAATCTGGAAAGCTCTTTCACCTCCATTCCTCCGTAACGCTGTCGCCACTTGTAAAACGATGCGGTGCTGATACCAAGTTCCCGACAGAGATCATGTGCATTTCTGCCACTCTCATGTTCTTTGATTGCCTTGACAATCTGTGTCTCCGTAAATTTGATCCTTTTCATATCCCAATTAAATTTAAAGTTATTAAAATAGCCTCGCTAAGCTCGGGCTAGAATTCTACTTTTAATTGGTCTGAATTTCGGGAAGCTTACACAGGTTTATGACGTCAAACTCCAAAATTTCCATCTATGCGGCTTTAGCAGCAAACATTGGTATTGCTATCATCAAATTTTTCGCAGCAGCATTTACCGGAAGTTCCTCAATGCTTTCGGAAGGTATCCATAGCACTGTTGATTCTGGGAATCAGATTTTACTGTTGGTGGGCATCAAAAGAAGTCAGAAGCCTGCCGATGAAAACCATCCATTTGGACACGGACAGGAGCTTTACTTTTGGTCGCTGATTGTTGCGGTTTTGATTTTTGGATTAGGCGGAGGAATGTCTGTTTATGAAGGGATTCTTCATATCAATAACCCCGAAACGTTAAGTAGTCCGTTTTGGAATTATGTTGTTTTAGCAATTGCAATAGTATTTGAAGGTGCATCTTTTTTAATCGCAATTAAGGGTTTTTTAAAAACGGAAGGTAAAGGAGATTTCTTCCGAAAGCTGAGAGAAAGTAAAGATCCATCACTTTTTGTGGTTATATATGAAGATGGAGCAGCTTTAGCCGGACTTGTATTGGCTGGAGCAGGCGTGTTTCTTAGTCACTATTTTAATGACGCAAGAATTGATGGTTTTGCATCCATTCTGATTGGTGTTTTATTAGCTTTTGTTGCTGTGAAGCTGGTGATAGAAAGTCGGAATTTGTTGATAGGGGAGAGTGCTAATAAAACTCAGGTTGAACTGATAAAGCAACTCGTTAATGCAGATGACGACGTCGAGACGCTTCGCCCGCCTTTAACCATGCAGTTAGGTCCGGATGAAGTTTTATTGGCTTTGGATATCCAATTTAAAAAGCATCTACACGGAACAGAAGTGGCAGAAGTGATTAAACGTTTAGAAAATAAAATCAAGACAGAAATCCCGATGATTAAACAGATTTTTATTGAAGCGAATTTTTTTAAGAAAGCCTCACCCCAGCCCTTTCCGAAGGAGAGGGAGCGATCTTCTAACGGTAATGTTGAGTAAATTTGATTTGCGAAGTTGAAATCACCTCTGCAAATTCGGTTCATAAATCTATTAATCAAGCCTGATGAACCAATAAAAAAAAACTTTACAAAGCCTAACAACCTAACCATCTAACAAAACCAACCACCTAACAAACTAAACCACCTAAACCACCTTCCGTTTCCTAATCATTTTAGAAAAATACTTAGGAAAAAACCGTTTAATCAACACGCCATAGGTTTCTTTGCCACCAATTAAAACTTCCTCTTTATTTTGATCAATAGCTTCTAAAATCTTTTGGGCACAGTCCATGACGCTCATTCCGTTTTCTTGGTTCTCGTCCATTTGGTTGTACTTTTCTCCAGTTGCGGTTACCGAGTTTATTGTGACATTGGTTTTAATAAAACCAGGACAAATGATATTTACGGAAATTCCTTTATCATAAACCTCGCAACGTAAACTATCAAAATAGCCCTGCAAAGCATGTTTAGAAGCGGAGTAAGTACTACGAAATGCAGTGCCAAATTTACCCACTACCGAGCTTAAAACTACCAGATTGCCTGTTTCTCGCTCCAACATTTTGGGTAAAATCAATTTGGTTAAATTTACTGTTCCCCAATAATTGATGTTCATGATTTTCTGCTCCACTTCGGGTGTGGTTTCTAAAACCGTTCCCCGCTGGCTAATTCCGCCTGCGTTGATTAAAATATCAATTGTGCCATAGATTTTCCATGCATTCTCTGCTTTGCTAGCAAGGGTTTCTGTTTGCTCTAAATCCAAAGGTAAAACATGAACGTCCAAAGGGTTTTTCTTGCACTTTTGCTTTACTTCGTATAATGCTCCCGACCTGCGGGAAGAAATAATCAGCTTAGCGCCCTCATTGTTTAATAAATATACCAAAGCCTCTCCGATACCAGATGAAGCGCCGGTAATCCATACAATTTTATTTTTGAAATTCATGTTCTGTTATAAATAATTCAGACGCGATTAAATCTGCATATAATTTTCCTTCTCGGGTTAAAACAAGTTTGTTTTCAACTGAATTCAGCCAGTTTTTATCTAAGTATTCCTCGGCCAAAGCCAATAAACTGCTCATTTGTTCCGATCCGTAATCGTTTTCAATTTTAGCTAAATCTACACCCCATTGCGTACGCAAACTGGTCATTAAATATTCGTTATAGCGGTTCTCCAAAGTCAAGGTCTCCACTTCAAAAGGAATCTCGTTTTTCTCTAAAGCACCTAAATATTTTGAATTATTAGCAACGTTCCACTGTCTGCTTTTTCCATTAAAAGAATGTGCTGATGGACCAATACCTAAATAATGCACTCCTCGCCAGTAATTGGTGTTATGTTTAGAATATTGCTCGGGTTTGGCGAAATTTGAAATCTCGTAGTGCTCAAATCCGTTAGTAGTAAGCTCGTCCATTAAATATTGGAACTGATGAGCACTTTGAGCATCATCCATAGCCTTTTGCTTGCCTTTATTAATAAAGCTTGCCAAGGCAGTTTTCGGTTCAACCGTCATGCTGTAACTTGAGATATGCGGAATTCCAAAGTTTATGGCATTTTGGATATTGGTTTTCCATTTTTCATCCGTTAGTAGGGGGTAACCGTAAATTAAATCAATCGTAATGTTTTCTAATCCAAAATCTTGTGCTCTTTTAATCGCAGATTCAGCTTCTTTTGCCACATGTGCCCTGTTCATCCATCGTAAATCCTCATCAAAAAAAGATTGTACACCAATGCTTAATCTGTTTACTGCGGTATTTCTTACATCTTTCAGTTTTTCTACGCCTAAATCATCTGGGTTTGCTTCTAAAGTGATTTCTGGATTGGCAACTACTTCATAATTAGATTGAATGCTTTCAACCAAATTAGATATTTCATCTGCAGACAATAGGGAAGGAGTGCCTCCACCAAAGTAAATAGTTTCTATTTTATGATTCTCGAGATAGGGCTTTTGGAGTTTGATTTCCTTATGGATACTTTCCAGCATCTCCTCTTTATATTTTAAAGAAGTGCTAAAATGGAAATCGCAGTAATGACAAGCTTGTTTGCAAAAAGGAATGTGAATGTAAATACCTGCCATGTTGCGAATTTACGGAAATTGGAAGGGATTATCTAAATAAGATTTATGGTTAGTCAATCTTCAGGCGATCGTAATGGTCATGTGTGCTATCTAATGATAAGTAAATGAAAATCATTACAAAAATGGAGATAACAACCTCACAAACTTCTCCCAAAGTTGTACGTATTTTGGTCTTTTCAGCCATTCATCGGCTTTAATTTCTACAGCTTCCAATAAATCATTATCAAAAGCTTCTCGCATTTGCCCGTTTATTTTCTCTCTGTAAAGCACAGCATTGACCTCGAAATTTAAATCAAAACTGCGGTAATCCATATTTGCAGAACCTACGATAGCCAGTCCATCATCAACAGTCATGGTTTTGGCATGTATAAAGCCTTTTTGGTATTTGAAAATTCTTACGCCTTGTTGCAGTAATTCGGTATAATAGGAGTGAGCAGCCGCATTTGCCATTTTAGAATCAGAAATACCTGGTACTAATATTTTAACCGAAACACCACTTGTAGCAGCAATAATTAAAGCATCCATTAAGCTTTCGCCAGGAATAAAATACGGACTGGTGATGCAGATGCTGTTTTTAGCTGTACCGATTGCTTCCATCAGCGAATAAAATATCACAGGTAATTTAGAGTCGGGGCCGGAAGATGCAATTTGAACGATTTCTCCCTCAATAATTTGATCAGTTGGGTTTTGTGGAAAATAGTCAGCTCCGAAATTAAGTTTTTCTTTACTGCAAAAATTCCAATCGCACATAAACAGGTATTGCAAATAAAACGAAGCGTTACCTTTCAGCATTAAGTGACTGTCTCTCCAAAATAGTTTATTTTTGGGTTCTAAGTCGTTCCGGTATTTGTCGCTAATATTTATGCCTCCAACAAATGAAGTATCACCATCAATTACAATAATTTTACGGTGATTTCTATAATTCAGTTGGCTAGCAAAAGAATACCATCTAATTTTATAGAAAGGTGCAGTTTTTACACCCGCATCGGCCATTATTTTTAGTAACGCTTTATCGATACGGTGACTTCCAAAATCATCATATAAAAAACGAACCTCTAAGCCTTGTTTAGCCTTTTCGATTAATAGTTCAATAATTGAATTACCTGTAATATCATTTTCGTAGATATAATACTCTAAATGAATATGATATTTTGCCTGCGCTAGTGCTTGTAAAACTATTGGGAATTTTTGTTCCCCATTGATCAAAAGTTTAACGGTATTGTTGGCAGTTAAGGGACTATCGTTGCTGTTACCAATAAATTGCGCCAGATTGCGGTATTTATTATCAAAAAAATTAGAGTTTAGTACGCTATTGGTATAGTTACCGACGCCTTGTTGAATTTGATGGCGTATATTTTCGTCGGCAATAATTTTTTTACTGTACATTTTTCGCTTTCGGTAGTTTACACCGAAAGAAAAATAGAATAGGATGCCAACGATTGGAAAAAATACGATAAATAAAACGTAAGCCAACGTTTTAGAACCGCTACGGGTATCGTATAAAACCCGAAGCAGTACAAAAAGCATGAAAACAAAATAAATCAGCTGTAATACGGCGATCCAATCCATTTTTGAATTTACGAAATTAGTGGACTCAATAAAATCGATTATTTCCAGCCGCCGCCTAAAGCTTCGTACAAATCTACTACAGCTTGTAACTTACTGTTTTTTGCATTTACGATATCTAAACTTGAGCTTAGGGCATTTTCTCTAGCTGTTAAAACTTCTAAATAATTTGCTAAGCCATTGTTAAGTAGTTCTTCCGAATATTGCGTAGCTAAATTATAAGCGTTGTATTCTTTCTGCTTAATCTCAATCTTCTCGCTTGCAATTTCATAGGCATACATCGCATCAGAAACTTCTTTACTCGCTACTAACAATGTTTGTGTAAAGTTAAGCCTTGCCTGCTCCTGCGAAATTAGAGATACCTCATATTGCGTTCTGATTTTTCTTTTGTTGAATATGGGTTGCGTTAAACCTGCTACTGCACTCGCAAAAAGAGAATTTGCGTTAAAAAGCTGGTCGAGCTGTAAATTTTGTAAACCTCCGTTTGCAGAAATAACCAGTGAAGGATAAAAATTGCTTTTAGCTACGTTAGTTAATTGAAACGCATTTCTCAAATTATATTCTGCCGCAATCACATCAGGGCGATTACTCAATAATTGAGAGGGTACTCCAGTGGTTAATACAACATCTATTACCTGATTTTTTAAAGCGCTTCGAACAAATGTTTTTGGATTTTCGCCCAATAAAATTGCGAAAGAGTTTTCTAAAATCCGACTTTGCTTTTTAAGGTCTAAAAGAATTGCTTTTGCGGTGTAAAGTTGTGCATCTGTTTGTTGTACGCCAACTTCTGTAACTTCACCAGCCTCTTTTAAAGCTTTTGTAGTTTCTAAACCGTTTTCACGAGTGCTAATGGTGTTTTTAGTAACCTCCATTTGCTCATCTAAAGCTAACAGATTAAAATAAGTAGACGCGATATTAGCAATTAACCTTGTTTTTACAGCTTTATGCGCAGCTACAGTTTGCAGATAAGAAGCTTGGGTTGCCAAATCATTACTTCTTATTTTGCCCCAAATATCAGCCTCCCAAGATAATCCTCCGCTCAGTTCAAATTGATTGATTGAACCATTATAAACCGAACCCAGTTGACTGTTTTTTGCAGGTTTTTGATAGCTATATTGTGCATTTGCAGATAAACTTGGTAAATATCCCGCCTTGCCTTGCTTCATATAGGCTTCTGCAGCCAAAATCTGCTGTATCGCAATTCGTATATCGATATTGTTTTGAAGACCTTGATCAATGTATTTTTCTAATACGGGATCGGTGAAAAGTGTACGCCAAGAAACATTGGCGATGCTTGACGTATCGTTAGATATTTTGTCTGTTCTGTAATTATCCGCAACGTTAACATCCGGACGTTTATAATCTTTTGCCACAAAACAAGATTGCAAAGTTAATATGCCGAAAGCAAGAAATACTATTTTTATAAAGCTCAATTTTTTCATCTTAAAGGTTTTCGTTTGTTGGTTGTGGAGATGCATTATCGAAAACTGGTTTTTTAACTTTTTCTTGCAACCATTGGAATAACATAAACAATATTGGAATAACAAAAACTCCCAATAAAGTACCGATTAGTAAACCGCCCACTGCGCCAGTTCCAATAGCTCTGTTACCTTCGGCACCTACGCCACTGGCGAATACCAAAGGCATTAAACCAAAGATAAATGCAAATGAAGTCATCAAAATTGGACGTAATCTCGCTTTTGCTCCATCCAAAGCTGCGTCATAAATAGATTCTCCGTGTTTACGCCTTTGAATGGCAAACTCCACAATCAAAATGGCGTTCTTGGCTAGTAAGCCAATCAGCATAATCAGTGCTATTTGGAAATAGATATTATTTTCTAAGCCCATTAATTTTGTAGTGATATATGCACCAAAAATTCCTAATGGTAAAGAGAACAGTACTGAAAATGGCAGTAAAAAGCTTTCATATTGTGCACTTAAAATAAAATACACAAAAACAATTACCAATATTAAAATAGTAGTGGTTTGTCCGCCCGCGTTTTGCTCTTCTCTGGTTAAACCCGAGTAGGCAACGCTGAAATTGTTAGGTAAGGTTTTACTGACTTCATTAACAGCAACAATGGCGTCTCCGGTACTGTAACCAGGTGTGACCGCACCAGAAATCTTTGTTGAATTAAATAAGTTAAAGCGTGTAACAGATTGTGGTCCAAAAACCCGTTCAAGACTGATGAACTGAGTAATGGGCGCCATTTCACCACTTTTTGTTTTCACGTACATGCTTCCTAAATCCTGTTCAACAGAACGATCTTCTGGTAGCGCCTGCATGTAAACTCGATATTGTTTACCAAAGCGAGAGAAATCTGCTGCATATACGCCACCGATATATCCTTGTAAAGTGTTAAAAATGCTTGTAATCGTAACTCCATTCTCTTTCGCCAACTCCATATTGATATCCAGTTTGTATTGTGGATATTTGGTGCTAAACGATGACTGAGCATATTGGAATTCTGGTCTTTGGCTCAGATTTTTGATAAATTCCTGATTTACCTGATCCAAATCCTTAAAATTACCTCCCGATTTATCTAATAAGTTCAGTTCTACGCCAGCAGAATTACCGAATCCGGGAATACTAGGTGGTGCAAAGAAAATGATATTTGCTTCTGGAATGGTGGACGCTATCCCAAAAAGTTTTCCAGTGATGGCTTTAACAGATTGATCGTCTGATTTTCTTTCACTCCAATTTTTTAGTTTAATAAACCCTAGGCCGAAATTACTTCCTGCGCCACTAATTAAGCTTATTCCGTTAATAGTAGTAACTCCAGCAATACCGGGAACATCTTTAAGTTTTTCGTAAAGCTGTCGGTTCACTTCTGCAGTACGGTCAATGGAAGATCCTGGAGGGAGTTCAGTATTCACGAAAAGCAAACCTCTATCCTCATCTGGTACAAAACCACTTTTAGTAGTACTATCCGCATATAAAATTCCGGCGACAGCCGCCAAAATAATAAAACCGGTAATCCATTTGTGTTTATGTAAAAAGCCTAAAGACCTACCATAACGCTGAGTTGTAGCGTCAAACCCCCGGTTGAATGCATCAAAAAAACGTTGTGCAAAGCTTTTCTTTTCATGCTCATGGTCTTTGTTATGAGGTTTTAGGAAAATTGCACACAAAGCAGGGCTCAGGGTAAGCGCATTAACCGCAGATATTAAAATGGCTACGATCAAGGTAACGCCGAACTGTTCATAAAAAACCCCAGTTGGTCCTGTAATAAAAGTAACCGGAACAAATACTGCTGCCATTACTAAAGTAATAGATACAATTGCGCCTGATATTTCGCTCATCGCTTCTATTGTAGCTTTTTGCACATCTTTTGCTCCTTCATCTATTTTCGCATGGACGGCCTCAACCACCACAATAGCATCATCCACCACAATACCGATGGCCAAAACCAATGCGAAAAGCGTTAATAGGTTGATGGAGTACCCAAATAAGTTGAGGAAGAAAAACGTACCTATAATAGATACAGGAACTGCGATAGCAGGAATCAACGTTGACCTAAAATCTTGAAGGAAAATAAATACCACGATAAAAACTAAAATAAAAGCTTCAATAAGCGTAGTAACCACCTTTTTTACAGATGCATCTAAAAACTCGTTGGTGTCATAAGGAATAGTAACCTTAATTCCTGGTGGAAGGCCTTTTTTTACTGATTCAAGCTCGGTTTTAATATCATTGATGATTTGTTGTGCATCTGATCCTTTGGTTTGGTAAACCGCCATTGCAATACTTGGATTGCCGTCTGTTTTGGCGCTACTGGAGTAAGATTGCGCATCTAACTCAATCTTGGCAACATCTTTCAACCTTAAAAACGCTCCGTTGCCAAGTGCTTTTAAAATAACATTTTCATATTGCTGTTGGGTACGGTAGCGCCCGTCGTAGGTGATTACATAAGAAAAAGCTTCACCATTATTTTCGCCGATGGTTCCAGCAGCAGCTTCCTGGCTTTGCTCATTAAGGGCGGCCGATACGTCTGATGGAGCAATGCCGTACGAAGCCATTTTATCTGGCTGTAGCCAAACACGCATTGCGTAATCTTTACTTCCAAATACGTTAACATCACCTACTCCATTTACTCGTTGGAAAGCAGGAACAACGTTAATCTTTAAATAATTCTGTAAGAAAACGTCGTTATATTCTTTTGACTCGCTATAAAAACTCAAGAACATTAAAGCACTTGTTTGTTGTTTTTGGGTAACTACACCGGTTTGTTTTACTGCTTGGGGCAGGAGCGGGGTAGCTCTTGCAACGCGGTTTTGTACGTTTACAGCAGCAATATCTGGATCAACATTTTGGTCAAAAAACACAGTGATAGACGCCGTACCGTTATTGGTTGCGCTAGAGGTAATGTAAGTCATACCCTCCACACCGTTAATCTGCTCCTCAATAGGTACTATTACACTTTCTAAAATTGTAGCCGCCGAAGCGCCTGGGTAAGTTGCAGAAACCTGGATAGTTGGTGGTGCTATGTCGGGATACTGGGTTACCGAAAGCGAGCTTAAACCCAGTATACCTAATATTAATATAATTATGGAAATAACAGCCGATAGTACCGGCCGTGTAATAAATGTTTTAAGCATTGTGTCCTTTTTTAGGGATTATTATTTAAACTCGGTGATGATGGGTTGCGCAATGCTATCAAAATTAATGAGCTGCGGTTTGATCTTTAACCCTTCGCGAACTTTGTTAACTCCTTTGGCTACAATTTTTTCTCCGTTTTTAATCCCCGAACCCACAACATAAACGTTACCCGTATTGGCTTTGATTTCGATAGACTGTGCAAGGGCTGTAGTATCTTTAGAAAGCTTGTAAACAAATGTTTTTTCTTGTTGCTCAAAAGTTGATTCTTGCGGAATAACAACTGCATCTTTATAAACCGTTGGTACTTTTATAGTTCCACTGTTCCCGTTATTCAGCATGCCGTTTTTATTACTAAATAAAGCTCTAAAAGAAACTGTTCCCGTATTCGGGTTAATTTGAGCGTTGATGGTTTCAATGGTGCCTTTTTCAGGATATTCTGCTCCGTTTGCTAAAACAAGTGTAACTTTTGGGAAGTTTTTAATCTTTTGTGTTTTGGATTCGCCTGCGGTCTGCTGCAAAAAATCTAAATATTCCTTTTCGTTCATGGAAAAATAGGCGTAAACGTTGCTGATCTCCGAAACGGTAGTTAAAGGTATTTGATCTGATGGACTTACTAAAGAGCCTTTTCTAAGTTTTATAGAGCCAACGAATCCGTTTACAGGACTTTTAATAGTGCCATAACCGATATTTGCTGCAATGCTATTATAGCTACTTTTTGCTTGTTGTAGTTTTGCGTTTGCGGTAGCCAACTGTAATGAGCTGATGATGTTTTTTGCAACCAAAGGTTTTAACTTATCAACTTCTACCTGTGCGGCATTTACATTTGCTTTTGCGGCGTCGGCATCTTGTGTTAACGATTGTGTTTCTATCCTGAAAAGTACCTGCCCCTTACTTACCTGCTGTCCCTCGTCAACCAAAACATCTGTAATGTAGCCACCAACTTTAGCTCTTACTTCACTATTGATCATCCCTTCAATGTTTGTTGGGTAAGTGGTATAAGCTGTTACGGTTTTAGTTGGAACTTCAATAACAGGTAAAGAAAGTGCTTGCTGTGCAGCATTACTTTGCCCGCTAGGTTTGTTGTTACATGCCATTATCAACAATACAGCGATTGCTGGCAAACTAAGTTTGAGGATTGATTTCATAAATTATTTCTAAATAAAATGCTTCAATATTTCTTTTGCGATGACTTTCAATCTTAATAAGAAATGCTAAGAAGTTTGCAAAATTACGTTAACTATTAAAAAACAATGTCACATTAAAGTATATTACACTAACACTTATATTTTACAAAAGTTTCCTAGTAGCGGTTTTTTTGTAGAACGTACCATACAATTGCCAAAATATTTCAAAAAAAAAGACCACCCAAAACGGATAGTCTGGATATATAAAATAGGTGTAGACTTAATCTAAAGTCTGTTCACCTCCGCCATTTACAAATAGCGTTTGCCCACTTACCCACTCAGAAACGGGCGAAGCAAAATATAAAATTGCGCCTGCGATATCCTCTGCTGTACCTAAACGTTTTATAGGGGTATGGGATAACATTTTTGCTTCAATCTCCGGCGTTAATACAGTTTCTAATGCAGCTGTTCTTGTAGCGCCAGGTCCAACAGCATTAATTCTAACTTCCGGACCAAAATCATGTGCTAAGTTTGCTGCCATATGGTTTACCGAAGCTTTGGAGGCAGCATAGCCACTCATGTTCTTGCTTTTGTTAATGCTTGCCATAGAGGTGGTAATTACAATAGAGCCGTACCCAGATTTTTTCATGTGCGGAACGCATAATTGACACAAACGCCAAGCGCTAAATACATTTAAATCGAAGTCGCGTTTAAAATCTTCCACAGAAATTTTGAAAGGGTTTTCTCTGCCACCACCACCACCTCCGGCGTTGTTAATTAAAATTTCAATCCCACCCAATTCTTTTAAAGTGGTTTCTACTAAATTAACCAAATCTTCGTCTTTTAAAACGTTACAGGAAACGGCAATGGCCTTTACGCCTAATGCACTTATTTCAGATGCAGTTTTTTCAGCATCTTCCAATTTAAAATCTGCAATTACAATATTTGCTCCAGCTTTTGCTAGCATAATTGCAGTAGCTTTCCCTATACCATTTGCACCACCGGTAACAATCGCGTTTTTTCCGCTCAAATTAAATAGTTCCGAAAATTCTGACATCTTAAATTTTATAAAATTGTAAATTATATGGTTTCTTCTCTGGGGGTAGTAGCCTCTTGTGGCGCTGTTGCTAAATCTTTGTCTAAATCATAAAGATTGTGGTTGTCTTTTATTTGGTTAGATGCTAAGTTATATTTATCAATTACACCGTTAATTAGCGTTTCTTCTTCAATCTGTTCTTTTACAAACCACTGCCCGAAATTAAATGTTGCCCAATCACTTTCTTCATGAGCTAGTTTTACAATTTTATCAATTTCCTTTGAGTTTTGTATTTCGTGATCTAAAATATTATTTAGGCATTCGCCGATGTCTTTCGGGTGCACTGGTGCCGCTTTTATGGCTTCTACTTTAACTTCCCCGCCACGGTCTAAAATGTATTTCAATATTTTGAACATGTGTTCTCTTTCTTCCTGCATGTGTCCATATAAAAACGTGGCTATGCCTTGGAAACTATGAGATTCTGCCCAAGCACCGTAAGAGAGGTAAACTTGTGCTTGATAAGCCTCGCGAGTCATTTGTTTGTTCAACATTTCCTCCATTTGGTCTGATATCCTTTTCATTTTATAGTGATTTTAATGGGAATAATTTTTTTCATTAAAAACTATACAAATGGGATGCCTAAACAATAAAATAAGTATAGAATCATCATTTATTAACACGGATATGAGATAAATAATTTATTTAGAACAGTGGTGTTCCCACAATTTTAAACCATAGCTACGCTGAAATTTCGAGTTAAAGCTATTTGAATTTTGCTGATTTGAGATCCAGGATTCTAGTATTTGTTGTTTTTAACGCCAAACCATCACTTGTTTTTTTGTAGCAATAGGGAAAGCCGATAAGCTTTTTTTTGCCTCGGAAATTGAAATGTATTGTCTGTTATTTTAACTTATAAAGCTAATTTTGTAATTATACCGTTTATTAGCTCAATGCGCCAACTTGGTTTTGTTTTCTTGTTTCTGTTCTCAGCCCAAATCGGCTTAAGCCAAACCAAGCCTGTTATCTTAGAAACTGAAGGTTTGTCCAAGTCGAAGGCACATAAAAGTCAACAATTCACAGATTCCTTAAGCGCTTACCGCGGATTGCAGCAACAAATTAGGGAACAACAGTTTGCGGGTTACTTTGATGTGGATTTAGCAAGTGAGCGCTTTGCCAATGATACACTTTTTGCTACGCTAGATTTAGGTACACGTTATAAAGGAATCAATTTGCAAAATGGAAACGTTGCACCAGCGTTAATCATCGATTTAGGGTTAAAGCCACAGTTTCAGAAAAACACTCCGATTGCTTTAAATGCCCTTGAAAAAACATATACCATCATTCTTAATTATTATCAAAACAACGGTCATCCTTTTGCACAGGTTTGGTTAGATAGTTTGGCTAAAACCAACGAAGGCTTACAAGCAAAAATTTTTATAAATGAAGGTAAAAAGATAACGTTAGATACACTACGGCTGGTAGGTTCTGCAAAGTTGAGCCAAGCCTACTTATCTTCTTATTTGGCGTTAAAAAACGGAGATTATAACGAAGAAAGAATTCAAAGTATAGATAAGAGACTACGTGATTTATCTTTTATTACTTTGCCTAAGCCTCCAGAAGTGGTTTTTAGTGGAAACAGCGCCAAAATAAATTTATTTGTTGATAAACAGAATGCAAACCAGTTTGATGGTGTTATCGGTTTTTTGCCCAACGCCCAAACAGGTAAATTACAGTTGACCGGCGATTTTAAACTGAACTTAAAAAATGCCTTAAAAAACGGTGAAACCTTAGATTTTAATTACCGTGGCTTGCCTTCGCAATCTCAAGAATTGAATTTGGCATTTGTTTATCCTTATCTTTTTAAAAGCCAGCTAGGCCTTAGCGCAGGTTTTCAGCTTTTTAAACGAGATACCAGTTTTTTGAATCTAAATACCAAATTAGCTTTTGATTATAATTTCAGCCTCAGCAAAAAGATTAGTTTTTTTCTGGAGAATTTCAACGGTAATCAGGTTGCTGATAACCCAACAGCCAACATACCAAACAATGCGAATATCAATTCTGTTTTTTACGGCATAGCGCTGGCCTATATAAATCTAGATAATAAGATTACGCCTTTAAAAGGCGCCGACCTAAATTTACAGCTCTCCGCCGGGCAAAGAAAAGTTACCCCATCACAAAACTTTAATCCGCAAGATTTTTTTGAGAAAACAAAAAGTCAGCAATTTAAAGTACAGGCAGATTTGAAATATTACTTTAAGTTGGGCACCAAGGCGGTGCTTTTTGCGCACAACAAATCGGCAATATTAACCGGTAAAAACATTTTCGAGAATGAAGCTTTCAGAATAGGAGGTTTTAAAACCTTGCGAGGTTTTGATGAACAATCTATCAATGTAAATAGCTTTAGTATACAAACTACCGAGTTTAGGTATTTTGTAGAGAAAAACTCGTACTTAAATGTTTTTTATGACCAAGCTTATACCTATCAAAACTTTATCAATCAAAAATCAACGGATTATCCGTTGGGGATTGGTGCAGGAATTACCTTTCAAACTAAAATTGGCATTACATCTTTGAGTTATGCAATTGGTAAACAGAAGAATATTCCATTAGATTTGCAGAAGGGAAAAATCCACATTGGTATTTTGAGCTATTTTTAGATTTATGAAGCAAGTTGTTTTGGTTTTGTGTTTGTTATTGATGAGCTTTTCGGGTTTTGCCCTGCAAGACTCCGTTCAAAATATGGATACAACAGCTAAAGTAATTTACAAACCAAGTATCATCATAGATTCAGCAGCTTTAGCCCGAAAAAACTTTGTTAAAGATTCGCTCACCTGGCAATTTTTAAATCCAAATCCTAATCGCCCAAACCCGTATGTAGAAAAGCTTTTGAAAGACAATTTAACAACAGACCCTTATCTGTTGAGTTTACCTAAAAACTTTAAGATTGTAAAGAATTCTTACGGTGTGGGTAACCACCTAAACAAGTACCCACAATGGTTTTTGTTTGCAGTGCTAGTGCTTTTAACAATGTTTGGTGTAGTTAGGCTGGTTTTTGCTAAAGAGATTGCGAATTTATTTAGGGCCTTTTTTGATAATAGAATTTTAAGCCAGATAGATAAAGAAGACAATGTGCTTATCACTTGGCAGTTTGTGTTTCTTTACCTGATTTTTTCTTTTACGGTTGGGTTATTTATATGCTTGTTATTGTATAAAACAGCCGCTTCAGATGTAGCTACAGATTTTAACTCATTCTTAATCATCTCTTTTGCAGCATTTGTTTTTTTTGGATTAAAAATATTCGCTATAAAGTTTATCGGTTTTTTATTTGAGATTCAAAAACTCACCAGATCTTACCTAAATATACTTTACCTAGGATATATTAATTCATTATTCCTTTTATTGCCGGCTATTTTTATTCTAACATTTATAGGTGCAAATCATGGTAATATTGTGATTTGGGCTTTTATATTACTCTTCACCGTCTTAATAGGTGCTCAGCTACTCAGATTGTTGTTTAAAATTTTATTAAATCACCAATTGTCAAAATTTTATTTATTTCTGTATCTTTGCACTCTTGAAATTTGTCCGATATTATTGTTTGTGAAAACAATTAATATTAGTTTATAGTGTTAATGAAATTTAATTTGGAAGAGAGAAAAGTTAAGGTTAAAAGTGTATTAGTTACCTTACCAGAACCAGAGGGTGAAAAGTCTCCGTATTATGATTTAGCATCATCTTTAAACTTAAAGATTGATTTTAGATCTTTTATACATGTGGAAGGTGTAGCAGGAAAGGATATCAGAAAAGATAAGATTAACTTGGCTGATTTCAGCGCTGTTATTTTAACAAGTAGAACCGCGGCCGACCATTACTTTAGGGTTTGCGAAGAAATGCGTTTTGATGTACCTGCAGATATGAAATATTTCTGCTTGTCAGAATCTATTGCTTTATATCTTCAAAAGTACATTCAGTACCGTAAACGAAAAATATTTTTTGGAAAACAGACTGCAAAAGATTTGGCAGAGGTTTTAAAAAAGCATACGGCAGAAAAGTTTTTATACCCATGTTCTGATGTTGCTGCGGAGGCTACCGAAACTTTCTTGAAAGCGCAAGGAATAGATTTTACCCCTGCTGTACTCTTTAAAACCGTAGTTTCAGATCTGTCTGATTTGGCAGATGTGTTTTATGATGTTATTGTATTCTTTAGTCCGTCTAGCGTACAATCTCTTTACACCAATTTTCCACAGTTTAAACAGAACAATACCAGAATAGCTGCATTTGGCAAAACCACGCAACAGGCTATTATTGATGCAGGATTAATTTTGGATATTCCGGCCCCAACACCAGAGGCTCCTTCCATGACAATGGCGATAGAACAGTACATAAAATCATTAAAATAGGTGTTTTATAACGATATTTATTTAAGCGACTTAAAAAAATAGTCGCTTTTTTTTTGAAACCTTATGAAACTGACTGCGTAATAAGGAGAAAATAAAAGCTTTGAAATACCTATTACTTGGTATTTGAACAAGCTTTTTAAGATTTTAACTTTGAAACGAAGAGATTACAGAACGTCTGATTTTGATAAAAAAAAATAATTTATTTGAAAATGTTGAATTTCTGTATATTAGGAACGTTTTTTTACACAAGAAAAACACAATAAAACTTGAAGAGCACATGAGAAATTTATTCATATCAGGACTGATATTGATTAGTATTGCCCTGTTTAGTTGCGGTAAAGGAGACGGAAGGGGCGAATTAGTTGGTGTAAAGTCAAAAACAGTTAGGCAAGAGCTACCATATGGCATGGTTTACATCCCTGCAGGTACCTTCATCATGGGTCAGGTAGATCAAGATGTTACCATATCACAATTTCCACAAAATAAACAAGTTACAATTTCCGCATTCTACATGGATGAAACTGAAATTTCAAACAGCGAGTACAAGCAGTTTGTGAATTGGGTTAGAGATTCAATTGCTTTTAATTTAGTAGGCAAGCCAAAAAAATACTTGTTAAAAAGTAAAGGCGGTAAAGAAAGTCCTTATATCAACTGGAAAGCAATGAGTTCAGGGAAAGGTATGTGGGGAGATAAAACTTTAAAGGATAAGTTAGACCAAGCGATGTATTATTCTGGTACTGCTAAGTTTTTTAATAAAAAGGAACTTAAAGTAGAGCAGCTTAAGTATGATTACGCTTGGATAGATTATAAAAAGGCAGCCGCTTACAGAGGGTTAAGAGATCCAAACTTAACTAAAGGTGCACCAACAGTAGAAAGAGACGAGTTTATTGTAAAAGAAGAAGCTTACATTTATCCAGATACTTTGGTTTGGATATCGGATTTTACCTACGCACAAAATGATCCAATGGCGAAAGGTTATTTTTCTCATCCATCATTCTCTAACTATCCTGTAGTTGGTGTAACTTGGGAGCAAGCAAAAGCTTTCACCGTTTGGAGATCGAGACTGAACGAGTCTTACAAAAACTCAAAGCAGTTACCTGCTAGGTTAGATTACGACCTACCAACCGAAGCAGAGTTCGAATATGCAGCTAGAGGCGGACGTGTGGCAACAAGTTACCCTTGGGGCGGTCCTTACATCAGAAATGCAAAAGGATGCTTGTTGGCTAACTTTAAGCCTGGTAGAGGTAATTATATTGATGACGGTGGAGCTTTTACAGTTTATGTTAAATCATATTTTCCTAACGATTACGGTTTGTACAACATGGCTGGTAACGTTGCGGAGTGGACAAGCTCTATCTATAGTGATGCAGCGTCGGCTTATGTAAGTACAATTAACCCATCTTTTAATAAAGCAGTGCAAAAGGGAGATCCAGATTACAACAAGAAAAGAGTTGTTAAGGGCGGTTCTTGGAAAGATATTGGTTACTTTCTGCAAAACTCTGCTAAATCTTATGAATATCCAGATTCGGCAAGATCTTCCATTGGTTTTAGATGTGTTACTCCTTTCTTAGGTAGAGACATCAAAGACAAGCCAAGCAAGATGAAGCCATAATCTCAACCTAAAAACTTATAAACCAAAATAAAGCAATCTAAATCCAAACTCTTATAAAATGGCAAGCAAAAAAAGATCTATTATCACATTAGACGCAATTATATCTTGGGGGGCAACAGTAGTAATTATTGGCGCTATGGCAAAAATACTTCACTGGCCAGGTGGCGAATTAATTATTGGTGTGGGGTTAGCTACAGAAGCAGTTCTCTTTTTTATTATGGGATTTGTACCACCACATAAAGATCCGAAATGGGAAAAAGTATATCCACAGCTTTCAGAAGAATTTAGTGGCAACGCAATTGACATGTCTAAACCTGTAAAACTAAACGAACTTGAAATTAAAGGTTCGGCTGGTGGTGGCGCAGGGTTACCAGATTTACAGTTAGGTGATGATGCAATAGCCAAAATTAAGGCTGGTTTAGATAATTTTACCAATAAAGTTGGAGCAATATCTAATGCAGCAGATGCTTCTATAGCAACTCAAGATTTTGTTGCGAATATAAAAACAGCAGCTAATAAGGTAAATGGTTTAGGTGTAGCATTTGATCATGCTACGGCAGGCGTTGCAACCATTGCAACCGCAACAGAAGGCGCAAAAGAATACAACACCCAAATCAATAATTTGGGTAAAAATATTTCTGCATTAAATGCAGTGTATGAATTAGAGCTTCAAGATTCAAGTGCACATTTGAAATCAATGAATAAGTTTTATTCAAACCTTTCTCAAACCATGTCTAACTTTAATGATTCTATGGATGATTCTAAGCAATTCAAGGACGAAGTTTCAAAACTTTCTAAAAACTTGTCGAGCTTAAACGCAGTTTATGGCAATATGCTTTCTGCGATGAATCAACCACGAGCATAATCATTAATTTTTTAATTTAAAAAAACGCTTTAAGAATTAAGATATGGCAGGCGGTAAGGAAACCCCAAGGCAGAAGATGATTGGTATTATGTACCTGGTGTTAATGGCAATGTTAGCATTAAACGTAAGTAATACCGTATTGGATGCCTTTAAAACAGTAAGAGACGGTTTAGAAAAGAGTAATGAGAATATGAACGATCGTTTAAAGTTCATTATGACGCTTTTTAAAAACTATTATGATAATGCACCTAAAAAGGCAGAAGAAAATTATAACAAAGCATTAGAAGCTAAAAAAGTAGGTGACGGTTTAGTTGCCGAGATTGAAAAAGTTAAGCAGGAGTTGATTACCATGACTGATGGCTTACTAGAGAACGGCGATTTAAAAAAACGTGATGATTTAGGCATTTCTCACAAAGAATTGGTAGAGAAGAAAAAAGGAGATGTATTGCAAAAGAAAATTGAAGAAGCCTCTAAAAAGATGGCGGCTTTAATTGGACAAACTCCAAAAGGAATTGGTTTAGAGCTGGAATGGCCAAAGATTAATCCAAGTACAAAAACTGCTCAGAGCTGGGCTAATTACAATTTTGGAGAAGGCAAGCCTTTAACCTCCACAATTACATTACTATCTAAGTTTCAGAACGATGCGAAAAATGCTGAGGCTTATGTAATTAATAAATTGTATCAAGAAACCACAGGTGGTGGAGTAGTAGATTCATATAAAGCTGTAGCGGTAGCGAAAAGTAGCTACATTTTGGCCGGTCAAACGTACGAAGCTGATGTGTTTTTAACAGCAGGAAGTTCAAGTATTCCAATTACTGCCACTGTGAATGGTTCAGCCCTTCCTAATATAGATGGTAGGGGTAAATATAAAGCTGGAAGTTCAAAAGAAGGTGTTTATAAATGGACTGGTACGGTTTCTTTTAAAGATCCAACTACAGGACAAATAAAGTCATTTACTACAGATCCTATTGAATATCAGGTTGCAAAGCCATCTGCGGTAGTTTCACCTGATAAAATGAACGTATTTTACAAAGGTGTTTCAAACCCAGTTTCAGTTTCGGCGCCCGGTATCGCTAAAGAAAAACTTAAAGTGAGTATTTCTACGGGTTCTATAAGTGGATCAAACGGAAATTACACGGTAAAAGTTAGTGGTGGAACCGAAGCAACAGTTACAGTTTCTGCGGAAATTGAGAAAGGGAAATCACAGGTTTTAGGGGCAACAAAGTTTAGAATTAAAGAAGTACCAGATCCAATTGCAACTTTTGCAGATAAAGCATCCGGACAGATTTCATCCGCTACGGCTAGATCAACAAGCCGTTTAGAAGCAGAACTAAGAAACTTTGATTTTGATTTAAAGTTTAGGGTAGTTAGTTTCAATTTGTTTATTACCAGACCCAGACAGGATCCTTTATTTTACCAATCAAAAGAAGGAACTTTTAGTGGGGCAATAAAACAGAACATGAGCAGTTTAAATCCTGGTGATATGTTAAGCTTCCAAAGTATAGTGGTTGCGGGAGAAGACGGTACAACAAGAACCCTTGAAGGGGCAGTAAGTATTTCAGTAGGTAGATAACATGAAAAAATTAAGCATCATCTCGTTATTAGTATGCGTTACTTTTAATCTTTTTGCACAAAAAGATTCTGATAAACCTAAAGTAATGCCTATTTATTCAATCTTTCAAAAGGCTGAAGCGGTAAAGGCAGATAGAGAAAAAGAGTTAGGAAAGGAACCTGTAAATTGTGCTCCTGAGTTGCCAAGGGTAAAAAGTGACGACGTTATTTTTGCTAAAAGGTTAACCAGAGATATTTATTTTGCAGATCCAACTAACAGGTATCTTACACCTGTTGATACCAATAGAAACTTTTTAACGGTTTTATTGAGAGGTATATCTGAACAAAAGGTTGAAGCTTATCAATCATGGAATCCAAGTACAGGTAGGGTAGAAGAATTAATTGATTACAATACTTTGTTAACTAAAACAGACGCTTCGGCGGGTTTAGGTTATCCATTGCAGTTTTCTGATCAGGAATTATTAGCTAAATGTGGTTTAAGAATTGTTGAAGATTGGTATTTTGATACCAATCGTTCGGAGTTTAAGTCGTTCATCATAGCTATTGGGTTGATAGTGCCAAGCAGTGCGGCAAGTTCTGCAAGTGTACCAAAACTAAAAGACCCCAATGTAAAACTTGGAGAAGCTGGTGCTGATATGGTTGGTCTGTTTTACGTGAATTATCCTACCATTAGAAATTACATCTGTAAATTCAATGTTTATCATCCAAACGAAAAAATCAGATACACTTTTGATGATGTATTTCAGTTGAGATATTTTTCAAGCTTAATTATTGAAGAATCAAACCCAGATGGGTATAAGCTGGCTACCAGACCAGATTTAAAATCAGGTTTGGATAAATTGCTGGAAGCGGATAGGATTAAGAAATCGCTGATTCAGTACGAGCAAGATATGTGGGAGCAATAATCCACTTCTCGGTACATTAATAAAAAAAGCTCTTCCTATTGGGAAGAGCTTTTTTGTTGGAAAAAACTAAGCAGTGATTTTGTTTGCTTGGTATTAATTACCTGTAACAGTTCCGCTTCGTTAGCTTCCCTGATCTTTTTAACGGATTTAAAATGTCTCAATAGGTTTTGAGCAGAGGTTTTACCTATTCCTTCAATCAACTCTAATTCGGTTTTAAGCGTTCCCTGGTCTCTTTTCTTTCGGTGGAAGGTGATTCCAAAACGGTGGGCCTCGTCACGCAATTGCTGAATGATTCTTAACGTTTCCGATTTTTTATCGAGGTATAGTGGATATTGATCGCCAGGATAATAAAGTTCTTCTAAGCGTTTTGCAATCCCAATGATGGCTACTTTATTGTAAATGCCTAAAGTTTTCAAACTTTTAACTGCAGAGGAGAGTTGGCCTTTACCACCATCAATTATAATGAGTTGAGGTAGTGGTTCATTTTCTTCTAACAGTCTTTTGTAACGTCTATAAACAGCCTCTTCCATAGTGGCAAAATCGTTTGGGCCTTCTACTGTTTTTACGTTAAAATGCCTATAATCTTTTTTCGACGGTTTAGCATCCTTAAAAACCACAATTGCCGATACCGGATAATCTCCTTGGAAGTTGGAGTTGTCAAAACATTCAATATGCCGAGGAAGATCGTTTAAACGTAAATCTTTTTGCATCAGCGCAAGCAAACGGTCTGTTCTAAATTCTGGATTCAGTTTTTCATATTGATCTATCTTATCCTTTTTAAAGAATAGCACATTCTTTTGTGATAGCTCTAAAAGCTTTTTCTTCTCACCTTGCTTTGGAACGGTAAACTTTACGTTTTCATCTTCCAGTTCCATTTCAAACGGAACGATGATTTCTTTAGATGTACTTTGAAACTTTGTGCGAAACTCAGAAATAGCGATAGAAAGCAGTTCTTCATCAGACTCGTCAAGCTTCTTTTTAAGTTCTATGGTTTGCGTTTGGATAATTGTGCCATGCATTACTTTTAAATAGTTTACAAAGCTTATTTTATCGTCAGACGCGATGCTAAAAACATCAACCTCGGTAATGGAAGAATTTACAATGGTAGATTTACTTTGGTAGCGCTCCAATAAATCGTATTTTGATTGTAAGCGGTGCGCTTCTTCAAAATGTAATTGACTTGCTTCATCGGTAACTTGTGCTTTTAAATCTTTGAGTACATTCCCAATTTTACCGCTCAAGATATCTTTGATCTCTTCGATATAGTGGTTATAACTTTCTTCTGACTGGTAAGCTTCGCAAGGTCCTTTGCAATTACCTATCTGATACTCTAAACATACTTTAAACTTCCCTGCTTTAATGTTTGTTTGGTGTAACGCAAGGTTGCAGGTCCGTAAAGGGTAAGTATCTTTAATGAGGTCTAAAATATGGTGCATCATACTTACAGAAGGGTAAGGACCAAAATATTTACTGCCATCTTTAATCAGTCTCCGCGTAGAAAAAATACGTGGAAAAGGTTCGTTTTTGATAACAATCCAAGGATAAGTCTTGTCATCCTTCAGCATTACATTGTATTTTGGTTGATGTTTTTTTATTAAGCTGTTTTCTAACAGCCAAGCATCAATCTCCGTATCTACAATGGTAAACGTTAGGCTTCTGATTTTGCTTACCAGTACTTTGGTCTTTGCGTTTACTTTATAGTTGTCGTTATTAAAGTACGATGCAACCCTGTTCCTTAAATCTTTAGCCTTACCAATATAAATCAGTTCACCAACGGCATCGTAATATTGGTACACGCCGGGTTTGTGAGGAACATTTTTTAAAGCCGATTTATAATCAAACATGTAAGCAAAAATAAAAAAACCACCTTTTGGGTGGTTCATTAAAATGTAATGAATCTGTTAAAAACCTAGTCTTTCATCTGGATTTGCTCCGGTTTCGCCAGGTTTTTGCGTTTCTTGATTTTGATATTGCCCGCAATCCAACGTGATGCTAACGCCGTTTTTTGGTTGTGGAAAATCTATGTTTTTTTTGATGCCCAAAGATTCGTCGGCATAAACTTTTTTCAAAAATAAAGCAAAAACAGGAAGTGCGGTGTTTGCACCTTCTCCAAGGTTTGTTGTTCTAAAATGTATTGCTCTATCTTCGCAACCTGTCCAAACGCCACCTACTAATTTAGGCGTAATTCCCATAAACCATCCATCCGAGTTATCGTTAGTAGTTCCCGTTTTACCACCAATTGGGTTGGTTAATCCGTATTTGTATCGCAATCTAACACCAGTTCCTTGTTCTACTACACCTTTCAGCATATATGTCATTACGTAAGCGGTTTGCTCATTTAATGCTTGTACAACTTTTGGTTTGCGCTCATATAGTGTGTTCCCGTTTTTATCCTCAATTCGGGTAAGGTATATAGGTTCTGTCCAAACTCCGTGGTTAACAAATGCGCTATAAGCACCCACCATATCATACACGGAAGCTTCAAAAGAACCCAGAGCAATGGAAGGGTAGGGCGGAATGTCTGACGTAATTCCCATTCTTTTGATCAAAGTAGCAACCGCGGTTGGACCAACTTGTTGCATTACCCAAGCAGTAATATAGTTTTGAGATTTTGCCAATGCTTTTCTTAACGTTAAATAACCTGGGATTGAGCCATAGGCTCTAGGTGTCCAAGGTTCTCCGTAACCAGTTACGGTGTACGGAACGTTGTCAACTTGGTAGCATGGAGAATAGCCATTGTCGATTCCTACGGCATAAGTAAATGGTTTTGCTGTTGAGCCAACTTGGCGAGTTCCCATTTTTACTTGGTCGTATTTAAAATGCTCGTAATCGATTCCTCCTACCCAAGCTCTAACTTCTCCGTTTTCCGGATCCATTGCCATCATAGAGTTTCTCAAAAACATTTTATAGTATTTTATAGAATCTATTGGGGTCATTGTGGTATCTATATTTCCTTTCCAGCTGAAAATTTGCATTTTCACCGGTTTTTTAAAATCAGCATTGATCTCCTCATCCGATTTCCCTTCCTCTTTCAGCACCGCATATCTATCAGAACGTCTCATCCCTTGTTTAATCAGGTTTTCGTTTCCTTTAAAAGCATCTCTCCCTTTCCAATGACTGTTAAATTGCGCCTGTAATTCTTTCATATACTCTTTTTGAGCTTGCTCGGCGTAAAGCTGCATTTTGGAGTCAATGGTGGTGTAAATTTTCAAACCATCCCTATCTAAGTCATAAGTGCTACCATCTGCTTTGGTAATAGAAAGTTGGGTAAAAGTCTTTTGTATATCCTGTTTAAGTATCGTCCTAAAATATGTTGCCAAGCCTTCATTATGGTTGGTTGGTCTAAAATGCAGCTCCAAACCTTTCTCTTTAGCAGATTGGTAAACATCTACCGAGATATAATCTGCATCGTACATTTTACTTAGAATTAGGTTTCTTCTGCCTAAAGACCGATCTGGATTTCTAGTTGGGGAGTAAAGTGTAACGCCTTTTAAAATACCAATTAAGGTTGCGGCTTGTGGGGCACTTAATTTTGCTGGTGTAGTGTTAAAATAAGTACGAGCGGCAGCTTTGATACCATAAGAGTTGTTTCCAAAATCTACCGTGTTTAAATACATGGTAATTATCTCTTCTTTGGTGTAGTTACGCTCAAGTTTAATAGCGACAACCAATTCTCGTAATTTTTGGGGAATTCTTTTGAAAAATGATCTAGCCCGACCTTCATCAGAAAAAAGGTTGAGTGCCAATTGTTGCGTTATGGTACTTCCACCTTGTTTTTTACCAATGAAATTATACAGAAAGATAGTGAATGTTCTTTTAAAATCAATTCCAGAATGATCTTTAAAACGCTCGTCTTCGGTAGAAATTAAAGCATTGATTACATTGGGTGATATATCCTTATAAGTGATATTTGAACGATTTTGAACAAAATAATTTCCTAGCTCGGCTTTGTCTGAAGTGTAAATTACAGAAGCCTGATTACTTTTTGGATTTTCTAAGTCTCTAAAAGAAGGTAATTCGCCAAACAGCCCAAAGGCGGTTGCAACAAATACCAGCGCAATAAAAGCAAGAACCCCGAGAATGGTTTTCCAGAATATTTTGTTGTACTTGGCAATATCAGCCTTGGTTAAAATTGTTTTGTCTTGCATTATTTGTTAGGAGTAATAGCTTTTAAATATTGATCTATAGATTTTTTATCGGTCAAAAGCATTAAGTTTTCTTCCGACACTACAAACTGTCTGTACTGCGTGGTTTGTCCTTCCATAATTTCGGGCAAATTTTTAGCCAGTTCATCAGACACGATATCTACTTGTTCTTTAGTATAGAAATTGCCGCTTATGATTACAAATTTTTCCGTTCCACCAACTATGCGAATCACCAATTTAACTTCAGAAGGGTCAAATTTAGAATAAAAATAGCGAGATAGCTTAGAAAATGGTTGCGCAATATTTTGTTTAGGGTCTGATATGTCTATAATGATTAAATGCCGCTGTCTTTCGTTTGTACTAAATGCAAGAGTTTTTGGTGCAATAGGCGCTGGCTCAGGTGTTTTTTCTACAATAGCTGGTTTTAAAACTTCTACAGTTTTACTGATTTCAGGTGATGGCGCTGGTAATTCTTCCGTTTTTATCGCGGGTTTTTCTACTATTACTTCTTTTTCAACCTTAGCAAGCTCTGGCTTGGGTACTACTATAGGTTTAGGCTCGGGCTTTTTAAGCGATTCCTTAATAATTTCTGGTTTAATAATTTTTGCTTCAACGGGCTCCTCTTTTATAGCGGGTGCAAAAACAAGTTGAGGTTGTTGATTATTGTATTCATTATCATCATGCGAAAGCAGGGCGGTAGGTCGCTGGTCAAAAACAGTTCTGTTTCTGGTGATAAAATCAATCTGATGCTTAGCAATTGGAACTACCTCGTTATTGTCCGGATAGCTTTTTACAATCTGATTTAGACTAGCTAAAAAAACAGGTGTTTTTTGAGTGTGCCCAATTGTTAATGCCTCTAAGTAAGCAAAGGTTGGCTCAATTTCTTTAAAGGTTGAATACCTAGGTTTTAAGGTATTTAACTTTGTTAAAACTTCGCGGTATTTTTTCGCGGTGTAAAGTTGGTAAACACCAGCATACTCGTCTTTCAGTGCATTTAACCCAAACTCTCTTTCCTTACCAAAATTAGGTTCGGCTATTGCTTTGGCGTAAACACTGTTTGGGTATTGCGTTAATATCTTTTGTTTAAAAATCGCTGATTGAGCCGGATTGGTCTCTGCTGACAATCGGTATAACTGGTAGTAAATATTTGCTAAATTTTTATCCTCGGGAAAGTTTTGGATAACAGCTTGAAAAGCTTCTGTTGCTTCTGCCTCGTCTTTCAAAATATCTTTATAGAACAGTGCAATTTCGTAAAGTGCTGTCGATATTTTTTCGTTAGCACTTTGCTTTGCTTGTAAAGTATAAGGAATAGTTCTAACCATTTTTGCTCTTATTGAATCTCTATTTTCACCCACAGATGAAGAACCATCGCTATTGTCCTCGTTCGGATTTTGGCCATTATCTGCAGACGCTAACATGTTTTCTGCGCTTACCCGCCAATTATCAGTTAAGGTTCTGTTTCCCCACCTGCGTTTAAACTCACTAAAACCTTGACCCATTGCAGCATCGTTATAGAAATAAAAAGTACCAGCTTTTTTATTTGCCGACGAATAATCGTTTATACTTACCAACTGCTCCGCTGTGTTGCTTTGTGTAGTTTTGATGTGTGATTTTTCGTTTTCTGCAAATATAGAATCCACTCTTGCGGTAATTTGATCTTCGCTTAACGTTGCTAAATACAAACTGTTTTTTTGGTTATCGATGATAGTTAAACGCTCTGCCAGATATTTTAAATTGTTTGCCTTTGTAGCGATGCTTGTATAATTAGGATAGTTTTTTGGAAGAAACTGTAAAGTACTGTCGTAATAAAGCTGTGATTTTGTATAATTTTTGAGTGTCTCAAAATTAAGCTCTGCTAATTTTAGATAAGTTAACCCTTTTTGTTTTGCAGTGCCAGGAACAGTATGTGCTGCGGTAACATAGAAATCCGTCGCTATGGAGTATTCCTTTTTTTCTTCGTAAGCTTTACCAATCTGATAATAGATCTGATCTTTCAGCTGTCGGTTTTTGTCTTCTTTCAACAGCTTTTTTAACGTGGCTATTTTATCAAAATCTTTACCGTCGGCACTTTCGCTAATTCTGATTTTTGATAAGTTGGCATTAAAGGCCATCTCAAAAGAGGTATTGCTTTTTGCAATCTTATCATAATTAGCTGTTGCGCTTTCTGTATCGCCATCGATTTCCTGCAACTGCGCCAAAATGTATCTCCATCTTGTTTTATCGTAGGTGTTTTTTGTATCGCCAACTGCATTTTTTAGATGGTTAATTGCACCTTTTACATCGTTTTTTATAATGGCTAACTTAGCTTGTGTTACTGCAACTTGGTCTCTTTGGTATTTATATTTTAAAGCGATGGCCATATCTAATACAGAGTCTGCTTCTGGTATCAGGTCTAAGGCAAAGTCGCTTTTAACTTGGCCTAAATATGCTTTTAATTTGTTCTTTTTTTCTTTGGTAAAGGTTTGCCCAACGTAGCTGTAATACTCAATAGCATTATAATAATCGCCTTTAAGGTATTCTGCATCAGCTAACAATAGGTAAGAATCATCTAACCAATTGCTTTCGTATTTTTCAATAGCTATCAGGTTTGCCCGCTTAATTACTTCATCCAGTTTTTCTGTCTCGTTTGCAGAAACATCTGGGTTTGGTAATGGAAAAATCTCTAGGAGTTGACTAAAATCTTCCTCTTGTGCATTTCTTATGGTGTTTTTGCTTTCTTCTAAAGCTTCTTTTGCATTAAAATAAATGTTGTAGTGTGCCGTTAAATTCTTCATAAATTTAACTTTTGGCTTGTCTTTTTTTGCTTTACAGCTCCATGCAAAAATACATACTGCTGATAAGGTTAATAGGTAAAGGTATTTATGGGATATTTTCAATGCGTTAATTTTGATGTTCGGATTTAATACGGACAAATTTATTTTATATTGCCAACTTTGAAGGAATAAAGATATTAATTAAGCAAAGAATATATAGACATTGGCGGGTAAAAGAAAAAAACTCATAGACAAACTTAAAGAAAGGTATAAATTAGTTATCCTTAACGATGATACATTCGAAGAAAAAGCTTCGTTTAACGCATCTCTTTGGTACTTAATTATCGGTAGCGCAACGTTTGCAATCCTGTTGATTATGTTAACAATTGTTACGGTTAAGTTTACGCCACTTAGAGAATATGTTTCTGGTGTTACAGATGCGAGTTCTAAAAAGGACATTATCGATACTTACGGTAAAGTAGATTCATTAGAGCAGTTGGCTAATGCAAATAGAGTTTATTTAAAAAACCTAAAAGATATTATTGAAGGAAAAACTCCCGATGCTGGCGAAACAAAACGCGATAAGGATATAAGCAAGGCCACAGACAGCATAAAACTGAACCAGAAAATATCTAAGGAAGAAAGAGAGTTAAGGAAGTTGATTGAGTCTGAGGGTAAATTTGATTTAAATGCAGATGATAAAACGGAGAAGTCAAGTATTGCTTCTTACACTTTTTTCAACCCTTTACGAGGTAGAATTACTGAAGAGTTTGATCCAAAGATTCAGCATTACGGAACTGATATTACCAGCAAAAAAAACGAAAACGTGAAGGCAACTTTGGATGGGACTGTGTTTTTTGCCAATTTTACATCAGAAACCGGTTATGTTATAGCAGTTCAGCACCGGAACAATTTGGTTTCAATTTATAAGCATTGCTCTGTGTTATTAAAAAAAGTTGGTAGTTTCGTAAGGGCGGGAGAGGTGATTGCTGTAGTTGGTAACAGTGGTGAATTTACAACAGGACCACATTTGCATTTCGAATTATGGTTTAACGGAACTGCTGTTAATCCAAAGAATTATATGACATTTTAAAATAAAAACAGATGTTTGGTAATAAAAAATTAGATAAGCTTAACGGCGAACAAAAAGCGGGATCTATAAATATTATAGGTGTGGGTACCGAAATTAGTGGTGATTTAATTACCAAAAGTGACGTTAGGATAGATGGAAAGATAGTGGGAGATGTAAAATCAAAAGCTAAAGTGGTAATTAGTGTAAGCGGAGAGGTTTTAGGTGATATTTTTTCAGAAAGCGCTGAAGTATCTGGGAAGGTTTCTGGAGATGTAACCACTACAGATTTGTTGTTCTTAAAAGCGACAGCCTATTTAAAAGGCGACGTTTTTTCGAATAAACTGGTTGTAGAGAACGGTGCAAATTTAATTGGGCAGTGCCAAACTGGTCTTACACAAACAAAATCTATATTAAAACCTGCTAACGATGGAACCGAAGAAAACCGACCAGAACGAAGAGAAGCAACCGCTTAATGCTTACGTAAAATATTCGAGCTTGGGTTTTCAAATGGTAGGCATTATTGGTGCTTTTACTTTTGCTGGCTATAAGTTAGATGAATACCAAAATAGCAGCATACCAATATATACAGCTATACTTAGCTTGGTTGGTGTTGCTATCTCATTATACTTCATTTTTAGAGGACTTAAATAAAATTCTTTGGACTTTCGTAAATTTTCATTGCTGTACGTTTTATTGATTTTAAGCGTAGCGCTAATTTTCTGGTCTGTTGATCGCTTTTTGCTTAACGGAACATTTTTAATTCCACACTTTTGGTTGGTTTATGGGTTTATGGCCGGAATTACTTTGTTGGTTTACGGGCTGTCTGTAGTCGGTTTAAAAATAGGAGGTGATCATCAAAGCTCTATTCTACTAGCTGCAATCGTTTTACGACTACTTTTAACCCTTAGTTTTATACTGTTTTATGTGGTTAAAGTGCGAGTGGACGCCGTTTTATTCCTCATCAACTTTTTTTCTATATATTTATTGTTTACAGTCTTTGAAATTTATTGTTTGTTGTGTAACTTGCGCCACCAAATTAAGAAGTAAAAAACACGTAATAAATGTATTTAAGCCACATTTTAAATTTTAAAAATCTCGCTAGCAGGGCATCCATCGCTCTTTTTCTCCTGTTTTTAACGTTTAATTCTTTTGCAATGCAAGAAATTGAGGCCGAAAAAACAATAATCGAGATTGAGGAAGGTCATGTATCACACGACGAGAAATTCGATCCAACGGTAACTATCTTGGAGCATATTGGTGACTCTCATGGATGGCACTTATGGGGGCACACTTCTATTCCTTTGCCAGTGATTTTGTTTACACCAAACGGTTTGGATGTTTTTTCTTCATCAAGATTATTTGACGAACACCATAATCCAGCTCCTTACAACTCAGGAAAAAACACTTACCTATTGGCCGAGAAGCATATTAAGATTCTTGGTGCAGATGGGCAGGTGAGCGAAGAGCTTTCTTCAGGAGTTTACGATTTTTCCATTACTAAAAACGTAGCTGCGCTGTTTATATCTATCATTGTCATTTTATTGATTTTCGTAAGCGTTGCAGGTGCTTACAAAAAGAGGGTAGGTAAAGCGCCTAAAGGTTTGCAGTCTTGGGTAGAGCCCATCATCATATTTGTACGTGACGATATTGCTCGTCCGAACATTGGTTATAAGTTTGAGAAATTTATGCCACTGTTGTTGACCATTTTCTTTTTTATCTGGATCAATAACTTATTAGGCTTGGTGCCAATTTTTCCTGGAAGTGCAAACGTAACAGGTAATATTGCGGTAACAATGGTGCTCTCTGCTGTTGTTTTGGTAGTAGTTAATTTGAACGGTAATAAATACTACTGGGCTCATATCTTTAAACCAGATGTTCCGTTTTGGTTATTACCAATAATGTGGATCGTGGAAATTATAGGGGTTTTCTCTAAGCCATTCGCATTAATGATTCGTTTGTTTGCAAACATTACTGCTGGGCACATTATCGTGTTGAGTTTAATATCACTGATCTTTATTTTTAAAACATTGGCTATGGCTCCTGTTTCTGTTGCATTCGTATTGTTTATGTATGTTTTAGAATTACTGGTAGCCTTTTTACAAGCCTTTATTTTTACGATGCTTACAGCCTTGTTCATTGGAACTGCTGTAGAAGAACATCACCATTAAAATAGAGTTAAGAGTCAAGAAAAAAGAGTAAAGATTAAAGACCAATTTGTAGTCTTGACTTTGCTCTCGAAAAGAGAAACATTTTGTTTAACAATCATATAATAAATTAAAATAGTTATGGTAGGTTCAATCGCTGCAATTGGTGCAGGTTTAGCAGTTATCGGTGCAGGTATCGGTATTGGTCAAATTGGTGGTAAAGCAATGGAAGGTATTGCTCGTCAGCCAGAGGCTGCTTCAAAAATTCAAACTGCTATGATCATCGCTGCGGCACTTGTTGAAGGTGTTGCTTTGTTTGGTGTAGTAGTAGCTCTTTTAGGTAATAACGTAGGAGCTTAAGAATTAACAAACCGAGAATTTAGCGATTGGCTAAATTCTCGGTTTTTAAAATGATTATTTAACAATAGCACATAAAATTTTATGGAATTAGTAACTCCTAGTATTGGCTTAGTATTCTGGACATTAGTATCATTTTTGATCCTCCTGATGCTATTGAAGAAATTAGCTTGGAAACCTGTTTTGGCTGCAATTCATGACCGTGAACGTTCAATTGAAGATGCTTTAAACAAAGCCGAACTTGCCCGAGCAGAAATGTCTCGTTTATCAACCGAAAACGAAGCATTGTTAAAAGAAGCAAGAGTTGAGCGTGACCAGATTCTAAAAGAAGCAAAGGAGTTAAAAGACCAGATTGTTGCCGAAGCTAAAAACGCTGCACAAACAGAAGGTGCTAAGTTGATCGAGAAAGCTAAAATCGAGATTAACAACCAAAAAATTGCTGCTTTAGACGAAGTTAAAAACCAAGTTGCCTCTCTATCTTTAGAGATTGCGGAAAAGGTTTTGCGTAAGCAGTTTGATGATAAACAAAAACAAGATGCTCTAGTAAGCGACTTGTTGAAAGATGTGAAATTGAACTAAGAAGTTAAAAGTATAAAGTTAAAAGTTAAAAGTAGGCTTAGCCTTTAAACTTTAAACCTTTAACTTTCAACTCTACAAATATGTCAGAAATAAAAGTAGCATCCAGATACGCAAAGTCTTTAATTGATTTAGCTTTAGAAAATAAAGTTCTAGAAGAAATTAAGGGTGATATGAGTCTTTTCGTAAATACCCTAAAAGCAAATACCGAACTGCAAGCAGTTGTTAAAAATCCGATCATTCCTTTAAGCAAAAAGAATGCGATTTTGATAGCTATTTTTGGTGAAAAAATAAATAAAATGACTGCTGCGTTTTTAAAGATAGTTGTTGATAAGGGAAGGGCGGGGATAATTTACGGCGTAGCAAAAGAATTTTTAGCAGAATACAACGAGTATAAAAACATCGTTACAGCTAAAGTAATTTCTGCTGTTGAGTTAACAGAAGCATCAAAAACGGAAATTATTAATAAAGTTAAAGCAGTAACCGGTGGAGATGTTAAGCTTGATACCGCTATAGATGCTAGTTTAATTGGCGGTTTTATATTAACTGTTGGCGATAAACAATACGATGCAAGTATAGCTAGTAGTTTAAGCAAATTAAAAAAGGATTTTGCCCAAAAAGTGATTGCCTAGTTTTAGCTGGTTTTAACCAGTAAAACAACCTTTACAGAAACAATAAAAAAAATAAAAAATCTTAAATAAAAAAAGATGGTAGAAGTAAGACCAGATGAAGTTTCGGCGATTTTACGTCAGCAATTATCAGGCTTTAAGTCAGAAACTGAATTAGAGGAAGTTGGTACCGTACTACAAGTTGGTGATGGTATTGCTCGTGTTTATGGTTTAACAAAGGTACAAGCTGGTGAGCTGGTTGAGTTTGAGTCAGGCTTACAAGGTATCGTTTTGAACTTAGAAGAAGATAACGTTGGGGTGGTTTTGTTAGGTCAGTCTGACGAGATTAAAGAAGGAGATACCATTAAGCGTACAAAACGTATTGCATCTATTAACGTAGGTGAAGGTATGTTAGGCCGTGTGGTAAATACTTTGGGTACTCCAATTGATGGTAAAGGTCCAATCGTTGGTCAAACTTACGAAATGCCTTTGGAGCGTAAAGCACCAGGTGTAATCTACCGTCAGCCAGTTACAGAACCATTACAAACTGGTATCAAAGCTATTGATGCAATGATTCCAATTGGACGTGGACAACGTGAGTTGGTTATTGGTGACCGCCAGACTGGTAAATCAGCAGTTTGTATTGATACTATCATCAACCAAAAAGAATTTTACGATGCAGGAAAACCTGTATTCTGTATATATGTTGCCATTGGGCAAAAAGCAAGTACTGTAGCTAACGTTGTTAAGGCGTTAGATGAAAATGGAGCAATGGCTTACACAGTTGTTGTTGCCGCTTCTGCTGCAGATCCAGCTCCAATGCAATTTTACGCTCCTTTCGCAGGTGCTGCAATTGGCGAGTTTTTCCGTGATACAGGAAGACCAGCTTTAATCGTTTATGATGATTTATCAAAACAAGCAGTTGCTTACCGCGAGGTTTCTTTATTATTAAAGCGTCCTCCAGGACGTGAGGCTTACCCAGGTGATGTTTTTTACCTACACAGCCGTTTATTAGAAAGAGCTGCAAAAATCAACCAGAATGATTCTATCGCTCAACTAATGAACGATTTGCCAGAATCTATTAGAGGTATTGTAAAAGGTGGTGGTTCTTTAACTGCATTGCCAATTATTGAAACTCAGGCTGGTGACGTTTCTGCATACATCCCAACCAACGTAATCTCGATTACTGATGGTCAGATTTTCTTAGAATCTAACTTGTTTAACGCAGGTGTTCGTCCGGCTATTAACGTAGGTATCTCCGTATCTCGTGTAGGTGGTAACGCTCAAATTAAATCAATGAAGAAAGTTGCTGGTACTTTAAAACTAGATCAGGCACAATACCGTGAATTGGAGGCTTTCTCTAAATTCGGATCTGATTTAGATGCTTCAACCAAATTGGTTTTAGATAAAGGTGCTAGAAACGTTGAAATTTTAAAGCAAGGTCAGTTTTCTCCAGTTTCTGTTGAAAAACAAGTAGCAATCATTTATGCAGGTGTTAAAAACCTAATGAGAAGTGTACCTGTCAATAAAATCAGAGAATTCGAATTAGAATACACTACACAATTAGAGCAACGTCACCCAGAAGTTTTAGCTGCCTTAAAAGCAGGTAAATTTGACGACAGCTTAACAAGTGTGTTAGAAAAAGTAGCAGCAGAATTATCAGCGAAATATTAATTAGGTAGCAAGACAAAAGTATCAAGTATCAAGACTGCATTCATCTTGATACTTGATACTAAATACTCGATACTATAAAATGGCAAATTTAAAAGAAGTAAGAATCAGAATAGCATCGGTAAGCTCTACACAGCAAATTACCAAAGCAATGAAAATGGTTTCGGCTGCTAAGTTAAAAAGAGCAACTAACGCCATTATACAATTGCGTCCCTATGCTAATAAGCTTAAGGAAATTTTGGCTAATCTTTCTGCTAGTTTAGAAGATGGAGTTTCTGTTTATACTCAAGAGCGTGAAGTTAAAAACGTTTTGGTTGTTGTAGTGACATCAAACCGTGGTTTGGCCGGCGCTTTTAATACCAACGTAATTAAAACTGCCAACAACCTTATTGCCGATAAGTATAACACTTTCCACCAGTCTGGAAATTTGAACATTATTGCGATTGGTAAAAAGGCACATGATTATTATGAGAAACGTAAGTACAACGTTATCGGAAACAATAATGAAGTATACGGCGCTTTAAATTTTGAGAATATCTCTACAATTACTGAAGCCATTATGCAAGGTTTTGTAGATGGTAAATACGATAAAGTTGAGGTGATTTACAATCAGTTTAAAAATGCAGCAATGCAGATTTTAACTACTGAGCAGTTATTGCCTGTACCTAAAGTTGCACAAACCGAAAACACATCTGCTAATCAAGTAGATTATATTTTGGAACCTTCTCAAAAAGAAATTGTTGAACAGTTGATCCCTAAAAACATCAAATTGCAATTATATAAAGCGGTTTTAGATTCTCATGCTTCAGAGCATGGCGCAAGAATGACAGCGATGGACAAAGCAACCGATAACGCTGGGGATCTATTAAAAAAATTAAAATTAGCTTATAACCAAGCCCGTCAAGCTGCAATTACTACAGAGCTTTCTGAGATTGTGAGTGGTGCTGCTGCATTATCTAACGGATAAGTTTTTTAAACTCAAAAGCGGAAGGCATTATGCTGAAAGCTAGAAAACCTCAATCATGAAAATGGTTGAGGTTTTTTTGTTTTTAATGAAAAACTAGAAAAAATTGCACAGATAGTATATCAAATTTTATGTGCAAGACTTTCCTTGTGACGCTTTTCGTTATTTAATTGGATTTCATTGATTACTTCCCACCTTCTTCCAATTCTTTATTACGTTTAAGCTTAATCAGATTATCGACTATCACATCTAAAACTTGGTTACGCTGACTAATCATTCTATCTGCAAGGGCCATTAGTTTTTGGATATTTCTTGCATCGGCAGCATCTAAACGCTCTTCTACACTTTGCAGATTTTGCGGTTCCAAACGGATGTAATTGTCTGGAATTCCTAAAAAGCTAAAAATCTGCTTCATGTAAAAGTGACTGGTTTCTGTAGCGGCGCCCATCATCATGTCTAACAAAGCTGGAACCACAAAAAGTGCCTTGGTGTCCCGCAGTTCATTACTATCGTAAGATTGCTTAGAAACGCCAGTACCTAAAGAAAGGATATGGATGTCATTTGGAAAAAACTCTTGTTCGGGTTCTCGTTTGATTTCAACAAAGGCACTTAAAGAAGGGTTTGTGGCGAATATTCCTCCGTCGAGCAATGGATATCTTACACCTGCCAGTGATTTTATCTCGGCAACACTAAAGTAAGTAGGAGCGGCAGAAGTAGCTCGGCAAACATCACGTACGTAAAAATCCCGGTGTACACCTCTGCTTTTTGCGGTTTTTTGCCTAAAGATGTGGGCTTTTCTTAACTCAATATTGTAAGCCGTAATGATACAAGGTTTTATCAACTCGCTCAGCTTTACATCCTCAAAATATTCCAATAATATTTTTTCTAAAAATTCAGCATCGTATCTTTCGGTTACCCAGCCTATATCTGCAAAAACTTTTTTGAAGCCTTTACTTTCGAATATTTTTGTTCCGTTTGTAATATAGAGATCCAGTGCCTCCCTTGCAGAAAAGCGTGGTTTTGTGGGGTCATCTTTTGAAGGACAAAGTAATAAACAAGTTAGGATGCCACCGGTACTGGTGCCTGCAAAAAAATCGAAATAACTGGCAATGTGTGCGTCGTTGTCTCCTGTTCGTTGCCTTAATCGTTCTTCAAGCTCTACCAAAACCATCCCAGGGATAATTCCTTTTATGCCACCACCGTCAATAGATAAGATTGTCTTCATTCTTTTAAATGTAGTAATAAAAAGAAAGTTTTGGGTTAGTTTCTGAAATTTTGGGTCACCATAATTCCATATATACCACCATCCATAATGCCAATGCCTATACGGCCAAATTTTGGATTTAAGATGTTTGCCTTATGCCCTGGTGAGTTCATTAAGCCCATGTGTGCAATTTCTACTGTTTGTGCCAAAGCTAGGTTCTCTCCCGCGGTAAAATAGTTTATGCCGTGTGCCTGAATTCTATCAAACGGAGTGGTATTGTCTAAACTGATATGGGAGAAATAACCTTTTTTAAACATATCTAATGAATGCGCTCTAGCGACAGTTCTTAAGGCAGTATCACGAGCAAAAGGCGGTAAATTGGCTTTCCTTCTTTCCTGATTTACCAATACCAACAAATGGTTTTCCATTTTCTCGTTTATAGTTGGGTTTTCAACGTTAAAATGTAAGTAAACTGTTTCGTCTGATTCGGGTTCGATGGTTAATTTGCTGATGCTTTGTTTCACCTTTTCGGTTATATCAGATGCAATTTTGGCATCTATAATTTCAATGTTTTGCGTGAGACTGTTAGCAATATAGCTTTCCCTAGTTGTTTTTGTTAAACCACCCCAAAGGTTGACGAACAGAAACAGCATGGCAATTAAGGAAGCATAAAAAAAACCTCGTACAAAGCCAGGAATTAAACCAGCGTATTTATTCAATTTGTTTTTATGTAAGCGTGGCGGTAGTTTTCTGATTAGAAAGTAAACGATAATACCGATTATAAAACGTGATAATACCAATGTTACTAGAAAGGAGAATGGTAAAGCCCAACGTTCTTCTAATTGCAGATATTGCGATAAGTAGGAAGCGGTTGTTTGGTAAAAGTAAAAAGCTGTCAGGATACTGACAGCTAGTGCAAAGAGTTCTAAAAAACCTAAAATAAAACCACGGCGGTAACCATGATATATACTCAGGATTATAATAAGGAATAAAATTAGGTCAACATAGTTAAGCATTTTCTGATATTACAATAAGTAATCCAAAAGCATGCCTTTTTAATTTTTAGGGGTTGTTAACCAATATAACTTTCTAATATTTTAAAGCTTTTGTTTGTACTTAGTACAACTTTTTCTGTGGTTGCCGGAATTAAAACACAATCGCCCATTTGTACAGGTAATTCTTCAATTCCATACTTTAAAATATAAGAACCTTCCACACAAACATGAATTACAAAACTGTCATTGGCGCTGTAGTCCCTTAATGTATCTTCTGTGTAGGTTAAAATATTGGTTGTAAAATATTTACAGTCAACTAATGCCACCGGCTCGTTGATGGTGTCGTTGTATTTTGTTTTATACTCGTCGTAAAAAGTATAATCAATAGCGTCTAATGCTTCTTCAACATGTAACTCTCTTTTGTTCCCCTGGTCATCTACACGGTCAAAATCGTAAATTCTGTAAGTAATGTCCGAGGTTTGCTGAATTTCTGCAATCAATAAGCCTTTACCAATGGTATGAACACGACCAGCAGGTAAAAAGAATACATCGCCAGCTTTAACTTCTTCTTTATTTAAAATATCGCTTAATTCGCCAGCATTGAATTTTTTTAGATAAGTTTCTTTATCAAGTTTTTGGTTAAATCCCGAAATTAAAGTAGCACCTTCATCTGCTTGTAAAACATACCACATCTCTGTTTTTCCTTTAGAGCCATGGCGCTTTTCAGCTAGTTCATCATTTGGGTGGACCTGAATAGAAAGATCTTCATTAGCATCAATAAACTTGATCAATAACGGAAACTCATTCCCAAATCTTTCATAATTTTTTTTACCGATGAGTTCGCCTTTTTGATCAGCTAAAAGTTGTGCAAGTGAAGTACCGGTTAATGGGCCGTTTGCGATGATAGAAACATCAGATTTTACACCAGATATTTCCCAGGTTTCGCCACAGTTGGGTAGGGGAGCAAAATCTTTTCCTAAATAGGTTTTAATTTTTTCTCCGCCCCATATTTTGTCTTTAAATATAGTTTTGAATTTTAGTGGATATAGCATTTTGGTAATAGGTTATAAGTAATAAGTAGAAAGTAATAAGTAGAAAGTATGGATTAAGAATTACAAATTAAAAAGCATTATCGTCGCCTTTTATGGTTACTAAAACGGTTTTAAATATAATATCGATATCTAACCAAAGACTCCAGTTTTCGATGTACCAAACATCGTATTCGATTCTTTTGATCAGTTGTTCTTCATGTTTAATCTCGCCTCTAAAGCCATTGACTTGTGCGTAACCAGTAACGCCGGGTTTTTGATAATGGCGGATCATATATTTCATGATGATGGCCGAATATTCATCAGTATGCTTTAACATGTGAGGACGTGGACCTACAACAGACATATCGCCCTTTATAACATTAAAAAACTGCGGAAGTTCATCAATGCTGGATTTTCTTAAAAATTTGCCAAGCTTGGTAATTCTTTTATCACCGCGTGTAACCTGTTTGCTGTTTGCTTCGTCATTAATTTTTAAGCTTCTAAATTTTATACATTTAAAAGGTTTATTGTTTAGTCCGGATCGTTCTTGCAAAAAGAAAACAGGACCTTTTGAATCTAACTTGATGAGAATTGCAATGATGGGAACTAACCAGCTTAATAAGAATATGGTTACCAAAAGACTAAAAACAATGTCGAACAGTCGTTTTTTTACTTTTACGCCAAAATCTTCTAAAGGCTCTGAACGTAGGGATAATACCGGTATGCCGTTTAAGTAATCAAAATGTACATCACGGTCTACAAAATAATGAAGGTCTGGCACAAACCTAAATCGCATACAAAGATTTTCTGCAGATTGCGCAATTTCATAGATTTCTGGATAAACTTCTGGCGAAAGGGTACAGTAAATTTCTGTAACTTGATTGTTTAAGGCATATTTCATGCAATCATCGAGGGTTCCTAAATACGGGAACTGGTCATCGTTTTCTGGTGTGGTTTTTTCGGAAAAACAACCTAAAACGGTTAAAGTTTTGTTAGCTTCCCTAAGCTTAATAACCAAGCTTTTAGCAAAAATATTATTCCCCAAAACGATAATTTTATTAAAGGCTAACTGTTTGCGAGCAATACGTTTGGAAAGCTGTAGAAACACCAATCGGCTGATTACCAAGAATCCTGCAAAGGAGGCAAAACTAATAATTAGATAGTTTCTGTTAAAATGAAAGCGAGAAAAATACAGGTAAACAGCTAATAAAACCACATATAAAATGAATGCTCTACTGGTTCTTTTTGCAAATTTTTTGAAATTTAGCATCTTATCATTGATGTAAACTTCTGTTAAGTATGAGCTAAACAACCAGAAAATGTTGTTCATGATAAAAAACTCTACATGGCTTATGTTTGCTGAATTGGTTTGAAAACTAAAGTTTAAAAGCAATACTAAATGCAACACACACAAAAAACCTAAGTCGGTAAATGCAAAAAATATTCTAAAAAGATTATCAAATCTACTATTCATATCACGTTTCGGTATGATCAACTAATTTTGCCGAAGCTCGAAGTTAATTCAATTTTATTGTTTATTTTAGGTTGTATTAAAAAATGAATTCAAAGCTCCGTTTTATTAAACTCTAAACATTTTCTGGCAAAAACTCAACCACGTAGTTAACTATTCCTAATTTACAAGCTATCGATATAATCACTCAAATAGTTCATGATCACAGGCTTGTTAGAAACAAATGGAACTGGTTTAAAATCGTCAATCTTATTTAAAACACTTTCAAGTTTATCTTGCTCATGCCAAGGCATAACATAACCTAACTCTACAAACTTATCTAAAATCTCGAGCTGATGGTCGTCAACGTGTTCGCCATGTTTTATTAAACGGGCTACGCCAATAATCTTTTTATGGAAACCCACAGCTTTAATCAAAGAACCAGTGCCCGCATGGGTGATAATAATTCTAGCATTCTGATGCAGTTCGTCAAGCTCTTTTGGGGAAATAAACGGTTTCATGATCAAATGCTTTGTATCAATAACCGTATGTCCACTTTGTACTATTACTTCTTCGGTAATTATACCTTCTCTGCAAAGCCTGTCAATTTCTAACAGCGGTCTTTTAAACTCTGTAACAAAGGTTCCTAATAAAACAAGAATCATTAATATATCCCTCCCAAATAAATGCCTTTTTTATAATTGAGTGCTTCATCAGGCCACTGTATGATAAATTTATCGGCAATTTTATACATTAAATCAGCTGATTTAGCCCGAGATTTCACCCTTGCATAAGATAAAATAAAAACTACTTTGATACCCAGTAGTTTTCCTAAAAAGCACATTGGAATAGCTGTATGACTTCCAGTAGAAATAATGACTTTTGGGTAATGCGTTAACAGTATTTTTAGTGACAAAAATGCATTGTAAAGCGCTACCAAATAAAAAGAGATTCCGCGTCCTTGTCCCTTAGATCTGGCGGCAAGAAAAAATGTGTTGTAGGTTTCTTCTAAAGATGCTGTTGCGGGTGTTTTTTCTGTAACCAATAAGTAATTGTACTTTAAAAACATTTTTTTCAAGTGCAAGGTTTGAGCTAAATGGCCACCGTCCGAACAAATTAGAATAATCTTTTTCCGTTTATCTTTTTCCATCCTTTGATTGAATGATTTTTCCTCCTAAAATTTTAAATAAAAATTCTGATACCACAGCTCTAGCGAATAAATGGTATAGATCTGCTTTCTATAATCTCTTTTACCCTGCTTGTGCATATTGATCATTTCCAGTAATGCAGGTTTGTTAAAGTATTGATCCGAAAGACTGTTGCTCTGACTCACTAAAGAAATCAATTCATCATATAAACTAGTTTTGAACCATTCGCCAACCGGAGTTTCAAAAGCTCGTTTCTTTCTGTTCATCACCTCGCTTGGCAAAAAGCTTTCTGCTGCTTTTCGTTCTACGTATTTGTGAATTTTTCCGTTCAGCTTAAAGTTGGAAGGTAAGGTTTCAACAAAAGCGACCAAATCTTTATCTAAAAAGGGTACCCTATTTTCAATGGAGTGCGCCATTGTTGTTTTATCGTTGAACAACAGTAGATTATCTGGTAACATGGTACGTGTATCAATGTACAATAGTCTGTTTAGCGAGTCTGATTTTCCACGTACTTCTTCGTAAAACTTACTGAAAAACTTATCTTTTTTGATTGCTATAGTAGAAAGTAGGTCGTTTTTATAAATTTTCGATTTCAAATCATCCGAAAACAAAGTGTAAATCGCCATAAAGCGATCTTCCTCGTTTTTAAACTGTGCAGAGTAAACTCCACGTTGAAATGTCTCGTTTGCTTTAAAAAACTGTTTAAGAATTTTATAGGGCATCAGGTTTAAAATACCTGCATATTTAGACATCAAAGCCTCGCCATAATAACGCTTGTAACCAGCCATTGGTTCGTCGGCTCCCTGTCCGCTTAAAACTACCTTTACGGATTTTGAGGCCATTTTTGAAAGATGGTAAAGTGCAGGAATGGTTGGCTCGGCAATGGGCTCTTCGGTATGGTAAAACGATTGTCTGAAATAATCAAGGTATTGGTCCTGACTTAAAAAGTCGGAAGTGTGATCCGAACCTAACAGCGTTGCCGTAGTTTGTGCATCTTCTAGCTCATTAAAATTTCCTTTTCCGGTAAAACCTACGGTAAATGTTTTAATTGGGTAATTGAGGTTTTGGCTCATCACCTTGCCTATAAAAGCTGAATCCAAACCGCCACTCAAAAACAAACCGACTGGTACATCAGCCAAAAGTTGTCTTTTAACAGCGTTTTCAAACAATTTCGAATACTCTTCTACAGCTTCGTTAAGTGTAATAGTGCTGTTTACTGCGTATGTTTCTTTTTTGTAGTTTTCAATTTTATGCTGATGAGATTTAAGATCATATTCAATATAAGATGCGGCGCTTAATTTAAAAATATTCTTAAATATAGTAGTTGGAGAGGGGTTGTACCTCAATGTCAAAATTGAATCTAACGATGATAAATCGATTTGTTTTTCAACGCCAGATTTTAATAAAACCTTTAATTCCGATGAAAAAACTAAACGATTTCCAGTGATATTGTAGTAAACAGGTTTCACACCAAAGTGATCTCTTACCAAAAACAATTTCTCTTTTTTTATGTCGAGGAAAGCAAATGCAAAGATCCCATTAAAATCGTTCACGCTTTTTATCCCGAACTCTCGAATATAATATAATATGGTTTCTGTGTCGGAATGGCCTCTAAAAGAGATGTTAGTTAGCTTTTTCCTGAGTTCCAGGTGGTTGTAGATCTCGCCATTAAACACAATGGCGTAGTTTCCGCAATCAGTTAACATGGGTTGGCTACCTGCCTCGGTAAGGTCAAGAATGGATAGCCTTGTATGTCCTAAATATACTTTGTTATCTCCAACTTGTTTTTCAATCAAGCCCTGCGAATCTGGACCACGATGTTTGATATAATTAAGTACTTCTAAATTAAGAGGTACGTTGATTGAGCCTGCTATTCCACACATATTTTCATTAAAATTGGATTGGTAAACTTACATATTTGAAGCGGTAATTGATGACTCAGCTTGCTTTGGCAACCATTTTCTGGTAGCCTCTTCTGCAAGCGAGCGAAACTTTGCGTATTCAAATCAATAAATTTTATGTTGTTAAATAATTCTCAAATATTCTTTTACAAACCGATTTGTTCTCATAATTCCCTTTTTTCAAAAACGCTGCTCTGATTGGGGCGTTGTTGTTTTCTATTGCTTTGATGGTTAAAAGAGCGAGTTCATTTGCATCGTAACTGTTGGACATAAAACAGTTTGGTATATCTTTTATTACCATATCCACATCACCAACTGGTACCGAAACTATGGGTAAGTTACAAGCTAATGCTTCTTTAATTACTTGTGGCGAACCTTCGCTTATCGAAGTCATAAGCAAACAATCTGCTTGGTTTAAAACGTCCCGAACTTGTGTCCTTGTCATGTTGTGAATACTTGCCAAACTGATATTAAAAGCACTTTTTGTTTTTACAAGCTCTGTAACTTCCTTAAAAAGGGGGTAGTTCTTCACTGTCCGTTCTGGGTCGCCGGTAAATAGAATTAAACGTGAGCTGTTTTCTTTTTCTTTAAGGGTGTCATCAACGGTGAAAAAATCTGCATCTACGCCACAGGGTAAAACTTCGTAAGGCACATTCAGTTCCTTCATAATTTCTTCCATCTCCGCATTCAGAATAAATACTTTATCGGCTTTTTTTGCGATATATTTTGAGATGATAACCTGTATGTAACGGCCCTGTTTTTTTAAAATATCTGAGCCATGAAATGTAACGAATATTTTTTTTTTCGGTCTGAAAAACAATAGAAACAATGCTGATAAGCCATAATGAATATGGATGATGTCAATTTCTTTGTCTTTTTTTAAAATTCGGAAAACCTTAAAAATAGATTTTAAATAAACTAAGTTTCCTTCTTCTTGTGCGTTGATGAAATAGGTTTTAGCTGTTATTCCAAAGTTTTCTACTAAACAATCTATTTGCTCCTTTACAAAAATCCCAAAATTGATAGATTTTGGATAAGGAAACATATTGGTGATATATAAAACTGTTAGTTTTTTTGCAATCATTAACTTTATTTAAATAACAATCATATTACGACTCCTGTTAGCATTTAAGCCTTCAATTTCTTAATTGTTAGATTTATATTTTCCGTGGCTTCGCTTCGTTTTGCAAGCTCGTCCGAAGATAATATTTTTTCTCAATATGAAATCTCGGGTTGCTCGTTAATCGTTTGAAGCGGTGTCTCGTTTTATAAATAAGGTTTTACGCTACGGCGTTACTAATGTTTCTTTTTATTAATATTTATTAAAGTAAACGGGGGCTCTGTATCAAAACGCAAATTTGGCTTAGCCAAGCTCCTTTAAAGCCAATTACGTCTAAAGGTTTAATGGAGCGATGAATCTTTTGGCATTACTGTTAAATATTTAGTGTGGAAATTTATGGTAACCTTACCCCAATTTTCTACGTAAAAACAATCAGCGAATCACGCAAAATATTTGTTGAACCAAATTCTTTTGATCGGAAATCATTTTAGGTTGTAAGAATTTAATACTTGTACCATGTTAAATTGTAGTTTTACGGAAAAAAAGCGAATAATGATGTTCTCGATGCTTTTGTTGTCTGTTTCTACAATGTTTTTTGGTTGTGCCAAAGAAGAGTTGCCGATTGCCGCAAAAAGCATGACTATCGGAACAACGAGTCAGCCCTTCGTTATAACTGGTCCCACACCATATCAAGCGGGGACTGATATTACTGCAATTTTACAAAATGAAGTAACCGAGGAGAAAGAGATCTTAATTCCGAAAGGGCTTTATTATATTTCTAAACCTATTACAAAAACCAATGGCACTTTAAACATAAAAAGTGACGGGGCTGTTTTACAGATGGTTTCGTCATTTCCTTCTGGGAAAAGGGATTTAAGTGCAGGGTTTATTCTGAAAAATCTTTCTAATATCGTTATTGAAGGTATTACAGTTGATGGTAACAGGGCTAATCTGACCAATGCTGGAAAAAATTGGACCAACTACATCATGGGGGTAGAGATTTTAAACTCTTCGAATATTCAGTTGATCAATTGCGATATCATCAATGCTCCTTCAATATCATTCAACATATCAAATTCGCGTGATATTCAGCTTCTGAATTGTAGCTCTGTTAACGGAATGTTCCATGGAGTAGTTTTCGAAAATTGTTCCAATGCAAGTGTTAGCGGTTCAACGGTGACGGGTATTGGTAATCAAGGTTTTGATAATAAAAAGGGGGGTATTGGAATACTGGGAATTGGCGGAGACCATTTAACTTTTACAAACAATCATATAGAAAATATTTCGGATACAGGAACTAAAACTGAGGGAAGCAATTATGTGACTTGGAGTGGTAACACTGTGAAAAACTGCGGTAAAGACGGTATCAAGTTTCAGAATTTAATAGCGGGAGAGAATCCTGGCATGGAACCTCTTTATGATTTTGTTACCAATGCCAAAATCATAAACAATACCATCGACCAGATTTATAACGGAAGAAACGACGGTAGCTCACTCATCCAACTTTGGAATGCGCATAATGTGGAAGTTATTGGCAATACAATAACTGGAGGTTTAAAAAATGGGCAGGAAGACGGAATCTGCGTTTGGTCAAACACAGCAATTAATGCCGATAATATTTTGATTTCTGGAAATACGATTAAAAACACCAACCGATTTATCTTTTTAAGTAAGGTAAACAACGCTATCATCACTGAAAATAACTGCGAAAATTTAGTGGCTCCAAAAAATCAGTACGACGGTTTAGCTGTTGAATTTTCAGATAAAATTACGGTTACCAAAAACTTAGTTAGAAGAAGTGCTACCGGATCAATTGATGGGTTTGCCGTTAAAATGTACGAGGCTACCAATTTTATAATTCAGAACAACCAACTGGAAAATTCTTTTGGAGCTGTAACTATGCAACTGGCTTCTTGTACATCATCATCAGTTATTGGAAATCAAATGAAAAACTTCTCAAACAAAGCAATCTCTTTGTATGCGAATACTCCGGGCACTACTTTAAATACTTTAAAAATTACGGAGAACACGATTTCTAATGTTGGTACAGTATCAGGATACAATGCAGTCATCAGCGTTGATCCTTCTAATTTAACACTTGATGTTTTAGATCTCTCAGGGACTAAAATTATTGGGAACGCAAAATTCGGCGATGTTGGGCTTGAGGTTAAATCAACTGCAAAAAAAGTAGATGTACTTAATTTGACAGGCCTTTCGGTATCGGGTAATGTTTTTTATCCTGCATCCGTAGATTTAACAGCTTGCAGAACAATTATCAAATAAAATGTAATTCTTACGCTTCTTAAGATTTAAAAAACCTTTGCCAGACCCCAACCATTCTACAAATTGCCTCCAAGTTAGATACGTTTTCAAACACACCAAACCTAGGAACCTCATAGATATGTGAGAGCGCAGTTTTGGTTAATGGCAATGGCTTTGTTGTGTACGCAATTTTATAATCTAATTGTTTTAAATAGGTTATCTCTCTTGAACTGTAATCTCCGTTAGGGTAAGCAAAGCTGTTTATATCTTGCCCAATCCAGTCTTCTATCATAACTTTTGAATCTTCCAGTTCCTTAAAAGATTGTTCATCATCGCAATTTGTGAGTATTGGATGCGTAACTGTATGCCCGCCGATAATTACGTGTTCCGATTTGGCGATTGATTTGATCTGTTGCACAGTCATAGCTTCCCTAGGTAAGGAAACCGTTTTTTTGATTTGCGCTAAAGCCAGTTCACGTTCCTTATTGGGTACTTTTTTAAGACCTCGAACTGTGAATTCCGCGATTTTGTTCTGCTCCGCGAAATCGACAGAAGGCCACCAATAATTGCCGTTTTCGATGGGTTCTGTAGAAATGAAAATAGTTACGGGGATTTTATATTTGTTTGCGATAGCAACTATATTTTCTTCATTGGTTTCCCATCCATCGTCCACCGTTATTACAACTCCGCCTTTTGGGAATGCTTTCTGATTATTCGAAATCGCTAGCACATCATCTTGCGTTAAAAAATGGAAATTGTTATTTAACAACCATTTGACGCAAAATTCAAAAAGCTTTTTGCTAGGGTTATGGAAGTAGATGGACAAAATATATTCCCCATTCAGTGCTTTCTTTTTTGATCTTCGTACAAGGCCAAATAAAATAAAACTTAAACTAAGGAGCCATGCTAGTGAATTTCTTACTTTGCTTTTCATTGAATAAGTTGCTTATAGGCTTTTAGGTAGTTGTTTGCGGTATCTGTTACCTTAAACTTATCTCTGGTAACTTTTAAACCCTGTAAACATCTGTCTTCCATTTCATGATGCTGGTAATCAGTAATTACCTGTTTAATCTGTGAAGCAAATTCATTTACACTATTTATATCAAAAATATATGCTGAATTAACGTTTTCTAGCACTTCTAAGGGGCCTTCGATATTTGAGGAAATTACTGGTATCCCCGTGGCAACCGCTTCAATTACTGTGATACCAAAACCTTCAAATCTCGAAGGCTGTACCAATGCGTGATAATTAACCAAATGCTCATAAATCCATGAACGGTCTTTAGGCCCTAAAAAGGAAACATAAGGCTGTAGTTTTAAGTTTTCACAGAGGTTTTTAAGGTATTCTTCAGAAGGGCCATCGCCGATGATGTCCAAATGAACGTTTTTTACTCCGAGATTATTCACCAGCACTGATATCGCTTCTAGCGAAATATCCTGTCCTTTTTGCTCATGTAATAACCGGCTGACTTGAACGAGCTTAAATTGTTCATCAGGCTGTGTTGTGTAATTTTTCTTTGTTTTAAAGAGGCTGAAATCTATTCCGTTATAGATCATCTCAGATGTTAACCCGCCTCTAACCATCAAATCGTCCTGAACTGCTATGGAAATAGAAAATAGCCTTTTGTATTTATGGAGGTTTTCAACGGGTACACCAGTAGTGTGCGACGTATAAATACATTTTGATTTAAATGGCGAGAGAATATCGATAATATTGGGTGTATGACAATGGATTACTGCAGGGTTAATGCGAAAGAGGGTAAGCCAAAGTTTTGCTAGGTAATACGGATTTTTACTTCCTTCTGGGCGATCTATCAATATTATTTTAACACGGTTTGAAATCCTGTTTAAAATCTTTTCATCGTAGTTTTTGTTGATTACGATGAGTGTGGTCTCAATATGTTGGGATTGTTCCTCCAAAATATCAACCAACATGTTTTCGATACCGCCTATTAAAAAAGAAAAACTGATGTGGCAAACTTTCATATAACTAAATCATCTGTGGGTACTTTGTGAAGTACCAAAACCCTAAAATCCAAAAATATATAATAAGCCATAACCAGTATGGTAATTACGTATGTGCTAGTAGCCAAAGAATTGTTTGACGAAGAAACGGCAATAAGTGTAAAAAGAATAGGAAATTTTATATCTGCGCCAATATTGTGCATCATATTGTATAAAAACATAATCAGGCTAATGATAAGAACTACGGTAACCACCAATCCGAAATTTAACAACCATTCGATATAAAAATTTTCAATAATTTCTACACCAGATAAATATTGAAGCATGTCAATCTTATCTAAACTAACGCCCGTCCACATTAAATCTTTTAAATCCACTTGTTGTAGGATATCAAATGAACCCACTCTAGCCTCGGCACTTTCATCAACGTGGGCAAGTCCGGCAATACGGTCGCCCAAGTTGGTAAAGCTAATCACAACGATTAATATTAACGCAAAAGAGGCAAGGTACATTAAACCACTTTTTATATTTCTACTTGGTTCTTTGGTAAAGCCCAGCCCATTTAAAATGATGTTTAACAAAATAGCACCAAAAACGCCTAATAATGCTCCTCTGGCCCCAAAACAGAATATAGAAAGCATACCGGCAAGTAATACGCCCATTTTTAAATAGGTTTCTTTTGTTGCCAGGAAAAGTATAATGGTTAAAACAGACATGATCAATGCGTTATTTAGCGGATGACCAAATAATGCAGTTGACCTAAAATAATCAAAAAACCAAGGCGAGTCTTTTAGAAATAATAACCTACTAAAAACCTTCTCAATTACTGCTATTCCAGCGTTCAGAAAGAAAAAGATATAAATCCATTTTCTGAAATCGAATAATATTTTTTTGTCGGTAATCCTTAAAAAAATCAAAATAATACAGGGAATTACCAACGAATCTAAAAACCACGACATCGGATTTGAATTCTTTGTGATTTGCCCATATATCACAATTCCGAAACAAATAGATAAATAAGCAAGCTCGTTTTTCATCCTGAATAGGAGGTCGGCTACAGTGATTTTACCGATCATGAAATAATAAGCGATTAGACCTAAAACGATGTAAAAAAGAGGATAAACCCTATAGATAAATAACGAAGTGAAATCGCGGTGGCGCCAACCAACCATCTCTAATACATTGTCTCCAAGTACAAAAATGATGAATGAGATACCAAAGAGCGTAGTACGTTTCATTTAATTATTTATGCTTTTTGCTATTTTTGTTTTTTTGTGAGTTTATCTTTAATCTTATCTTTTACTGTTAATACGTTGATCCTAAGTATATCATACGTGAAATATTCTGATCTAAATAAATGAATATTGCTTTTAACTAAAATAATGTACATGGCTACTGCACAATAGGTTTCTGTTAAAAACCACGAAATTGCAGCGCCCGGAGATCCTAAATACTTTATCAGTCCTAAATTTAAAACTACATTAATTAAAGCTGCTGATAAAGTAATGAGAAAGAATTTTTTATCCATTTTTAAATTCACCATGGTTTGGATGCCAAAAAGCATGTTTAGTGCTAACATCATAGGCATGAAAGCTAAAATTTTAAAAATTAGAATACTCTCTAAGAACTTGTCTCCATAAAATATTCTGACCGTTAAACCTCCAAACATTAAGATACCAAAAGCGATCGCTAGGGTAGAAAAGATAATAATCGGAACCATTTTTTGGATAATAGCAATACCGTCTGTTTTGCTGGTGCCAAATGCTTGCCCTATAATCGGAAAAAGAACTACGCCCAGCGGCGAAATTAAAAGTGCCTGAATCAAAATAATAAGTTTCCACCCGGCGGTGTAAAAACCCACCTCGGCTAAAGTGCTAAAATAACCTAGAAATATAATGTTGATGGTGGTATAAACAGTGTGTGCAAATGAATGGAAGAATAGTGTTTTGTCTTCCCAAAGCATACGATAAATTGCTTTTAAGCCCGGATAAATGATTTTTAGCGTGTAAAGCCTAATGGCCCAATAGAAAGAACCAACAGCAACAACGATCTGAGAAATGCTGATTAAAAGTGGTTGTAAAATGTAGTCACCCTGTTGTCTGATAAAGTAAAGAAATGATACGTTTAAAACCACTTTTGCAATTAGGTTGAATAATGCAACCTGTTTTAAATCTTGTTTTGCGGTATATAAATAGTTGCAATCAAAAATGGACGCAACACATATTAAATAGGTGTAGATAGATAAAAGAAGGTCGTTTCTCAGATTTTGCGAATAAAATATCAAACCCGCGAAGATGACAGTTGAGATAATAAACAACAGTATCTTAGTGAACAAAACCTTGCTGAAAATACGATTCAATTTTGCCTGATCACCTTGGTTCATGGCGATAGACCTTGAAGCAGATAATTCAAAACTGTAACCTATAAACAAAACAAAATAGGCTACAATAGAGCTGATGTAATTTATTGAACCAAAGTTAGAAGGACCTATAATCCTAACTATTATAGGGATAGTTACAATAGGTAATACATAATTCAATAGTTGCACAATAACTAGTGCCCCCATGTTAGTTAATGCTTTCTTCTTTGTACTCAAGGTTCTTCTTTTATATTAATTAGCTTTTACGGTTGTCTTGAAAACAAAGTTCTATAATAGACGTTTTGGTTTTTCAGTATCATTACTTATTACCTTTTCGCGATGTTCATGAATCAAATAAAATTTAGATGTAATGGGTTCCTGGCAATAGCATTGAAAAAACAATAAGATTTAAAATGTTGATGGGTATCTACCGCTAGGAAATTAACCTATAATATCCCTTGGTGAAATTTAGTCGAGCATATCATAATCGAAAAAATTAACCGTTACACTACTCAGAATCTTTTCCAGAAGTCAGTAAAAATGGTTCTCTTCTCTGTTTTATTGTAATAGCTGTTGCCGTAATTATAACCATATCCGTATTTGTCTCTTTGCACACCATTAAATACAATTTGGATGTTCGGAAGGTGCTTTTTACTATCTATTTCTTTTAAAAACTCCAATTCAACCTTGCTGGTGTAGCCTTGTTTTATAACATATAAGGTAACGTCCGCTAAGCGGGAAAGAATCATCGCATCTGGAAACAAATGAACCGGAGCGCTATTAATAATGATATCATCAAAAGTATCCTGTAAAGAAACAATCAGATTTTTCAACAGCTCTTTTTCCAATAATTCAGATGGGTTAGTTACACTAGTGCCACTACCAATAATATAAAGGTTTGGATTGACCTTAGTTTGTTGAACAATTTCTGCTAAGCTTGCTTCATCGTTTAAAAAATCGGTAATACCCGGATCGTTATTTTGTAAATTAAAAATATCCGCAAGTTTTGGTTGCCTCAAATTCATTTCTAGGATCACTGTCTTTCTCGCAATTTGCGCTAGCGTTATCCCTAAATTACTACTAATGAATGTTTTGCCCTCCTCGGCCACACTTGAAGTGATCAAAGTAACCCTGCCCTTTGCCTTATCGCCATAAAGATAATAGAGGTTGGTGCGCAACGTTCTCAGTTGTTCGGTAATGATATTTGTATCAAATGTTTTAAACGAAACTAAATCTTTAGATTTTTGAAGCGCAACCTCTCCAATCACTGGAATGTCAAGTTCAGTTGTTATTTCGTTTGCCTCGATAATACTATCGTTAAGATTATTCCTTAAATAAATAAGCCCAGTAGGTAAGGCAAGTCCTAAAAATAAGGCTAACACTAAAGCAAGCATTTTTTTAGATGCCTTTGTTTTACTAGCATATGCCTGATCTACTACTCTTACCGTAGAAACAAGCGTAGCATAGTTCGCCGAAATTTCTTCTCTTTTCTGTAGCAGGTAAGTGTAAAGTCCTTCTTTTACAGCTTGTTGTCTTTTAATACTTACCAGTAGGCGTTCCTGTGTTGGAATTTTTTTAATAGAAGACTCTAAAACGGTGTTAAAGGACTCTAGCTTAGCTCGAGCATTTAGTAACGACGACTTGATATTATTTACACTTTCTTTGATGGAAGCTCGCGTAGTGGCAATCTGTCTGTCAAGAGGGTCAAAATCAGGGTTGGTTTCTGGAGAGATTGCCAATAACTTATCTCGTTGTAACTGCAATCTTGACAAATTTTCAACCAAGTAGTTTAACGCCGGATCGTTGATTTGTAATGGCGCAGGAGCCTGTCTTGATTGCGGAGAATTTACATAGTTTTCAATTCCATTGATAATACTCAGTTGTACATTTACCTCGTTCAAACGCTTATCATTCTCCTGTAAGTTTTCCAAGCTTATCCGAGATTCTGTGCTGATATCGGTAAGTCCACGACTACTTTTAAAACCTTCAATATCCCGTTCTACAAGATTCAGTTCGGCAGTTAAGGAGTCTAAGCGGTTATCTAAAAAGGCAAGTGTTGCTTTCGCGTTAAGCTCATTTTCTTGTACACCGTACCATTTATAGCTGGAAATAAGTGTATTCAAAATATCTTTACCTCGCTGGGCAATCTCGTCATCTAAGGTTAAGGAAATAGAAGTAGATAGTTTGTTGGTTAAAGAAACGTCAATTGCTTTCTGATATTCTAAGGCCAGTTTTTCGTTGTCTAAAAATGTTATCTGTATGGTTTTGCCTTTGTATTCTGATAATAAAAGTGTTGGTTCTAACCTCCAAGTGCCCCAAGTATTACTTAAATAGGTGTTAAAAGAACATTCTTTTAATTTGTTGTCTTTAGTTTTTAGGTAAAAACTTTTATCGTCTTTTATAACAATATAAACTACCTTCTTTTTTTCGGTATTCAGCTTTTTACCCTGTGCAGGTAATATCGGATTGAACTGAATCAATTTAACCGGAGATATTCTGTACAGGTCCGTTAGTATTAAACCTTCTTTTTTATGGTAGGCTATTCCCAGATTTAACTCTTTGATTACTTGACTAATTAAGCGATTAGACTTAATAATCTCCATCTCATTTTCAATCTGCTTTGAGGCGCTTACAAGGTCAATTTGGCTAAGTGCTGATTGTTGATCGGGTGATTTTTTATTTTCTTTAATGATTAAAGTCGCTGTAATTTCATAAGAAGGCTTCGCAAATTGCAGGTAGAAAATTGCTACTGCTAACAAAACAAATAATGTTATCGCAAAAAGTGGCCAGTGATAAAGATATTTAGCTACAATACCCCTAATATTGAAAGACTTTTTACTTTCTTCCGGAATAATAAGTGTAGTAATCTGCGGTCGTTGTTTAGCCATAAAACCAGATTATCGGATAACAGTGGATAAGGTGATGGCAATTATGGATAAGCCAGATAGTACAAGCGTTAGCGTACGGAAGCCAATATCGCCAGGAGCATATTTGGTTCGGCTTGGTTGTACGTAAATCTCATCGTTATTTCTCAGGTAATAATACGGAGATTGAAATGTTTTTTTGGATGTCAAATCAATAGGTATGTAATTTCTTACGCCTTCAACTTCTCTGACAAGGATTACGTTTTTTCGCTTGGCAGTGATGTTAAGATCACCTGCTAAGGCAAGCGCTTGGGTAATCGTTGTTTTTTCGTTCCGAAGGGTATATACGTCAGGCTTTTGTACATCGCCATAAACAGTGACTTTAAAGTTGATTATTCTGACGCTCACCGTTGCATCTTTATAATAAGTAAGCAGGAGAGGGCGCATTTTCTCTTTTAATTGGGCTGTAGTAAGTCCAGCAACTTTTAAAACGCCAATTAACGGTAACTCTATTTCTCCGTTTTTATCTACCAAATAACCAGTAACAGGATTATCTGGCGAATTATCGAAATTATTGCCGTTGACCTTATTTAAGTTATAGTTAAACACCGAAGATGATTCCGGGTTTCTACTATTTACATTAATTCCTAAAATATCTGCAGGCTGTATCGTAAGTGGCGAGTAGTTGGTAATCTGTTCTTGACTAGGACTGTCGTGATTAAGGTCTTGGTAATATGGAATATCCTTATAAGAGCTACAAGAGCTAGATAGGATTAAAAATACCAAGAAGAAGAAAATGTTAATTTTTTTCATAGAGTTAGACAACCAAACACGGCAATAAAGATAATGATTTATGTTAAATAGAAAGAAATAAAACGGCTTCAGTGGTGGATGTGGTATTTGAATCAACGAGAATAATGAGAAGTAGATTTACCTCAAAAAACGTTTGTGACTACTAATGACTTGATTGTCACCTGATTTGTGTGGGCCATATATTCTCGTTGTGCTATTGTTATTTGTAAGGCAATGCTGGCTTTCTAACGCTTAGTAAATTATAATTTACATTTGTAGTTATTCCTCTTTAATAAACCGTGTTTTATACAAAATAAGTCAACTAATAAAGAACATTAATTTTAACAATGCATCCAACTACCATCTACATTCTCCTTATTGTTTTCATTGCTACACTTGTACGTTCTACTTTTGGTTTTGGCGAATCTTTGGTAGCTGTTCCTTTGCTTTTATTTTTCATGCCCATTGAAACTGCGGTTCCCCTGTGTGTTTTGTTATCCGTTTTTATTGCGATGGTTTTGCTTTCGCGAGATAGAAAAAAAGTGCAGTTTAAAAGTGCCAAATGGCTCGTTGTTTTCGCAATATTAGGTGTGCCTATTGGTCTGTTTACCTTGATTTATATGGACGAAAGCATCGTGAAAGTGGGGTTGGGAGGTCTGATAATTGGCTATTCGGTTTATTCTTTAGTTTCCACCAGTGTCTTTAAGTTGAAATCAGATAACATGTTTTGGCTTTTTATCTGTGGGTTTTTCTCTGGTATTTTTGGTGGAGCTTATGGATTAAATGGGCCACCAATTGTGATTTACGGTGATATGCGCAGTTGGACTCCTGCATATTTTAGGGCAACTTTACAAGCTTATTTTCTTCCACTCGGAATCGTTGGTCTTTTTGGTTACTGGTTTTACGGAATTTTAGATGTGGAGGTTTTCCGTTACTTTTTAATGAGTTTGCCCATAGTTTTACTGGCAATTTATTTCGGGAATTATTTGCACAGCCACATTAAGGAAGGAGCTTTTTTGAGATATGTTCACATTGGCTTGTTAGCCATTGGTGTGTTATTGCTTTGCCACGCTTTTTAAATGAGCTAGCGGAGTGTTAAGGTTGCTTATAAGCACTAAGCTTATAGCTATAAATTCTGCCATTTGTAATTACGCCGGTGCTGATATTCTTCTCAATATCTGTAACGGTTTTTTGTACTAAGCCAACGTTTTTGGCATATGTCGATTTTACCAAGTCTTCTTTGATGAGGTTAAACTCGTCAATTTCTTTAACGGTTACGGTACTGTCAAAGTTGAGTGTGTTTACGGTTAAAGGTGAAATGTCGTCCTCAATAGTATATTCCTGCTTATCTAAGGTGTTTTTTGAGTTCCCATTCCACTCAGAACCACGCAAGGGAGGAAAAACCAAACGGATAAAACGTTGGTTATTGATGAATTCTTCCGCCGCTCGGATAGATTTATTTCTGCTGTAAACCTGTTGTATTTTCCACGCGTCGTTTACTGTATTTCTTTTGTAGCGCTCAATGCGGTAATTAACCTGACCGGTTAAATCGGTAAAAGTATCGGCAACGCTATCTTTCAACTGAAATTGATACTGCACTTTTCCGCCGGTAAAGTTGCTATAAGCTGTTGAGTCAACATCGTAAATATAAACAGCACCTACGTTGAGTGGATAAAATTCTGGTTGTAGGTCAATAGCTGGAGCGTTATTTTCTTTGGTACACGAAGTCCAAATTAAACTACTAAAAGCAATCAAAAATAAAACTCGCTTTAACATCAAGCTAATTTAGCATTATGGAGTTCAAAAAAGAAGAATTACATTAAAAATCCGCCACCCAATAAATCATTCCCTTCGTAAAATACGGCAGACTGCCCAGGAGCAATCCCAGAAACAGCATGGTGGAAGTCAACTTTCATGTTATTTCCAATCTGTTGGATATGACTTGTAGCCCCAGCGTCTTTGTATCTTATTTTGGTGATGGCTTCTAAAGGTTCAGGAATTGAAGCGTATTTAATCAGATTCACGTTTTTAACCATAGCCTCGGTTCTTTGCAATTCACCCTCGGTCCCTAAAACCACGGTATTGCTTTCGGGCATAATTTGGGTAACAAACATCGGGTGACCAAAAGCTACACCCAAGCCTCTGCGCTGGCCAATTGTGTAAAAAGGATAACCTTTATGCTTACCTACTTTGGTTCCATCGGTTAAAACGAAATCGCCACCGTCAACTTCAGCTTCTAAATTAGGAACGCGGTGCTTTAAAAATGCTCTATAGTCATTTTCTGGAACAAAACAGATTTCGTAGCTCTCGCTTTTGTTTGCTAATTCTTGTTGGCCCATATCTAAAGCCATCTGTCTGATTTCCGACTTTGCAAAAGAACCTAACGGAAAACGGGTACGAGCTAAGTTTTCTTGAGATACGCCCCAAAGCACATAAGACTGATCTTTGTTTTCGTCTTTTCCTTTCGAAATCACGTACCTACCACTGTCTTGTTGTCGGATATTGGCATAATGCCCGGTTGCAATAAACTCGCAATCTAATTTATCGGCTCGCTTTAATAAAGCTTCCCATTTAATGTGTGTATTACATAAAACACAAGGGTTTGGCGTACGACCGGCAAGATATTCATCTACAAAATTATCAATCACGAAATCGCCAAACTCATCTCTAATATCCAAGATATAATGAGGCATTCCGTAACCTACTGCTAAAGAACGGGCATCGTTGATAGAGTCTAAACTACAGCAACCGGTTTCCTTAGAATTTGCACCAGACGAAGCGTAATCCCAAGTTTTCATAGTTAAGCCGATAACTTCGTAACCTTGCTCATGCAACATCACCGCCGCAACAGAACTGTCCACACCACCGCTCATTGCCACTAAAATTCTCCCGTGTTTACTCATTTTTGTGCCCTAAATTTCTGCAAAGATAATTTTTAATTTTTGGATGCGGAATTAGGCGTGGTCAACTGGAAGTAAGATTTGATTTAGAAAAGTAAAAAGTAAAAAGTAAAAAGTAAAAAGTAAAAAGTAAAAAGTAAAAAGTAAAAAGTGTTGGATGGTAAATACTTGGTCTGCTTTGTGGTTAATAAACCGAGCAAAAAAAATCCCCAACCGTTTAGGAAGGGGATTAGTATTTTAAAAGTATTCGATTTGAAAATCAGTTTTAAGCTTTTCGCTTTAAGCCTTCTGCTTTTTATTTGAAACGATCTTTCAACCCTGGTTTTTCGCAACAGCTTTTAACAGTGCTTGCAACGGTTTTATCTGTGGTTTCCTCCATATGGCAGGTTTTACCTTCTTTTTCCATTTGTAGCATTTCTGCCTCGGTACAAACTTTTTCGCCGGTGCAATTTACATGAGCCATTTCTGTAGTGGCATGCTGATGTGCGTTAGCTAAAGTAGAGCTTTGTACTGCGATATAAGGCGCAATTACCAAAGAAACGATAGACATCAATTTAATTAAAATGTTCATCGAAGGACCAGAAGTGTCTTTAAACGGATCTCCAACGGTATCGCCCGTTACAGAAGCTTTATGTGGTTCAGAAGATTTGTAGTGCATGGCACCGTTAATCAATACCCCTTTTTCGAAAGATTTTTTAGCATTATCCCAAGCACCACCAGCGTTTGATTGAAAAATCCCCATCAATACACCAGAAACGGTAACACCTGCTAACAATCCACCTAACATCTCTGCAGAACTTGCGTCAACAAAAACATTTTTAAAACCAAAACCAACTAAAATCGGCGTAAGCAAAGCAATAGCACCAGGCAATATCATCTCTCTAATAGAAGCTTTGGTAGAGATAGCCACACATTTTTCGTACTCTGGTTTGGCTTTGTATTCCATAATCCCAGGGATTTCTCTAAACTGGCGTCTTACTTCGTTCACCATATCCATGGCGGCTTTTCCAACTGCCTGAATACATAATGCAGAGAATATGAAAGGGATCATCCCGCCAACAAATAAAGCTGCTAAAACTGGCGCTTTATAAATGTCGATTGCAGAAATGCCTGCAACACCCACAAAGGCGGCAAATAAAGCCAAAGAAGTTAATGCTGCAGATGCAATAGCAAAACCTTTCCCCGTAGCAGCCGTGGTATTCCCAACTGCATCTAAATTATCAGTACGTTCACGAACTTCGGGGGGTAATTGTGCCATCTCTGCAATTCCACCTGCGTTATCCGCAATTGGTCCAAAAGCATCAATTGCTAACTGCATGGCAGTAGTAGCCATCATTCCCGCGGCTGCGATAGCAACGCCATACAAACCTGCAAAATGGTAGGAAATCATGATTCCAGCGGCCAAAGTTAAAATAGGGACAACCGTAGATTTCATGCCCACTGCTAAGCCAGAAATAATATTGGTAGCGTGACCTGTTGAAGATTGCTGTACAATAGAGTCAACAGGTTTTTTGCCCATTGCCGTGTAGTACTCGGTAATCAGACTCATAATTGTACCTACAACCAAACCTACAATAATGGCATAAAATACATTCATGCTGGTAAACTCATACCCACGCAAAACCATTACTTCTGGCAACATCCATTTTACAATAAAAAATGATGCAACCGCGGTAATCGCGATAGAAGACCAGTTTCCTAAGTTCAACGCATTTTGAACGTTAGATTTTTCATCCTTAATGGTTACAAACCAAGTTCCCACAATCGAAAACAAAATTCCTAACCCACAAATCACCATTGGCAACAAAATAGGAGACATTCCTCCAAAATTATCTACAGCAACAATTTCTTGTCCCAATACCATGGTAGCTAAAATAGTGGCTACGTATGATCCGAATAAATCGGCTCCCATTCCTGCAACGTCACCCACGTTGTCTCCAACATTATCTGCAATTGTTGCTGGGTTTCTAACATCGTCCTCTGGGATTCCTGCTTCCACTTTTCCAACTAAATCTGCACCTACGTCGGCAGCTTTTGTATAAATACCACCACCAACACGGGCAAATAAAGCAATAGATTCTGCTCCTAAAGAAAAACCAGTCAGTACTTCAATAGAAGTTTTAACGGTATCTGCACCTAAATCAGAAAAGTAAGAAAGAAATGCGATGAATAAACCGCCTAAACCTAGAATAGCTAAGCCTGCCACACCTAAGCCCATTACGGTTCCACCAGTAAAAGAGACTTTAAGCGCTTGTTTTAAGCTTGTTCTGGCAGCTTGAGTGGTACGTACATTTGCTTTTGTAGCAGCTCGCATACCAATGTATCCTGCAAAAGCAGATAATACAGCACCAATTATAAATGCAATGGAAATAATCCAGCTTGAGTGGATTTCTTTACCGTTCACTTCGTGTATTGTACCCGAGTAAGCTAATAATGCGGAGGCAAACAATACGAAAATGCTCAGCACTTTCCATTCTGCTTTTAAAAATGCCATTGCGCCATCAGCAATGTAGCCGGCAAGCTCCTGCATTTTTGCGTCTCCTGCATCTTGCTTGCTCACCCAAATGGATTTGAACACCATAACCAGTATACCTATAAGGCCTAATACGGGTATTAAATAAATTAAATTTGTTTCTAGTAATTCCATATATAAAGAAAATGAGGGTTAAAATTGGTTAATTGGTTCTGCCTCAATATTCCAAATTTAGCAGGGTAAATCATATTTCCAAACATTTATTTCTGAATGGTGAAAATAGTTTGAGTAACACGAACAATAGAACTCATTTTTTTTAGCAAGATATTCTCAATAAAGTGATAATATATACAATGTTAAAATGCGCTTTAATAAATTAATAACTGTGTTATTTTGTTATAAATCGTTTAATTATCATTGATAAATAGGTAAATGTTTTCGTTACATAAACTTGATTAAACTCAAAGGTGTTTATCAATTTCAATTTCTTATTTTTGCAGAAATTATTAGGACGATACCATGAAGAAAAACGTAAAGCTAGGCTTGGTGCAGATGTCTTGCTCGCCAAACAAAGAAGATAATTTAGAGAAAGCATCCATCAGGATAAGAGAAGCTGCCGAGAAAGGTGCGCAGATTATCTGTTTACAGGAGCTTTTTACCTCATTATATTTTTGTGATGTTGAAGATTACGACAATTTTGCTTTGGCAGAAACTATTCCTGGTCCATCTACAGATGCGTTGCAGAAACTCGCTGGCGAGTTGGGTGTAGTTATTATTGCTTCTCTTTTTGAAAAACGTACCGAAGGAATTTACCATAACACCACTGCGGTTTTAGATGCTGATGGTTCTTATTTAGGTAAGTACCGTAAAATGCATATTCCGGATGATCCTGGTTTTTACGAAAAATTTTATTTCACTCCGGGTGATTTAGGCTATAAGGTTTTTAAAACCAAATTTGCAACCATCGGTGTTTTAATATGTTGGGATCAGTGGTATCCAGAAGCTGCCCGTTTAACTGCTTTAAAGGGTGCCGAGATTTTATTTTATCCAACAGCAATTGGTTGGGCAACCACACAAGATCAAGCAACTAACGACGAGCAACACAACGCTTGGCAAACTATCCAAAGCTCTCATGCCATTGCAAATGGCGTACATGTAGTCGGAGTAAACCGAGTTGGCGAAGAAGCCGGCGTTAAGTTTTGGGGCGGTTCTTTCATTTCCAACCCATTCGGAAGACTGTTGTACAAAGGTTCTGTTGATAACGAGGAAGTTCATGTGCAGGAAGTGGATTTAGGAAAATCTGATAGCTATCGCATACATTGGCCGTTTTTAAGAGACCGCCGTATTGATTCTTATGGTCAAATTGTGAAGCGATTTATTGATGAGGAGTAGTTTTTAGTCCATGGTCCATTGTCGATAGTCCATAGTCTGGAAGAATATAGAAATTCAACTTTTTACTGTTAAATAATAGCTATGGCATTTAAATTTGAAAGCTTAAAGGTTTGGCATGACGCCATGGATGTCAATGATAAAATATTATTGATGACTAAAGATCATTTCCCGAAAGACGAAAGATTTATATTGACTCCTCAAATAAGGAGAGCGGCCGACTCAATCGTTTTAAATATTGCGGAGGGTTGTACAGGACAAACAAATGCGGTATTTAAAAATTTCTTAGGCTATGCACTACGTTCAGGAATCGAAGTTGTGTCATGTGTATTTTTAGCAAAAAGAAGAAATTATATCAGCGAAGAACAATTTAAAGAATTATACACGGATATCGAAATCTTATCAAAAAAGATAACCGCATTAAGAAACACGCTATAACTATGGACCATCGACCATCGACCAATGACAATCTTACTCCTTACGGCTACACCTTCCCACCCGAGTGGGCAAAGCATGAAGCTACTTGGCTAACTTGGCCACATAAAGAAGAAAGTTGGCCAGGGAAAATTGATGCTATTTATCCTAAATATGCAGAGTTTATTAAATATCTGGCATTATCTGAAAAGGTTCGTATCAACGTGATTGATGAGAAAATGAAAGCTTTTGCTTTAAAATATATTGCACAAGCTGGAGCTGATTTGAAGCAGGTTGAGTTTTACTTTAACCCAAGTAACGATGCCTGGTGCCGAGATCATGGACCTGCGTTTTTAGTGAACCCAGATGCTGAGCAAAAGAAAGTAATTGTTGATTGGGATTTTAACGCTTGGGGCGGAAAATATCCTCCCTTTGATTTAGATGATGTAATCCCGACCAAAATTGGTGCACATTTTAATATTCCGGTTTACCATCCAGGAATTATTATGGAAGGTGGTTCTGTAGAATTTAATGGCGAAGGAACTGTTTTAACTTCTAAGAGTTGTTTGTTGAACACCAACAGAAATCCGCAACTGAACCAGCAACAGGTTGAACAATATTTAAAAGATTATTACGGACAAAAACAAGTGCTTTGGGTAAGTGATGGCATTGTAGGAGATGATACCGACGGACATATTGATGATACTATACGTTTTGTAAACCATAACACCGTTTTAACCGTAGTTGAAGATAATCTGGAAGATGAAAACTACGAGTTACTACAAACCAATTTAGAAGAACTGAGAGCTATGCGTTTGCCAAATGGTGAGGCGCTTAACATCATTGAATTACCAATGCCCGATGCGGTGATTTTTGAGGATACTCGATTGCCAGCTTCTTACGCAAATTTTTACATTAGCAATGCTCACGTAATTGTGCCGACTTACCGATGCGATAAGGATGAAACTGCGTTAGAAATTATAGCGAAATGCTTTCCAGAGAGAGAAACCGTTGGTATAGACTCTACAGATATTATCTGGGGTTTGGGTAGTTTCCATTGTTTAAGTCAGCAAGAGCCACAGGTTTAGTACGTAATTAATTTGGGCGGACGAACGGGCTTTGCATGGCTTCGCTATCGCTACGGTACCGGCGAAAAGCCGGTACTAAACCATTACAATCCCTGCCGCAAAATTTTGGCAAAAAAAAAATTATGATTAACAAATCCTAATCAGCTATCGCTTCGTTATTACAATTCATGATTAAGAAACCGTTTGAAACCAACTAAGTATTTCATCTACCGTCACGTCATCACCTTGATATTCTTGGTTTTGATAGGTTTACGCTTCGGTAAAATTCGCGGTGTTTTAATTGTGCTCGTATTATATCTAGCTTTGAATATGGATTTTGTTAGATGGATAATCAATAGTTTCAAAAAGAATTCCTGATTTATTGTGCTATCATTATGACCTCACTCGTGGCTCGTCATCTCGACGATAGGAGAGATCTGTAAGTTCTTTGCATTAATTTGGTATACCGAATAAACCAACAGATTTCTCCTCGTACCTCGTTCGAAATGACGAACAAAGTAAAATGTCATCTCGATAAAACAATTAATCTTGGTATCAAAATTGAACCAAAAATCAAAGAATATAAAATGAATCATGGGAAATTTCAAAGAAATAATCAATCAAGATAAACCAGTGTTAGTCGATTTTTTTGCTACTTGGTGCGGTCCATGTAAAACCATGTCGCCAATATTAGAGGAACTCAAAAAAGAGTTGGGCGATAAAATCAGTATTGTGAAAATAGACGTTGATAAAAACCAACAAGCTGCACAAGCTTATCAGGTACAGGGCGTTCCAACCCTTATCCTTTTTAAACAAGGCAAACAACTTTGGCGACAGTCTGGCGTGGTGATGAAAGCAGAATTAATGAAAGTTATTAATCCGCAACTCTAAAAAAAGACCTAATCGATTTCTAAATTAGGTCTTTCCCAGCTTTCTTCTCTCGTCCAAGCAGGGTCTGTCGCAGACGACCTCGCATTTTCCTTGCGGTTGGTGTTGTCGCCATACCGCTCTTAGTATATATGAACTAGTCCAAGCAGGGGCCGCAGACAGCCCTGAGATAGTAGAACCCTGCTACTTAATACTGTCAGTAGTTTTCTTCTTGAAAAAGTTATTCAATTTATTCTTCACCTCATTTTGTATCCTCTGCTCGGTTTGCTTTTTCAAAGTGTCGGTTTTTTCTTGCAATTTCTCTTTTGCTTGGTCTGTAAACTTCGTCACCTCTTCTTTTGCTTTTGTCTCAAATTCTGCTTTTTTATCTGCAATAAGCTGATTCACCACACTTGTGGCTTCGTTTTTTAAGTCGCCAGCTAAATCTAGTTTAAGCGTTGGTTTTGTAATGGTTCCGCCTAACAGCGCATTAACTTTCACCATCTCGTTTACCGCTACATTACTTCCAACTTTTTTGTTCAAACTTGCCAATAAACTATTGGCTGTTTCGTTCGCTTTACCCAACATCGCCCGCGGAAGATTAATTCCCAATACATAATCCAAGCTTTGGTCTAAACCGTTAGAGCCAGCAATGTTCATCAAAATATCTCCCTTCTTAATGTTGAACGGTGCAACGTTCAATCGTCCGTCCGTAATATTGAATTTAGTAAGCAAGTCGTGTATTTCGAGTTTTTTTAGATTCCCGTTGCTTAAGCCCGAAGCCAATTTGTTTAAGGGTTCAAAACCTTCTAGCACCGCTTCAATAATATTTGCCAAACCAGAAGCATTAATGCTAGAGTAGATTGGCATCATATCCTGTTGTAGCAAGGAATTGAATTTAAGCTTGGTACTAAATACACCGTTTGTATATTTTGCTATTGGTGCTAAAAGTTTAATGGTATTTAAAGTTGCGAATGCCTTTTGGATACTCATTTTCTCAATCCCGAAATCAATATCAACAAATGGTTTTTTAGGATCTTTTGTGGTGTACATACCGTTCATTTTTACCGTACCGCCGAGCATCTGCAAAGCCATATCTTTAAAATAAACGCTCTCGTCTTTTACCAATAAAGCACCTTTTGCATTGCTAATGTCGTAATTATCGTATAAAACCTGCTTCGCGTTTACGCTCGCTAAAAAGTTAATGTTGGCTGGCACTTTGATTAAACTCAGTTTTGAGGTGTCTGTTTTAGCAGTAGTGGTATTTTCTGGCCCCATCAATTCGTTGATGTCCATTAAGTTGGAGTTTAAGTTAAACGTTCCACCTAAAGCCTGGTTTTTGTTGAAAATATAGCCCAAATAATTGGTAATGCTGCCATTTGCTGCAAAATCACTCTTCCCAACTTTGGCGCTTAAATTACTTAACGTGATGTTCTGCGGATTAAAAGTCATTTTAGCTGAGCTGATGCTCACTGGTTTCGCAACCGCATCCCCGGTATAAATAACGTTGCTTGCCAGCATTTGTCCAGAAGCTTTAAAGTTTTGGTATTGCTGTTTGTCAATGGCAGATTTATTTCCTTTTGCCTTTACGTCAGCATCTAAAATCCCGCTTAAAGTCACATCTTTCATCGGAAAAATAGTGGTCAGTTGTTTTAAATCTAGCTTACCTTTTAAAGCCATATCGATATAAGGATCGCTCGTCGGATTTTTTACAAATAACCTTCCGTCAATCGGTGCCTTATCAAAAACTAAATGGAAAGCAGGAATATTCACTTCGGTATGGTCAATCACGCCGTCAGGATTTGTTATTTTTGCATTTATCTGAATATCGTTCACGGCAGCAGGTAATCCCACATATTTCATTTTTCCATCCTTAATGCTTAGGTTCACATCAAAAGCTGGTAGAGAGGTTTCGTTATAAGTTCCTTTGGCAAACCCGTTGAAAGCAAATTTTCCACTTGCATCCATATCCTTAAAATTACTTGCATAAATGGCAGGAATTAAAGAAAGAAAGTTCTTAAGATCTGATTGCTGTGCATCAAACTTAAAATCAATCAGCATATCTGTATCATTTGGCATCGCTAAACTCCCGGTAACCGCCAAAAGCAAATCGTTCAGCTTGATTTTGTTGTCACCGAAACTGAACTTCATATTTTTCATGTCGATGTCTATTGGCAGTTCGGCATTTAATTTTACATCATTTAAATAAGGGATCCCGCCATATTTTATCGTTAAGTGTTGCAAGTCCGATTGAGTTTTCAATTGAAATAAATCTTCCGTAAAATCGCCTTTCCCGCTGTGGTTTACGTCTTTAATGTTCATATAAAAACCTAAAGAAGCATCATCATAAATGATATTCCCTTTTTCGATGCTGTATTTTTGTAAGCTTGCTTTAAATTTTGTTTGAGCGGTATCGGCAGGAGTAGTTTGGGTAGAATCCACTTTCGTGATATCCCAATTTGCCTTTCCGCTTTTTAAAACTTTAGCGTAGATGTTTGGCTCAAAAAGGTTGACTGAGTTAATTTGATAGGTTTCGCCTTTAATTACACTCAGCAAATTAAGGTTCAATTCCACCGTTTTTATATTCGCTAGCGTATCGTTAGCAAAGCTATCGACGCCAATCACAACCAAATCATTGAGTTGTATACCCAAATTAGGGAAAGTGCTAAGGATACTTAAATCAATAGCCTTAAAGTTGACGTTGGCATTCACATTTTTATTGATGGCAGTTTTTACGCCGGCAACAATTTTATCTTTAAAAAGGTAAGGGATGCTTGCTAATGCAATAACAATCACCACTAAAAAGGCTACAATACCAATAATTATCTTTTTATACATTCTGATTCGTCTTTTAGTTTGGAATTAAGATAAACAAATTTGAGGTTTTTTTCGAGAAGAGCGATGTTTTTACGGTATTTAGCTTTTTTGGGTTAAATTTAATCACAGTGGAGAGAAGGTTTGCCAAACGTAAGGGTTAACCACAGGGACGTGGAGTCTCCTAGTTTTAAGTGAATAAAAGATTATGTTTTGTCGCTGAAAGTACGGTTCACTTTCCTTTTTTCTCAAATTGTCGACAATAAGAGCGATCCGAAAGTTTTTTGACCCACCATTTGTGTGTGTTGGTATCAAAAAAAGCGAATTTTATAACTAAAAAATCACTTCCAAACAGGATTTGCGCCTTCCTTGGTAATTACAATGCTTGCTACATTTTGCCAGTTTTGTATAATCTGGTTGTAAAAGGGTATATCGGCCGATCCACCTTTCCATATCACGTATAGTCCATCTTGATATGTTTTTGACCTGGTTTCTATCTCCGAATTAGAGATGCCTGTTAATACTTTACTTAGGTCGAAATTGAAAGTTGCTTTATAATTGTCTGATGGGTTAATTACAATATCATTCACCTTAACATCTACTTCAAATGCAATGGAACTACGCACCATCAAACTATCTTTCCCTCCTTTGGTATTGCTAAATTTTCCTATAAAGTCTAAGCCAAGCTCCTCCGCAGAATTTTTTCTGCAAAACATTTTAACATTAATGTCTTTATAAACACCTGCGGGGAGTTTAATTACGCCCATTAAAGCTTCAGAACTAAAAATATTCAGCTTCTTTTTAACCATAATGGTAGTATCCAATAATTGTCCATTTTTACCAACAAAGGAGATTTTTTCTACCCAAACAGAGGCCGAAGACCAGTTTACTGCAACTCTATTTACGACAGAGTCAGCCATAAGCTTTACCGAATTTTTTACGCTGGCTGAAGATTTACCCCAGAAGTAGAGGCATTGCAAAATAGGCTATATTCCCAAAAGCAGAGTTATTTTTATTTTCGCCTGCTTTATTTTCACTTTTTTCACAGGAGATTAGGCTTGTAGCTAATAGCAAAATAATAAAGATATGTTTTAAAAGGTAGTTGATAGGTTTCATAAGCAGTGATTATTTTTTTTAAATATAAAAATAAATTATATTTTTTGACTTAATTTTTATCGCTGATAATCGGCGCAATAAATTGGAACCCAAAAGCGATAAAATGGTATCCTTCTCATAAGCTGTTATAAAAGGTAGCTGGGGGAAACGGTTAAAATAAGGGTTCGGAAGTTCATTGATGAGCTTTGCTGATTTTTCCAAATTCCCCGAAGGATTCTTTAGGTATAGCATGGAAATAACACTTTGACATCTGAAGTAGAACGAGACGGTTTGGAGTACATGCGAAAGAATTTATGCTGAGAATAGCATCGGGAGGTTAAAAAACTCTTAAATCAAAAAAGCCATCGCTTTGTGGCGATGGCTTGATGACTTTAAATGTGATTATATTAAGAGACCTGCTTAAGCAAGTTTAACATTCACTGCATTTAATCCTTTTTTTCCGTCCTGTAGGTCGAAAGTAACTTCGTCATTTTCTCTGATTTCGTCAACCAGACCCGAAACGTGTACAAAATATTCTTTGTTTGTTCCGTCTTCTTTAATAAAACCAAATCCTTTGGTTGAATTAAAGAACTTTACTGTTCCATTATTCATTGTGATATTCTAATTATTATTTAGACAAATGTAAATATTTAAAATTTAATAATCGCTATTATTTTAATTTTTTGATAATCAATAAATTATTGAACAAAAAAAGGCTAAACTTTTTTAAAGTTTAGCCTTTTAAATATGATTTTGATTTTTATCCTCTTAGAAAGAAAAATCGTCGTCTGTTTTTTCTACTACGTGGTCTGGATTAAACTCGTATCTTTTTTCAACAACATCTTGGTTGGCTTTTACATATTCAACAGTTTCTGTTAAGCCTTCAGCAAATTTTTCAAAGTCCTCTTTGTATAAGAAGATCTTGTGTTTAACAAATACCCCATCTTCTAATCGCTTTTTACTTTCGGTAATAGTAATGTAGTAATCATTAGATCTTGTAGCTTTTACATCAAAAAAGTAAGTTCTTTTACCCGCCCTAACCTTTTTAGAATAAACTTCTTCTCGTTCTTTATTATCGTAATCTCCCATTGATGTGTTGTTGTTTAAAATTTGATGGGTTAAATAAAGAAAGAAAATATTAAACTTCCAAATAATAGCGTCAACAATTAAGATAATTGTTGTTCTTCTAACAATTGTTTCTCGTAAAGCTCAAAGTAAAGGCCTTTTTTATGCATGAGTTCCGAATGATTTCCCTGTTCTGCAATTTCTCCTTCGTTAAGCACTAAAATTTTATTGGCATTTTTAATAGTCGATACGCGGTGCGCAATTAAAACACTTGTTTTGCTTTTCATCACCTTACCTAAATTGCTTAATATTTCTTCTTCGGTTTTGGTGTCAACTGCGGATAAGCAATCATCGAAAATTAAGATTTCTGGTTCTTTAATAATCGCTCTAGCGATAGAAATCCGCTGTTTCTGTCCGCCAGACAGGGTTATGCCACGTTCGCCAATGTATGTTTCAAACTTTTTGTCAAAAGCCATGATGTTTTTATAAACCGCGGCGTTTTTTGCAGCCCGTTCTACACGTTCCATATCCAGCTCGTCTAAACCAAAAGCAATATTTCTAGCAATTGTATCCGAAAAAAGAAAAACCTCTTGCGGTACAAAGCCTGTCTTCCTCCGGTAAGCTTCTAAATTAACGTGTTTAATATCTTGGTTATCAATTGTAATTGCACCATGGTCAACATCATACATCCGCATCATTAAATTTGCGATGGTAGATTTTCCAGAACCTGTTCTGCCAATGATAGCCAATAGTTCACCTCTTTTAAGCTCAAATGATATGTTTTTTAATGCTTGTATGCCGGTATCGGGATAAGTGAAGCTTACATTTTCAAACTTTATATTTCCTCCTACATAAAAAGGGTTTGGATTTGGGTTGATGATCTCTGGTTTGGTTTTTAAAAACTCGTTGATGCGTTTCTGAGAAGCGGCCGCCCTTTGCACCAGTGAAGTAACCCAACCTAAAGAAGTAACCGGAAAAGTAAGTTGCGTAACGTAAACAATAAATTCGGCAATATTTCCCGAACTTATTTTACCCGCCATAACCTGTAAGCCACCAATATAAACTGTGATAATGGTGCTTAATCCAACCATCAATAGCATAATTGGATAAAAATAGGCCTGCACTTTTACCAAAGAAAGAGATTCTTGTTTGTACTCTTCACTTTGAGCTTCAAAGCCCGTCCTAATAAAGTCTTCTTTTACATATGATTTTACCACCCTAATGCCAGAAAAGGTTTCCTGTACAAAAGAAGAAAGCGTACTCAGCCTTTTTTGGATTTGTTCACTTTTTTGGTGGATAATGCTGTTTACATAGTAGATGGTAATTGCTAATAATGGTAAAGGAACCAAGCTGTAGATGGCGAGTTTTAAATTCACGTTTACCATTGCAGTAATCGTCAGCGCAAAAAGTACCGCGGTATTTATGGTATACATCACGGCTGGACCAATATACATCCGCACTCTGCTCACGTCTTCTGTAACGCGGTTCATTAAATCGCCAGTGTTATTTCTTCTATAGAACGCTAAAGAAAGTTCCTGGTAATGCTGATAAATCTCGTTCTTTAAATCAAACTCTATATGTCGCGACGTTAAAATAATAGTCTGTCGCATAAAAAACAGAAACAGACCCCTTATAATTGCCAGCAAGATCACCAAACCTCCAAAAAACAAAAGACTGCTTGCAAAAATATCATAGATTAAACCTTGCTTGTCGAACCCGTTAAAAAGGCGGTAAAGCGCAATATTTTCTTTGACCAAGTCAAAAGCAATCCTAATAATCTGCGCAGGTAAAACAGCGAAAAAGTTAGATATGATTACAAAAAACACCCCAGGTAAGAGCTGCCATTTATACTTGTAGAAAAATTTATTTAAATACGCTAGTTCTTTCATTTATCAAACGCAAAGGTATGATTTTGTTTTTTTTCTATTTCATTTTCCCAAAACAAGTTTAACCATGTAATTGTCTTTTTGTTTGGCAAGGTTGGTTAGCTGTGATTTTTTGCTTGGAATTGGTTTTGGGCGTTTTAACACGCCTTACACTATATCTTTTTGGTTTGATCCTTCGTCTGCGCTCAGGATAAACCAAAAAGGATGCCGTTTCAGTCGTTAACGCACATAATAGATTAGTCATTTTGTTTATAAGCAACTATTTAATCTGTACAGCTTCCTGTTGCAAAACCTTGAATCTTTTACAAAGCACAATCATCTTAATTCAAAAAAAACAGCTACTTTTGCCCAGAAATGTAACCATACCCATATGTCATCAATTCAGTTAGAAGAGAATTCAATATTTAATCAACTAGGTGCTTTTGGTCATCAGAAAGTGGTTTTTTGTAAAGATGATGATACTGGTCTTAGGGCAATTATTGCAATCCACGATACAACATTAGGTCCGGCAATTGGAGGAACACGTATGTGGTCATACACCACAGAAGCAGAAGCTTTGTACGATGTTTTGCGTTTATCACAAGCGATGACTTACAAAGCTGCCATCACAGGTTTAAACCTAGGGGGAGGTAAAGGTGTAATTATCGGCGATAGCCGCACAGATAAATCTGAGGCTTTAATGCGTAGATATGGTCGTTTTATTGAAAACTTAAATGGTTCGTTTATTACTGCTGAAGAGGTAGGTACCGGCACAAAAGATATGGAGTACATCCGTATGGAAACCAAATACGTTACCGGTGTGCCAGAATCTATAGGCGGTAGCGGAGATCCTTCTCCAGTTACGGCAAAAGGGGTGTTTTTTGGAATAAAGGCTGCAGTAAAAGAACTGTTTGGCACAGATAGTTTAGCCGGAAGAACTGTTGCAGTACAAGGAACAGGAAATGTAGGCGAGCATTTGGTGAGCTTACTACGCCAAGAAAACGCCAAAGTTTACGTTAGTGATATCAACGAAGAAGGTTTGCGTAAGGTTGCTAAACTGTACGGCGCCGAAGTGGTAAACAACAACAACCTTTTTGATATAGAATTTGATATTTACGCCCCATGCGCATTAGGTGCAACGGTAAATTCCGAAACCATTGCCAAAATGAAGTGTGGCATTATTGCAGGTTCTGCAAATAACCAACTGGCAGATGAAAAAGCGGACGGACAGTTACTTTTAGAAAAAGGGATTTTATTTGCTCCTGACTACTTAATTAATGCTGGTGGTTTAATCAACTGCTATTCGGAAATGGCTGGTTACAGCAAAAAGAGAACCATGCAATTGGCAGAAAATATTTACGAAGCTACACGTAGCGTACTTAAAAAATCTAAAGCAGACAATATCCCAACAAATATTGCAGCTAATAAAATTGCCGAAAAAAGAATTGCAGATATCAAGAAGATAAAATCGAGTTTTTAGGAGGGGTGAAAGTTGGTAGTGGGCGGTCCGAACTCTGGGTGGATAAACAGATTGGAAATAGAACGGACTAAAACCTCTGACTTAAAAATAAAATACAAGAGTAGATTAGCCTGCGGACAGCGGATTAAAAACCTCGGACTTTAAAACAAATAAATATAAAACCGGCTTTACCAAGCCAAATCGTTCTTTAAAAATGTTAAATAGAAGGCACCTAAGGGTTAAAGTAATGCAAGTGATGTACGCATTCCAACAATCAGAAGTAAAAGACATTAAGCAACAGGAAAAAAACCTATTGGCAAGTGTCGATAAGGTTTTTGAAATGTATATCAGTTTGTTGGCTTTGATAGTTGATGTTGTGCAATATGCGGAGGTTGATGCGATAGATAGAGCCAATAAATACTTGCCATCTGAAGATGATTTAAATGCTAGTTTAAAAGTTTTGGATAACAGATTTATCCAGCTTTTAATCAATAACAACGCTTATATCGATGCCGTTAAAAAGTACAAGGTATCTTGGAGTTTTGATCCTGAATTGGCGAGGTCTTTATTTTCTACGTTAAAGAATAGCGAAGAGTACAAAGAATATTTGGCTAAAACAGATGATGATTTACACAGCGATAAAGATTTGATTAAATTCATCTTTAAAAAGGTGATTCTTAAATCAACATTGGCACAACAGGCTTTAGAAGAAAAGCATTTGAACTGGCAGGTAGATCAAGATGTTTTGCAGGCCATGATTGCAAAAACGCTGAAGAATTTCTCTGGCGAACCTGGAGATCAAAAGCTAGCTCAGATCAGCGCAAATTGGGACGAAGACCGAGAATTTATTTTAGATCTTTACCAAAAAACGATTGCACATAATGCTACCTTTCAAGAGTTAATTGGTGCAAAAACCCAAAATTGGGAAACAGACCGGATTGCCATGATGGATGTTATTTTAATGAAGATGGCATTAGCAGAATTGATTTATTTTACTAGCATACCGGTTAAAGTAACTATTAACGAATATCTAGAACTGGCCAAAGAGTTTAGTACTCCAAAAAGTAACTCGTTTATAAACGGGATTTTAGATAAAATTTTGGATGATTTAAAAGAAGAAGGAAAAATTAGAAAATACGGTAGAGGTTTATTATAAGTGCTTAAAGCAGAAACCTCAACCTAATCTACAAAATCGTTACGGCGTGTGTGTTTTTTAACTTTATTAATGAAATAGAAAATAAAATGAGAAATGTTTTTTTAGGATTAATAGCGCTGATCTCGGTTAGTGCTTGTAATACAGATGTTAAAAATGAGTCGGCTACAGATACCAGTGCTGTTGCAGTTGATTCAACAATGGCTCCAATTATCAGCTTTGAAAAGGAGAGCTACGAATTCGGGAAAATTAAACAAGGAGAAAGCGTTTCTTACAGCTTTAAGTTTGTAAACACAGGTAAGTCGCCATTAATTATCAAAGAAGCCTCTGCTACTTGTGGTTGCACCGTTCCAGAATTTTCAAAAGAGCCTATTGCAGCAGGTGCCTCAAGCGAAATTAAGGTAACCTTTAACAGCGCAGGTAAAGAAGGTTTGCAAGATAAAGTGGTTACTTTGGTAGCCAACACCATTCCACAGAATACCGAAGTGCATTTAATAGGAGAAGTTATTAAGTAAATAAATTAGATAAATATGTTAAATTTTGTTTTGTTACAGTTGCCAAGTGAAGTCATGAATTTTTTACCCATGATTTTAATTGTGGTTGTTTTTTATTTTTTCATGATTAGACCACAAATGAAAAAAGCTAAGGACCACAAAAAGTTTATCGCCGAACTTAAAAAAGGAGATAAAATAATAACTACCGCAGGTATACATGGTAGAATTGCCGATATGAATGAAACTACTATTTTGGTAGAAACAGAAGGCGGTGGTAAAATCAGATTTGATAAAGCGGCAGTATCTTTGGATTCGTCAAAAACGTTAAACGGATAAGCTGTTTTTTAAATATAAGAATGCCGTTTTTCAACAAAAACGGCATTTTTTTTTATTTTTACTTTAATCCTCAGAAATCTACTGAGCTGAAAATATAAAATGGGTTTAATCAAACTAACAGCAGTTGAAAGACGAAAAATAAGTATTTTTTTTACTTGTTTGATTTTGGCGATAGCAACGTGGCTGTTTTTTTCTTTATCCAATAAATACGAGTACGAGGTTAAAACCATCGTAAATTTTAAAAACTTACCAGTTAACAAAGCTTTTAATCCACTCCAGTCAGATACAGTTTTGCTAACTGTACAAGGCACAGGCTGGCAACTATTATTTACCAGGCTAAGAATTTATCCGCGGGATGTACGTGTAGATTTAAGCAACCTGAGTAAAAGAAACTACGTGACTTTTACAGATCAGATGCGTTCTATCAACGCTTATTATTCATCAGAACAAAGGATCGTGAGCGTACAGCCCGATACTTTATACTTTGATTTTACCACACGGCAAGTAAAAAAAGTGCCCGTTAGGTTAAATAGCAAGCTTAGCTTTATCAAACAGTTTGGGCAGTCTGAAGATATTGTTTTAAAGCCCGACTCGGTTACAGTAACCGGACCATTAGAGCAATTACAGAAAATAGAATATTGGACAACGGATACCTTTTCTAGAAAAGATATTAGTAATACCATTATTGATAAAATTACGCTGAAGGCTACATCTGCACCAAATATCACCATTTATCCTCCGCTTACCGAAGTAAAAATACCAGTAGAAGAGTTTACAGAAAAACAGCTTTTTGTACCCATCAAGGTTATCAACAATAACCAATACTATAATGTGAAATTGTTTCCAGATCGGGTTAAAGTTACCTTTATGATTTCTTTATCTGATTATGAAGATACAAATGAAGACGATTTTGATGCGGTTGTGGATTTAAACACTTGGAAAAATTTCGGCGCTACTATGCTTCCCATCAGGATTGTAAAAAAGAAACCTTTCTCGAGGATCAGATGGATAGAGCCTTCTCAAGTACACTTCATGGTGAAAAAATAATGTTAAAAGTAGGGATTACCGGAGGAATAGGTAGCGGAAAAACTACCGTTTGCGAGATTTTTGAATTGCTGAATATTCCTGTTTTTAATGCGGATGATAGCGCCAAAACTTTAATGGTAACAGATAAAGTGCTGATTGCCGAAATTAAATCAGCTTTTGGGGCAGTTTCTTATTTTGAGGATGGTAGTTTAAATAGAAAGCATATTGCAGAGCTGGTTTTTTCGAATCCCGAAAAATTAGCACTTTTAAATTCTTTTGTGCATCCGGCAGTATTTAAAGCCATGGAGTTATGGGTGCTTGAACAAACTACTCCTTATGTGTTAAAAGAAGCAGCACTGCTTTTTGAAAGTGGATCATACCTTAGTAATGATTTTAATATTTTGGTAAGTGCGCCAGAAAAATTACGCATTGCCCGCGTAATGAAACGCGATAACGTAACTGCAGAAAAAGTCAAAGAACGCATCCAAAACCAAATGCCAGAGGAAGAAAAGAAAACAAAAGCAGATTTTATTATCGATAACAACGAAACTGAATTTTTAATTAACCAGGTTTTAGCATTGCATCATCAATTTATTGAAATAGCGTCTAAACAAAAAAAATAATGAAAGACGATTTTTTGGTAAAAACCACAAACGGACTTTATTGCAAATACGGCGATTTTTACCTCGATCCCCAATTGCCGGTAAGCAACGCCGTAATATCTCATGCGCATGGAGATCATGCCAAACCCAACAATCAAAATGTATTTTGTACTGCCTTTACAGCGGAAGTAATGAAACTTAGGTTTAAAAAAAAGGCGGGAAATTATTTCGAGGTGTTTGATTATCATCAAACCTTTAAAATAGGGCCTGTAATTCTTAGCTTTTTGCCGGCTGGGCATATTTTAGGTTCGGCAATGGTGAAAATGGAATATTTAGGGAGTACTTATCTTTTTACCGGAGATTTTAAATTGCAAAAAGACGAAAGTTGTGAGCCAATTGAGTTTTGCAAGGCGGATGTTTTAATTACAGAAACAACATTTGCCAGCCCCGATACCAAACATCCAGATCCGGAAAAGGAAATCAAAAAGCTTAATGCTATTTCAACAAATATACTTTTAGGCGTTTACGGATTAGGGAAAGCGCAACGCTTAACCAAGCTTATCAACCAAGTTTGTCCGCAAAAAGTAATTCATTTACACTATTCGATTTTCCCTATTCATCAACTTTATCAAAAGCAAGGTATTGACTTAGGCGAGTTCCAACATTACGATAGGAAAGCATTTAAACAAAATCAAACAAATCAGGTTTATATGGTGCCACCACTTACCTTCAATAGTTACGGTAGGGCTTTGGGAGTAGTCAAAATGTTTGCTTCGGGTTGGAAAAATCTGCAATATGGCAATGATGAAAGTCTTTATATATCAGATCATGTTGATTGGGATGATATTTTACAGACCATCAAAGAAGTTGACCCTCAACAAGTTTGGACAATTCATGGTGATGGTAAGCAATTAAAAAGTTATTTTAGCGATTCGTTAGTGGTGAAGATTCTTTAAATGTTAACAGAGAAAGTTGATTACTACATTAACGAAGACGGGAACTTCGTTTTTACTGAGCATTATCACTTACAAAGGGGGTATTGCTGTAAAAATGTTTGTAAGCATTGTCCTTGGAAATTTAAAAGAGAAAAAAAAGCGGATCGGCCAAACAATTAATTTTAGTGCAAAATGGAAATTGAAAAAGAAATACAGAATGCAAAGTTTAAAGACGAATATCAAAAGGCGTACATAAACATCATCTATACTTACAATTGGCTTAACGCCATGATTAAAGCGGAGCTTGCAAAATCTAAAATTACCCCACAGCAATTTAACATTTTACGCATTTTAAGAGGTCAGCATCCTAAACCGGCGACAATCAACACTATCAAAGAACGGATGTTGGATAAAATGTCGGATGCTTCTAGAATCGTAGATCGCTTAGTAAGTAAGGATTTGGTTAAGCGTACCGTGTGCGAGGCCGATCGTAGAGCAGTTGATATCGTTATCAGCGATAAAGGCTTAGCACTTTTGGAGGGTGTAAAGTTAGAAGAGTCCATGGCTATCACACTTTCAGGTCATGTTACCAATGAGCAAGCGCTACAATTGAGCGATTTACTTGATGCCTTTAGAGGTTAATGATAAAATTTTTACATGCTTAATAGATTAAAAGATATTACCACGTTTGTTTTCGACGTTGACGGAGTACTGACCAACGGAAAAATTTTAGTAGCCGAAAATGGCGAGCAATTGCGGGAATACAATATAAAAGATGGCTATGCAATGCAATTAGCCGTTAAAAAAGGTTACCACATGGCAGTAATTACCGGTGCCAAAACAGATGCTGTGAAACTAAGGCTGCAGGGGTTGGGCATTAAGGATATTTACTTAAACGCATCGTACAAAATGCCTTTCTTTTTAGATTTTCTTGCCAAAAACAATATAAAGCCAGAAGAAGTTCTTTATGTGGGTGATGATTTGCCAGATCAGGAAATTATGGAAAAAGTAGCTATTGCGGTGGCCCCCGGAGATGCTGTACAGGAAATTAAAGATATCAGTAATTATATTTCTCCGTTTAATGGGGGAGAGGGTGTGATAAGAGATATCATCGAAAAGGTACTTAAAGTACAAGGTAAATGGTTTGTAGATAAACCCAACGCCGATGATGGCGCTCTAAAATAAAAAAACCCCGAAGTCTAGTTTATAAGCTTCGGGGTTTTTTTTTGTTTGATTAAGATTGGTGTTGAATTTTAAGGCTTTCGATTTTAGCCAGAGCACTTGCAATACCTTCTCTTTGCTTAGATAGCATCGCATAATGGTCAGCGTGGTCACGATAGTCTTCCAATACCTCATCGTATTTAGCCAAAGCAGCTTTTTCTCCAGTAGTTATTGCCTCTAAAATTGCAGCATCGTTATCTGCTGTAAAAGCATCTTTGATATCTAACCAAGCTCTGTGCAAAGCACCTAATACGCCACCTTCATCATTATCTGATGAGCCTCCATGTTGCAAGATATGTGCTTTCAGTTCTTCTTCATAAGCATAACGTTGATTGCTCAGCTCCAAAAAAGTAGATTTTAGATTTTCGGATTTTACGTTCCCAACGGCTTCTTTGTAGCCAACTTTTCCATCATTTAAAATGTTGATTAGTCCTTTTAAATCCGACACGATTTCATTTTGATTTTTCATGATAAATTGATTTTAATTAATTTATAATAAGAGTAGAATTTGCTTTGCGAAAACTTCCCATTTAAGGTAATTAAGGAAGCTTCTGGATTGATCAATTGTGATTTGGTTAGCAATTTTAATATCCATACTAATGGTATTAATAAGCCTTTTTAAATGTAACTCGCATTGGTTTTTTAAGGTGCCGACTGGCGAAAATTCATTTAATTCCGGACTGTCTACTTGTCTAAGTTTGATGCACATAGCCTCTTCAGAAAGGTCTTCCTCTTTGATATGCTGAACTTCGTCTACAGCAAACCACACAGGTTTATTGGCACCACCGTGGGCTGCGACTTTTAAATAGTCGCCTTTTTCAAGCTCTTTTTCTACAGCTACACCTAAACTGTTATGAGTGCTTATTTGGTATGCAAAGTTGAATAAACTCATGTAATTCCATTGCTGGATATTGAACAGCCGATTTTTACAATCGTTGTAGAAGTTACTTACCTCGCCTTTGTTGTTAATCCTCTTCACTTGCGTAAACCTGGCAGACGAAAAGGTTTCTAAATGTTGATTTTCTAAGATAGTAGACATTGTTTTTGTTTTTCTGTTTGGGGGTTATACAGAATTAGTACCAGAAAACAAGATGTAGCTAATAGGACTATTTATAAATTTGATAAAAACATTTTTTCAAACTCAATTTGATTTTTTCATTAAAGGATAATTATTGCATTTTTGCCTGTCAGAAAAACAGAACAGTGTATAGAAAAATATATTTAGCATCTAAGTCGCCACGTAGGCAAGAACTTTTAACCCTAATGGGATTTGAATACGAGTTATTGTTGAAAGACGTTGATGAAAGTTATCCGGATTTGTTGCCTTTAGCGGAAGTAGCAGGCTATATTTCAAAAGTAAAAGCAGCTGCTTTTGAGCTGCCCACAGCGGGTTTATTGATCACTTCAGATACGGTAGTGATTCTTGGAAGCGAGTTATTAGGGAAGCCAAAAGATGCGGATGATGCATTTGCAATGCTTAAAAGCCTGAACAACCAAACGCACACCGTAGTAACTGGCGTAACGCTAAAATCTATAGAAAAGATCTTTACTTTTTCCGAAGCAACGGATGTCACTTTTAGCAATTTAAGCGACGAGCAAATTTGGTATTACATCAATAATTTTGAACCTTTTGATAAAGCTGGTGCTTATGGTATTCAAGATTGGATAGGGATGATTGGCGTAAAAGCAATCAACGGTTCTTACACAAATGTGATGGGTTTGCCAACGGAAAGATTGTATAAAGAGATGCTTGAGTTTTGAAGGAGAGAATGAGAGAATTTTGAATGAATGAATTTTTTGCGGAATGTAGATGTTTACGTTTGCAATTATTCAATCATTTAAAACCCACTCCTTCAAAAATACTCCTCCATTAATCAAGACTAAGCAATAAGCCTTCTTTTAAAGAATAAGTACAGGTAATTATTTCTGTGATTTTTGATTGATTTAAAACAAAGTCGGTAAGTATCGAAGCCATTAAAATCATATCCACCCTTAACGGGATTAAGCCTTGCATTGCTTCACGCTGTTGATGATTGCTGGTGATAATTTCTTTTAACAAATTTTTAAAGTCGTGGAAATTATGATCGAAACGTTTGAAATTACTGGCATCAAAAGTCTCGTTTTTACGTACCGCAATTATATTGGCGTAGGAATCGAAAGAACCTGCAGTACCTATAAGTTTTATGGGTTTTAGCTGTTCAATTGCTGATTGTAAGTCTGCCAGCGTATTTTTAAAAGCTGTCTCCATTGTTGCAATGGTGCCTGGTTTAATTGCATCCGTATAATCATCGTAATCTGCTAATAATCTGGCGGCGCCCAGTAAATAGCTTTTCTTCCAGAATATTTCAGCTTGATTGCAAAGTATAAATTCAACGCTTCCACCACCAATGTCCATAATCAGGTCGGTTTGGTTGCTTAAAAGCCCAGCGCCTTTTGCACCAGTATAGATGTACTCGGCTTCTTTTAAACCATCGATAATTTCGATTTTAATATTGGCTTTCAACAAAGCTTCATCAATAAAAGCTTGTCCGTTAGTTGCACCTCTCACCGCAGCCGTTGCAGTGGCTTTTACACTTTCAATTCTGTGTTCCTTTAGTGCTTCTCTAAATAAAATTAGGGCATCAATTCCGCGTTTGTATGCTTCGTTAGTTATATATCCGTTGTTTACACCGCCTTCGCCAAGCTTTACAGGAATGGTATTTCTATAAACTACGTTAATGTTATTATTTTTATCAACCGTAGCAATTAAAAGATGGAACGTGTTGGTGCCAATGTCTATTACCGCTTTTTTGTTAAGTATTTGTTGGTTGGTTAGCATTTAGGTTGTTAGTTGGTTCGTCTTTTACTAGCTATAAATTCCATCGTTGGTCGTCTTTTATCAGTTTGGATTTTTTAATTTAGTTCCTCGACCTCGCAATTATTCAATCCTTCTCTCATTCAATTCTTCAAAATTAATTTAGCTATTCTGTCCCTCAAAATTATTCTCTATATGTAAACCACTTTGCCAGTTCTTTGTAAGTGATTTTTTTACCATGCATTAAAATACCAACTCGGTAAATGCGAGACGCAACCCAGGTTGTGAAAATAAAGCCAGCAATTAACAGCACAATAGAAAGCGCCAATTGCCAAGCAGGTACTCCAAACGGAATTCTAATCATCATGGCAATGGGGGAGGTGAACGGGATAATGGAAAGCCAGAAAGATAAATTGCTGTCTGGATTGTTTACAATCACATTCATCCCTAAAATAAAAGTAAATATGAGCGGTAAGGTGATTGGCAACATAAACTGTTGAGTCTCTGTTTCGTTATCTACAGCAGAGCCAACCGCGGCAAAAAGCGCACTATATAGCAAATAGCCACCTATAAAGTAAAACAGAAATGTGCTGATAATAAACGGAAAATTGATGGTGTCTGCCGCTTTGAAAAACTGTTGTGCAGCACCTCCATTTTGAGCGGATATTTCTGTTGGTATCTTGTTTTTAGTGTCAGTCTGTTCTGTTTTGGTATCGCTCTGATTCATAAAAGCATTAGCACCTAAAGTGGATAAACCTGTACTCAAGATAATCCAAAGTAGAAACTGCGTTAAACCTACAGCGCCAACACCTAAGATTTTCCCCAACATGAGTTGGAAGGGCTTTACTGATGAAACAATCACCTCTACAATTCTGCTGGTTTTTTCCTCGATAATACCACGCATTACTTGGGCTCCGTAAATAAACAACGCTAGATAAATTAAAAATGCGCCTAAAAAACCAACCACATAAGTTGCTCCAATGCTTGCGTCTTTCTCACCCTCGTCTGTTAATTGTTTGGCGTTGATATTCACTTTCGCTTTTGCGCCGTTTAAAACAGCTGTATCAATCCCTGCGGCTAATAGTTTTTTGGTCTGCAAAATACTTTCCATCTGATTTTCTATTTCGCTAACCAGCGCAATTCCAGGTTTCTTTTCCGCAATAATTTCTACGTCGCCAGTTTCCTTAAAATTGTTGCCAATGTAAAGCAGAAAAACGTCTTTTTCAGTACGGGCTTCTTTTTTTGCCGTTTCGTATTCTGCATCAATGTAATTGAACGTTACGTTAGACTGGTCTTTAAACTGATTCTCGAAAATTCCACTTTTGTCAATTACATTGAATTTTTTTGCGGTATCGTCGCTGTTTTTATAGATAAAGAATATAGCAGCGTACATCCCTATGAATAGCGATGGAACTAAAAAGGTGAGTATCAAAAACGATTTCTTTCTTACCCTGCTTAGGTATTCTCTTTGGATAATTAAAAATACTTTATTCATAGGCTTAGGCTTTCACTGTTTTAATGAATATCTCGTTGATGGTTGGTATAACTTCTTTAAAATAAGTTAAGTTAACCAGAGGAATTAGTTCTTGAAGCAGATTATTAGCACTAAAACCGTCTCTTAATTTTACAGTTTGTACGATAGCTTCCTCGTCACTAATATTTGTGTTCAGCAAATCTGCAGTTTGCAGGTCAGCTTGTTCAATAGCTTTGTTTAAACCGATTTCAAAAGTATTGTTTCGGTAAGCGTTTTTGATAGATTTTACACTCCCGTCTAAAATTTTGTGCGATTTATGGATAAGCGCAATGTGCTTACAAAGTTCTTCTACCGACTCCATGCGGTGGGTAGAGAAAATGATGGTTGAACCTTTTTTATTGAGTTCTAAAATCTCGTTTTTGATGATTTCCGCATTAACCGGGTCAAAGCCCGAGAAAGGTTCATCTAAAATAATCAATTCGGGTTCATGCAAAACCGTAGCTACAAATTGAACCTTTTGTTGCATCCCTTTTGAAAGGTCCTCAACCTTTTTTTTCCACCAGGTTTGCATTTCCATTTTCTCAAACCAGTATTTGATTCTTTGGGTAGCATCAGCTCTGCTTAGACCTTTTAACCTGGCTAAGTAAAGCATTTGCTCCCCAATTTCCATTTTTTTGTACAGCCCTCTTTCCTCTGGCAGGTAACCTATTTTACTGATGTGGCTTTGGTTTAGTTTTTCTCCATTCAAATAAATTTCTCCACTATCTGGCGCAGTAATCTGGTTAATAATTCTGATTAGTGATGTTTTTCCAGCGCCGTTTGGCCCCAATAACCCGAATATAGTACCGCGTTCAATTTCTAAACTTACATCGTCTAATGCCCGGTGTTTAGCATATTCTTTTACAATATTTCTGATACTTAGCATTTCGCTTTTTTGTGTTTGACTGTTTAGGTAGATTTTTATTACACGTTTATTGCTGAGGGACGAGCTTGAAAATTCCTTCGCCCTCAACGGCCATGTACAGATAACCGTTTGGCGCCTGTCTTACATCTCTAACACGACCAATGTTTTTAAATAAAAGCTCTTCTTTAACCACTTTTCCATCTTTAATTACGCATCGGTTTAAATATTGAAACCTTAAAGAACCCACCATTAAATTACCCTCCCAGCCTTTGTAGATTTTGCTGGTAACAAATGCCATTCCGCTGGGAGCAATAGATGGATTCCAATAATGCAGAGGACCCTCAATTCCTTCTTTTTGAGTAAGTGGCGTAATCACCTTACCGTTGTAATTTATCCCGTATGATACCATAGGCCAGCCGTAGTTTGCCCCTTTTTTTATGATGTTGATTTCGTCTCCACCTCTTGGACCGTGTTCGTGTTCCCAAATTTCGTTGGTGAAAGGGTTTAAAGCCAAGCCTTGTGGATTTCTTTGCCCATAACTATAAATGGTTTTGTCAGCTTCGGGCGTATTATAAAATGGGTTGTCTTTCGGAATATCTCCGTTTTCCGTAATTCTGTGGATTTTACCTAAACCATTTCTGATATCCTGCGGGTTTTCTTTTTCATTCCCTCTTTCTCCCACAGAAAAATAGAGCATTTTATCTTTTCCAAATATCATCCGAGAACCGTAATGGTGCTTGGTTTTACTGTATGGTTTTGCTATAAATATGTCTTTCCCGTTTATAAGTTCTTTGTATTTAAGTTCGGCTTTAAAAATAGCTGTAGTCTGTTGCGTTGCATCATCTGGGTTCGGTTTTGAGTAACTCAAGTAAACGATTTTATTCTTTGCAAAGTCGGGATGTACCAATACATCCATTAAGCCACCTTGGCCTGCAAAAACTACTTTTGGTACTCCGTTTACTTTGGTGTTTTTACCATCGGCCCCGACTAAATAAAGTACGCCAGATCTATCCGTAACCAACATTTGGCTGTTCGGTAAAAAGACTATTCCCCAAGGATTCTTTGATTCATTGAATACTTTCTGCAGTTTTATTTTTCCGTTTTCTGTTTCGAAAATAGTTGATTTTGGTTTGTCTGTAAATGAGTATTTACTTACATTTTCGATTCCCTTAATAATGTAATCTGCCAATGCTTTAATTTCATCGTCTTTAAAGGTTTCTGCAAACGCAGGCATTCCGCCCTCCTTATAGCCGAACTTTATGGATTTGAATAAATCTTCAGGGTTTTTTCCATTTTTCCATTTTCTATCTGCAAAAGCGTTCATTTTTGCGCCGTGGCAGCCAGAACAATACGATTGGTAATTAGCTTCGGGAGACGCTAAAGTGTTGCGGTCTTTTTCTTGTAAGCCTAATGATAAAAAGGAAATAATGGTTATGGCACCTAATAAGGTGAGTGATTTTTTTGTTTTCATAAAACTGATTTATAGCTCAACAAAATAGTGAATTTAATACACATTAATCTAAATTTCAGGTAAACACTATCCTATTGGAAACCGCCTAAATTGTAGTGTAAGTCACTATAAACCAATAGAAAAAGTTTGTTTAATTTGTCGCTAACTATTTTCTGATTTAAAAACCTGTACGTCTCTTTTAGGGAATGGCACTGATATTCCGGCTTTATTGAAAGCTTTTCTTACGTGTTCCTGCTTGCTTAAGTAAACGTCCCAAAATTCATCATTGTTTACCAAAGCTCTTACTCTTATGTTCACTGCGCTATCACCCAAACTATCTACGTAGATGTAGGGAGTTTCCCTATCCATAATCCGTTCATCCGAAAAAATAGTTTCTTTGATGATTTCTTTGGCTTGGTCAATATCGTCGTTATAACCGATACTAAAGATCCACTGCATTTTTCTGGCAGGCTCAGTGCTATAATTGGTGATGATGTCGTTATAAAGTTTTCCGTTTGGGATAATGATGGTTTTATTGTCGTAGCTTTTTAAAACGGTATAAAAAATCTGTATTTCAGAAACCGAAGCTATTACGCCTTGTGCTTCTATCACGTCACCAACTTTGAAAGGTTTCAATATCAGAATTAGAATACCGCCGGCAAAATTTGCTAAACTGCCCTGTAAAGCCAAGCCAATAGCCAAACCGGCAGCTCCTAATATTGCCACAAAAGATGTCATTGCAATACCCAGTGCAGATAATATAGTAAGGATAAGTAATATCAGGAGCGCATTTCTGACCAGACTTTTTAAGAAAACACGTAAAGATGGATCCACATTTTCGCGTTCCATTACGTTGGCAAAGGTCTTTGTTAAAAACTTGATGATCTGATAACCTATAAAACCAATGATAACTGCTTTTATTAATGCAATTCCTAAGTCGGCGCCTTTTGTAAGTAAAAATAATTTTGCTTGTTCTATATATTCCATATTTATTGTTGATCTGTAGTTAAGTAATTTAGGGTTGTTAAAGTTCGTTTATTGTTTCCACAATGGTTTTACACGCAAATTTGATCTCTTCCTCTGTGATATTTAATGGTGGCGCAATGCGTAATGCCGAATCACAGTGTAAAAACCAGTCGATAATTATTCCTTTATCCAAACACCTTTTGCTTACCTCTTCTACTTCGTTAAAATTAGCCAGTTGTACCGCAATCATCAAGCCTAAACCCCTTATTTCTTTAATTTTTGGGTGAATTAGTAGGTTTTTGAATAAGTTTTCACGTTGTTTTACACCACTTACCAAATCCTCATCTAAAATAGTATTTAGCGAAGCCAAGCCAGCAGCACAACTTACTGGGTGACCGCCGAATGTAGTAATATGCCCTAAAATTGGGTTTTCTTTAAGCACATCCATTATTTCTTTGGATGCGATAAAAGCGCCAATAGGCATCCCACCGCCCATTCCTTTGGCAATTAAAAGAATATCGGGAATAATATCATAATTTTCAAAAGCGAAAAGTTTTCCAGTTCTGCCAAAGCCAGTCTGTATCTCATCAAAAATCAACAAAGTTCCTGTCTCGTCGCATTTTTTGCGTAAGGCTTTGATATAATCCAAATCCGGAACCCGAATACCTGCCTCGCCTTGTACGGCTTCTAAAATTACCGTAGCAGTTTTGGTTGTAATGTTTGCTAAATCTGGCAGGGAGTTAAGTTGGATAAATTTAATATCTGGCAACAGTGGCCGATAAGCCTGTTTGTAATACTCGTTACCCATTAAGCTTAATGCGCCATGCGTACTGCCATGGTAAGCGCCGTTGAAAGATACGATTTCTGTACGATTGGTGTGCTTTTTGGCAAGTTTTAAAGCGCCTTCTGTAGCCTCTGTACCCGAATTGGTGAAATAGACGGATGAAAGGCTTGGTGGTAAAACTTGGCTTAGCCGATGGGCAAACTTTACTTGTGGCGATTGAACAAATTCGCCATAAACGGTTACGTGTAAATATTTTTCGATTTGTTGCTGTATGGCGCTAATTACATTTGGATGTCGATGCCCAATGTTGCTCACCGCAAACCCCGAAACTAAATCGAGATATTTTTTTCCGGATGGATCAAATAGATAAGAACCTGTTGCTTTTTCAACTTCTAATAGTCTGGGAAAGCTAGAGGTTTGGGCAGTATTTAATAAAAAAAGTTGTTTCTGACTTAACATATCTGCAAAGATACATTAATTCATAAATGTGTTTTTGATTGGTTTTTTTGAAGATTTAGTTGTTTTACGGACGATTTTTTAATTGTTTGATCAACTCTTCTCTGAAACTTCGTTCTGCTTGATATAATTTTTTTATTTTCTCTGGAGGGAGAACTTTGCCAAACTCCATTCGGTATTTTTTCTTTAGTTCTAACAGTCTACTGTCAAAACTAAAATCATCATCCACAGCCTTATTGGGGTCGTTTGCGTTGGCTATTCTGCTTTGCTTTTTTTGTTTGATGAGTTGATTCCATTCGGCTTGATAGTCTTTATATAAAGGCCAAAATTCTTTAGACTCCTCATCATTAAGTTCTAGCTTGCCCGATATGTAACCAAATTTAATGGCTTCAATCTGCTGTGTTTTTTTATTGGGTTGTTGCGCAAAAGAAACTTGGTTTATCCCTAAAGAAAAGGTTATGGCAACTACAAATGTTATAAATAGTTTCATGTTTAATTAGGTGTTTTTTTCAATTGAAAATCATCAATACTTAAATCAGAAGCATCGTCAATATTTTCAATTAACATGGGTAAATCACTGTTTTCTGTATGCTGATTTAAATAAGTTTCTATATCGTCGGCGGGTATTCTAGATAATTGGTGTGATACAGTAGTATTGTATTTTACATTGAAGTAGACGCCTAAGGTTGTTGTAAATAAAATACAAGCTGCAGCTGCATACCTAATAAAATGTAGTTTTATGATTTTTGAGGTTTTTGGTTTTGCAACGCTGTTTTGTATGCGTTCTTGAGCTTCAGAAAAATAATTACTAGGAACGTCAAATCCAAAACCTTTAGATTCAAGATTTTTAAATGTGTTTAAGTGAACTGAGGATGTAATCTGCTTACTAAGTTCGTCGAAATAATTATTGGGTACTTCAAATGGATTATTAATTAACTCGCTGATTTTTATCTGATTTGTAATTTGCTCAGTTAGCTCGTTGAAATATCCTTCTGGAGTTTTAAAGGTATTTTGTTTACTTATTGTTGCTAATGTTGGGGCTTCTTTTTCTAGTTCCATTTTGTCATCCTCGCTTTTCATAAACATTGATTGATTTTTAAGGAAAAGGTTTAATCTGTGGATAATAAGTAATGCTCTATTTTTTTTACCGCCAAATGGTAGGATGCTTTTAACGCACCAACACTTGTACCTAAAACGTCTGATATTTCTTGAAACTTCATGTCGTCATAATATTTCATATTGAAGACCAACTTTTGTTTTTCTGGCAGAATTAGTAAGGCCTGCTGTAGTTTTTTCTGAATTGCATCGCCCGAGAAATAATTTTCTTCGTTTAGATTATCAGTAAGTTGTTCGGGTATTTCATCAAGCGACACATTGTTTTTTGCTTTCTTTTTATTTAAAAAAGTGATGCATTCGTTGCTTGCAATGCGATAGAGCCATGTGTAAAGCTGTGCATCCTGTCTAAAGTTAGACAGATTTTTCCAAACCTTAATAAAAACATCCTGCACTAAATCATCGGCATCGTCATGATTTAAAACCATCCTACGTACATGCCAATAAACTTTCTGCTGATATTTTTTTAGCAATAGAGAAAAAGCCTCGTGACGAGTTTTTTCATCTTCAAATTTCTGAAGTATTATCGAGTCGGCTATCTCCATTTATTTAAAAACTAATAAGCCGAAGGTATTAGACTTCGGCTTACGTTCAACGATATGTTAAGAAAATTATTTTCTTTTCATTACTTTTTTAACAGCGGCTACAATGTTGCTGCTATCTAAACCGTATTTTTTCATTAATTCTGCTGGAGTTCCGCTTTCGCCAAAACTATCATCAACTGCTACAAATTCCATTGGAGTTGGTGTATTTGTTGATAATAATTGTGCAATGCTTTCTCCCAAGCCACCATAACGGTTATGCTCTTCGCAAGTTACTACGCATCCAGTTTTCTTAGCAGATTTTAAAACTGCTTCTTCATCCAAAGGCTTAATGGTATGTATGTTGATGATTTCAACGTCTATTCCTTCTTCTGCTAATTTTTCGCCAGCTAAAATTGCTTCCCAAACCAAATGCCCAGTTGCAAAAATACTTACGTCTTTACCTTCATTCACCATCCAAGCTTTTCCAATTTCAAATTTTTGATCTGGATCTGTAAAAACAGGAACTACAGGGCGACCGAAGCGTAAATAAACCGGACCTTCAAACTCGGCAATAGCTTCTGTAGCTGCTTTTGTCTGATTGTAATCGCAAGGATTAATTACTGTCATCCCTGGCAACATTTTCATCATCCCGATGTCTTCTAAAATCTGGTGTGTTGCACCATCTTCTCCTAAAGTTAAACCAGCGTGAGATGCACAGATTTTAACGTTTTTGTTAGAGTAAGCTATAGACTGGCGGATTTGATCATAAACTCTTCCGGTAGAAAAGTTAGCGAAAGTACCTGTAAATGGAATTTTTCCACCAATGGTCATACCAGCTGCAACACCCATCATGTTTGCTTCAGCAATACCCATTTGGGTAAATCTTTCTGGAAAAGCTTTGATGAATTCCTGCATTTTTAGCGAACCAATTAAATCAGCACAAAGCGCTACCACTTGGTCGTTCTTTTTACCAGCTTCTAAAAGCCCCGCTCCAAAACCAGATCGGGTATCTTTACTTTCTGTATATGTGTATTTTTTCATGTGTTTATATTTTAAACAGCGGCATTCAAGAGTGCTCCGCAGTTTTTCACGATTTTTTATTTTATGTTTTTGAGTTCAAGCATGCTATGCAAGACTTCATGTGTTATATTTTCTGTAAAGTCAGTCGTTTGACTTTATACTTTACACTTTTAACTTAAAACTAGTAATCTCCGTAAGTTTCTTCTAACTGGCCCAAAGCATCAGCAAGCTGTTCTTTGTTTGGTGCTACACCATGCCATTTATGAGAACCTTCCATAAAATCAACACCTGCACCCATTTCTGTTTTCATCAAAATCATGATACATTTTCCTTGTCCGGTTTTTGATTTTGCAAGTTCTAAAGTTTTTACAACTTCGTCCATTTGATTACCGTCCATGTGTAAAACTTCCCAGCCAAAAGCTGTAAATTTCTGGTGCAAATCTAATAGACCCAAAACTTTGTCAGTTGGTCCATCAATCTGTTGTCCGTTAACATCAACAACGCAGATTAAATTATCCACTTTATTGAAAGGTGCAAACATTGCCGCTTCCCAGTTTTGACCTTCTTGTAATTCGCCATCACCATGTAGGGTGTAAACAATACCTTGGTCTTTATTTAGTTTTTTTGCTAATGCGGCACCAATTGCAACAGACATTCCCTGACCTAAAGATCCAGAAGCAATTCTGATTCCTGGTAAACCTTCATGCGTTGTTGGGTGACCTTGCAATCTTGAGTTTAGCTTTCTGAAAGTTTTTAGCTCTTCAATATCATAATAGCCAGATCTAGCTAAAACGCTGTAAAAAACTGGAGAAATATGTCCGTTTGATAAAAAGAACAAATCCTCACCTATACCATCCATATTGAAAGATGGATCGTGTTTCATTATTTTAAAGTATAAGGCAACTAAGTAATCGGCACAGCCTAAAGAGCCTCCAGGATGCCCAGACTGGCATTCGTAAACCATACGTACAATGTCTCTTCTTACCTGAGAGGCCATACGTTTTAAATCGTTATTTTCTAGTGTCATATTAATGATTGTAATAATCCAGCTAAGTTAAAAAAAAATACTTGAAAGCTGGGCTGCTGGTGGAGGTTGCAGATGTTAACAACACAATGTGGAAAACTTTTTGAATATAAAAGTTTTATATGGATAATCTTTGTTTATTGGGTGTTTACCTAGGATTATAGATATTAACAATGTTTATAAATAACGTTGATAACTTTTCGAGAGTATGAAAAAAACTTTATCTGTCAATAATTATTTCAAAAAAAGCAAGCTGTTTTACCTGTTATTGATGGGTTTTGGGTTGAGTTTAGTACTTAACCAGCAAGGTTTTGCCCAAGGATCTGTAGGTGTTGGTACCGCAACTCCAGATAAGAGTGCTGCATTGGATGTAACTTCTACCACTGGTGGAGTTTTGGTGCCACGATTAACAACTGCGCAAAGAAATGCTATTGCCACACCGGCAAACGGCTTACTGGTTTATAATACTGATGATTCTAAATTTAATTTTTGGGATAAACTCAAGTGGAGCGAAATTGGAGAATCTTTAACATGGTTTACTGGTCAAGGTTTGCCTAATAATGATATGGGTAAATTGGACGATTTGTACCTAGATCAACAAACGGGATATGTTTATCAACAAGAAGTAAGTTCTTTTCCGCCTCAGCAGTTAGCTTGGACGCGTAGAAATCTAAATAAAAGCAACAAGCAAACACTTAATATTGCTTCTTCAACAGTTCCAGCTAATGGTTCTTTACCTTATGTGTTTGATTTTGTAGGTGCAAAAACAGAAAACGCAGTTGCTTGTTCTCCTGCTTTTTCCTTGCCAGACGGAATCATCATTTCTCATGCTTGGGTGAGTGCTCCAGATAAAATTTCAGTTAAGTTTTATAATATAAAGACAGCGGGCGGGGCTGTTTCAATCGCAGGGAATTACCAAATCGCTATTTTTTAATTTTTATTGATGAAGATTAAAAACAAAATATCCTTTTACAGTTTTTTGATGGTGCTGTTGTTTTCGGCGTCATCCAAAGCGCAATTTGTGAATAATGGCAATAGCTTAACAATACAAAACGGGGCGTTTTTAACGGTTAACGGAGATTTTAGCAACCTTGCCGGAACAATTCAGAATTTTGGAGAGCTTACCGTTAAAGGTAATTGGCTTAATAATGATGCATCTGGAGTATTTGCTTTAGCATCTACCGGAAACACTGTTTTAAATGGTACAGACCAAAGTATAGGCGGGTCGCAAAAAACTAATTTTCCAAATTTAACACTTGCAGGCACTGGCGTTAAAAAGTTATTGACTGATGCTGATGTGAGAGCAACGCTAAGGCTAAACAATCTAGAGTTTGCGGTAGAAGATAAAAGCTTGTCGGTTTTAGGAACTGCTGTTGGCTCAATTGTTTACACCACTGGTTTCGTGAGTACCAACTCAAAAGGATTTTTGTACAGGCATACCAATACCGCTGATGATTATGTTTTTCCACTTGGTTCAAAGCTTAACGGTAGTTTGATTTATCGTCCCGTAACGGTTAAAACCAAAGACAATTTGGATAACACCGTTGGATTAAGCTTTGTTGAGAAAGACCCAACAACTGAAGGTTATGATAGAAGTTTGAAACGTTTCGACGTCAACGAAATTAATCCAAAATATTTTTACTTAGCAGATCAAAAATCTGGCAATAGCTTATTGGAATATCAGTTTCTGTTTGATAAAACGGTAGACGGTAACTTTAATCAACTGGTAAATTGGATAAACTTTGGTCTGTGGGAAAAAGCAGGTGTTTCCAACATCCGTCCACTTGCTACGGCCCAACCTGATATGATGTTGGCAACCTTCACTACACTTAAGCCGGTAAGTAAATTACCCCTAACGATGTCGTTTATTACACCTGTAAATGATCCGATTACTATTTTCAATAGTTTCTCGCCAGACGGAGATGGTAAAAATGATACTTGGGAAATAAAGAACATAGACCTGTTTCCGGATAACGAAATTACTATTTTGAATAGATGGGGAAGTGAGGTTTTTAAAGCGAAAAATTACAATAGCGCAAACGCCTGGAACGGTGGTGGCTTAAACAGTGGGACCTATTTTTACCTTTTAAAAGTAAATATTAACAACGAAGCGAAGGTTTATAAAGGCTTCATAACATTACTGAGGAATGATTAAAATAAAGAAAAGTACACTGATATGCTTTGCTTTATTAGCAAGTTCTTTTTATGCTGTTGCCCAACAAGATGCACAGTATAGCCAGTACATGTTTAATACTTTAGTAATTAACCCCGCTTATGCAGGATATAAAGGGGATTTAAATTTAAGTGCATTACATAGAAGTCAATGGGTTGGTATAGATGGTGCGCCAAAAACACAATCCTTGGTTTTAGACGGTAGTTTTGTAAACGATAAAATGGGCTTTGCATTAACAGTTGTTAATGATAGAATTGGGATTCAGGGGCAAACAAATGCTTACTTAAATTACGCCTATAAATTAAAAGTTAGCGAAGAAGGAACATTGGCTTTTGGTATGGGTTTGGGATTAGCGCAGTTTACTTTAAACACGGGCGATGCGCATTTTAACGATCCGTCTGACCCAAATTTCAATGCTGGAAAGCTCTCTTTTATTTCTCCAGATGCTAAAGCAGGACTACATTTTAGTACAAACAAGTTTTACGTGGGTTTATCTGCAACTAATTTGTTTTCAAAAGCAATTGATTATAGCACAGCATCAAAGAACTTAGTTATTAAACAAGGCCAGCATATTTTTTTTACAGCAGGTTATTTAGTAGATGTTAACGATTTTTTAAAATTTAAACCCTCTTTTCTTATCAAAGAAGATACAAAAGGCCCAACTAATTTAGATATCAATAACTTTTTTCTGATAGGCGAGAAGGTGTGGATTGGTGCATCTTACAGAACATCGGTAAACTTATGGAAGAAGAATAGTACTATGGGTGCAGTAAAAGCAAGTGATGCAATTGTAGGCTTGTTAGAGATTTACGCTGGCAAACGGGTTCGGGTAGGTTACGCTTATGACCATTCAGTTTCTTCATTACAAGGATTTGATAATGGTTCGCATGAGATTTCTATAGGCTACACATTTGGTAGCAAAACAGAGTTTAGTATACTTTCACCGCGATATTTTTAAGGCAATGAAAATTAAACGTTTATTATTAATTCTATCTTGCGCCGGAGCTATCATCTATTTGGTCCCTTTTACCCTTTTTTCAGACGATTTAGGTAAGGCAAATAAGTACTACGAAAAATACGACTACAAGTATGCGATGGAAATCTATCAACAGGTGATGGAAAAAAATCCTACTGTGGAAGTTGCAGAAAAATTAGCCAATTGCTATCGTTTTACCAGTAACTCTATAGAGGCCGAAAAGGCTTACGCAACAGTGCTTACTTTTCCAGGGTTTAACCCAATAAACTATATTTATTATGCCGATGCTTTAAAGGAGAATGGAAAATTTGAACAGGCAAAGCGTAACTATTTAACCTATGCAGAAAGAGTGCCTGCGCAAAGCGACGAGGCAGTAAAGCTAGCTAATGGATGTGATGCTGCGAGAATATGGTTAGAGAATCCAAACTTAAACATCCAGGTTACAAACGAGAGCGGGTTTAATACCAAATATTCGGATTTTTCTCCGATTCCGTATGAGAAGGGGTTTATTTTCGTTTCTGACAGAGAGTTTTTAAAACCACTAACCGATAAAAGATCTCCTAAAATTTACGGTTGGACAGGCAATCCGTATTTGAAATTATATCAAGCAGAAACAAAGGATAGTGTATTCACTGGTGAAATGAAGTTAACTTTAATGCCAGAGCAGATTAATGATAATTACCATTCTGGGCCGGCAACTTTAAGTGCAGATGGCAATACCTTGTACTTTACCAAAGCAGGTGTTACTACTGTAGAAGAAAAGCCGAAAGGAAAAGATGTTGTTTTTAAGAAAGCTATCTTTTATAGCACCAAGCAAAACGGCACTTGGACACAAGCAGTTTCATTTCCATACAATCGCCCTTTTGAGTATTCGATAGAACATCCAGCTTTAAGCCCTGATGGTAATATCTTATATTTTGCTTCTGATATGCCAGGAACCATGGGCGGTTTAGATATTTTTTATTCAGAGAAATTAGGTTCGGGGTGGTCAAAACCTAAGAACTGTGGGTCTGCTGTTAACACTAAATATGATGAGGTTTTTCCAACAGTAAGGAAAGACGGGAAATTATTTTTCTCTTCAAGAGGGCACATTACCATTGGTGGACTAGATATATTTTCTGCTATTGGTTCAAAAGATAGCTGGACTGAAGCAGAGAACTTAAAAGCACCGATTAACTCATCGAAAGATGATTTCGGGATTTATTATTTCAATGATAATTTAACCGGATTCTTATCTTCTAACAGACCAGGCGGTAAAGGCGGAGATGATATTTACCAGTTTAGTGAACGTCCTAAAGAAATGTTTTTTGCTGTAGAGGGACAAGTGGTACAAAAACAGGATGGTTCGCCCATAGAAGGTGTGCGAGTTTTCTTGGTTGATAAAGATACAGGATTGGAAAAGAGTTTGGTTTCGGATGAAAACGGAGCATTTAAATTTGAGTTAGCACCCGAAACTGATTATTTGGTGAGGGGAGATTTGGATAAATATTTTAACCGCCAACAAGGGCAAATAACAACCAAAGGCGCAACGGAGTCAACAGTTTACAATGTGAAGTTTGAAGTTGAAAAAGGAGAGGAAGCTTATTTAGTGCGGTTGAATAATATCTATTACGATTTTAATAAGTTCAACATCCGTAAAGATGCAGAAGCTGATTTACAGAAAGTGTTAAACTTTATGAAAACTACGCCGAATGTTAACATAGAATTGAGATCACATACTGATGCTAGAGGAAAAGCGACTTACAACATGGAGCTTTCTAAAAAGCGGGCAATTTCTGCCGAAAACTATTTATTAAAAGCTGGCGCAGATAAGGAACGTTTAACCGCTAATGGTTATGGAGAAACGCAACTGCTAAATAAATGTGCTGATGGTGTAAAATGTACCGCAGCAGAACACCAGTTAAATAGAAGAACAGAGTTTAAAGTGGTAAAAGTTGATCCGGTGATCACGTACGTTCCGGGCTACACCTTAAACCCAATTTTTCCATTAATTACAGGAACACAATAGCAATAAAACATAGATTAGATTAACCCAAGAAGGCTGCTTTTGCACAAGGCAGTCTTTTTTTGTTTGCGAACAGTGTTGTGGTAAGATTTTTGTATTCCTATCTGTTATAAAAACAAACAATTATGGCAACCAATAACCCACCCAAACAGCGGACGGAAATAGATCCCGAAAAGATTACCAACCAATCAGAAAAGGTTGTAAATGACCAAATTCCTCATAACCACGAACCAACCAACGAAGAACAGTGGGCTCATGATATTAATGAGGAATTTGGTGATGACTTTGTGTTGCCAGATGAAGAAAGTGAAGGGACATAGTCCCTTTGCAGGATATTTCTTCTAATTAAATTAAATAAAAGAATTAATTCACCGTAATCTCATCGGCAAACAGCCAAGCCGGTTTTCCTTCGCCACTGTGTCCTTTTGGTAGCGCATCTAAAACTTTTGCACTTACCCTTATAAATCTTGCTTGTATAGCTTTAAACTGAGCGGTGAAATTATAGATTTTTGATTTCTCGCTTAACGAAACTGGGTTTTTAATCAGCTGAACCTCCGTGAAATCTTTCCCGTTTTCAGAAACTTCAAATTTGACCCACTGTGGCATAAATATCCAATCGCTATAATTTTGTAGGCATCCCAAAGAAATTGTACTCACAGCTGTTTGGGTGTCAAGATCTATAGTGGCAATAAGGTCTTTTCCGCTGAACCCATGCCAGTACTTACCCACAGCATAAGTTCCTTTAACACCGTCGGTAAGAGAATTTGGACCGTCCGCTTGGTAGTAGCGACTCACAGGATAAGTGTAGTTTACATTTTTACCAATCGCTTTATGAATCACAAAAGTCTGCTCTACAGGTTTTGTTCCCATTGCTTTACCATTTATAACCGTGACCGCTTTCAGCACAGCAGATGAGTTAATTAATATTGGCTCCGTATATCTGGTGCTTTGCGTATCAGGGTCAGTTCCATCTAAAGTATAGTAGATTTCGCCGTTTACTATTTCTGTGCTTAAACTTATAAGCAGTTTGCCTTCTTTAGATATAGGTGTGATATGAACTGTAAAATTCCCCGGCGAGTAATGATAGCCTTTTTGCTCAAAACCGCGGAAATGGTACTTTAATCTCTGGTTAAAATCGAGCCAATCTTTATTTTCTTTTGGAGTCCACACCACTTCAGCTAGTGCAAGCATTCGCGGAAGCACCATATATTCCACATTTTCTTTAGTGGTAATGTATTCTGTCCAGAGATTTGCTTGAGCGCCCAACACAAATTTCTGCTCTTCAGCATTCAATTCATGGGGAATAGGCTCATAATCGTAAACTCGTTTAAGCGTATTAAAACCTCCAATTGCAAGCGGTTCGCCTTCTGGCCCAGCTTGGTAATGATCAAAATAAACTGGATTTCCGGGAGTCATCACCACATCATGTTTCATTTTTGCAGCCTGGATTCCTCCACCTTCACCTCGCCAGCTCATCACTGTTGCTTCTGGGGCAAGTCCGCCTTCCAAAATCTCATCCCAACCGATCATCTTTTTGTTTTTACTGATCAGGTACTTTTCGATACGGGTTATAAAATAGCTTTGCAATTCGTTTTCGTTCTTCAAACCTTCATGCTTTATCCTTGCCTGGCATTTAGGGCAGTGTTTCCACGATGTTTTATCTACTTCATCGCCACCAATATGTATGTATTTGGAAGGGAACAAGGCTGTAACTTCGTCCAATACATCTTCTAAAAAAGTAAAGACAGAGTCGTTTCCTGCGCAATAATTTGATGACATACCTGTATAATCACCGCCAGTTAAAGGAAGCTGGGGTTTTTGTGTACAGCTTAGATAAGTGTAGGAGGCAATGGCCGAAGCTACGTGACCAGGCATTTCAATTTCTGGAACGATGGTTATATTTCGTTGGGCGGCGTATTTGATAATCTCTTTAATCTGTTCTTGCGTATAAAAACCGCCGTATGTTGCTGGCTCACCTGGTTTAGCCTGTGGTCTTGAACTCCATACTTTATCAGTCTCGTCCACTCGCCAAGCACCTATTTCGGTAAGTTTTGGGTATTTTTTTATTTCAATTCTCCAGCCTTGATCATCTACCAAGTGCCAGTGAAAAGTATTCAGTTTGTAAGTGGCCATTAAATTAATGTACTCTTTAACAACCTCGGGTCCAAAAAAATGGCGACTAACGTCCAAGTGCATTCCACGCCATTTGAATCGTGGAAAGTCTACAATTTCCATTGCAGGAACTTTTAAAACTGCATTGGTTCTTATTTGAGGAAGGGTTTGTAGCAAAGATTGTATGCCATAAATAATCCCAGCCGGGGTATTTGCTTCTATTTTAATTCGGTTTGAAGAAACCTGCATTTTATAACCTTCTTCCCCAATTTCTTGGTTGTTGGTTAAACTTAGTTCAATTACATTTGTACTTTTATGCTTAACAGAAACATTGTAACCAGAAATTTGTTGAATAGCGGCCGCTAAAAATGTAGCCACTGGTTTCAAAGTCTTCCTTTTTCCGTTTAGCGAAATAACCGTTTGCGGGTTTAAGGTAAAGCTACCTGCTGTAAGTTTTAAACTTACGGGTTTAGGAATAATGTTGACAGTTTGCTGTGCATAAATTCCTTGATAAAGGAAGACAACAAAGGTGATCAGTAATAGCTTTTTCATCGATTTCTGTTATAGATTTTTTGGTTAGCTTATATAGTTGCTAAACAAATAATTAATTTTTCAAAGCATTTTTATAGAGTCCGATTTCTGCAAGCGTAGGGTTGAGGCGAGATGCTTCAATATTAATTCTCACTTTCCTAGCGGTTACTGGTGTAAATCGTACTAATCTTTTATACCCAACGGTGGTTCCTTCTGTGGCTTTTTCCCATTTTCCATCTTGCCAATAGTCAAGCGAGAACTTTTCAATCCGTTGCCCTATCGTGATGTTTTCTTGTAGCATCAACACATCAAATAATTGCGGTGTTTTTAAATCCAGCTCAATTATAGCAGTTGTGTCTGCTCCATTTGTGGTGAAATAGGTTTTATAATTATTGTCCAATAATGCTTTTGGATTTTTGCCCTTAGCAATTTTTATGTCGGCATTTTTAGCCAGATTATTGGTAAAGGTTTCATCGCGAAGACGCTTCCATTCTTTTAAGTTTTTGATATCACTTTCGTGGATGAGTCCTCTTTGATCCGGCGGGATATTTACAAGTAATACCCCATTTCGCCCTACAGAACTGTAATAAATATCTAAAAGCTTTTCGGGGCTTTTTACTTTATCATCTTCTTTGGCATGATAAAACCAACCCGGACGAAGAGAAACATCAGTCTCGGCTGGATACCAAGCCAAGCCTTTTGCATTTTTTATTTTATCTCGGCTACCTAAGTCGCTTCCACGCATATCACCAGCAGGTTTAAAAGCTACTGCTTGCTGTGAATTTTCTGAAGTTGCTGTAGGGTCGAGGTTATTCATTGGAACAACGCTCCACTCGGATTCCCGGCCATAGCCAGTTTCTGTTCCTACCCAGCGTACATCTGGCCCCATAATCGCAATTACGGCAGATGGCTGTAGTTTACGTATCAATTTATACCAACGTTCAAAATCATAAACCTGTTTTTTTCCGTTTGGACCCTCACCGTTTGCTCCATCAAACCAAACTTCATCAATTTGACCATATTGCGTAAGGAGTTCGGTAAGCTGTTTTACAAAAAAGTCATTATACGCTGGTGTGCCATATATTGGAGCATTCATATCCCAAGGAGAGAGGTAAATACCGAAGCCCATTTTGTTTTTTTTGCAGGCATCAGCAACTTCTTTTACTAAGTCTCCTTTACCATTCTGCCAAGGACTGTTTTTAACAGAATGTTCGGTGGTGGCAGTTGGCCATAAACAGAAACCATCATGATGTTTTGCCGTTAAAATAACCTGTTTAATTCCTGCTTCTTTTGCCGTAAGTACCCATTGGTTTGCGTCGAGTGCAGAAGGGTTGAAAATTTGAGGGTCTTCTTTTCCTGTTCCCCATTCTCGGTTGGTAAAAGTATTTACACCGATATGAAAGAAGCCTGTAAGTTCTAATTGTTGCCATCTAAGTTGCCGTGGAGTGGGCGTGATATTGGCAGCTTTGTAAATAATGTTTTTTTGGGTATCTGAAGGATCGATGATGATTGAATTGTTTTTTTGCGCAAAAGCCGAGCAAGTTGAAAGGACTAAAGCTAAGGCTGTGGTTTTAATTATTTTATCCATAAATCGATTGATTTTTAAAAAAGGAATTTAAAGATAAAAATAAATATTTGGTGTAAATTTTAAAATCTCTCGGTCTTGCTTTATACAATACCGAGAGATTAAAGTTTTAATACTATTTACGAATAGTTATGGCATATCCCACCAAATTCTTCCTTTGGTATCTTCTGCATTTTTACCGTAAGCAACACTTTTTTCTTTCATTTGATCAATGGCTTTATAATAATTAGCGGAGTTCGGGTTAGATCCAGTGCTAAGAATAAGAGCACTTCTTCTTGGCGCAACCAGATTTTTGGTGCCATTCCATACGCTTTCTAAATAAGCGATGGAAGAACCGTCTCCTATTTTGTTAGGAACGCCTGCTCTAACGTCTTCAAATTGAGGATATCCGGTACGTTTCCACATTGCCCAAGCTTCGTCTGGTTGCAATAGGAAGTTTACCCATGCCTGTGAATAAATGCTCTTAAGTCCTGAATACGGAAGATCAGTCTTGAAAGTTCCCATTGTAACTTCTGTAGCCTTAGGTATATAAGCATTAATTGCAATTGCTTTGTATTGGTCGAAAGAAGCTTGGACGCCTTCGTAGAACCACTGAGATGCAGTTTTTCCAAGTCCGTTACCTCCTTTTTCGGCAATCTCTGCCATCATAAAACAGGTTTCTGCGTAGCTAAGATATAATGTCTTCATCTTGATGGTTCCGCCTTCTCTGATAGCACCTTCAGTATCATGCATGAAGCCTGGAGCTGATCTTGCATCAAACCCACCAAATCCTCCATTTTTTACAAATAAGCGTGTTTGAATTTGAGATAGAACACCAAGATTCTGAGGGCTTGAACTGCCTTGAATATTAAATGCTTTGTTTCTTACACCTCCAGATCTTCCATAACTACTGTTAGTAGATTCTGGAAAAACATGCTTGCCGTAATACCGGACGGTGTTTTCAGGTAAAGCTAATTCGGCTTTGGCTGCAACAGTGCCGTTGTCTTGCACATTCTTGTATCCTTTGTAGTTTATTCCTAAATCATTTTCTCTTACCATGAATTTTATTCGTGGATCATTTGTGGATTTTAAAAGCTCCACGAACGGATAAGAGGCATCATAATTTAAAAGTATTGCATTGATGTCATCCACATTATTATTCCAGTCTCTGGTGTGTTTGTACGCGAAAGATGCATCAACAGAAGAGATGATATTACCACTAAAATTTGTTGCAATATCATTTAATACACTCGTCAGATTTGCAGCATCTCTTTTTTCATATCGCTGAGCAATTTTGATGCGCAACGTATTTGTAAAGGCCAACCATTTGTTATAGTCACCATCATAGAAAAAATCTTGTGCCGCAATATTAGTTTGGCCGGTTAAATTCTGTTTTAAAAGAGTAGCGGCATCTTTAAGCTGTTGGTCAAATGTTTTATAAAGTGTAAAGTCTAGGTCGTATTCTGGGAGCGGGTATTTGTCGCCATCAAAAGCTTGACTGTATGGCAAGGCACCAAAAACATCTGCAATACGCCATGCATGGTATACATCCACTACTCTAGCGATTGCTTTTAAACCCTGATAAGTTTTTTGATTATCTGCGGGCAATAGGTCGATTTTGTCGATTATACGGTGCATGTCTCTGCCAATCCCTGTGTAGTAATCATCGTAAAAGGGAAAACCGGGGTTAGGTCCAGTTTCTTTTGCTGGATCCCAATAAGGCGCAGCCAGAACATCGGCGGTACCGTCATCTCTCACGACATACTGCATATAAGTTAAGGTTGTAGCGTATTTTTTTGAGGTGTTATTACGACTTGTTAAGTTGATGTCTTTTGTAGCACCAGTGAACAGAAATTCAGGCGCAACATCGTCCAATTTATCTGGATTTGTATTAATCTCAATAAGATTTTTCTTACAAGATTGTGTTAATACTGCGACAGACAGGACTGCTATTAGATATATTTTAATTGTTTTCATGTTCGTGTTTTTAAGATTTAGAAACGTACATTTAAAGACATAGAGTAACTACGGTAAAACGGAACTCCACCGGTTATGTAGGGTCTGAAAGGGTCATTACTTTGAAGCGATTCAGGATTTTGTCCTGCATTTAAGGTTTTATACAAGTAACCAATGTTACGGGCAGTAAAGTTAAGTCTTGCGCCTTGCACCTTTAACTTACTTAAGAACTGAGAGGGGATATTGTATCCAAGAGTTATTTCACGAAGCATGATCCAGGAGTTTTTGCTTACAGCGCCTCCCGTGTTGAAATTTGTTCCCCAATTGTTAGTGTAGGCATGGTACCATGATGCTTTCCAAGGTTCTACTAATCCTTGATCATATGCAGCTTTAAACGTCATACCTGCAATGGGTGTTCCTGGTTTAAGTGGGCTCATTTCTCCTTCAGCGAAAATAACATTCGGAACTACACCATCATAACGTGTTTGTCCATTATAAGAATCAATCCGTTGCACACCCCCATGTTCTTGATCTCTACCATAAAGAGATTCTTCCAAAGTTCCTTGACTCATTCCGTAACTGTATGCCTGAGAATAAACGTCACCTCCAAATCGGCCATCTACTTGAGTAAACAAGCTAAAGTTTTTGTAGCGAAGATTCGCACTAATACCTCCAACTAAATCAGGTTCAACTTTACCTAAAATCTCTCTCTTCTTGGTAGCAGTGGCGCTAGGATATACATAATCATATGTCTGTACTTTGTACTTAGTTGCTGCATTGGTGCTTTGTGCTATATCGCTAACCACCACCAATGGCCAGCCTGTTTTAGGATCTACATCAACAGTTGCACCCATATCAGCGGTAAGGACACCAAAATCTCCGCCTTCATAGGCCCAAACGTTTGCCCCATCATAGCCACCACTCAACTGCCATTCTTTTATCCCGTTTCCAAAATCAATGATTTTGCTTTTGTTTTGCGCTAGATTAACAGCAAAGTCGAGTTTCCAATCTTTTGTTCTGATCGGATTCACATTCACCAGTAATTCATAACCCCTGTTTTGTATGTTTCCGGCATTAATATATAATTTATCATATCCAGTTTCTATCACCGCGGGGAGGTTTAATAATTGGTTAAAAGTGTTGGTTTTATACCAAGCAAAATCTACAGTGATCAAATCATGTAACAAACCGAAATTAGTACCAAGTTCAAGAGAACGTTGACGCTGGGGTTTTAAGGAAGGATTAGGTTTGACACTACCATTGAATTCAATAGCTGAGCCAACTGATTGTCCATTTTCATTATAGATTGCACCCGGAATGTAACCTCGTCCTGTAGAAAATGACCCGGCAACACCTGCGTTTCCAACATAGGCCAAAGATGCTCTAAGTCTGCCGGATGATAACCAAGAGGGCATCTTCTCTGTAAATTGGTCATAAGGAGAATAAGAAAGGCTTACTGCTGGGTAAAAAACTGAATAGTTATTTTCACCTTCAACATTACCAGGATAGGTCAAAGTTGATAACCAATCATTTCGGCCGGTAATCTCTAAGTTTAAATAATCTTTGTAGTTTAAGTTTGCAACCGCACCTACACCGATAGTAAGAAGTGAAGGGTATTTTGGACCGCCGTACTGAGTTACGCTTTGTACTGATTGTACAGAGTTGAGTAGGAAAAACTGATTCGGTACAGCTAACCCTCCCACAGTGTGGGAACCATAACTCTCTGATAAACGGTTTCCGTAAATCTCATTAATCAATCGGAAATCAAAATTTAAATCTTCATTGATTTTTTTGGTGGCGTGTCCCATAAACAGGAGGTTATAGTCTGTGCTATAGCTTCCATTTACACCATAATAGCCACCTTTTTGGTTCGCCTCATTACCATAGTTTTTTTCTTCTGAATTTATTTTATACAAATTGATATTCAACTTTCCCGAAAAATCCAACCAGGGATTTACCTGTGCTTTTAATTGGGTGTAGGCCAGCAAGGAATTCTCTTCCTTTTCGAAATTGTTTTTGTCAAATTTTGAAAAAGCACTCACTATTCTATCCAGCCCTGAGTTTCCAGGATTCTTTGTTGAATTATCGGCGTTACGATAGGTCGCATACCAATCTACGAAATCTATATTTCGAGGTAAATAATAGGTGTCAAAACCGAGGTTTTGCCCGCCAGAATGATAATATCTTCCTTGGCCATAATAATTTTTAGTTACGGTATTAGCATAAGATATTCCTAATTCGGTAGAAAAAACTTTATTTACATCTCCACCTACTTTGATATCCACCGCATTTCTTTTCAATCCATTATTAGGAAGCATACCCTTGCTAGAAGTATTTGAATAGGATACACGGTAATGAAACTTGTCGCCTGCTCCACTTAAAGCGAGGTTGTTGTTGATGTAATTACCATTTTGGAAAAAAACCTTCCAGCTATCAGGTTGTGGCGAGAATGGGACAAGTTTAGACTGATCATATGGAGCTGGGTGCATGCTGCCGTCCATTTTAGGACCCCAACTATATCCGGTAGCAACCTGAGTTCCATCCGGAGCAAAGTTTCCTTCTCTAGAACTGTAACTTCCTTGGCCATATATATTCTGTAGCTCAATCGGGCTTCTATAAAGATTCTGAGTTTGGTAGGTGGTATTGTATTCAATACCTAAGCCCTGGCCTTTCTTACCTTTTTTAGTAGTGATTACAATTGCTCCGTTTAAACCACGAGACCCATAAATTGAGGTGGCAGCAGCACCTTTCAATACGGTAATTGACTCATAATCATCTGGATTAAGGTTTTTCAGTTGGGAACCGCCATCTACACCATCTGCATCCATTATATTATTTTGTAACACGTTGCCGTCAACTACAAAAATAGGTTGGTTATTGGCTTGCCCTGGGGTGTTCCCTAACACTTTGGCTCCTCTAATTTGAATGTTTGGAGAGGTTTGTACTCCCGCTGCACTCATTACGTTAATATTTACCCCAGCTACCTTTCCTTGAAGTGCTGTAATAGGATTAACAGTATTGGTTTGCGCAATTTCGCTACCCTTTACGGTGGTAACAGCGTAACCTAGCTTCCTGTTTTCTTTCTCTACACCCAGGGCAGTTACAACCACCTCTCCGAGTGATTGGTTTGAAGGTAAGAGGCTGACATTAAGTACTGATGATGCACCAACAGTAAGTTCTTTTGGAGAAAATCCAATAAATTTAAAGATAAGCACATTACCGTTTTGTGCCGAAATTGAATAAGCACCATCGGTATTAGTGCTAACCGCATTTTTAGTTCCTTTTACTTGTACACTAACACCAGGGAGCGGTTCTCCCGTGTCATCTTTAACTGTACCAGTAATTGTTTTTTGCTGTGCTTGTGTCGCCAACGAGAAGAAGGCGAGTAACATGCAAAACAAGAGTCGTGTGGTAATTAATGTTCTCATTGTTTGGTTATTTAGTTGGTTAAAAATTAGATTTCATATATATTGAGGTTGGAAAGTTTTTCTGTTGATTTTCGCCGGTTTAACTGATTCCAGATTTTCCATAATGAGGGCAGCAGCACCTATTAATTCTGCCTCATAACCAAGGTTGGAAACTTCTATTTCGGTGTTTTCTGCTATTTTTGGGATACAGTGTTCGTTAATTGCTTGTTGGATTGGTGGTAGCCAAAGTCGGCCTGCCAGCGATCCGCGTCCACTTAGAATAATTAATTTAGGATTGAGCAGATGTATAAGTATGGCCGCTCCTCTACCGATATTGTATCCCGCTTCTGATAGTAATTCTACTGCGAAACGATCTCCGTTAGATGCTTCAGATATAATAGCATTTATGGTTTCTTCTATATCTGCGTGTGGAAGTTGTTTTATAGCGCTAAGCCTGCCTTCTTTAAGTCCATCTTGTGCTTTCTCTACCATCATCAGCAAAGAAGTTTCTGTTTCTAAACAACCGCTTTTTCCACAGCTGCATAATTTATTGTTAGAAAACAATGGAATGTGACTAAGCTCACCAGCAAGACCTGTATCACCTCTAAATAAATGGCCATTAATAAGCATCCCAAGACCAATGCCCCAACCAATATTAATTACCATTACGGTTCCTCGGCCTTTGGCTTTACCAAAACGCTGTTCCGCAAGCGCTATAAGGCTTGAGTCGTTATCAATAAAAACAGGAAGTCCAATGCGTTCTTTGATATAACCTGTGATACTTTTTTTCGATGCTTCCAGATAGGAGTGGTTGTGACCTTTATTTGCATCAATAAAACCGGGCATTCCTATGCCAATACCAGCTATTTTTTCTTTTGGAATCCCAGACTCTGCAATTAATCTAATGATTGCGTCTGTAATCACACGTACCGCATCTTTATTGTTCTTAAGAGGGAGCGCAAGTTTTTCAATACGTGTTACGGGATTGTTATGGATATCCATAATAACAATGCGACTAACGAACTGATCCATAGCAACTGACACCAGATATAGTATATCTTGCTTAAGCGCAAACGTAACGGCTCTTCTTCCTCCTGTAGAAGGAGCATAGCCTTCTTCTACAATTAACCCCTGCTCTATATGCTCAGCAAGTATTTTCGCTGTTAATGGAAGGCTTTTGTTAAGATGTTTACTTAAAGCTGCACACGATAAGACCTGCTCAAAATAAAGCTGCTTTATAATTTTTTTTCGGTAACCCTCGGATTTATCCATTGGTTGCTTAATATTTAAGTTCGTCTAATTGGTGATGCAAGATAAGATAGTTCTTAAAATTATGCAAGAAGTTTTTAAAAAAATAATAATACTTCGTTTTGTTATGTTAAAAAGGTAGGTAACTTTGATTGCGATAGGGGACAATGTCATTATTTAAGAGGTTTCCTCCGCTTTTCACCATGTCCATATTGGGTGCTCTACCTATTTGTGAGATGTCTCACTGGCATTCGGTATGACGAACGCCTTAAATAATAACATTGGGATATACTCTTATTGGCTTATGGTTTGGGGAGTAGTAGAACAAAAAAAACTCTCCGAAAATTGGAGAGTTTTTTTAAAATGGAGAATGGATTGTGGTAATTTGAAGTAATAATCCTAACCAGATTTATTGGTCTTTTTTGTTTTCTGTAATTTTAGCTCATTATAGTGTTCCATTACTAAAGCAGCTGCGCCAATTAATTCTACGTTGCAACCCAAAGATGAAATTTCTATTTCTGTATAGGCTGCAATTTTAGGAATGCAATGTTCATTTACGGCCTGTTGAATCGGCGCAAGCCACAAGCGCCCAGCTAAAGAACCTCTACCGCTTAGAATGATTAAACCAGGATTAAAAAGGTGAATCAAAATTGCCGCTCCTCTGCCAATATTATAACCTGCTTTTGATAAAAGTGAGATTGCGTATCTGTCGCCGCTCGATGCAGCTTTAATTACCGCGTTAATCATCTCTTCTGCATTGCTGTGTGGAAAATTGCTGATAAATGATAGTTCTCCTTTTTTTAGAGCGCTCGTTGCTTCTTCTGCAATCATTTGTAACGAAGTTTCTGTTTCTAGACAGCCCGTTTTGCCACAACTGCAAAGTTTGTTATTGGTAAATAATGGAATATGGCTAAACTCACCTGCTAATCCATTATTGCCTCTAAAAAGACTTCCATTAAAAAGCATCCCTAAGCCAATACCCCAACCAATATTGATAACCATTACTGTTTTTTTGCCTTTTGCTTTTCCAAAACGGTGCTCCGCCAAGGCAATTAAACTGGAGTCGTTATCGATAAAAACTGGTAGTCCAGTAGTTTCTTGAATATGAGCGGTAATACTTTTATCGGTCGTTTCTAAAAAAGAATGGTTAACTCCTTTATCAAAATCAATTAAGCCAGGCATACCAATTCCAATACCTGAAAACTTCGCTAATGGAATAGCAGATTCTTTAATGGCAACAACAATCGCTTCGGTTAGTGAGGCTAATGCGTTTTTGTTAGCTTTCAATAACAAGTCTAGTTTTTTTATGGGTGTTACCGGCATGTTCTGCATATCCATGATAGCAATCCGGGTAACAAACTGATCCATTGCTACTGAAACAACGTAGGTGAAATCAGGTTTAAGGGCATAAGTAACTGCTCGTCTACCACCAGTAGACGGAGCCAGTCCGTTTTCCAATATTGACCCTTCGTTAATATACTCATTGAGTATATTGGCAGTTAAAGGCAGGCTTTTGCCCAATTTCTCACTCAATGCAGAACAAGAAAGTGCCTGCTCAAAATAGAGTTGTTTAATGATTTCCTTTTGATATATAATGGCTTTATTCACGATCGCTTAGTGGTAATTTTAACGAAAGTATAAAAACTTCTCCAATCTGTGGTGAAACTTGTTGTTGTATCAAAAACTTTATAGCAATTTGGGCGATTATCGGTTACAATGAATAAAAGACGGGAAAAACCTAGAATTCCATTAGCTACCGGTGTTTAAATGATTAACTAAGCTTATCAAAAAATCTTCATCTATAGGTTCTCTTTTATGCTTGGAAAAGTAGGGGTTAAATATTGCGTCACTTCCATCAAATACTTCTTCCAGAGATTTCTTTTTAAAAGATATCGGTTTGTATGCCTTCTCGCCAGGTAAAACAATGTAATAGCGAAAATTATCAATATACTGATCAAAACGGTTGCCACTTTCATACATTCCATGATTCATGTAATCTGCTTTTTTATACTCTGTAGCTGTTTCTTTATACAGAGAATATTTAGTGGTATTTTCAACAAGCGTTTCGAAGAAAACAATTGGTTTAATTAACTCCATCCGTTTAAAAGAATGATTGATATTGCCGTCTTGCAGTATAAAAGAGCGTATATTTTTGTTTTCTACTTTCATAGTCCGCTTATGGTCATAGGTATAATAAAGGTTGTACGAAATTTTATCAAAATAGTATAGAACGCTATCATTTTTTACCAATGTACCATCTATGGCAGTAACCGTTCCTTTTAGCCATTTGCTTAGAAAGAAACGGGCTCCCTTGGTGCTTTCTTTGGCTTCAAGCAGGCTGAGTTCGTAACCAGACGCATTTAAGATATTACCTAGGTTTTGGGTAGAAAAGCCGGTGGTTTGTGCACTGGCTATCGTAGCGTAGCCACAGAGAATGGAAAAAATAAAAAGATATCGCATATCAAAATTAATTATTCGTGTTTTTTAAGCTTTTTTGAAGAGTCGTAATGTTGTTTAAATGTTCGGTAGAGAGAAGAACTTGTACTGAACTGTTTTTACTTTTTTTGAGGTTATTCCTGCAAACCTCCTTTTCCCCGGTACAGCTCAACAGAACCATCTAGCTCTACCGCTAAAACTGTCATGTACTCATCGTGAACCGTTGCTGGAACATCGATATAAACCAAGCCGGGTACGGGGCTCCAAGATATCTTCCCTACTACTTTATGTTGAAGTTGCTTATCTGAACCCAGCACTCTAATTTTTTTAATTTTGTTTTTCAACCCTTTTAGCATTAAACTTCCACTGGTTTTGGCCGGAAGAAAAAGATATAATGTGGTAGAGTCTTTTGATAAGGTTGTTGGGCCATAAAAATGCCCTTGAGGTATTCCTCCGAGGGTGTTGAAAATTGCTTCGCCATGTTTCTGATTCCATTTTCCGAGCTCTTTTAAAACATGAATTTCTTCTTTTGGGATTGTTCCATCTTCTCGTGGACCGATATCCAATAAGAGATTTCCACCATTACTTACAGCGTCTGCAAAGATGGATATAACCTCGTAGGGTGTTTTCCAAGCGGTATCCTGCGGTTGATAGCCCCAACTTCCGTTAATTGTCATGCATAGTTCCCACCAATTGTATTTGGGCTTAGTTACTGGAAAGTTCTGTTCTGGTGTTTCATAATCGCCATAACCGGTTAAACGACTATTAATGATTGTTTGAGGGTTAGCGCTCAGTAGATTTTTTCTCACCGTAGCAGCTTGCCATTCTGCTGCGCTATGCTCCCAATCGCCATCAAACCACCATAAATCTGGTTTGTACATTGTCGAAACTTCCTTTAGCTGGGCTTGATAAAATTTTTGAAAACGCTCCCAACGCTTGGGGTCATCACTGATTTTATAACGTGTACTGTCTTTCGTGAAGCCCGGATAATCTGGGTGACTCCAATCAATCAAAGAAAAATATGCGCCTCTTTTAATTCCTTGTTTATCCAAAGCCTGATAAAATGGGCTTAACAAATCACGACCAGCAGGAGTGTTTTTTACGACACTAAAATGTTTCTGTTTGGTTGGCCAAAGTGCTACACCATCGTGATGTTTGGTGGTAATTACCGCATAACGGGCGCCACTTTCTTTAATTAATGCGGCCCAGCTTTCGGGGTCGTACTTTGAAGCGGTAAAGCCTTTTAACTGCTTCATATAATCTGGATAGCTGATTTTTTTATTGTAAAAGCTCCAGCTTTCATCAATACCGTTTACCGCATAAATTCCCCAATGGATAAAAATTCCCAGTTTGGCATCGGCAAACCATTGCATTTTGTTTCGGATAGAATCTGCATTTACCTGTTGCTGTGCTAATAGTGGCAGGGAAACTAAGTTTAAAGCAGTTAAAATAAGAAATAAGAGTTTTTTCATGATGGTTTATCTTTCTTTTAGGCGAATTCTCTTTTTAAACTTCTCTGCACCGTTTACAAATACTTTGATGTAATAACGACTTTTAGGAAATCTGTCCAGATTGTAGGTAAATATCCCTTCTCTCAGGTCGGGATAATGGTGTTCTTCTACTATTTTGTCTCCTGGGTCGGTAATAATCTGAACTTTTACATCAGCAGAAGCGTTAGCGAAATAATCGAGCGTAGTCTTGGTAGATGTAGGGTACGAACTGATGGAAACGGCATCTGGAATGGGCGTTGGTTTTTTCCCAACTGTAAAGTCATATTGAAAAGACGAACCAAAATCAGATTCGATATCTTTAATCATTAAACCTTCTTTGTTTAAAAGCCGAACCTTGCCTCTGCCTCCTTTTGGATTTGCCCAAAACTCCAAACCATCACCTGTTGTATCTGCTAATAAAAAGCGGTAATTTCCATTAGATAAGTTAAGGGTATCGCGGTAAACCGTATTTGCTTTTAATGTTCCTAATGCTCTTTCTTTGACGATGTTAAGGTTTTCGTTGTAGATTGCCCAACTGGATTGTTCTGGCTGGTTATTGGTTAAAAGGTAAACAATAAGCGTGGTGTCAAGTACTGGTGCTGATTCAAAAATGCTTTTCATCTTATTGTCGGCAGGCCATGTATCTCGTTTACCATTTGGGTTAAGTAGCTCTGCTTCAAATATATTTGTTCCAGCTTTACCTTCCACAGTGCCTGGCAGTATAATATCCGTGGAAGCTGTAGGTTCAATTACTCCTTTCCAGTTATAAAATTTTGTGGGGTAACCTAGCGTACCATAACGAATCCGCAGTTTGTTTACTGGCTCGGACCCCATATTTTTTACCCTTACTATTGGATTGATGGTGGCGGGGTTTTTTCTGCGGAACGCATCTTTTAAAGATGGAACTGGCAAAGCTTCGATAGCTACATCATAAGCTGATGCTTTTTTGTACTGAATAAGGTAAGCAGTGATGGATTCGTCTGCGCTGGGATTGCGAGCTATATAAGGTTGCATATTCAGATCGATAATATGTTTGCCACCTTGCTTAGTTTTTAAGTCGTAAATATCTGGTTGCATTAAATTGCCTGGGCACCAGTTGGCTCGGTTGTAAATCCAAGTTCCGGCTTGGGGATATAAAGGATTGTCGCCACATTTTTTCCATACAGATTTAACATCTATCAGCTTTCCATCGTACCACAGTTCTCTGTATTTATTGCAAAACTCCGAACAGCCATCGGGTTCATCCATGCCATGTCCAGTTTGTACAACCCTTAAACGGGCAAAATCTGCTTTGGCATCGGCGGTAAATGTGATGGGTTTCAATTCCTTTTCAATACTGTTTAGGCTATCGCCGTAACGGAAATATCCATCGTATATTTTTTGAATGGTTATCGGCTCCCAAGCTGGTTTTCCTTTAATAATTTCAAAATCAAGGATAACGCTCCAGCCACGGTCTTTGTTAGGCTCCCAACCGGTATGGTTATATTCAATCTCCACCGAATCACGCAAAAGCATGGTGAAATCGGTAACATCAATCTCCCATTCAAAGTTCCAATCTTTATTAAAAGCTCCTCCGTACGGGGTAAGCATACGTCCAATTTCATAGTCTTTGGAAGTGCCATTTTTTCCACCGGTGCGTTTGATCGTGATATGGTCTTTATAATCCCAATCGGCACAGCGCATACTATCTGGGCAAGCAAATTTTACTTTTAATTTTATTTGGCGGATCTGCTCTTTTACGGAAGGGAATTTTCCCCAGCGTTTATATAAATTGAATCCTTGTGAGGGATCTGTGACCACTGTAACGCGGTTATGTGTTACTACGTGAAGCGTATCTGCCGCTTTTGCCTGTGGTAGCAAAAAAAACACCACGCAACTAAGGAGTGTAGTTATAAAAAAGGATTTCATCTTAAGGTTTATATTTCAAAGGAGCTCGTTTAGTTTATCGAACTTTGATTCGTAGTTAAACGAAGATATGAAACTTCTTAAATAAATTACAATAAGTTTTGCTAGAAATTTTCAGCAAATTTAAATTTCTGTTTTGGATTACAGCTTATCCATGATCGCAAGCAATAGATGCTTGACAGCATAGAGAACAAACGAGTTGTTAGCGTGGCTTTTGTGCAAGCGTTAATAAAATTATAGAAGGTCTAGATGTTGTAATTAAGCTCCAGTTGGCAAAACCTCGCACTTAACGCCAAATTTATTTAAGAAATCAACGCCCTCGTCATTCGCTAAACCTTTATATAAGGCGTAAGATTCTTTAAAATAAACAGCTTTAATTCCTGATGATAGAATTAACCGAGCACATGCTATGCATGGGGAAAGCGTGGTGTATAAGGTAGATCCTTGGACTTGTGTTCCGTTTTTTACCGCATAAAGAATTGCATTTTCTTCTGCATGTAAAGCTAGCGAACAGCTGTTTCTTGAATCGCGAGGGCAACCTTCCTCTGGCCATTCTTCATCGCAGTTATGTGTACCGGGTGGCGGGCCGTTATAACCTATAGAAACAATACGAGTGTCTTTTGTTAAAACTGCACCAACTTGCCTTTTAACACAGTGTGAACGGAACGCCAAATCAGAAGCTAAGTTCATGAAAATGGTATCGAAACTTAATTTCAAAATGTTATGTTTAGAATTTTACGTTATAAAACTGAGACGAAGATAAAAACAATACATTCTGCCAAAGCAATTTTATATCAAAAATATACGTTTAATTCAATTAAAAATGTGTTTTTGTTTTTGAAAATCGCATCTTCGCTTAAGACGCAATCATAAAAAAGGTTAATGCTAGAACTTATTATTTCGGGAATCGGATTAGGAATTGTGCTTTCTTTTTTAACAGGACCCGTGTTTTTTGCGTTGATAAAAACCAGTATTGAAAAAGGTTTTTACGCAGGGCTTTCACTTGCAGGTGGCGTGGTAGTCAGCGACTTTATCTACATGACCATTACCCTTTTTGGGACTTCCTTATTAAGTTTTGAGAGTAAATATAGGTTGCCAATTGGTGTGGTGGGTAGCGTGATCTTAATGAGCATTGGCCTATACTATTTGTTGAAAAAGGTAGAAATTAATTTTGTGGAAGAATCGTCGCGAATTAAACATGCGGGTTACTTTTTTAAAGGATTTTTCATGTGCATTTTTAATCCTTTTATTTTATTGTATTGGGTAAGCGTGTCTAGCGGTGTGTATTCTCTTTATGGCGAACTTACCTCCAAACAAATTATACCGTTTTTTGGGGCTATATTGATTACACTTTTCGCAATGGATACGTTAAAAGCGTATTTTGCTTACAAACTACGTTATAAGATTAAAGCGAAATCTATCCAAAACCTAAACCGAATTGCAGGCGTTTTAATTATCATTTTTGCGCTAAAGCTGATTTATAATTTATTTACCGGGCATAGTTTGATCTAGCTACAAAGAACTTGTTCCTGCGTAAATATCAACGTAATCTACCAACATTCCACCTTCACAGTTTGTCATATTTTGTAATCTAAAATAGGTTCTGTCGTCTTTTGCGAAAAAAGACTGTTTGCCTTCCTTTACACATGGCTCACTATTATTGTTATGGCTTACTTTAGTTATAATTGTACCATCAAACTCAAGTTCTTTTTTGCTGATTCTTTTTATTTTTCCATCGATGGTTAAATAATCTCCAGCTTTGTTTTTTTGAGAACCTTTAATGCGGTACCATTCATCGTTCATAGGTGTTACTTCAACATTTCCTCGGATATCCCAACCAATCCACTGGAGTGAAATTGGATGTTTTCCAGCTTTTTTATTCGCAACGTAAGTTTTTTCGTCAGACTTAACTGAAGATAAAGAATCTTCAATTTCAGGTTTGTAAGAAAACTCTGGATTTATGCTGTCTATTTCTTTCTTTGTTTCCATTTTATTTTGGTTACTCCTTGGGTTTTGAGTACATGAGATACTAATAGAAATTGTAGTAATCAGTAATAGGTTGGTTATGAGTTTCATTACTAGTTTTTTGATGCTTAAACCCAAAAAACGTACCAAGCAAAATCAGTTTACATCAATTAAACATTTTGGTTAATGATTAATCATAAATTTGCGTCAGCAATTTTTGATTAATGATACTTACAGATACGCATACACATATTTACTACGAAACAGATCCCGAAAAGCAGGAAGCGCAATTGAACCGTTGTTTGGATAACAATATATCACGCTTGTTTTTACCAAATGTAGATAGTAAGTCTATTCCTTTAGTTTTAGCATTAGCAGAACATTATCCAGAAAACTGTTTTCCGATGTTGGGCTTGCATCCATGTGATGTAAAGGACAATTACGAGGAAGAATTAGGTCTAATTGCGCAAGCAATCGGATCGAATAAAATTTATGCAATTGGAGAAATTGGAATTGATTTATATTGGGATAAGTCTTTTTTACAACAACAGCAAGATGCTTTTAATAAGCAGATTGAGCAGGCAAAATCTTTAGATCTTTCAATCGTAATCCATTGCCGTGATGCTTTTGATGAGGTATTTGAAGTCTTGGATCAACAGAATGATGATAAATTGAGAGGAATTTTTCATTGTTTTACTGGCGATTTACAGCAGGCCAACCGAGCAATCGAGCTAGGATTTTATTTGGGAATAGGAGGGGTAGTTACTTATAAAAAAGCAGGGTTGGACAAAGTGGTGGAGCAATTGGATTTGAGTAATCTGGTGTTAGAAACTGATTCGCCATATCTGGCACCAAGTCCACATCGGGGTAAGCCCAATGAAAGTTCGTACCTTATTCATATTGCAGAAAAAATAGCCGATTTGAAACAAACGACTTTGGAACACGTTGCCGAAATAACTACTGCCAATTCGCATAAAGTTTTTGGCATCTAAATCTTAAAGCGTTAATTTGCGGTTCATCAAAACCCTTAGCTAAAATGACTAAAATATTTGTGATATATACCGGCGGAACCATTGGTATGATCACAGATCCTTCATCAGGAGCATTAAAACCGTTTACTTTTGAACAGATTATTGAGAATGTTCCGGAGTTACGGAGAATGGATTACGAATTAACCGTTTATTCATTCGATCCAATTATTGATTCCTCTGATATGACACCCGAAATTTGGGCTTTTTTAGCAAAACTGATCAAAGATAATTACGACGACCACGATGGTTTTTTAATCCTCCACGGTTCGGATACGATGGCTTTTACCGCTTCTGCTTTAAGCTTTATGTTAGAAGGTTTGGGTAAGCCTGTTATTTTTACTGGTTCACAGTTGCCAATCTCTGAAGTTCGTACAGATGCAAAAGAGAATTTTATCACCGCATTAGAGATCGCATCGGCAAAAACGGAAGACGGAAAGGCCCGTGTGCCCGAAGTTTGTATTTATTTTGAGAACAAGCTTTATCGGGCAAACCGAACCTTCAAGTATAATTCTGCAAAGTTTGAAGCTTTTAGATCACCAAATTATCCGGTTTTAGTAGAAGCCGGTGTACATATAAAATATCACGACGCTGTTATTGGTCGATTGGGAAACCCGGTTTTAAGGGTGCATACCAACGTGAGCAATAAAGTTGCTGTACTCAAACTTTACCCCGGTATTAGCCCAGCAATTGTGGATAGTGTATTGAATTCGGATGCGGAAGCCATTATTATGGAAACTTTTGGCACTGGTAACACCACCACGGCAAAATGGTTTTTGGATAAGCTTAAAAGTGCCATTGATAAAGGAAAAATTATCTTAGATATTTCGCAATGTAAGGTTGGTTCGGTTGAAATGGGACGTTACGCTACAAGTAGTGCTTTAAAAGAAATGGGTGTAATTAACGGTTACGATATGACTTTTGAAGCTGCGGTAACCAAGCTGATGTACCTTTTAGGTCGTGATTATCCGCGTGATCGATTGATCCGTCGTTTAAGTAACTCTATCCGAGGAGAATTGACAAAAAACTAGTGCTTTTTAACGTTTGAAATCATAATCGAAATTTCTTCACTTTAGGAGTTTAAAAAACCTACCTTTGCAAAATTATTTTCTAAAACTAATACGCTAAATCAGCAAGTTTTAGAATTGATTTGAAATTGTTTTATGAAAAAGATTGTTGATTACCGTAAGTTTTTAGAAGTATCAGAAAAAGCTACCCTTGCGGATTTAAAGGTGGTTTACCGTTCACTGATGAAAAAGTGGCACCCAGATAAATTTCAGGATAGTGAAGAAAGTAAAGCAGAAGCGGAAGAAACCAGTAAATACATTATAGAAGCTTATCATTTTTTGGTAAGTATTGCGCCAGAAACCAGAAGTCAGTCTTTAGAGGAGTATACCACAACCATTAATGAATCGAATATTACGGATTTTGAGTTTAAATCTCAGGTTTTGAAAATTTGGTTTCACGATGGAAACGAATACGAGTATTTTGATGTACCAAAAGCAGTTTATGTGAAATTGGTAAATGCAGATTCTAGAGGACGTTTTGCCCGTCGCCATATATTTAATTCATACGTTTACCGTAGTGTAAATAGGTTGGTTGCTACTGCTTAATTTTTAAGCTAAGCAAGCCTATAAATTAAAACCCTTCCATGAGATAATCGTGGAAGGGTTTTTTGTATTTCCAAATTCGTATTATAATAATTCAAATTTTATTAGTCAAGTCTTTTTAAATCACCATCTTGTAAAGATCAAAACCTGGCGCCCAATAATCCTTTTGGAATTCTTTTAAAACAAATCCGTTTTTCTCGTAGAATTTATAAGCATGCTGAGAGGTTCTTACTAAAACATTTTCAACAGAGGGAATGGATTTCAGGAAATTTATTCGATGAGCCAATAGCTTCTGACCTATTCCTTTTCCTTGGAAATCTGGAGCTATAAAATCCCAGCTTATTTTACCAATTGTATAATTGTTCTCGAAGTTTATTCCACCAGCTCCAACTATTTTACTGTTGAGTTCGGCAACAAAATAATGCTCAATCTCGTTATCCAGATAAGATTCTAAATCGTCAATTTCGCTAGGAGCAAAATAATTGGGCACATTGAGTTTTAAAATATCAAGCAATATTTCCTTGTCTTCAAGTTGGTATTGCCGGATTTTTAAATGTTCGATCATGTTTGGTTTTCTATTCGGCAAATTATATAAGGTGTTTAAATAATCCCATAAAGCGAGCCACCTTTCTTCCCCAATTCATCAACCTTAGCTTCCACGGTAGCATCCATGATTAAAGGTGGGGCATGATGTGGTTTCACACGAGCATCAATAACCATTGGACCGTTACAGCCCCAATGTTTATTTTCGATAAAGCTGTCAATCCCATAAATATCTACTGCGGGGTTGCTCCGCGTAAAGGTAACCCATACAAAGTTATTCGCGTTTTTTGCAACGAATTCAGCATCATCACAAAGTACAATTAAACCTAAACCTAAACCGCTTAAATCGCTGGTTTTTAAATGCTGGTTTAAAATCTCCATGGCATTTACGGTTTCTTCTTCACTAACAAACTTGGGTGCTTCAATAGCTAAGATACCAGGCATCACCATTTTGCAGCTATTAAAAATAGCAGGTAAAGAAAAAGAAGCTGGCAACGCTTCCCAAAGTTTACGCTTCACTTCGCCGGCAACGGTAACTGCAACTTTAGAACCAGCGTTTAATCCCGAACCGCTATAATCAAGCGTATCAATGGTGGTTTTGGTGTAAAAATGTAGATCTCTGGTGAAATCGATACGTTCTAAAATATGCGTAAAAAAGGCTTTAATATCGTAGATGTCTAAATCCGGATAATCTTCTTTTGCACAGATGAATAGATATTTGGCTAAGCTCAACTGGTTTTTTCCCAATATGTGATTAGCAATGGTGATAATTTCCTGAGGTTTGCGCTCTTTTAGATATGGCGTATAACGTTCGCTGCCAATCGCAAACAAAAGCGGATGTACGCCAGCGGCATCAACAGCATTTACTGCATGTAAACCCGGAATCTCTTTTGGGATAGCAGCACCAGTAATTTCATGAATCAATTCACCAAAACTAGTATCTTCCTGTGGCGGGCGACCAACCACGGTAAAACTCCAGATCGGGTCTTTTTTATGGTAGACGTTATGTACTTTCATTAACGGAAATGGATGCGTTAAGCTATAATAACCTAAATGGTCGCCAAATGGACCTTCAGGTTTGTTTTGCATAGGCTCAACCGTTCCTGTAATTACAAAATCAGCATCTGCAGAAAGGCAAAAACCTTCTTCATCATACAAATACCTAAATCTTCGGTTGCCCAATGCACCTGCAAAAGTCATTTCAGATAAACCTTCTGGCAATGGCATAACCGCTGCCAAAGGGTGGGAGGGAGGTCCGCCTACAAAAATGCTCACCTTTAAAGGTTTGCCTAAAGCATTTGCTTTGGTTTGGTGCACACCAATACCACGGTGCAGTTGGTAATGCAAACCAATTTCCTCATTTAATATATAATCGTTTCCGTTTAGCTGAATGCGGTACATTCCTAAATTGGCGTTCATAATACCCGGCTCGTCGCTATCTTCCGTATAAACCTGTGGCATGGTAACAAAAGGCCCTCCGTCCATTGGCCAGTTTACAATGCCTGGGATATCTGATATTTTACATTTTGAAAAAGTAATAGGAGCGCTTTTACCTACTTTCATCGGCAAAGCAGATAAGGCCGTTAAAGAGACCGAAGCATATTTCAGTGGATTTTTAACTGCTTTTATCGGGTCATTTTTTAGCGTAACCAAGGTTTTGATCTTTTCTAAGCTATCCCTGAACATAAACTTACTACGTTCCACCGTTCCAAATAGGTTAGAAACCGCAGGAAACTTACACCCTTTCAAGTTCTCGAAATACAAAGCTGGACCTTGTTTCTCGTAAACCCGCAGGTGAATGGCAGCGGCTTCTAAATAAGGGTCAACCTCTTCTTTAATCCTAATTAAATGACCATGTTTCTCTAAATCATCAACGCAGTCTCGCAAACTTTTATAGCCCATAGCTTACAAATATCACATTAAGAAAATTGTTTTGCGAGTTTATTATAACATTTAAAAAAAATGGTTTTTTTAGATAGAAAGCACAAAAAAGCCTTTAGAATTTATCATCCTAAAGGCATCTTAATTAATTTCTAATAGAAAAACTATCGTTTTTTAAACGATATGCTGTCTTTATTCACATTTACATCTGTTGTTTTGGTGGTAACTGCTGCCCCACCGCCACCAACCGTTACAGATGTTGAAGGTTTTGTCTCCGTAGCCGCGTCGGTAGTTGTTGTGTTTTCTTTAACAGTTGTCGTGGTGTTTTTCTCAACCACAACCGTATCGGCGTTATTGTCCGTTTTAGCTTCATTATTACAAGCCGTAGCAACAGTTAAACCTAAACCAATCGCTATTAAGTATAAATTATTTCTTTTCATGATTTAATATTTTAATCAATAGCTTACAAAACAAATGCCATTAAAATTTCCGTGTTTTAGTAGCAACTCTTTTTCTCCTTTTCTTGAAAGCAAGTTCCGGCTATTCACTATACGCCGCACCGCCAGCGGATACGGGGTGCCGTTGCTATCCGGGCTATAAACTTAAGCCTTTGTCATAAAGCTATGCAATTGGAAACCTTTTAAAATCCCAGTTATTTGGTTTGTTGAAATACTCGTAAGACAGTAGGTTGGAATTTATCTCAACAGGATGATTTTGATGAAAATAACGTTTTACCAAACTCGCTTTTATAGCACTCCATAAACTCGGAAAACCAATTTTGAAATAAAACCCTAGACTTCCCAATTTACGCCATTGTAAAATATGCCCAAATTCATGTTGGATTAAACCAATATCCAACCTATTAGAAAATGCACCGGGATAAGTAATTACACCTATTTGGGGAATGGTTAATCCATGTCCTGGTTTAAAAAATTTGCTCTCATAAATTACGGTTGCTTCAAATAGTCCAACTTTTTTAAACATCTTCTTTTTCCTCGTCGCCCAAAATAATCGCCCAAGCGTTAAAACTATCTACTCTTTCAAAAATAATTTTAATTACCGCAATTATCGGAATGGATAAAAACATGCCGGGAATACCCCAAATTAATTCGCCCACAACTACGCCTAAAACTGTAATCAATGCGTTTATTTTTACTTTAGAACCCACAATCAAAGGCAATAGAATATTGCTATCAACCAAATGCATGGCAACTATAATAATTGCGACAATCATTACTGTTCCCAAAGCGCCAGAAGTTGCAAAAGTAATCAGGGTGCTTATTACTAAGGCGGTAAAAATCCCTAGGTAAGGTACAATGTTGAAAATACCGGTAATCAAGCCTAGCAGTATGGCGTATTTTATTCCTAAAATCCAAAATGCTAAACATACTACAATCGAAACAATAGTCAGCTGAAAGAATATACCAATGATGTATTGGCGAATCATAAACTGCACTTGTTCTATAATGTCATGTACTAATGTTGCATTTTCTTCGCGGAATACGCGGATAAAGAAACGCTTAATCAATCTTCTGTAAAGTAGAAAAAAGAACGTGTAGATAAATGTAAATACGAAGAAAAGTAAGGTTGACGATAACGAAAGCAAGGTTGTTGTGGCAATTGCCGTTCCCGAATCCAGCATTTTTGTGGTTAATCCATGGATGAAATCCAACTGTTTTCTGGCGTTGATGTGGAATGTGTTAGTTATCCAATCCTGAATACTGTTGATAGAAACCGTTAGCTGTTTTTGAAACTGAGGCCAATCGTTTATCAAGTCGCTCAATTGATTTCCCAAAACGTATAAAACCGAAATAATCACTGTCAAGAATAATATGACCGCTACAATTGCAGCAACTGCTCTTGGAAATTTAAGCTTCCGTTCAAAAAAAGAAGCCAATGGTAATAGCAGTATTGAAAATATACAGGAGAAAATTAATGGAGAAAGTATTTCTTTCCCCACAATCATGATGTACGAAAGCGCTATTAAGCTAAAAAGCACACAAGCCAGTTTAAGGTAAAAAGGGAGTTTAATGATTTTTTCTTCCATAATTTATCTAAGATACAGATTTGCTGATATGCAATTTTGGTACCTGATAATTTTACGTAAAATATTTTCTTGTCATACTTATTGTAAGACTCGTTAGTTTAAATGGTGCTTTACCTGAGCAGCAAGTTAGGTAACAGAAATAGGCGCAAATCAGGCTCGTCTCCGCAGGGATAGGTTCTTCAACTTGCGCCTATAAAGAACTTTTAAACACGAACAATGCAATAAACAAGACAACTGGAAACCTACTGAAATTTCAAGTCTGTGGCTCGTTAAAAACTGGACTTTCGCGAGATTTTCAAACACAACATCTTAGCTACTTACGTTTTTATTTTTGTGGGATTTTAAAGCGGACTCCAAAATATAATTCTCTTCCACGAGTTGGACCCCAAACAGAACTTGTATCGAAATATTGGGAGAACGGATCTTGCCAACCTATAATTGGCTGCTCTTGTCTAAAGTTAAAAATGTTCTCGCATCCGCCATAAAGTTCAAACTTGTTCACTTTGTAAGTGAACTGGGCATTAAAAAGCATAAAGTTTTCAGAAAAATCAGGTCTTTGAAACTGTGGCGGGTTGCCCTGCGTATTCGGCAATCTTTGCTTACCAAACCAATGGATATTCATATCAAAATGATATTTGTTTGATAGTGGTTTGTAGCCCAAAGTTGTTACCACCTTGTGTCTTGGATTAAAGGGCAGTAAGGTTTTTGCTCCGTCAATTTCTCTATAAACATCTAAAAAGCTATATCCCGTTTTAAATTCGAGCTGTTGCCAGAAGTTAAGGTAAACTTCAGCCTGAAAGGTATTGCTGGTACTTTTTCCAGTAAAATTTTCAATAATTGCTTTTGTAGGGTCGGTATCATAGTCGGGAAATATCTGATTCTGGAAATCAGTTCTATAGTAGTCTCCACTAAAAAAACCGCTCACCTGATTACCATTGAATTTTTGGGTAAAATTTACCCCGGTGTTTAAGGCTTTTTCAGGCTTAAGTTCTTCTACAAAAACAATATCTCTCGAACTTACCAATAAGCCAATATTTTCGCTAAATAAATTTGCCGTTCGCCACCCTGTACCAATATTTGCTCGAACAACTGTATTGGGTGTAATGTCGTACTTTAAGAGGGTTCGTGGTGTTACCTTTGTTCCAAATCGATTATGATCGTCTACCCTAATACCTGCAATCCATGTCAGTTTATCGCTCAGTAATGCGGTGTTTTCTGCGAATGCGCCTACAATATTTTCCTGCTTTAGGTAATTGCCTGCATAAGTTCGTTGCAAAGTGTTGTCTGTAAAGGCAATATCTTCATTCAAATTTAAGTGTCTAAAACTCAAGCCTGTTTTTAATGAGTTTTTCCCATAGGTTAATTCATATTGTAGGTTTCCGTAGAAGTTCGTCTGTTGCGCATCGTATTTTGTTGTTCCAAAGTACGATTTTTGGTTCTGATAGAAGCTGGAAGCAAACAGCAAAAAATTATGTTGGTCATTTAACCTAAAACCCGTTTTCGTCCAAACTTCAGGTTGGTTAATGTTTACCGTTGCCCATAAACGGCGGTACTTCCTTTATCGGTAGCTTCGTTAAAATTGGTTTGTCCGCCAACTCTTTGCTCGTTCACAAACCGAAAACCTACTCGGCTATTCCATCCCCAATCGTTCTCGTTCCCATATTTTAACTTGTTAAAAACCATATACCTGGTTAACTTCGGTAAATCAAGAAACGTGTCATTGTCTCTGTCAAATTCACTTGCTGGTTGAACAGAATGTACCGATGTAAGGTTGCTCCATTTTTTATTTTTTATTGTGTAGTTCGCGTTTAAATGCTTTTCAGCGAAGCTGTTGATATAGGTGTTTAGAAGAAGTTTATCGGTTTTGTCAGGATCTTTTGTTTCCACATTAATCTGACCACTTATGCTTTCAAAGCCTTGCAACACACTGTTTGCGCCTTTTGAAATATAGATGTTGTCCACTAAAGTTCCTGGGATACTGCTTATTCCATAAGTAGAACTCAAACCCTGAATCATGGGAAGACCATCAATTAAAACTTGACTGTAAACACCCGAAAGCCCAAGAATACGAAGTTCTTTGGAATTGGTAATTACATTGGTGGTTTGTGGTTGAACAGTTGATTGTGTTTCAAAACACCCTGCTAAATCACAACAAGCTGCTTTGGTCAATTCGATTTGGGTAAGCAGTTCGGTTTTTATAGGAGATAAGTTTGAAATGATTACCCCGTCGCGTTGGCTTTTTACAATAACTTCATTAAGGGCCTTCGATTCTTTTAATTTGAAAACGACTGACTTTTGCTTCGATATTTCTATCGTATCCGATGTATGACCAAGATAACTGGCTATCAATAATTTTGGTGAAATATCTTTAGTAGAAAGTTCGAATTCACCGTTGAGGTCGGCTGTTTTGCCAATAGTAGAGTTTGCCCAAAAAACACTCGCACCAACTAATGGTTCGTTGTTCTTGTTGGTCACCTTCCCTGATATATGCTGTGAAAATAAGGCATACGGAAGCAGTAAACCAGCAATGAATAGATATATTTTCATTATCTGTTGTAAAATGAGTGGAAAAGCAAAGCACAAGTTTGCGTGTGCTTTACCTAAAATCTGACTACTGCTTTATTTGGTATGGCCTGTCGTTAGGGCTTTTGCAACCAGGTGTGCCTTGAATAGCGGAATATATTTCCTTTTCTGTAATTAGCGCTGGATTATACGATACTTCAAATGCAGTTGTTGGACCTGTTTTTCCAGCTTTACAAGCCTTAACACCTTTTAACTTTTCAACATTTGCCGAAATTGTCTTTAGGTCTGATGAACAAGTGATTCCCTTAACTTTGGTTGTTAAGGTTTTAGTTGAACTGATAACTTGAGCCTTATCTTCTGTTTTCTGTGCTAAAGTTGTGGTTGCTGAGGCTAATACGAATATGATAGCCAAAGAGAAAATATTTAAATATTTCATTTTATCTGATTTTAAAAGTTTAATAAAATTGAACCAATAAATGGCTCGTTCTCATGGTTGAGTTATTATTAAACAAACTTTGGCGGTTGCCAAAAATCAGAAACGAATTGAGAAGCTACGAATGATTGATAGTTGATATGCTTTTCAATTGAAAAAGATGGTTTCAGTGCATGTAAATTAGGTGCGGATACACAAAATAATGCACAAGAAATGCAAGATTGAAAAGGGTTGCACATTTCATTGTCGCCTTGGTTTTTTTTACTTTCAGAAAAGGGATTGCATTTACTACTACTGAAACAACTCTGAGGCTTTTCCGTCCACAAGGGAACTGCATCAATCGCTGGTTTTGCCGAAAGAAAAATTACTGTAAGGGCTAAAATGTAAGTTAACGTTTTAATCAAAGCGTTGCAAATCTACAAAATTCAATTCATTAGCTTCCCATGATTGGACAAAAAATAAATTTTTGGTTTCGCCCTGGGGATTCCGTATCTACGATATTTGTTGAGATTATGAAGAGGGATATCCTATAAAACAAAAAACCTAACAGGATTTAAAATCTTGTTAGGTTTGAAAATGCATTTGACCAGCTTTTTACTTTCTACTTTTAACTTTGATTATAAACCTGATTCCTCAAATAATGATCTGCAATTACCAAAGCGGCCATTGCTTCAACAATAGCTACTGCTCTTGGCACTACGCAAGGATCGTGACGACCTTTACCTTTAATTTCGGCAGCTTCGCCAGCAGCGTTTACAGTTTCTTGGTTGGTCATAATAGTAGCAACGGGTTTAAAAGCAACCTTAAAGTTGATATCCATTCCATTGGAAATGCCACCTTGTATACCACCAGAGAAATTGGTTTTGGTAACCACTTTTCCGTTTTTATCTGTTAGAAAAGTGTCGTTATGTTGCGAACCTCGCATGGTTGAACCATCAAAACCAGAACCGTAATCAAAACCGTGAACTGCGTTAATGCTCAACATGGCTTTACCTAAATCTGCGTGAAGCTTATCAAAAACAGGTTCACCTAAACCAACCGGGCAATTCTTGATGAAACAAGTTACTTTGCCACCAATGGTGTCGCCTTCCTTTCTGATGCTATCAATTAAATGAATCATCTCATCAGCAGTTGTAGCATCTGCACAGCGTACGATATTGCTCTCGCGGAGTTTTACAAATTCTTCAACGTTGTTAACTTCCACTAACGGAGCATCAATAAAACCAACGCTACTTACGTGAGCAACTACATCAATCCCTAATTGCTTCAAAAATAACTTGGCCAATGCACCGGCTGCAACCCTAGCCGCAGTTTCACGGGCAGATGAACGTCCGCCACCGCGGTGATCTCTAATGCCGTATTTGCTTTGGTAAGTGAAATCAGCATGTGAAGGACGGAAAGTATCCTTATTATGATCGTAATCTTTTGATTTCTGATCTTCGTTAGGGATGATGATTGCAATAGGTGTTCCTGTAGTTTTTCCTTCAAAAACACCAGATAAAATCTGGCAAGTGTCAGACTCTTTTCTTTGTGTAGTAATTTTGGATTGACCAGGTTTACGTTTATCCAACTCTTGCTGAATAAAATCTAAATCAACTTCAATATTTGAAGGACAACCGTCTATAATTACACCAATTGCAGCGCCATGTGATTCGCCAAACGTGGTGATTTTAAATATTTGCCCAAAGGAATTTCCTGCCATTCTTGTTAGTTTAAGGTTTAAAGTTTAAAGTTAAAAGTTACAAACTGATTTTCAGTTTATAAAACCTGTACTTATTTACTTCAAACTTTTTTTATAATGTTAAAAGTTTAAAAAGCTAAATAGGAGCTTTCTACTTTAAACTTTCCACTTTTTACTTTATCTCAAAGCCTATCTTCTTAAAATCTTCCCAAAAATGAGGGTACGATTTTTCCACCACCATTGCTTCTTCTACTAAAACTTCATCAATAACAATTGCAAGTGGCGCAAAGGCCATTGCCATACGGTGATCTTCGTACGTTGCAAAGTTGACTTGTTTTGGAAAATGTAAATCGTTACAGTTTAGCTGATAAACGCCGTCTTGAGTTTCGATTAGCGTTACACCAATTTTAGCCAGCTCTGTTTGAAGCGCAAAAATACGATCAGTTTCTTTTATTTTTAAGGTTTCTAGCCCTGTAAAACTGAATTCTTTCCCTAAAGCTGCAGCAACAACAACCACCGTTTGTGCTAAATCTGGACATTTTTTAAAATCCAAAAGCTGTGGTTTAATTTCTGACGTCACTTTTTCGATCGTGATTCCGTCTTCGTTGTAAAACGTATTAACCCCAAACAAACTCATGATGTCTGCAATAGCGCTATCGCCCTGCAAACTGTTTTTCTTTAAGTTTGGAAGGTGGATAATAGATTCATCAGAAAGTGCAGCAACACTGTACCAGTACGAAGCAGCGCTCCAATCTGGCTCTATCGTTAAGGTAGTTTCTTCAAATTTCTGTGGTGCAATGCTGATGATCTCATTATTCCACGAATATTGGATGCCACATTGGTGCAACATCGATAAAGTCATCTCTACGTACGGACGAGAAGTTAACTCATCAACAATCTCTAAATCTAAACCCTCTGGTAAAGAACTTCCAATTAATAGCAACGCTGTTAAAAACTGAGAACTGATATCACCTCTAATGGCAATATGTTTCGATTTTTGTTGAAATGCACCATCAACTAAAACAGGAGGGAAGCCGTCAACTTCTTTATAAGAAATATCAGCACCTAAGCTTCTTAAAGCATCAACCAAAATACCAATCGGACGTTGTTTCATCCTTTCGGTTCCTGTTATCTCTACTTTTTTTCCGCGTAAAGAAAGGTAAGCAGTTAAAAAGCGCATTGCTGTACCGGCTGGGCCAACATTTACAACAGCATTGTTGTTTTTGATTTGCTGGTTGATGATGTTATCCAATGTTACAGTATCTGCCGCGGAGGAAAGGTTTTTGATGTTAACCTTTCCATCGCTCAATGCAGCTAAAACTAAGGCTCTGTTGCTTTCGCTTTTTGAGCCCGTTAGTTCTATCGTTTCTTCTGTTTTTAGTTTTTCCCTTTTAACGGTAAATGATAAACTCATTATCCTAAATCAGCTTTAGCGGTATTCATAATTGCAGTTTGCTTACGAATAGACTCGCTGTGAATTAATTCTAAAATTTTCTCAGTAAATTCTTTTTCCAGATTTAATGCCTTACCAAAAGCAGCTCTTTTCTGTAGAATTTCATCCCAACGAGAAACTTGTAAAATGGTAACGTCATTATCTCTTTTATACTCACCAATCTGCTCAACAATCTTCATACGCTCGCCCAGTTTTTGAAAAATTGAATCGTCTAACTGGTCAATTTTTTCCCTTAATCCTGCTAATTTATCGGCAAAGTCTGGGTTTTTTGAATCAGCAGTACGCAGAATAAATCCATCAATCATATCGCTTAATGCCGCTGGAGTAACTTGTTGTTTAGCATCTGTCCAAGCAACCGAAGGATCAATATGTGCTTCAATCATCAAACCTTGCATATCTAAATCCAAAGCTTTTTGAGAAATGAAAGGAATCAATTCGCGAGATCCACAGATGTGTGATGGGTCGTTAAGAATTGGTAATTCTGGAATTAAAGTTTTTAAACTGATTGCCAAATCCCACATTGGTTCGTTACGGAAAGCCGACTTCTCGAAAGAAGAGAAACCACGGTGAATAGCCGCTAGTTTAGTGATTCCGGCACCGTTGATACGCTCTAAAGCACCAATCCATAAAGATAAATCTGGATTAATTGGGTTTTTTACCATTACTGGGATGTCAACACCTTTTAAAGCATCAGCAATTTCCTGTACAGTAAACGGGTTTACCGTTGAACGGGCGCCAATCCAAAGGATATCAACTTTTGCTTTTAAAGCTTCTTCAACGTGTTTTGCGTTTGCAACTTCCACAGCAATGGGGAAACCTGTTTCTGCCTTAGCTTTGTTTAACCATTCTAAACCGATAGCACCAATACCTTCAAATTCTCCTGGGCGAGTACGTGGCTTCCAGATTCCTGCTCTTAATACATTTACCTTACCAGTGGCTTTTAGTAAACGGGCAGTTGCTAATAATTGTTCTTCAGTTTCTGCACTACATGGTCCAGAAATGATAAGTGGTTTTCCATTGCTAACCGGCGCCCAGTTACTTAATGGTTCTATATTTAGGTTAAGTTTCATACGTATTTATTTAATTTTGAATGATTGAATGAGAGAATGATTGAATGCCTTTAATTCTGAATGATTGAATTTCGAATGCGTCTTAAAACTCTTATTTGTTTTATTATTTATTTTTCTTTTATCGATTGTTTTTTGACTACTCACTACTTCACTAATGACTAATGAACTCCTTTTTACTGATTACACAGCATCGTTTCTCAAATACTCGCCCATAATGCTAAAGTTGATGGTGTGTTTTACTATTCTACGGATGGCATCATCGTAATTTTCCGCTTTGTTCCATTCAATGTCAACGTAAAAATTGTACTCGTTACGTTTGCCTAAAACCGGCATCGATTGTACTTTACTCATATTAATATCTAGCTCGGCTAAAATATTTAATACTTTAACCAAAGAGCCTGCATCATTTGTTACCTGAAAACATAACGACGCTTTGTTCGCGTTTTTGATTTCTATCTGCTTATCTGTTAATATTAAAAAGCGTGTATAATTTTTTTTGTTTGATTCGATGCTGCGCTCTAAAATGGTTAAACCGTAAAGCTTAGCAGCTAAATTATTGGCAATAGCGGCGGTATCAAACAGTTGTTCATCTCTTATTTTTTTTGCACAGGCCGCGGTATCACTACTTTCTGTCACTTTTATCTTTGGAAATTCATCCAAGAAATCTCCGCATTGGCGGATAGCGATTGGGTGAGAAGTTACCGTTTTAATATCCTCAAACTTTACGCCTGACAGTGCCATTAAGTGCAGTTTTATAGGCAAGTAAACTTCGCCAATAACAGGGAAATTATACTCTCTCAATAAACTGTAATTCGGTAATAAACTACCAGCAATGCTGTTTTCTATAGCCATCACTACATAATCTGCTTCGCCACCGGCTAACTTTTGAAAAGTTTGTTTAAAAGAATTGCACTCAATGGTTTCAATATCTTCTCCAAAAAACTTAAAAGCAGCTTCCTCGTGAAACGAAGCTTTGATTCCTTGTATGGCAACTCTCTTTTTTGCGCTCATTTTTTTGATAAAAAAAAACCCGGCTTATTCGGCCGGGTTTTAAAGTTCTTATATATTTTAAGACATAGAAACCCGGCTCTTATTTCTAAAATAAAAGTAACCGAAGTAATATGTAGTGTTAGTGTTCATTTTTCTCTGTGTGGCAAATGTAAATAATATTTTCAACGTTTAATAATAAATTATTTTTTTTTCAGCTGGGCCTGTAAAACCTTTGCTGTTTGTGTACGACCGTCATGGCTCCAGCCCGGTGGATAAAAGATGTATTTCAGCTTATCGTTAAAAACAGGAGATAACGAGATATCGTGTCTGATGTTCTTAAACTCGTGGAAAATGGTGTCCTTAAAGTTAAGGTTACCCAATTCTTCGGTAATTCCGAACACTACTTTTTCTTCTGGGAGTTCTTGTTGGAAAGTACCAAACATTCGATCCCAAATAATTAGAACCATGCCCATATTTTTATCGAGATAAAGAATATTAGAAGCATGGTGCACCCGGTGGTGTGATGGGGTAACAAATATATATTCGAACCAAGCGTACATTTTATTGATGGCTTGGGTGTGGATGATGTTGCCGTAAATCTGGGTAACTAAATACATAAATAAAACGTCCACAACTTGAAAGCCCATTAGTGGGAGTGGAATATAAAAGAACATCCGATATAGGGGTTCAAAGACAGTTGACCTGAAACCTGTTGTAATATTGAATTTTTCTGAGGAATGATGCGTGACATGCATTGCCCAAAATAAACGGCTGTAATGACCTACAGCGTGTAACAACCAGTATAAAAAGTCTTGAGCTAGGAACAGTACGAAGTAATAGATGTAGATATCTTTGATTTCAAAAAAGCGTAAATGGTAAAAGAACTCCAAGACAAAGAAGGAACTGCCTTGTGAAGCAATATTTACCAGAAAAGCAGCACCCATGAGATAAATATTCATGAATGTGTCTTTTTTGTCGTAAAGGTTTTTACCCTTAGCGTAACTATAAATCATCTCGGTAATGGAGAGGATGCATACCAATACAAAAAGGAGAATGATTGCCAGGTTTTTATAATTGTCAAACAACATATATTAAAACATGTTAAAGAGCTTCTAATAAGGTTCAAAGGTAGAAAACATAAAAAAACCGTTTATTTTTTCGTGAAAAAATTATTTTATCCTGACAAATTAAGTATTGCTAATTTATGATGTAAATATCTTTAAATAAGTTATTTAGTAGTCAATTTAGATTTATTATAAATAATATTTGCTGGTTAAGCTTTTAATTATTTTCTTTGCGTCATTATTTAGAATTAATCCTAATAAATGTTGAAAATGAAAAATAGATTACAATATATTATACTCATTCTATTACTAATCACCTTTAACACTGCGCAAGCTGAAGAAAAACAATATGCCTCCATTCAAGGAACTGTTCTGGTTAACGGAAAGCCAACAGAAGATGCGACTGTTTTTCTGAGTCCGAGACAGCGTATTTCCTATACCGACGAAAATGGGGTCTTTAAGTTTTCAAATGTAAAGCCAGGCGATTATAAAATCACAATAAAAGTAACTGGTGCACCCGCACAGGAAAAAGAGGTTAAACATGGAGATACCAATACCTCACTTACTTTCGCCTTCACTGTAAAAGGACAGAATCTGGCAGAAGTAAAAGTGCAGAGCCGGAAGACAATCAATGAAAAGCCGGTTAATGTAGGTAAAAGTGGTATCAAGGGGTTTGATTTACCGCAGAGTATCACGGTTATTGATAACCAGATTATTGAAGATCAGCAGGTAAACAAACTTAGCGATGTTATAAGAAACGTTAACGGCGTGGCTTTGGGTACTGCAAGAGGTAGTACTTCTGAAGCTTTTTATTCGAGAGGATATAGTTTGGGTAGTAATAATATTTTAAAAAATGGATCTAAAGTAAGTTCTTCGGTAATGCCAGAAGCAAGTACTTTGGAAAGTGTAGAAGTATTAAAAGGTAGCGCGGCATTACTTTACGGAAACGTAAGTTCTGGCGCTGTTGTAAATATGGTGACCAAAAAGCCCAAGTTTGAGTTTGGTGGGGAGGTTGCTTTACGTACCGGAAGTTACGATATGTATAAACCAATTGTTGATTTTTATGGACCAATTTCTAAGGATTTAGCTTTTAGGGTAGTAAGTACTTATGAAAATGCGGGAAGTTTTAGAAACAATGTATCATCGGATAAAGTATATGTAAACCCTTCTTTATTGTATAAATTAGGTGCAAAAACAGATGTTTTGGTTCAGGCAGATTATCTAAAATATAATAACACACCAGATTTTGGTATCGGTACTTTAAATAGCAAAATCCCTACGACAATTGATAGAAAAAGTTCATTTAACACACCTTGGGCTTATAATAAAGTCGATCAAACAACAACCTCTGTCACTGTTAATCATGAGTTAAGGAATAATTGGGATTTAAATTTTATTACCGGCTACCAAAATTATGATCGTGATTATTTTTCTACAGAACGTATCCAAGCTGTTGAGAATGGCGATTGGGACAGAAAACTGACCCGAGCAAATAGCATTGAGAACTATTTTAATGGACAACTTAATTTAACTGGGAAACTAAAAACAGGAAAGATTAGCCATCAAATATTAATGGGTACAGATGCCGATAGTTATACTACGAAGACCAACGGTTATGCAGCCTTTGCAACTTACGATAGGGTAAATATTTTGGACCCAACGAAGTTTACACCACGTATTGATGAACCTAATGCGGTTTTAGAAAAGATTACCAAATCTCCTACTTACCGTTACGGAATTTATGCTCAGGATTTAATCAGCCTGACGGCGAAAATTAAATTATTAGCTGGGATAAGATATAGCTACCAAAGAATTACCGCTAGTAAAATTACCGATGTAAATACCGGCATAACCACTACTAATACAGCTGCCAAAAAATCTGATGATGCTTTTTCTCCGAGAGTTGGATTGGTTTATCAACCTAATAAAACCACTTCATTATTTGGGAGTTACGCCAATAGTTTTGAAGTTAATACCGGAACCGATATTTATGCAAACAATTTAAAACCTTCTATTATTAACCAGTTTGAGTTAGGTGTTAAAAAAGATTTGTTCCAAAACCGTTTCTCTGCAAACTTTACGGTGTATAAAATCATTAACAACAATACAACGCAACAGGCAGAGTTTTTGGCCGATGGTTCTACCACAAATACAAACAGCAGTATTAAAGAATTTTTAGGTGAAACTACTAGCGATGGTTTTGAGGTTGATTTGAGTGGGAAAATTGTAGGTCAGTTGAGCTTTTTAGCAGGATATAGCTATACCTTTATGCGGTTTACCAATGTAGCAGAAAAGGATAATAGTCCTGTTTTAGGTGAGGAATTCGTAAGAAATGTGCCTCATAATGCTAATGGAAGTGTGTTTTACACTTTTAACAATTATAAAGTAAAAGGTTTAAAATTAGGTGCTTCTGTATTTTATACTGGTGATAGATACGCAGGTTGGAATAATAAGCAGAAACAGTTAGAAGATGATGGAACTAGAATTATCCCAGTGGCAGGTTTCACAACTTTTGACTTATCGGCAGGTTATACTTTTAGAGGTGTTTCTATCTTAGCGAAAATTTCAAATATTACAAACGCACTTAATTATACGGTACATGAAAATTACAGTGTAAACCCGATAGCGCCTCGTCAGTTTGCTACAACTTTATCCTATAAATTTTAATTACCTATCAAAAACAGCTAATAGCAGATTTCTGTCAAAGGGATCTGCTATTTTTTTGTAGTAATGAAAACGGCTTAAAAAACAAAAGGTACTGTAAATTAATACAGTACCTTTTATAAATACGATTATGAAGATTAAAGTGACTGGTAATAAGCTAAGCTTTCTCTAATTAACTTTTCTTCTACAAAAATATCAAACTTGCAATTACCAATTTTATCTGGTAAGGAGAAGCTAATTTTTCCAGATTGGTTTTTCTTATCCTGCTTCATGATGTTTAAAAGCTCGTTTTCAATGCCTTCTCTGATATTATACTTTCCGTAATATTTCAAAAATGTTTCTGTAATGGTAGCTAAATCTTTTTCTGATAAGCCAACCAATTGCATAGCTAAATAAGCTTCGCAAATCATCCCAATAGCAATGGCCTCGCCGTGTAATAAAGAATTTTTTTCGTTAGATAAAGACCAAGACTCTATCGCGTGACCGATGGTGTGTCCGTAGTTCAACGTTTTTCTTAAGCCTTTTTCAAAAGGATCTTCAGTTACTACATTGTTTTTTATCTCTACAGAATGATAAATGTGTGCTTCGGTTATAGCTCTGGCATTTTCTAATTGTGCAACGTCAGTAAAAAAATCAGCATCAGCAATAATTCCGTGTTTAATAACTTCCGCAAAGCCAGAAGTCATTTCCCTATCCGATAATGTTTTGAAGAACTCGGTGGAGATAATTACAGCTTGTGGCTGTGCAAAAGTGCCGATAATGTTTTTAACATCATCCATATCAATACCTGTTTTACCACCAACGGAAGCATCAACCTGCGAAAGTAAAGTGGTAGGAATCTGTAAAAACTCAATTCCTCGCTTAAAGGTAGAAGCCGCAAAACTTCCCATATCAGTGACTACGCCGCCACCTAAGTTTATTAGAATAGCATTTCTATCAGCTTCGAAATCTAAAAGGGTTCTCCAAATACCGATACAGAAATCAATGGTCTTGTTTTCTTCGCCGTTAGGCACTTCAATTAAATCAAAATCTGTAAGTTCAGGTAATTTTTCACGCAATACTGGCAAGCAGAGCTCTCCGGTTACTTCATCAGTTAAAATAAAAACCTTTGAGTAGGTTTTCCTCGCAAGAACTTCGTTTAAAACGCTTAAACTATTATCAAAGTAAACTTGGTAGTTGCTGTTTTGTATCGATTTCATATAATACTGATGGTTTGTCCGTTAAATTCAACTATATCGCCTCTTTTTACTTTTAATCTTTTTCTATAGTCGATTTCGCCGTTATATTTAACCAAACCGTCCAATACTACCATTTGTGCTTCTCCTCCAGAAGAAACCAAATCCGTAGCTTTTAAAAGCTGAATTAAGGGGATAAACTCTCCTTCTAACGTAAATTTAATCATGGTAACAAACTTACAAAAAACGCTTGTTTCAGATGCTTTTAATCGCAAATCATTTTATAATTTTGTTGGTAACCTAAAAAAACCAATGGAAAACCAAATTCCTGTTTCTAGTTTGTCTTTTGACAATACCGAAATTGCTTTTAAGCATTTAAGCAATAAGGAGCTCAAAGAATCTTACTGGCTATTTAAAATAATTAGCAACCGCTTCTTAGCGAAAGTAGGGCCGGTTTTAACAAAAACCGCACTATTTTTAAGAATGCCAGTTTCTGGAATTATCAAAGCAACTTTATTTAAACAGTTTTGTGGTGGCGAAACAATTAGCGGATGTACGCCCGTAGTTTTAAGGTTATTCGCCAATAAGGTTGGAACAATTTTAGATTATTCTGTAGAAGGTGCAGCTGAAGAAAGCGTGTTTGACCAAACCGCCCAACATATTTTAAACAGTATTGATAAAGCAGTAGAAATGCCACAAGCAATTCCTTTCTGTGTTTTTAAAGTCAGTGGTCTGGCTCGGTTTTCTTTGCTAGAAAAGATAGCTAGTAAAGAAGAATTGAAACATTTTGAAGCGGTAGAGTGGCAAAAGGCATTGAACAGAATTGAGCTGATCTGTAAAAAAGCTTCCGATTTTTATCAGCCCGTGATGATTGATGCCGAGGAATCTTGGATTCAGGATGTGATTGATGACGTTGCAATAGCGATGATGCAGAAATATAATAAAGACAGACCAATTGTATTTAACACTTATCAGCTTTACCGTAATGATAAGCTGACGTCGTTAATTGCAGATTTTACCATTGCAGAAACGGGACAATTTGTTTTGGGCGCTAAACTGGTAAGAGGTGCTTATATGGAGAAAGAGCGGATTAGAGCGGTTGAGAAAGGTTATCCATCGCCAATACATTTAGATAAAGAAGCTACCGATAGAGATTTTGATGCTTCGGTTTCGTTCTGCTTAGATCATATAACGCATATTGCATTTGCAGCAGCTACGCATAACCAGCACAGTTGCGAAATTTTAGTAGCGGAAATAGAACAACGAAAAATAAAATCCAATCATCCACATATCTATTTTGCACAACTTCTGGGGATGAGTGATAACATCAGTTTTAATTTATCCGTCAATAATTTCAATGTGGTAAAATATGTACCGTATGGGCCGGTTAAATCTGTTTTACCTTACCTTTTTAGAAGAGCCGAAGAAAATACTTCCATTGCGGGGCAAATGAGTAGGGAATTGAATTTGATTAATAGGGAGCTGAAGAGGAGAGGGGTTTAGTTTTTAGTTAGTTATTTAGTTATTTAGTTATTTATTTATTTATTTAGTTTTTACTTGCCATTTTGAACTGGGGGTATGAGGAGAACTGCAACCATGGGTATGCTATAAAAAGCCTAATCATAAACAGGAAGATTAAGCACTAAAGAAGAATGTAAAGTACAGCGATGAACCAATTAAAGTTTAGCTCGTTCTATTTCCGCTCGTTTTTATATTTTCTTAGGTTCTTTTTAAACTCAGAAACTTTGTTGTCCTTTATAGAGATAATGATAACGCCATATTTGCCATCTTCACCGAATTTATCGGTTGCTTCTTCGGCCTTTAATATGGTAACTGTTTCGATGTTTTCTGGGGAGGTAAGCTTTGGAAAGGGAGAGCTGTCGTTTTTAAAATGATATTCTTGGTTGCCGTATTTAATAACAAGAAGAGGTTGTTTCCCAATTTGGCTTGCCCTTGAAGGAGCGCATATTCTGATATTTTTGTTTAAAACGCCAGGCTGTCCACTTTTTATTGGTAAGCTATTGGTGTTTTCTTGAGCAAATCCTGTTAAGCTCAAGCAACATAAAACACAGCTGAGTAGTTTTGTCATAACTAAATTTACTGTAAATATTTTTAATTACTTGTATGTTTGTATTTTGTTAATCTCTTATTTGTAAATTTAAATATAAACAACAAATCCCAACCAATTTTGGTTAGGATTTTGTTATTTAACTTTCGTGATGGAGGGCTTTAAATTTCCTGACCCTTTGCTAATTTTTCTTTACGATGATCTTGCCATAAATAATGCAATAAGGTGTTCAATACTACTGCGTTCCAGTCATGGTGCAAGCTAAATGTTGCTTTTTTGCTTCTATCGTCTAGGCTTTCCACGTATAAAATTCCCTTATTAAGGTAATATTTAAGGTTGGCCCAAGGTACCAATTCTATTTTTTGTTTTTTCCAGAACAAGAAACCACTACTGTACTCAAGCATAAATCCTTGGTGGGTAATCTGCGTATTCCCTACCGAAAAATCAGATTTATTATTAAGCACTTCAATAAAATGGCTTACCAAATATTTTTTAACATATTGCCAAACGCCAGACATGATATAATAATAAGTATGGTCTTCTTCTAACAAATCTTCTACTTTATTAGATTTAAATCTGATGCTTATCGTTTTATCGTTTTTGCCTAAAATATCAATGTTGTACTCTTTTCCGTTCGGTTTTTTTGTACCACCAAGCAAAGAAACACCATACTTAACTGCCTTTACGTCTTCACAGGCTATTTTGTCGTTATTAACTTCTATAAAGTCTTTGTTGATTTTGATTTTTTGGTTTGTAGATGGCGTGGTAATATCTACATCAAAATTATGTGTTTGCATGGGGTCTAATATAATAATTTCTTAAATTTAAAAAAGAGTACCTGTGCCTCCTATTTTTAATTTTCCTAAATGTTTGTATGCACTTTCTGTCGCTTCTCTTCCTCTGGAGGTACGCATTAAATACCCTTCCTGAATTAAAAATGGCTCATAAACTTCTTCAATAGTGCCTTCATCTTCGCCAACAGCGGTAGCAATTGTTTTTAAGCCTACGGGTCCACCTTTAAATTTATCAATAATTGCCGACAAAATTCGATTATCCATTTCATCTAAACCGTGTTCATCTACATTTAAAGCATTGAGTGCATATTTGGCAATTTCCGTTTCAATACTTCCATTGCCTTTAATTTGGGCAAAATCTCTGGTTCGTCTTAAAAGTGCGTTTGCAATACGTGGTGTTCCACGGCTTCTGCGAGCAATCTCAAAAGCGCCTTCATCTGTAATGGGCGTGTTTAAAATCTGTGCAGATCGCATTACAATGGTCGTAAGTAATTTAGCGTCGTAATATTGTAAACGAGAATTAATTCCAAATCTGGCCCTTAAAGGGGATGTTAGTAAGCCAGAACGTGTTGTAGCGCCTACTAAAGTAAATGGATTCAATGATATCTGCACAGAGCGGGCATTTGGACCGGTCTCCAGCATAATATCGATTTTAAAATCTTCCATTGCTGAATATAAGTACTCTTCTACAAGTGGACTTAATCGGTGTATTTCATCAATAAATAAGATGTCGCCTTCGTCCAGATTGGTTAGTAAACCTGCTAAATCTCCAGGTTTATCCAGCACAGGACCGCTTGTGATTTTTATGCCCACGCCCATTTCATTAGCGATGATATGCGAAAGTGTAGTTTTTCCTAAGCCGGGAGGGCCATGTAGTAGTACATGATCTAAAGCCTCTCCTCGTAATTTAGCGGCCTGCACAAAAATCCGAAGATTCTCTAAAATTTTTTCCTGACCGGTAAAATCCTCAAACTCCTGTGGTCGAAGTACTTTTTCAATCTCCTTATCGGTATTGTTTAAGCGTTCGATGTTAGGGTCTAAATTCTCATTCATGGGATGAAGATAGCAAAATCACTTTTTGTTTGCTTAACAAAATTTAAACAAGACTATTAAATTGTGATTTCCATAATCACGTAATCAATTCCACCTTTAGAAAAAACTTCTCCAATTTCGGTAAAACCTAGTTTTTTGTAAAATCCGGTAGCACTTAAGCGGGCGTTACACCAAACTTTTTGCAGCTGTTTTTCTCTAGCATAATCGATAACATAATTAATCATTTTACTCCCCAAACCTAATCTTTGATATTTACTATCGGTTGCCAATTTTCTGAACTGTAAATGGTCTTCTTTTTGAAATAAAGAGACCACGGTGGCTAACTTGTTTTCGTAAAACAAACCTAAATGCGTACCTAAATCATCTTCCGGTAGTTTAATTACATCAATCGATAAATCCGGATAAAGCTCCTTTTGTCGTAGTTTCCAAGTGAGTTCCTGAGTAATCTGCTCTATATCGTTCATAATCTGTAAAATAAGAAAGGAATTGTTGGTTTAGGTAATCTTGAAGCACTGTTTTATAGATGTTTAAATTAAATCAAAATAAAGTTTCGATTTTGTTCATTCCTGCAAAACAAAGAACGGAATATTAGCTGTTTAGATTGTGTTAATAATTTTTTTACAAAAAAATAGCATTGATAATTAAAATTAAATGATCTTGATTTTTACTTTTGTTGTGATAATTTAGATTTATTTAACATTTAATTAGTGCTAAAGCAAAGTCGCATCTTTTTTTACGGTATAATATTCCTTTTCATCTTTGCGGTGAAAATGTTTATAGCTGTTGCTCCTGTTGTTTTTAATTTAGATAAAAAGTTAGTGAACTCTGCAATCATGCAACTCGAATTAGAGAATGAGACTAGAGATACAAACGAGACCAATAAGGTTTTTAATAATGGAAATGATTTTACAAAATCTTACAATCTCTCCTTTAATTATTCATTAAGTACTAATTTTTCAAATTATCACTACTTTTCAAAAAAATACTTAACCCTATATTTCCCGGCGGTACCTACGCCACCTCCTAATTTCTCGTAAATTTTTTCTCAAAAAAAGGTTTATTTATTTAAAAAAGAAATTAGGATGATTGATTATAAAGAATCTCTCAAGGGGAGTGGTATGGCTAAATACTATAATCCCAAGAATTTAAAAAAAGATTTACCCGCTGGTGTAGTAGTCTTTTTAGTAGCCTTACCTTTATGTTTAGGTATAGCTTTAGCATCTGGTGCACCATTGTTTTCTGGTATTTTATCTGGAATTATTGGGGGTATTATTGTTGCTAGTTTTAGTGGTTCGCAATTAAGTGTTAGTGGGCCAGCGGCAGGTTTAACAGTGATTGTTTTAACCGCTATAACGGATTTAGGAAGCTTCAATGCGTTTTTGCTAGCCATTTTTATTGCGGGTTTATTGCAGATTGTTTTGGGGGTTTTAGAAGCAGGAACAATTGGCAACTATTTCCCAAATAGTGTAATTATAGGAATGTTAGCTGCAATCGGTATTATTTTAATACTAAAACAACTTCCACATGCAGTAGGTTATGACGCTGACTACGAAGGCGACCAGTCTTTTTTTCAGTCCGATAATGAGAATACCTTATCTGCGATAGGCAGTGCAATGAGTAGGTTTAACATGGGCGCCATAATTATTGCAGCGGTTTCTATGTTGATATTGGTGCTGTGGCCAAAAGTTAAGAAATTTGCCGTAGTTCCTGCACCGTTGTTAGTTGTTGCGGTAGGGGTTTTATTGGCAAATTTGTTTGATGGAACTTCGTTTTCATTACTAGCGGGTCAAATGGTACAAATACCTGTTGTAGAAAGCCTAACAGACTTCAAAGGACTCTTTGTTTTTCCAGACTTCACGCAATTTGCTAATCCTAAAATATGGACTGTAGCGGTAACAATTGCAATTGTGGCGTCGTTAGAAACATTGTTGAGTTTAGAAGCGGTTGATAAAATTGACCCAATAAAAAGGGTTTCGCCAACCAATAGAGAGTTAATAGCACAAGGTATAGGGAATACTCTTGCTGGTTTAGTGGGCGCTTTGCCTATGACAGCGGTTATTGTACGCTCATCTGCCAATGTAAATGCTGGTGGACGCACCAAAATGTCTGCCATATTTCACGGTATATTTTTGATGCTAGCGGTGCTTTTAATACCAACATTAATAAATCAGATTCCCCTTTCATGTTTGGCGGCAATTTTACTGCTAGTTGGTTATAAACTAGCGAAATTATCTTTGTTTAAAAAAATGTGGAATGATGGGAAAGATCAGTTTATTCCATTTTTAGTTACGGTGTTAGCGGTAGTATTCACCGATCTTTTAATGGGAGTAGGTATTGGTTTAGCCGTTGGAATTATATTTTTATTACGAACTAACTATAGAAACCCTTATTTTTACAGCGTTGATCAAAGTAAAGGCGATAATATCATTAGAATTAAGCTTGCACAGGAGGTTTCGTTTTTAAATAAAGGCACAATTCAATATACGTTAACCAATATTTTAAGAGATAAAACAGTAATAATTGATGGAACGGAATCTTTATTTATAGATAAAGATGTACTAACAACTATTTTTGATTTTGAGGAACATGCCCACACAAAAAAAATTAAGGTAGAACTCGTTAATATTCGCCAGAATTACGAACTACCAAAACTAAAAGATTTGATTATTAAAACACAAAAAGAAAATGCCTAAAAGAATTCGAAAAGCTACACAGTCCGGAAAAACTATAAATATATCTCTCGGTCATGATAGCGATGATATCAGTTATGAGAACCTGTTGAGCTGGAATAAAGAATGGGTAGCGGAAACTTTGAAAGAAGATGAAGACTATTTTAAAAAGCTAGCGCAGGGACAAAATCCGCCTATTCTATGGATTGGCTGTGCGGATAGTAGAGTACCGGCAAATCAGATTACCGGTACTAACCCAGGAGATATTTTTGTGCACAGAAATATCGCAAACATGGTTATTCATTCAGATATGAACATGTTAAGTGTGTTGGACTATGCTGTTACGCTTTTAAAAGTAAAGCATGTTATTGTATGTGGACATTATGGTTGCGGAGGAGTTTTGGCGGCGATGAGCCACAAACAATACGGACTTATTGATAACTGGCTTTGTCACATTAAAGACGTTTATCGTACTCACGCTTTTGAGCTGGATATGATGGAGGATGAAACCGAACGTGGAAAGCGGTTGGTGGAATTAAACGTAATAGAGAATGTTTATAACCTAGCAAAAACAAGTACAGTACAAAATGCTTGGAAACAAGATCATCAATTAAGTGTTCATGGTTGGGCGTATAGCCTAGAAACCGGTATAATTACCGATTTAAAAGTATCATTTAATTCTGATGAGAAGATAGGTGATGTGTTTAAGTTCGATAAGCCCTAGATTTATTATTTCTAAAAGTTTATTTCTTAAAATATGACGCCAGCTGAGTTTCTTAAGGTAATCTATATCGATGATTATGCTGCCACGCCAAAATATCTACAAGTGGCTAATGCTATAATTGAGGCAATAGAGGATGAGAAACTGATAAAAGATGACATTCTTCCGTCTATAAACGAGTTGAGTTACATGTTGGAAATCTCTAGAGATACTGCAGAGAAAGGCTATAAGTATTTAAAAAATGCTGGAATAATTATATCCGTTCCGGGCAGAGGTTTTTTTGTCTCCAATATTTCTTCGGCAAAAAAAATCAAAGTCTTTTTACTTTTCAACAAGCTATCGGCCCATAAAAAAATTATTTACGATAGTTTGGTGAATTCCTTAGGTCCAGATGCTTTGGTAGATTTTTATATCTATAATAACAATTACAGTATATTTAAAAAGTTGATCCAAAACCGCCGGACAGATTATTCTCATTATGTAATTATCCCACATTTTTTAGAGAGTGGAGATATTGCTCATGATATCATAAATACACTTCCAAAAGAGAAATTAATTTTATTGGATAAAAAAATTACTGGAATTGAAGGTGAATTTGGGGCAGTTTATGAGAATTTTGAACAGGATATTTATAACGCTTTAAAAGAAGCAATCTGTCGCTTGGAGAAATACGATACCTTAAAGATTATTTTTCCTGAAAAAAGTTATTTCCCTAAGGAGATTATCAAAGGGTTTAAGCGCTTTTGCCAACAATATGCATTTAACCACGAAATTGTAAATAACATCACCACACAAAGCCTAGCTAAAGGCGAAGTTTATATTAACTTGATGGAGGATGACCTGGTGATATTGATTGAGAAAGTAATGGAACAAAATCTAGTACTGGGAATAGACGTAGGGATTATTTCATATAATGAGACTCCGTTGAAAAAACTTATTTTAAAAGGGATAACCACAATTTCTACAGACTTTGTTGAAATGGGAACAATGACTGCCGATTTAATCCTTAATAAAAAAATTGAGCAGAATGCCGTTCCTTTTCATTTAACGCTACGTCCGTCTTTATAAGATTCCCGAAAAGGTATGCTTTTCGGGAATCTTTTTTTAATCATTTTACTTCAACAGATCCATCAATTGTTGTGAAGCATTTTTGGTGTCAACTTTTTCAATAATTAAGTTGATTTTTCCGTCTCCATCAATTACGAAAGTTTTACGGGCAGTACCCATATAGGTTTTTCCGTACATGCTTTTTTCAACCCAGACGCCATAAGCTTCAACAACAGTTTTTTCTGTATCGGCAATTAAGGTAAACGGAAGGTCAAATTTTGCTTCAAACTTTTTATGTGATTTTTCATCATCAGTGCTAACACCTATAACCTCAAAACCCTTGTTGGTAAAAAGCTGGTAATTGTCTCTAAAACTGCATGCTTCTGCGTTACAACCGGGCGTATTGTCTTTCGGGTAAAAATATAGGATGATATTTTTTCTTTTAAAATCCGAAAGGCTAACAGTTTCCCCATTTTGATTGTTTGCAGTAAAATTTGGTGCTACATCACCTACTTTTAAATTCGCCATCTTCTATCTATAAAAAGTTATCTGGTAAGTTTTGCTATTTTCTTTATTATCGGTAACAACTAATTTGAATAAATGTTTACCAAAGCCGGTTTTCTCATCGAAAGTATGCCAAAGCTTCCCGTTTCTTGAATCGTATTCCATCAATACCCATTGGTTATCAATATAGCCATTAAAGCTCTTAATTCCCGAAAGACTGTCAGATATCTTAAACGTCATTACGCTTTGTTTTGATAAATTAGCGCCATCGTTAACGTTAATTGCCGAAATAACGGGTGCAACAGTGTCGGCTCTCAAACAAAAATTTCCGAAGGTTTTTGGGTTTGCCAATATATAACCATCTTTAAAAACACCACCCTGCGAACCAGTTTCTAATTGATAAATGATGAGTTTGTCTGCATAATTCAGCTTACTAGAATCAACTTTGATAGCCAGTTCAAAAGGATTGTGCAAAGGCGTAAATTTATTGTGTAGCTGATAAATTTTAGAGATTGCGTAGCTGGGCTGGGCTTTTTCTGCGTAATCAAAATATAAGTCGTTATATAAAACTCCCACCGGTAGGCTCATCTTAACTTCGCTGGTTTCGTATTTATTAACAGTTTTGTAGCTCATCAGCAAACCTTTGTTGTCAAAAGGCTTATTACTAATTGTAGCGTTGTTTTTAACATTAAATGTGAGTACCGATTCGTTACCTTCGACATCTTTTAACACATACTCAATCTTGTGCGTAGCCTGGTCGGTAAGCTCCATTAAACCTCGGTTCTTAGCTGCTTTTATAAATTTGATTTTAGGACTTTCAGCTATAAATCCTTTTTGGATTACCCTGCCAGAACTTAGCTTGCTGTAATAATCTATATAGGCATTGATAGCTCTGGAATTTTCAAAAGCAAATTTATCAATTACACACTCGTATATAATTTCACCATCCAGCTTAATGGTGGTAGAAAACACGCCATTGTGGTTTGCGCTCCCGTCTTGTTGGTCAAAGGCGGTAATACCTAAGCCAAACTCACCGTTTACAGCTATTGTTCCAACTTTACCTAAATTATAAATGCCATTGCTTCCGTATACTGCAAAGTACTGTTTGGGTGTATGTTCATTAAAAACCGTTTTATTGGTTTTATAAATGTATAGTGCACTCATCTGCGGTTTTGTGGTGTCCTTAATTTTGATTCCTAAAGTTATCGGATTAATGGTTTCCTCGGTTTTTGTATTCCGTAATTCAAAATGTAAATGCGGCCCCGCAGACCCGCCAGTATTGCCTGAGTATGCGATGATATCGCCTTTTTTTACCCTAATCTCAATCGGAGTAAGTATAACGTCGATAGGAAAACTTTGTTTTTCGTACTGAAAAGCTTTAACTCTAGCTTCAATAAGCGGGTCAAATTTCTGGAGATGTGCATAAACACTGGTTACACCATTTGGGTGGTTAATATACAACGCGTTGCCAAAGCCTCCAATTTGTACACGCAAGCGAGAAACGTAGCCGTCTGCAGTAGCATATACAGGCAAACCTTCTCTTTGGTTGGTTTTAATATCGAGGCCGGAGTGGAAATGGTTGCTTCTAAGTTCTCCAAAATTACCAGCTAAATAAAGCGGAATAGCTAAGGGATTTCTAAAATAATCGGAAGCAATTGCGGGTAAATTATTCTCCTGACATTTTGCAGTGGACGTAAAAAGACTGATAGGTAATAAAATAATGAAGCTAAGCTTCTGTAGTTTGGTCATTGCAGAAAACGCTTATTTAATTTCGAAATTTAATAGTTCTGTGTGCTGTAAGTAGCCTTTTAGCTTATCGCCGATGTTTATTTTTGATACGCCAGCAGGAGTTCCCGTAAAAATTAAATCACCTTTTTTTAAGGTGAAATACTGGGATGCGTAGCTTATTATTTTATCAAAATTGTGGATCATGTCGGCAGTATTTCCGCTCTGCTTTAGCTCATCATTCACCAATAAAGAAAATTCGATATTATTCAAGTCTTCGAATGCTGTTTTTGCCATAAACTCGCTAACTGGTGCCGAGTTATCAAAAGCTTTGGAGATTTCCCAAGGCAGTCCTTTCTCTTTTAGCTGGGTCTGCAGATCGCGAGCCGTAAAATCAATCCCTAAACCAATTTCTTCATAGTATTTATGTGCAAATTTCTCAGCAATAAATTTCCCTTCTTTACAAACTTTAAGAACCACTTCAATCTCGTGATGGATTTCATTGGAGAACTTTGGATGATAAAAAGGTTTGTTGTTTTTTAAAACCGCTGTATCTGGCTTCAAAAATAAAACCGGATTCTCTGGGATAGCGTTATTTAATTCTTTAGCATGTTCAGCATAATTCCTGCCGATAGCAATAATCTTCATATTTCTAAAATTTCAACAAAAATAAAAAAGCCCCGATGAGATCATCAGGGCTTTCAAAAATATTATTCCAATTACAGTACTGATATTCTTTTTACAATAGAATCAGAACCTGCTACAATTCGTACAAAGTAAAAACCGGTATTTAATTTACTCTCGATGATGAACTTATTGGTTTGTGTACCAGCTAACAGTTTTTGGTTAAGCAAAGTATAAATGTCATTCCCCAACACATCTAAAATTTTTATAGTAACCAATCCGTCTTTTTTTAGATAATACGTTAAGTTTAACTGATCTGAAACCGGGTTTGGATAAATTTTAACATTATCAATAGGTTTTTGAAGATCTAAAGCAAATGACGATAAATTTTTTGCGGGTTGATTTTTTGCGCTAATAACAGATTTATCTGCGTTAGAAGCGGCTTTTAAGCTCGTCATCTTAAACATAAAAGCATCAAAGTCTGTTTTAAAACTGTTTTCAAAAACAGGGCGGTTTGGTCTATTGTCTTTAAACTTTAAGATTGATTTTGTAAGTGTAGAGTCACCATCAAGTGCACTGTTTTTTGCAAATACAGGCATCATCACCGCAAAACCTGCAACGATAACCAGAGCGAAAAGTGCTTTTATGAGATTCCTTTTTTTCATTTTTATCTACACTAACAAAAGTATAAAATAAATTTTTAATAACTCATACTATTATTTATAATTCTCAGTTGTTAACAAATTTTAACATTCTAATCCCTATAGTACTAATCAATTTTTACGCTACTGAAATTTTAAAGTTTCGATTGAATTATTTTAGTTTAATTTGCATAATTAATTTTCTACTATTTTGTCTAAGCATACTAACTTAAATAAATTATCTGCCGCTGGCGTACTCATTAGTTTAGGGATAATTTACGGAGATATCGGTACCTCTCCGCTTTATGTTTTTAAAGCCATCATCGGTGATCGAATTATATCAAAAGAACTTATTCTAGGTGGTTTAAGCTGTGTTTTTTGGACATTGACTTTACAAACAACCATTAAATATGTGCTAATTACCCTAAAAGCAGACAACAAAGGAGAAGGTGGGATTTTTTCGCTTTTTTCTTTGGTGAAACGAAGAGCCAAATGGTTGGTTGTTCCAGCCATTATTGGCGGTTGTGCCTTACTGGCAGATGGAATTATTACACCACCAATTACCATTTCGGCAGCTATTGAAGGTTTGGAGATTTTTTATCCCGATTTACAGACCATTCCCATTGTACTTGCCATCATCACCCTACTATTTATTATTCAACAGTTTGGCAGTTCTTTAGTAGGTAAGGCTTTTGGGCCTATTATGTTTGTTTGGTTTACCATGATGGGCGTTTTAGGGATTGTATATATTGTGCAGTTTCCAATGATCTTGAAAGCGCTCAATCCTTATTACGCTGTGGATTTGTTGATTAATAATCCAGGTGCGTTGGCTATACTAGGAGCAGTTTTCTTGTGTACAACTGGTGCCGAAGCTTTATATTCAGACTTAGGGCACTGTGGCAGAAAAAACATCAGAATAAGCTGGATTTATGTAAAAAGCTGTTTAATCTTAAATTATCTTGGACAAGGTGTTTACCTATGGAATATCCAAAATGAGTTGCTAGATGACCGTAATCCTTTCTTTAGGATGATGCCAGATTGGTTTTTGATTTTCGGAATCTCTATTGCTACAGCAGCTGCAGTTATTGCCAGTCAGGCATTAATTTCGGGCTCTTTTACTTTAATTTCTGAAGCAGTAAGATTGAATTTATGGCCAAAGGTTAAAATAAATTACCCATCAGAAGCTAAAGGACAGCTTTATGTACCCAGTATGAACTGGTTGCTTTGGGCAGGCTGTTTAATGGTTGTGCTCTACTTTAGAAGGTCGGAGAATATGGAGGCCGCTTACGGTTTGTCCATCACCATTGCGATGCTGATGACCACTATTTTAGTCTCAGTTTATCTTAAGAAGAAAAAATATCCAAACTATTTGATTGCCTTGTTTTTGCTGGTTTATGGAATTTTAGAGAGTATTTTCTTTGCTGGTAACTTAGCTAAGTTTTTACATGGTGGTTGGTTTACGGTATTAATCGGTTCCATTTTGTTTAGCGTAATGTGGGCTTGGCACTCTGCCCGGAAAATTAAAAACCGATTTGTAAAGTTTGTGGAGATAGAACAGTATTTTGATGTGATCAAATCACTTAGTGAAGATGAAACGGTTCCTAAATTTGCATCGCAATTGGTGTATTTAACCAGCGCTAACTTCTCTTCAGAAATTGAATCGAAAATTATTTATTCTATTCTTCAAAAGAAACCGAAGCGGGCGGACGTTTATTGGTTGGTACACGTTGACGTTTTAGATGAGCCGTATGAGTCGAGCTATAAGATTGAGCACCTTATACCGGGTAAATTGATTAGGATTGATTTTAAGCTTGGTTTTAGGGTAGAACAGAAGATTAGTGTGTTGTTTAGAAAAGTAGTGGAAGATTTGGTTAAAAATAACGAGGTTGACATTACAAGCAGATACGAATCTTTAGCTAAGTTTAATATGGTTGGCGATTTTAGGTTCGTGGTTTTAGAGAAAATACTGTCGAGATCTAACAAGCTTTCGTTTTGGGACAAGGTAACTTTAGATTATTACTTTATCTTAAAGCATTTCAGTTTATCGGAAGAGAAAGGTTTTGGTTTAGATTTAAGCTTTGTGAGCCTGGAAAAAGTACCATTGATGGTAAGCGAGTATGATAATGTAGAGTTGGTTAGGTTGAAATAATAAAATTTTGTGACTGTGAATATTTTTGTTGAGGGGAAAACTTTTGAAAAACAAAGTTATAAGCGGAATCTGTTGCAAAAGGGAGAGTATGATGATTGTACATTTAACAATTGCGATTTTTCTGAGGCAGATCTGTTTGCAATAGACTTTATAGATTGTAGGTTTATTGACTGTAATTTGAGCTTAGCTAACATTGCGAAGGCATCTTTTAAAAATGTAAGTTTTGTTACTTGTAAACTGCTGGGTTTACACTTTGAGCATTGCAATCCTTTTCTTTTTTCGGTGAGTTTTAAAGATTGTAATATAAACCTGTCGTCCTTTTATCGCTTAAAGCTAAAGAGTACTCATTTTGAAAACTGCAGTTTAAAGGAGGTTGATTTTAATGCTGCTGATTTAACGCAATCGAAGTTCTTGAACTGCGATTTGGCCGATGCTAAGTTTGACCAAAGCAATTTGGAAAAAGTTGATTTTTCTACGGCATATAATTATACCATTAACCCAGAAAGCAATCGGGTCAAGAAAGCTAAATTCTCTACTAATGGCTTAGCCGGGCTGTTAAGTCATTATGATATTCTGGTGGACCACTAAAAAAATACAAAACCAAGAAAAAAGGCCTCAACGTTATCCGTTAAGGCCTTGTGTGTTACTTAAACACTTATAAAAAAGGATTAACCTTTCGTAAAATGCTTCAACTGAATAACTTCTTTTTCAGTTAAATATCTCCAGCGACCTCTTGTAAGATCTTTTTTGGTAAGATTTGCATAAATAACGCGGTCAAGTTTTACAACTTCATAACCAAGACTTTCAAAAATACGACGTACAATTCTGTTTTTTCCGCTATGGATTTGAATACCGATTTCGTTTTTTGCACCACCTCTAACATAACTTACTTCGTCTGGCTTAATTAAACCATCTTCCAATTCAACACCGAAAGCAATTTTATTAAAATCACCTTGCGTTAAATTTTTATCAAGTTCTACGTTATAAATCTTGCTGATGCTGTTTTTTGGATGAGATAGTTTATCTGCTAAATCGCCATCGTTGGTCATCAACAAAAGTCCAGTAGTATTTCTATCTAAACGACCAACCGGATAAATACGCTCGTTGGTAGCTTTTGAAATCAGCTCCATTACTGTTTTACGTTCCTGAGGATCATCAGTAGTAGTAATATAATCTTTTGGCTTATTCAATAAAACGTAAACCATTTTTTCACGCTTCAATATTTCGCCATTGTATTTGATTTGGTCAACAGCTGGGTTAACTTTTGTGCCAAGTTCAGTTACAGCTTCGCCATTAACAGAAACAACACCCGAAGCGATCAATTCATCTGCTTTTCTTCTAGAACATATTCCAGAGTTTGCAATGAATCTGTTCAGCCTAATTAAACCATCGTCTTTTTTGAAAGATCTATTGCTTTCACTGCTTTTTAACCTGATTTGATCATCCTGGCCTTCGGTAGAGCGTTCGTCAAATCTTTTACGAGGTGATTTTCCGTCTCTATCCTTGTAGTCAGATCTTTCGCCATGATGTTCTCTTGGTTCGTACGGGCGATCTTCTCTCTTGAAATCTCTATCAGTACTTACAAAAGGTTTGCGGTCCTCATCGCTTTTAGGGCGGAAAGGCTTATTGCCGTCAAATTCTTTTCTTTCTCTAGGTGCTTTTCTTTCGTCAGATGTTTCGCTTTTACGTTTATGGCCATAAACTTCTCTATCTTCAGAAGAACTTCCACCTTCGCGGTTTCCATAAGGTTTCCTGTCTCCAGATTCCGCTCTTTTGCCTTTATCACCGTAAGCTTTTCTGTCTTCAAAAGTCTTTCCACCTTCGCGGTAACCAAATGGTCTTCTGTCACCAGAATCTTCTCTTTTATCACCGTAAGGTTTTTTCTCACCGTATGAACTTCCTCCTTCACGGTTTCCGTAAGGTTTTTTATCTCCAGAGCCTTCTCGCTTATCACCGTAAGGTTTTCTGTCGCCGTAAGAACTTCCGCTATCGCGAGTTCCGTAAGGCTTTTTATCTCCAGAGCCTTCTCGCTTATCGCCGTAAGGTTTTCTGTCGTCGTAAGAACTTCCGCTATCGCGAGTTCCGTAAGCCTTCTCGCTTATCGCCGTAAGGTTTTCTGTCGCCGTAAGAACTTCCGCTATCGCGGGTTCCATAAGGTTTTCTATCCCCAGAACCTTCTCGCTTATCGCTATAAGGTTTTCTGTCCTGGCTGAAGCTAGAATCGTCTTTTCTGAATTTTGAAAAAGGTGGGTTGTTACTGTCTTCGCGATTGGATCTGCCGGTAGATTCAGATCTGTCAGACTTTTTGTGGTCTCTTCCGGAGTTGTCATCGCGACTGTTCCTGTCTTTATTAAATGGCATGGTCTTATAAAATTAATACCTGTTTTAAGGGGGACAAAGGTACTAAAATGTTTAAGATTACGATAGCTTT
>NZ_JH947127.1:0-452115 GCF_000302595.1 Pedobacter arcticus A12 | reverse complement strand
TATCTCCAGAGCCTTCTCGCTTATCGCCGTAAGGTTTTCTGTCGCCGTAAGAACTTCCGCTATCGCGAGTTCCGTAAGGCTTTTTATCTCCAGAGCCTTCTCGCTTATCGCCGTAAGGTTTTCTGTCGTCGTAAGAACTTCCGCTATCGCGAGTTCCGTAAGGCTTTTTATCTCCAGAGCCTTCTCGCTTATCGCCGTAAGGTTTTCTGTCGCCGTAAGAACTTCCGCTATCGCGAGTTCCGTAAGGCTTTTTATCTCCAGAGCCTTCTCGCTTATCGCCGTAAGGTTTTCTGTCACCGTAAGAACTTCCGCTATCGCGGGTTCCATAAGGTTTTCTATCTCCAGAACCTTCTCGCTTATCGCCGTAAGGTTTTCTGTCGCCGTAAGAACTTCCGCTATCGCGGGTTCCATAAGGTTTTCTATCCCCAGAACCTTCTCGCTTATCGCTATAAGGTTTTCTGTCCTGGCTGAAGCTAGAATCGTCTTTTCTGAATTTTGAAAAAGGTGGGTTGTTACTGTCTTCGCGATTGGATCTGCCGGTAGATTCAGATCTGTCAGACTTTTTGTGGTCTCTTCCGGAGTTGTCATCGCGACTGTTCCTGTCTTTATTAAATGGCATGGTCTTATAAAATTAATACCTGTTTTAAGGGGGACAAAGGTACTAAAATGTTTAAGATTACGATAGCTTTATTTAGGAGTTTTAACAGTTGTTTATTGACTTTGCGAAAGCTTGATTTAAAGCTTGTTACGCACCGTTTTTCGTAACTATTTGATAATCTGATAAATAAAGCTTACCTTTGCCGAGCTTTTTTATTAAGTGGAAATAAAGCAAGAATTATGAAGTTAAAATACATAGTTGCTTGTACCCTAATGTTAGTTTTTTGTGTACTCACAAAAATGTTTGGTTACAGCTATTCCAGTACAATTAGTAAGGCGATTGTTCCAAGTTTAAAATCGGTAAGAACTATTGCCGAAAATGATTTCTTAAACCATTTGGAATTTGCTAATGAACTGTTGCCTTCTGGCGATAAACGCATAAACAAGAAAATGAAAACAGCGCTTAGAGCGCACTCATACCGACAAATGCAAACGCTTAAATTACACCAAAGATCTGAGGTGTGGTTTCCTGTTATCGAACCTATTTTGAAGAAATACGGTGTTCCAGATGATTTTAAATACATGCCTTTGGTAGAAACCGGAATGAAGCGAGGTTTATACTCGCCAAAAGGTGCTGCGGGAGTTTGGCAGTTTATGCCTCAAACAGCTAGAGATTATGGTTTAACAGTCAATGATCAGATTGATGAGCGCATGGACGTTCGTTTAGCTACCGTTGCAGCTGCCAAATATCTTAGAGATCTGCATAAGCAGTTTAATAGCTGGACTTTAGCTGCTGCTGCATATAATGGTGGAGAAGGCCGAATGCGTAGGCAGATTAAGAAACAAAATCAAGACGATTATTTTCAGCTGGATTTAAACCACGAAACAGGTAAGTATGTTTACAGTTTGATTTCCATGAAACAGGTTATTGAACATCCTGAGGATTATGGTTATAAAATCAGTAATCCGAGGAAGTTGATGGCTTACCAGGATTAAGGTTTTATTAAATCGTACTGATAGAGAAAACGCAAGCTAAGCAAGAACCTCCTTCATATCGACGATAGGAGACATCTCATCCATAGGTTGCAGTTTAATAATAGCAGATTTACGTATAAGATTTTTCTTAAATGTGATGAATTGAGCGATTATAAGAACTCAATCAGCTCAAATCGGTTACCAAAAGGATCTTTAAAAAACAGGCGTTCCCTTCCTTCTATTTTTGTAGAGTAGGAGATTTCGATTCCTTTTGATTCTAAAAAAGTTTTTGTGGCTTGTAGATCCGTTACTTCGAACGCGGGATGCCTTTCAGATAACCCGAGTGGGGCTTCTTCCGTAATGTGTAGTTCTATCTCGGCTATTTTAAACCAGAGCGCTTTAAAAGGTCTGTCACCTAAAACTACAGGTAGTTCTAAGGTGTTTTGATAGAATTCTCCAGCTTCCTCCAGTTTACCGATGGGTACATTTATTAAAATGTGATCTATTTTTTTAAAAGGGATCATAATCAATATTTTAACGTGGCTTAATCCTCAGCGTCTTTCTCGCCTCTAAATTTAATCTGGATACCGTGGATAAAATTTCGGAGAATTTGGTCTTTACAAGGTCGGTATTGATTCTGTGTTGGGTTTCTGAAGAAAGCGCTGAGCTCATGCTTGCTGATTCTGAAGTTTACCAAATCTAAAGCCTCCACAATATCCTCATCCGTAAATCCCAAAGCAATTCTCAGTTTTCTGAAAACAATATTATTATTTAATTTTTTTTCGGGCTTTGGTTGTTCACCTTCTTTTTTACCTCTTTTTATATTGATAAAACCGTTTAAAAATACAGCTAAATCAATATCATAAATAGGTTTATAATCCGGCTGATCGTCTTTTTTTAACCATTCGCTAATTTCTGCCCGCGTAACTTCTTTATCAGCAGAAGCAAAAATCTGAATCATTTTGTCGTCATTCAGTTCAAAAGTGTAACGCAATCGGCGTAAAATATCGTTGTTGGTCAATTTTTAAAAGTAAAAAGTTGAAAGTAAAAAGTTGAAAATCCCTCAGGACCTAAGCCTTAAAGCACAAACCTTTCTAAGAATAAAATTCTTTCTTCGCTGCTGAAAGTGTGTTTCTTAATAAACTTACAATCGTCATTAAACCTACGCCACCTGGTACTGGAGTAATATAAGAACACTTTGGAGCTACGTTTTCAAAATCAACATCTCCAAAAAGTTTATAACCAGATTTTGTTTTGTCTGATGTTTCACGATTCATCCCAACATCAACCACTACAACACCGTCTTTTACCATATCGGCAGTCAAAAAGTTCTTTTTGCCAATGGCTACAATAATAATATCAGCTTTAAGTGTTAATTCTTTGATGTTTTTGGTTCTGCTATGCGTTAAAGTGACTGTTGCGTTTCCGGGGGTTGCATTGCGAGCCATCAAAATACTCATTGGACTACCTACAATATTACTTCTACCAATTACCACACAGTTTTTGCCAGCAGTTTCAATTCCGTAAAATTCAAGCATCAGCATAATCCCGAAAGGAGTTGCAGGTAAAAAGCAAGGTAAGTTTCTTTGCATCCGTCCTAAATTAATAGGGTGGAAGCCATCAACATCTTTTTTGTAATCTATGGCTTCGGTAACTTTTTCTGGATCGATGTGCTTTGGCAAAGGTAATTGAACAATAAAGCCATCGATGGAAGTGTCCTTGTTCAGTTCTTCAATTTTAGCCAAAAGTTCAGCTTCGGTCACTGTTTCATCATATCTAACCAAAGAAGATTTAAAACCCACTTTTTCGCAGTTGCGCATTTTGCTGGCTACGTAGGTTTCGCTACCACCATCATTGCCCACCAAAACTGCAGCCAAATGTGGTTTTCTGCCTGTTTTCTCAAGCATTTCTGCTGCTTCAACCGCAATTTTTTTCTTTAATTCTTCTGATACGTATTTTCCGTCGAGTAATTTCATTTGGTATCAATATTTTTGTATCAAGTATAAAGACCTTATAAAATATCTTTTCAAACTCTTTACATGTTTATAATAGTATCAAGATTTTAGTACCAAGTATTAAGACTTTATAAATGGTCTCTTTAAACTCTCAAAAGTACTCTTCAAATATCCGTTCAGCTCTTGATGCTTGCTACTTGAGTCTTGCGACTAAATTTAGTCTAATTTCAAAACCGCCATAAACGCCGATTGTGGAATCTCTACGTTTCCAACTTGGCGCATGCGTTTTTTTCCTTTTTTCTGCTTTTCTAATAATTTACGTTTACGCGAGATATCACCACCGTAACATTTTGCGGTTACATCTTTACGTAAAGCTTTTACGTTTTCACGAGCGATAATTTTAGCACCGATAGAAGCTTGGATGGCAATGTCAAACTGCTGTCTTGGAATTAACTCTCTTAACTTCTCGCAAATGCGTTTACCAAAATCGTAAGAATTACTTCTGTGGATTAAAGAGGAGAGCGCATCAACGTGTTCGCCGTTCAACATAATATCCATTTTTACCAAATCAGATTGTTTAAAACCAATTTGATGATAATCAAACGATGCATATCCTTTAGAAATTGTTTTCAGTTTATCGTAAAAGTCAAAAACAATTTCGCCCATTGGCATTTCAAAAATCAGCTCAACCCTGTCAGCAGTTAAATAATGCTGATTGGTGATCATCCCTCTTTTTTGGATACAAAGCGACATTACGGGTCCAACAAACTCGGCCTTTGTAATGATGTTTGCTTTTATATATGGTTCTTCTACAAACTCCAGTTTTGATGGGTCTGGCAGTTCCGAAGGATTATTTACTGTAAATGGGTCTCCTTTAGTAGTATGCGCAATATACGACACGTTAGGGACAGTGGTAATTACCGTCATGTCGAACTCACGTTCCAAACGTTCTTGGATAATTTCCATGTGCAACATTCCTAAGAATCCGCATCGGAAACCGAAACCTAAAGCTGCAGAAGATTCTGGTTCAAACACCAAAGAAGCATCATTCAGTTGCAGTTTATGCATCGCTTCACGTAGCTCTTCAAATTCATCGGTATCAACTGGGTAAATGCCAGCAAAAACCATTGGCTTCACCTCTTCAAAACCTTGAATTCCTGGAGCTGGCCTGTCTCTTAATATGATAGTGTCACCAACTTTAACCTCTCTGGCTTCCTTAATTCCAGAAATAATATAACCAACATCACCTGTTTTTACACTTCCTTTCGGAGTAGGATTTAACTTTAAAACCCCAACTTCATCGGCAATATATTCTTTACCTGTAGCAACAAACTTTACGCGGTCGTTCTTTTTAATCTCTCCGTTTAACACTTTAAAGTAAGCGATAATTCCACGGAACGAATTAAAAACGGAGTCGAAAATCAAAGCCTGCAATGGAGCATCTGGGTCACCAACTGGAGCAGGAACTCGCTCAATAACCGCAGTTAAAATATCTTGAATTCCTAAACCGGTTTTACCCGATGCTGGAATAATATCTGAACGTTCACCACCAATTAAATCAACAATCTGGTCTTTTACCTCTTCGGGCATCGCCCCAGGCAAATCCATTTTGTTTAAAATCGGTATAATAACCAAATCCTGTTCTAAAGCTAGATACAGATTGGATATGGTTTGCGCCTGTATACCCTGAGAAGCATCCACAATCAGTAGCGCACCTTCGCAGGCCGCAATAGAACGCGAAACTTCGTAAGAAAAATCTACGTGTCCAGGTGTATCAATAAGATTAAGAATATATTCCTGACCTTCGTGGGTATAATTCATTTGGATGGCATGACTTTTTATGGTGATGCCTCGTTCACGCTCTAAATCCATGTTGTCCAACAATTGAGCTTGCGACTCACGCTGGGTAACAGTGGCAGTGAACTCCAATAAACGATCAGCAAGAGTACTCTTCCCGTGATCTATATGTGCAATAATGCAGAAATTACGTATATGCTTCATTTGAAACGCAAAGATAGATTTTTAAGGAGAAATATACTTAACAATTTTGTGTTGTGTAAAAAGCGCCAATTTTGTTGTTTGCATCTTGATTCCTCGATATTAACTCTCTTCTTTTTTTGTTAATTAGGGCGCTTTAACACGCCTTTGCTAAATCTTTTTTGTGTCGCCCCGAGCGGAGTCGGAGGACAAAAAAGGATGTCACTTCAATCCTTAGCAAATAATCTACATCAAGCCAATTAATCTTTAGAGCAAGCTAATCCATATGTTTTGTTCAATCGCATTCATATTTATTCTTGATACTTGCATCTTAACTCTTACGTTATCCTTTTAATTCAATAATTTTGCACCTATGTCTTTGTTCCATTTTAAGCAGTTTGTAATAAATCAGGAAGGTTGCCCAATGAAAATAAACACTGATGGTGTTTTATTAGGGGCAATGTGCGATTTGCATGGTGCGAATAAAATATTGGACATAGGAACGGGAACAGGTGTAGTTGCTTTGATGTTGGCACAAAGAAAGCCCCAAGTTTATGTTGACGGTATTGATATCGATGAAACTGCGTTTGAAAAAGCGAACGCAAATTTTGAGAATTCAATTTTCAACAATCATTTAAAAGCATATCATCACAGTTTTAAGGCATTTTTTGAGTTGCATCCAGAAAATAGGTATGATCTAATTGTTTCCAATCCGCCTTTTCATTTAAACGCCTTGCAATCTCCAAAAGAAGCTCGGAATATTTCAAAACATACTGATGAAACTTTTTTTTTGGATTTATTGATGCTTGCCAAAAATCATTTAACAGCTGATGGGACGTTAACTCTGGTTTTACCGGTAGAAATTTCTTTAATGCTACAGACTACCGCCAAAGATTTTGGTTTGTATCCTAAGCATTGCATCAAAATAAAATCGTATCCAGACAAAGCACACATTAGGCACATCATTACTTTTACTCGGAATAGCAATAATGAACTGTTATTTGACGATTTCTGTATTTACGCTTCGCAAGGAGAACATTCATTACAATATAAAGCAACTTTAAAAGACTTCTTTACGATTTTTTAATGATAAAAATAGGATTGATTTCAGATACACACAGCTATTTAGATGATGCTGTTTTTAAATACTTTGATGATCGGGATGAAATTTGGCATGCTGGCGATTTTGGGACTTTAGCATTGGCAGAGCAATTGGCTGCATTTAAACCGCTGAAAGGAGTTTATGGTAATATCGACGGAAAAGATGTTAGGGAAGTGTATCCAGAACATCTAAGATTTAATGCAGAGGATGTGGATGTTTGGATGACGCATATTGGTGGATATCCGGGCAGATATTCCTCAAATGTAAAGCCAGATATTTACACTAAGCCACCGGATTTGTTTATTTCTGGGCACTCGCATATTCTTAAAGTTATTTACGATAAGAAAATACAATGCTTGCATATTAATCCCGGTGCGGCTGGAAAACAAGGTTGGCACAAGACCAGAACTTTAATTAGATTTAGTGTTTCTGAAAATAAAATTCATACATTAGACGCCATAGAATTAGCAAACAGATAGCGTAAAAATTACACTAAGTATATGGCAAGATTAATTACATTAGGTCAGTTTATTATTGAAAGGCAAGCAGATTTTCCTTACGCAAAAGGAGAGCTTTCCAGGTTATTGAGAGATATTGGTATTGCGGCAAAAATTGTAAATCGGGAAATTAACAAGGCTGGCCTTGCAGATATTTTGGGAGAAGTTGGTACAATAAACGTACAGGGCGAAACTCAAAAGATACTGGATGTTTATGCAAACGAACAATTTATTGCTGCTTTAAGTGCTGGTGGCGAATGTGCGCTGGTGGTCTCGGAAGAAAACGAAGAAGTTGTTATACTAAACGAACATGTGTCAAAAAATGCAAAATATGTGGTTGCGATTGATCCTTTAGATGGTTCTTCAAACATCGACGTAAACGTAGCAGTTGGCACAACTTTTTCTATTTTCAGACGAATTTCTAAAGAAGGAGAAGCGGATATCAATGACATCTTGCAAAAGGGAACAGAACAGGTAGCCGCTGGCTATATTGTTTATGGCTCTTCAACCATGTTGGTTTACACTACTGGTTGTGGGGTAAACGGTTTTACTTTAGATCCTTCTATCGGAGAGTTTTGTCTTTCGCATCCACAAATGAAGATTCCAGAAACCGGAACCATTTACAGTATGAATGAAGGTAATTATGTCCACTTTCCAGAAGGTGTGAAAAAATATATTAAATATTGCCAAGTAGAAGATTCCGCTACTTCTCGTCCTTATACTTCAAGGTATATAGGCTCAATGGTCGCAGATCTTCATCGTAACTTAATTAAAGGTGGCATTTATATTTATCCAACTACGGCAAGTGCGCCAAACGGAAAGTTAAGGCTAGTTTACGAATGTAACCCGCTGGCATTTATTATCGAGCAAGCGGGAGGTAGAGCAACAAATGGTTTCCAAAGAATTTTAGATATTGAGGTTACAGAAATTCACCAGCGAGAATCAATTTTTATAGGCTCTACAGAGATGGTTCTGTTAGCAGAAGATTTTATGGCTCAATATTCGCCTCAGGAGGTTTTGAAAGTGGTTTAGTTAGTTTTTAGTTGGTTAGTTATTGGTTTCTTAGTGGAAGAACTTCGTTAGTGGTTAGTGTATATTTAGGTTCAAAGCTAAAAAGCCGGTCTTTATTCTTTTGCTCTTTACTCCCGAATCGTTTTTTAAAATCACAATAATTTAGATTTTTGATTTTCGACTTCGAAAACACTGTCAATTTTTTGATCTTTTGATTTAGATGCGATGACCGCAAGTTCATCGCATCTTTCATTTTCTGGATGCCCTGCATGTCCTTTTACCCAAGTAAACTTTACTTGATGCAATTTATATGATTGTAAAAAGCGTAACCAAAGATCTTTGTTTTTTTTGCCAGCAAAAGCTTTTTTTACCCAGCCAAAAACCCATTTCTTTTCCACGGAATCAATTACGTACTTAGAATCAGAAAAAATCATGACTTCCTGGTTTAGCGTTTTTATGGCTTCTAGTCCAACACATACGGCCATCAATTCCATGCGGTTATTGGTTGTCATTCTAAATCCGTCAGAAAGTTCTTTATAATGCTTTCCCGACCTTAAGATCACACCATATCCACCTGGACCTGGATTGCCACTTGCTGCGCCATCTGTAAAAATTTGAATCATTTGCGAAGATAAAAAATAAGCAAAACAAAGCCGATTAAAAGATTATTTCGCAATGTATCAGCAGTATAGCGTTTAGTATGCTATAAATTTCTTTAAAAATTTGATTAGTTTGATTTTTAGGTTATTTTTGCACTCCACTAAAACAAATGGCGGTCGTAGCTCAGTTGGTTAGAGCACTGGTTTGTGGTGCCGGGGGTCGTGGGTTCGAGCCCCATCGTCCGCCCTTAATGTTAAAAGCCTTTCAAGAAATTGAAAGGCTTTTTTGTTTAGGAAGTTTCTGTAAGCTTATTAAAGCTATTTTAAACAAATTTTGGTTTGGTAACCAAAACCATAATTATTTGAAAAAGATTCAGCTATAGCTATTCCCATTTCTCTCTTTATTAGATATTTTCTAAAACACACACTAAAATGAGGTGGTTAGATGAAAAAATACTTTATAGAATATTATGTAGATTTAGTCTAAATAAGTATGTTCGCACCGAGATTTACAAACAGTTATTTTTTAATAAAGAAATGAAGAAAGTTATAGTAATTGCATCATTCGTTTTTACGCTATTCTCTGCCAAGGCACAAAACAACAACACCTTGTTACAAGCCGATTTTTGGAAACAGAATCCCAATGTAGAAGCAGTAAAAGCAGAAATAGCTAAAGGAAATAACCCTGCCGAACTTGATCAGCGTTCAATGGACCCTACAACACTAGCCATTAATAACAATGCACCGTTGGAAACCATTAAGTTTTTGTTGGCCCAGGAAGGCAACCCAGTAAACAAAACCACACATGATAGCCGTATTTATTTGCATTGGGCAGCAATGAGGGGTAATGCCGTGTTGGTGGAGTATTTAATTGCTAAAGGATCTGAGTTACGCCTACAAGATAGTCATGCTACAGAACCTTTGGTTTTTTCGCTTTCAGGGGGTAAAAAGAATATACCTGTTTATGAGGCTTTTTTTAAAGCTGGTATTGATGTTAAAACAAAATACAGAAACGGTGCTAATCTCCTTTTGTTAAGTATCGCAAATGATTCTGACCTTGCAGTAGCTGATTATTTGATTAAAAAGGGATTATCGTTTAAGGATGTTGATAGTGACGGCTATACTGTTTTTGATTATGCCGCTAGAAGTGGAAATATAGATTTATTAAAAAACTTACGGAGTAAAGGCGTAAAGCCAACAGACGGCGCTTTAATCTTCGCGGCGCAAGGTAGCCGTGGATCTTCAAGTTCGGTCGACGTTTATAAATATTTGGTTGAAGAGGTGAAATTAAACCCGAGTGTTGTAAGCAAATCAGGAAACAATGTGTTACACTTTATCGCTAACAAGCCGAATCAAGAAGAAATTATCAACTATTTATTGACTAAGGGAGTTGATGTAAATAAAGTAAACGAGGACGGTAATACGCCCTTTATGAATGCATCAGCTAGTAAAAATTTGGCGCTGCTAGAGGTTTTATCAGCAAAAGTTAAAGCTATTAATGCGGTAAATCAAAAAGGAGAATCTGCTTTAACAATGGCGGTGAGTGCTAGCTCTCCAGAAGTGGTTGCTTTTTTGATCAATAAAGGAGCAAATGTTAAAGTAGAAGATAATGTAGGAAACAATTTAGCTTACTATTTGGTGCAGAGCTACCGTCCGACAGGCAGAGCGAAAGAAGGGGCAAACAAAAAAGACGAATTTACAGCGAAAATGGACTTGTTGACAACTAATGGCTTAGCATTGAATGTTTTACAGAAAGACGGGAGCAGTTTGTACCATATAGCTGTTGCAAAATCTGATCTAGTTTTGTTGCAAAAATTGGCGGACTTGAAAATAGATTTGAACGCCAGAAATAAGGAAGGCCTAACAGCTTTACACAGAGCCGCATTGATTTCTAAGAATGATGAGGTGCTTAAATACCTGATTTCTATTGGAGCTGATAAAGGCATCAAAACAGAATTTGATGAAACTGCTTATGATTTAGCGACAGAGAATGAGTTTTTAGTAAAGAACAATGTATCAGTAAACTTTTTAAAATAATAGAATGAAAACGTTTTTTAAGATTTGTGTATTTGGGATTTTGTTAAGTTTTGCTACTGATGTAAGTGCACAAACTTCAAAGTATAAATGTATGTTGCAAATGAATGCATACACAGGCGAGGAGGCTTATATCGTTGTTTCTTTGATTAATCCAAAAGGAGGATACGAGAAAACTTTATACATGATGGGCGACGATAAACAATGGTATAACAGCTTTAAAGAGTGGTTTAAGTTTTTCTCCAAAACCCAGAAAGTAAATGCTAAAACCGGCGCATCTGTTGGTGGTGGCGATAGAAGTTTAGTGAGTTTAGCTATTGACGATGCCACCATTAATAAAGGTTATAAACTACGTTTTGAAAGTGCTGTAGAAGATCAAAAGTATTATTTAACAGATGTTGAGATTCCATTAACTACTGAAGCACTTGCCGGAAAAGCAGACGGTAAAGGGTATATTAAGTATATCAGATTTAGTAAAGTTCAACCGTAAAATAGCGTAAATGACCTTATCCATTTGGCGATACGCCCATTTGGCATTGGCTATAATTTCATCTGTTTTTCTAGTAATAGCATCGATAACCGGTGTAATACTTGCTATAGATGCAATTCAAGAGAAAATGCCACCTTATCGTGTTGCTAATTTCGAAGAGATTACCTTAGCGCAGAGTCTTCCCTTATTAAAGAAAAAATACGCAGAGATTAGTGAGATCAGTATTGATCATAATGGTTTTATACTGTTGAAGGCTTTTGATGAAGAAGGGAACGATGTTGAGGGCTACGTAAACGTTTCAACAGGTGAGATTTTAGGGAAGCCGGTTGAAAAAAGTGCGTTTATACAGTGGAATATTGCCTTGCATCGTTCGCTTTTTTTGAAAGAGACAGGGCGATTGATGATTGGCATAGCAAGTTTTCTTTTAGTGCTGATTGCGATGTCTGGCTTTGCGTTAATTGTCCAAAGGCAACGTAGTATTTCCAGGTTTTTCAAAAAAATAATTAGAGAATATTTTGCCCAATATTATCATGTAATTACAGGCAGGCTGATGTTAATTCCCGTTTTGGTGATTGCGCTAACGGGAGCGTACCTTTCTATGGCTAGGTTTCAGCTTTTTCCAGCAGATACCGCGAAACATAAAGAAATTGTAGTTTCAGAAACGATTCCAGAACAAAAGAGTATTGGCGAATTTGATGTTTTTAAAGCTACAAAACTCGAATCGGTTAAAAAAGTGGAATTTCCATTTGCAGATGATCCGGAAGAATTTTACACTTTAAAGCTCGCTGATAAAGAATTAATTGTTAATCAGTTTAACGGTAAAATAGAAAGCGAAGTAAAATACCCCAAAACGCTGTTATTGGAAAACCTGAGTTTAGATTTACATACAGGGCGTACCAACGTAATTTGGGCGATTATTTTAGCCATTGCTTGCCTTAATATTTTATTCTTTATTTATTCTGGCTTTACCATTACGCTAAAAAGAAGAGCAACTAAAGTTAAAAATAAACATAAAGCAAAAGATGCAACGTATGTTTTATTGGTAGGGTCGGAAAATGGGAGTACTTTTCGTTTTGCAAATGCTATTCATGAACAATTGAACGCACAAGGAAAGGTTTCATACCTCGCTCAGCTCAATCATTATCAAGTTTTCCCTAAAGCACAGCACTTGCTGGTGTTTGCTTCAACTTATGGTTTGGGCGATCCACCTTCGAACGGAAGTAAGCTGTTACAACTGATAGATAAATATCCACAAAGGCATAAAATGGGTTTTTCTGTAATTGGTTTCGGTTCGCATGCCTATCCAGATTTTTGTGAGTTTGCCAAACAGATTCAAGAGAAGTTGAGCGTACAAGAATGGGCAGTTGCTATAACTGAATTGTTTACGGTAGATGATAAATCGGCTTTGCAGTTTACAACTTGGGTAAAAGCATGGAGTCAAAAAACAGACATAATGCTGGCAACTACTCCGGCATTGTACGCAAAAAAACCTAAGGGATTGCAAAAAATGATGATTCTGGATCGGACAGAAATTTCTGAAAGCGAACAAACTTTTATGCTCACCATTAGGGTTCCTGCCCGAACCAAATTTACATCTGGCGATCTATTGGCGATTTATCCGGCAGATGATAACCGGGAACGTCTTTATTCGATGGCTAAATGCAATGGTAATGTGCAGTTGGTAGTTAAATTTCATCCATCGGGTTTAGGTTCAGAATATCTGAACAACCTAAAGGTAGGTTCGGTATTTAAAGCAAGATTGGTAACTAATGCTTCTTTCCATCAGCCAAAGTATAAAGCTGTTGCGATGATTGCCAATGGTACCGGAATTGCACCTTTTTTAGGGATGATTGTGCAAAGTAAAAAGACGCCAGTTGATAACCTGTACGTAGGTTTTAGAAATGAAAGCGAACTGATAAAAAAACATAAAATATTTTTAGACACACAGGTTCAGCAGCAAAAATTAAGCGCTTACCAAATTGCTTTTTCGAGAGCACAGGATCATTGTTATGTGATGGATTTAATCCGTAAAGACGCACAGTATTTAGCACAGCTGCTAAGTGAGGATGGTGTGATTATGATTTGTGGTTCTTTATTGATGCAACAGGATGTAGAAAAGCTTTTGGGTGATATTTGTGAGGAATTGAATGGCAAACCACTTATGTATTATAAAGATAAAAAACAGTTGCTAGCCGATTGTTATTAATGAAACCAATAGCGATAACTCTTTTATGCTGGTGTTTTGTTTTTGCGGACCAAGCAAATGCGCAAGTAGCTAAACACCGACCGGTGACTTTAATGGGTAGCCGTTTTGACATTACGATTGTAGCCGAAACTGATTTAAAAGCCGAAAGCTATATCGACAGCGTAGTGGCGGAAATGAGTAGGATAGAGGACCTGATTTCTGATTGGAAGCCTACTTCTCAAATAGCAGCAGTGAATAGAAATGCAGGAATTAAGGCTGTTAAAATTGATAGAGAGGTTTTTGAGTTGACTAAAAGATCGCTATATTTCTCTAAACTTACCGATGGTGCTTTTGATATCAGCTACGCTGCGATGGATAAGATTTGGAAATTTGACGGATCGATGAAGGTGATGCCTTCATCAGAAGAAATTAAAAACGCTATTGCAAAAGTGGGTTACCAAAATATTGAATTAGACAGCGCTGAATGTACTATATTTCTGAAATTGAAAGGCATGAAGATTGGTTTTGGCGCCATGGGGAAAGGTTACGCTGCAGATAAGGGGCGAGAGCTGATGGAAGAAAAAGGTGTTAAAGCGGGTATTGTAAATGCAGCTGGCGATATGACTACTTGGGGAACAAAACCCAATGGTAAAACTTGGAGCGTTGGTTTAACGAATCCGTTTAACGACGAGAAATTTATAACAATATTAAATTTAAAACGAGACGCCGTTACCACTTCTGGCAGTTATGAAAAGTATGTGGAATTTGATGGCAAGCGATATTCGCATATCATTAACCCAGTTACGGGTTATCCTGCTATCGGAACCATTAGTGTTACAGTAATAGGCCCAAGTGCCGAAATGGCAAACGGTTTTAGTACTTCCATTATGGTTTTGGGAGCTACAAAAGGTTTGGCGCTTATGCACAAGTTTCCAGAATATAGTTGTGTAATCGTGACAGATAAAGGCATGGTGATTAAATCTGGCAATTTTAAAGGCAGATTAAAGAAGATGTTGAATTAGTTTTTTTTTAGCTTAAAAACTGTGTTAATAATATTAGCCAAGTAAATTAATACGTTGCTTATCTAGCTAGGTTTTATCAATATCATACATTACAAATCCTTTATTGTTTCCAAGGTATCTCCATGCTTTAATACCTGCAATCCATTAATACTTTAGATAAATCAAATAAATAAGTGTTGTCATAATCGTCCGTATTTTTATCTACACGGAGAATGTGCTGATAACCTGTGGTATTAGAGCCGGTTGCTTGATACACATGCCCGTCATCACCAATATGTTGAATCATAGTGCTATAACCATGATTACCGTATTTACTTTGTGTTGACCAAATTAATTTCGGGTTTTTAAATGTTGGGTAATCAAGAACAATAGTAACCGTACCGTCAACATTACCTACAGCAAGATTAGGCCAAGATACGACACCGGTTGTAGCATTTTGGATAGCAGCAGCATTTAAGTTGGCTTTAGTGATATTACAGCCAATATATACTTTATTCTTCGCTTGGTTTATAATTGGCACATCAATACGCCTGATAGAATAACCTGTGGCTAATTGTTCAGGGGTAAAAGGAACTATAAATGAAGTCGTATTCATAATACTTGGATTGTCAAGGTTTAAGGATGCAACTGCCGCTGTAGATTTAATAGACCCAAAAGTTACAGCAGGAAATGTACCCGTAAATGCTGTCTCTGTAGTAATACTTACCCCTACACCAACTCCTTCTGCAGATTTAACCCAACGAGGGGATGTTCCCAAAATAATGGCAGTGTTAACTTCATTACCTTCTCTTGTATATTTACCTTCTCCGTTTACTTTAAATTTTTGGAAAACACCTCCATCAGCACCAGTATACTGAATGTCATACAAATACTTTCCGTCTGCTGATTGCAGAGACTCATCAACTCTTTTCAGAAAAAAAGCGCAAATCTCTTTTCAAATTTATTATCTAACAACATAGCAATCAACCATAAATTAAGAACTGTTTTAAATGAAATCAGCAATTGCGAGTTTGATGGGCATTTAAAAATGTTATACCTCAAGGCTAAAATCATCGAACTACTTACGCTCCAGTTTTTTCAGTACGAAGAAGAAAAAACCGTGGGCCTAAAACAAGAAGACATTGAGAAGATGACGATGGTGAAAGCGCTCATCGAAAGCAATATCAATGAAGTTTATAGCTTAGCTTACTTGGCTAGAGTAGCAGGTACTAACGAGCAATATCTAAAAAAACATTTTAAAATACTATTTGGCAGTACTGTTTTTGGTTACATGTTGGCTTGTAAAATGGAAAAAGCAAAAGAGTTGCTTTCAACCGGGAAGCACAAAATTACAGAAGTTTCAGAAACGGTAGGATATAAACATGCCACGCACTTTACAACGGCCTTCAAAAAGTTTTTTGGTTATTTGCCTAGCTTGGCGAAAAGAAATTTTATGTTCGGAGGTTGTTTTTGGTTTAACGTAAAAGCTGAGATTTTTGAAGTGCTGATTATGGTTTGATACTGATTTTAAAGTGATAGATTCCGATTAGCTGATGTAATCTTTATCTTCTTCGCTCAAACTGCTTTTAGCGCCCGTATCTAAATAACCAGCATTTTCGGGCTGGTTGATCTCGAAAGGAATACTGTTTACTGCACTTTCTGCCAATTTCTTTTTGCGAGGCCTTGCCACAATTAAACCTAATATAAAGCCGAATACAGTAACAACAAGCATCATTACCAGTTTTGCCACAGTAAACTCCATCCACAGAACTTTAAACTGAACGGGGTCTAAATTCTGCATAAAAATAATAGTGATGGCAACAGACAGAAATATAATAGAGTAGGTTTTAAAGCTCATGTGTTAATAATTAAAAGTAAAACTGAACTCTAATATCGGTTTTTTTGTGATGCTTTCATTAGGGATTATGATTTTGCTACCGATTTCGAATATCGGTAGGTAATACCTTAGTAGGTTCATATCTGCACTTAATCCAGCTCCGTAACCGCGTAAACCGTTTCCGGCATTGATGTTTTCAAAATCGGTGAAAACACCACCTTTAATTCTTTTAATGTACGCAATTGGACCCAATTCCCAGTCGGGGTATGCAATTGGAAAGCGGTAGCTCAACAGCAAGGTGTTTTTTAAATCTGCGATTCCAGCCATGTTTGCCCAACCGTTTGCCCTGGGGATGTCGTTGCTGTATTGGTAAATGCCGTCACTTTTTTGAAAGTTTATGCTCGTTTTAAAGCTATGGTTTGGTAAAAAACCAGGAAAATAAAATGCCGACTTGAAATTAAAGTTAATGCCGTTTAGGTTTTTATCTAAAGGTGTATGTTCAAAGTTGAATTCTATGTTTTGACCCCATTTTGGTGCTAAATCTCTGGCGGCTTTTCTGGTGTTTATTCCGGTGGTAAAAGTATAGCTCATCGGAAATTTTATATCACTATAGAAATTTGCAGGTTTTAGTGTTTCTTGGTAACGATTGGTGTAAGAAGTGGCAACTGTAAAATCTGTATAGAAGCTTTTGTTGAGCCAGTTTTTATAAGTCGGTACATTTATACTTAACGAGGTGCGGTTTTCTCTCCAGTAAAACGGAACGAGGGTAGGGTTTTGGGCATCGCCTGTTTTTGCATAAGCAAGTTGGGCTCTGTTTTTATAACCGAGCACTATTTTGGGATAAAATTTTTGATAGGTAAAGTTTGCGTTGAACTCGCTTGTGTTTAAAGCGTTGTTGTAAAGATAGCCGACTGATGCAAATGCGGTGTTTAATTTGTTGTTGGAAATTAAGCTGAGTCCAAAATCATACTCATTATTGTAATTGCTTTCTGTTACGGTTAGCCTTGCGCTGTGGAAATAAAATAAGTGATCCAACTCCCGATATTTTTGACTCACATATTTTATCGAATCGGTTTCTTCTAAAATATTTGGCTTGTTTTCCTGCGTTATAAGAGGCGAAAAGTAATTTACGAAGGTGTTTTCTTCTAATTTATCGGAAATCGATTCTGTACTACTTAAATCAGCTGAGGTAAGATTGTATCCTTGAGCGGTGTAAGTGCTAAAATATAATTTCTGGTTTGTAACGGTGGGGTAATTTGCTCCAAATTGGACATGGGTTAATTGGTTAATTACTTTGGTTTTGGGATTTAGCTGGTAAATATTCTCGATGCCATTATAATGCGCTTTGTAAATAATTTGATCACCGTAAAATGATGGGCGAGAGATGAGCTGTGGCTGAGGATCTAGTAATTCTTCGATATGATTGCCTGAATAGCGAAGCAGTGTTTTTCCGTTTTGTGAAACCCCAGTTACCACAATTTCGCTTCCATCTACGCTGTAGGTTGGTGTTTGCAAGGTGTAGTTTTTTGGATTAGGGAAATTGCGAACAGTTTTTCCGGTTTCGGCATCAAGTTCAACTAAAGAAAAAATGCTTGCGCTGGTCACATTTACCGCGATGATTTTTTTGCCATCAGGCGATAAACTGGGAGAGAATAATCTGCTTTTTTTGCTGAGCTGTTTGTATTGTTTAATTGCCAAATTATAGGTGCAAATTACGCTGTAATTTCTTTGTTCGTAACGGCTATCGCTTCGGTATTCATCCCATGTAATAACGCCGTTTGCATAACTCAGGTTAGGTTCCGTTTGTGCGCCTATTTTTAGGATTAATTTTTCGTTTTTTTGCTCATCAATACTGATGATTTTTGTAGGTTCGGAGAGCGATGTTTTTAGACAAATTATTTGGTTGTTTTTTGCAAGATACGGAAGTAGATATGAGCTCGGATTTTTGTTGCTGATTTTGTTCAGTGGTTCGTAATTCTCGATGCTTAATTTATTAGATTGATTTTTCCAGAGACTGTCCATTTCCGTCATCGTGTTTTTGTATAATTTTTGGGTGTGGATGCCTGAGAATTTTTTTAAGGAGGAACTAAAGTTGTAAGGGCGGATCGGGAAATTTTTGATACGCTCTAAAATTTGGTCGAAAATTAAAGCACCGTTATCTCTTCTGATTTTTGTTGTCATAAAATATCCGAGGGGATAATAACCCGGTGTTAAATTTCTGTAAGATCCTAAATGATTTTTGGAGTAGCTGTATTTTTTTTCCGAAAGTTCATTGGTTCGTAAAACCATTTCAAAAGCAGGCTGTCTTCCTCGGCCGGCAGGTGTCAAAGCAGTTTCAATTCCAACGGCGTCTCCCTCAAAAAACCAAGCTGGTAAATTGATTCCGAAAAGTGCCAATTTTAATTCTTCAAAAAGTGGTGCGCCAAGGTTTGGACCTATTTTGTCAAACTGTACCACATGCCTAAGTTCGTGAACAGCCAAACTGTTTAGCCAGTCTTGAGCGTCAAACTCCTGACCAGGCATAGTGTAGAATTCTGAGTGTCGTGGTGCCATAGTAACAAAGCCATTTGAGACCACCCCTTGGTTTTGGAAGATGATGGAAATTGGCTTAGGCTGATGGCCTAATGTTTTGCTCACCTGCTTAACTAGTATCTCTAAAGTATTTGCCATCCGTTGCGCTTCGCTTTCAAATAGGGTAGGGTAGATGATTTGGAAATTGGGTGTATTGATTTGCTTAAATTTTACACTAGGCGGGTTTTGTCCGCCATCAATAAACTGCGAAAAACCATTAAGTGAAGTTGTTGTTAAGAATATAGTCGTTAATACGCTGATTATTATTAGTTTGTTTGATATAATGTGAATCATATAATTTGATTGCTAATTTTTTTAGTGATTATCAACTGGTAATATTTAGTTATTATAAACTTATTATTTATATAGAATCCTTTTTATTTTGATTATCAATTAATTAAATGAAATGTAATTGTTTGTGATTTATGTTCTTTAGGCTAATAATTAGCTTTTTTATCTGTTATTTAGTGTGTTTTATGTAATGCTATTGCTGTTGTAAAGTAAACAATTTTATGGATAATTTATACACCAAGTAAGTTGTGAATTGACGTTTTTTTTGAAGTTATTTCCAGAAATAATTAAAGTTTGTTTACAGAATTGAGGCGTCAAATATTAATAAGCTGGCGTAGATCTAAAAAGTTTCCATATATTTTATAAATAAATCAGCTAAAAGTTCTTGGTTTTTGGTCGCTGTAACTATATTTATTTTGTACGTTAAGGACGCTTTTTTGTTTTAGATTGGTTGTATTATAGATATGGCTTAGTGTGTTTTATGTTTTTAAATAAATGCGTTATTTAATCTATTATTTACGATTTTTTTGTGTTTGCTCTTCAGAAAAGAAGAAGGTTTATTGTTTGGAATTGACTTTTTTCTGGAGATTTTATGTTTGACTTTAATCCCTATTTTGGATTTTGTAGTGTATGTTTTTATTTTTTAGGCAAAAGAAAAGTAAATTTATTAATCAAAAGCACTCCCTTTTGAAGGTTGATTTGTCAATACAATAAGCGGAATTTGTACAGTTATTTCTGTTTTTTTGATACTGTGTGTTTTAGAAATAGGCAATTTTAGAACATCTTACTGTTTGTTTTTGAGCTAATCTTCTTGGTTTTTTATTCTTTAGGTTCGTTAGAGACCTCACGACACTAAGATTTTTATTTAAATTTAATGGGGAATTCCCAGTAAAAACGAAATGCACTTAAAGTTTTTTAATCGTTTTTTTGATGCTGTTTTGGAGATGCAGTTGTTTTGATTACTGGTGAAAATATAGAAAGATACACCTGTTTCTCAATTTTATTATTCCCATGTTTAAAGGTTTTTTAACTCAATTCAATAAGTGGTTTAAATTTTAACCAAAGCAAAGGCCGATGATACCACTTCGGTTAATTGTTTTATAAGTTCTTGTAGACGTAATAAAAAGGGACAAGTACGATGTGTTTTATCGGTTCTTAAACCTCCGAAATAAGCAGTTTCTGCACTGGGATTTTGCGTGTTTTTTTTGCAGGCTTTAAGTGCAATGTAAATGCTTATTTTATGTTCGCTTTTAGCTTGTGTTTTTGAGAAAAATTTAAGCGCTAGACCTAGTGTTTTCTTGGTGTTTTTTATTCTTTTTTCGTTAGGGTTTTAGATAGAAATGATAGCGGATAGGGAAGGTGTTTTCTGCTAAATAGAAAGGCATTTTTCTTCAGCTCATGGTATTCGGTTTTTGCGCTGCTGATTGGGGAGAAATCAGACGAAATCCAACGATAATTACATTATAAAAACGAAGAGGAATGCAACCGTTTTGGTTTTATCTTACTTTTAGCGTAGTGCAAAATCGGTTGTTTTTTGGCGGTTGAATAAACGTTTGAGAATGGGTTTGTAACACTCTTTTACCGTGGAAAAACCATTAGCTAAACAGTGATGTTTCCACGGTTTTTGAGTGTAGTTCTAGCTATAAAGCTTTTTTTAGGTATTTCATTACAGTCTCCGAAATCCGCATAAAGCCTAAGTCTGTTAAATGAGTGCCGTCAACGGTAGCTTCGTGATCTGTGCCCATTAGTTTAGCAGATTTGATGTAATAGATGCCCTTAGGGTTTTCTGCATGGAGCTTGTCAAAAGTATTTCTAAACTCTTGGTTTTGCTGCTCAACCATACTTTTAGTTTTGCTGTTCCAATAAGCGGTTTCCCTATAAACACTTTCTATCATTATAATGGGAGTTTGAGGCTTTTGAATACGTAAGTATTTGATAAAAACATACGATCTTTCTTTAATTTGTTGTGGACTTGGATTTGGTACGCAATCTAAAACATAAACAGCTGCGGGTATTTTTGCCAGTGTTTTTGCCATGTCAAACTCCATTTTACCACTGCCACTAAAACCGAGGTTAATAACTTCAAGGCCCATTTTTCTGGAAATAATAGATGGATACGCCATCCCCGGACGCGAGGCAGAAGCACCTTGTGTGATGCTAGACCCATAAATAACCACCTTTCTTTTGTCTGTAAAAGATTGTGTCCATGCTTTAATAGTAGAAGAATCTGGGACACCTACTTCCAATTTGTTTAATTTGGAATACAAAGGAAGGTGTAGCCGATATTTACGCGATCTGCCATCTAATTGATCAACCATTAAAACACGATTTTTTTCGCCAGTAGGACGGGCAGATGCAACGTATTGCCATTTGTTGTTCTCAAACGCATACAAATCTAAACCGTTGATAGCTACAGGAGTCATATTCCATATCGTTAGGAGTTTTTCTAATTCCCATTTTACCCGGATAGACTTTGCATTGGTTTCGAAATTAATAGTTAAACCGGAAGAGTTTTGTGCTAATTCTTGCACCCTAGCCGGCAATGGTAACCTTTGCACCGAATCAAGTCTGTTGTAGTCATCCTCGGAAGCGAAAGAACTACCCCTTAAATTTAAAAGATGACCATCTGTGTATTTAAAACCATCTTGGGCAAAAATTTGGCTACTCGTTAATAAGACAAATAAAAGAATACAATACTTATTCATGATTAGTTTGGGTTTTATGGGCTATTTTTTCAGTTGTAACTCGATCATCATTGGGTAGTGGTCTGAATGGGAGTCGGTAAACTCGTCAACCAATACTTCAGCACTTTTTACGTTCTTTTTTAGTCCTTTACTTACAAAAACAAAGTCAATTCTTGTAGGTACATCTGGCAAACCAACGGGTGCAAAATGTTTTGGATGTACTGTTTTAACAAAATCTTTATGGAATAGCTTTAACGCATCATAAAAGTTTGATTGGTTCATCCTGTTGATCACGTAATAATCAATTTTATTATCTACCAGTTTTCTTATCGGGGCGTATTTCTGTTCGTATTTTTTGAGATTGGCGATTAACTCTCCATCAGTGTAAGCTAAGGAATCTATCGCGGCGAAAGAATTAAAATCGCCCATAACTACCCAGTTTTTTATCGATGGATTATTTTTAATCGTTGCTAACACTAAATCTACCTCATTTCTTCGGGTTTGATAATCGAACGGGCTTAAATGGAGCACTATAAATGTTTGACCGAGTATATTGGCCTGGATAAAGCCTCTATCCATGTTGTCGATTACCTTTTTTACGTTTGTAATGGGATATTTAGAGGTAAATGCAACAGGATATTTTTCTCCTTCTACCAGCAATACGGCATAGGGATGTCCGTAGCTTTGTGCGAATTTTTCAAGGCTGGTTTGCGTAAATCCAGTTACTTCTTGTAAAGCTACAATGTCTGGATTTTGTTGTTTAAACCATTCAGCAAACTCTTTTTTTCCTTCCGTTTTGTCAGACGACATACCTACGTATACGTTGTAACTGATGATTTTAAGTTTTTTGTTTTGAGCAATAGCAGAAAAGCCAATAAATATGAATAAAATAAGAGTATTGAATAGAATTTTCATTTTTTGATAATTTAAGTGAATGAACAAGAAGCTTTGATAAGCTTCTTGTTCTGGTGAGATTATTGAATTAATAATTTAAAAGTTTGAGTAGTATTTTTGGACTTAAGGTGTAAAACATATACTCCTTCGTTCAATTTATTGGTAGCTATTGTTGTTTTACTTCCTATATAGGTATCTTTTAAAACTGACTCTCCCATCATATTAAATATTTCGACCTCAAATTTCTTAATGTTGGAGTCATTTAGGGCTATTGTAATATTATCTTTTGCGGGGTTTGGGTAAATACTTATACTTGAAGGTAAGATAGCAGACTTTTCAAGTGTAAGAGGTTGGTTTTTTATAGTCTGAATTTGTGTGGATTGAACACTGTTTTTATCGACCATAATATCATCTAAAAAGATAAACCATGTGTTTGAAGTGTTATTCTGTGTAAATTCAATGGCATCTAGTCGGGCTCCCGTACTGTTGAGTATACCATTTCCTCCATCTGTTGAAGAACCATTAAAATTGGATAAACTCCAAGTATATTTATGCCAGTCGCCATCGTTAATGATATTTAAAATTGGGGAAACTTCTGTGCCATCGTTATCATCTAATCTTATTCTTACTTTAGGATTGGTGCCTGCAGTAGATGTTTTTAACCAGAAACTTATAGTTCCTTGTCCGCTGAAATATCTATTATATGCGGGATTTCCGCTTCCAGAAAGTAATCTTACATACCAAGATGCAGTTGTTGTGGGATCATCATATAATTTAACAATTAAGGAGTTGTTTCCACTATGAGCAGTGAGTGCTGGTACCGCAACTGAACTGGTTGAAACTCCAACGGTAGCGGGGTCATATGTAGGTGCTCTATTAAAGTGCCCAACACCGTCTTCAAAATCATCTAAAGTTAAAGTAGTTAAGTAGGCTAATATGGAGTTAGAAATGAGTCTTTCTGAACCATCAGAAGGATTATTTTTTACTTCTCCATTCGCTACCATTGAGGAAGATCCTCCACCATCTAAATTCAGAGATTGGTAACAACCCGCAAAAATCATAAAGTCTGCCAATTCACTTAAGGTTACTCCTTCACTTACTCCTGGCGCCCGCCCATCTATAACTGCCCAATAAATTTTGTTTTTAGCCTGATTGTAGCCAATTGCAGTACGTGGTGCTGCCACAGTGCCCGCAGGGCTGCCTTCATCAGCCATTCCGGCTGTTGCGTAATTAGTTCCATTGGAAACAATTTTAGGATAACCGCCTGTTAATTGTTTGATATCGCTGATACCTTTAGAAGCTGATAAAACGTTTAGATCTAAAGAAATTATATCATTAACATTTAAATTATCTAAGAAACTCTTTGCTACACCAAGGCCAGATAAAACAGCTTCTCCGTCTAGAAAACTCATGTTCCCCGCACTTGACTTTGCTAATACTTTACATGAGACTATAGCATTGGCTTTCCAACCTTCTTTACCTGCAACTGGAATAATTTTTATTTCTGTACCCCCAGCTGAGGTTTTAGTTGTGTTTCCATAAAACCGGTTATACATTACCATTTGGTTTAAACCTCGATTTCGATTGATCTGATTAAAAGGAAACGTGGACACTCCTGCTTTTACACTGTAGTTTTCGGTAAGTTTTTCAATGAATGGAATATTTCCTTCGGTTATACCAAACACAGATTGGTTTCTTACGGTATCCCATAATATTTCGCCATCGCCTATCAACATGTGTCTGGGATTTTGATAGGTAGAAGTACTGGTAAAAAAATCTCCGTTAATTCCGGCCACAACATCGTGGTATTTAATATTATCATGTGTTGAGTACATGGTTGAGACCGTTTGGGTATCGCCATTAATTACTCCAGCAGATTTAACAACCTGTAATTTTATGGTAGGTTCTGATAGTGAGATTTCCATCAGCGATATTTTTAGCGCTGGACTTGTTGATGTATATTGTTTGTAAACTGCTCCTGGCGATATCCGTTTAGTTGAAACTAAAGTGTATTGAGCATAGGAATATAAGCATATGAAACACATGGCTATACTTAATAAATATTTTTTTTTCATAACTAATTTAGAGTTTATACACCCTGATCCGATTGGTCGTTTCAGGGTGTTTTTGAAAAAATATATGAATTTTAAAGTATCGATAAATAACACAGATACATTTTGAGCTATTTTAAAAGCAATTATTTTTTTACGCCGTCATTAATTTTTAGCAACAAATTTCAACGACTGATTACCTGACGTAGAAAGCAGTGATAAAACATATAAGCCACTTTGCAAATTTACAGGTACAGCAAATTCATTGACGCCGTTTACTAGGTTCACGTCTTGTGAAGTTATAACTTGGCCGTTTAGGTTACGAACAACAATTTGCCCATTTCCGTTAGTAAACCCTTGAGCAGTTATTGCTAGTGCACCATTATTATAATAAGCGCTTAGTTTATTGACTTGGGATAAATTAAAGTTTACGTTGATGGGTGCCGTTAAACTGCTTTTCCCGTTAAAGTCTACTTGTTTAAGCAGGTAATAATTGTTTCCGTTAAAAGGAGAAACATCTGCGTAGCTATAAATAAGTAATTGATCACTGTTTCCTTTACCTGTGATGGTTTGAAGTAAAGACCAGTTAATACCGTCGTTAGATTTTTGCAATTCGAAATAAGCATTGTTTTGTTCTGAAGCGGTAGACCAAGATAGTGTGATGCCATTTGCTTTGTCTAATTTACCTTGAAATGAAACCAGCTTTACAGGTAACGGATTTATTGTGGATAGCTTTCTGATTTTGTTGTTGCTTACATCTGCAACGTAAATTGTACCGTCTTTAGCGATACATAATCCGGCTGGATTATAGAACTTGGCGTCGCTACCTTTACCATCTAAGAAACCTAAAGTACCTCCGATTCCTGCAATAACACTTACTTTTCCATCACTTGCTATTTTCCGGATGGTATGTGCTAATTCTACGACATACATATTTCCATCAGCATCTACATCTACATAATAGGGCTCAGATAGTTGTGCTAACAACGGTGAATTATTATCTACTGTTCCTTTTGTACCAGAACCTACGATGGTAGATACATTATTTGTTGAATTTATTTTTCTGATCCTATTGTTGATTCTGTCTGCTACAAGGATGTTTCCATCTTTATCAATACCCAAACCAGATGGTGAAGCGAATTGAGCAAGTAGAGGATTACTGTCATCTTTAAAACCTGTAACGCCAGTTCCTGCAAGTGTAGTTACCTTTCCGTCTGTTGCTATCTTGCGGATCTTGTGTCCAACTCCATCTGCAACAAGTAGGTTGCCGTTGTTGTCAAAAATTACATCTAAAGGTTGTTTAAAACTTGCCAATAGAGGGTTGTCGTTATCCACCCCTGTAACAGCCGCCGAACCAGCAAGTGTAGTTACGTCTCCATTTGGTGCTATTTTACGAATTCTGAAATTATCGCGGTCAGCAACATAAATGTTTCCAGTAGCATCCACAACAGCTCCCCAAGGATTAGAAAATTGAGCGCTGGTCCCATTGTCGTCTTTATATCCTGCTGTTCCGCTACCTGCTATGGTAGTTACTAAGCCCGCAGGGGTTATTTTCCGAATAACGTGGTTTCCCCGATCTACCACAATCATATTGCTGTCATTATCATAAGTTAGTCGCTCCGGACTTCTAAATTTCACACTAGCGATAACATCATCTGTTGGGTTTCCGGCGCTAGTTCCTCCGTAAGTTGAAACATAATAAATTTGAGCCTTTGTAATGTTGCTTGCGCATATCATAATGAGCACAAATAATACACTGTAAATTTTTTTCATAATTATAATCTTAAGTTTTAATTTGAAATGGTTAGAACTGGTTAAATCCTTTCTGTCATAATTAGAATTATGACCTTGTTTATTTGAATAATATTTGAAATTATCTCACGCAATTACCCGATGCTTAATCTAAAAGACAGCACATAGTGGCTTGATGCATAATGTTTCAATACATCAATCAGGTTTCGGTTGTTTACCAGATTACCAACATATCGGCATGTAGTAAACAACCTAAATCCTAAAGTTTTGAGTTTTATTGCTTGGTTACAGTAATTGCTGTACCTAAAGGTCTTTGTCCATCATGGTCAAATTTTCCGTTATCGGTGGGGTGGTTAACAACTCCATCATCTTTAGTCCAAGCTGTTGAGGAACCGCCCCCGTCCATGTTAACAGCATATATACAGCCTAATGCCATCATTAATTCTGTTAATTGAACAGTTGTTAACCCTTGTGATTGTGAGGATCTTCCATCTATTACTACCATTAGTAAATGATTATCGTCGGTTGTTCCCAATACAGTTCGTGGGTGGCGGGTTGTATTAAAAACAGCGTTTAATTGGCCAATGGGCTTCCCTTCATAAACTAATAGCGGACCACCAGCTAAAACGTAGGATGCATTTACTTGGTCCCAACCGCCCGAAGGTTTTTTTACAATGGAAGGTTTGCCTGAAGCACTTAGCGTGAAAGCCGCATTTTCTCTAAACGAATCAAAATTTGCTACAGTTTGCGTAATTACTGTTCCATCGTGTCTAAAATAAACTGTGGAACCACCATAGTTATTTCCGAAATAACTTCCATTTATTGCAATGTCAGCGTTGTTTCTTTCTCCAGCTTGACTAGCCGTAAAAAGATCTGCGGTACTTGTGTAGGGGATTTCAAATTTTAAATTTTTGCTTAAATCGATGTCGAAAACGTTGATGTATTGGCGAGAATCGAAAATGTTTGGAAATTGATAATATTTCCAAACGATACCGTCACTAATGTTTTTACTAACCCAAGGAGTGTTGTCGATTAAATCCTTTAAGTCTTTGTCTGCATCAACGGTTCCTACAACGTACGGAAGTTGGGTTCCGTCTTCATATTTTGCACATCCTGTTAAAATATGTAGTGTAGAAATAAATAATATAAAAAATATTTTTTTCATGTCTTTTAGTTTTTAAAATCCTGCCATTTAAGCACTAGCTTTTCTGGCTTGTTTTCTGATTTTTGTTGATTGTTGATCGTTAGGGATTCACGGTTTTTATACAGATAGATAGTTTTTGTTTGTTCATCATAATCTGCAGCTGTTAAATCTCCTTTACCCCATGAATATGGCCAGTTGCTTATCCAGTTCTTCACATCATCAATATTTACCACTTTAAAACCACTGCCTGATCTGGAAGCTATAATCAGTTTGTTTTTTGTAAATAGATACAGTCGATTTTCTTTGATAAATGCAGCATCTATCCATTTAACGTCTGCAGGTAAATTGCTCACCAGCTTATTTAAGGGTGTGTTTATCGACTTCTTTTTAAGATTATCAAACTGGGTCTGACAGTTGAGGTTATTGAAAATCAACAAACATCCGTTTTTCGAATCCCTGGCAATGGCATCGATACTTTGATCTCCGTTAACCGTTAATCTTGGAAAAAGCTTTGATAATGAATCTATCTTGGCCGACTCAGGCTTTCCAGTTGTTACCGTATAAACTCTGTTTGCGAAAATATAATTGGTGCTCCCTTTAATATTGTAAACCGCATCGGGTGTAGGCCAGGTACTTCTTAGGATAAACTCATTATTGTCACGCACTTTATTGTAAATACCTACATAATCCAATAAATCTGCGGGTTTTGGAGTTAAATCCCCTTCTATAAAAAACTTTGCTTTTACACCGTCGTATTGGTTAAACCTCGCAGCCACTGAAATGGCATGCCAATGGTCAGACACAACAATCAAGCTATCATTTTTCTGAATGATTTTCTCGCCAAACTCATCTTTTAAAACTCTGCTGTAAACATAGTTCTGCGCAGTGGTTTTCGAATTTTCTTCTTTATAGATGATTTTTTTTGGTACACCACCATCTGTTAATTGTTGTTGCATTTCGCTAGCCTCACAAATAGCAGACGCATGTGCGGCGCAACCTCCAGAAACAATAATTTTATCGATATGTTGTGCGTGGTAAAGCTTTAAAGCAACTTTTACACGGTTGGTTAGGATTGGTTTTTGATCTGAACCTAATATCAACATTACGTTTTTAGGTTTTAGCTGGCTATAGCCAGCTAATCCTAAAAACAAATGGATGCTAAGAGTTAAAACAAATTTGCTCATGTGTTCCTTAGTTTGCTAATGCGCCCATAATGGTTTTTCCTTCTCTTGATACGCCATTGATATCTTTAAGAATTTCCCCACTTAATACTGGGTTATAACTTTGAGAAATTAAGTCGAGCTGAGAAGCATTTAAACCAGATTGTAAGGCTGGATTGTTATTTCCGATAGGTCTGTAACTCGTATCAAACATGGTGCTTGGGTTAAAAGTAGTTGTAAGCTCTGAACCTGAACTATTATAAGCTTTACTTCCCAAAACAGAGCTTGTTGTCACTAATGGACCTGCAGCAACTACATAACTATCTACGTCTGTACTGCTACCGGCCTGAGAATTTCCTGAAACAATACTGTTGATTAATGTAAGTGAATTACTATTCTGTCTGCGGAATATACCACCGCCTGGGCCTGGAGTGATATTTTTGCTAATTGTACTGCTGATGATATTTGCCACACAATTATCATACAGCATTACTCCAGCGCCACCATTTGCAGACGTTGTAACGTTGTTTGTAATCAAACAATTTATTAGAAATATTTTAGAGTTTTCACGAGCATACACACCAGCTCCAAATGAGGTATTATTGTTGCCTTTAACCTCAGAGTTATACATGTAAACTTCTGCATTAGGGTAGGAGTGAACACCGCCAGCAGTACCTTTTGCGTAATTATTATTGACTTGTGAGTTGTAGATATATGCTTTAGATCCGTAAACCCATAAACCACCTCCATTGTTTGCCGTGTTGCTGTTGTTATTTACTTTACAGCTTTGCATTTCTAAATTTGCATTACCAAACACATATAAGCCTGCACAAAGCCCGGCAATGCCTGATTTTGCACTTGCAACGTTTTCTATAATATCTACATCTTTTAATAATACTGTTGATCCACCAATTAGCATTCCGCCGCCCATTCCTCGGCTAAATTGATTTCCATTAAGGGTGATGTTTATTCCTCTATCCGTAGCATTTCCTTCTTTTACGATAATGCCTTCAATACTTACTTTTTCGCCGGTTGCAATGGGTGCCGAAATAGTAACTACATGGAATGATTCTGATCCATCAGCCTGTTTTCCAGAGAAAATAGTTTTGTACAGTTGTGGGTTAGCAACAGTTCCGTCAGTTGCATTTGCAGGATAACCACCAATAAGACTAATGTTTTTGTTAATCTCAAATGTTTTGTCTCCCGCGTTTGCAGATTCTCCGTTGGTTATGGTTTTTGAAGGGATGTAAGTTCCTGCTGCAATATGAATGATACTACCGCTGGTTGAATTGGTTATTGCCGTAACTAAATCAGTTGCCTGATCCCAGGAACGTCCGTTACCTGTAGCGCCATTTTTAACATAAAAGATGTTGACTAATCCAGCTTCCTGAATCACTAAGATATCTTTGGTTAACTCGTCGCTAATTTTGACCGATATGGTACCGCTTCGCTCTTCATCTTCGTTCTTTTGTGCAGTAAAACGGATAGTATGTTTTCCTTTTGCTAAAGCAGCGGTGTCAAATACAATCCAGTCTACATCGGTTGCTAGGGAAATATCTTGGTTTGATAATATTTCAAACGAGTAAGAATTACTTTTGCTAGCTACTTCTATATAATCGGTATTTACCAATAATTTTTTTTCAAATTGCTCATCAGATTTCTTGCATCCAAAGAAAATGGTTGCTAATAGCATGAGTGTGAAAAACTTTAATACATTGCGACTTTCCATAATTTATAATTTATGTGTGAAAGATTAATTATTTATCCCATTTAGGGTTTTGTTCCAGCTTTGGATTTAGTTTTAAGTCTTCTAAAGGAAGAGGGGCTAAGTAGTCTTTCAACTCATCAAAGGCACCGCCTTGAGAAAACGGATCCAGGTTTCCGGCTGAACTGTTAGGCAAGCCGTTAAGTGGATTACGTAGCGTTCTTTGTTGAATATTGATGAATGAGGTTACAGACGCAGGTGCACCAGATGTACTACCTGTACTTACAAAAACGTCGGCGTTTCCATTTCCTGTAAAATCAAATGCTCCAACACCTGAGAAATAAATTCCTACCATAGGCTGCGTAACTTTTGCACCCGCTTTCCAACGCATCAAATCATCCCATCTAAGTCCTTCATTAAACATTTCTATTCTTCGCTCTCTTCTGATTTCTAATATCACACCTTTGTTTGTTCCCTGTTCTACATTTACATACATCGCTTCCTGATAAGCATCTGGATTTGCGTTGGCTGTTACCAGATTTAGCGCAGGCATTTCTACTCTTGCTCTTAAAAGATTGATCGATTTGTTCAAATCTGCTTGGGTAAGGGTATTTAGTTCTGCCTTTGCTTCTGCAAAAATCAGTAATGCTTCTGCGTATCTAAATAGGATAAGATCAAAATAACCAGCAGTTCCCCATTGGTCGCGGGTAGGTAATGCTTTGATTACTCTATAACCCGTTGTGGTTAAATTTAAGGTAACGGGCTCATTAGCTGTTGCTCCTTTAACTCTAAACGACGGACCAGCTGTTGTTTGTACTAGCCTAGGGTCACGGTTTTGAAACTCCTCATAATAGCCCTTAGTTTTAAAATTTGCTTGATTGGTGAAAGGCGTTCCGTCCGTCATTAAGTAGCTGTTGATTACATCTTTAGTAATGCCCCAGGCTCCTGCGGTAGGAGAGGTCATCAGGTAACCTAAATTGTGCTGTTGTATAGCGGGTTCAAAATCTGCTGATAGAATCGTCTCTACATCGTCTTGATTGTTACGGGCAAACAAATCCCTATAGGCATTATCTTTACCACCTGTTTTGAAAAGCGTATATGCCCCAGTGTTCATCAAAGTTTCCGAAGCTGCTGCTGCTTCCTCTAAAAAATGCTGATAGCCAGTTATGCCGTGGTATTTTCTAAAAGTGCCTTCAAAAAGAGCGATTCTTGCTTTTAATAGTAAAGCCGTGTACTTTGTGATTTTAGAGAGCTGCTTATCTGCAGGGATGTTTGCTATTGCGTAATCTATATCAGCCATAACGGAGTCCATAACTAAAATTCTGGAATCTCTTGCTTTGTACAAGTCGGGGTCATTGGCAGTTAAAACTTTGTTGTACCAAGGAACATCGCCAAAAGTTTTTACTTTGGTATAATAGAAATAAGCTCTAAAGAATTTAGCAATCCCACTATATTTAGCCCTTGCTTGTTCATCTTTTACTTTGGTATAATTAGCTAAAAAATAATTTATACTACGTAATCGAGCCCAAGACCATCCACCGCTCCCGCTAGCGGTCGGTACAATTCTGTTGCCTCTAACGCGGTCAGCAGCAATTAGTGGAACAATGTTGTCAGATGCAGCATCATCAGAATAAACTGTTGTTGTTGCAAGCATGGTATAAAAGTCATTTGTAGCTACTTCTAAATCCTTTGGTGTATTAAAGAAAAACTCAGCTTCTACCTGATCTTCAGCAGGTCGATCTAAAAAATCCTTATTACAAGAAGTAAGTATGGTGCTAATGCTTACTGCAACGGCAAGCAATAATTTATATCGTTTCATCTCGTATCTTTTAAGTGTTTATAAATTGATATTGAGTCCAAAAGAATAAGTTTTACCCATTGGATAATCGCGAAGATCCGCTCTGCCAACAGCATTTGCTGGGTTAGAGTAACTTACCGCAGAACCAGCCTGCTCTGGATCAATATACTTGGTTAGGCCACCAAAACTCCACGTAAGAATGTTTTCGCCACTAAAGAACAGCCTCATTTTTTCGATGTTAAATTTTTTGGTGAATTTTTGGGGAACGGTAATTCCAAGACTAAGATTTTTAACCCTTAAATAAGCCACACTTTCCATGTAATAATCATTCATTTCATACAAAGACCTACCGCCGTTTAAGGAAGCATACCCTCTGTAGATTTGTGGATAAGTGTTTTGGGTATTGTTTGGAGTCCAAGCATTATCAATTAAATCTTTTCTTATAAATGATAAATATGGTCTTTGGAACGGACCCCAATAAATGTCACCAGTGGGGTACCAATCTTGTTTACCAACGCCCGCAACTGCAACTGAGAAATCAAAAATTTTCCAGTTTGCATTTAAGTTTGCACCGAAAGGAAACTGAGGCATGGCATTTCCAATTGGCACTAAGTCGCCATGGTCTGCAAGTGTGTAATCTCCTTTGTCGATTCGTCCGTCACCATCTGTGTCAAGATATTTGATGTCGCCCGCTTTTAAATGATTCCATTCACTGTTTTGCACTACGTTTAAAATGTAATTGTATACATTTCCTAAAGAATTGGAAGGTTTAGTGAACGAGTTTTGATAAGCTAAAGCGTCGGCATCAGATTGGAACTGTCCGTCAACTTTATATCCCCACATTTGACCTAAACGCTGGCCTTCCCAATACGTACTCATTAAGCCGTTAGGATTGTCATATTTGGTGATTGTACCGATAAAGTTTGAAACGTTGGCCGAAACACTGAAATTTAGGGGCGAACCCGCTACGTTAAATTTATCGCTGTAACTAAGTCCAAGTTCAAAACCTTTGTTCTCTAAAGAAGCATAATTCTCCCTAGGCTCTGCAGCACCAAATACAGCTGGTAGGGGTTTTCCTGGCAAATACATGCCATCTGTAATCTTTTTATACAGATCAAAATTAACAAAGAGCTTATTAGCTAAGAAACCGATATCTACACCAAGATCTAAACTTTTTGTTGTTTCCCAGGTTACTACTTTTGGTAATGGATTGGGTGCGCCTGCATAAATAACGGGCATTCCATTATCAAGCCAAGTAGATTGGCCAACTTTCATCAGTTGTTTAAAAGTATTTACACCAACAGTTTGGTTACCTAACTGCCCGTAAGAGCCTCTGATTTTAAGGGCAGACACATACTTTTGCATCGGTGCCCAAAAATCTTCTCTGTCAACCTGCCAACCTGTTGAAACTGAAGGAAAAAATCCCCAGCGACTGTTTTCTGGAAATCTCGAAGACCCGTCATAGCGTGAATTGATTTCTAACAGATATTTATTTTTATAATCGTAGTTAAATCTGCCAAAAAAGCCTTGTACTGCCCAGTTAGTAGCAGATCCGTTGATGCTACTGTAGGATGTTCCTAATGCTAAGTTGGATAGGTCTCTGATTAATAAACCATTTGATTCCGCAAAAATCCGATCTCTATCAAATTCTTCCTGGTTATAACCTAAAAGCAATTTTACATGATGATCTTTATTTACGTTCACACTATAAGTTCCAAATATATTTAGTGCGTTGTACTTGTCTTTCCAGCGATATTCACCCAATTGGTTAACACCCGAAGTAATATAATCTAACTTACTATTGGATAAAAACTCAAATTCGTTGGTTCTGTAAGTTGTTGATGTGTTTTCAAAACGATTACTATAATCCAAGTTTAAAACAAGGTTTTTAATTGGGGTAACTTTTACTCTAAATGTATTGGTAAACTCCTCTGTTCCAAATAATCTCCAATTGTTTCCAGCCTCCATTGCAGCGCTTCCGCCTTGTCCGCCACTTCCTCCTACGCCTACGTCTGTTGGTATACCGTTTACGAAATTTGGGTAAAAAGGAAATAAATTATACCATGTTGTGGTACTCCATAAACCTCCGTAGCCACTTCTATAACCTCCGTATTCTTTGTCTTTCTCGTTAATAAACTGGATGTTGTTACTCAGTTCTAACCATGGATTTGGATTGAATACCAAGTTAGATTTAAGATTATACCTGTCCATATTAGAGTCTTTAGGTATATTATTAATCGTTTCACGGTCGTATACACGCCCTGATAAATAGCCTCTAAGTTTATCTGTTCCGCCAGAAATAGCAATGTTATGGAAGTTTGAGGCTTGGAACTTTTTAAACATGTAATCGTACCAATTGGTATTACCAAAAAACTTATACGTACCATTATTCTGTAGCTCATTAAAAGGAGGGATTTCCCCGTTTGCCACCATTTTTAAGGCTTCATAATCTAAATCATTATAGCCAGTATAATTTGTGCCATTATAGCCGTAAAGTGCGGCATCAACGGTTTTCGCAAAAACGTAAGGATCAGATAAGAAATCTGTTCTGGTGGTTGGTTGTGTCCAGGCGAAGTTATTTGTATAATCTACCGACATTTTACCAGCTTTACCTTGTTTAGTGGTTATCAAAATAACGCCAAAAGAACCTCTTGCTCCATAAATTGCTGAAGAAGCGGCATCTTTTAAAACCGTTACACTCTCAATATCATTCGGGTTAACTCTGGCAATATTGCCTTCTATCCCATCAATTAATACCAATGGACTTCCACCATTGATGGAGTTAAACCCTCTAACATTTAGTTCTGGTGTTGCTGTTGGATCTCCGTTGTTTACCTGAATATTTAATCCGGGTAACAAACCTTGCAGGGCAGTTGCAATGTTTGCATCTGGACGAAGCGCTATGTCGGCGGTGTTAATCTGCGCAACAGCACCAGTTAGGTTGGCCCGCTTCTGGCTTCCGTAACCTACTACAACAATCTCGTTTAATAATTTTTTTTCTTCTTTTAAAATTATCGACACACCTTCGCCTACTTTGTAGGGTACTTCCATAGTTTGGTAGCCCAACATAGATATAATCAGTACACCTTCATTGCTTGGACTTAGCAGTTTAAAGTTGCCGTTTATATCAGTAAGGGTTCCCACATTAGAGTTTGCGATTTTAACAACAGCGCCTGGGATAGGACTGTTTTGATCATCATTTACTACTCCAGAAATTGGTTGTACCTGCATTTTATTCGCATTTACTTCCGATTTTTTAGTGATTAAAACAGTGTTGTTATCAATAAAAAACACCAAACCTTTTGGAGACAGAATATCCTCAAGAACTTGATTTAACTCTTTGTTCTTCACGTGATAATCCACATTTAGATTGCGGATATAGGATGAATTATAAATAAAGTCGTAATCTGTTTGGAGTTGAATTTGATTGAGAACTTGCTTTAAGCTTGCACTTTTTGCCTCGAGTGTTATTTTTTGACCAAAACCTGTTGCGTGTACTTGCATTAAAATGCCAAATAGACAGCAGGTAATTAGTTTCATAATGAGCAGAGCTTTTCTGACGATTAGGGCGTAATTGCCTAATGGATAACTACATAAATTTTTATACATTTGAATAAATTTGGTTGATTGCTATAATTGGATTGCTTAATCAAATTTGTTTAGCGGGGGTGTTAGAGCACCTTCGCTTTTTGTTTTGGTTATTTTTCTTTTACAATTAGCCTCCCTTCTTTTATAGTAAATTGTAAATTCGAAATCTTCTCTATATTGCTCAATACATCACTGAGGTTGCGTGACCGTTTGATACTTGCTGTAAATCTTTCTTTATTATCTACCTCATATTTTACCTCTTTAATGTCGTACCATTTTATTAATTCTTTTATAATCTCATGAATAGGTTGATCAACAAATTTGAAATAACCGTTCTTCCATGCAATAAACTGATCGACATCTACTTTTTTCTTGGCTAGGTCGCCGCTACTTTTATTAGAAACAGACTGCTCTCCCGGGCTAAGTAAAATTTGTTTGTTTTCGGAGTTTACTTGTACAGATCCACGTACAAGTGTGACAAAGCTGGTTTTATCTTGCGAGTATGATTTAACGTTAAAAGCGGTTCCTAAAACTTTAACAATATCATTATCTGTGTGAATTAAAAATGGTTTTGAAGCATTATGGGCCACATCAAAAAAAGCTTCCCCTTCTAAATAAACCGTTCGGTTTTTGAGGTTAAAATCTTCAGGTATTTTTATTTTGGTGGTTGTATTAAGCCAAACTTTTGAACCGTCAGGTAATTGAAAAGTAAAACCTTCTCCTCTTGGTGTAGAGAGTTCATGAAAGCCCACGGGCTGGTTGCCAATGTGTTTCTGAGCAGTTAGCTGTAAAACAACTAAGCCATCTTTGTCTTTGTCGATAGTAATGCCCTCTTTTTTGATTCTTTTGTTAAAGTTTCCCTCATCTAACTGTAAATGCGTTCCATCCGCAAGTTTAATTTCTAAGGAACTATTTTCTGAAAGTGTAATGTTACTTTTAGTGATTAGGGTAGTTGAGTCTTTAAAATTCTGCGTTTGATCATTAGAGAAATACTGATAGGCTACTAAAGAAACTGCCCCAAATACAATAAATATAGCCGCGTACCTTAAAATTGTAGGAATGAGCGATCTGGTATTTTCTTTAGCTGCATTTGAAAATTCGGTATGGCTCAATATATTTTGGAAACCGGTTTCATCGTCAAAAATTCCACCTAATTTTGTCTCATCAATTTGATCAAAATTTTCATAAAACCACTCTTCATTGGTTGCTGTTTGCTCCAAAAAATAAGACAACTCGTCTTCAACCAACTCGTTGTTTAAATATTTTTCTAATAATTTTTTATAATCTTCTTTATCCACTTTTGTAACTATATACTCTAATTACACGCAAACCTGTAAATAGGACTAGAGAAAAGTGAGATTTTTTTTCAGAATCAAAGAAATGTGCGATTCCTTGTATTGGAGCGGAATTGTTACTGCTGGAAAAGAGGAGCTGTAGCTGTGTAATTAAAGTTATTTCCTTTTTTTATGCTTTGTTTTTTATGGTTATATATTCTGCTTTACAAAAATCGGCTCGTAATAATTTCAATGCCTGTACAAGATGATTCTTTACTGTATTTAACGAGATACCTAATTGCTCAGCTATTTGTTTGTGTGTAAAACCTTCTTCTCTACTTAATCTCCAAACCAGTTTTTGTTGAGTAGTAAGTTTTTCGACCGCAGATTTTAGTAATTTTTGAATTTCACTGGACTGAAACTGGTCTTCAAGTCTATATACTTCTATATGATAACTTAATTCTTCTATTGCTTTTTTATCAGTTTTTATACTTCGCAGTTTATTAAAGCATAACCGTTTAGCTATAACATATATATAAGCTAAAAGAGGCTGGTCAATATCGATGTTATCTTTAGCTAACCATAATTTCAAAAATGTCTCCTGTACAATTTCTTCTGCCCAGCTATCGTTTTTAAGAATATACTTGGCTGTTTTAAAAATGGGATTGGCATAGGATTTATAGACTTTTTTAAAGGCCTCTTGATTGCCTTTTTTTAATTCTATAATTATTTCACAAGAAATTTCCTCCATCTAAATCAAAACTAACAAATTAACTTATTAATATCAACCATCAAATAACGCATTGTTAGTGCATCAAGCTGAGCCTCAAATGTAGGATAAGTGTGTTAAGTTGCTATTGTGGGAATGTTAATACATTATTAATAGGTTGCTATAGAGAATTAAAATCTCACTAATAAAGTTGGGAATTGTGGATTTTTGATGTAAAATGTGTGCCGGTGACCCTCACTGTCTTATTATTATGGTTTTTAAAAGTAAAGCACTTTAGAGATACACCATTGAAAAAGAAACGGTGTTTTTATTAAATAATAGGTGGTATTTTTTTGAGTTTCCGATGCTCTACTTTAGTTTTAACTATAGGAAAAAGAAATATTGTACTTAAAATAATTAGCGCACCTATATAAAATCCAGAGGTCATTTGCTCACCTTTTCCAAAGATGATTAAAGCTAAAATAATTGCGTAAATGGGTTCTAAATTTGTGATGAGTGCAACTTTAAAGGCACTTAATTCTTTCATTACGGAAACGCCCGCAACATAAGCAATTGATGTGCAAACAGTACCAAGTAATAACAGATAACTAAGGTCGGTAATGTTTAGGTACATGGTGCTGTTAAAGCCTCCGGTAGCAGCTAAGTATAAGCTAATCCAAAAGAAAGCACCTGTCAACTCGTAAAAACTGATAATTGTTGCCGGTCTATTTTTTGCTTGTTTAGCATTTATAATAGAGAACAAGCTAGCGCAAAGGGCGCTCGCCAAGCCCATGATAATACCGGTTGTATAGTCGCTTTCGAACTTAAAAATTACATAGATACCAAAGATGATAAATGCACCGGCAAGGATTTCCATTTTCGAAATTCTGCTACGGTTAAGTATAGGCTCTAATATGGCTGTAAACAATGTAAGTGATGATAAACAGACCATTGCAACTGAAACCGTAGATGCTTTAATGGAGCCAAAGAACAAGAGCCAATGCAAGCCTACGATAGCTCCTGTAAAAAACAATCTAAAGAAAGTTTGCTTAGATACTTTGATAGATGTTTTCTTCCATTTAAAATATATGAACAGGGAAACCGCTGCAATTAAAACCCGATACCAAACCAATTGGGCTTCGCCGATACTGATTAAAGCGCCTAAAACGCCGGTGAAACCCCATACCAATACAGTAAGGTGGAGGATAAAGAGATTGCTTTTTAAATTTAGTTTCATGTTATTTAGGAGCCTTTATGGCTAACACTACGCCTATCGCTCCAAAAATCAGATTAGGAATAACCACAGCAATAATTGGAGGCAAACCTCCTTTTAGGGCAAATACGGTGGAGAACTGAATCAATAAGATATAGAGAAAACTCATAGCAATGCCCACACCCAAAGGCAAACCTACACCTCCACGTACTTTTCTAGACGATAAAGCTACGCCAATTAGCGTTAAAACGTAGGTAGAGAAAGGGTAGACCCAACGCTTGTAGCTTTCCAGTTCCAAATTCACCATAATTCCCGAACCACGGATTTTTTCTTTTTCTATCTTCTCATTAAGTTCTGCGTAGTTCATTGCCGAATAGATATTATCCCTGACGTCAAAATCGATGGGTTTCATATCTAAAGTCGTGTCTTTTTCTACACCGCTCTCCATCCTTTCTTTTAAGCCATCTACGTGGCGGATGGTGTAATTATAGATTTTCCATTTATTTGCAACAGAATCCCAGCCAATCCTATCTGCCATAAGTTTTGATTTAAGCTCATATTTATCAAATTTTTCGAGCGAAAAGCGGTAACCGTTATTCGTTTTGTTGTCAAAAGACTCCATGTAAACAAAGGTCGACTTGTCTAGCTGGATATGTACGTTGCTCCGGGTTGTAAATTTGTCTTTTAAATACGTGTTTTCAAAAGTTGTCATCAACCGGTTGGTTTCTGGGATAACCAATTGGTTAAATATCATACTGATGATAAATACCAGCGTTGAAGCGATAAAATACGGACGCAAGAAACGGTTAAAGCTTGCTTTTCCGCATAGAATTGGGACAATCTCAGTTTGGTCGGCCATTTTTGCAGTAAAAAATATTACTGCTATAAAGTTGATTAAGGGGAAAAGTAGGTTGAGGTAAAAAGGAACAAAGCCACCATAATATTCAAATATGATTTGGCCCATTGTTGCACTGCTCTTCAGAAAATCATCTAGTTTTTCTGAGATATCGAACACCACAAAAATAACCGTAAAAATTGCTAAAGTAAATGCAAAAGTTCCCAGGTACTTCTTAATGATGTACCAATCGATTATTTTAATGTAGCGGTCTAAAAATTTCATTAGAGCTTTTGTCCTAAAACTTTTACCATCTTATTTTTCCAATCATAAAATTCGCCCGAAATAATTTTCTCACGAGCCTCATTTACCAACCAAAGATAGAAATGTAGGTTGTGTAAAGTAGCAATCTGCGAACCTAAAATCTCTTTTGAATGTATTAAATGCCTTAAATAAGCTTTTGAATAGTTTAAATCAGAAAACAGATCGCTATCTGGGTCAACAGGCGAAAAATCATTTTTCCACTTTTCGTTTTTGATATTGATTACGCCATGTCTGGTGAACAACATTCCGTTTCTGGCGTTTCTGGTTGGCATCACGCAATCGAACATATCTATACCTAAGGCGATGTTTTCTAACAGATTTATCGGAGTACCTACGCCCATTAAATAACGCGGCTTTTCAACCGGTAATACGTTACAAACTACCTCTGTCATCGCGTACATTTCTTCTGCCGGTTCACCAACAGAAAGTCCGCCTATGGCATTTCCTTCTCTGTTTTGTGCCGCTATAAACTCTGCGGATTTAATACGTAAATCTTTATAAACAGAACCTTGTACAATAGGGAAGAATGTTTGATTATAACCATAATGTCCTTCAGTTTCGTCGAAACGCTTGATACAACGTTTTAACCAACGGTGCGTCATATCGATTGATCGTCTGGCGTAGTTGTAATCGCAAGGGTAAGGGGTACACTCGTCAAAAGCCATAATAATATCCGCACCAATAACTCTTTGCGTATCCATTACGTTTTCTGGTGTAAACAAATGCTTTGAGCCGTCAATATGCGACCGAAAGGTTACGCCTTCCTCTTTAATCTTACGAACTTCTGTTAAAGAATAAACTTGGTAACCGCCGCTATCTGTTAAAATGGGCTTATCCCAACCAATGAATTTATGCAATCCGCCGGCAAGTTTTATAGTTTCTAAGCCCGGTCTTAAATATAAATGATAAGTATTTCCAAGGATAATCTGCGCTTCAATATCTTTATCCAGTTCGCGTTGGTGTACAGCTTTTACCGTTCCTGCAGTACCCACGGGCATAAAAATAGGCGTTTTAATAACGCCATGGTCGGTAGTGATTTCTCCTGCTCTTGCTTTACAGTTTTTATCTTGTACTGCTAATTTAAATTTCATTTACAAATAAGGTATAAGCTCGCAAAAATAGTAAAATTTGAGGCAATGTTGGTTTCTTATTAACCTATGTTTTGTAATCGTAAAAGGTTGGCTAATTTGCTTGGAGGTTGAATTTAAAGACCTTGATTAATTTTAATTTATACCTATAAATACATTAAACCTTTTCTTAAAGCGATAGTCGAACCCGCTTCGGTATAACTGATGAATAGCAGTTATACTAAAATCAAATAAATAATCAACACATAAATGGCTTCCGATAGTTTTAAATCACTCAATTTAATTGTTGGTAACCGCCGTATATTAGCAACTCCAAATATTTTTTACATGAAGATTTTTTTTACCCTATTACTTAGTTTTTTATCGTTTAACCTTTTAGCACAAAGCGCATCTATTGAAGGTATTGCTTATGATAAATCAGTTTCAGCTCCGCTAGAGTTTGCCAGCATTTCGCTGTATCGGCAAGCTGACAAAAGCTTAGTTAATGGACAAATTGCAGATAAAGATGGCAAGTTTAGGTTTACTCAACTAAAAGCAGGTTCTTATTTCCTTAAAATGCAATTTGTAGGCTACGAAACCTTACAATCTGCTGAGATAAAACTGTTAGCCAATCAAAAATTAAACGTGGGTAAGCAAGAGCTTGTTTTAAACCAACGCTTTTTAAATGAAGTGAAAGTGAGCGGGCAAGCTCTTCAAAACGTAAATAAAATAGATAAGCAGATTTATAAAGCAGACCAATTTGTGGCTGCAAAAGGAGGGACGGCAGTAGATGTGATAAAAAACATGCCTTCGGTAGCCGTTGATGGACAAGGGGAGATATCTGTGAGGGGATCCAAGGGTTTTTTAGTGCTCATTAACGGAAAGCCAGTACAAACAGATGCAAATACAATTTTGAGTCAGCTACCTGCAAATATGGTGGAAAATATTGAGTTGATTACGGCGCCTTCTGCAAAGTACGATGCTGATGGAAAAGGTGGAATCATCAATATTACCACAAAAAAAGGAGTGGATGACGGTTTAGCTCTTGTTGTGAATTTACAAGGCGGATTTCCGTCCATAGAAGATTACGGGAATAAAGAAAAGCAACAACGTTACGGTGCTGATGTTACTTTAAATTATAAAAAAGACAAGTGGGATTTATCTGCAAGTGCAAATTATTTAAGAAACGATAATGCAGGTTATAGAGAAGGAGATGTGTTTACCATTATTGGAAACAGGAAAACTACTTTCCCGTCTGTTGGTGAAAGAAGTTTTGATAAAAACAACTATGGCGGGAGGTTTAACTTAGGTTTTACACCTTCAAAAAATGATCAGTTTTCTGTCGGTTTTTTTGCAGGTCATAAGTTTCAGGATAGGCTTGCCGATATCAATTACGATAATACCAACACGCAAATTAGTACAGGGAATGTTATTGGTAGGAAGAAATACTTTAACTCCAATCTTCAAAATAAACAAGGTGATTTTATACTTGGGAACTTTGATTATATCCACAGTTTTCAGGATAAATCATCATTAAGTTTTTCTGCGATTTATGAACATGCTAATCTTTATGGATCTACTAAAAATAGAAATATAGAGGCGCAAGACACCGTACAAAATACCTTGAGCACCTACAAAAATCCATTAGACGGTTTTAGAGGGAAAATAGATTATGCCATAAATATCGGGAAAGGCAAACTAGAGACGGGTTATCAGTACCGCTTAGACAAGCAAGATGGTTTGTTTATTTACAGCGTTAAAAATTTAGGTGAATCAGATTTTACAACTTTGCCAACTTTTAGTGGCGATGTAAAAGCTACAAATCAAATCCATTCTTTGTATAGTCAATATTCTGGCAAAGTCAATCGCTTAGAATATGTTGGTGGCTTACGTTATGAGTATGCTACAAGAGATTTAACAGTAAGCTCTGGCACAACTGATGATTACAAACTCGAATTAAACAATCTTTTCCCTTCGGCAAATGTGCTTTACAGTTTAACCAACGGTTGGAAATTAAAAGCTGGACTAAGTAGGAGGGTGCAACGGACGAATAATTTTGAGCTGAACCCAATTCCAGAACGTGAGCACTCAGAAACCCTAGAACAAGGTGACGCTAACCTTTTGCCAGAATTTATATATTTAGCTGAAGCTGGTCTTACCAAAACGTTTGGCAAAGGATCTTTTATTAGCACAATTTATTATCAGGATATAAAAAATCCGATACAACGCGTAAATAGTGTTTTTGCTGACACCGTTTTAAATCGTGTGTTTACCAACGCAAACAAAGGCAAGCGTTTAGGTTTAGAGATTGGTGCAAACTACAATCCTGTAAAGTGGAACCAGTCATACCTTGGTACAAACATTTTTAAAAGCACTTTAAATGGTGTGATATTGAACTACCCAAATAGCGTCGAAAATTCTGCATGGGTATATTCTATTAATGCAAATACCAATTTTCAGGTTACACCAACTTTTAGCATTCAAGGAAACGTAAATTATTTATCTAAGAGACCAACTGTACAAGGAACAGACGGAGCGTTCTTGTCTCCGAATACTTCGCTTAAAAAAACCTTTATGAACGGCCGACTGACTGCTTTGGTGCAGTGGCAGAATATGGATTTAGGCTTGCTAAAAACTAACGAGCAAAGAATCACTACTTCTGGCCCAGATTTTTACACAACTACCAACTATATTTATGAAGTGGATGTGTTTATGTTAAACCTGAGCTTTAGCCTTAATAAATTAACCAAGAAATTGAAACTGCCTAGCAGCGAGTTTGGGGAAAAGGAATTCTAAGTATTATGCTTGCTGTTGAACAGTGATAATTTTAAACAGTTGTTTTCTATTTGAAGGCAACTGTTTTTTTTGCTTAATGGTTGTTCGCTTGTGAAACTGCAAAATTATAGTTGAATCTCTATCCGTCAGCCTCGAAAGGACGAAGAAGAGAAAAGAATGCATTGGGCGGTGTGAGAGAGGTAGACTCTGCCAGATACGCTAGCAGAGTCGTCTACTCAATTGCCTTCAAGCGTTTGTGTCTGTTTTTTTTAAATTTATGACTATAACCAAGTCTTACTACTTGGGTTTCGTAATAATCGTTACTTGTATAATTAAAACCTTGTCCGTTAATTTCTTTTTTGATAATCATGGTGTTTAGCAAATCTGTAGCGTTACAAAATAGTTCGCCTTTTCCTTTTTGAATTGCTTTTTTAAGCCCAAGGTCTAATGAAAATCTTGATTTTATTTTCCCTTGCGGAATAATGTCTGGTGCTAAATAAATAGCCGTCAGCTGTGCGTCGAAACCGTTCCAGTTACAAAAGAGTTGTCTGTTTCTGTTTTCAAAACGACATTTACGTAGGGTAAAGCTGTTTTGGTGTTTTTATCTTTTATGAGTCCATAAATTGCTACACCAGTTTGTGCATTTGAGATAGAAAGTATTAAAAATTGCAAAATTGTGGTCAGTACTATTGTCGTTCGCATATTAAATTGTGTGTAAATCTTTGACACAACAAGATAGCTAAAAAGAAACTCATTTGGCCTGTTGATTGGCATTTCGGGCAGGATTCTGACTTTGCTGGTTTAGTGTTTTTTTTGCTATTGCCCTTGCCGTAAGCTTTTTTTGAGTTTGGAATTACGTAACCTTTTAAGGTTTATGCGTTTTGCGGGCGAGCATAGGTTTAATTGAGGATTACACTTGAATTTAGCGCTAAACCCATCTCTTTGTTAAACTGTTCTGAACTGTACTTTTGTCTTATCAACATTATATACCAGCAATATGTTTTTTCAAGTCTGCTTTTAATAGCAGACTCAAATTCTGTAGTTTTGCTTTTTTTAATTCCATTATCAGCAATCGTTTTGTGGACTTAGCATCGCCATAAAATTTGCTTCTCAATAATTAATTAAACTTTACATTTTGGGGCCTTCATCCTTTTTATTAAAGAATCAACTCGCTTTATCACTCAAAAACAACCGTTTTGTTGCTATAAACAAAAACCCGATCCTCAAAAACAAGTTGCATCGCTTTCGCTAAGGCAGATGTTTCGTTCTCTCGGCCTGCCTTAATTAAATCTTGCAAACTAAAACTATGGTTTACAGGAGTAATTTTTTGGGTGATGATTGGACCTTCGTCCAAATCATTGGTGACAAAATGAGCGGTTGCACCAATAATTTTAACGCCTCTTTTATAAGCCTGTTTATACGGACTAGCACCAATGAAAGCTGGTAAAAAAGAATGATGGATATTGATAATTTGTAAAGGAAAACTACGAATGAAAGTAGGAGAGAGGATGCGCATAAACTTGGCTAAAACCAGATAATCGGGGTTATAAGGTTTAATCAGGTCCTGCAATTCTGTTTCAAATTGTTCTTTGGTTTTGTTTTCGTGAGAAACCAGTTTGAAAGGAATTTGAAAACGTTGGGTAATATTTTCTAAATCGGGATGATTACCGATTACACAGCTTACATGAGCACCTAGAGTTTTAAAATGGTTACGCGTTAAAATATCTGTTAAGCAATGGTATTCTTTGGTTACCAATACCACAATGCTTTTTTCTGGCTGTGGATTAACTTTAACCAAAGCATTTTTTGGCAATACGGAAAGTAGTTGTTTTTCGATTTCAACAGGATTTAAAATACTGTTGACTACTAATCTGGCGAAAAATTTATTTTCATCAACGTCTACATGCTCTCGCATTGAAATGATGTTATATCCTGCATTTGCTAAAACAGATGAAATTGTGGCAACTAAACCTACCTCATCTGTACAATGTATTACAATTACCAAAGCTGTTGTTTTTAATATTTTTGCTAATATATTATTTATTTAAGACTTGGAGGTTTGTTATGCTAGGGCGTAGTCCATTCTTTAACCCTAATTTACCGCATTAACGATTGGAGTGACATCCTTTTTTTGTCCTTCGATTCCGGCTCAGGATGACAAAAAAAGATATAACGGAAAAGCGTGTTAAAATGCCCAAAAAACGCTCATAAAAAAAGTTGCCTCCATATTATGAAGACAACCTTTTTATAAATTAATTACAGTTTATTACTTTACTGTTGACATGTGTTGTAATAAATCGATGATTTTGTTTGAATAACCCCACTCGTTATCGTACCAAGCTACAACTTTAACAAAGTTATCATTCAATGCGATACCAGCACCAGCATCAAAGATAGAAGTACGTGGATCTCCTAAGAAATCGTTAGAAACAACTTGATCTTCAGTATAGCCTAAAATACCTTTTAACTCACCTTCAGAAGCATCTTTCATTGCTTTTTTGATTTGCTCGTAAGTAGCTGGTTTTTCTAAACGTACGGTTAAATCAACTACAGAAACATCTGGAGTTGGTACACGGAAGGCCATACCGGTTAATTTTCCTTTAATTGCTGGGATAACCAAGCCTACCGCTTTTGCAGCACCTGTAGAAGAAGGAATGATGTTCTGAGAAGCACCACGTCCACCTCTCCAGTCTTTTGCAGACGGACCATCAACTGTTTTTTGAGTTGCAGTTGTTGCGTGTACTGTAGTCATTAAGCCTTCGATAATACCAAAGTTATCCATTAATACTTTAGTGATAGGCGCTAAGCAATTTGTAGTACAAGATGCGTTAGAAACTATATTTTGATCTGCTTTTAATGTTTTGTGGTTTACGCCCATTACAAAAGTAGGGGTGTCATCTTTAGCAGGCGCACTCATTACTACTTTTTTAGCACCAGCATCGATGTGTTTTTGAGCAGTTTCTTGTGTTAAAAATAAACCTGTAGATTCGATGATGTATTCTGCACCAACTTCATCCCATTTAAGATTTGCTGGATCTCTTTCTGCAGTTACACGGATGGTTTTACCGTTTACTACTAAATGCCCGTCTTTAACTTCTACTGTTCCGTCAAAAATACCATGTGTAGAATCGTATTTTAACATGTACGCCATATAATCTGGCTCCACTAAATCATTTATTCCTACTACTTCTATATCACTTCTTTTTACTGCAGCTCTAAAAGCTAATCTTCCGATACGGCCAAAGCCGTTAATTCCAATTTTCATTTTGTTAATTTTTATTTGCGTAATAATTTAATAAATTATAGATAGGCTCTTTAATAACGGAGCGTATCTTTATTTGTTTTTCTTCGGCAACTTCTCTTAAAAAGTCTTGAAAAAATGCAGCTACTGTTCCAACGAAATATATGGGAAGGTTGCTGTCGTGTTTTTGACGGAGTGGGATTAGATAGGTGTCTATAAAAATCCTAAATCCATCTTTTATTACATTTTGTATGTATGGTGATGTTCTGTTTTCTATTAAAAAGCTGGTAAATGAATTCAAAAATAGGTTTGGATGCTGTAGTTTATAGATTTTGTCCATAATCAAGCGCCTGTCCAAGTCGTATTTTTTATCAAATGCTGCTCTTATTTCGATTGGCATGGTTTCGCTTAGGTAAGCTTTTAGGATGGTTTTTCCCATCCATGTAGCAGAACCTTCATCTGCAATGGCATAACCTAAGCCGTAATTGTTTTCGATTATTTTTTTACCATCGAACAATGCAATGTTAGATCCGCTCCCAATTACACAAACAATACCTGGTTTATCATCGCAACTTGCTTTTGCAGCGGCATCCAAATCATGCTCTACATAAACTTTGCTGAATTTAAAGAAATCGCTTAAGCCTTTTTTAATGATCTCTTTACGTTCTTTAGATGAAGCACCTGCACCAAAAAAATAAATTTTCTTTATTGCTTCTGCATTGTTAATGAGTTTTGTGTTTTTGTTTAATAGCTGATTGATGAATTTCTCATCGTTAAAAAAGGGATTGATGCCGTTTGTACGTACCTCTATCACTTCTTTTTTATCGACTAATCTCCAATTTGAATACCTGGAACCGCTATAAACAATTGCAATCATTAACTATGCTAATACTACTGACATTTCTAATAAATCTTCTTCTAACTTAAACTCATGTCCGCATAAAGCTTCTTTGATGTCTGTTAAAACGATTTGGTTTCCTCTTAACCCTACTGTTTTTCTGGATTCGCCCGCAACCAGCGCTTTTACCGCTGCAAAACCCATTCTGCTTCCTAAAACACGATCAAAGGCACTTGGACTGCCACCTCTTTGTAGGTGACCTAAGATAGTTACTTTTGTGTCGTAAAAATTGAAAACTTCTTTCACCTTTTTTGCTACGTTGAAAGCGCCTCCGCTTTTGTCTCCTTCTGATACAATAACAATTGCAGAAGATTTGTTTTTTGCAGCACCTGCCTTTAGTGTTTCAATTAATTCTTCAATACTGGTGTCTTTTTCTGGTAACATAATGGCTTCGGCTCCGGCTGCAATTCCTGCTCTTAATGCTAAGCATCCGGCGTCTCTTCCCATTACTTCAACAAAGAACAGGCGGGCATGAGATTCTGCTGTATCTCTGATTTTATCAATTGCCTCAATAACTGTGTTTGTGGCTGTATCAAAGCCTAAAGTATAATCAGAGCCGTACAAATCATTATCAATGGTGCCGGGTACGCCGATAACTTTAACATCATATTCTCTTGAAAAAAGCTCTATACCGTTAAAAGTTCCGTCTCCACCTATTGCAACCAATCCATCGATATTGTTTTTTTGTAGATTATCGTAAGCTAATTTTCTTCCTTCTGGGGTCTTAAAGTCTAAACAACGGGCGGTTTTTAATATTGTGCCTCCTAATTGAAGAATATTACTCACAGAATGGTGGTCCATGTCAACAATATTATTGTCGATCATTCCCTGGTACCCCTGGTTTATGCCCGCAACCTCAAGACCTAAATATTTGCTTGTTCTTACTACAGCTCTAATGCAAGGGTTCATTCCTGGTGCATCTCCTCCTGAGGTAAAAACAGCTATCTTTTTTATTTTTGACATATACTAAATGTGGCTCGAAATTTGGATTTACTAATATAAGGTGTATTTATTACACTAAGGAACTTTTTGTCAATTTTTTTTTTCAACTTTGCATTAAATTGCATTTAAATTATAGCTTTATAAAGTGGAAAACTTACCAGCACATTTTGATTCGCTTTTTACCGTAGATTGTATCATATTCGGCTTTGATGAGGGCGAACTCAAGATTCTATTGATAGAAAGAAACGAAGATCCTTTTAGGGGTTGGTTTGCATTGCCAGGCTATTTTGTTGAAAAAACAGAAGCTATTGAAAGTGCGGCTCAGCGTATTTTATATGAATCAACCGGGTTAAAGGGTATTTATATGGAGCAATTTTACACCTTTGGTGCTTTAGGAAGGCACCCACAAGGGCGTGTGATTACAGTTGCATATTACGCCATGATTAGATTGACCGGGCAAAAAGATGTGAAGCCAGTTAGTGACTTTGCCAGACAAGCGGTGTGGGTTAATGTAAAGGATATCCCTGAGTTGGCGTTTGACCACAGCCGTATTTTTAGAAAAGGTTTTGAGAAAATACGCAATAAGATAAGCTATCAGCCTATTGCTTTTGAGCTTTTGCCAGAAAAGTTTACCCTAACTCAATTGCAGAATTTATACGAGGTTATTTTAAATAAGAAGTTAGATAAACGAAACTTCCGTAAAAAAATGCTATCGTATGATATTTTAAAGGAGTTGGATGAAAAGCAGAAAGGCGTATCATATCGGGCGGCAAAGCTTTATAAGTTTGATAAACGTAAATTTGCCAAAAACTTTCATAAGGAGCTTTCTTTTACTAAATAGCATTTTTTGAACCGAACATAGGTAAGGTTAGGAGAATCCATCCCTTCAGTTGAACCTTATTTCTTAACGGTGATTGCTTTCCCTTCTGTTCCCGCATAAAAAACAATAATTTCTGCAGGTTCACTGCCTTTGTTTTCTCCGTAGTGATAGGTGTTTACCAGTTCAATGATGGTGTCGCCTGCTGTAAGTTCTAAAACGTTTCCCTTATCATCGCGTACGGTAAGAACGCCCTTTGTTAATATTCCGGCATTGATTGCCAAATGTTTATGCAGATCTAATTTTGCATGTACGGGGATTGTGATCTTTAGAATGGTTACCTTAGGTTGGCCGGTTGAGTAGGGCGGAAGCTGATCTCCGTTCCAGCTCCGGGTACTTTCTGCAAGTTTAGTTACTTGTATTTTGTCAGTGTGATTATCGTCCTGTGCAAACACAGTAAGTGTACACATAAACATGAGCACAGCTATAGAAATTATCTTCATTACATTTAAGTTTTGGTGTGGGAAATATCGGGTTATTTTTAAAATATTAAGCATAAAAAAAGAGCAGGTAAATAATTACCTGCTCTTTGTATTTCTAAAATAAGTTAAACTTATTTAGCGTCTTCTTTTTTCTTAGCGGCTTTTTTAGCATCACCTTCTAACTTATCTTTAAGTTGAGATAATACGTCTAAGTCTCCTAAAGTAGATTTCTCTACAGAATCCTTCACTTTTTTCACTGATGCACTTGCAGCACTAGCATCTTTTTTCTTAGATGCTCTTTCTTCAGCAACTTCTTCCGCTTTTGCTTCTTCCCAAATACGAGCATGAGAAACTACAATACGCTTAGAGTCTTTGTTGAATTCAATGATTTTAAAGTCAGCAGTTTCTTCTGCTTTTAATACAGTACCGTCTTGCTTAGCTAAGTGTTTTGTTGGAACAAATCCTTCAACACCGTAAGGTAAAGCAATAATTGCACCTTTATCGGTTACTTTAGTAACTGTACCTTCGTGGATAGAATCCAAAGTGAAGATTGTTTCAAAAGTTTCCCATGGGTTTTCTTCTAATTGCTTGTGACCTAAGCTTAGCTTGCGGTTTTCAACGTCTAATTCTAAAACTACAACGTCTAACTCTTCGCCAACTTTAGTAAACTCGTTAGGGTGGTTTACTTTTTTAGACCAAGAAAGATCAGAAATATGGATTAAACCATCAATTCCTTCTTCAATCTCAACAAACACACCAAAGTTAGTCATGTTCTTAACAGTAGCTTTGTGCTTGCTTCCGATAGGGTAGCTTGCAGCTGCCTTCTCCCAAGGATCTGGTGTTAATTGCTTAATACCTAAAGACATCTTACGGTCGTCTCTGTCTAAAGTTAAAACTACAGCGTTAACTTCGTCGCCAGTTTTCATAAACTCTTGTGGGTTACGCAAGTTTTGAGACCATGACATTTCAGATACGTGGATCAATCCTTCTACTCCAGGGATGATTTCTAAGAAAGCACCGTAATCTGCAACAGTAACGATTTTACCTTTTACGTTAGAACCAATCGCTAAATTAGTATCTAAAGATTCCCAAGGATGAGCAGAAAGTTGTTTTAGACCTAAAGCAATACGTTTTTTCTCGTCATCAAAGTCAAGAACAACAACGTTAACTTTCTCATCTAAAGATAATACTTCTCTTGGATGCTCAATACGTCCCCAAGAAATATCAGTGATGTGTAATAAACCATCAACTCCACCTAAATCGATAAATACACCGAAATCAGTAATGTTTTTAACAGTTCCTTCTAATACTTGTCCTTTTTCTAATTTAGAAACGATTTCAACCTTTTGGCTTTCTAAATCGTCCTCGATAAGAACTTTATGTGATACTACTACGTTTTTGAATTCGTGGTTGATTTTAACAACTTTGAATTCCATTGTTTTACCAACGTAAACATCGTAATCTCTAATTGGCTTAATGTCGATTTGAGATCCTGGAAGGAAAGCTTCAACACCAATAATATCTACAATTAATCCACCTTTAGTTCTGCTCTTTACAAAACCGTTAATGATTGTGTCATTTTCTAAGGCTTCATTAATCATTTCCCATGAACGCTGTGTTTTTGCTCTTTTACGAGATAAAACCAATTGTCCATTTTCATCTTCTCTTTGTTCAACGAAAACATCAACGCTGTCACCTTTTTTAAGGTCTGGCATATCACGGAATTCGTTTACAGCTACTAAACCATCAGATTTAAATCCGATGTTTAATACTACGTCTTTACTGTTGATAGTTACAACAACACCAGAAACGATTTCTCCTTTTGTAACAGAGTTGAAAGTACCTGAGTACATTTCTTCCATTTTTTCACGTTCAGCTTTACTGTAATTACCGAACATTTTTTCGTCTGCATCCCAATCAAAATCCTCAGGGTCAGCTACTTTCGACTTTGACTTAATGTCGTCGATAGATATAGAATCAGCTTCTGATTCAAATACCTCTTTTACTTTTTTCTCAGTGTCTTGAAGTTCTGCTTGTTTAGCTTCTAACTCCTTCTCTGCTACTTGTTTTTTTGCCATTAATTAATTTGTCTCCTTTTTCCCGCTTTTGCGGATTGCAAAGGTATAAATATATATTTTGAATAAAAAGCTTTTTGTTGTGTATTAATTGGAAATGAGGTTTTTAGTTGGCATTTTTTAGTTGGGTAGGCTTTAGATGGTTAGGTGGTTAGGGATTTGCGTGGTTATTCTCACTCTTTAAATATATCTAACCCAAGAGAGCGAAAAAATAAATCTATTTTCAAGCTTAATCCCTAAACCATCCCTTTTTAGCAAAATACCAGATCTGTCCAATGGCAATTAAACCCATTAAAATCAGAACATATACATAACCGTTATGTATGTAAAGTTCGGGCATGTTATGCTGTAATATTGCACCGGTTTTCGGGTCTTGGTAGGCGAAGTTCATCCCGTAAACACCAGCTATAAAGGTGATTGGGATAAAAACCGCCGAGATAATGGTTAAAGTTTTCATCACCTCATTCATTTTATTACTGATTAACGAGAGGTAGATATCTAGCAAACTGGTAGAAGTTTCTCGCATACTTTCAATTAAGTCGATAATCTGTATGCTGTGATCGTAGGCATCTCTAAGGTAAACACGTGTCTCTTCATTAACCAAAGGATTGGGCGAGCGAATCAGATCGTTCAGCTTATCGCGTTCGGGCCATGATGCTCTTCGCATCGCAATCATTAGCTTTTTTACGCCTTGTATCCTAAACATCAGCTGTTTTCTGGGTTTTTGATAAAGATGATCTTCTACCGTTTCAAGTTCATCGCCCAGTCGGTTTACTATGGTGAAATAATGATCAATTACGGTGTCCATAATAGCGTAAAGCATATAAGATGGACCCAATTTCCGGATGTTGCCCCCTGCATTTTTCCTGAGCCGATTTCTAACCGGGTCAAGTATATCGTCATAATCTTCCTGAAAACTGATAAGTAATTTCTCAAATAATAAAAAAGAAAGTTGCTCATTGTTAAGTTGCAAACCTTTGTCGAGCTCTAGCATCCGGCTTACCACAAAATTGTAATTGCCATAATCCTCGTTTTTTGGACGTTGGTGCGTATTTACCACATCCTCCATCACCAAAGTGTTTACATTATATTTTTTTTGGATAAAATCCAATACTTCTTGCGTTCCAAGTCCTTCAATATCAATCCAATGGAGATATTCTGGGCGTTTTTCGGTAAAAGCAACCGCTTCAGCGATGTTATTGGTCTCTAACTCTTCTAAGAGCTCTTCTTTGTAAGAAAACACATAAATCTTGCTAGGTAAAGCGGTTTCTTTAATCAAAAAACTTCCTGGAACTTGCCCCGGACTACCCGTTCTTTTGCGCCTAACCACATTAATTCGTGGTAAATGGATGTTTTTTAAAGGAAGTTTAATCATTCTTTAAAAGAATTTTGACGCTTGCGGGCCTTGGTTAAATAATAAATCTACAATACTTAAATTTTTTTGATAGCCGTATTTATCTTCAAAAACTTGAAAATACGGTTTGTTTTTATAATCTGAAGCTGTTTTCCAGTTTAAAGATCGTCGTAGATCAGTCAAGTTTTCGTGTTCTTTTTTATAAACCTCAGTAAACTGATATTTTATTGGGAGTTTAATAGCTTTTAAAATTACCTCCAGAAGCTCCACGTTATAATCAAATAAAAAATTGTACTTTTTATGATAGAAAGGATGGAAAACATCTTCATAGAACTCAAAATAAGATGAGCTTCTATAGCTTGTTTCTAAACTAAGCCAGTGAATACGTTGCCAATTATCTTCATTACTGATTTTAATATCTTTAAATGCTGTATGGTTATTGCTTCCTTTTTGAACAGGTACAGTAAGACTTAACTTGCCATTTGGGCCAGCAATAACGGTGCGGTTCCTGTTTGTTTGTTTAGGGTAGTTTTCGTGTTTTTCAATGATGATGGTGTTTTCTTTATGGTTTTGTAGATTTTTAAAAAATTCTACACTTGGAAGATAAAACAAAGGAAAGACTGCGCCTTTTTCCATTTCTAATTTTTTATGTTTGCAATTAAATATTGAACGAAATTAATGATAAATAAAGGGCTTTCTAAAGTAATCGTATTTTTTTTATACGCTTTATCGCTATTGCCTTTATCTATTTTGTATTTGTTTTCCGATGTGCTTTTTTACCTTTTATATTATGTAATTAAGTATCGTAAAGGGGTTGTTCGAGAAAATTTGCAGAATTCTTTTCCAGATAAAACCCTAGCTGAAATAAAGATAATAGAGAAAAAATACTTTAGTTATTTAACCGATTTGATATTTGAGATTATTAAAATGGTTTCGGCATCTCCACAATATTTGAGAAACAGGTATACTACCTCTAATATTGAATTAATAGAAAAATACGAGGCTAAAAACCAAAGCTATTTATTTGCAGTAGGGCATTACGGAAATTGGGAATGGAGTACCGTAGTAACGCCCTTATTGGTAAAAGCGAAAACTTTAATTATTTATAAACCCTTAAGTGATGAGTTTTTTAATAGTTTTTTTACCAGAATTAGAGAAAAAAGCGGTACTAAAATGATTAAAATGAGTTTGGCCATGCGGGAGATTATCAAACACAAAAACGAACTAACGGTTACTGTTTTTGCCGCCGACCAAACCCCTGCTAAAGTTGAGGTAAAGGAATATGTGAATTTTTTAAATCAACCAACGCCTATTTTTTTAGGTTTAGAGAAAATTGCGAAAAGCACAAATTATCCTGTTGTATTTTGTGATATTTCGAGGGTTAAAAGGGGATATTACCATTGTGATTTTAAGCTGGTTTGCGATAAACCATCGGAAACCAAAGAGTTAGAAATTACACATAAGCATGTGGAGATTTTAGAGGATAGGATAAATACAGAACCTACTTTTTGGCTTTGGTCGCACAAGCGTTGGAAGTATAAACCAGAATTTTAATGAAAGGACCAAGCGTAGCAGTCGTTATTTTAAATTGGAATGGTAAAATGTTCTTAGAGCAATTTTTACCGTCTGTTTTCAATTCATCCTACTATAATCTGCAGGTCGTGGTTGGCGATAACTACTCTACCGATGATTCTATTGCCTACCTTAAAGAAAACTTTCCTTTGGTAAAAGTTATCCAAAACGATGCTAATTATGGTTTTGCAGAAGGTTATAATAAAGTTCTAGAACAAGTAGAAGCAGATTATTTTGTGCTTTTAAATTCTGATGTAGAGGTACACTATAATTGGATAAAACCGGTAATAGATTTGATGGAAAGCGATGACAATATTGCTATCGCACAGCCTAAAATAAAATCAATAATCAATAGAAAAGAATTTGAATACGCTGGAGCCGCTGGTGGTTTTTTGGATGTGTTGATGTATCCTTTTTGTAGAGGAAGAATTTTTGGTGCTGTTGAAAAAGATAACAATCAGTATAATGATGATTGCGAGATTTTTTGGGCATCTGGATGTGCGCTGTTTATTAAATCGGCAATTTGGAAAAGAGTAAATGGCTTAGATGCAAACTTTTTTGCCCATATGGAAGAAATTGATTTGTGCTGGCGGGTTAAAAATTTGGGATACAAGGTGATGTATTGCGCCAAATCAACCGTTTGGCATGTTGGCGGTGGAACCTTAGCTGTGGAAAGCCCGCATAAAACTTATCTTAACTTTCGTAACAACTACTACCTCATTCGCAAAAACCTAAAGCCTAGCAAAGCTTTTTGGGTGATACCTTTTAGGTTTTGTTTAGATTTTCTGGCGCTGATCAAGTTTTTATTTGCTGGGAAGTTTAAGAACGCAATGGCGATATCAAAAGCACACAGGAATGTAATCCTAAGCTTTTTTTCTGATAAGATATCGTTTAATAAGGATATTTCTGAAAAGCCAAACACCACTGGTTTGTATAAAAATAGCATTGTTTGGGATTACTTTGTCCTTAACAATAAAACATTCAATAGATTAAGAAAATAAGCATTGACTTTAAATAAATCCGATACACTAATTATGGCCATTGCCACGGCTTTTATCGTGGCTAATATTTATTACTGCCAGCCATTAATTGTCTTAATAGCCAAAGAATTCAACATCAGCGCTGCACAAGCGGGGCATACATCTTACCTTACACAGGCAGGTTATGCCGTTGGCCTGTTGTTTCTGGTACCTTTGGGCGATATGTTCGAGCGTAAAAAGCAGATTGTATTTACCACTGTTCTGGCGGTGCTGGCACTCCTTATGGCAGCAACAGCCAAAAGTTTTATCATTTTAGAGGTAGCCTGCTTTTTGATTGGCTTTAGTTCTTGTGTACCCCAACTTATTTTACCGCTATCTGCTCACTTAGCTGCGCCAGCGCAACGGGGAAAAGTAGTGGGAATTATTATGAGCGGTTTGCTGGTAGGCATTTTAGCATCACGTACTTTAAGTGGTTTTATTGGTGAGATTTATGGTTGGCGAGTGATGTTTTACATTGCAGCAGTAATTTGTATTGCCATTATTCTTTTAATGCAATTACGCTTCCCCCAGAGCTTTCCGAATTTTAACGGCAATTATAAAAAGCTGATGGGCTCCATTACGTCCTTAGTTAAGCAAGAACCGGTTTTAAGAGAAGCTTCTGCCATTAACTTTTTTGTATTCATGATCTTTGGAAGCTTTTGGACCAATATGGTTTTGCTATTGGCCAATAATCCGTACGATTTTAAAAGCGATCAAATTGGTTTATTTGGATTGGTAGGGGTTGCTGGAGCCTTAACAGCACCTTTGGTAGGGAAACTGGGCGATAATGGTAATCCGAGAATTGCCGTGGGCTATGGCTTAGCCTTACTTTTTATCGCACAAGTGGTATTTTACTTTTTAGTACACAGCTCGGCTTTTTTATAGCGGGAATTATCTTGTTAGAAATGGGGCAACAAGCAGTGCATGTGAGTAATCAAACCAGGGTATACGCACTAGATGCTTCCGCCCGTAATAGGTTGAATACTGTTTTGATGACCATGAGTTTTATCGGAGCTGCTATGGGTTCGGCAATTGGTTTGGCATTATGGGACAATAAAGGTTGGGGCGCAATTTGCATTGCATCTGCAATAATGGCAGCTTCGGGTTTTGTTATTTATCTTTTTACTTATAAAAAAGAACGTATCGCTAGCTCGTAAGATTTTAGTCCGAAACCAGTTATAATTCCTTTACAGTTTTTGGCCATCATACTTTTGTGACGGAATTCTTCGCGATTATAAACGTTAGAAATATGCACTTCCACAACTGGAGTTTTGATACCTGCAATGGCATCGGCAATAGCTACAGAGGTATGTGTATAAGCACCTGCGTTCATTACCACGCCATCAAATAAAAATCCAACTTCATGAAGTTTATTGATGATTTCGCCCTCAACATTACTTTGAAAATAGCTAAGTTCAACCTCTGGAAACATTGTTTTTAAACTTTCGAAAAAGCTTTCAAAACCTTCATTGCCGTAAATTCCTGGTTCACGTTTCCCAAGTAAATTCAAATTCGGACCGTTGATAATTTGTATCTTCATGCGCTCAAACTTATCATTAAATTTTTAAAACAAAAAGTGGATTGGCAAATAGCAAAAAAAGGGTTTAAAAACTACCTAAAACTCGAGCGTTCTTTAGCTAAACATTCTGTTGATGCTTATCTGCATGATATTGATAAAGTATGTCAGTATTTAGAGGCTAATGATAAGCCATTGATGCCCTTACAGGTGCAAACCAAAGATTTAAAAGATATGTTGGTTTGGATAAATAATTTGGGAATGTTAGCAACCACCCAAGCCAGATTGATTAGCGGTGTTAAGGCTTTCTATAAATATTTAGTGATGGAGGATTTTTTGAAACAAAGTCCTGCCGAGCTGATTGAAGCCCCAAAAACCATCCGTAAACTTCCAGATGTATTAACAGTTTTAGAAATTGAAGAGCTGATTGGTGCTTTAGATTTAAGTAAGCCAGAAAACACCCGCAATAAAGCAATGCTGGAAACACTGTACAGCTGTGGACTTCGCGTAAGTGAGCTTATCGGTTTAAGATTATCTAACTTTTTCCCAGAAGATGAGTTTATCAAGATCACCGGAAAGGGAAACAAGGAACGATTGGTGCCCATAGGATCTACTGCAATTAAGAATATCGAAATTTATAGAGACACGGTTAGAAACAAACTGGATATTGTTAAAGGAAATGAAGATTTTATTTTTTTAAACCGGCGAGGAACCAAGCTTAGCCGAACAAGTGTTTTTACTTTGATTAAAGATTTAGCGCTAAAAATTGGTTTGCAAAAAGACATTAGTCCGCACACTTTTAGGCATTCTTTTGCTACACATTTGATAGAGGGTGGTGCAGACTTAAGAGCAGTTCAGGAAATGTTGGGACATGAAAGTATTACCACAACAGAAATTTACACCCATTTAGATCGGGATTTTTTAAAGCAGACCATTCAAGCTTTTCATCCGCGGAGTTGAGGTTTTCAGTAGAATTAGTTCTGCTTACTTAGTAGTCCACTGTTTTGGGAGTCCAATTTTCTTAAGCATCTGATTTGCCTTTTCAAGTTTCTCTGGAAACTGAATTTTTGAATCGAGCTTGTTTAAAGACTTGTCAACTTTTACTATAGGTGTTTTACGTTCTTTTAATTCTTCCGTTATTTTCATGAGTGAGGTATAAAAATATTAAATTTTCCTTCTGACCAAAAAGCCGTCATATTCCTTGCCAATCTCGAATTCTTTCCATTCACTTGCGGTTTCACCTAAAATCTCAAAATCAGATTGTATTTCCTTCAAGTATTTTGATATGCCCATTCTGTATAATCGAGTTCTCGCTTTTGTGCTTCCTGTAGCATATATCCACGATTTAGGATACTTGTCTGTGAATGCATATACAGTTGCAACAACCGTTGCTAAAACTTTTTCGCTGTCACCGTTATTGGATATTGCTTTATCGTCAATTTCTCCCGTTTGGAAATTCTTGTCGCCGAAAGCTAAATTATATAAACCTTTAAGATTTGTTTCTTGGTATCTTACTAACTTTGGGATCACGTTTTTATTGCTTTCACTAACAAATTCAAACGTCATCATTTTATCGCTTGATGCTAATGGATACTTGGGTAATTTAATCTAGAAGCCAAATAAGATTCGAGAACTAAAGTACGATTTTTTTATTTTACTAACTGTAATTTGTACGTAAATATGGTGGATTAAAACAGCCTATTCAAGCTTTTCATCCACGGAGTTGAGCTTTAATCATCCTGAAATTATCGTTCAAATCTTTAAACAGCGCTACTTCAAAGCCTTTTTGTTCAATTAACCCTTTGGTTTCATAAGCCAGGTTTTGGTTAATCTCGAAATATAAGGTTCCCCCGGTCTTTAAATTGCTCAACGCAAAATCACTGATTTTATCATAGAAAATCAGCGCTTCATGATCTGCTACAAAAAGCGCCAGATGAGGTTCGTTATTTAAAACCAAATCTTCCATATCCGCCTTTTCTTTCAGAGCGATATATGGCGGGTTGCTTACAATTACATCATAATTGGGATAACTGCTTTCAGCCAGATTCAAAGCATCATCGTTAAAGAAAGTAATGTTGGTTTTGTGCTTTTCTGCATTCTTTTTCGCAATAGCTAAGGCATCTAAACTCAAATCCAAAGCGCTTACATCCGCCTTTGGTAAATGGTGTTTTAAACTAATTGCGATGCAACCACTCCCTGTTCCTACGTCTAAAATATTAACAGTTTTATTTTTTTGTTCTGATAGGATGAGGTGAACAAGTTCTTCGGTTTCTGGCCGAGGAATGAGTACTTGCGGACTTACCCAAAACTGTAACCCGTAAAAATCTGTTTTGCCTAAAATATGTTGGATGGGTTTTAAGGCTTTCAGCTGATTGATGGCATTGTAAAAGAGAACTTCATCATCAGCACCTAAAGCAATACCATCTGTTAAAACTTGATTGAATTCTTGTTTTTTGAGATCAGCGATTAACAGTTTAAATAGGATGTCTAGCTCTCCATCTCTGTAAAGTGTGGCTAATTCAGTTTTGAATTTCTGTTTATATTCCATCGAAATCAAAGTTATTAAATCAATCTGTATCAACACGGGTAAAATTTCCATCATTTTAACGCAGAAGCAAAGCTACGTGAGGTAGATTGTTAACTTTGTGTTGTGCAACACGAGAAATATATTAAGCGAGCTTTAGAACTGGCAAAGTTAGGTTTGGGAAGCGTAAGTCCGAACCCAATGGTTGGGGCAGTAATTGTGCATGACGGATTGATCATTGGCGAAGGTTATCATCAAAAATATGGAGAAGCCCATGCAGAAGTAAATGCCGTAAACCAAGTGCTCGCCAACTTTAGTAATGCAGAAGAATTACTACAAAAAGCCACGATATACGTAACGCTTGAGCCTTGTGCGCATTTCGGGAAAACACCTCCATGTGCAGATTTAATAATCAAACACAAAATCCCGAACGTTGTAATTGGTTGTCTAGATCCTTTTGGAAGCGTGAACGGAAAAGGAGTGGAGCGTTTAAAACAAGCAGGGATAATTGTGACAGTGGGCGTTTTAGAACGGGAATGTTTGGAACTTAATCAACGATTTTTCACCAAAGTTCAAAAACAGCGGCCTTATATTATTTTAAAGTGGGCACAAACCCAAGATGGTTTCTTTTCGCCAACAGATGGAACACAACGTTGGATAAGCAACGATTTTGCCAAACAGTTGGTACATCAATGGCGGAGTGAGGAGGATTGTGTTTTGGTAGGTAAAAGGACTGCTTTAGCAGATAATCCACAATTAAATGTGAGGTTGGTTGATGGTAGAAATCCGTTACGAGCCGTGGTTGATAAAAACCTGGAACTGCCAGCAAGCCATCATTTGTTTGATAAAAGTATTAAAACGTTTGTTTTTAATCAAAAGAAAACAGCAATTGAGGGAAATACCTATTACGTAGAAATAGAGGATTTTGACCATTTCCTTCCTCAGTATATTCTGTATCAGCTTTATTTGCAAGACGTACAATCGTTGATCATAGAAGGAGGTGCAAAAACTTTACAGACTTTTATCGACGTTAATCTGTGGGATGAAGCCCGTGTATTTACCGCTTCAGAGTTTTGGGGTGAGGGAATTAAAGCACCGCTAATTAAGGGAAAAACCGTAGAAAGCACCACAATTGGATCAAATCAATTACACATTATTAAGCCTTTAAAATAATGATTTACATAGTTATCGCGGTTATTTGTAGCGTAATCGTGAGTATTAACTTTAAGCTGTTTAAGCGTTACGATACCAATGCTTATCAAGCTATTGTTTTTAATTATCCAACCGCAGCACTGTTGTGTTATTTTGGTTTTAAGCCAGATTTAAGCATAGCTCCGACTTTAAATGAATGGGCTTTGTTTGCCATTGTTGCCGGTTTACTGCTTTCCATTTTCTACTTTATCGGAAAAAGTATAGCTACCAGCGGAATTGTTTTAACGGCTATTGCGCAACGGCTTTCTTTGGTAATTCCGGTTCTTTCGGCATTCTTAATATTCTCCGAGACTACTACAACCCTCAAATTGCTCGGTTTGGTTATTGGTTTCTTGGCTTTATATGCATCTAAACCAAATGGAAAAACGGATTTGCAGCAGTCCACAACTTGGTACCCAATAATTGTTTTTTTAGGTACTGGCGTATTGGATATTTTATTCAATTTGCTAACCAAACTTCAGTTTATAAGTTTTACAGGTTCGTTGTTTTACATCTTTGTGATTGCCACGTTCTTTGGTTTTTCATCGTTACTGTATCAGTACCAGAAAGGTATGCTAAAGTTTCAAACTAAAGCTGCTTTAGCAGGAGTAGTGTTGGGCTTTTTTAACTTCGGTTCTATTTATTTTTACATCAAAGCCCTAAATCTAGAAAGTCACCGCCCGTCCGTTGTTTTTTCTTCGCTAGATATCGGTGTTATCTTTCTAGGTTCTTTGGTCGGGATTTTATTATTCAAAGAAAAATTGACTAAATTAAATATCATCGGTTTTATATTGGCACTCGTGGCAATTATTATTTTAAACTTGGCTGATGTTGTTTAACGATACTTACCAAACCATATTAAACAAATCTCAAGGCGTTTTTAGGGAAAAAGGGAGCAAGTTTTTAGCCTATGCCTATCCCTTTAAAAACGAAATAAAGCTTAAAGAAATACTTGAACTTTTAAGGAATGAACACCCCAAAGCTAGGCACTATTGTTTCGCTTACCGATTAACGCCAGACAGAACCATTTTTAGAATAAGCGATGACGGAGAACCTTCTGGAACAGCAGGTAGACCAATCTTAAATACACTTTTATCTAAAGATGTAACCAATGTTTTGGTGATTGTGGTTCGTTATTTTGGGGGCACTTTGTTGGGTGTTCCCGGATTGATTAACGCCTATAAAATGGCAACAGAAGATGCGCTTGCTCAAGCAGAAATTATCACAAAAACTGTTCAGGACATTTATCGTATTGAATTCCAATACTTACAGATGAACGATGTGATGAAGCTGATTAAGGAAGAGGATTTAGAGGTTTTTGATCAGAAATTCGACCTTAACTGTGAGCTCAAATTAGCAGTTAACCAATCTTCAGTTAATAAAGCCATCCCAAGGCTAGCAGAAATAGAAGATGCTAAAATTCAATATCTCTATACTTCTTAGCAGAAATTACAAGTATTTATGATTTAAACCACGTCATTTCGACGAGCGATGGGAACTTGTGCGTAAGGGCAAAGGAGAAATCCCTATGTTCCTTGCACAAGACTGAGTTTACCGTCTGTGCTTTAAGAAAAGTTCACCCTCCGTAACTTGTAGATTTCTCCTATCGTCGAAATGAGGTTGGTTATCACCATTACTTAATTAACTCGGCTAATTCCTTAGAAAATTTTTCTGCCCCTTTATCGTTCAAGTGAAATTCATCAGCAAATAGCTGGTAATGGTTGTTATAAGTACTGTCAGTAGCAAAATCCAAAAACTTAACGTTGCTGTATTTCTTCGCGATACTTTCTAAAAGAGACTTTTCTTCGGTATTTGGCTCTTTAAGTACAGTTGGCGAAATTACCACGTAGGTCTTTATGTTTAAATCCTTAGTTTTCTTCAAAAACTGATGGTAATAAGCCACGGCCTGTTGGTCTATTTCAATATCTTGGGTTGCTCGTTTTTCATCGTACGTTTTCTTTTCCGTTTGATATTTATTGAACATTTTTTCACTCACCTCGCCAACCAATGGAAAGTAGCCTCTATCATCTTCTGGTTCTGTATTGGTCAATAAATGATCGTAAACAGAAATAAGCAGTGTTGAATTATATGGGTAGGTTTTACTGATGAGTTTAAGGTTTTCGAATTTGCTGATTTTGGCGGTGTAATTCCTTAAAACAGGATGTTCTGCCACGTAGGGGAGTAGTTGCGCCAGTTTCATATACTTTTGTTCGTTTGGTCCCAACTCCCAAATATTAACATCTAAAATAATGATTTTAGGTGTTTTACGTTCTAAAATGACAGCTTGTACGGCGCAATAATAAGGTAAAAACTGCCCGTCACGCCCGGCATTGTAAATGCTATAACCTAAATTTTCACTTAGTATTTTAGAAGAATAGTGGTGTTGCGCTCTCGAACTTCCAAAAACTAAAATATCTGGAGAAGCCTCATCTAAGGCATAAGTATTTTGAGCAAATTGCCCTTTTTTTAGACTGAAATAGAGTTTTTCTAGTGCCAAACCTAAAACCCAATCCACTGCAAAAATTATCACTGCGAACAGAATTAATTTTTTAAAAAAAGAGATTACGTTTCTGTTCAACATGGTTAAAACTGGAAATAAATAAACTGGCCTCCGTTAAATACACCAAAAATCAGGATTATAAACAGTAAACCTACTATAGAAGCCCAGCGAACAAAACTGTTGGGGTTACTAAATAGTTTCACCTGAGGTTTAAACGCCATAAAATATTCAATAGTAAACAACATTGCAATTGCAATTAAACAATGTCCAAATTGGTTAATACCGTTTCCTAAAAATGGTCTTTCACCAAACGAGCGGAGATTTTTAATCATTAAAAAAGCATCATGTATGGTATTTGCCCTAAAGAAAATCCATGCAAAAGTAACTAAACAAAATACACCCAAGCCTTTGATAAAAAACCAAAAATTAAGAATTAGGCTATTTAAGTGCGACTCGAATCTAGAGAATAAGGGTTTTAATACCAAACCAACAACCTGATAGACACCGTGTAAAAAGCCCCAGATAATAAAGTTCCAACTTGCGCCATGCCACAAACCACTTATCATAAAAACAATAAAGAGGTTTAAATATGTTCTTTGAATTGATACTCTACTGCCCCCCAGGGGAATGTAAAGATAATCTCTGAACCAAGTGGAAAGAGAGATGTGCCATTTGCTCCAAAACTCCGATATGGTTGTTGAAAAATAAGGAATTCTAAAGTTGGTCATTAAATTAAACCCCATAGTCCTGGCGGCGCCAATAGCGATATCCGAATAACCCGAAAAATCGCAATAAATTTGAATGGCAAAAAAGACTGCGCTAATTACTACGGTGCTGCCATTATGTAGCTCTGGATTTGGGAACACGGTATCTACATAGATAGAAAGCCGATCTGCAACTACCAGTTTTTTGAAAAAGCCCCAAGCCATCTGCTTAAATCCTTCGACCATGTTAACATAGCTGAATTCATGTTTGGCATGCATTTGAGCCAAAATATTCTGTGGTCGTTCAATTGGTCCGGCAACCAATTGTGGGTAAAACATCACATATAAACTGTAAATTCCAAAATGTCGTTCTGCTTTTTGGTTTCCCCGATAAACCTCAATGGTATAGCTCATTGCTTGGAAAGTGTGAAAAGACAAACCAATAGGCAATAGCATCTTTAAATACGGAATGTTGTTGTGCAGATTTAGGCCTTCTGCCAAAAACGTGATGTTATCGTTGATGAAATTGTAATATTTAAAAACGGCTAACACCCCAATATTGGCGATTAAGCTAATAATCAGTAATAATTTTCGCTGTTTGCCTTGTGCTTTCTCAATATAGATGCCCGCTATATAGTCGATTACAATAGTGAAGGCAAGGATAAGAATGTAGATTGGCACAAAGGCCATGTAGAAATAGCAACTGGCAGCTAATAATAAAAACCATCTGTTTTTATGCGGAAAAATATAATAGAGTAAGGTAACTATTACATAGAAAAATGCAAATGAGATGGAATTAAATAACATGCTTTATTTTAATGATTTATAAAGTTCTAGCGTTTGTTTCATCGAATTTTCTATCGGGAAATCTTTCAAACGTTCCTTACCTTTTTCAACCAAATTTTTTCTTAAACTTTCATGGCTTATCAATTCATCAATCTGTAGCATTAAATCCTCTAACGAATACCTATTGAAGAAAGCTGCAGCATCTTGCGCAATTTCTAGAAAACAATCAGTATCGCTCAACAAAATTGGGCAATTCGCTCTAAATGCTTCTAAAATAGGTAAACCAAAGCCTTCATATAATGATGGATAGATGAATAGCAAGGCATTTTTATATAAATAATTTAGTTGCGCATCGTTAACCTGGTGGTGATGGACTTTTGTATTCAGCTTTAAGCGATTGATGATTTCCACATCAGCACCAACCAGTTTTCCACCACCTGATAAGACCAAATTGAGGTTTGGATGCTTTTTGGATAAGATGGCAAAGGCATCTAACATCAAATAAAAGTTTTTATAACCGCCTCTATCACCCACAAAAAACAGGTATTCGTTCGGTAGATTTTTCACTTCCTCTAAGGCCAGCGGACTATCAATATCGATTCCGTGGTAAATAACTTCCACTTTGCGTTCATCAACTTCTAAATAAGTCAATAAATCCCTTTTGGTAGTCTCGGATATTGCAATAATTTTATCGGCTCTTTGAGCGCTTATTCTTTTTTGGGAGGTTAGTGGGTCTTGAACCCAAAAATACTCTGGTAAACGCTCGTAAGTCATATCATGGATGGTGGTAACCATGGGTTTCTTAAGCTGTTTTATAAAGTATGGATCGTAATAAGTAGGATGAAAAACATCAAAGTTGTTCTGTTTTAACAGATACTTACAGTACAGTTCGTTGGTTTTAAAGGTTCTATAACCGTATTCGGATTTTAGAAGGTAGTTTGCAAGTGAGTTATTCAAAAACTGTTTTTCGTTTTTGATATAAAAATTTTGAGAGTTGGCAACGCCTAATAAGTAATCGAAATCCTTGTGTTTTTTAATTTCTTCGATGATGTTTGCAAAGTATCGGCTGATTCCGCCAAACTTTTGGGTGCTGAATTTTTGGTGATCGAAGAATATTTTTTGCATTTATTTTTGATTTTTTGCCTTTAAATTTTCTGCCAACAAATTAGAAAACTCGTCACCTCTTTTCTCCCAAGTGTTATTTTGAGCTACAATCAATCTTTTTGCTTTTTTCTCTTCGTTATCATTGTCCAGCGCATCGTTAATAGCATCCGAAAACTCATCGGCAGTAGCGCAAAACGGTACAGTGTCTTTAGTTTGATCGTTTAAATCTGTGTTAAAGTTTGTTGAAATAACGGGTTTTCCACTTCCTAAATATTCAAAAAGCTTTAAAGGGAAAATGGTTGAGCTAAACTCATCTTTTCTAAATGGTATAATTGCAATATCAAAACCTTTAAGCACTTCTGGCATCTGTGCATACTGCACTGCACCTATTAAATGGATATTGTTTTTATTACTTATTAGTTTTGCAGCATAAACGGCTGCTATTGGTCCCACAAAAACAAAACTTTTATCCGGATTTTTTTCCGCAACTGCGGTAATCAACTCAAAGTCTGTACGACCTTCAATATTACCTAAAAAGCCAATAATTGGTTTTTTTATTTTAGATAAACCTGGTAATATCGGTGTTTGAGCTAAAGTCGCTTTTTGGCTATGTTCAAAATCTGCGGCATTGGGTACAAAACGGGTGTTCGAATGCCGTTCAGAGTTAATATCATACAGTTTTTTGCTGGTGCAGATTACCAAGTCGCTGTTTGCTACGATTGTTTGTTCAGATAGTAAACCGTGTTTAGTATCATAACCAGAAACTAAAGGATCTACACAATGGTAAACGTTAAGCTTGGGCGATAGCAATTTGCCCACATTTGGGTAATGGATATTAAAAGAGTTGATGAAAATAAAGTCATCGATACCAAAAAGTTTGATGACGCTTTTTATTCTGCGTACAATTCTATGCTCGTTATAGTTTAGTAACGTTCGGTATAAAAAACCTTCGGGCAAAAAATTGATAGAGAGCAGTAAAGAAGTAATTACAATCTTTAAATTGGGATTTTCGGTGTCTAAAATTCCATTGGAGTCTTTGCTGTAAAGCGCTTTCTTTTTGGCAAATTCTGGCGATTTTTTAAGTTGATAATAATCTTTTAATGTGGCAGGGTATTCTACATAAAAAACCTGATTGTGCTTTGCTAAATGTTTTGCAATTGTATATCCTGTTGATTCGATAGGAGCATCATATTTTGCATTACTTAATATAAATACTACCGAATTTTTCAACATATTTTATAAAAGCTTTATTATCTGAATCTAAAGTAAACAAAATGTTTACTTATTTAATCAAAATAAGATTAAACTACCCTAGCGTCAATTTTTTTAGCCTTTTCTGGTTCTACAACGGCATCATGATCTATCTGATTATCTAAGATTTTTGTAACAGTGATGATCGCAAGTACCAAGAAAAAATAGATACTTAACGGATATTGTACAATTGCCTCTTGCGGATAATTTGCAATGGCTAAGGCAAAAACAATGAGCACCATTGCCAGGCAATAGGCCTTGAGTTCGGGGTCTCGAATGGTGAAATAATTTTTTATCCCGACGTACAAACTGGTAAACATTAGGCTACAGATGAGAAATAGGCCTACCCATCCTAATTCCATAGCTACCCTTACATAACCGCTATCTGGTGGGAACTGGGCTAAAAATGAATACGGTGCAAACCTTACGCCCCAAATCCCAGAACCACCTAAACCACCACCAAAAGGGTGACTTTGAATAAACGGCTGTACTTTCTTTTGGTTCATCTTCCGAACGTTAAAAGACGCATCTTCACTAGGCTTAAACGCCGATTGAAACCTCACCAAGGTTGTGTTGCTTGTAGGGACTCTGATTAAAACTAAGAATGCAAATAGAATTGGAATGGATAAAACCAGCGCCAAGCGATTAAATTTCAACACAAATAGAATCAATAGGCCAGAAGGTATCAATACATAAGCAGCTCTTGTTGCAGAATAAGTCATTACTACCGCAAACAGCGAAGCTAAAGCCAGGAGCAGTAGTTTATATTTTATTTTGTACGGACCGGTCATCAAGCCAATACACAGGAGTGCGCTGGCGGCCATATTAAAAGAGAAAGAAACCGGGTCGGAAAAAATCGAATTTTTTCTCCAGCTTCCATCGATAAATAACAACCCGATGGTGGAGGGGTCGTAGTGGTTACGTTCTTCAAAAGCAAAAAAACCAAAATATTCTTGCTTAATCGCGTATAAAGCGGCAAGAAACGATAAACCTAACCAAACGAACAAGATAGTACGTAAAAACTTTTTTGAATCTAAATAATAGGTAAATATGTAGTAAGAAAGCATTACCGCAGCAACACTCCTAATGGTATATAGCCATGCAAGCCTTGATGCCGCAGCAGGGTTGAAAAGCTGTAAAGCGTTATAAACCACCCAAATGGCGATTATGTACGAGATTGGATTTTTTAAAATCCAGTAATTTCTGTTGTACTTTTGTTGTAAAAAGAACCCAAAAATCATCACCAGTAGCATCCCATCCATCAACGTTCCTAAGGGGAAGGTTGTATTTATTGCGGCAATCAGAAACATGATAAAATAAGCCAAGAGCATGATAGATACCACGGCGAATTTTGGCTCTTTAACCACGATGTAAATGAAGATGAGGCTGAAAGTTGCCAATAAAGGAAATACACCAATACTGGACCCATAAAAAGTAAATATTGCTGCTGTTGCAATGGACATTACCAGCAATACAATTAAAATTATATAGTTCGGTTTCCCGGAGCTTCCAGATTGGATTTCTATGTTTTCCATTAAAAAAAGACTATTTTAAATAAGAAAAAATAAACCGTAACAAGGCAAATGATAATTGCTAACCACTTTTTAAAAGTTAAAAAGTAGGATTCTTTTTTCTTGATAGCTACTATATCTGGGTTATATCTCATTACTAGGTTTTTGATGTTTTGTTGCCACAGAAATTTTATTTGCGTTTCTCACTTTACTTAATGATAACAGTTGGAAAAACATAAATTTTGGTATGTTAACCAGTGAAGCGTAAATTCTTTGGTCTGTTTTGGACGATTTTAACGATATAAAAAAGCCGATGATAAAACTAGCGAAGCCGATAAGCCAGATTTGATAATTTAAACCCAAGCTAAGGTTGATTAAAGTAGCAAATACGCTTAAAATTAAAAAAATGAATAGGGGAGGTCTTAAAAGTACTATCCCAAAAACAAACTGATTAACCGACAAATTTTTAACCCCCTTTGCTATAACCCCAAAACCGTAATTGAAGTATTTAAACCAAGTATTTATCCAGCGTGACCGTTGTTTTACCAATTGGTCTGCATGCGTTGTTTTTTGATCCAAAAGTATAGCGTCCTTGTTGAATGCAATCCTTATATCTTGCTTAACAATGTAATGTTGTAAAACCTTGTCAAACCCAGCGCCGCTCACTTTACAATGGGTTAAAAACTCGCGATATAATTCTGTTTTAAATGCCATTGCCGAACCAGCTAATGTTGCTGATGAACCAGATTTAAATAATACCTCGCCATCATAAAAGTGGTAGTAAATATCTCTTGCTGCATCTAAACAAGCATAGTTTGTATCCAAATTTTTAGCTGCTCTTAAACCCTGTACTGCTGTAAAACCGTTGTCAAATGACTTTTTTATAGCTAATAAATAATTTGGGTCAATAATGTTATCGCTATCAATAATTGTCACTACATCATGTTGCTTTTTAAAATGCTCCATGGCATAAGCATGCGAACCTGTATTGCTGCCAATTACGGTAGGCGGTAAAAGTATATTTACTCGCTCATCGTTGAAAAACAGTGTACTTGTATCGCATTTATCAGCAACTAAATAAACCGTATAGTTTTGATAGGCTTGCTTTAATATTGCGTTAACAACGTCGGGCAAATTAATGGTTTCCTCATAAGCTGTGATGATAATTGCAAAATCAATATCCTGATTATCGTTCAACGTTGGTGCTTTTTTATTGGATTTTAGCTTGCTAAGCAATAATAACAGCAAAGGAAAAAATAAATGAAAGCCAATTACAATTTGCAATATAATCCAGGCAATATGTACGGCTTTCAGCATTTTTTACTCTAATAAGTTTGCGTTAAAGTTACTAGATAATTTGTTTCCTGTATCAACAGACACCTTATTTAAAACCCAACCGATAAACTGACCGTTTAATCCTTTAAGGTAATTAATGTGCTGTTTTTTATTTTGAGACAAGGTTTGGTTGGCTTCAAAAACACCCATTACTTTGTCAGAAACCAAGTTCCACTCTTTTGCTTTACCTAAAGTTTCTAAAGATGGTGTTTCTACTAAAATAATATCAAATTCATTTCTCAATTGATCAAAACGCTGTTTTACAGTTTCTTCGTCGGCAATTTCAAATAAAGATTTGTCTTCGCCACGGTTTCCCATTACCATAATTCCGGCACTAAACTCAGACGAACCTAAATTTCCGCTTTTTAAGTAATCTTCAATATAAAAAGTAGAGTTTGAGTTTTCTGTAATACTTGGATGGTCAAAGTTGCCATCAATTAATAAAACCTTTTTGCTAATTACTACATAAGAATACGCAATACAGGCTACCAAAAGCGTTTTACCTTCAGAATCGTTCATGCTGGTAATGTTCAGCACTTGACCTTTTTTGTTGCTTGGCTGGTGTAGCATTTCTCTACTGATCTCATATCTTGCAGAACGCAATTGCTTTTTCAACTCCTGCATTTCTGGGTTAGAGTTTAAATTACTCCATATTTCTTTAAGTGCTAGACTTGCAGAATTAACACGGTTAATTTTACCTAAAACTGGTATTTCCGTAATCTGCGCAAGTTCTCTTGGTGTGCCAATTTTATTATCGAAGTAAAAGATGATGAAGAAAATCAACAAACAGAACACAAAACTGATGATACCACTAAGGATTATCAGCAACATTTTTTTCGATGGTTGCTCTATACCAGGGTTGGCTATCTGTACCTGTCTTAATCTCGATGATAAACTGGCCTCTAAGCTAGCACTGTTGTATTTCTCCAACACATCTAGGTATTCTCTACTCGCAATATCAATTTTTCTTTCTAAAGATTGGATTACTGCTTCATGAGGAACAAGTTTGTCAAACCTCGAGTTCATATCAGATAATTCTCTTTTAAGGCTTGCTAAACTATATCTGGCGATATCGTACTCAATCTGTAGGTTTAGTTTCTGCGTAATCAGATTTTGCTTTTGCACCATCGGATTATCAATGTACTTACTAGATTGAACAAGAATCTGCTTATTGATAATTTCTTTCAAAGAATCTATCCTGCTACTGTACTCTTCGTCAAAACCACTTTGAATATACTTTTCTGTAACTAAATTCAGTTCTTTTTTAGATTGAACCAGGTTTTGATTGATTTTTTCGAGTGATGACTCAAAATATCTTCTCTGATTAGGGTCAAACTGCTTGTCAATGTTTGCGATAGCACCTTTTAAAGCAATGATACTTTTTTCTGCGTCTTGTTTACGTCGCTCGTATTCTGCAGAAAGTTCATACATTTTTCTGGATTGCTCCAAAAGATTGATGATCCTATTCTTTATTTTGTATTGCTTAAGTGCGGCTACATTTTTATTAAGCGTGTCGCTTTTTTCTTTCGCTCTTTCTGATAAAAACTTAACCGCTTTGGTTTGGTTCTCTTTTAAAATAGAGGTGTAGTAGCTAACAAATTCTTTAGATTCTACGTTTACTACAAATGCAGATAGTTCTGGGTTTTCAGATACAAACCTTACCGATATAAAATCACTATTCTCTAACCTTTCCGCGTTTAAGTGCTCCGTTAAAAAATCAGAGTTATAGTCCATAGACTTCAGAATCTCGAAAAGCTCTTTATCTTCTGGGTTAAAGCTGTTTAGCGTTTCTCTATTAACGTACTTTCTTTTAAAAGTATTTAAGATTTTTCGCCTGTCAACTTCAGCCAGATCTTTAATTTTTGGACTTAGTTCTCTAAAAGGCTTTTCGGCTGTTAAATCATGAATCATCAACTGGTACGAAACCAAATTCATGATCTTTTCCAGCTTCATAATCTCAATTAAATTACTAAACTCTCTTACAACACTAGATTCCTGCTTATCTGCGCTGTTATTTAAAATTTGTGTTTCATCAACAATGCCAGTTGCAATTTGACCTTCAGAAACATATTGATCAGCCAAGTTACGAACCAAGAAGTAAGCAATAATTATTGTGACCAAAGGCACAGCTATAACGATAAATCTAAATCGGTACAGCAGGTTGTAAAATTTCTTTAATTCTTCCATTACTTAATATCTTCTAGCTTGGTAACTGTTAATTCTTCTATTGAGGCTTTTGCGATCAGAAGACCTGCTTCTGCTTCTATTTTTGATTGACTGATGGTACTGAAACTGATTAATCCTTCACTATAGTTCTGGAAGGTAACTTCACCACGTTCATACTTTATTCTCATATCGTTTAATAAACCTTGTGCGTCTTGCAAAGATTTGGTGTAGAGTTTAACGTTGTTAAGCATCTGTATGTAAGTAAAGTAGCGTTTTTTTACTTCCATCTCCAGGTTGTTGTCAAACTGTGCAGTTAACTGTTTGCTAAACTCTAAATTTTTCTTGGTAGTTTTTACATTATTTGGCTTTTGCAAAATACCGCCAATGTTTACGTTTATACCAAATTGGTAACCGCTAAAATAGCTGGGGTCAATAAAGTTTACCGTATTGTTTGGTTGTGATACGTAGGATACGTTAAAAGGAGTAAGCCAGTCTAACTGTTGGTGTTTAACCTGCAGTTCAGCAATTTCTTCTTTGATTTTGTTTTGTCTGATGATTGGGTAATTCTCTTTCGCAGTAGCTATCAACTTTTCTAAAAACAGATACGAAATATCTGGAACCATAGATTCCTGAGCTTTCACCTGCTGGCCAACTGCGCTTAAGCAGACGATTGCGAGCAACAGGTACAAAAATTTGTTAAGAGGTTGTATCATAAATTTAGTTTAGTCATTTTCCAAATGCTAAGGGTTTTTCATAGCATGAAGTGGAAACGTATGTTGCAATATGATGCCAAAATTCCAATAGGCTTTATAAATATCTTTTTTTGCACCGTTAAGCCTAAGTAGGGCAACAATATTTGTTTTTGATGGTTTTAAGTGGATTTTTTGATTTTAAAATAGTGTGGAATTATTGTGGAATTTAATGCCGAAGTGTGGAAGTTAATTCGTGGTTGTATTTTTTGTGTTACCGATATTTTTATCGACATAAAAATAAATATACCCTTGAATATGCTTGTAACTATATATCCTTAGGGTGGCGATAAGCATTTGAGGTATGTGGAGTGATATTTGGATAATGGCTGGCATTAGTTTAAGATACTAAACTAAATAACGCTCAATTATGAAATTAAAACCTATCCCAAATCTCTGTTTGTTAGCATTGCTTTTGCTGTTTACAAGCTGGGCAAGTGCACAGACCAATTTGCCCTATTTTCAAAGTTTTAAAAACGCAACGGCACCAGACATTCAATTTGGCGGAATACCGACAGCTGCGCTAACAGCGTCTCCCGCTGTAAATATCGACCCTGATGGATCTGGTTATCTTCGTTTGACGAATAACTCGCAAGATCAAAGAGGCTATATATATAGTACAGAAACTTTTGATACTGATCAAGGTCTGAATATTTCTTTTGAATATTACACTTATGGTGGTTCTGGAGCAGATGGAATCTGTTTTTTCTTGTTCGATGCAACTGCTGCAGGTAGTTTCAATATTGGTGGTTTCGGTGGTTCGTTGGGTTATGCTCAATATCTCCCTTATGGTCCTGGTCAAAGCGTTTTACCCGGTGTGAGCAAAGGTTACCTAGGTGTTGCTTTAGATGAATATGGTAACTTTCCTTATGCTCGAGAAGGTAGACAGGGAGGGCTAACGAGTCCTAGTGACCCCTATAAGGTTACCAAGAAGTCGGTGGTATTGAGAGGAAAAGGAGATGGGAACGCTACCGACCCAAATAACTATAGGTTTTTGACATCTGTTGTAGCGAGTGATAAAGGTGTTGATTTGGTAAATGACGCAAACGAAAGATTTCCTGTAAGTTCGGAATTAGGATATAGAAAAGCATTTATTGATTTAAAACCGAATCCACTTGGAGGATATAATGTTTCGGTGAGGATTCAAGTAGGCGGAAGCCCAGCTAAAACAACAACTGTTATTGATAATTATTATTATCCAGATGCGCCTCCCACTAAAGTTAGTTATGGAATTTCTTCTTCAACAGGACTTTATACCAACTTTCACGAAATCAGAAATGTAGCCATTAATGTTTTTGAAAAGCCTTTAACCAATCCAATTGCGTTAGATGATGAGTTGACAGATTGTCTCGGAAAAAAGTTAACAATAAATGTGGTTGCTAATGATGCTTCAACAAACGCTGGTGGAGTGATAGATAACAGTTCTATAGATTTAGATCCGGTGCTTGCTGGCGTTCAAAAAATAGTTGCTGTTCCAAACAAGGGTACGTTTGAGGCACTTGCTAACGGAACTGTGACCTTTACACCAATTAATCCAAACGTTACGGGGCCCGTAACCATTAAATATACAGTAGCTGATAATTTAGGAACACAATCTCTTCCTGCAACAATTACGCTTTTAGATCCTGTTACAACGATTCCATCAAATGCCGGAACAAATCAATTAATCTCTATATCTACCTCAACGGGTTCTGCAACAATTGTTGGGAACTCTCCAGCTGGGTTTAGCGGACAATGGGTTCAAACATCGGGGCCAACCATAGCAAATATTGCAAGTACAACCAGCGCTTCTACCAATGTCACTAACTTGGGTTTAGGTACTTATGTATTTAATTGGAATTTAACATTACCCGGCCAATGTTTGTCAACTGATGCGGTAAGTATACTAATTAACGCAATTCCGGTCGCGGTAGATGATACTGCTGTGGGTAAAGTTAATACGCCATCACTGATTGATGTGCTAAATAACGACACTGATAGAGATGGAAATACCACTTTAGATAAAACTACCGTAGTTATTAAAACGCAACCAACACACGGTACAGCAACCGTTAATCCAACTACGGGTGTAGTAACATATGTTCCAACCACGGGTTATGCTGGTCCAGATAGCTTCACCTATACAGTGAAAGATAATAAAGGAGCTGAATCTAACGTAGCCGTAGTAAATATCGCGGTTCCCATCCCGCCAAAAGTAGGATTGGCGAAATCGCTGATAAGTTTAGATGAGCAAGTTGATGGCTCTTATAACGCTAAGTTTTTGTTTACAATTGTGAACTATGGAAATATCTTATTGCAGAATTTATCACTAAAAGATGATTTATTAGCAACTTTCAACACTACCGCTTATAATGTTATCAGTTTATCTTCACTAGATTTAACGGTTAATACCAGCTACAATGGTAACCCAGACACCGAGCTTTTAGCTGTAAATAGTCAGTTAACAGCTAACCAAAAAGCTAAAGTTGAATTGCTTGTTAACGTGAAAGCCGATAAAGGAATTTTTAGGTTCGAGAATACTGCTTTCGTTGAAGGTATTTCTTCTATAGACGGAACAGTAACCAGAGACCAATCAACTGATGGCTTAGTGCCAGATCCCAATAATCCTGGCGACGTAACACCAAATGTGCCTACTCCAATAGTAGTGATCACAGATAAAATATTTATTCCCGAAGGTTTCTCTCCGAATGGCGATGGTGACCATGATACGTTTGTAATTACAAATGCAGGTTTAACGCCATTGGTTTTAGAAGTTTTTAACCGTTGGGGAAATGTAGTGTATAAATCAAACAATTATTTAAACAACTGGGACGGAAGGTCGAACAAAGGCCTCACAATCGGTAATGATTTACCAGTAGGTACCTATTACTATGTTGTTAATTATAACAGCAAAAAGTATGTTGGATTTATCACATTAAACAGATAAGAACATGAAGAAATATATCTATATAACGCTCTCTTTTGCAATGTTGCTTGCTTTTACACAAAGCTCTAAAGCACAACAGGATGCAATGTACACACAATACATGTTCAATGCGCTGGCATTAAACCCTGCTTACGCGGGTAGCCGTAATGTGGTATCGGCAACAGCTTTGTACCGTAACCGATGGACAGGAATAAAAGGTTCTCCAAAAACAACCACTTTTACAATTGACGCACCCATCAACGACAAAAAAATAGGTTTAGGCTTACAGGTTTTTAATGACCAACTCGGTATCACCAACACCACCGGCATTGTTGCTATTGGCGCTTATCGAATTAGAATGGACGAGGGAACATTATCTTTTGGTCTACAGGGAGGTATTTCAAGTTTTAGAGCTAACTACCAAAATGTTGCACTAGATCAAACAGGTACCAATACAGATGTCGCGTTTCAGGATAACGTAAACAAGACAAATTTCAATGTTGGTACAGGCGTTTATTATAACTCAGATAAGTTTTATATCGGTTTATCTGCACCACAATTGGTTCCTAATAAGCTCTCAACAACGAAACTTTCAAAACAAGAGATCCATTTGTTTTTAACAGCTGGTGTGGTGTTCAACTTAGGTGATGATTTTAAACTGAAACCTTCCATTATGATTAAGGAGGTTAAAGGTGCGCCAATTCAAGGGGATTTAAATGCAATGTTTTGGATAAAAGATGTTATTGGAATAGGTGCGCAATATCGTTCTAATGCAGATGTATCTGGTTTGTTGGAAATACAAGCGAGCCCACAAATTAGGATTGGTTATGCATATGATCATAGTTTGACCACCCTCCAGAGCTTTAACAGTGGAAGCCACGAAATTATGTTGCGATATGAGTTTGGCTACGAGAAAAACAAATTCATTTCACCACGTTTCTTTTAAACCAATAACAACATGAAAAAGATTAACTTAAAAATATACCTTACTTCTTTATTATTGGTTTGTACAGTTTTTGCACAGGCTCAAAAGAAGAAAGCTGATTTAGTATCAGCAAAAAACGCTTATAAAAATTTAAGATACAACGATGCTATTGCACTGTTAAAGCCAGTTTTAGCAAGTGATAAGGATAATACAAGCGCATTGGAAATGATTGCTAACAGCTATCGGTTAACCAAGCAATATCCAGAAGCTTTGAGCTATTATGAAAAATTGACCACCAAAGAAGTAAGTAAACCCGAATGGGTTTTACGCTATGCAGAAGCATTGGCGAACAATAAAGAATACGAAAAATCTGAGCTGTGGTACCGCAAGTATTTGTTAATGGTACCTAGTGATAAAAGAGGTGAATATTTCTCTGAGGTAGATTTTGATAAATTGGGGAAAGGTTTTAGTTGGGATATCTCCTACCTCAATATCAACACGCCGGCATCAGAATATAGCCCAATGATTTATAAAAACGGATTGGTTTTTACCAGCAACCGTTACGAGGCAAAGCCAGTAAAGCATGTTTTTGCTTGGAATAATACACCGTTTTCTGAACTGTATTATTTAGAGGATATCAATTCACTTACCTCAACAAAGGTAAACACTACAGATTCATCTGCCAAAGCAAGCGCAAAAACTGCACTAGGTAAGGTAAATGATGATAATACAGCGCCAACCAGTAATGATAGCAAAATTGTAGGTGTTTTTGATCGCTCGGTTTATACTGCGGTTGAAGGCGAGGGCAATGGTGAAGTAGCTGTTAAACGATTTGAAGGTAATATCAATACAAAATTCCACGAGGGCGCATCGGCTTTGATGCCAGACGGTTCAATAATCTTTACCCGTAATAATTATGCCAATGGAAAAAAGGGAAAAAGCAAAGATGGTACGGTAAAACTGAAAATGTATACCGCTAAAGGTCCTGATCATCAAAAAATTGTTCCGTTCCCGTACAACAGTGATCAGTATTCTGTCGGTCATCCAACGGTGAGTAAAGATGGCAAACTGTTGATTTTTTCATCTGATATGCCCGGTGGTTCTGGCGGTACAGATTTATACTATTCTGTGCGTTTAAACGAAAAAACTGAGTGGGGCAAACCCGTAAACATGGGGCGGAAAATCAATACAGAAGGCGATGAAGAATTTCCATATTTAGATAGCGAGGGATTGTTGTACTATTCTTCAAATGGTTTAGCAGGTTTAGGAGGCTTTGATGTTTTTACAATAAAACTTAAAGATTTACGTCCGGTTGGTACCCCATTAAACTTAGGTGCACCGTTCAACTCTTCTTACGACGACTTTGGAGTTGCAAAAACCAGTGAGCTAACCGGTTTTTTAAGCTCGAACCGAGCAGGAAACGACAATATTTACTCCTTTGTTAAAAAAGAGTTCGGTATTATTTTAAAAGGTATAGTTACGGATGCCAATACCGGTTTGCCTATTAAAAATGCCATTGTAACCTTAAGAAATGGGGATAAAGAAGAAATTTTAGCGGTAAATGATAAAGGGGAGTTTAAAAAACTTTTGTTAAAAGATACCGGCTACGAGCTTACTGGTAAACTAAAAGATTTTTTACCAGATAGAAGATATGTTGGTACAGATGGAATTACCAAAGACTCCGTAATTTTTGTTCCTCTGAAATTAAAAGGTGTAAACGACGTTCAGAAATTTGTAGTCGACCATTGCGATTCGCTTAAAAAAGTTTTTGCGCTACAGAATATCTATTACGATTTAGATAAATATTACATCAGAGAAGATGCGGTTAACGATTTAAACCACGTTGTAGACTTAATGACTAAATATCCTGGCATTGATATCATTACCAGAAGCCATTGCGATAGCAGAGCATCTGAAAGTTATAACCGAGTTTTATCTTTACGTAGGGGAGAATCAGCGAAAGCGTACTTGGTGAAAAAAGGAATTGCTGCTGAAAGAATTAAAGTACAATACTACGGAAAAAGTCGCTTAACAAACGGCTGTACAGACGGTGTAGCATGTTCTGAAGCTGAACAGCAAATGAACAGAAGAACGGAGTTTGAAGTTGTTTACAACGGTATAAACTTAGCGTTGATTGACTGTAAATAATATATTTTTTGATAACGGAGCCCTCTTGTTTGTTGCGAGAGGGCTTTTTTATTTTTGCTGATTTGCGAATGGTGATGATTTAGCTGGATGGATACCGGAAATAAAACACATCGTCATGTTGAGCGGAGTGAAACATCTCACAAATAAGTAGTCGGGTAAAATGGCGGGTTTGAGTGTGATGTTTTCAACCACAGAGAACACAGAGGTCACAGAGCCAGGCGGAAAGCGGAAGTGGAAAGATTGGCAAACTACAAACTCCCCATAAATTTCAATTTAATTCCATCTTGAAAACTTTCAATGGTTTTAAATATCTCTTTTAAGGTTGCCTGTTCAATTTTTGATAGTGAATTGAGTTCTACGTAATTTGTGGGTTCTGCGTTGTTGTCTATAATGTTTTGCGCCTGGCGTTTTAAACGCAAACCCATTAAATAATAATAGGATTGCATCAGTTCTTGAAACTGCTTGTCGTTAAAAACACCAAGCTGTTTAAGTTCTTTTAACCGTTCACCGGTATTTTCTTTTTGGAAAATCTTATTTTGCAAAGCGTAAACACGTACCAGATCTACAATGGGCGTCATGGCCCGTTTAATATCAAAAACCTCTTTTTTTTCTACTTTCAATGTCCTAATATTTTTGAAAAAAGTTAAAGGAGGTTCATACTGTAAGGCGTTTTTAGCCATGTAGAGAAAAAACGTTACTAAGGGTTTGTTTAGCTCTTCATTAACAGATTCTCGGAGTTGGTCAATAATCGTTAAATCTCCATAAATAGCCCGGCAGTCAAAAAAGGTAGAAAATTTAATGGCAGTTTCGGGTAAAGCTTCCTCAATCCATTCCTTGTAATTGCGTTTCCAATGCGATAAAGAATGTGTCCATTTAGGGTTTTTTGCCATAAAATCGCCAGTGCAATATTCAAACCCAATTTCGTTCAATTTGTCAGAAACACGGGTGGCAAAATCCAAAAAATATTTGCGTACCAATTCCCGCTGTTCGTTCGCCTTGTCTTCGTAAATAATAGCATTGTCTTGGTCGGTTTTTAAGGTTTGCTCTTTTCTGCCCTCACTTCCTAAAACAATAAAAACAAATTTTGCAGGCGCAGGACCAATCTCTGTAAATACCTCTTCTATAACTTTATTTGAGATGGTATCTGCAATGGTGGTAATTACTTGATTTACAATTTCGGCGTGTACACCACGACCTAAAAGCTGTGAAACAATACTCGGAACTTTTTTCCATTTTGCCCTAAGCTCTTTGGTATTTAATGCAGATTTTACCGATTGTATAAACACCAGTGGTGATTGGGCCTGCTCGCTGAGTAAGCGATTTCTACTCAAAAAACCTTCGTATTCTCCGTTGTTTTCTATTAATAAATAACGGCTCTTGGTACGGAACATGAGCAGAATGGCCTCATATATATAAGCATCTTTTGAAATGGAAACAGTTTTTGGATCCATAACTTCTGCTATTGCATTATTTGCATCGAATCTTTGCGCAATAACCCGATCACGAAGGGTAATATCTGTAACAAAGCCTATAATCTTGTTTTCGTTATCACTGATAAATAAACAGCTGATTTTCTGTTGCGCCATTTTTATGGCACATTCAAAAATAGGAGTGTGGCTGTTGCATATGGTTAAGGGCTGGTAATTTATGCCTTCAATTTTACGCGAATACAGTTGCTCAGAGGCAATGTAACTTTCTTCAAATAACGCAGGTTTTTTATAAAAGTGGGCAAAGTCGTCGTTTAGCATGCGTTTGCCAAAATCATCAGTAAAATACTGGAAAAAGCTTTCGTATGCATTGCACAATTCTCTAAAATATTTTCGAGGTAAAATATAAACTTGCGTTCCTTTTTTTGCAATAACAGTTTTTAACGCTTTTTTTCTGTTAAGAAGCACAGAGATCCCACCGAATAACTTACCGCTGTGTAAATGTTCTAAATCTCTTTTATCGTTGTTGCCATCATAAAAGAAAGATTCATACTCGCCATTGATGATCATATCAACACCTTTCATTTTAGTGATTTCTTGTTGATAGATGAGCTTGTCTTTAGGGTAATGTACTTCTTCCAAAACCTCTGCTACGGTAGTCAATACATCTAATGGCAAAGTGCTAAATGGTGTGGTTTGCTGTAAAAAAGCTAGTTTATTTTCCATAGTAATAGATAGCTATAGCACTAATTAAAATAACAATCAAAAGAATAAACTGTATGTCTTTTAAATAATCTACTTCGGGTTTTGCTTGCTTAATTGCTTTTGAGTGCTGTTCAATTATTTGGGTTGTAGCCTCTCCATTTTTCAATAAATAGAAAAATATTTCGGCAGTTAGTTCGGCATCAACCAAAGCGTTGTGTAAGTTTTCTGGACGCTTTTTAAACAAGGTTTTATAAAAAACATTAAGTTTTAAAAATTTGAAAGTGGGATTTTTTACGTAAGTAGCACTCGCTTTAAGTGTGCAGAATAAAGAGCTGTCTTTTAATGGATGAGGTAGATTTAAACGGTAGTATTCAGCACCGATCATACAAAAATCTAACTCCGCAAAATGAGCAATTATTAAAGGTTTGTAAGCTGATAAATCCGTTTGTAACTTTTCGAAAACAGCAAGCCTTTCTTCTCCATTTTCTTGTAAAAAATCAGCGGTTAAACTATGGATCCTTATAGAAGCTTTGGTTATTTTAAAATCTCCTGGTTTTAAATAATGGTTTTCCCTTTTTACTTCTTCACCATGCTGATTGTAGACAATCCAAGCAATTTGCAAAATATGAGGCCAATTGTTTTTGGTGCTATAAGGAGCATCCCACTTTTTGGGTAAGTCAGATGTTTCTGTATCTATAACTAAAAAATAAGCTGTCAATATGGTGGCTATAAAAAAAATTAAAGTTTAATTTAATAAATAAATACGAAGTCGAGTTCTGTTTTTTAAAATTAACGAGGTTAAAATTTAAATGCTGGTTTTTTTTCTAGCTTTTATTTTTACAAACTCGTACCAGATTACCGCCACAAAACCAATAGCTATACAAATTAGTATTTGCGAAAGATTTAGTGCTTCAAACTCAAAAAAGCGGGCAAACGCTGGAACAAAAATTAGCATACCCGTAATACCAACTGTAATGGCAATAATTAGTAACATAAGGTTGTTTTTGTAGCGTAGCGTAGTAAATATCGAATAATAAAAAGAGCGGTTTACCAAGGTTAAAAATATGTTTGAAGCTATTAAAACCGTAAAAACCATGGTCCGCGTGTGCGCTTCATTATAAGCTTGATGTACAGCGTATTGATAAACCAATAAAGTACCCGCTGTAATTGCCAAACCTTGGATAATGCTTGTTGTTAATTCATCCCAGCTAAAAAAAGAAGCCGTAAACGGACGTGGTTTTTGTAGCATACTGTTTTTTTCCATCGGTTCGTTTTCAAAAATAATGGAGCAGGTTGGGCCCATAATTAACTCTAAAAAAATGATATGTACAGGTGATAGGATATTTGGATAAAGCCAGCCGAGGGCTAAAGGGAGAAATACCGTTAAAATAATGGGGATATGAATGGAAATAATGTACTGGATTGCCTTTTTTAAATTGGCGTAAATCCGCCTGCCCATAGCAACTGCATCAACCATTTTAGATAAGTCATCGTTTAATAAAACCAATGAAGCAGCCTGTTTTGCTATTTCTGTTCCTTTTTTGCCCATCGCAATACCGATATGTGCTGCTTTTAACGCTGGACCGTCGTTTACGCCATCGCCAGTCATTGCTACAATTTGCTTGTTAGCCTTTAACGCATTGATGATTCGTAGCTTCGCATCAGGATACATCCGTGTAAAAATATTTGTTTCTGCTACTTTTTCCTGTAATTCTAGATCAGACAACTTCATTAGCTCATCGCCACTTAAACTATGTTCGTAACCTCTAAAGCCAATCTGTTTAGCAATAGCTGTTGTAGTTTCGGCGTTATCGCCAGTTACAATTTTCACCAGGATACCTGCGTTGTAAAAATGATTAAAAACGCTTTCAATATTTTCTTTAGGAGGGTCGTAAAATGCAACAAGACCAAGGAAAGTAAATTTAAACTCCTGTTGTGTGTCTGGAAAATTATTGCTTGGGAAATCGCAGTTGCCAACACCTAAAACCCGATAACCTTCTGCAGTGATGGTTTTTATTGCTTCCTTGATTTCATCCTTTTCTTCAGGTGTTAATTGCGAAACATCCATCAAAGCTTCCGGGGCTCCTTTTGCTGCTATAATCCGCTGGCCCAAATTGTTTTCAAACAGGTGCGTCATCATAGGTGGATGCCCGCTCAACGGATATTCATGAATCATTTTAAAATTCAACCGTTCATCTTTTACAGATAAAAGATCATAAGCCTGATGTAAGGCAATTTCCATGGGATCAAATGGGATAGGTTCACTCGCCCACATGGCTGTTTTTAGTAATTCTTTTTCGTTTTCATCGGCTTTCGCTGGCTCGGTTATTCTTTGTGATGCCAGCGTAAATACTTTTGCCAAAGTCATTTTGTTCTCGGTAATTGTTCCGGTTTTATCCGTACAGATTACCGTAGCAGAACCCAATGTTTCCACTGTTTTTATTTGCTTAACCACAACGCCCAATTTCATCAGTCGCCAGGCACCAATTGCCATAAAAGTGGTAAATGCCATCGGAATTTCTTCGGGCAAAATACTCATGGCAAGCGTTAGGGCTTTAAGTAAACTGTCTAATACATTGTATGATATAAAGTAGTTGATTGCCCAAACAATTAAAAAGACGATGATTCCGATAACCACCATCTTTTTTACAAAGTTGCCAATTTGCTGTTCTAATGGCGTTTTTTCTTCTTTGATATTGTCTAGGCTTTCGCCTATTTTCCCGAGTTTGGTGAGGTTGCCAACCGCTGTAACGGTAGCTATTGCCAATCCACTAGCAACGGTAGTTCCATTAAAAATAAAATGATCTTCCTTGTCTTTATCTTTAAAAGCCGGAAAGGATTCGCCTGTAAGTATGGACTCGTTTACAGAGAAATCATTGGAGTGTACAATGTTTGCATCAGCGGTAATAAATATTCCTTCTTCAACTATCAAACTGTCGCCAACAACCAGATCTTCACTTTTTATTTCGGCTGTTTTCCCATTTCTAATCACTTTACAGTTTTTTTGCGTAAAGTCCTTCAGCTTTTGTAAAGCATTTCTACTTCTCGAATCCTGAAAAAGAGAAAGTAAGGAAACGATTATGATTGCAGATAGCAGGAAGATGCCGTCGCCTGTTTCGCCGCTTATAAAGTAAATAAGCGATGCAACAATTAACAAAATAATCATTGGCTCTTTTGATAGGCTTTTTAGGGCATCAATAAAACCATTCTCCTTCTTAAAGTTTAGGCTGTTTTTCCCAAATCTCTTTCTGGAAAGAAGTACCTGGTCGTTATTTAAACCTTTAATGTCGAAGTTATTGGCTGGCATTCGTCATGTTTTAATAAACAACTAAGATAAGTGAATTGGCAGCGCTAAAAATGATTTATCCCGCTATTTGGTTATTTGGAATGAGTTTTATTATAGTGAGTTGTTATTGTTCTATCTTTTTTAGAGGTTTTTTTTAAGAAAGTAATATTTTCAAACAATTTTTTTTTGATACCTTAGCAAAAAATGTTAGACTTATGAAACAATTTGTAATTACCACGCTTTTAAGCATTTTGCTATTAGGTTGTAGCGACACAAAAATAAAAGACGGGAAATTTAGAATTGTAACTACAACCTCCATGATTACAGACCTTGTTAAAAACATAGGTGGCGATAAGGTAGTTGTGCAGGGTTTAATGGGGGCTGGTGTAGATCCGCACCTTTATAAAGCCAGTGAAGGCGATGTTTCGAAGCTTGCCAATGCCGATATGATTTTTTACGGCGGTTTGCACCTAGAAGGTAAATTGGTTGAAGTCTTTGAAAAAATGCAACAGCAAAATATCAATACGGTAGCTGTTTCTGATGCTTTAGATAAAAAAGACCTGATTGGCTCTACGCTTTTTGCATCCAATTATGATCCCCATATCTGGTTTGATGTTGCCAACTGGGAAAAAATCACCGTGTTTGTAGCAGATCAGCTTTCCGCAGCTCGTCCAGCAGATAAAGCTGTATTTAAAGCGAATGCGGAGGCTTATTTATTACAATTGAAAACCTTAAAACAGGAAATAGAAGCCGAGATAGCTACACTTCCCGTAGAAAAGCGACGCTTGGTTACCGCACATGATGCTTTTAGTTATTTTGGAAGAGCTTATCAATTTGACGTTGTAGGGCTACAGGGCTTATCAACAGCAACAGAAGCTGGTGTGCAAGATGTTCAAAAAACAGCTGTCTATATCATCGAACATAAAGTGAAAGCGGTTTTTATCGAAAGTTCTGTTCCAAAACGTACCGTGGAAGCTTTGCAATCTGCAGTAAACGCTAAAAATCATAAAGTTGTAATTGGTGGTACTTTGTTTTCTGATGCGCTGGGTAACCCCGAAACTGTAGAAGGCACCTATATCGGAATGTTTAAATTTAATGTTCACACCATAGTTAGCGCATTAAAATAATGGAAAAAATAGCAGTTAAAGTAGATGACCTTACGGTAGCATACAACTATAAACCTGTTCTTTGGGATATTGATTTACAAATTCCAGAAGGGGTATTGATGGCTATTGTGGGGCCTAATGGAGCGGGTAAATCTACATTGATTAAAGCCATTTTAGGAATTTTGAAGCCGATAGCAGGCAGTGTAACGATATTTGGCAAACCTTATGCAACACAGCGGAAACACGTGGCTTACGTTCCCCAAAAAGGAAGCGTAGATTGGGATTTCCCAACAACCGCACTTGATGTGGTGATGATGGGAACTTACGGCAGTTTGGGTTGGATAAAACGCCCAGGTCCCAACGAAAAGAAAAGAGCTTTAGAGGCACTTGAAAAAGTGGGGATGCTTTCTTTTAAAAGTCGGCAGATTAGCCAGCTTTCTGGCGGACAGCAACAGCGTATATTTTTAGCTCGGGCCTTGGTGCAAGACGCGTCAATTTACTTTATGGACGAGCCTTTCCAAGGAGTGGATGCCACTACAGAAGTAGCAATTATAAATATTTTAAAAGAACTCAGAAAGGCTAATAAAACTGTTGTAGTGGTTCACCACGATTTGCAAACAGTGCCTGAGTATTTTGATTGGGTAACGTTTTTAAACGTAAAAAAGATAGCAACGGGTCCAGTAAAAGATACTTTTAACGATGATAACCTGACAAAAACTTACGGTATTAATTATAAGGTGAGTATTCAGAAATAGCATGGAAATACTGGAATATATCCGACTTGTTTTTAGTGATTACACGCTCCGCACCATCACTTTAGGAACCGCTGTTTTAGGCGGTGTCACCGGGATGTTGGGGAGTTTTGCCGTGTTGCGGAAACAAAGCCTATTGGGCGATGCGATTTCTCATGCTGCCCTGCCCGGAATTGCGCTGGCTTTTTTGATTACCGGTTCTAAAGATACCAATGTGCTGTTAATCGGTGCTTTAATCAGTGGGCTTATCGGTACTTTTTGGATTAGCGGCATTACCTCAAAAACACATCTAAAATCCGATACTGCTTTAGGACTTATCCTTTCTGTTTTTTTTGGATTTGGAATGCTGCTATTGACTTTTATTCAGAAACAGCCCAATGCAAACCAAGCGGGGCTAGATAAGTATCTTTTCGGCCAGGCTGCCACTTTGGTAGAAAGCGATGTGTGGCTGATGAGTATTGTTACTGGACTGTGTTTATTGGTGCTTTTACTTTTTTGGAAAGAATTTAAAATATTGCTTTTTGATCAAGATTATGCGCAAACGCTGGGCTTCAATACCAAATTTATAGATATTTTGATCACAAGTTTTATTGTACTTGCGATTGTTTTAGGTTTACAAACGGTAGGAGTGGTGTTGATGAGCGCTATGCTTTTAGCTCCCGCTGCTGCTGCCAGACAATGGACCAACAGTTTAAGTGTAATGGTGTTATTGGCTGCGGTTTTAGGTGCGAGTGCTGGGGTTTTCGGAACAGCAATCAGCTCCACACAAAACAACCTGTCTACAGGACCGGTGATTGTTTTGGTTGCCTCTGTTTTTGTGCTCTTCTCTTTTATATTTTCTCCCAAACGTGGACTTTTATTCCGCCAGATCAAGTTGATTAAAAATCGGAATGATTTAGAGTTTCAGAAAACATTGACCTTTATGTACCACATCGTAGAAAATCACGAAGATGTTTACCACCCACATGCCATTAAAATTTTGAATAATTTCCAAGGATACAGCCGAAAAGGCCTGCAAAAGTTGATCAGCAAAAACTATGTAAGGGTAAATGGTGAAATGTGGAGCCTAACACCCGAAGGTATAGCGGCAGTTGCTGATATGTATAACCAAAACCTAAAGAATGACTAGCGCCCAATTAGAAATACAGTTGATAGCCAGTTTGGTTGCCATAGCTTGCGCCATTCCTGGAACTTTTCTGGTGCTGCGTAAAATGGCAATGATCAGCGATGCCATCAGTCATTCTATTTTGCCCGGTATTGTTGTTGGCTTTTTTATCACACAAGATCTGAATTCGCCGTTGCTTATTCTTTTGGCCGCGTTAACGGGCGTACTTACGGTGGTATTGGTAGAAAAAATACAGCAAACAAAATTAGTTAAAGAAGATACTGCTATTGGGTTGGTTTTTCCTGCTTTGTTTAGTATTGGCGTTATTATGATTGCCAAATACGCCAACGATGTACATCTTGATATTGATGCGGTACTTTTGGGCGAACTGGCATTTACGCCCTTTGATCGTGTTTTTTACAACGGAATTGATTTTGGACCTAAATCCCTGTGGGTAATTGCTGTTATTCTGTTGGTTACACTTACTCTTTTGTTATTGTTTTACAAAGAACTTAAAATGAGTACGTTTGATGCCGGTCTGGCTACTTCTCTGGGCTTTTCGCCAGCAATAATCCACTATGGTTTAATGAGCGTGGCTTCCATTACAACTGTTGGTGCGTTTGATGCGGTTGGTGCTATCTTGGTTGTAGCTTTAATGATTGCACCTGCTGCAACGGCTTATTTGCTAACAACCAACTTAACAAAGATGATAATTTTAGCCTGTTTCTTTGGTGTTTTTAGTGCCATTGCAGGTTATTGGTGTGCGAATTATTTGGACGCTTCTATTGCCGGAAGTATTGCTACCGTATTGGGCTTGGTGTTTTTTGCAGTTTACTTATTTGCGCCACACAAGGGTTTAATAGCTGTGCTTTATCGCGAGAAACAGCAGCGTATTGAAGTTTCGTTGATTACTTTTATTCTTCATCTTAAAAACCACAAAGAAGTGGAAGAAAGACACGTGAACCACCTCAGCGAACATATCAACTGGCAAAAAGTACGTAGCAAAACCGTTTTAGATCTGGCGCTCAAAAACAACTTTGTCAGCATTGAAAACAGTATTATTTCGCTCACCGAAAAAGGAAATGAATTTACTACTAAAGCTATTGACTATATACTTACCAACGAGGACGTTCAGATAGAAGATATGAAAAAAGATTTCTTTTTATTTCGAGGGTAAATCTTTTCTATTTCTATCATATTTAAGTGCTACCGCAAATCTTTGAATGGCATTGGGAGCAATGAGCAACACAGTAGTGCTCTTTTTTAGTTTGAGATTCGCTAACATTTTTATCTTAATATTTTAAAAAACAGATAAGGAGCCGAAATAATCCAAATAGGGATTAAAATCCAAATATGTCCTTTCATAATATTATACTCATCTAACAATTGATTCCATGAACTTCCTCTTAAAAGACCAAAACCGAATTCAAAACCAAGCGTTAAAATCAGCCAGAATAAGCCTACGAATAAAGATTGATTTTCTGATTGTGGCGGATATTTTTTAATTACCAAAAAAATATAGATCGCTAAAAATACAATTAAGAAAAAGGTGGAAATCTGTCTAGCAGTTAACTCACTAAGGTGATTTTTATACCATAAATCTCGGGCAGTGCCGTTTATGATTGCAATAACAATCATCGGGAACCAAAGTAAAAAATATTTGAACATATTTTGTGAATCTATTTATTGCGTTTCCATACTCGTTAAGTACTGTTGCGAAGTTTGGTGGGTTTAAGAAAATTGCCAAGCTAACGTAGATATTCTACAAGCAGACACTAATTTAATGAAAAGTAAAGGATTGACGGCAATTTTATCTAGCTGTTAGTTTTTCGTTTTACTCTGTTTTGTTAAATAACCTCCAAACCAACATTGCTAAAATTGCACCTAGAGTTGGCGCAGTAATGTATATCCAAAGTGCTGTGATATTCCCCGAGATAATTGCTGGTGCAAAACTTCTTGCTGGATTAAATGAAGCTCCAGAAATAGGGCCTGCAAATATAATAATCCCAGTAACTACTAATCCGATGATGAGTCCCGCTATATTTGAAAATTCCTTTTTAGACGACACGCCTAAAATGGTAAGCATTAAAAAAAACGTTAAAACAGATTCTATAATAAATGATTGCAGTAATTCGCCGGAAGGGATTGTTGCCCCCAAGGTTAAGTTTTTGGGGAACATGAATTTCAGTAAACCACTTGCTAAAATAGCTCCGAGAACTTGAGCGCAGATATAAAATAAAGCTTCTCTTTTTGTTGTCAGTTTTCCTATGACTAAGGCTAATGTGACCGATGGATTGATGTGAGCCCCAGAAATATTTCCAAAAGTGTAAATCATAGCGCTAACTATGATCCCAAATGCTAAAGCGATTCCTACTAAACCTAAACTTCCATCGGATTGCTGGTTTACAATTATTGCCCCTGTACCACAAAAGACCAACGCAAACGTCCCAATAAATTCCGCAATATATTTTTTCATATTTATCTCATAGAAAAAGAGGATAACCGTCTCCAATTATCCTCTTCATAAAAAATCAGTCTTAATTAAATAGCTAAAGCACCAGCTTCTGCAACAGCATGGTCATTTTCAACAGAGCTTCCGCTTACGCCGATGGCTCCGATGATTTCACCTGATGCATTTTTAACAGGAATCCCACCAGGGAAAGTGATCAATCCATTGTTAGAATGTTCAATGTTAAATAGAGAGCCTCCTGGCTGAGATAATTCTCCAATTACACCAGTATTCATATCAAAAAAGCGAGCTGTTTTTGCTTTTTTAATAGAGATATCAAGTGAACCCAACCAAGCGCCATCCATACGACCGAAGGCTACTAAATTTGCGCCTGCGTCTACTATTGCGATATTCATCTTCGTATCGATTGATGTTGCTTTTGCTTTTGCCACAGCAATCATTTTTTCAGCTTGTGCTAATGTAATGTTCATAATGTTCTGTTTTAATGTTGTTTACGATCATTACAAAGATAGGGGAGTCACCTTCTCGTAATTTACCAAAACAGTTCAATAACTTATGAAAAAAGGTCAGTACTGAGCGTAAGTAAGCTCAGCTTATTCTGTGGGCGTTTCCTTGGGGCTGTATCCAAATTTCTTTTTAAAAGCGATACTGAAATTGGAAAGGTCGCTATAACCGAAGTCAAAATAAATGTCTGAAGGTTTTAAACCTCCTTGTGCTAAGGTTTCTTTTGCCTTTTGCAGTCGCTTTTCTTGTAACCATTTCCCTGGCGAAACCTTATATTCTTTTATAAACTGGCGCTTAAAAGTTGATAAACTCATATTGCATAAAAAAGCGATTTCTTCTAGTTTCAAATTAGCGTGTATTTTGCTCGCCACAATTTTTTTAAAGGCAGAAGTCTCTTTAACGATTAAAGAGTAGAGGTATAGCTCAAATTTTCTCCCGTATTTCTGTAGCAGGTAAAGCATCAGTTCCTCAAACTTGACGGCCAACAGATTATCCATAAAAGCTTTTGGTGCGTTACTAATTGTTGTGAGTGAATTTAAATACGAAGTGATGTAAGCATCGTTTCTAATGGTAAAATAAGGAGATTCATCTTTTGCTGTTTGGCCTCCAGCGGTATGTTTTTCTAAAAATGCGGTAAGTACTTTTTCAGAAAAAAAGAAGAGTTTGCAGTAATAAACTGCTTCGGTGTCTAAAAGTTCTGTCCATAGCCAATTCCCTTTTTTTAGCAATAAAGATTGATCTTTGTTTACCGCTACGGTGGTTCCCGCAAAATGGACTTGCTTTTTCCCGACTTGTAAAAAGCTGAACATATTCATTCCTAAATTGACCTTACTTTTTACCACATCATTGGTCATTTTAAAGTCGTAGACAAACAAATCTGGATTTTTGTTTTCGCCTTTCAGAAAGTTTTCTGGTATGTTTTCTATTGGCATTTTAAGGTCAACTTAGTTTTTTGATCTCGCTTTTTTTTTATTCTAAGAAAGACAGCAAAATTAGTTAAAAATAATAAATGAAACGGTTTGTGAGCCCGTACTAAATTAGTGAAAGATTGTAAAGGATTGAGAGCAATCGCCCGCATTTTTTTAAACCTGTGGTTAGCCAGTACGGGTTTTCTCTTAAATTTGAACAGTCAATTTTAAGTGTCCGCCTAAACCTTTCTGAATGATTTTCATTAACGTAGAAAGTCTGATGTCAGAAGCATCATTTTCAATTCTAGAAATATAAGATTTATTGGCCCCACACTTTTCAGCAAGCTGCTCGTGTGTCATTCCAAGTTTTGTTCGAGTTTCTTCGCGCTACTGCATCTGGATAGTTTCGATAGCTATCGAAAGGAAGAAGCCCGAACGTAAACGGAAAAACCTGATACGTTTGCGGGTAGATGCCGACCACGTCTACGCATGGAACAGGACAAGAAAAGGAGGCTGGCGCATAGCGCAAAGTCCAATATTGGGTACTACGATAACGGTTAAACGGCTTAAACAGGAAGGTTACCAGTCGATGCTTGAAATCTACAAGAAAATTAACCCATTAATTTCGAACCGCCGTATACGAGACCCGTACGTACGGTGGTGTGAGAGGCGCACTCTGTCAGGTCTCTGGCAGAGCCGTCTACTCGATGTGTGCTGTGTGAGCTATGATAAAGATGGAGGTAGGTCCTCCGATGAGGGTTTTTAGGGAAACTCATCAAACCACTTTTATGACTCATCTAAGGCGACAAAGGTGTGTGAAGCGATAAAAGAAAAGGCTATTTAAAATAGTCAGGTAAGGATAGAAGAGATGAGCGAAAGCGAACCTTTCGATGAAGTGACGAAATGACCAGTTGTTGTCAAAACCCGATTCATATCGAGGAGTCAGGGATAAGTATAGAAGGCGCCTAATTACTGTCTATACGGCAACCGTCATAAAGAGGGCATGACTTCTATCCAGGCTTTATTTTTTGGAACCACAGGAAGCCTATGTGCTATGCTAAAAGGAAAACACAAGCAGGAAATACCTGTGAGTCGATTACTAATGAGCATATAGGTTGCGGATGAAGTTGTAGTAGCGTTGAAATTTCTGTAATGGGAAGGGAGCGAAGGACTTCAGTTGTACAGTTTAATATTTAAGAACAACTTAAAATTGTAAGGATGATTTTTAAAGAACAAACAAAGTCGATCCCCATAACCAAGGAGATGGTGTGGGTGGCCTACAAGAAGGTGAAAAGTAACAGAGGAAGTGCTGGGATAGACCATCAAACCCTATCGGAATTCGATAGTGTACGTTCCAAGGAACTGTACAAAGTATGGAATAGACTGGCGTCAGGAAGTTATTTTGCACCTGCGGTAAAGCGGGTCAATATTCCCAAGGCTGGGGGCAAAACCCGACCATTGGGTATTCCCACTGTAAATGATAGAATCGCTCAACAAGTGGTAAAGCAGTACCTTGAACCTAGGTTGGAATCCATATTTTCTGAAAACTCTTATGGATACCGTCCCAACAGGAGTGCACATACAGCTATTGAGATTGTACGTCAAAACGTACTGCGATATAGTTGGGTGGTAGATTTGGACATACAAGAATTCTTTGAGAATGTTGACCATCGCCTTCTGTTGAAAGCTTTGGAGCGACATGTTTCGGAGAAGTGGGTGTTGCTCTACATCAAAAGGTGGCTGGAAGCTCCAGTAATACTAGAAGATGGAACAGTTAAGATATCCACGGGCAAGGGAACACCTCAAGGAGGGGTAATCAGCCCATTGCTGTCTAATCTATATTTGCATTACTGTGTGGATAAATGGATGGAGAAATACTGTCCGGAGGTAAAAATGGTGCGTTATGCAGATGACATGATCGTTCATTGCAGAAGCCATGAGGAAGCTGTCCGTACACTTGCAGTTCTAAAAGAACGTCTGAAAGAGTGCGGTCTGACCGCACATCCTGAAAAGACTAGAATAGTGTACTGCAAGAAGGATGGTAGAGCCCTCAAAGGGCATCCTGTGCAGTTCGATTTCTTGGGTTTCAGTTTTCAGCCAATAAGGTTCAAATTGAAAAACGGCGGAAGCTTTCTTCAGTTTGACTGTAAAATGAGCCGAAAGTCGAAAGTTCGAATCACGGGAGAACTGCGTACACTTGGATTCCATAATAAAACTCAGCGTGGGATACAGGATTTAGCAAATCTGTTGAATCCTAAGATTCGAGGTTGGATTCAATATTATGGAAAGATAAGCAGAAAGAGCTTGCATCCTGTGTTTTATTATCTACATCATCGTATGATTGGTTGGATATTGAACAAGTATAAACGCTTCAAAGGAAGCAAAGTCAAAGCCGTAAAATGGCTAAGGTATATTACAAAATCATATCCGACCCTGTTCTATCATTGGGAATTGGGATACAAACTGGTCTAAATACTATTTAGATTTTATCGACTGTATAACAAGAGCCGTATGAATTGAGAGGTTCACGTACGGTTCTGTGAGAGGTTTAGGGGTGAAATCCCCCTTTGCCTACTCGACTATAAGCCGTATTATTTGCCCACATTTATATTCAGATTTGCAAGTTCTACATGCAATTTCACCTTTGCTTTCAATGCAGAAAAAACCCTCATTAGAGTATCCATTGTCACGTTGCTTGCGTTATTTTCGAGTCTGGAAATTTGTGCTTTCTGAACCCCTATTAGCTTCCCAAGTTCTTCCTGTGTCAGGTTCCGTTCTTGTCTTGTCTGTTTAATGGCTTTACCTATTAAATTCATTTGAAGTTCATATTCAAAGAAATCACGGTCAGTAGTTCCGATTTCCCCGATAATTCTGTCCTGTACTTCGTCTAATGTGTATGTTTTCATTTCTTTTTATTCTTTAGTCCTTTTTCTATTAAATATTTTTCTCTAATCTGCATTGCTTTTTGAATCTCATTGTCTGGAACTTTACTTCGCTTTTTCACAAATCCATGTGTCGATACAACAAATGTTTGATTTTCAGACGTTTTATCCCAAAAAGCTAGCAGTCTATATTGAAGTCCTTGATACAAAGTTCGGAATTCCCAAATCTCATTATTTAATTTTTTGAAGAGTTCAGAGTCTAGTTCAACTTGAGATTTTCTGATATTATATAAGATTTTCTCAGAATGTTTTTTCTGTAAGCCCTTTAAAAATTCAAGTACTTCCTCTAAGATAATAATCTCAAAAAGTTTGTCCATTCAGTCAAATATTATTTCTGAACAAATATACATAAGTTTCGTTAAAAAGAAACTTATGTGTCTAAAGTAATGAAGTTTTGTCGAGGAAATATGGCTTATAACGTTTTGCGGGTTTTGAAAGTTGCGGTATTACTTGCAAGAAATTCGTCTGCCCGCACAAACTTAATAAAAACAGATGAAGGAAGTAAAACCACTTCGCCCGCAATTTTTTAAACCTGTTGTGTGCGCCTTGAATGGTAAATATAAATCTTTTCTTCAAGAAATTGAATAAAAGACCCAGAGGGTTTAAGTCCCTTATTCGCTGGGGTAACGCCTGGAAGAATTAGCAAGTCGCAAGGTGGTTTGGCGTGAGCTTTACACTGAAGTAAGCGAGACTGCAAACGTCTGCACTGATACTTCGACTTCGCTCAGTATAAACTGAACAGAAACTGGATAAGAGGCATTATTGAGTGGATGAGGTGGTACATCACACCGAAGTCTGAAGAACACCAAAAGCTCAACTATGTAGATTCAGCAGGAGTAGACAGAAGGGTATTTACCTTACCGAGGGAGGTCTCTTAGGTTACGAGTTAGCCACAAAGAGAAGTCAGCAGAGGTCATAGTACTTGGGGCAACGAGGTGCCATCAAACGGCACAGGTCTCACAAACAAGGAAGGACTGAACATTGAGTAGTCAAAAATTCAATAAGGAATACCTCGGTATAGCCTTATTTTAAACTACGACAAAGCTGTAAGTGGTGAAAAGAGCTCTTACAGTATGCTCGATGAACCGCCGTATACGAGACCCGTACGTACGGTGGTGTGAGAGGCGCACTCTGTCAGGTTTCTGGCAGAGCCGTCTACTCGATGTGTGCTGTGTGAGCTATGATAAAGATGGAGGTAGGTCCTCCGATGAGGGTTTTTAGGGAAACTCATCAAACCACTTTTATGACTCATCTAAGGCGACAAAGGTGTGTGAAGCGATAAAAGAAAAGGCTATTTAAAATAGTCAGGTAAGGATAGAAGAGATGAGCGAAAGCGAACCTTTCGATGAAGTGACGAAATGACCAGTTGTTGTCAAAACCCGATTCATATCGAGGAGTCAGGGATAAGTATAGAAGGCGCCTAATTACTGTCTATACGGCAACCGTCATAAAGAGGGCATGACTTCTATCCAGGCTTTATTTTTTGGAACCACAGGAAGCCTATGTGCTATGCTAAAAGGAAAACACAAGCAGGAAATACCTGTGAGTCGATTACTAATGAGCATATAGGTTGCGGATGAAGTTGTAGTAGCGTTGAAATTTCTGTAATGGGAAGGGAGCGAAGGACTTCAGTTGTACAGTTTAATATTTAAGAACAACTTAAAATTGTAAGGATGATTTTTAAAGAACAAACAAAGTCGATCCCCATAACCAAGGAGATGGTGTGGGTGGCCTACAAGAAGGTGAAAAGTAACAGAGGAAGTGCTGGGATAGACCATCAAACCCTATCGGAATTCGATAGTGTACGTTCCAAGGAACTGTACAAAGTATGGAATAGACTGGCGTCAGGAAGTTATTTTGCACCTGCGGTAAAGCGGGTCAATATTCCCAAGGCTGGGGGCAAAACCCGACCATTGGGTATTCCCACTGTAAATGATAGAATCGCTCAACAAGTGGTAAAGCAGTACCTTGAACCTAGGTTGGAATCCATATTTTCTGAAAACTCTTATGGATACCGTCCCAACAGGAGTGCACATACAGCTATTGAGATTGTACGTCAAAACGTACTGCGATATAGTTGGGTGGTAGATTTGGACATACAAGAATTCTTTGAGAATGTTGACCATCGCCTTCTGTTGAAAGCTTTGGAGCGACATGTTTCGGAGAAGTGGGTGTTGCTCTACATCAAAAGGTGGCTGGAAGCTCCAGTAATACTAGAAGATGGAACAGTTAAGATATCCACGGGCAAGGGAACACCTCAAGGAGGGGTAATCAGCCCATTGCTGTCTAATCTATATTTGCATTACTGTGTGGATAAATGGATGGAGAAATACTGTCCGGAGGTAAAAATGGTGCGTTATGCAGATGACATGATCGTTCATTGCAGAAGCCATGAGGAAGCTGTCCGTACACTTGCAGTTCTAAAAGAACGTCTGAAAGAGTGCGGTCTGACCGCACATCCTGAAAAGACTAGAATAGTGTACTGCAAGAAGGATGGTAGAGCCCTCAAAGGGCATCCTGTGCAGTTCGATTTCTTGGGTTTCAGTTTTCAGCCAATAAGGTTCAAATTGAAAAACGGCGGAAGCTTTCTTCAGTTTGACTGTAAAATGAGCCGAAAGTCGAAAGTTCGAATCACGGGAGAACTGCGTACACTTGGATTCCATAATAAAACTCAGCGTGGGATACAGGATTTAGCAAATCTGTTGAATCCTAAGATTCGAGGTTGGATTCAATATTATGGAAAGATAAGCAGAAAGAGCTTGCATCCTGTGTTTTATTATCTACATCATCGTATGATTGGTTGGATATTGAACAAGTATAAACGCTTCAAAGGAAGCAAAGTCAAAGCCGTAAAATGGCTAAGGTATATTACAAAATCATATCCGACCCTGTTCTATCATTGGGAATTGGGATACAAACTGGTCTAAATACTATTTAGATTTTATCGACTGTATAACAAGAGCCGTATGAATTGAGAGGTTCACGTACGGTTCTGTGAGAGGTTTAGGGGTGAAATCCCCCTTTGCCTACTCGACTAGCGGTTGCCTTTTTTCTCATTCAGACAAGTCAACATCAAATTTATTTTTCATTTCAATTATTTTTTCTTCAGATTGGTATATTTTGTCCTTGTCCCAAAGAATTTTACCAGATGTGAAATCAAAACTTTTACAGGTCGAAAAACCTTCAAAGAAAAAGCCACCTCTGCCATTTGTCGGATCCATTACGCAAACACTATCACTGACTTCCACTAACTCGTATTTATTGTCAAACACATTAGGTTTTATAGCTAGATTTTCAAAAGATAGCTTGTCTTTTACACTTGGATAAAATATGGCTTCAATTTCTTGATTTTCGAATTCATAGAGTATTTTATTCGAGAAATAGGCGCTGAATAAATAGTCTAAATGTCTATCAGGATGAATTCTTTTCGTAAATACATCTGCAATAAACTGTACAAGCAGGTCAATTTGTTCTCTTATATTTTCTGGATATTGTTTTAATTTTTCCTGATATATCTTATTGATTTCAAATGTTCTAGGATTAATTATATTCTTATCTAATGGTTGATTTTTAAAGATTGGACAATAAGTTAATGTTTGATTTCCTTTAACTTTCCAAACGCTTTTAGTTATTAAATCGCCAACACGAGGTTGCGATTCATTCATTGCAGTAAAATTTAAAAATGAAGAATAAAGAATTGATTGTTTCGGATTATTACAACGACCGTATTTTGAAACCATTTCTTTGGGAGGATATTTTAAAAAATTTATCTCTCTTATCCTTTTATTTTTCCCAATTACTCTTTTATTGATAGTAAGTCTGTGAATTTCGGGAAATACATCAGTCATAACCAAATGAGAAAAGAATGGAATAGATTGATCTAACATAATTAATAATGGTTTTTCAATTAATGATGTAATTCCATCTTCTGAGAGTCTTTTCAGATATTCTATTAGCTTTTTAAAGTTTTCAACTTCTTCCTTTGAGATTTCCTTTGGTGTCATTAACTGTTACGTTTTTCGTTTTAAGGTTACCACTAACGTTTTGCAAGTTTTTACAGAAATGGCGTTGAAGCAATACCAAAGTCAGCTTGCATAAACTTAATTAATTTGTAGAAAGTTACATAAAGCAGGTCAGCCATTTTTGTACTTGTTATTAGCGGTTGCCTACAGCTTTAAAAGTTAATATCACAAAAATTCATTAATCTGTCGTACCGATACATGAATTTTCTCCAGTCCGTTTTTAGAAGAATTTGTCCGTTGTTTTTGTAATAACAATTTGAATTAATTATAAAGTGCACAAAGTAATATTCTTCATTTTTTTCACTTGTTATTACTATTGGAGACAATTCCTTTGCTCCCTTTATATCATAATTTCGAGCACTTAAATCATAATAATAAATATTTTTTACAAAATAGTTTTTACGTGTGCGATAAGTTGTAAGTGCTTCGTGTTCGAACTTACCAAAATAAAGATCAAATATTTCTCCAATACAAACTTTCTTTAAATCTGAAATGAAAGACTTTATAGGGTTGTAAAATGGAAAATACCATTTTCTAGGTATACGACAAGTTATAGATATATTGTTAAATTCTTTATGGAAATTATCAAAGTTTAAAATTACCTGAAACTCATTGTAAAGCAGTCGATAGTTTCCACAATAGTCTATTAGCTCTTGAGGCGAATTAATGTCAACACTAAAAAGGTTTCGGTAAACGCTCAGTATCGATTCATTTGATTCAAGTCTTAAAATGGGTAAAAAAAGACTTTTAAATTCGTGTTCACTAAGTTTATTTTCTACCATAGATTTCGAATTAGGTTACCGCTAACGGTTGGCGAATTTGTGTTGTAATGGCATAGAAAGCAAAAACTTGTCTGCCCGTATAAATTTAGTTAGTTGTGATGAAATAACGTAAAGCAGTTCAGCCATTATAATACAAATTTGTGGTGTGCGCCTTGAATGGTAAATATAAATCTTTTCTTCAAGAAATTGAATAAAAGACCCAAAGGGTGCAAGTCCCTTATTCGCTGGGGTAACGCCTGGAAGAATTAGCAAGTCGCAAGGTGGTTTGGCGTGAGCTTTACACTGAAGTAAGCGAGACTGCAAACGTCTGCACTGACGAACAGAAACTGGATAAGAGGCATAATTGAGTGGATGAGGTGGCACAGCACACCGAAGTCCTAAGCGAACCAAAAGCTCAACTATGTAGATTCAGCAGGAGTAGACAGAAGGGTATTTACCTTACCGAGGGAGGTCTCTTAGGCTACGGGTTTAGCCACAAAGAGAAATCAGCAGAGGTCATAGTACTTGAGGAAACGAGGTGCCAACAAACGGCACATGGTCTCACAAACAAGGAAGGACTGAACGTAAACTGGTTCTTAATCCACGAAGGAATTGCGTAAGCGATAGCCTCGTAGAAGCGGAACAGGAAGAAAGAAATGTAGAACAAAAAGCAGAAGAATTGATTGCACAGGTACTACGTCCACAAAACCTGCAAAAGGCACTGCAACAAGTAGTGTCGAACAAAGGTAGCGCAGGCATTGATGGCTTAAAAACCACCGAGCTGGAAGACTATGTCCGAAAGCACAAGAGTGCATTACTGGGAACAGTAGGAGGGAACAGTTACCTGCCACAATCAATCTTAGGGGTAGAAATACCCAAAGGCGGAGGAAAAGTCCGTTTACTGGGTATTCCTACAGTTGTAGACCGCTTGTTGCAACAAGCCGTATCACAGGTTTTGATGCCAAAGTTCGAGTATGAGTTCCATGAGAACAGCTATGGCTTTAGACCCTACAAAAGCGCTAGAACAGCGGTAGGGAAAGCGCTGAGCCACATTCATGAAGGCTATAGCCACGTCGTGGCTATCGACCTTGAAACATTCTTTGACGAGGTAGACCATTGCCTGCTACTGAACCTGATCTACCGCAAGGTAAAATGCCCCGTTACGCTACGGTTAATCCGTAAATGGTTGCGGGCACCGATACAGATCAAAGGCAGACTGGTAAAACGAAGAAAAGGCGTACCGCAAGGCAGTCCATTAAGCCCATTGCTTTCTAATATCCTGCTCAATGAGCTGGATAAAGAACTGGAAAGGAGAAAGCTAAGATTCGTTCGCTATGCCGATGATTTCAGTATCTACTGCAGACTTCCTTCCGATGCGAAACTGGCAGGCAAAGCCATTACCAAATACCTGGTAAACAGGCTAAAGCTGAAAGTGAACAAGGCAAAGAGCGGGATAGTAAAACCAGTGAAGTTTACAATACTGGGCTTTACGTTCGCATCCACGTACCAAAAAGGAGTAAAGGGACAGTATCAGTTAACGGTAGGAGAAAAAGCATGGGCAAAGCTGAAAGAGAAGTTAAAAGCAGTGACGCGGAAAACATTGTCCAAAAGCCTGGAAGAACGCATCGTTAAGATCAACGAGATTATCCGAGGCTGGCTCACCTATTTCAAAGGGAGCAGTATCGCAGGTAAACTGCGGGATATAGACGGCTGGTTGCGCAACCGACTGCGCTATTGCATCTGGACTGATTGGAAAAAGCCTGAACGTAAACGGAAGAACCTGCTACGTTTAGGAGTAGATGCCGACCACGCCTATGCATGGAGCAGGACAAGAAAAGGGGGCTGGCGCATAGCGCAAAGCCCGATTCTTAATACCACGATAACTATCAAACGGCTAAAGCAGAAAGGCTACATCCCAATGCTGGAGATTTACACAAAACTCAACCCATCAGTTTACGAACCGCCGTATACGAGACCCGTACGTACGGTGGTGTGAGAGGCGCACTCTGTCAGGTTTCTGGCAGAGCCGTCTACTCGATTAGCAGAAGGTTTTTTTGATTCACTTGGTAATGAGTTAAAAGAAGGTGACGTATTTGAATATACTTCAAAGAAATGGAAGTCAAGAGAAAGGATATTAAGTAAGAATGGTATATTATGCACAATGGTAACAGAAAGAGATATGCCCGATAAATTTATACCACTTGAAAAATATCTAAAAAGGCATTATGTGGTTAAGGTCAGTTAAACTTTCTGCTAACGTTTTGGCGCTTGGCGAAGAATCGGATTTAGAAGCACAAAACTGTTTGCCAGTACTGAACTTAATACGAAGAACAAAGCTTCATTTAAGCACTGAACCCGCTTTTTTGCCAAACGCTTGTTAGCGGTTCGGGCTTCTTGTTTTTTTAGTCTATTTTCTATACTTGTCATAGTCTTTATCCTGAAATAAGTCGTTATGATATTTTTCCGTCAATACTTGAATGTCCTTTAAACTTTCCTGATTTTTGAAAAAATAGTCTTTTTCCAAACCAAGTAAATTCATTGTCTCAATACCTATAAATGTACAAAAAGTAAAAACGTCACTTAACAGTCTTAAATAGTGAGTGAAATAAGCTAATTCTCTATCTTCAAAAGGTCTACTATTTCTTTCTCTAATTATTAAAATTCCTGTCTCGTCTCCGTGTGTAACGTGGCTACTCATCCTGTATCCGTGAGTTATTGTAATAAATATTTCCATCGGTTTCCCACGATAATTCCTAGATAAAGAATTCACTATTTCTGTGAAAGACCATTTTTGTTCAAGCTTCTGTCTTTCTGCCTTTATCCATTTCGTTCGTAATTCCGCTTCTATCTCTTCTGGCAATACCATCGGTGAATATGCCAAATTATGTGTTTCAAGTCCGCCAAGATGCTTTAGGTTCTTTTTTGCTTGCTCAGATTGTTTCAAAGAATTCACTTCTGCCAATAAATTCCAAAATTCATCTAATCTTATTTTTCGTTCATCTTCGTCAGCCGTAGTAATAAAAACATACTTCACAAATGTTTCAATTGCTGACCTAAGTACTATTTCAGCATCCCAAATTCTGTTGTCAACCGTTAAAGTTGCAACTGTTTCTAGCCGTTCAATGATAAATTCAAGAATTGGGAGAACTCCATCTAACTCTTTTAAATGAATTTTAATAATTCTAAAAAGTTCAAGATTATTTTTGTTAATAGCCTCAAAATACGCTTCCGTAATTTTATGTTTATCTTCTGTCCAAGGTAAATTGCTATCGTTCATTATATGATTGTTCTTTTTGTAGAGGTCTGTCATAGCCTGACCGCTAACGGTTTTCAGCTTGGCGAAGTGGCGGAATTAGAAGTACAAATGTTCAATTTATCACAAATGTTCAATTGAAAAACTGAACTTGAATTACTACTGAACCCGCCATTTTGCCAAACTGATGTTAGCGGTAGTGCTTATTTTCCATCTTTAAACCTCGCCATTGCCTCTGGTGCAATTGGTGTGAATAAGTTTACGAGATTTCCATCAGGGTCACGAAATAATAGAGATTTATTTCCCCAAGGCATTATTGTAGGTTTTTGAACTATGCTATTTTGAAGATAGTCCGTTAACCTTTCATAGTCTTTATCTACGTCATCAACTTTGAATTCTATTATAACACTATGGTTTTGGGCTGGCTTTGCCACTTCGTCTCCACCAAAAAATTGTAGCGTTTTGGTGCTTCCAATTGCTAATGTTGCAGTCGGTGTTTTTAGTTCGGCAAAGTCTGGTGTATATTGTACCAAAGACATTCCTGTTACTTGCTCATAAAATTTTACTAATCCGTTGATGTTGGCCGTAATAATGCGTACTGATTGTAAATTCATTTCGTTATAATTTTAAGATTAAGTGGCAAAAGTAATTTGCTGTTTTGACAACAGTGTGTCAGGGGTTTTAAAATTCTTTTCTTTTTCGGTTAAATATTCTTGAAGTGTCAGTTTATGAGGAATGAAATTTAATTCACTTTCTTTAATTTTCAGAATCTTATCCAAACGAAACATTCTGTAATCCTTTCTTAATTGGCAATAAGCAATGAGTGTCCAACTTTCTTGTAGACTATAATACAACGCAAAAGGCTCTATTTTCCTTTCTGTCTTTTCATTTTTATGCGCTGAATGATAAGTCAAATTCAAAACTTTAAAGTCGGTCAACGCATTTTGAATTAATGCTAATGAATTACTTGTATTTATGTCTGAAATGGCTGGACTAATAGCAATTCTTTTTGATAACAATTCAAGCTTTTGCTTGGTTGAATACAATAAAACTGCTTTTACCTTATTTATTGCTTCAGTATATTCCTTAATAAGTGAACTGTCTGTGTTTTTTAGTACCAATTGTTCAACTGTAATTAAAGCATTTGCCTCGCTTTCAGAAAACATTATCGGTGGTATTTTATATCCTTCCATTAACGAATATCCTTTTCCGTCTGCAGTAATAACAGGAACTCCAGCCTTTTCTAATGCTTTGATGTCCCCGTAAATAGTCCGAGTACTTACTCCAAATTTTTCAGCAAGACTTCTTGAAGTAATAAGCCTTTTCGTTTGCAATTGCGTTAGGATTGCAGTAAGTCTTGAAAGTCGCGTTGTATCGTTATAGTTCATTTTTTCTCTGACTTTTTCTTTTTATCCTCCTGTTACCACGCGTTACCACCATTACGCGGATTTTTTTTATCTGCTACCCTTTATTCCGTCCGCTGTTTCCAAGTCGGTTTTTAGAATTATCAATGCGTTTGTCAATAAGGCTTTAACATTTTTGAGTAAAACTAAATTAATAAGTCCACGGGCAATAAAGTTTTTCGGAACTATTTTATAAGTCCACTCAATTTTGGTCTGTCCATTACCAAGGTCGGTAAATATCCAATTACCTTCGATTCTCTTTGCTAAAAAGCGAAGTTGAGAAGTAAAATCTTCAATTCTGTATGAAAATGAAGTATGAGGAACAACTGATAAAAGTGTTTCTTTTGAGGTTGAACCATCTTCAAAGTAAACCGTTCTTGTCAATCCTGCTTTAAACCACTTTTCTTTTTCATCTGTTTTTATAATTGCAGGCAGATTTTTGTGTTTTTTAAAAATGTGTGATAACTTAACAGGAACAATGTAATTAAAAGCACTGTCAATAGGTGCGTTAATTGTCATTACGATTTTTGCCTGTGGAATTTTTTTATTGCTTTGTGCAAAGGCTATACCCGTGATGCCGATTGTGATTGCGATTGTCATTAAGAATGTTATCATTGTATTTTCAGTTTAAATTATAATGCAAAATTCGCAACATAATTTTTGACAACATTTGCCAAATGACAAAAAGTGAATCACCTAATATTTTTTCTTATTCTGCTTAATGATGATTGTGTTATTCCTAAATATGAAGCCAATAATGATAGCGGTATTCTATTAGCAAGTTGAGGAAACTTTTCAAGGAAACTGATGTAACGAGATTTAGCATCTTCTGCAAGCATTGGACTAATCCTATTTACTTTTTCAATTAATGATTTTGCCGTTATTGCGTTAATTATGCTGTTCCAGGCAACGATTGTAACTGATAAGTCTTTTAAAGCGTCTGCCGAAAAAACTAAAAGTTTGCAATCTTTAACAGCCTGCACATATTCAGAAGATGGAATTTGGTAAGAAAAACTATTTAGGTCAACAGCAAAATTATTTTCGTCTATAAAATACCTTGTAATTTCTTCGCCTTTATTATTGTAATAGCAAACTCGTAAAATTCCATCGTCAACGAATGCAACTTGTCTGGCAATTTTTCCCGCTTCTGAAAAATAATCTTCTTTTTTAAGTTCAATTTCTTTCGCCTTGCTTTTAATTAGGTCAATTTGTTGTTGATTAAGTTGTCCAAATTGAAGTAAATAATTTATCAGATTTTCCATTGTCGCAAGTTACATAGTGTCTTTTTTATAGAATTTGTCAAATGGCAAATAAGTTAGTTTTTGTCAAATGTTTCATTATTGTGTTGGTCTTGATTGGGCATTACCGCTAACTTACATATATGTGCAGCTCAGTGAGACATATACATACAAATTGTGTTGTATATGTGCAGCTCTCTTGCATATATCTTCTAAAGATATCAATTTTACAGATCATCGAACGGACTTTTTACATTTTGTAAACTTTTTGTACTTACGTGAGTATAAATTTCTGTAGTGCGACTGCTCTTATGTCCTAAAATTTCTTGAATGTATCGTAAATCTGTCCCGCTTTCCAATAAGTGTGTCGCATAGCTGTGTCTTAGCCAATGTAAAGTAACTGGTTTTTTAATTCCTGTTTTTTGTAAAGCTTGTTTTAAAACATTTCCCAAACTGCGCTCATCGTAAACAGTATCTGGATATTGTCCTTCAAATAACCAGCTTAAAGGTTTGTGCACTTTGTAATACTCCCTAAGAATTCCCAATATCGCAGGTGATAATGGCGCAATTCTGTCTTTTCTGCCTTTCGCCTGCCGAATTATCACTAGATTCCTTTTTGAGTCTATGTCGTTGGGTTTTAACCTTAATAGTTCGCTACGCCGAAGTCCGCAACTATAAATCATACACAACATAGCTTTATGTTTGATATTGGTGTGAGCATTTAAGATCTTTTTGATTTCTTCTTTGCTTAACACATTCGGCAAAAGTTTATCTCTTTTAGGACGGTATATTTTGTCAACATTAATAGCCGTCTCTCGTATTGTTCTAAAATAAAGCTTAATTGCATTTACCACTTGGTTTTGGAAAGATGACGACAGATTTTTCTCTAAAATATAATCGTTGTAAAATGAAACAACATCCTGATTATCAATATCCCGAACGTCTTTAGCATTATAATAAAATAAAAAAGTCTGCAAGGCGTCGCTATAAGTTTTAACGGTGTTAGGGCTATATCTTTTGGTGGCTAAATGTTTTTTGAACTGTTCTATTTGTGATATTTTATCCATAAAAGGTACCCCTTTTCCTTTATCGCTTGGCAACTCAAAACGCTCTCTGTTTTCGCTTGTATCTGGCAAATGCCAAACTTTTAGTGTAGAACTCCATTTAGCATCCGTTAGTTTTCTGAAACGGGCAATCAAGGCTGGGATATTCGGGTACCAAACAGCTATTCTGTTTTTGTTATTGTGTCGAATTAATTTAGCCTCAAAATCCATAGTGTCCAATTTTAATAAAAATAATAATTTTTCTTGTTGATTAAAAGGTGCAGTGCCATAATTTATTTAAGACCCTACCGCATACTTGCTTTGTGTAGAAATGCAAGGGGATAAATCTTGTCAATATTTTAAATGGAATTTTTGACTAATCTATTTTTTTTTGCGTTAGGGGGCTGGCGTAAGTTTTTTTAGCTGGGCTTGAGCGTGTAAAAAACCAAAACGGCGTACAAAAGCTACCGACCTGTTTTGTTTACAGGGAACGCCTAAACTAATATTCGAACATTTATTCTGGTATAAATATTGGGCATCAAGCTATAATGCGTTTATTTGCTTAAACATTTTTAACCAATATTTAAATGGATTTTATTGACTATTACAGTGTGTTAGGTATTGATAAAAGTGCGTCGGAAGCTGATGTTAAAAAGGCTTACCGAAAAATGGCCCGCAAATATCATCCTGATATAAACCCAAATAACAAGGAAGCAGAGAAGAAATTCAAGGAAATTAATGAGGCCAATGAAGTACTGAGCAAGCCCGAAAATCGTAAGAAATATGATAAGTACGGTAAGGATTGGAAACATGCCGAACAGTTTGAACAGGCAGAAAGGCAACAACAAAGTCAAGGACGGGCCCGGTCGCAAAGCCAGAACACGTACCAGGGTGGCGATTTTGAGGGCGGTGATTTTTCTGATTTTTTTGGTTCTATGTTTGGTGGTGCAAGACCTGCAGGTGGCAGTAGGCAATCGAGATTTAGAGGGCAGGATTTTAACGCGGAGCTGGAACTGGATTTGAAAGATGTTTACGAAACCCACAAACGAACGCTTACCGTTAACGGCAAAAATATTAGGTTAACCATACCGGCTGGCGTTGCAGACGGGCAGGTGATTAAAATAGGAGGGTACGGCGGACAAGGTGCAAATGGTGGTACAAATGGCGATTTACATATCAAATTCTCCATTAAAAATACTACGCCTTTTAAAAGAGACGGTAATAATTTATTAGCTACCGCTGATTTGGATATTTATACAGCGATGCTTGGTGGAGATATTACGGTAGATACTTTTAACGGAAAGGTGAAACTAAAAGTTGCCCCAGAAACGGAAAACGGTACAAAGGTTAAATTGAAAGGAAAAGGTTTTCCGGTTTATAAAAAGGAAGGTGTATTTGGCGATCTGGTGATTACCTACCAACTTGTTTTGCCAAAGAACCTATCCGAGGCGGAAAAAGAACTGGTTCAACAACTTGCTAAACTTAGAAATGATGGATAAAGAAAACTATATATCGCTTTTAACAATTTGCACCTATTATAAGGTTGAAATGGACTTTATCCAAGAATTGAATGAAAATGATTTATTGGAGATTGCTTACCAGGAAAAGAAACCTTATATAGATTCATCGGTTTTGGTTCGGTTAGAGAAAATATTACGTTTACACCAAGACTTGCAGATTAATTTACCGGGAATTGGGGCAATTTTTAATTTGTTGGATCAAGTCGATGATTTGCAGTCGGAAAATCAAGCGTTAAAAAATAGGCTTAAGGTTTACGAGGATTAATGTGATTTTAAATAGACTCTAAGCCAAACCAGGCCAAAAGAAAATTCACACGATAATTGTTTTGCTTTTTAGCTAAAAGCTAAAAAGAAGGCATTATATTTGTGACATGAAGATGACAATATAGATTCTTGTCAGTTTATCTAAAAATTCAATTAAAACAAAACAATATGAGAAAGATTAAAATGTTAATTGCTGTATTTAGTTTTTGTGGAGCTGTTGCTTTTTTAAGTGCCTGTGGCGGTAGCGAAAATAGCACCGAAAATACAGATGCAACTACACAATCTGCTGATGAACCTGCAGAAGAGGCTGTTGACCCTAATGCTAAAAGTGATAGTAAAGGTGTTGGTAAATTTACAAGTGTAGATGTGCCTGCAACTATTGATGATGCAATGGCGGCTAAAGGGCAGGCAATTTTTGAAACTAAATGTACGCCTTGCCATAAATTAACTGGCGAAAAATTAGTTGGTCCAGGTTTAAAAAATATCACTAACCTACGTACGCCAGAGTGGATTATGAATATGATAACCAACCCAGAAGAAATGACCAAAAAAGATCCGATTGCGAAAGCTTTATTTGAAGAGCATTTGATTCAGATGGTTGGTCAAAACGTTTCTGATGACGAAACTCGTCAGATTTTGGAGTATTTAAGAAAGAACGATAAAGGATAGTTTTCGTAAGGAAATTAGTTAATCATAAAAAAACCTGATTCATTCAATCAGGTTTTTTTGTTTTGTATTCAACCGTTTTGATTTTTAATTAGTCGTATGTTCCAGCATGATTTGTTGAAAACAATCCTGCGTTTTAAAAGAGTCAGAGACTTTAATCCATTTATGAATCCTTAAAAAGGAGTCCACTAACGCCAAGGACAGGTATGTTTCAGTGCAAGTCAAACCTAACCACCTAACAAACGAACCACCTACCCAAACCAAGCCATCACTTCCTCTTTTTGAGGCATGCTGATTTCCAGTTTCATTTTTTTACGCATTCCACCTAGATCATTAAATACTTTATTAGGGTTTGCTGTTTTTAAATCTTCTGGCGTATTTATATTCATTTTACGCAGTACTTGTACCCACTCGACCGGGATGCCCAATGCAACAAAGTCATCATCGCTGTAAACCTTCGCTTTTTTCTCCGCTCTCATCTGAGGGAAAAACAATACTTCCTGAATGCTCTGTTGGTTAGTCATCATCATCACCAATCGGTCGATACCAATCCCTAAACCAGATGTTGGAGGCATTCCGTATTCTAAAGCTCTAATAAAATCATCATCCATCGCCATAGCTTCGTCATCGCCACGGGCCGCTAATTTTAGCTGATCTTCAAAACGTCCTTTTTGGTCAATCGCATCGTTCAGCTCAGAGTAAGCATTCGCAATTTCTTTGCCGTTCACAAAAAGCTCAAAACGTTCAACCAAACCTTCTTTGTTACGGTGTTTTTTAGCTAAGGGAGTCATCTCGATAGGGTAGTCGGTAATATATGTCGGCTGAATCAGTTCATGTTCTACTTTTTCGCCAAAAATCGCATCTACCAACTTTCCTTTCCCCATACTTGCGTCAACCTGTATTTTCATGCTGGTACAAGTAGCTCTTAAGCCCTCTTCGTCCATTTCCGAAACATCAACGCCAGTATATTTCAAAATAGAATCATACATGGATAGTTTCTCGTACGGACCAGCGAAATCTATGGTATGTTCGCCTACTTTTACCGCAGTATGTCCGGTTGCAGCAATGGCAACTTTCTCCAAACATTCTTCCACCATTGCCATCATCCATATATAATCTTTATAGGCAACGTAAATTTCCATAGCTGTAAACTCCGGGTTATGGGTACGGTCCATACCTTCGTTACGGAACATTTTACCAAACTCATAAACACCATCAAACCCTGCAACAATCAGTCTTTTTAAGTAAAGCTCGTTAGCAATACGCAAAAATAAGGGCATGTCTAACGTGTTATGATGCGTGTTGAAAGGCCTTGCAGCCGCACCACCGTGTACCGCTTGTAAAATTGGTGTTTCAACTTCCATCCAACCCTGGTTATCAAAATAATTACGCATGGTGCTAATTACCTTAGAGCGGGTTTTAAAAATCTCCTTATATTCCGGATTTACCGTTAAATCTACATAGCGCATTCTATAACGCATCTCTGGGTCGGTAAAACCATCAAAAATATTGCCTTCTTCATCACGTTTAACAATAGGCAAAGGCTTTAACGATTTAGAAAGCACCTTGATTTCTGTAGCGTGTAAAGATATTTCACCGGTTTGGGTCGTAAAAACATAACCCTTAACACCAATAAAATCGCCGATATCCAATAGCTTTTTAAATACCGTGTTGTATAAAGTTTTGTCCTCATCAGGGCAAATATCATCACGTCTGATATAAACCTGCAAACGGCCTGTAGCATCCTGTATCTCCACAAAAGATGCGTTCCCCATAATTCTACGGGTCATTATACGGCCGGCAATACTAATATTTTTATAAGCAGTTTTCTCTCTTTCGTAATTGGCTAAAATATCCTTGGCGTTGGCATTAATATCGTATGTCTCTGCTGGGTAAGGGTCAATTCCTAATCTTCTTAGTTCGTTTAAAGACTCGCGTCTTTGTATTTCCTGTTCTGAAAGTGCGCTCATAAAATTTTAAATTCTGCGCAAATTTAAGCTTTTATATCTTTATTTAAATTTTTTAAGCTTTTTGCTTTTTGTGATTTTGTAAAAAGGAGGGAGGGGGGGGTAGGAAAACATCATTTGGGCGTTTTAACACGCTAACCGCTCATACTGCACAGGCCTTAGCCACAAGCCGGTATCCGCTCATATCGTTAACGCAATTTTTTTCGTCAGGTATGAAATTCAGTAAGGAGAAGGATTATCTGCAATAGTGATAAAAAACTAATAAACCCAGCTCTGTGACCTTTATGCCCTCTGTGGTTAATCTTCAGCTCCGCTCAGATTGACAAAAAAGCCCTCTCAGCCTCCGTCCTCTCTGTGAAATGCGGTTAAATATACAACTAGAAGACCTTAGTTCCACCCAAATTAACAATCACGCCCAGCGTAAAAACAGAACTGCCTGCAGTCATAAAATCTCTGTTTTTCAAACCGAAATTACTCCCAGTAGTGTATTGCAACTGAAAGTTCTCGTTTAGTTTTAAACGAGTAAAAAACACCGGTTCTATAAAAATATTATCCTCTAAAGGTTGCGCTATATTGTTTCTATCAAACTTGCTCATGCTTACATGACTAATTCTAAAGATGGTTCCGTAATTAAGCGGAAACTTTTTAGAGAACAGCGTAACAGAATTTTTTTCTTTGGTGCTGTAACTTACCTGTACAAAGGCTTTGTTGAATTTTACCTTTTGTAAATCTGTAGTGATGCTTCCATCGTCTTCAAAAGTGCGGTAAATGCGTTGTGTTGAGCCTGTTCCTAACCCACCGTAAATTTCTAAAATCCGATTATTTTCTCGCCCAAATGTGGTGTAGTAGCCCGCACCCGCTTCAACTAAATCCTGACTAAAGTCTTTCCGTCGTTTAGATTGATCAATAAAAGATCCGTTGAACAAAACGCCCACATGGTCAGAAACTGCATAAGCAGTATTGAAACTTAAATTCCCTTTTAATGAAAGGTGCCCCGCTGCATGAATCTCGTTTTTCGCACTCAACATCGGACTATTAGGTACGTTGGGCATATAAACCGATGAGCAGGACGCTAAAAGGACAGACATGATCGCTAAAAAAGAAAGGAAATTTAATCTGGATCTGAAAAGCATATAGGCTTAAACGTATAATTGGTTGAATATTGTTTTTGCGTTCGGAACCAAATTGATGCCAATTTTATTGGGTTTCATTTGTGAATACGGATGGCACTCGTTAGGATTCTGCGAGATTTAGTAGTTAATCAACCTATTTGTTTCTGGTTATTTTCTCCGGATTTTGTCTGGTGTCAAATACATCTAAGACTTAAATTCTATTTTTATCATGATTAATCCAATAGATGATTTTATAGTTTGTGTTTATAACATACCTGAAGTTTTGAGGCCTGTCATTCAAAAGCTCTTCCATTGCCCCCATTTTAGGAAAACCACTTAAACTTTCTGCTTTTCCAATGATTTTTTTGGTGATTTGCTGAGCTATTTTTAGGTTTACTTTTTCGTGGTGATAATCAAATATGTTTTTCAGCGCATTTTTAGAAAAATCTGTCCAATATACTTTTAACCCCATTTTTCGATTTCCGAAATTAGATCACTTGATGTTGTTAGTCTATTGTTTTTGGAATCGTCCATTGATTTGTCAATTCTTTCATTGAATTCATCAATAGTCATTGGTCTTAAATCAGTATTTTTGGTTGATTTATTGGCATGTAAAAGCTTTTCCAAGCGAATTAATAACTCTTCGTTCTGGATTTTAAGAAACTCTTGGATGAATTCTATTTTTCTGGTTTGAATATCCATAACATTTTTATTTTCGTTATTCAAATTTATAAAAAACTTTCTTCGTTTTGGCTTAATGTTCTTAGTAAAAGCTTTTATATACCCATAATTACCCTATCCACTCCTTCATCAATTTATCAAAATCAGTTTTTAGCTGGGCGTAGTTTTCTTCAAGCGTAGCTATTCTGGCTTCAAGTTCACCAACCGATTTTCTAGCTGGTTCAGCTACAGCCTCGTCCTCGTAATTTAAATCTGGTTCGCCAGCAAATAAATGAACGTATCGAGCTTCTTTTTGTCCCGCTCTTTTTGGTATTTGTACAATAAAAGGTGTTTCATCGCTAGATAATTGTTCTAAAACTTCCTGTACATCGTCTAAACTATCAAATTCATATAACCTACCCGAGTTGCTGTTAATTTCACCTGGTGTTAATGCTCCACGTAAAAATAGTAAAGCCATTACCGCAACTTGCGAAGGTACAACAGGGTATACAATTGCAAAATTATGTTTGTATTTGGTGGCTCGGCTACTTCCGCCCGTTGCTGTAGAAGTCAAGCCTTTCTTTTTTAAGCTATCTAAAGCCAATACCACAGTCTCCTCATCATACTCCACTACCGGTTTTCTAGAACTTTTTTGGTTACACGCTGCCGTTAAACCGTTCAATGTCATTGGGTAATAATCTGGTGTGGTCTTGCTTTTTTCCATTAAAGCACCTAACACTCTTATTTCTGTGCTACTTAATATCGGTAAGGTTTTGTTTGGTTCCATCTCGTAATGCTGTTTTGCTGGTAAAAAGTACTAATTATTTTCTTGGTTGTCGATAAATTTTTTGAAGAGCAGATGCGAAATTGGGAGAATCATAAATCCGGCTACCGCAAAAAGAAGAAAAGAGATTCGTAAACTAAATGCATGCGAGATATAACCGATGATAGGTGGACCAATTAACATCCCAGAAATGGTATAGGTTGTAATAATTGATAATGCCATTCCAGTAGAATATTTATCGGATTTCCCTGCTAAAGCATAAGTCATGGGTATAATAGACGCAGTACCCATGCCAACAAGTGCAAAGCCGATTAAGCCACACCATATATTTGGGAATGCTGTTGCTAAAAGAATACCTGTAGATATGCTAAAGGCACTCATTACATAATTTCGTCGCATTCCAATTTTGGCTATAATTGGTCCGGATAGAAAACGGAACGCGGCCATAAAAGTCATAAAAGTGAGGTAACCATAAGTGAAAATCGGTGTTTTTATCACCTCCTTAAAATAAATGCCACTCCAATCAAACATGCCACCTTCGCACACTGCCGCACAAAAAGCAATTAAACCCAACATAAAAATAAAAGGATCAGGTTTTCCGATGATAATCTTATTGCCAGACTTGGGTTTGTCATTTTTAATCAAAAACGGATAAGCACTGCCACAGGCGAGAATAACTATTACTGCAACGATGATTAAATGAAATTGGATGCTAATCTGGTAATTTAATAGCAGGGTTGTTAAGGCTGCTCCTAAAATCCCCCCTGCGCTCCATAACCCGTGAAAAGTTCCTAAAATGTTTTTCGGGAATAGCTTCTGTAAATGTACGCCTTGTGTGTTTAAAGAAAGATTTAACGTTCTGGTAGTAAAAGAAAATAAAGAAATACCAATGGATAGCACCACGATAGAGCTTGAATTTCCGATGAGCATTAAAGAACAGGCATTTAAAAAAATCGAGATAATCAGCGGTTTACGGCTGTTGAATTTTGAAACCAACCATCCAGAGAAAGGCAAGCTAATTAATGAACTGATGGGCATCAGAATCAATAATGAGCCTAATTCGGCATCGTTCAATTGGAAATTTGCTTTAATATCTGGAATGCGAGATGCCCAGCTTGCAAAACTTACCCCAATTGAAAAGAAAATTAAACCTATAAAAGCTCTTTGTTTATTTGCAGGTAACATTTTGATTTTTTTGCAAATATCCTGTTTTGAAACAAAAGAACCAGTTTAAATCGGAATTTATTCTACACTAACTTCTGCATTATACATATGGTCAATATATTCGATGTATTTTTTCTCAATTACTTTACGCTTTGGTTTCATAGTAGGCGTAATATCACCTTCCTCAATACTAAACGGATTTCTTTTTACAATAAAGTTTTTGATACGTTCGAATTTCGCCAATTCCGGTGATAGTTTTTTTAAATCTTCGGCAAACCACTTTACAATATTGTCGTCATCTATAAACAAATCGGACTGGTCGAAGAACGAATCTTCTAATTTGAATGTTTCTTGTAAAGTTTCCCTGCTTGGCGTAATAATAGCCGTAACGTATTCTCTTTTGTCGCCAATTAAAAATACACTTTCAATTTTCGGGCTCTTTAAATAAGTGCTCTCTACCGGTGTGGGGTAAATGTTTTTTCCAAAAGCGTTCACCAACATGTTTTTGATCCTATCGGTAATCTGCAAATTTCCTTTAAAAAACCTTCCAACATCTCCGGTATGGAACCAGCCATCTTCATCAATTATTTCCGCGGTTTCTTCTGGCTTATTCCAATAGCCCTTCATTACGCAATGCCCTCTAACACAAATTTCTCCTTCCTCACAAACAAACTCTTCGTTGAAAGTTTCATGCGTTTGTATGTTGATGAATTTTTTAGTCTCCACGTCTTGTATTCCAACTTCAATCCCCGGAATTACGCGACCAACTGTTCCGTAAACCTGACGATGATATTCCGTAACCGACATTACCGGAGACGTTTCTGTTAAGCCAAAACCTTCTAATATTTTAATACCTAAATCGCCGAAAAACTCGCCGACATTTTTAGGAAGGGCGGCACCTCCAGAAATCATAAACTTTAATCTTCCACCTGTTTTTTCTTTTATTTTGCTAAAAACCAGCTTTTCTGCAATACCGTGTTGGATAGATGTCAAGATACCAGGCGTTTTACCAGCTTCTTTTATTTCGCGATATTTTTTTCCGCTTTCTAAGGCCCAAATAAAGATCTTGGCTTTTGTTCCTCCTGCCGCAGTACCGCTCTTGATTGCTTTGTCGTGGATTTTTTCCAATAAACGGGGAACGCATGACATTACCGTAGGCTTTACTTCGCCCATGTTTTTTGCCAATAGTTCTAAACTTTGTGCAAATGCAATTTTACAGCCCATTGCACAGCATACGTGGTAAGTTGCGGTGCGTTCAAAAACGTGGGAGAGGGGTAAAAAAGATAAAAACGTTTCATTATTATCGATAACCGGAATCTGTTGCAAACACACTTTTACGTTTTCTACAAAGTTAGAATGGGTAAGCATTACGCCTTTTGGAGTGCCCGTAGTACCAGAGGTGTATATTAAGCCTGATATATCAGACGGTTGAATTTGCGAGCGACGTTTGTCGATTTCTGTTACGTGTTTAGGTAAAGCACTTTTACCTTCGCTAATCACATTATCCAAACTAATAATGCCCGCATTCACGTTTATTTTTTCGGTAATTTTTGCATGGTCGTTAAAAATGGGGATTATCCTAACTAACTCTGGGCAATGATTAGCGATTTTTAAGATTTTTTTTAGTAAAAATGGACTACCTACTAAAATAGTTTTAGCTCCCGAATCCAATAAAATATATTCAATTTCGGTTTCGGAAAGGGTAGGGTATATGGATGTATTTATTGCGCCAATTTGTTGTAGTCCTTGGTCGTAAAATACATATTCGGGGCAGTTTTCTATAATGAAGCCAATTCTGTCGCCTTTGTTTATTCCCATTTCTAAAAAATAGGCACTAATTGCGTCAGCCTTTTCCAGTGTGGTTTTAAATGAGATTTCTTCCCAAGTCTCTTTTTCTTTACTGATTAAAAAAGTGTCTTCTTCCGAATGGATAGTTTGGACAACGTTTCTTAATAGTTGTGGAACTGTATTTAATGTAGAAATATTATTCATCTTAAAAGAGCTTTTGGCTTTATAACGAGCAATATTAGACTATTTATATAAAAATACAAAAGGGCATCTTAAAAAGACGCCCTTTTGTTAAAAATATTTAGAATGCTTTTATACAGAAAAACTTTCGCCACACCCACAAGTACGGGATGCGTTTGGATTTACAAAGTTAAATCCTTTTCCGTTTAATCCATCAGAAAAGTCAAGCTCGGTACCTGCTAGGTAAAGAAAAGATTTCATGTCTAAAACAATCTTCATTCCTTTATCCTCGAATTCTTGGTCTCCTTTTTGGCTTTCATTATCGAAATCCATGTTATAGGATAAACCAGAACATCCACCTCCTTTTACAGAAACACGCAGGAAATAAGATTCATCCAATCCCGTGTCTCTAATCAGCTCTTCTATCTTGATTTTTGCTTTATCTGTTATTGTTACCATGTTTTAAAGTATAAAGTAAAAAGTGTAAAGTAAAAAGACTGAAACACGACAGAAATCGTCTTAAGTCTTGCTACTTACTTCTTGCTACTCTAATTTAATGATGTGATTTCTCTAACTCAATTGCTTCCATTCCGTTTTTAACGCGGTAATCATTGATTGCTGATTTAATTGCGTCTTCTGCCAAAACAGAACAGTGAATTTTTACTGGTGGCAAAGCTAGTTCTTCAACGATATCCATATTGTCGATAGTTAAAGCTTCGTCAATACTTTTTCCTTTTAACCACTCTGTAGCTAAAGAAGAAGATGCAATTGCAGAACCACAACCAAAAGTTTTAAATTTCGCATCTGTGATCATGTGGTTTTCATCAACCTCAATTTGTAAACGCATTACGTCACCACATTCTGGTGCACCAACTAAACCAGTACCAACACTTGATTTAGATTTGTCAAGCGTACCCACGTTTCTTGGGTTGCTGTAATGATCAATTACTTTATCTGAATATGCCATGTCTTTATAATTTTAATTATTATATGCCTAAATATTATTTAATTTTTACTTTAGACTTTTAACTTTTTGCTTTGATTTTAATGTGCTGCCCACTCAATAGAGTCAAGATCTATGCCTTCTTTAAACATTTCCCATAATGGAGAAAGTTCTCGTAAGTGATTAACCGCCTTTAAAGTGTTTTCTATCGCGAAATCTACTTCTTCTTCGGTTGTAAATCGGCCTAAACCAAAACGAATTGATGAATGCGCCAAATCGTCAGATAAACCTAAACTTTTTAAAACGTAAGATGGTTCTAAAGAAGCCGAAGTACAAGCTGAACCAGAAGAAACAGCCATGTCTTTCATTGCCATCATCAAACCTTCACCTTCAACATATTTAAAAGAAATATTTGCAGTATGTGGCAACCTGTACTCAACGTTTCCGTTTACGTACGACTCTTCTAAAACAGTTAAGCCACTTTCTAGTTTATCGCGTAAAGCTGATAATCTTTTAGCTTCTTCTTCCATTTCGTTATACGCAAGTTCGCAAGCTTTACCCAAACCTACAATACCCGGAACGTTTAATGTGCCAGAACGCATTCCACGCTCATGACCACCGCCATCCATTTGTGATGTAACTTTAACTCTTGGATTTTTTCTTCTCACATATAAAGCGCCAACACCTTTTGGTCCGTACATTTTATGTGCAGAAAGTGCCAACAGATCTATACCGTCTTCAATTACGTTAACCGGAATTTTACCAACCGCTTGTACAGCATCTGTAAAATATAAAGCGCCGTGTTTATGTGCTAAAGCTGCAATTTGTTTAACTGGCTGTATTACACCAATTTCATTGTTTGCATACATCATTGCAACCAAAATAGTTTGGTCGGTAAATGCTGCCTCTAGTTTGTTTAAGTCAACTAAACCGTCAGATTCTACATCTAAATAAGTGATGTTTGCACCTAGTTTTTCTAAATGTTTACAGGCATCTAAAACGGCTTTATGCTCGGTAGTTAAGGTTATGATATGGTTACCTTTTTCTTTGTACATTTCATAAACACCTTTGATAGCCAAGTTGTCAGACTCGGTAGCACCAGATGTAAAGATGATTTCTTTTTCTGATGCGCCTATTAATTTCGCTACTTGTTCGCGAGCATAATCTACACCTTCTTCTGCAGCCCAGCCAAATGGATGGTTTCTACTTGCGGCGTTTCCAAATTTTTCTGTAAAGTAAGGCAACATTGCTTCCAGCACTCTTGGGTCTAACGGAGTAGTCGCATTGTTGTCTAAATATATAGGAGTTTTTAACATCTTATTTAGATTTGATTTTAATACAAGGCAAATGTAAGAAAAAGTTTTTCAGCACTATAGTATATGTTGCGTAGAGCTTTGGGAATTGGTCATTAAAATGCAATTTTGAGATGTTTAAGGTGATGTATTACGTTGTTAGGACAAACCCTTGGCTAAACATGATTTTTTTTGGAAAACAAAACTTGAAATTAATCTGTGTTATGCATTTTAATTGCGGGGATTGTTTTTGAGTAAAGCTGGTTTTTAAGATGATTTTAATAATTTTGATTTGTTGTTTGCTAAACTCAATAAAAAATCAATATATTTGCACCTCCTAAAAATTAGGTACAGAATTAAGAAATAGCATGAAAAAAGATTTGCATCCATCGAACTATAGATTAGTTGTTTTTAAAGATATGTCTAACGAGTATTCTTTTATCACTAAATCTTGTATCAACACAAACGAAACTGTTAAATGGGAAGACGGAAATGAGTATCCTTTAGTAAAACTAGAGATATCTCATACTTCACACCCTTTTTACACTGGTAAAATGAAATTGGTAGATACAGCAGGACGTATTGATAAATTCAAAACGCGTTACGCTAAGAAATAATCTTAAAAAAAGATTAACAATATATTAAGTCCCTTCTTGAAAGTTGGGACTTTTTTTGTTTTTTTGCACTATGACAATCATTTTTTTCGATGATCAATCTCGTGAATCTTTACTTCCACTGACTTATACCCGTCCGGTTGCCGATTTACGAATTGGAATAATGAAGATTTCCGAGAAATGGCTCTTCTATTTTAAAACAGCAGGTTTCTACCAAACCCAACCTTATCTACAAAAAAAATTCCCTTTTAAAGCTACAAACAACAACCTTTTTATAAATGGTTCGGTTTGCCCGGATGCTGAATTGCTAAAAGCAATTGATGCTTTGAAAGCCGAAGAATCATTAATTGCAGACGATGTTTGTATAGCGGTAAAAACAAAAAAATCAGGAATTGATTGGGCTAATTTAAGCGAATTTAAAAGTATAGCCTATGATGAGCTTTTTCTGAAAGTAACCTTTCCGGAAGATTTGTTTAAGTATAATGCTGATGCAATGCGAGCGGATTTTGATGTTTTAACGAAAGGAAGAGTGTCTCAAAAGCTCAGCGAAACAAATACAGTAATTGGCGACGATATTTTTGTGGAAGAAGGAGTGGTAGCCGAATGCAGTACTTTTAATACCAAAAGCGGACCTATTTATTTAGGTAAAAACAGCCAGGTTTGGGAGGGGTCTCATATTAGAGGAGGACTTGCTTTATGTAACGATTCTCAGATTAAAATGGGAACCAAAATATATGGTGCAACCACCATAGGCCCAAATTCGAGAGTTGGTGGCGAGATTAACAACGCCGTGATTTGGGGTAATTCTGCAAAAGGTCACGAAGGCTACTTGGGTAATTCGGTGTTAGGAGAGTGGTGTAATATTGGTGCAGATACCAACAATTCAAACCTTAAAAACAACTATGCAGAGGTGAAACTTTGGGATTATACCAAGCAACGTTTCCGTAAAACCGGTCTGCAGTTTTGTGGGTTAATTATGGCAGATCATGCAAAGTGCGGTATAAATACGATGTTTAATACGGGTACTGTGGTAGGTGTTGGCGCAAATGTTTTTGGTGCCGGTTTCCCAAGAAATTATGTTGCTGATTTTGCTTGGGGTGGCGCACATGGGTTTGAAGTTTACAGTATCAAAAAAATGTTTGAAACCGTAACCAAAGTATTTGAACGCCGAGGAATGATGTTTAGCGAAATAGAACGAAATATCTTAATTGACATATTTAATAATACAATACAACACAGGAGATTTTAAATTATGAGAAAGAAAATTGTTGCAGGAAACTGGAAAATGAATAAGAATTACACTGACGGATTATCTCTTTTTTCTGAGGTGGTAAACATGGTAAAAGACGAAGTGAGGGGAAACCAACAAGTTGTTGTTTGCGCACCATATATTCATTTACATAGTTTAGCTGCTTTGGCAAACGGTCACCAACAGGTTAGCGTGGGTGCGCAGAATGCACATCAAGAAGAGTCAGGTGCTTATACTGGCGAAATTTCTGCTTCGATGTTAAGCTCTGTTGGTGTGGAGTATGTTATTTTAGGCCATTCGGAACGCAGACAGTATTTTGGAGAAGACAATGCTTTGCTGGCAAAGAAAACGGATATTGCTTTAGCAAACGGTTTAAAGCCGATTTTCTGTATTGGAGAAACTTTGACTGAAAGAGAAGGCGGGACTTATTTTGATGTCGTAAAATCTCAGTTAGCCGAAGGAACGTTTCATTTAAGCGAGGCAGATTTTGGTAAATTGGTAATTGCTTATGAGCCGGTTTGGGCAATAGGTACTGGTGTTACAGCAAGCTCTGCACAAGCACAAGAAATCCATGCTTTTATCCGTAAAGAAATTGCTGGTAAATACGGAGAAACCGTAGCGCAAGACACTACAATTTTGTACGGCGGTAGCTGTAACCCAAAAAATGCTGACGAACTTTTCTCCCAAGCAGATATTGATGGTGGATTAATTGGTGGTGCATCTTTAAAATCAAGAGATTTTGTTGACATCGCTAAAGCTTTTAATAGCTAATTTTTTTAAACTCGCGATCAGTATCAAAGTAAATTACAAAGCCCGAATGATTTGGTTCATTCGGGCTTTTGTTCTTATTTTATATTCTTATTGAAGATCTTAGTCCGTTTTTCTCATCACAAATAAGGCATTTGATACCGCTCGTGGAGAGCCATCTTGCGGACTGTTTTTAACGTTATATTGCCCGTCCGATTCCCTAACTACCAATGTAGTTGATCCACCACCATCTAAATTAAGTGCATCCGTGGCTCCTAAGGCTTTCATAACCTGTGCCAATTGAGACAAGGCGTATCCAGCAGATTGAACAGTTTGATAAGTGTTTTTTTCTGCAACTAATATAATGACTTTTTTGTCGTTCACTAGTCCAATTGAGGTTCTAGACGTAATTCCTCCATCGGTTATGCCGGTAATAATATTGCCATTTTGAACCAGTAAGTATTTGCCACCAATTGTTTCTTGAAGTTTTAATTTTAGTCTATCGTATTCTACCTTCTCACCTATTTTATAAGTTTTATTGTCGAGTTGCGCAAAGTAGTAATACCCGGTGCCAAGAGCGCCTTTTATACTAATCCCATCTTTAATAATAGGTCCGGTTGGTTCTCCAGTTGCAAATGTGAAGTAGTCGCCATTAATTCCCGCAACTACCTGTTTTTCAAAAGAGTTGTTGTTTTTATAAGGAACCATAGCCTTAACAGTTTGTGTTCCAAATGCTAATGCATCATCCTTATTTCCTACTTCGATAGATAGTTTTGGGTCTGTTAAGTCTATTTCTAAGATATACAAGTTAATGTTTTCATCAGCAGGATTTAAGTAGCTGATATAAGCTTCTTTGACTCCAGGATAGTTGTATCGCATAGATTCACTACTTATCGACTTTACTAATGTAGTGCCATTTTTTATTTTCTGAGCTAACGATTCACTGTTATTAGCTGGAGCTACATATATCGGCGGAGCTTTATCCTTGCTTACGCCAGTAACTGTTGCAAAATCAGTAATATCTCCATTTTCAGATTTGGCATAAGCATATGCCCCTTTGACTGGTGTTGTCGCAGTGTGTAGTTTTGGCGAAGTTACGCCAGTATAATGTGTAGAAGCGGTGACATTTCCGTACGCAAAAGCATGTACTGCGTTTGCTGAACCAACTCCCTCGCCAAAACCATCGTCCCATCTTAATAGCACAAGCTCTGTTGCGTCACTAAGCATAAAAGTTCTGTCGATATAGCCCGGAGGATCTGCAGTAGTAGGTCCAGCTAAAGTTCTCAAATAAGTAGTATTTCTAATGTTTAAATCAATTTTAAAATCAGATGCATCCGTATCCTCGGTATAAGCAGGGTCTGGTGATGGGTTGTCGCCGTAATTAATGCCAGGTTGTCTAAGTGTAATTGTAGTTCCTGATCTTAGATCCTTCCATAATGCAACATCCTTGAATCGGAATTTGCCTCCAGAGTCTCCTGTTAGGCCACTTACCACTGCGCTAGAGTAATCTTTTATAATCCAGTTCCTTATATCCACGTGGTCCTCTATAACCAACAGTTCGATGACATCGTACTTTCCTCTTGGACCACTTCCTTCTCCTTCCGTTCCTTTAAATACCCTATTAATAACCACGCTTTGAGCCTGGACGGTGAGCACTGAGATTAAACCTATAATCGTAGGTATAAATAACTTTTTTATATTCATGTTAGGATATATTGGTAAATGAATCAATTTTATTAAAAGAGTTGTTCATGTATTGTACAAGTAGAATAAGCTATGCTATTAGGTGTGTCCAGCTTATTTAATAATTTTTTTAGTGATTACCTCATCTTTTAAGCTAAAGGAGATAGTGTACACTCCTTTGTTAAAGAAAATATCATTAAATTGATAGTGGCTATCTTCTGCAATGTTTATGTTTTTTGATGCCAACACTTGGCCATTCATATTAGAAACGGTTACCTTAACAGGGTTTGCCTGTTTGGGTGCATTGATAACCATATTTAATAAGCCTTGTTCAGAGAAATAGGTGTAAACATTTTGTTCTTTAAGATTGTAACTTGTAGTTATAATCTGTGATAAGATTTTTGTTCCGTCAGCATCAACCTGCTCCAACTGATAATAATTATAACCAGTCAATGGTGAGCGATCAATGTATTGATAATGAACTATCGAAGAAGATTCTCCGCTAGCTTGGATCCGAGCGATATCTGTAAAAATTTTATCATCTCCCGATCTTTTTAAAACAAAGTGAGAACTGTTCTTTTCGCTTGCTGTTTTCCATTCTAGCTTAATCGCATAATTTGAAGCTTTAAGATCAAAATTTATCAATGAAACTGGTAAAACTGCGTTTCTCAATTGCTGTATATAAGTAGCATTGTCTCCTGCATGTCCCTTGCCAAAGTTTCGATTTATTTCATTAGGTATAACTGAAGTTACTCCAACTTTATCTCCAACGCCTGCAGTTAAAAGTGATACGGACAATAAAAATGTTAAGACACTCATAAAAAATATTTTTTATTAAAAATTTGATTTGTTATACAGCGTTTTAAATAATTAATTACATATGAACTAAACCTGATTTTTTTTCATTATTAGGTTTTTAGCCTTTATAAACTCGGGATAATTTTATCAGAGAAATCTCCCCTTATGGATATTTCTAAAACATTTATTAATCCCCGTCACGGTATAATTATTTCAAAAAACTATTTAGTGTTCAATTGGTTATTTAATTCTGATTCTTAATAGCTTAGGGTCTTATTTTTTCTTAAAATGTTAACTAAAGGTCAAAAGGAATTCCGCTATTTAATACTAAAACAAATAACTTAGCCATAAGGGTTAGTGAGAAAATGATATTTTTTTATGGATTATAAAACCTTACAATTATTCTTGTAATTCGACCAAATTTGATGGTAGAATTATTAGTTTTAGCACATGAGTATTAAGAATTTCTTAAAAAAACAGCCCGACGAAGGGATAGTTTATGAAGATTAAATCCATGGTTTTTGTATTGATGCTCCGCATCTTTACGTCCTGCAAAAGGGGTACGGTGTAACCTTTCCTATTCCAGATGTGTTCCTGTTTATTAAATGTTCTTATTTCCAAATCTGTTCATAACTACCTTTAATAAATTGACTCAATAATTTCATCAATTTATTTGTCATCAGCTAATTTCAATATTCTATAGTAGCAGTAATTACTTAATTATTTGTTTTTGAAGCGTCAAATGCTTTTCAATTACCCAAATATTTGTGGTTATTTGCACTTCAAATTTTTTAAACATAAAATGAACTATAAAGAGCTGGTTTTTACAATAAATTCCTCGGAAGATTACCATTCAGATGTTTTGATTTCAATGTTGGGGGCAATCAATTATGATACTTTCGAAGAGACTGAAGATGGCTTTAAAGCTTATATAGCGGAGGTCGAGTTTGATGAAGGTCTTTTGAAAAATACTTTAGAAGCCTATAAAGACGATTGTGATTTTACGTATTCAGTTAATCATGTAGAGCAGCAAAATTGGAACAAGGTGTGGGAGAGCAATTTTGAACCGATTGAAATTAAGGACCAAGTTTATGTTAGAGCTACTTTTCATCAGCCAAAGCCAGCTTTTAAATACGAGATAGTGATTGATCCTAAAATGTCATTCGGTACCGGTCATCACCAAACTACGGCTATGATTATGGAGTATCTATTGGAAACGGATGTGATTGATAAAACTGTTCTAGATATGGGGTGTGGAACGGCTATTTTGGCTGTTTTGGCAAGCAAAATGGGTGCGAAAACTGTAATGGCTATCGATTATGATCCGGTTTGTTATGATAGTACTTTAGAAAATGCCTCACTAAACGGTATAGCTAATTTAAGTGCATTATGTGGTTCAAAAGAGGTGATTCCGGACGGACAGTACGAAATAATTTTGGCAAATATCAACCGCAATATATTGCTTGACCAGATCGAAAGGTATGCACAAGCTTTAGTTAGCGGCGGATCTATATTTTTTAGTGGTTTTTATGAAGAGCCAGACCTACAGATGATTGCCGACGAAGCAGGCAAATATGGTATCGAATACGTAAGTCACAAGAAAAAAGATTTGTGGGTTGCGGCAAAGTTTATTAAAAATTAAGAAATGAGAGTTCACTTTATTGCAGTGGGGGGTGCAGCTATGCACAATCTGGCTATAGCTTTACACCTAAAAGGATTTAATGTCACTGGGTCTGACGATGCTTTTTACGAGCCCTCAAAAAGTAGGTTAAAGGCGCATGGTTTATTGCCCGCAACTGACGGATGGAACGTTGAGCTAATTACCGAAGAGCTTGATGCGGTGATTTTGGGGATGCATGCCCGAATTGATAATCCGGAGCTATTAAAAGCGCAGGAATTAGGTTTGTCCATTTACTCTTACCCAGAGTATATTTATCAGCAATCTATTGATAAAAAAAGGATTGTAGTTGGAGGGAGTCATGGTAAAACCACCATAACTTCTATGATTTTACATGTATTAAACTACTATAATCAATCTTTTGATTACTTGGTAGGAGCACAGATAGCAGGTTTTGATAACATGGTGAAATTATCTGATGCACCGTTGATTGTTATAGAAGGAGATGAGTATTTGGCTTCGCCAATAGATAGGCGGCCTAAATTTCACCTTTATAAAGCTCATGTGGGCATTATAAGCGGGGTAGCTTGGGATCATATCAACGTTTTTCCAACCTTTGAAAGCTATAAAGAACAGTTTAGTGTTTTTATAGATACCATAGCAGATAACGGGACGCTCATCTACTGTGAAGAAGATGAGGTTTTAAAAACTTTGGTAGAGAACCATCAGTTTAAGCAGAAAATTAAAATTATTCCTTATAAAACGCCACTTTTTAAAATTGAAGAGGGGAAAACTTTTTTAACTCTAAAAGGAGCTGATGTTGAGCTGAATGTATTCGGTCGACATAATTTGATGAATTTAACCGCGGCGAAATTGGCCTGTATAGAAGGGGGAGTTTCTGAAGATGATTTTTATAAAGCGATAGCTTCTTTTAAAGGGGCGGCTAAAAGATTAGAACGTTTGGGTGAGACCGAGCATAGCATTGTTTTTAAAGATTTCGCACACTCTCCGTCTAAATTAAAAGCCACTGTTGATGCCGTTAAAGAACAGTTTCCAGACAGGTCGCTTATTGCGTGTATAGAATTGCACACATTTAGTAGTTTGAACGAAGGTTTTTTAAATGAATATAAGGATACGATTAATGGCGCAGATTTTGCTATTGTGTACATAGATAAGAACACGTTTGTTCAAAAGAATATGAAGCCTTTTAGTGGCGAAGATGTGATAAAAGCCTTTGGAGGTAAAAAATTATACTTTTATGACAATCCAGAGGATTTGAAAAAAAGCATTGAAACGCTTAGAACGGCAGATTGTAACTTGTTAATGATGAGTTCTGGGACGTTTGGAGGTATCGATTTAGTTACGTTGGCGAATTCCTTTCTTTTTAGATAATTAAAAGTTTAGTTTTGTTCGTTCTCAATTAACGTTCACATTATTTGGGTATAAATTTAGGTTAAAAAACATGAAATTATTAGGAAAAAAAATCAGATTACTTAGACACCAAAAGGGCTGGAGCCAAGAAGATGTTGCTAAACAACTTGATATTTCTATACCAGCCTTTTCTAAGATTGAAACAGGTATTACAGATGTTAATCTGTCTAGGTTAGAGCAAGTGTCGGCACTTTTTGATATGTCTGTAGTGCAATTGTTAACATATAACGATCCCGAGCAAGAAGTTAAAAATGCTTCGGATTTAGAAGTGGCTACAAATAAATTGCGTGAAAGAGAGAGTGAAGTGATAGATTTACAAAAGAAAGTAATTGAGCTTTACGAGGAAATTCGTAATTCAAAGAGTTTTGCATAGTTCTATTAGATCTTAGTTCAATTTGACTTTGGATATTGATTTTATCTAAAGTCAATAAATAACTAATTAAAAGTTTTAAGTAAGCCATCTCGCTTTATGAGGTGGCTTATTTTATTTAATGCAATTTTTAACTTTTACATCCTTTTGTAAATTAATTTCTTTACTAAGTAATCGGTTAAAAAATGCTTGGCTTCGGTCCTGAGTGATTTTCTAATAAAGCTATGCTTACCGTAGTTGATTTTTTTGAAGTTGAGCAGTTAATAATGCGTAAGAACTAAAATCTTAAAACCACATCATTTTTTTTAATGTATCCTTGGTGGTTAACCCAAATTATTTGATTATTAAAATACTTTGCTGGAACAATGATATAGGAAACAACCAAAGTTCTTAATAAAAGAACAACCTATTAATTCTAACTTCTACTCTATAATAAGCCGATTCTTAACCCTAAGCTTAGCTTTTCTGATTTTAATTTTTTATCAAACAGATACCATCCACCTAGCTTTATTGATTTTTACAATATTAATGGGAGAATTTACCCCTTTGTGGGTCTTTAAGTATTCGATAATAATTTTGTTAAATTAAATAACAGTCACTAACCCTTATGTGCAATAGAACTGTTATATAGTGAGAAGTTAATATCGGCTCATAATATCGATTTAATTTTGGGTAACCTGAAAATTCTGATATTATTCAGTTTTTTTAGTAAAAACCAGTAACCAATTAGTTAATTCATGCTTTTAGAGTCAATTTCCAGTTCTTTTAAAGAAAAATCGGAAATAAAGAAATAATCTTATGAAGATTAGAACCATAATTATAATACTAACACTTGGCATTTTTGCTGGATGCAAAAACGTAAATCAAAAGATAGAATATCCTGTAGTTGCAAATATTAAACTAACCAAAACGTTGCTTGCAGTAACTGTGGTTGCTGATAGTTTACGCGTTCCTTGGGATATTCAGTTTTTAGATGATCACCAAATTATATACACCGAAATTGCCGGGCAAATCAGTAAGCTCAACCTTCAAACAGGAGAAAGAAAACTGTTGTACAACGTTCCGGATGTTTATCAGAAGAGAACCTTGGGCTTACTAGGGATGTGTCTGTCTCCCAATATGAAGGAAAATCCCTATGTTTTTATAAGCTATACCACTAAAACAAGCGAAGATGTTTTTTCAAAATTGGTAAGGCTAACCTTAGAGAATGATACGCTGGTTAACCCCGAAGTTTTACACACGATTCCCGGTAGCACCGGACACAATGGTGCCAGGCTCACTTTTGCAAAAGATGGAAAACTGCTTTGGGCAACTGGTGACGCACATAGTAAAACCTTTGCACAAGATAGCACATCGTTAAACGGAAAAATTTTGAGGATGAATATTGATGGCTCGGTCCCAGCTGATAATCCCATTCCCGGTAGTTTGGTTTACGCTTGGGGTTTTAGGAATATGCAGGGTTTAACTGTATCTGATAAAGGGGTTATCTATACCTCAGAACATGGCGACGCGATTGAAGACGAAGTTAATTTAATTAAACCACAACAAAATTATGGCTGGCCACAAATAGAGGGTATGCATGATTTGCCTGAAGAAATTGCAATCGCAAAAAAACATCAGCGTACAGAACCTATTAGATCTTGGACACCAGTTATTGCTCCATCTGGTCTAAAGTATTATAATTCAGCAACCATCCCGGAATGGAAGAACTCTTTATTGCTTGTTACGCTAAAAAGTCAAAGCTTAAGACAGTTAAAACTAAGTGATGACGGACAAACTATTACAGATGAGCTGGTTTTTTTGGAAAAACAGTTCGGAAGAATAAGAGCTGTTACAGTTTCGCCATCTGGTGATGTTTATTTGGCGACCAGTAATCAGGATTGGAATCCGCAACCGGGGTTTCCAAAACCGAATGACGATCGTATCTTAAAATTAAGTCCGGTTAAAAAAGCGGTACACAAGCCTTTTATAGGCGTAAAGCCTACCACAGAAAAAGGAAATGTTGTGGATGGATTAACGCTATACAATTCCTATTGTGAGTCTTGCCATAAACCAGATGGTAAAGGAGTGGCGAATGTTTTCCCACCTTTAGCAGGAGCAGAACAAGTTATTGGCGAGCCGAAAAAACTTATTGATATCGTTTTGGGCGGATTGTCGGGAGAGATTACGGTAAAAGGTAATAAATATGACCAGCAAATGCCTACTTTTAATTTTTTGAAAGATGAAGAATTGGCAAAAATATTAACTTATGTAAGGAGTAATTTTGGCAATAGAAGTTCCGAGATAAGTGCAACTGAAATTAGTAAACAAAGAAAATAGATGTTAAAAAACAAAGAATTACCTCAAAAGCAGAATGCGTTCAAGCGCTGGTTGTTTTCATTAGGTCCTGGAATTATTACAGCTGCCTTGGTTTTTGGACCCAGTAAAATGACCATAACTTCTAAAATGGGCGCCGATTTTGGTTATTCCCTATTATGGGTAGTGGTGATAGCAATTTTTTTTATGATTATTTTCACAAGAATGAGTACACGAATTGGTTCTGTAAGCTCTGTTTCGTTATTGAGTTTAATCAGACAGAAATTCGGGAATAAGGTAGCGATAGCAATTGGTGTGGGAATCTTTTTAGTGACTGCTTCTTTTCAAGCAGGTAACTCTATCGGGGTAGGTATAGCAATCGCCGAAGCATCAGATACAAATCCTTTAATATGGGTTCTTGTTTTTAATGCCTTAGGGGTAATGTTGCTCTTCTTTCGCTCGTTCTATAAATTAATGGAAAAGTTGATGATTACTTTGGTTGCACTGATGCTCTTCGCCTTTTTAACGACTTTATTCATGGTAAATCCCGATGTTACAGAAACAGCGAGGGGATTTATTCCATCTATTCCACTTAATTCTATGGGTTTAGTTATCGCGTTTACCGCTTCCTGTTTTTCATTGGTAGGTGCTTTTTATCAATCGTACCTGGTACAAGAAAGAAAAAGATCTAGAGCGGCAGATGCACCTTTAGAGAATGCACAGTCAAGTAGTACTACAGGCATTATTATTTTGGGTATTATGGGGTCTGTAGTTTTAATATGTGCGGCGGCTGTTCTAAATCCCCAAGGAATAAAAGTAACCAGTGCAGCAGAAATGGCAAAGGCACTTGAACCACTTTTTGGTAGCTATGCAGCGATGCTGTTTTTTGTTGGTCTGTTTGGTGCTTCGTTTTCTTCTTTAGTCGGTAACGCAACCGTTGGAGGTACATTATTAGGCGACGCCTTAGGTTATGGAAGCAATTTGAATACTAAAATTGTTAAGGTTTTTATTGCGTTGGTAATGATTGTTGGTGCAGGTGTAGCCTTGAAATTCGGTAAGCTACCACTCGAGTTGATTGTACTGGCACAAAGCGTTACCATTTTTTTGGTTCCGTTTATCGGGATGGCGCTATACCTTATTGCAAACGATAAGGCTATCATGGGTGATAAAGTAAATAAAACAACTACAAAGATATTTGGAGCTTTAGGTTTATTGCTAATTATTGGGTTAGCAATTAGCAACGTTATAAATATGATTAATTAGCAAAGGGTAAGAAACAAAAGTTAAAATGAAGGATTTAGAATTACTAGAAAAGCAGTTGACAGCACCGTCGGATGCATTGATTGCTGACATTGCAAAAATTGAAGGTGACATTATTTTACTGGGAATTGGCGGTAAAATGGGTCCAGGGATTGGGAAACTTGCAGTTGAGGCTGTAAAAGCCGCTGGTTTAAGTAAAAGGATTATTGGTGTTTCACGTTTCTCTGATGAAAAATCTAGATTAGAAATGGAAGCAGCCGGTATAGAAACCATCGCTTGCGATTTATTGGATGATGCGCAATTACAAGCACTTCCTGATGCGAAAAATGTGATTTTTTTAGCAGGAAATAAGTTTGGAACTACCGGAAAAGAAGGTTTTACTTGGGCCATGAATGCTTATTTACCGGGCAGAGTAGCAGAAAAATACAAGAATGCTAATATTGTTGCTTTTTCATCTGGTAACGTATTGCCCTTTGTTAAAGTTACGTCTGGCGGAGTTTCAGAAGAAACTTCACCAGAACCAATAGGAGAGTACGCTCAATCTTGTTTAGGCAGAGAAAGAGTGTTTGAGTATTTCGCACAAAAAAACAATACCCCAACCTTAATTTATCGACTTAACTACGCTGTAGACTTTAGATACGGGGTGGTAATGGAAATCGCAAAATCAGTATTAGAAGGTAAAGAAATAGATTTACGTACAGAAAATGTAAACGTAATTTGGCAAGGTGATGCAAACGAAATTGCCATAAGGTCTTTGTTGCATTGCGAAGCTCCAGCAAAAATGTTGAATGTTACCGGGCCCGAAACTTTGTCAATTAAATGGATAGCGCAACAGTTTGGTAAAACATTTGGTATCGAACCTAAATTTATTCATGAAGCAGCAGGTTCTGCTTTATTGAACAACGCTTCAGAATGCCATCGTTTATTTGGTTATCCACGTGTAACCATCAGAGAAGTGATTGATATCACAGCAACCTGGTTACAGCAAGGTGGCGAACAGTTAGGAAAGGCTACACATTTTCAAGAAAGAGGAGGGAAGTTTTAATGAATCAGTTATCAGAAGAATTAAGAAAACATTTGCATGCAGGTACTGTTATTCCTGCACATCCATTGGCACTAAATGCTGAGAGGCAACTTGATGAAAGAATGCAAAGGCAGTTGAGCCGTTACTATATGGCTAGCGGGGCAGGTGGAATTGCGGTTGGTGTACATTCAACCCAGTTCGAAATTCGCGATCCCGAGGTGAATCTTTACGAAAAAGTATTAGCATTGGCTGCTGAAGAAATATCAAATGCAGATTTAGACAGACCATTTCTTAAAGTAGCAGGAATATGCGGACCAACAGCGCAAGCCGTAAACGAATCTAAAATAGCTCTAAAACACGGCTACGATATAGGTTTGTTGAGTATGGGCGGTTTACAAGACTGGTCAGAAGCACAAATATTAGGCAGGGTAAAAGCTGTTGCTGCTGTGATTCCGGTATTCGGTTTTTACCTACAACCTTCCGTTGGTGGACGTATTTTTAGTTACGACTTTTGGTTAGCTTTTGCCGAAATAGAAAACGTGGAAGCTATTAAATGCGCATCGTTTAATCGATACCAAACTTTGGATGTAATGCGAGCGGTTGCACACTCAAAGCGTTGCAATCAAATAGCCATGTATACCGGAAACGATGATAATATAGTTGCAGATTTATTAACCACTTATCGTTTTGATATTAACGGAAAAACAGTAGAAAAGCCTTTTATCGGTGGTCTTTTAGGGCATTGGGCAGTTTGGACTACCAAAGCCGTTGAGTTATTGAATGATATAAAAGCTTACAGGTTAAACCCAACTGCAACGCAAGCAAATGAGTTATTGACTAAAGGTGTAGAAGTTACCGATACCAATGCAGCAATGTTTGATCCTTCACATGGTTTTCATGGTTGTATCCCCGGGATTCACGAAGTATTGCGACGCCAAGGTTTGTTAGAAGGCAGGTGGTGTTTAAACCCTAAAGAAGAACTCTCTAACGGACAAATGGAAGAGATTGAAAGAGTTTACAAAGCATATCCTCATTTAAATGATGATGAATTTGTTAAAACATTTTTAAAGAATCAGGGAGCGTAAAAGATTTGGGCGAAGAAAGCAATGTTTACCTTTGCTTTCTTCGTTTGAAAACTTAAAAAAATGTCGCTGTTTTACTAAATTATGAAAGTGTTTGTTAAGACTGTTGATGGCTAAATTAGCTATACCTAGCCTAAACCTTCATGTTAGATCTAATACTATTTAAATGCGTTTTAAAAAATACATCAGCCGAAGAAATTTTTTAAAGAATACAACATTAACAGGTTTGGGTATAGGACTGATGCCTTCCTTTTTATATGCCGACCAAATGCCCGCAATAAAAGGTAAGCGGATTGGAATAATTGGCTTAGATACTTCGCATAGCTTAGCGTTTACAAAAGCCATCAATACTAACCCTAGCGATTTTGATAATTATCAGGTGGTTGCGGCTTATCCCTTCGGTAGTCAAACCATAAAAAGTGCATCTGAGCGAATACCAAAGTACACCGAAGACGTTCAGAAGTATGCTGTTAAAATTGTTGCATCAATTACCGAGTTGTTGCGTCAAGTAGATGTAGTGCTGTTAGAAACAAATGACGGTAGAATGCATTTGTCTCAAGCATTACAAGTCATTAATGCCGGTAAACCACTGTTTATAGATAAGCCAATAGCTGCATCACTGTTAGATGCTGCCAAGATATTTTCGACGGCTAAACAAAAAAACGTTCCGGTTTTTTCATCATCATCGCTTCGTTATATGCCAGGAGTGCAGCGTGTGCTTTCTGGAGCCTTCGGCGAGGTAAAAGGGGTAAGCACATACAGTCCGGCAACCCTTGAAGTAACTCATCCAGACTTATACTGGTATGGGATTCACGGCGTGGAGATGCTTTTTTCTGTAATGGGTCCAAATTGTAAATCAGTTTCGCAAGTTTCAACAGAATTTACAGATGTGGTTACGGGAATTTGGGATGATGGAAGAATAGGCACTTTTACTGGTTTAAGAACTGGTAAAGCAGATTTTGGCGGAACCTGTTTTTGTGAAAAAGAGCTTGTTCAACTAGGTCCTTTCACTGGGTATAATCCACTTCTAAAAGAAGTTATTAAATTCTTTAGTACAGGGATAGCACCTGTTTCTGCATTAGAAACGATGCAGATTTTGGCTTTTATGGATGCTGCCGAAGAAAGTAAGCAACAACAAGCACAACTAATAAGTCTCCAATCCATTTACAAAAAAAACGGATTAGATATTGATAAGTTATAGAATCTAAGCATCGGATTTTATAACAATATGCAAACTCAGATAACAAACTGTTAACTTAGTAAATAGTGTACCCGTTTAGGTGCGAAAAACTCCCTTTAAACATATAATAGCGTTAATTATAACCGACAATGATTCAGTCAAAAATTTCAGTGTTTGATATACTAAAAGTGGGGATCGGTCCTTCCAGTTCTCATACCTTAGGTCCTTGGAGAGCAGCACAGCGATTTGTTGCTTCGTTAAACAAAAGATGTAACAGTTTAACAGAGGTTTTGGTAGTCAATGTTATTTTATATGGCTCTCTATCTAAAACAGGTATTGGTCACGGTACGGATAAGGCTGTTGTTTTAGGTTTGGCAGGTTTTGATCCTGTAGAGATGCCTGTGGATACGTTAGAGTCGGTAATCGAGGAAATAAAAAATAATAAATCTCTACGATTAGGTGGCGAACATGAAATTATTTTCTCTATGCAGGATAATATCATATTCTTGATGAACGAATCCTTGAATTACCACCCCAATGCACTGGCTTTTCAAGCTTTTTTACGTTCAGGAGAAGAATTTAAAGAAACATTTTTCTCTGTTGGTGGCGGAATGATTCAAAAGCAAGACGAAAAAGAGATTGAAGAGAAGAGTTTCGTTTTTCCTTATCCTTCTGATAATGCTACCGAGTTACTTAAATGGTGCAACATTACAGGGTTTCCGATAAGCACTGTTGTACTTGGAAATGAAAAGGTTAAAATGGAGGAGAAGGCGATTAGAGCTAAGATGGCTAATATTTGGGAGGTGATGCTGGCGAGTATTTATAAGGGTTGTCATACAGCCGGTACATTGCCAGGCGGCTTAAATGTTAAGCGACGAGCTGCTGAACATAACACGAGACTATTGCTGAATCACCAATACCATGATGTAGAAACGTGGATGCAAGCAATACGTAAAAGTGGAGATGGTTTTCAGTATACGCTGGCTTGGGTGAGCTGTTTTGCATTGGCTGTTAACGAAGAAAACGCTGCATTTGGAAGAATCGTTACAGCACCTACAAACGGGTCTGCTGGAGTTTTGCCAGCAGTTTTGCTTTACTATGTTGTCTTTTGTAAGGGTTTTTCCGAAGAATCTATATTTAAGTTTTTACTTAACGCAGCTGAAATTGGCAGTATTTTTAAAAACGGTGCTACAATTTCTGCCGCAATGGGCGGTTGTCAGGCAGAAATCGGCGTAAGTTCTTCAATGGCAGCATCGGCATTAACCGAATTACTGGGTGGCCGGCCAGATCAGTGTTTAATGGCTGCAGAAATTGCCATGGAACATCATTTAGGTTTAACTTGCGATCCAATTGCTGGATTGGTGCAAGTACCTTGTATCGAGCGTAACACAATGGGGGCTATAAAAGCAATAACCGCGGCGCAACTTGCCATTAACGGAGAACCAGATCTTGCAAAAGTTACGTTAGACGGTGTGGTAAAAACAATGTGGCAAACTGCATTAGATATGAACTCAAAATACAAAGAGACCTCTGAAGGTGGCTTGGCTGTAAATATTCCGATTAGCCTTTGCGATTGTTAATGCGCTAGCTAAGGCTAAGTAATCTATTTCGAACCAATAAGCAAGCGCCTATAACTCCTGCTTTGTCGCCAAGTTTTGATGTTTTTAATTGTGTATCAGCATTTAATAAGCTTAACGAGTATTTGTTGATAGAACTTTTAATAGGTAAACGTAAATATTCGCCCGTGGTGGAAAGTAGCCCACCCATAACAATCAATTCGGGGTTGAAGATGTTGATTAACAACGCAATGCCTCTGCCTAGTTTTTCGCCAATTTCGGTGATTAATTCTATTGAAAGCATGTCGTCATTATTAGCAGCCTCAATAATCGTATCTAAAGTTACATCCTCTAATTTTGTTTTTATTGATGAAGAAAAGCCAGCTTCCACGCGTTCCTTAAACATTCTCACCAAAGCCCACCCGGAAGCCTCAGTTTCTAAACAGCCTTTTTTTCCACATTTGCATATTATTTGGTTATCAAAAATTGGGATATGACCAAATTCTCCCGAAAAACCAGATTTTCCGTAATACAGTTGACTGTTTATAATCACACCTAAGCCAATTCCGAAGTCTAGGTTTAAGAACAAGACATTTTTTTCGTCTTTTACAACCCCAGAAGTAAATTCACCAAAAGCCATCGCCTTAGAATCATTTTCCAGAAAAACTTTATAACCAATTTGACGTTCCATTACCTCACTTAAAGGTTCCACGCTAAAATGATAGAAGCTGTAGCTGTAACCTGTAGAATAGTTTATTACGCTGCCAAAATTTACTCCAATACCGAGGATGTTCTCTTTTGGTACGTCAACACTATCAATAAAGTTCTTAATCAGTTTACATAGATTTTCTAAAGATTTTTCATCATTGGTTAGCCGAAAAGCTTGATGTTCCACCAATTTTACCATGTTTTTCTTTAAATCCGAAATCCCCAGCACAATGTGGTCTTGCTTAATATCAACCCCCACAAAAAAAGCAGATTCGGGTACTAAACCATAAACATTGGGTCTTCTTCCGCCTGTTGAGTCCACTTTTCCGTAATCTTTTACCAACCCATCATTAATAAGCTCATTAAAAATATTGTTGATTTTTGGAGCGCTTAAAGAAAGCTCTTTGCATAGTTCTGCGATGGTAGAATCACCTGTGTTGGCAAAGTAAGAAATCACAGATTTCTTAATATTGATATTTTTATAAGCAACGCCAGTGATGTCTTTGCTGATTAGCTCGTTGAAGAAAGTCATAAATTATCCTAATTAAGGATTTAAATGTTTTACACGTTGAATCTACAGAATTGTTTTATAAATGTTGAATTATTCATCGAATAAATAAAGTTCTTCAATAGTATTTTAAGCGTTATTATCTATAAATTTTTCATGCATAAACAATGAATTCTAAAATAACATTTTTGACAATCTATTTGATATTGAGTGTTTTGAGAAATTTTATAAATTTAAATAAGAATGCCATCTTTTTTAAATTTTTAACTAACTTTAAAGTTTAGATCTTAACGCTCTATTAAACCAAACCTAACACTATTTAATGATTTCTTTAATTGCTTCAATAATAGCGCTAATTATAGGCTATTTTGTATTATCTAAAATATCCCAAAATATTTTCGGTATTGATCCCAATCGAAAAACACCTGCAGTTAGCATGGCTGATGGTGTTGATTTTGTTCCGCTACCGGTTTGGAAAATTTTTTTAATACAGTTTTTAAATATTGCCGGCTTGGGCCCGATTTTCGGAGCAGTAGCTGGGGCAATGTGGGGGCCGGTGGCGTTTTTGTGGATTGTTTTGGGAACTTTGTTTGCCGGCGGTGTGCATGATTATTTTTCTGGAATGCTATCTGTTAAACACAATGGCGAGAGCATCACAGAAATTTCTGGTTACTACCTGGGGAATAATGTGAAGCAATTTATGCGGATATTTTCCGTAGTGTTACTGATTATGGTGGGTACCGTTTTTATAATGGGGCCAGCTAAAATTCTTGTAGGGATTAGTGGCGGTTTCGGCGGAATCACTTTTTGGGTAGCAATTATTTTTGTGTACTATATTTTGTCTACTGTACTACCTATAGATAAACTCATCGGAAAAATTTATCCCTTATTTGGAATAGCCTTACTTTTTATGGTTGTAGGTATTTTTGTGATGATGTTTAAAGCCGATATTCATGTGCCAGAAGTTACTTTAGCAAATCTTAAAAACTTCCATTCAAATCCCGATACTTTTCCAATTTTTCCTTTCGTTTTTGTAACGATTGCCTGTGGTGCTATATCGGGTTTTCATGCTACACAATCGCCTTTAATGGCTCGTTGTATGACTAACGAAAAGCAAGGTAGGTCTATATTTTTTGGTACAATGGTTACCGAAGGTATAGTGGCTTTGGTTTGGGCTGCAATTGGAATGTCCTTTTTTGGAGGGATTAAAGAGCTGAACGAAGTTATGGAGGGGCAGGGCGGAAATGCAGCCTTTGTAGTTAACGAGATTTCTTACTCTTTACTTGGAAAAATAGGAGGTATTTTAGCATTATTGGGTGTTGTAGCTGCACCAATCACTTCTGGAGATACAGCTTTTAGAAGTGCCCGTTTGATTATTGCCGATATTTTTAAAAGTAAACAGGGTCCAATTCTAAATAGATTTTTAATTAGTCTTCCGCTTTTTGTAATTGCTTATCTGTTAACACAGCTAGATTTTGCAATTGTGTGGAGATATTTTGCTTGGGCTAACCAAACATTGGCAACTGTGGTTTTATGGACCATTACAATGTTTCTGGTAAAGTCGGGTAAGAATTACTGGATTTCGTTAGTTCCAGCGGTATTTATGACAGCAGTAGTAACATCTTATCTGTTTATTGCACCAGAAGGCTTAAATCTCACAGCCACGATATCGTATATAGCTGCACTAATTGTATCTTCTGCTTCTGTGTTATGGATTATCTTTAAAATTAGAAAAGAAAAACGCGAGATTAAGTTGTAGATTTTATCAGTGTACAAAAAAGGCTTCTTAATTTTTAAAATTAAGTAGCTTTTTTGTTTTAAGGTTTAGATTCTAAATCTTTATAGATAACCTAAAATCTTCATCACCTGCTTGCTGTTCTGTTCCTCCCCAAAAACTTCGTAATTAAAAGTTTCATCGCGATTTCTACGGATGATAACCTGCTTTGGCGATGGCAGTAAGCAATGATGAATTCCACCATAACCACTTAAAACTTCCTGGTAAGCACCTGTGTTAAAGAAACCTAAGAACTGCACTTTACGTGTTTTTGGCATAAATACGTTACCTACGTGGGCTTCCTGGTTGTAATAATCCTGTCCGTCGCAAGTAATTCCACCTAAGTTTACACGCTCATATTCGCTGTCCCAATTATTGATCGGAAGCAAAACATAACGTTGGTTCATCGCCCAAACATCTGGTAGGTTGGTTATAAAAGAACCATCCAACATCAACCATTTTTCACGGTCGTTCTGCTGTTTACGACCTAAAACTTTATATAAAATTCCAGAAGCCTCCGCCACAGTATATTTTCCAAACTCGGTAATAATATCGGGTTCAATTACTTCATGTTCTGCACAAATTTCTTTAATACGTTTCACAATTTCATTGATCATGTACTCATAATCGAAATCAAAAACCAAAGAATCTTTAAACGGCATACCGCCACCAATATCTAAAGTATCTAAATGCGGATTTATTTTCTTGAACTTGCAATAAAGCGTTACGTATTTCTCTAGTTCGTTCCAGTAATATGGCGTGTCAGATATTCCAGAATTAATAAAAAAGTGTAGTAGTTTAACTCTAAAGTTTGGGTTTTTAACAATTTTATTATTGTAAAAATCTAGCACATCCTCTAATCTTATTCCCAAACGTGAGGTGTAAAATTGCGAATCTGGTTGTTCTTCGGCTGCAATTCTTATCCCTAAATTACAAGGCGTGTCCATTTCAATTTCATCATCATATAAATTGAATTCCTCTTTGTTATCTAAAACCGGAATAATATTTTTAAAACCGTCATGCAACATATCAATCAGATATTGCTTGTATTGGAAAGTTTTAAAACCGTTGCAGATTACCGTAATATCTTTTGTTAAAGTGCCTTTTTTCTCCAACGCATCAATCATCGGCATGTCAAAAGCAGAAGATGTTTCTAAGTGGATGTCGTTTTTTAAAGCTTCTTCAACGATATGTTTAAAATGCGAACTTTTGGTGCAATAACAATACTTGTAAGTTCCGCGGTAATTATTTTTAATAATCGCAGTCTGAAAAAGAATTTTCGCCTGCTGAATTTTTTTACTGATGATAGGTAAGTAGGTGAATCTTAAGGGAGTGCCGTAAGTTTCTATCATTTCCATCAAATTCAAATCATGGAAATAAAGTTCGTCATCAATAATGTCAAAACCTTCCTGTGGAAAACCAACGCTTAGGTCCAAAAATTCTTCGTAGCTCTGCATTTATTAATTTTTTTTGCAAAAATGTGATTAAATAATGAAATAATGTAAGGTTTATAAAAGTTTTACAATATCCGTTCCGCAATTTTGTTGTTTAGTGAGTCAAATGTTTTGAGCGTATCCCTCCTTTGATCGGGTCGGGCTATCCACTTCAATCTTTTTGCAAATTCTTCGACTCCGCTCAGAATAGCAAAAAGGATTTTCGTTATTATCCCTTACGCAGAACCAATTTTTCCTTTCCTATTTTTCCTTATGGTTAGTATGATCACCAATCATAGATGAAATTTTTCTAATTCCGTTTATCCAAATGAATCTCCGCCATCATACATCTTGCGCTACCGCCACCAATTTTTTCAATAGTTGGTATGGGCGAATACAAAATCTCAGCGTATTTATTGATCGTCGCAATTTGATTTGCTACTAAACTATTTTTTGCGCTCTCGCTCATCACTAAAAACGTTTGGTTTAAAGTGTTTTTAACTTCTAACATGTTGCCAGCAAAACTGTTCATCTGCTCAAAACTGATTTCGATGATTTCTTTCTCCGTCTTTTTAAAAGAATTAACCAGCTTTTCTTTTTCCAATGGGTCAGAAATGCTTTCTAAACAGATTACCACAAATTTTTCCGCAACGCACATCATCACGTTGGTATGATAAATAGGGTTCTCATGTTCATCAAAACCATGGAAAGTAATTGGTTCATAGCCACTTTCGTTGCAAAAAACTTCTAATGCTTTCGGATTTGTGCGGATTGAAAGGCAAGCATAAGCGATTTTATAATCTCGGTCTAAAACCATACTACCCGTCCCTTCTAAATATTCTCCCCGATCCTCGGTAAAAGTTAAATCATTAATTTCTGTGATATCAAACTGAGTGCTCAAAACATCCAGAATATCGTCTCTACGCTCATTTCTGCGATTTTCTGCCTGCATCGGATAAACGTAAACACTTCCGTCGTTATGAAAAGAAACCCAGTTGTTCGGGAAAATAGAATCTGGAGTATGGGGCTTTAGAGTGTCTTCAATCACGATCACGTTGATATGATTTAACCTCAGTTTAGTCACAAACTGGTTAAACTCTGCCAATGCCCTTTCTTGAACTTTACCTGCTTCTGGCTGATGTTGGAAGGTATTTCCCTCCGTTTGAGGATTAAAGCCGAATGCTACCGGTCTGATCATTAATATATTTGCAGTGCTTTGCATGGTGCTTTTATAACGTATTATTAGTCGGATGTTTTTTGTCCGCAGTCCGTAGCTTAGTTGTCCATTTCCAACTTAGACTCTTTGTAGATAAGTTCTGACTTCGGACACCCGACCAGGGACTTTACTAACCAACTAACTACCTAACTCATCCCTCAAAATCGGCATACTCATACAATGAAATCCCCCTCTAGCTCGTGATAATTCTGCTGAAGGAATAGTAATAAAAGTATTTTCTAATGTTTCTGGATTTAGTTCGCCACTCTCAAATTTCTGTAGAAGCTCTTTCACAGCGATTACCAAAAATCCCTTTTCTCTAAAAGTATTTAAAGTAACATCGTTTCTATCGTAACCAATAACAACACCTTCTTTTATCGCTAACAAATTGCAGGAATCTGTCCATTGTTCGCGGGCGTCCGATGGAAATTGTTGATTACCCGAATATATAAATTCTACTTTTTTGCTAGATTTTAGATCAATTGTGCTCACATCGGCCAATAGCTCCTCTACCGATTCATATTTCTTTGGTCTGGTGATATTCCCCTTTGTAAATTGCGTAACCTCCACTTTATCCACTGGTTTGTTCTGGATTAAATGGTCAATCGGTTCAAAACCACTTCCGCGTTTATCTGCTTTAGCAATCGATTCTAGAATTACCCACATGTTCTTTTTAACCTGAGTAAAAACAGTATCCATATGCATATAGTCACGTTTATTGGGTATTTTAATTACAGTCACTTTTTCAACTACATCCTTTTCAAACAACAATTTAATAGTTTCGCTAATAGCTAATGCCGAAGTTCGTTCGCTACAGCCTATTAATAGGTGGTTTTTAGACACCATCATCACGTCGCCACCTTCTAGGGTGTTTCTGTAGTTGTCGTTCTCTTCGGCAAGAATAACGTGTTCGAGTGTGTCGGGCAATTCGATAATGTTGTTTTTGTAGTTGGCAAAAAACGAATGGTTATAGAAAACGTATTTAGCCAACAGAGATTCCCTCGCTCTCGCCTTTTTTGCAGGTTTGTTTAATAAAATATGTTGATTAATTACTGTTCCGACATCTCGGGTGAAAATAAAATTGGGAATGGGTGCAAATACCAGCTGGTTTTCACGAATTGCTCCAGAAATAAAGGTCTCAGCAAGTTCCGTAGCAGATAATTCTCGTAATTTTAACTTTAACTGATAAGTACAATGTTCAAAAGCACAAACCGCAGAGATTAACTCCATTTTAAGGTTTTCGTCGACCAGAACCTCTGCAAGCAATTGCTGAATTTCAATCACTTTTGTTGAGCCGTGAAAATCTTTATGCGCTGGTTTATAAAAGTTCCTTTCTTTTAAGCCGTCAATTTGGGCGAGCTTTCCCCTTATTTTTTGTGGATCTAAAAAGTAAAGCAACAGTTTCAGATAATAGTCATATTCGTTTTTTCTAACTGTTTCTAAATGTACAATATCTTCAAAAAGCCAATCTTGTGCTTTAGACGGTACAATGTTTCCTAATCCGCTATCCGGACTGTGAATTAACAGACAGCGTAATCTGCCTATTTCTGAACTTACATTTACCTTAAAATTTTGTAAAGTCTCTATCATATTTTGTACCTGTCAAACACAAAGCTATCAGAATTTAAATCAAAAATTAAATAGCCCATAATGATTTTAGTTTAATTATTTTTGCCCTATGAAATTTTTACAACAAGCCATTGTTAAGGCTTTCGCCGATACTTTTGAAACAGCGCTACAAGAAAATCAAATCAATTTAGAACAAACCAAAAAGGAATTTGAAGGCCATGCAACTTTTGTAGTTTTCCCTTTTGTTAAACATACCAAAAAATCTCCAGAGCAAACTGCCAATTTATTGGGCGAGTATTTACAAACAAACTGTGAAGAGATTGAAAGTTTCAACGTAATTAAAGGTTTTTTGAACTTGGTATTGAGTGATGCTTATTGGCTTTCAGTCTTTAAAACCGAAGTTTTAGCGGATAGCTTTGGCTCGTTACCTAAAAACGGAGAAAAGGTAATGGTGGAGTATTCATCGCCCAATACAAACAAACCTTTGCATTTGGGGCATGTGCGTAATAATTTATTAGGTTTTTCTGTCTCTAATTTATTGGATGTTGCCGGTTTTGAAGTGATAAAGGTCAATTTGGTGAACGATAGGGGAATACACATCTGTAAATCGATGTTGGCTTGGCAAAAATTTGGTAATAGCGAAACGCCAGAAAGTGCTGGTTTAAAAGGCGACCATTTAGTGGGTAAATACTATGTGATCTTTGACCAACAGTATAAACAACAGATTACCGATTTAGTAGCAAAAGGTAAAACCGAAGATGACGCTAAAAAGCAGGCTCCGTTGATTTTAGAAGCACAACAAATGCTTTTAAAATGGGAGCAAGGTGATGAAAAAGTCATCTCTCTTTGGAAGACAATGAACAGTTGGGTTTACGCCGGTTTTGATGAAACTTATAAAAAACTAGGCGTAAGCTTTGATAAATACTATTACGAATCTGACACCTATTTATTAGGAAAAGATATTGTTGAAGAAGGCTTACAAAAAGGAGTTTTCTTTAAAAAAGAAGATGGTTCTGTTTGGATAGATTTGACTGCTGACGGTTTAGACGAAAAACTGGTGCGTAGAGCAGATGGTACTTCAGTGTACATTACCCAAGATTTAGGAACTGCTCAGCTAAAGTATGATGACTTTAAAGTGGACAAGTCAATTTATGTGGTGGGTAATGAACAAGATTATCACTTCAAAGTGCTTTTCTTAATTTTAGAAAAACTAGGTAAAGATTGGGCGAAAGGTCTATATCATTTGTCGTACGGAATGGTGGATTTACCGTCGGGTAAAATGAAATCGCGTGAGGGAACTGTGGTTGATGCCGATGATTTGATTGACGAGATGAAGGCTACTGCCAAAGAAAAAACAGAAGCTTTAGGTAAGGTTGATAATTTTGAAGAAATAGAGAAAGATGCTTTATACCAGATGATTGGAATGGGTGCTTTAAAGTATTTTTTGTTAAAGGTAGAACCTAAAAAACGTTTGCTGTTTGATCCAAATGAGTCGATAGATTTCCAAGGAAATACTGGTCCGTTTATTCAGTATACGCATGCTAGGATCAAGTCTGTTTTAAAGAAAGCCGATTTTAACGACGGTAATATTCAGTATCCTACAAAATTAGGAGAAACGGAAGTTGAACTGTTGCAAGCTTTAAGTAAATACCCTGAAACTATTTTACAGGCCGCTAAAGATTATAACCCTGCTGCTATCGCAAACTTTGCTTATGATTTAGCTAAAACTTACAACAAGTTTTACCAAACAGAATCCATTTTAAAAGTAGAAGATGATTTGTTGAAAGCTTTTAGGCTGCAACTTTCATTACATACAGCAAGAACGTTGAATAAGGCAATGGCGATATTGGGTATTGAAATGCCGGAGAGGATGTAAAGCGTAATTTAAAAGTTAAAAGTAAAAAGTGGAAAGTGGAAAGTGGAAAGTAGAAGGCAGAAATCTAAATTTTATTTATAACAAAACGGGCTGTCTTTTCTTGAAAGACAGCCCGTTTTGTTTTGGGAGTGGTATCCTTTTTTGTGTGTCCTTGGACTTCGCTCAGGATACAAAAAAGATTTAACGGAAAGCCCGTAAAACGCCCAAAATAGTTTACTCGTCGCCAGCAAGTTTGTCCATAACTTCTAAACTTACTCCGGTTGAAGAGTAGCCACCGTCATGAAAAAGGTTTTGCATGGTAACCATACGCGTTAAATCAGAGAATAAACTGATGCAATAATCAGCACAAGATTCAGCGCTAGCGTTTCCAAGCGGCGCAATTTTATCTGCAAAATCGAAGAAATTATCGAATCCTTTAATTCCATTGCCAGCTGTTGTACGGGTTGGAGATTGAGAAACCGTGTTTATACGGACTTTTTTCTCTAAACCGTAATGGTAACCAAAACTACGAGCAATCGATTCTAACATCGCTTTAATGTCAGCCATGTCGGTATAAAAAGGATAAGTACGTTGTGCGGCCATATAGGTTAAGGCAACAACACTTCCCCACTCGTTAATGGCATCCATTTTTTTAGCAACAGCCAACATTTTGTGTAAAGACATTGCCGAAACATCAATTCCTTTCTGGAAATAATCGTAGTTAAGCTCTGAATAGGGAACTTTTTTACGGATGTTCACACTCATACCTATTGAATGTAGTACGAAATCAATTTTTCCTCCCAAAACTTCTTGAGATTTAGAAAACAGATTTTCTAAATCTTCAACACTTGTAGCGTCTGCAGGGATAATTTGAGATCCTGTTTTTTCTGCTAAGGCATTAATTTCGCCCATACGCATAGCGATTGGAGCATTTGTTAACACAAAGGTAGCACCTTCTTCGTGTGCTTTTTCTGCAACTTTCCAAGCAATCGAATTTTCATCTAATGCACCGCTAATGATGCCTCTTTTTCCTTTTAATAAGTTATAAGCCATATATTGTTATATCTGTGTTTTGTGTCTGATTGATAAGTTGTCACGTCTTTAATTTCGGTAAAGATAAAAATAACCCTTAATTAATTCTGCAATAATTCCCTCGCATTCTGTAAAGCAGATTCTTTTGGGTTTTCGCCACTGAGCATTTTTGCGATTTCTAACACGCGTTCGTCTTTATCCAAACGTTTGATTTGGGTATAAGTTAAATCGTTTTTGATAATTTTATGTACAAAGTAATGTGCTTGACCTTTACTTGCCATTTGTGGCAGGTGAGTGATCGCGATTACCTGCATTTCCTTTGATAGCTCCTGCATAATTAAACCTACACGATTAGCTACCTCGCCAGAAACTCCTGTGTCAATCTCATCAAAAATAATGGTTGGTAAAGCTGTTTTTTGTGCTATTAAAGACTTTATACTCAACATTAACCGCGATAATTCGCCACCAGAGGCAACTTTATTCAATTCGTTTAATTGATGACCTTTGTTGGCGTTGAATAAAAACTTTACTTGGTCAATTCCATTAAGGTCAAATTTTTGGTCGGGCAGGAGGGTTTGCTCTATTTTAATTTGAGCCGTCGGCATGCCCACCTCTGCAAGGGTTTTTACAATATGCTGTTCAATAGTAGGGATTACTTTTTTCCTGCTTTCGCTGATTTGACCCGCTTGTTTTAATAGTCCTTTTTCTACAGTTTCTAGTTCTTTTTCAAGCTTAACTAAATCTTCATCGATAAATAAAATGTCATTTAATTTGTTGGATAGATCGGTTTTTAGATCTAGTAATTCTCGAACATTATTTACCCGATGTTTTTTTTGTAAGGCAAATAGCTGACTTAATCGTTCATTTATTTCTTCTGCCCTGGACTCGTCAAAAACGGTATGTTGTTCTAAAGTTTCCAGTTCGTTGGCGATATCTTTGATCTCGATATTGCAACTTTTTAGACGCTCTAGCAGTGGACTTATCGCTGTTTCATAACTCTCTATGGTCTGTAACTGCATCATCGCGTCTTTTAACTGGGGTAATACGGATTGCTCGAATCCATTAATCAAATAGCCAGAACCATAAAGGTTTTTTTTGATTTCTTCTGCGTGGGTGAGGCTGTTGAGTTCTTTTTCTAAAGTCTCTTGCTCATTTTCTTCTAAGTTTGCTGTTTCCAGCTCATCAAACAAAAATTGAAAATAATCTTGATCTGCTTTTGCTTTATCGCTTTGCGCTAATAGATCTGCGTATTTTTTCTGTGTCTTTTTGTATCGCTGATAATCTGCTTTATAAGCAGAAATTAAATGATGTTGTTCTGCAACTACATCCAAAACCAATAATTGAAAAATGTTGTCGTTTATCTGTAGCGTGGCATGTTGCGAGTGTACATCAATTAATTGTTGCCCTAATGCCTTTAGCGTGTTTAAATTAACCGGGGTGTCGTTTATAAACGCTCTTGATTTTCCATCTAAAGCAATTTCTCGGCGTAAAACTGTTTCGTTTTCGTAATCTAAATCATTTTCTGAGAAAAAATCCTGAAAATGATAGTTCTTTATATTGAAAAATCCTTCGACAATACACTTTTTCTGCTGATTGAAAAAGTACTTACTTTCGGCTCTTTGACCTAAAATTAAGCCTAAAGCACCCAGTACGATAGATTTTCCAGCGCCAGTTTCTCCAGTAATGATGTTTAAGTCTTTATCAAAAGAAATGTCGAGATTATCTATTAAAGCATAGTTTTTGATCAGTAATCTGCTAAGCATATTGTAAATAAAAATTCAAAGGTAGAATGTAAAAATAGTAGAATGTGTGCTATTTGATTTTCTTTAATTCCTCGTATTTTGAGGTATTTGTTGGATCGGCATCAACCATTAAGTTGTATATTTTAGTCCGCTCCATTGGGTTCCCTTTACTAAAAATATCAACTATTTCATCTGCTTTAGCTAGAAAGAAAACCTGGTTTAGCATAGAACTTTGCTTTTGTTTGTCAAGCTCCGCAAGCTGTGGCAATGTTTCAGCAATCACTTTTCGTCCCTTGATGATATCTTCGCTCATGATATCTAACCCTAACCTATGGTAGCTGTACAAGATATTTCTGATGGGTAAAAAGCTTTTATTGTTGATGTTTTCGACCAGCCAATACCTATTTTTCAAATTCTCAAAAGCTTTCCACCCCGGAAAAGGAGCGTTTTGTGCATTATTAACTATTGTTTGGGCTTTTGTGTAATAAGTGGCTCCTCCTAATTTTGAAAACGAGTCCGAATCGAAACCAATAATTATATAGGCATAAAATGCCAGCATAGAACTTAAATTATTTTGATAGCTCTGCTCTGAATAATCTAAAGGTTGTCCTTCTGTATAGTTAAAATCAAAGTTTTTATCATTTAGATTTAATAGGGTAGTGTTGTACGAACTGCCAAAAACTGGTCTGCTGCTCAAAACTTGGGCTTCGCCCTGAAAATTACTACCACCATCCCAGTTTTTAAGGGTTATTACCAAATTACAGTCAATTCTTTCTTGAGATTTTAATTCGAAATCGGCCCACTTCCTGTTGTTCAAAAATTCACTAATTGTAATCTGTAAATCGTCTAAAGCCTTTTTGTTGGTGTTTTGGATTTGTGGTGATAAAATTTGTACCCTGCAGTTTAAATCCTGGGCAAACGTGTGCAACGACAAAAAACAGAGTATAAAAGCAATTAGTTTCTTCATATCAACGATGCTACTTTGTTGCAAATGTCTTTAGCAACTTCTTCTTTAGATTTTAAAATAAACTCTGTTTTAACTAAGTTCTTATCAATAATTGTGATTTTGTTGGTGTTGGTTTTAAAACCTGCGCCTGAATCATTTAATGAGTTGAGTACGATGAAGTCGAGGTTTTTACGTTGTAATTTCGTGATTGCGTTTTCTTCTTCGTTGTTTGTTTCTAAGGCAAAGCCGACTAAAATCTGGTTCTTTTTTGCTTCACCTAAGGTAAAAAGAATGTCAGTGGTTTTCTTTAAATTGATAGAAAATTCGTCGGTATTTTTTTTGATTTTTTGCGATGCAACTTCTTGTGGTGTATAATCGGCAACGGCCGCACTCATTACGCAAATATCGGTAGTATTAAACGCTTTTTGGCAAGCGTAAAGCATTTCGGATGCGGAAGTAATATTTACCACTTTAATTCCGTCTGGTGCGGTTAAACTGGTTGGACCACTTATTAAAGTTACTTCGGCGCCCTGTTTTTGTAATTCTTTAGCAATGGCGTAACCCATTTTTCCGGATGAATGGTTTCCAATAAACCTCACTGGGTCAATCGCTTCAAATGTAGGTCCGGCGGTAACTAAAGCTTTTTTATTTTTTAAGGGTTGGCTTGCACCTAAATCGTTAGCAATAAAATTAAAAATTTCTTGAGGTTCAGCTAATCGTCCTTCGCCGTGTAAACCACTTGCAAGCTCTCCGTTTGATGGTGCAATGATAATGTTAGCGTAGCTTTTGAGTTTTTCGATATTGTTTTGGGTGCTTTTATGCTTCCACATATCTAAATCCATTGCTGGAGCTACATATACATTGCATTTTGCCGACAGATAAACAGCGGTTAATAGATTATCACAGATCCCGTTGGCGAATTTGGCTAAAGAATTTGCAGTAGCGGGTGCTATTAATATAAAATCTGCCCATAACGCTAATTCTACATGATTATTCCAAGTACCTGTTTCGGTATTGGCATAAGTGCTGTAAACTTGATTTTTGGATAAAGTGGAAAGGGTAAGCGGGGTGATAAAAGAAGTTGCATCTTTTGTCATTACCACCTTTACGTTTGCACCAGCTTTTACAAATAACCTAACAATTTCTGCCGATTTATAACTTGCAATGCTGCCGCAAACGCCAAGGAGTATATTTTTGTCTTTAAGCATTGTGGACATGCTCAAATATAGAACAATTACTTTTGTTCTTTTGCTGGATTTCTGTGATAAACTTTACCGTGAAGAAATTCATCGATAGCAACTAGAGATGGTTTTGGCATTCTTTCGTAATGCTTAGAAATCTCAATTTGCTCTCTGTTTTCAAAAATCTCTTCTAAATTGTCATTTGAGCTTGCAAATTCGGCTAATTTACTATGTAATTCTTCTTTTACATTTGCTGCAATTTGGTTTGCTCTTTTGCTGATTACTACTAAAGATTCGTAAACGTTGTGCGTTTCAATATCAAATTCTCTTAAATCTCTGGTAACTGTTGTATTTGAAACAGTTGGCTTATTTACATCTTTATTGTTCATCTTCTTGCTTGGTTTTATAGCCGTAGGCTGCTAAAGTTTCTTTTGTTTTTTCTATCCCTTTTAAAGAAGCTGTTTTTAGGTCTTCTGCTTCTTTTGAAAAAGTACTTTTTGGGTATCTTTCTACAAATCTACCATATTCTTCGATAGCTTCGTTATACCTATCCTCTTGTTTGGTTTCTAAACTGTTTTTTGCGTATAAATATTGCGCTTGTATGGTCAGGTATTCCATTTCTTCCGCATATTTAGTGTCGGGAAAGTCTTTTGCTGAATTCCTGAAAGCAATTACAGCCGCTTGATAATCTCCAATATCTAAGAATAGTTTTGCATTCTCAAATGATTTTCGCTCCAATTTCTCTCTTAAATCAGCAATCAGTTTGCTAGCTTCTGCAACACGTTCGCTCTTTGGGTAAAGGTTGATAAACAGTTGTAAAGATTCTATTGCCTTATAGGTATTGTCTTGATCTAGCGAATAATTAGGTGAATCTAAATAAAAGCAATAAGCTGCTAAAAAACGACATTCCTCTGCTTTGGGACTACTTGGATAAGTATCTGCAAATGTTTTGAAATGATATCTTGCTGATAAATAGTCTTTTAATTTGTAATTTGTATAAGCATAATAGTAGTAAAGGTCTTCAGATTCTGACCTTCCTCTATATCGCTGTACTAAATCGTCAAATAAAACTAATGCTTTAGAATAATCTTTCTTGTTGTATAAACGGATAGCTTCCTGGTATTTTTTCGCAACATCAGTACTTGCTCTCAGCTTCTCAAATCTGCTTTTACAGCCTGTAAAAACGACAGTAAATAATATAAATAAGCTTAATACTGCTAAGCCCTTGTTTTTAAACATGCTGCAAAGATAGGTTAATAAATAATAATGTCAATTGTAAAATATATGAAATGCTAAACTAAAATAATTCTTTCAGCTTGAGAGATAATTAACAAAATTTAACGCGATGTATAGAATGATTGAATTCGTTTACTCCATTATTCTATACGTTGTTCATCAAACCTCTGTATTTATCTGTATTTTGAGATTACCGAATCGCTTTTAAAGATAATTGATTTGATAGCACTGTCTACAGCGTTTATTTTTAGCTTCTGGTCATTTAAATAGTCCATGACTTCTTCATGAGATTTACCCGTGTAATCGGGGTTGAAGTTGTGCATCCAAGTCATCATTGCATCATCTGCGGAAGCGAGTTCTTTGATAACCTGTGTTAAGTCTGTACGTACTTTAGCGGTATCTAGGCTTGTTTTTTTTGACTTTAGGCTATCAAGCTGAGTAAGCATTTTATTTGCTGCTATCTTTTTTTCCATCAAAGCACCCATATCCATCATTACACTATCATGTACGGCAATTACAGATTGCTGCAAGTCCTCTTGCTGTTTTTTATGGTTGTTACAAGCTGTGAAAGCAAAAGTTAGGCATAACAGACCTAAAATAGTTGGTTTTAATAAATTAGTGAATTGCATAATAAAGTTGATTAAAGGTGATAAGTTAATTAAAAATGAATGCCTGGCTACCTCTTGGTTGATCTGTTTTTAACGACCGCGTATTGTTTTGGATGTGATAAAGATATCTAATCCAATTCCACTCATCAAATTCTTTATGCACTTTCAGTCCTAAGGAATTTACAATTGTGCGGTAAGTTACTCCAGTATTTATGATTCATTATTGTGGCTTTGTGTGTGTTGGCTTCTTTTTTGCGTTTAATTATAGCATAACGGATTGTTAGCTTAATATATAGCAATCAAATTTATTAAAACATTATCTATTAAAATGCGGTATTGTAAATAGAATTGTAGCAAGAATACTTATATTTGAATTTTAATTGTTTTATGATGGAATTACCTGTTGGATCGAGAAGAGAAGTAATGAGTTATTTGGAGCCTTTTATGGTGAACGAAATGGCTGATTATTTAAAGCCGGTTGAAGATATGTGGCAACCTGCAGATTTTTTGCCAGATGCCAGCAAAGATACTTTTTTTGATGAAGTTAAAGATTTGCAAGGCAATGCAAATGAACTTTCTTATGATTTAATGGCAGTTTTGGTTGGTGATACCATTACAGAAGAAGCTTTGCCAACCTACGAATCATGGTTAACTATGGTTGATGATATTTCTAGAAGCGAACAAGGTGGTTGGATGAAATGGGTGAGGGCTTGGACTGCGGAGGAGAATCGCCATGGGGATTTGTTGAATAAATACCTTTACCTATCCGGAAGGATTAACATGAGAGCGATGGAAGCATCTACTCAATACTTGATTCAGGATGGTTTTGATATTGGTACAGGTTACGACCCGTATAGAAACTTTATTTATACCTCTTTTCAAGAAATTGCAACTAATATTTCTCACAGAAGGGTTGCTCAGTTGGCTAAAAATTCTGGCGATAAGCAACTTTCGAAAATGTGCGGTGTAATTGCTGCAGATGAAGCTCGTCATGCTAAAGCTTATAAAGCGTTTATCAGTAAAGCGTTTGAGGTTGATGCTAGTGAAGTGATGATTGCTTTTGAAGATATGATGCGAAAAAAAATTGTAATGCCAGCTCATTTTTTAAGAGAGCTAGGCACTAACATTGGCCATACTTTCGGTCACTTTACAGATGCAGCCCAACGTTTAGGTGTTTATACAGCAGTAGATTATGTTGATATTCTGAAAAATTTAATTGAAGATTGGAATGTGGAAAGCATGAAAGACTTGAACGAGGCCGGAGAAAAAGCCCGCGATTACGTGGTTGCTTTACCTAATCGTTTAACAAGAATTGCCGATCGTATAAAAGTTCCAAATTTAGAATATAAGTTTAGCTGGATTATCGCTTAGACTCATTTTTAACATATACAAAAAGCTCCTTGATTATTGATTAAGGAGCTTTTTTGTTGGGGGTTAGCTTTTGCTTTTTAGAGACCCGATTTTTAGGAAGTGAAATTTACGGTTAGGGATAGCAGCGGATACAGGCTTTGTGGCTAAGGCCTTGCGCAGTATGAGCGGATAGCCCGCCCGCTTTTTTAGCGGAAACGCCGCCCTAAATATATAAACAAAAAAAAGCCGTTCCTTTAAATAGAAACGGCTTTTGCTTTTCAGTTTATGTCCCGTCCTGAAATAGCGTTACACAAAAAGTAATGTTATGAAAGAAGAAGCAGAGAATGAACATGTTAGAAGAAGTTCGAAAGATTACAGTTTTTCTTTTAAGCTGAAGGTGATTGAGGAGATCGAACGTGGGCTTTTAGGGAAAAAGGAAGCTCAACGCAAATACGGTATTCAGGGAGATGCCACAATTAGTAATTGGCTGAGAAAACATGGTAACTTTGATTGGGAAAACAGGACCCCTCAGACTATGTCAAAAAGCCCCGAACAGAAACTCCTAGAACTGGAGCAGAAAGTAAAACTGCTAGAGAAGCAGAAAGCCGAACTGGAGAAAAAGCTTGATTTCACGGATAAGAAAGCCATCTTCTTTGATATGATGATAGATATTGCGGAAGAAGAATTCAATATCCCCATCAGAAAAAAGTACTTACCCAAACAGTCCAGCGGTTCAAGTCAGAACAAAAAGAATCGTTGAGCGGCGTCTGTAGATTGCTTGGGATGAACAGACAACTTTATTACCGGGCTATAAATTCACTGAATAACAAAAGAACTGTTGCCCAAAAAGTAACAGCACTGGTGCTGGAAGTGCGCATGCGTATGCCCAGGCTAGGCACCCGGAAACTCTACCATATGCTTTGTCCAGAGTTACAGAACCTAGGAATCGGAAGGGATAAACTTTTCAGGATAATGAAAGCCAACCATCTGGACATTGTTCCCAAAAGGCAATATCACATCACTACAGATTCCCATCACAGATTCCGTAAGCATAAAAATTTGGTTGAACATCTCAGGGTGGACAGACCCGAACAGGTCTGGGTATCAGACATTACCTACATCGGGACAAGAAAGAACCCGATGTACCTGTCCCTTGTAACAGATCTCTATTCCAAGAGGATTATGGGGCATGACGTTTCAGAAAGTCTTCATGCCACCGGAGCGGTCTGTGCAATTAAACACGCCCTGAAAAACCGCAGATTCAAAGATGAAGAGCTGATACATCACTCTGACAGGGGACTGCAATATTGCTGCGATGAGTATCAGGGACTATTGGCTGACAGCCGAATTCTGTGCAGCATGACGGAAAGATACGACCCCTATCAAAATGCAGCCGCTGAACGGATCAATGGGATACTGAAACAGGAATTTATTCGTGGAATTCAGATAACTGACATACAATTGATGAAAAAACTGATTGCCCAATCAATCGATATTTACAATGGGGAAAGACCACATTGGAGTTGTTTCATGAATACTCCAGATCAGATGCACAGACAAAGAACTGTTAGAATCAGAACGTATAAAACAAAAAATAGCATCGTGGAAAACCACAATGCTATTTAAAATTATTATTCTTGTAAAAACTGTAACGCTATTTCAGGACGAGACATTATACTTTATTTGATAAACAATAGTTCTCTAAACTTTGGTAAAGGCCAAAGGTTATCATCAACCATTAACTCTAATTTGTCAACATGGTAACGGATTGGTGCAAAGTATGATTTTACTTTCTCATCGTAAGCTATTGCTTTATCGCGAGAGCTTTCCATTTTGTTAGCTATTTTACGCTCCTCAATCATCGCATGTACGTTGTCTTTAATAAAGTTTACATGTTTTGATATTTCTTTGATGATCAAGATTTGTGCGCTGTAGTTTTCCTCCTCTAAACCGATGTCTTGCAGACCTTTAACGTTTTGGATAAGCGTGTTTTGGTAAATTATTGCAGACGGGATAATTACGTTTGTTACCATTTCGCCAATTACACGACCTTCAATCTGTAACTTTTTGTAATAGTCTTCTAATAAAATTTCATGACGGGCATGTGCTTCTCTTGATGTGAAAACTCCGGTCTCATGGAATAATTTTATAGATTTTTCTGAACTTAAAGCGTCTAAGGCTTTTGGTGTGGTTTTGATGTTTGATAAACCACGTTTTTTAGCTTCTTCTGCCCACTCATCACTGTAGCCATTGCCTTCAAAGCGGATACTTTTTGATTCTTTAATATACTTTCTAAGTACGTTAACGATAGCAAGATCTTTTTTCTCGCCTTTTTTAATCAGTTTGTCAACATCAATCTTAAATTTTACCAGCTGTTCTGCCATGATGGTATTCAAAATGGTCATCGGGCTAGATGAATTGGCTGATGAGCCAACCGCTCTTAACTCGAACTTGTTGCCTGTAAAAGCGAAAGGTGAAGTTCTGTTTCTATCCGTATTGTCAAACAAAATGTTAGGTATTTTTGGAATACCAACCCACATTAAGTTTTCGTCTTTAACTTTTTTAGCAATTTTTGGACTTTCGATTTCGTCAAGAATATCATTCAGCTGGCTTCCTAAGAATATAGAAATAATTGCCGGAGGTGCTTCGTTTGCTCCCAAACGATGATCGTTATGTACAGACGCGATAGATGCTCTTAATAAATCGGCATGCTCATGAACTGCTTTAATGGTATTAACAAAGAATGTTAAAAACATCAAATTGTTTTTTGGTGTTTTGCCAGGCGCTAAAAGGTTTTTACCAGTATCTGTAATTAAAGACCAGTTATTGTGCTTTCCAGAACCGTTTACACCCGCATAAGGTTTTTCATGCAATAAAACTTTAAAGTGGTGTCTTTTTGCAACTTTATCCATCAAATCCATCAACAATTGATTGTGGTCAATGGCTAAGTTTATTTCCTCATATAAAGGAGCGCACTCAAATTGGGAAGGAGCAACTTCGTTATGGCGAGTTTTTAATGGAATACCTAATTGTAAGGCTTCAATTTCGAAATCCTGCATGTAAGCAAGTACTCTTTCTGGTATTGAACCAAAATAATGATCTTCTAGTTGTTGGTTTTTTGCAGATGAATGACCGAAAAGTGTTCTTCCTGTTAATAGTAAATCTGGTCTTGCATTAAATAAGGCTAAATCAACTAAAAAGTATTCTTGTTCAATACCTAATGAAACATTAACCTTAGTTACACCTTTGTCAAAATAACTACAAACATCAACTGCGGCTTTATCCAATACAGATAATGCTTTTAATAAAGGAGCTTTATAATCTAACGCCTCGCCGGTGTATGATACAAATACTGTTGGGATACAAAGTGTGCCTCTAAATATAAAAGCCGGAGAACTTGGGTCCCAAGCGGTATAGCCACGAGCTTCAAAAGTACTTCTTATGCCTCCGTTAGGAAAACTTGAAGCGTCTGGCTCTTGTTGTACCAAAGCATCTGCAGAAAATTTTTCTAAAGGAGAACCGTCCGGCGCAGGTTCAAAAAATGAATCGTGTTTTTCTGCAGTTGTACCAGTTAAAGGCTGGAACCAGTGTGTGTAATGTGTTACTCCTTGGCTCATTGCCCAAGATTTCATTGCGGCAGCAATGTTTTCCGCAATGTCTCTTTCAATAGGTGTTCCGTTTTCGCCTGCGTTAACGATAGCCTCAAAAGCCTCTTTAGACATATAGGCTTTCATTTTTGGTTTATTGAAAACGTTTTTACCGTAGTAGTCAGAAATTTTTGTAGATGGTGCTTTAACTTCTGGTATTGTTCTGCCCAATACCGATTGAAGTGCTTGAAATCTAATTGTTGACATTTTGAGGTGTTTTTTATGAGTTAAAAACTATTTTTTTTAAAGAATGGGATAAAAGTAATGTGATTTTGTGAGTTTTTTATATTTTTTTTCAAAAAAAATCAACTATTTCTATTTTTTATTGAAAATATTACTGAATAACTGTTGTTTGTTTGATGGTTTTGGTTAATAAGTGAGTTTTTTCTGTTGTTTTTGATGCAAAAATGGATCGTTATCTATTATTTATGATTTTTTCCACGTTATTTCTTTTAAAGAAATGTTAAATTTTTACTTTTTGTATTGTAAATAATGTAAAATTGTGTTTATTTTTAATGTTATATTTTATTTTATTATAAAAATATTGATAATACTCATTTTTATTTTTGTGTTTTTATATAAATGTTGACTTTAGTAAAAAAAAAATACGTTATTTTTTGTTTAATCAATTAGATATATAATAAACATTGATAATAGTATTTTGGTTAATATTAATTTGAACTAAAATTTTAAAACAAATGAAGATGAAAAAAATTATTCCCTTTTTAGTATTGTCAATTATTGCTGTTCTCTGTTTTATTTTCCCTAATGGAAATATCTTAGATATTAAGGACACTAAGATTGATACGGGTGATACCGCCTGGCTACTGGTTTCGACTGCATTGGTTTTATTAATGACCCCAGGACTAGCATTTTTCTACGGCGGAATGGTTAGAAAGAAGAATGTTATTTCTACCATGTTGCAAAGTTTTGTTTCTATGGGAATTGTAACCATAATTTGGGTGGTTGTGGGTTTTAGTTTAGCCTTTGGAAATGATATTGGCGGTATTATAGGAGATCCGAGGACTTTCTTTATGATGAAAGACACTTTAGGCCTTGCTTCTTGGTCTTTGATGCCCACAGTACCGCTAATTTTATTTGCGATGTTTCAGTTAAAGTTTGCGGTTATTACGCCGGCTTTAATTACAGGTGCATTTGCGGAACGTATTAAGTTTAATGCTTACCTATTATTTATTACGCTGTTTGTAATCTTTATCTATGCGCCATTAGCACATTCTACATGGCATCCACAAGGTATTCTATTTAATTACGGTGTGCTGGATTTTGCTGGCGGAACGGTAGTTCACATGTCGGCTGGTTGGGCTGCGCTTGCTGCTGCATTATTTTTTAAGAAAAGAAATTCGGCAGACCATACACCTGCTAGAATCAGCTATGTAATATTAGGAACTGGTTTACTTTGGTTTGGCTGGTTTGGTTTTAATGCAGGTTCAGCAGGTGGCGCAAATGTTTTAGCAGCTACCGCTTTAGCTACAACCACCACTGCTTCTGCTGCTGCTGCGATAACGTGGATTTTCTTCGATATTTTAAGAGGTAAAAAACCGACAGCTGTTGGAGCCTGTATCGGTGCGGTTGTAGGTTTGGTAGCAATTACTCCTGCGGCGGGGTTTGTAACAATCACAAGTTCTTTAATCATCGGATTTGTAGCTGCAATAGTAAGTAACCTGGTGGTGATCTGGAGATCAAAAACAAATATCGATGATACTTTAGACGTTTTTCCTTGCCATGGGGTAGGAGGAATGGTAGGTATGCTTTTGACCGGTGTTTTCGCAAGTCAGAATGTTAATCCGGCCAATACAACTGGTAATGGATTGTTCTACGGAGAAACCAAATTGTTTGTTGTCCACTTAGTTGCGCTAGTTGGTGTTTCTCTTTTCGCTTTTGTAGGCTCGTTTCTCTTATTAAAGATAACCGACTTAATTATACCATTGAGGGTTTCTGCTGAGGATGAACTAGCTGGATTAGATGTTTCGCAACATGACGAAGAGTTATAATGTTTCAAATTAAAAAGTAAAAATTACATAGTAAAAATTACATAGTAAAAAGTAAAAAGTACACAGTAAAAGTACACAGTACTATATCCTTAACAACGAAAACCTTAAACAAATCAAAAATGAAAAAGCAACTATTAACTTTAATCTTAGTCCTTATAGTTTCATTTGGTGCAAACGCCCAAACAGATTCTACCAGCGCACCTTTAGAAATTTCGGGTTCTATAGACGCATATTATAAATATGATTTCTCAAAGAATGCGAATATCCCTACCAGTTTTGCTACTGATCAAAACTCGATTTCTTTGGGAATGATTGATATTGCCTTAAAAAAGAAAACGGGTAAATCCTCTTTTGTAGGTGAACTTTCTTTTGGTCCGCGAGGTCAGGGACAGTCGATTTTACCCGGCGACGGCGGAACAAGCTCTTTCCATATTCAAAATTTATATGCAAGCTATGCCTTTACAGATAAATTTAGCATGACTGCAGGGTTTATGGGGACTTTTATCGGTTATGAGGTGATATCGCCAGTCGGAAATTTCAACTATTCAACATCGTATCTGTTTACAAACGGACCTTTCCAAAATGCAGGTATCAAAGCTAATTATGCAATATCTGATAAAGTTGGCGTAATGGTTGGCTTGTTTAACGATTCATGGAATTCTTATACCGCTAATCCTTCCTTTGGTGTAAACGCAATTGGTGGTCAGTTGACAATATCACCAGTTGAAGGCTGGACAGCTTATCTAAATGTTTTAACAGGGTCTGAGTGTGGAACTATTTATGATTTAACAACCGCATACCAAATCACAAGCAAATTCAAATTAGGTTTAAACGGAGCCGACTTTTCAGGAATTGGTAACGATGAGGGATATACAGGAGTTGCGTTATATCCATCATTTAATGTAAGCGATGCTTTTGCATTAGGTTTACGTGGTGAATACTTTAAAGGAAAGAAAAATTCTGCTTATGATGCTGTTCCTTCTGGTCCTGCGGCTGATGAATCTGTAACTGCATTAACCTTAACCGCTAATTTAAAAAGCGGTGGTTTAACTTTTATTCCAGAATTTAGATTGGATAACGGAAGTGCAAATATGTTTTTGAAAGAAAATGGAATGCCTACAAAATCAGCATCTCAGCTTTCTTTAGCAGTAGTTTACGCATTTTAACGAACACAGTAAATTTTAAAAATGATTCCCTTAGCTATTTTAGCTGAGGGTTTTTTGTTTTCGGAAAGTATTGTAACAAAAATATTTCAACTTAAATAATACTGTAAAATATATATCGTTATATGATAAATAAATCCTTACCGCTATGATATTTTCTAAAATTGATGTGAACAAGGTTGAGTGGCTTAATCTTGTTTTTGAAAACAGAAACCAGTCTTATGGAGCTTATGTTCTTAGAAGAGACGCTGGAAGTTATTTATTCAAATCTTTATTGATAACCGGTTTTATTTTTGGGGGAGCTGTTTTATTCTCTTCCCTTAGCAATAAAACAGAATTGGATAACTCGATAGTTGGCGTCACTCCTTCAGTTGATCCCGATGTAGTTCATGTTATCCCATTGAGATTGTTGAACCCAAACCTCAGCTAGTTGTTAAAGAATCTTCTGCACCAGCAATTAATTTGGAGAAATCAGACTTACAATCCGTGAAGTTTTCAGGAAAACTAAATCCTGTTCGAGATGAGTTGGTTGTGGCAGAAGTACCAACAAGTAAGCAGATTGCAGAAAGTATAATCGGTTCGCAAACAAGTGTAGGTTTAACCGCAGGAGCCACTGATAATGGAAGTGGTATAGGAAATGCTAACGCAACAGGCGAAGGCTCGATAGGAGGAACAGAGATTTATGGCACCGAATTTTTAGAAGCTATGCCGGAATTCCCTGGAGGAATGAGCGCTTGGGCTAAGTTTTTAACAAAAAATTTAAAATATCCGGTGATGGCTACAGAAGGAGGAGTAAGTGGCAAAGTATTGGTGTCTTTTGTTGTAGAGAAGAATGGAGAGATTTCTAATTTGAAAGTTATTAAGGGAATTGGTGGTGGATGTGATGAAGAAGCGATGCGTGTGATCAAAAAATCTCCTTTTTGGAAACCCGGTATGCAGAATGGAAGAGCGGTTAGGGTAGCGTATATGATGCCGGTTGTTTTTAGGATGGAGTGACCAGCTAAGAGATATTTAAAAGCCACAATTTTCGATAGTTGTGGCTTTTGTTTTATATTTGAATTTATAGAAAACGGTCATAACTAATATAAAAAAATATTAAAGTGTTCAATACAGCAGTTAATCCGTTTTTAAATGTATTTAGATTAGACTCTTTAATAGAAAAAGCGAATACAAAGATTATCTTTCCACTCTATCACACTGTTAGTGATAAACGCTTACCCCATATTGATAACCTCTACAAATGTAGAACAGTAAATGAGTTTGAAACGGATCTTACATTTTTTACCAAGAATTTCAAATCTGAGAGTATTGAAAGTGTTTTTAAACTTATCAACAGCAAAGAAATAATTAGCGAACCTAGATTTCATTTAACTTTTGATGATGGACTGAAACAGGTTAGGGATATTATAGCGCCAATCTTGTTAAGAAAAGGAGTTCATGCTACGTTCTTTCTAAATTCAGGATTTATTGATAATAAGGCATTGTTTTATAGATTTAAAACATCTTTGATTATTGAGGCTTTGAAAGCGAAAAATTTTTCGAAAGCTACTGTTCAAATTGTCGAAACTAAGCTTGGAGATATTGTAGGAAAGACATCTCGTGAAAAACTGCTAAATATAAAGTATTCTAATGCGAATGTTTTAGATGATATAGCCGAGTTATTAGATTTGGATTTTGATTCTTTTTTAAAATCTGAACCGTACCTTACTTCAGAAGATGTACGGTGGTTAGTTGATAAAGGCTTTACTGTTGGCGCACATAGTATAGATCATCCGAGATTTAGTGAGATTACTATCGAGGATCAATTTATTCAAACCACTGAAAGTTTAGATTTTGTAAGAAGAAATTTCAATACAAGGTTAAACCTGTTTGCTTTTCCTTTTTCAGATATTGGTGTTTCTAACCGTTTTTTTGAGACAATCTATGAAAGGAATTTTGTCGATATGTCTTTTGGAACTTTCGGGCTTAGAAAAGATAAATTCTCAAACAACTTTCAGAGAATTGCTATCGAGGAAGATAATTCATCTGCGGAAGAGATTTTAAAAAGAAACTGTTTGAAACTTTTGATTTTAAATTTGTTCAATCAAAATATAATTAAAAGATCATGAGGGTTAAGGAAAGAATCAAAAGTTATCTGTCCTTTGAAAATAGAATGGAACTACGTCTTTTTAAAAATAACTTGAGGGCGCTGTTTTTTTTTGGCAGCAATTTTTACTGTGTTTGCTGTAATCGTTCTTTTAGAAAATTTTTGCCGTACGGAAACGTATCTAGAAAGAATGCAATGTGTCCTTATTGTGCTTCTTTAGAAAGAACAAGGCTTTTAAATTTATACTTGCTGAACGAAACAGACATATTTATTAAAAAAAAGAAGACGCTCCATTTTGCACCTGAGTACATGCTAAGTAAGAAATTAAGAAACTCACTTAAGAATGATTATGTTTCGTCAGATCTTGATCCATCTGTAGCAGATATTCAACAAGATATTCAGAGCTTGACTTTTAAAGATACAGTTTTTGATTATGTGATTTGTTGCTGTGTTTTAGGACATGTTGCTGATGAAATTAAGGCGATTGATGAGATTTATAGAGTTCTGAAAATTGGAGGAACGGCAATAATAAATACGGTTATTAATTTGAAAGAGTTTGAAACTTTAGAGCTGAGCGGTGTTTCTTCAGAAGATGAAAGATTGAAATTTTATGGTGAAAAAGACCTACTTCGTCTCCATGGTCTAGATTTTAGAGAAAGACTTGCGAGAAAAAATGTTAAAATTGAGATGGTAGATTACTCGTTAAAATATAGTAAAGAGGAGAATAAAAGACAGAGTCTAGGAAATAAAGAAAGAGAGTTGTTTTTCGTTATTGAAAAATTAGATAAGTAACATGTTCAAAAAGGTTGATTTTTTGACTTTCAATAATACAGGACTAAACAACTTGAGTCTTTCTTTAACTTTTGTAGAAATTACGGCGAAATTAATTAATTGCAAAGCAGTTTTTTTTCTTTATTTCTTAGATGATAAACCAGTTTTGAAACTTTCTTCTTTTGAAAGAGATGGAAAATTAATTTTGCCGAATATCTATCCGTTCTATAGTGGTTTTTGGTTGGATAACAGTTTATCTTATTTGAAGCAGAATGAGGTTTTGGATAATACCTTACTCGAATTAAAGAAAACCTATAAATCAATCAAACTAATGTTACCGGTAGAGGTAAAGGATATTAGGTGTTTTATATGGAATGATTTTGATGTTACTGTACGTTACACTTATTTGAAGAAGCTGGATGCATTGAAATTTAAGAAAGATATGGTAAGAAACCATAAGATTGCCTTAGATAGACTAAATTTTACGTTAAAAGAAATGCATGGTTTTGATTTGTATTGGGATTTTCATAAGTGCTTACTGTCGGATATTGGATTTTCAATCAAGATTATTGGAAATTTAAGAAGCTGGATTATTGAGCTTATGGAAAAAAGAATAATTAAATTTTTTTGTGTTTTTGATGAAGGCGATAATTATATGGGCTCTACCTTTTTGGTGTTAGATCAATTTAAAAAAACAGGGAATTCGCTGTTGGAACATACCGTTGATAATAATTTAAAATCTAAATCAAATGCTTTTTTAAAAATAAGTATGCATTATTGGCTAAAGGAAAATAAATATGAATATTTCGATTACCTAGGCGCAAACACCAGGAAAGTTGCTGAAAACAAGGTTAGGAGCGAACCGGAACTTCAAAATTATTATATTGTAGATTACAAGTATAACCAATTTACTATTATTAGAAACAGACTACATAAAATTAAACGTTTTATAAGGAATTATTTTAAATAAACTTAGTTAAATATAAATTACATTTCGATAGTGTGTCCAATTAGATTCAATATTAGATGATTGCTTCTTTATGTTTTTGAAATCGTTTGAGTTGTTATATGCCAACTTGTAATATGTACTTTTAATATACCAACATTAAGGACGGTAAATAATCACTTCAAACGTAAGTATATCAAAGTATTATGTGTTAATTTATATTTTCCGTTTGTTATAAAATATCTACTCCAGTCTTAACTGATGATTTTTCAGGCAGTAACAACTTTGATTTTGAGAGGATTATGATGATTTTTCAGGCAGTAACAACTTTGATTTTGAGAGGATTAAATAGCGTTGTATTTCTCCACTCACTTTCAGTGGTAAATATCGAGATTTGATTATTTGAACTGCTTTATAGATTGAAAAAGATTTTCGATAGCGTCATTGATGAAAATAAAAAGACTTTTAAAAAAAATATCAAAAGATGAAGGGTTTTCTTTAATTCTTGGGAATTCCCTATTATCTGTTTTTAGCTTTCTAATTTTAATTATTCTCTCCCACAATTTGTCAATTGGTATATACGGCAAGTTAAGAGAGATATTGTTATACTCTGGGCTGATTATTCAATTTAGTACAGCGGGATTTTCTCAAACCATTTATTATTATTTAAATGTTAAAGCTTGCTTAGAAGAAAGGAAGCTAATTGTAAAGCAGGTACGTATTTTTCAAATTATTTTACTCTGTACTTCCGTCTCTATTCTAGCCTTTATATTGACTACTTATCTTTCCAACGAAAGTAAGCTTAGTTTGATAGACTGGCTATCAATTATTACTTATATTTTCTTTTCTGGTTTATCTGTTATAGACTTAAACCTTGCTTTAGTTTACGGAAAATACGTTCGTTATATTAAGTATAATATTATAATTCAAGCCGGGAGGTGTATTTTACTTTTAGTACTCACCTCTTTTTCAATGAATTTAACCTACATATTGGTTTTGAATGCAGTAATGCAAGCTATTATTGGGTTAGCTAATTGGGCAGTGTTGAAAGACGATTTTTTTGGAGCAAAAAGTTGGAATTTCGATCTTAACTTACAGAAAACACTGATTTCATATGCACTTCCTCTATTTTTTAGTTCTATTTCAAGTTTTCTAATTGCCAACACCGGTAAATTTATTGTTAGTTTGGAAAGCAATAATTTAGCAAATTTTGCTGTATTTGCAAATGTAACATTTGATGTGCCGTTTTTGGCAAATATATATATATCGTATTTTACTATTGCTTTACCTGCAATGATTATGGCGTATCAAAATAAAAATGATGGGGAAGTTATTCAATTACGGTTTAAGTATATTTTAAAAGTTGTTAATGTTATTTTTCCTGTTTCAATAGCTGTTGTTGTGTGGCATAAAGATTTTATCGGTCTTTTTTTTGGTAATAGCTATGTACAATATTCTTACTTGTTCGCTATATATTCTTTAGTCGGATTATTAAGAGTTTGTAGTCATCATGATATATTATTAGCAACCAATCGAACAAAATTTATATTTTATTTTCAATTTGCCGAACTTATTTTTCATGTTCTGCTATCTTTAGTATTGTACAAATATTTAGGAGTTTTGGGTTTAGTTTTCGCCGTGGTGATTACAAGTTATTTGTACGTGATATTAGTTAATATTTATAGCGCTCAGATACTTAATGTTAGTATATTAAAACTGTTTCCTTACTTAACTATCTTTAAAGACTTAGTGGTTTTTGGAATATCAGCATTTGCTTTGCAGCGTATATTCGATTATTTTACGCCAACGTTTTCTTTTTATATTTCGATAACTATTTGGTTCTTATTTGTGTTATTAATTAAGAAACAATCAATTGAGAAATATTTAACTGATAATAGTTAAGATATCCGGTTTTGACTTTAGTAAATGAATTTTAAAAGAATTTTTCGGGATAACTTTTTCTAACAATAGTTGCCAACTTTCAGGACTCCAGAAATGAATATGACCATCAAAAAAATCCATCCTCCCGTTAGGAACTGTAATGATAATTCTTCCATTTTCATTTAAAGAATTTGCGAAATTTGAAATTATAATCTCAGGATAACTTAAATGCTCTAAAACAGAACTACAAAAAATTAAATCAAATTTATCAAGTCTACCTGTATAAAGGTCTGTTTGTTCAAAAACAATATCGCTAAAGTTCTTATTTGCATAAGCTACGGCTACGTCTGAGTGATCGATGCCTGTGACGCTTGCTTCAGGGAACTGTTTTTTAATTAAAGTTGTTAAAAAGCCACATCCACAACCTGCGTCCAAAATTTGTAATGGTTTATTGCTTAAGTTTTTCTTTGTTATGTCTAAAATTTCTTCAAAAGCGTCGGTTCTGCTTTTACTCAGGTAATCCCTTAAATTAGTTATGGAAGAATAATATTTATCTGTATTTGTTGGTGAATTGTATTCAAAAGCATTTTGATTTCCTACCAAAGAAGATTTTCTATAAATAACAAATCCCTTTTTTTCTATGAATCTGCGTAATGCAGTTCGTAATATTTTGTTCATCTATTTTCTCAAATTAAATAGTCAAACATACTTAGAACATTATAGTTGTTATACAAAGAACTTAGAAGTATGATTAAGATAAGGAACTAAGCTAATAATTTGAATTTAATTTATTGTCTATTCTACGAAAAATCTCAAGCTAAACATTAAAGAAAGTAGATGGGCCATTTTTAAGAATGAGATTATATTTTAATCGATTTTGACTTTTTAAAAGAATAAAAAATAGCGTCTTTTAATTTGTCAATTTTTGCCCAAGTGTTTAAAGTGATAAAAGGTATTACCAATATAAACAACTCAAAAAACATCACATCAACAAAGATAAACGTTGATATATGAATAATAAGCAACGATAGAACCAAGTAGTGGTCCATTTTTTTTGTAAAAAAGCCTATTATAAAAGCCCCTTCTAGCAAGATAATCACTTTCGCTCCAATGTTAAGTATTAGCTTATGTTTAACTAAATATAAGTACAATTTGGTTAATAAATCTTCGGGATTTTGATATATATACCACGAAAGATTATCAGTAAATGCTTCATAACCGTACTCAGCCTGAAAAAAGCCTAAGTGAATAATTTTCCAAAGAAATGCCGAAAAATAGAGCCAGCAAATATAATAGCGTAAAAATTCCCAAGTTATTTTAAAGTTTTCATTGGTACTTGGCCATAGTGCAAAAGTTATTAAAATTATCCCTGAAAAGACATGAACGGAATGACTAATATTAATGTTTAATAATACGGTATAGCTAATTAGAACCAAGGTAAATAGCACCTTGTATAAGGTCTTGTCTGGTTTTGCAAAAACTATTAAAGCTGTTATAAATAATAAAATAGTTAAAATGTTAGCGCCCCAATAACTTGAGATTAGTATCTCGTTAATATCGAAGTATTGAAACATCCAGTATAGTGGGTCATAACTATAATTGTGTATAACCGGTGCTTGTAGTTGGTTTGGTAAAATATAGGAATAGCCTCGCCAACATAAATCAAATAAAATAATAACTACAATAATTCTTGTTATTAGCCGTCGAAACAAACTGATATTATTGATTATCATCAGAGCCTTAGTTTTTGTATGAGAGAATCAACTGCTTATCCTTAACAGCATAATTGCCATTTTCGTACGTTGAAGTTATTTTAAAGATTTTTAGGTCGGTTATCTTTCTGTTCTCTACCTCAGATACATAGCTTACCAGCCAGTCTGGAAATTTATTTAAGTCTGCTTTCTGATAAATTGGTGTTTTTAAAAAGAATTTCTTATACGGTTTGCTCTCCAAAGATTTTTGGGTTTTCTTTTGCTGTAACGTATAGCCACCGTTATTTCTGCACTCAACAAATTTTGGTATAGTATAAGTCAGCATAAGCTTTTGATTGGTGTTCCAAAAATATTTTTTATTAAATAATTTGTTGTGGTTGTATGTGAGGGTATAAAAAATATTCTCTTTGCGTATTTGTTGCGGTTTAGCATACATTCTCCAAACGTAAAATGGAGTTGTTTCCAATTTTGCGATATTTACTAGAAAAGTAACGCATATTATAGTTATAAATAGCCAATATAACTTTCTGTTTTTCTTCTTTACCTTTTCTAAAAAATACATACTGTTATAAATTGAATTTCTTTTGTTAAAGAAATTATGAGATTTTGACTATATAGAGCTTACTATCTTAGTAGATAAATTTTACCAATGTTATTTTTAAAAAGTTTAGAGTTCGTGGCTTGTATTTTTTTGTAAGTTTTATCTTCATTATCTCCCACCGTAACCTTATAAAAATACACTCCATTTGCAAGTCTGTCACCATACATGTCTGTGCCGTCCCATGTAAAGTCTGTTTTATTGTTCCCAATCCTTAAATTTCCAAGTTCGGTTCTGTTTATTTCCCTCACTACTTTCCCGCTTGCTGTAAATATTTGTATGTTTATCTTATCTGGTATTTTATTGCCAGTAATAGTGAAAACAAAATTCATTGAACTTACTACGGGGTTGGGGTAAGGGTAAAAATTGCTTATTGCAGACTCATTTATAATGTTAAAATCCACCAGAAAGTCTGGTTTACTATTTCCATTTCCACTATTGTCACGATACTTAATTTTCAAAGTATAAATGTCGTCAGCAAGGTTTTTAGGGGTAAAATCTAGAACGTATTTATTTGATTGCGGCGAAGCATTTTCTTTTACAGTTAGAACATTTGATGAATAGCTGATTTTTTTGAATTCGGATTCTTTCGAGCCTTTTAAATAAACATCAATCTTACTCGTGTCTTTCATTAAAAGGAATTGGTTTTCATCGGTTGCAGTAATAGAAATCAATGGCGATGAGCTTACGGTCTCACCATTTATGATGCTTCTACCATCAAACAAAACATTCAGTACTGGCTCTTTTTCATCTCGTAAGACCGTAAATCTTTTAGAAATAAAATTATTAAACTGGAAAGCATCATTAACTTTTTCATAACCACTTGTCAATCGAATGATATTTTCTCCACCCAAATTATTGGTGAATTGTGAAAGACTTACGGTAGTATTTTCAAAAGGCTTTAAACCACCTATTTTACGGACAAGTTTTAACTCCCCAGGTTTATTGTTGTTAACTATTTGATAGTAAATACCTATTGAATCTGTCTGATATTTTGATAGGTTACTTAATCCGTAATTTATTTTTAAAGAATCGCCTTCTTGTATTTCATCTTTGTAAAATTCGTTTTTTAATTGCGGATTAAAAGAAAGTTCTGGGACTGGTTGGAAAAAAACTTTTAGCTGGTTTATTAATGGTATAGTTCGCAATAAAGAATTCTCAAATGAGATTTTAATTTTAATATACGGGTAATTAGTTGCATTAATGCTAGATAGATTTTGATTGTTTGTGGTGAAATTATTTAAAAGGACAGATTCTTGATTTTTATTATCAATCCCTATTACACTGTATTTTAGGTTGTCAGAAGGTCGTTCATCAAATAAACTTTCTAAACTATTCCAAATTATAGCAGGACCTATTTTTGTGCTTTCTATTGACCCGCTAGACGCCTTGTATTGTAGATCCACGGCTTTCTTAATAATCTGTTGCCTAGGTGGAATACTTGATGAATAATCTGCAGTGACTTCAATAGCCGTTCCAGGAGCTCCTCCTTTAACAGCCCAAAACATGTAAGGTTCACCTCTTTCTAGATTTTCAAATTTAACGAGTCCTAAATTTCTTAACTCATTTTTTATATTTAAAGGTAATTCTTTGAAAGATATATTGTACCCATTGTAACATACAACATTTGAACCCAAAGGTACTTGTTTTAAGTAACTCAATAGAGAATCTAATTCAACAGCATTATTTGTATTCCAATAATATTGACCCGTATAACCAATGATAGGCCCAGTGCTGTTAGCAACATTGAAAGGACTTGGGTAGCTAAATCGTTTACCCCATACTACAGGGTCATAAGCGACTAAAGTAATTCCCTCAAAGCCTTCACTAAAATAGCCTAAACCAATCCCTCCGTATCGATATCGCTTTTCTTCCAAAGTCGAGGCATCATCTCCCCGGGTTTGTATGGTAGTTGAAAACACGTCGGGGACAAATTCGAGGTAATCGTTACTTTTTACAATGTTTTGCGAGTCAAATTCCTTTAACTGATTATACGATGAAACCATAAATCCGTCATTACTGTCTTGAACGTACGTAAACGAACTTTCAGCCCATTGGCCTCCTTTATCAATTGGTAAATTTAATCGGGCTCTCCAGTAGTAAAGTTTTCCATTCTCTAACAAAACATCGGGGCTCCAAGTAGGAAACAAGTCTGCTTTAATTATTGGAGATGTTTTTTTGAAATTAGAGTCGAAATTAGGTGAAGTGTCAATCTCAAATAAATATTCTGCATTTAGGGTAAATAAATCATCGGGTTGTGCCTTAAGTTCTACTCGTGTTGTATTTAGAATTGAGTTTTTTAAAGGATAGATTAAGTTAATACTATTCCCGGGTAGAAATATTTCTAAAGTAGCATCATTATTGGTATTTGCGTTCTCTCCGATTGTGCCTCTAGGATTGAGTTTAATGGAAATCTTATTATTTCCTGAAAGTCCTGCTAAATTATTATCTAAACTCAGGGCTAAAGTATCTGAATTAAAAACTGGTTTTATTTTGAATATTGGTAAATTAATTACGGAATTGTTAGGTAGTGTCCTGCTCACCTGTATTTCTAAACTGTCGATTACTGCTTTACCCTTATTAGAGATTATAGCATTAATTTGTAAAGTAGGATTAGTTGAGTTTTGATTTGAGACTGCGGGAAAAATTTCACTATTAGATATTGAGTAGTCCGGTTTATCAGGAGTGAGAAACTTTAAATATGGATCGCCTAAAAATATATATTGTCTTGTATGTGCTAAATTTAGTTTATCATTGGCTGATTGAAAAGTGCCTAAACCAATTTTTATCCCTTTTGATACTGATATCCCGTAGTTCTTAACAAACCAACTTTGGTAGAATTTAAGTGAAGCACTATTTAAATATGACGCAACACCTTCGCTTGAGGTCCCTATCCATCCCACCGCTCCAAAATCTTCCTGAAGTAAGAATCTTTCTCCTAAAGATTTTACGTTTGAAAAAACATTTCCCGTACTGCATCCGTTTACTAAATATATTGTAGGTTTCTCTTTATTTCCTAAAGTAGCGGGTTCTCCCATAAGTATTTCTGTGGTTATTGTACTTCCATGGCCTAAAAAAGAAATAAGTCCTAATCCTTGCTGGGTTTCCTTAACAATTACATCCGTAAAGCTTTCTGTTACCGGAACGTTAACATTTTTTTTTACGTATAGCGGGTTAGCTCCATAGAACTCTTTTTTTGCTACTTCCGCAAGGGAGTTCTGATAAGATTGGAAGCTGGAATTTTCAGAGAGTGTTCTTCCACCCGAGATAAAAAGCATTCGTTTTCTCCATAAATCATCGCCCAAGGTGTTATATGCTTTTATCTTATTTAGGTAATTGTATATATCCGCATTATTTTCTGCGGGCACTCTACCAGTTGCTAACCCCGGTTCCAGTTTACTCCCGTTTAATCCAGCGGTTAGCATATTATCACTGCCAGGAAACCCCATTGTCGGCACCAAATCACTACCAAGATAGTCTCTTGAATTCTCATATCCTTTACCCAACAACAAAAGATACTCGGGCTTTGTACTCCCTTTTTCTATCATGTAGTTACAATAGTTTCTTAAAGCCATTGGGTGATGAAAACCATAGTAAAACTCATTATATAAGTCTTCTGTGTATTCTAAAGCGGTAGGCATTCCTATACTCTCATTATACTGTTTATAAGCTAAGGCTCCATCACTCAAAGAAGTGTGAGAGATCATTAGATAGCTTTTCGACGAAGCTGGATTGGTGTTTTTGAAACTGACGTTAATTGTAGTAACTGGTTTTGAAAGCGATAAATCAGCCAGATAGTAATTCGTTGTTGTATTGGTGTTTTTTAGTGAAAATTGGAGGGAGGCTGTTGTTGAATTGGCGAAATAAATATTTGTTCCGTTTTTCTCCACAATAAAAGCTGTAGTAAGACCCGAATTGGTAAAGTTTAATAAATTGCTTTCTTTTGAGCCAGAGACGTTAAAAGTTAGGTTTTTTAGACTGTTCAAGTCCAAGTTTCTACTATAATTGAGTTGAATGTAACCAAGTGCCTGGAAATCCGTAACAGCGCCCAAATCGTCTACCGACGAAACAGAAATAGCTGTTGTTGCAGAACCTACTGTTAGTGGAACGGTTTTTCTAATTGTTGTATAACCTCTATATAGAGAGTCAAAAAGGGGACTGCCACCCGTAGAGATTCTTAAATGGTGATTTTTACTTTGACTGTTTGTCGATGAAGCATTCGATCGCCCAGCAACGTAAAAGGAAATCGTAGGTTGGAATGAAGGTGTGTTCAGAAAACCTAATGTGTTTAGTTGATAATTTTGATTCTCTCCCTTACCAAAGGTACTTCCTAAATATCCCTCGCCTTCAGTATATTCAGATAGAGACATAGCGTCTAAAATATATTCTCCCGGATAATAGCTGTTGGACAGATTGATACGTTCGTTAACAACAACAAAACTCTCTGGTGTAAGGCTAGTGTTAACTTGATTATTAACAATATACCTTAGGCCGTCGTTGGCTGTTGAGTAAGTTAAAAAGTAGTAGTTGTCATTCTCAAATAAGCTTACTTCAGAATTTGGGAGATCTGCAGGGTTTTGATATAAAACTTTATCGAGCGAGGCATTATTTTTATTTCCGTAAAAGTAAATTAAATCACCGTTATCGAAACTACCGTCAGCTGTTCCCGTAATATAAAGCGGTACCTCAACACCTTTATTAAATATTTGTAATTTAGATGGGTTTAGCTGGCCAGTTTGGAATGCGCCAGCATTTATATCACTAAGAGTTATTTTATATATACCTTCTTCGCTTACTTTTATCTTTAGATATTTCTGACTAGCGTTAATCCATTCGTTACCATACGTTTGAGCATAAGATTTTGACCAAATCAACGAAAAGAAAATCACTAGAAGTAAAAGGTGTTTTTTCATAAAAATTTATTATGCTCGAGTTCTCCTTTTGTGAATGGGATTATCGACTCTGATACAAGTTCAAATATACTTAGCAAAAATGGGAAATGCACCACTTAACGATTTGCTATACTTAAAAGGATCGAGATTATAGCAACAACAGCTCTCAAGGAATTAATTAGTAATCGATATATACGGGTAAATTGACGAAAGGGATTTAATCGTACCCTTACCCAACCCTAACCCCATTCTCAACCACCTTATCCGTTGTTAACAAAGTTACAGAATTACCTTCACCAACAGCACCTAAAATCAAACACTCGCTCATGAAATTGGCAATCTGTTTCGGCTCAAAATTTACAATAGCTGTAACTTGTTTGCCAACTAGTTGTTCCGGCAGGTAAAGTACGGTAATCTGGGCGGATGTTTTTTTAATACCAAGTTCGCCGAAATCTATCCAAATTTTGTACGCTGGTTTTTTTACCTCCTTAAAAACGACTGCTTTAATAATTGTTCCCACTCTTATATCTAAACTTTCAAATGCGCTAAAAATATTCATCCTGCTAAAGTAATAATTAGCATTATAATTGCTTTCTTTAAGCAAATCAATTTTATGCAGATACCTTATAAGCTTTTTGTTGCTTTCCTTTTAATGTTATTGCCTTTAAAAGGCATCTGTCTACAGTCTCAGAATGATATTTTAGGCAAATGGATCTCTACAAAAAAGAATGTAATTATTGAAGTTTATAAAGTTTCCAATCAGTTTCAGGCAAAAGTGTTGTGGTTTAAAGACACCGATGATCTCAGTAGGCCAATGCGGACAAGAACCGATATCCATAATCCTAATAAAGGATTGAGGGATCAGCTTATTTTGGGTATGGATGTATTGGAAGGTTTACTCTATAATTCTGATAAGCACAGGTGGGAGAAAGGAAGAATTTATGATGCTAGCAGCGGAAGGCATTGGAGTTCTGTGGTTTATTTTAATAAAGAAAACCAACTTGAAGTTAAAGGCTACTGGAAGTTTGAATTTTTATGTCAAACCCTTGCTTTTACAAGATTTAAACCTTAAATAAAATTTGGCATCATTACTGGTTATATCAATAAATATAAACCAAAATTTGATATTATGGATAAGTTAAAACAGTTTGATTTGATGGAGAAAATAAGCAGGGAGCTGGAAGATTTAAAGCACAGCCAAACTGCAGTTATCCAAAAAATTGGGAAAATTGAAGTTGATAATATGGAGCTCAACAACAAAAAATTGGAAAGTAAATTAGGAGATATGCATCAAAATGCAGCGGAGATATTAGATTCCATTGCTGCCGTATTAGAAAACTTTGACGAAGTAAAAGATAAGTTCGAAGGGAAAAATAACATCGAAGGATTAAGAGCTCAAGAAGCAATCGATAACATTAAATAAATTAATCTATCTATCGAAAACAGAGTCTCGCTATTTACTTAGCGGGACTTTTTTTTGACCATTTTTACCGCTTGGAATAAACGAGGATTCTACTGTTGAATAAGGACTTTTAAATCGATTGTAATATCTCCAAATGCTTCATCACTGCTCTAATTTCACCGTATGAAATCTCGTTTCCCATTGCTTCTTTGGTTTGGTTGATGGAAATAGGCTTCGTTTCATGGATGTAATCAGTGATTTTATCTACCTTTTCCTTTGCAATGAAATCCGAAACTGCAATTTCACCACTTTCTATATAATGGGTTAAATGTGTTTCAATTGTTGAAGCCACAAAACCTCGCTCTTTTGCGATATCTTCCACAGATTTACCCGCTTTAAACAAATCAAGGCTGAGACGTTTGGTGTCGGTTTTACTGATTTTTGAGGTAATTAAACCCTTGATAGGGGCTTGTTCTATATTGTTAGCTTCGCAATAATCAGAAATCATAATCAACAATTCGTTTCCGTATTGTTTTACTTTTACTTTACCGATGCCTTTGATACTTTCCAGTTCCTCATAGTTTGACGGAAGCTTATTGGCTAAATCTGTCAGTACTTTCTGTGGTAGAACCTGGTAAACTGGTACGCCATAGTCGTTAGCCAGATCGTCTCTCCATTTTTTGATGGTTTGGAAAAGTGGTGCATGTTTTACGCCTGCTGGCGCTGCCGTTTTTCTAGGTGTAACAACAGAAGTCTCTACTTTACGGGAATTGCTAAAATCTATCTCCGCATTAGCTTTGGTTTTTAAGTAAGAAAGTGTTTTAAAGCCTTCGCTGCATAGTTTTAAGCTACTTTGTTTAACAAAAAGTTCTTTGTTCAACGTTTCTAAAGCTTCTTCAATGTGTTTTTTTACCGATTTGTTATCCGCATCAAAATCTGTTGCCTTTAACTGTTTTTCTATCTTTTCCAAAACTTCCAAAAAGTAGGTACAGCCTTTTCTAATGCGGTTTTGAAGCTCGTCGTTTTCTTCTGGCAGCCCATTATCTTGCAGTTGCGTGTAAATCTGTCTTTTGAATTTTTCGGCAACGTCGTAAATCTTGTTATCGCCTAGTTCTCGGACTTTATTGATCTCGTCTAAAAAACCATCTGTTATGGTCTGGTGGTTTTCTTCCGATAGCTTTTTGATTTGGAATAATGCACCTTTTAAGGTTTTAAAATCAAATAAATCAAACAACAAATTTTGCTGAAAAATGATTTTGGATTGTACCAAATGGTTTTCGTCGGGTGCATTTTCTTCTGCATTTCTGGTGAAATTGGAAACTGTACCATCGGTTTTTACGCTATTGAAGCTGATCGGAGAGTGCAATACCAAGCCTTCAAAGGTTTTGCATCGGCTTAAAGCCACGTAAACCTGTCCGTGGGCAAAAGCTGCATTGGCATCAATAATGGCTTTGTCAAAAGTTAAACCCTGACTTTTGTGGATGGTAATTGCCCAAGCTAACTTTAGCGGATATTGCAGAAACGTCCCGATTATGTTTTCTTCAATCTCTTTGGTAGAAGCATTGAGCTCGTACTTAAAATTTTGCCATTCGGCTTTATTGACTATGATTTCCTGATAATCTCCAGGGCATTTTACGTAAATGGTTTCGTCTTTTATTTTTGTGATTTTTCCTATTTTTCCGTTGAAGTAAAGCTTATCTCTTGAAATGTCGTTTTTAACAAACATCACCTGCGCACCAATTTTAAAAGTTAGCTCAGCTGAGTTTGGATAAGAAAACTCTGGGAAATCGCCATAAACCTCTGCTTTAAAGGTGTATTCCTTTCCTTTCAATCCAGTTAGTTTGCCTTCGTTAATTTGATTTGCCGAAAAATTATGAGAACTTAAAGTGATGTAACCTTCATCCTCATGCGGGTTAAAATTTGGGATGTAACGGGAATTGAGTTTTTCTAAGGTTGGTGCATCAATCTTGTTTTCTCTTACAGCATTTAACAGTTTAATAAACGTATCGTCTGACTGGCGATAAATATGTTTCAGCTCGATATTGATGGGAAAAGTTTGCTTTAGTGCATTACTATTGAAAAAATAGATATTATCATAATGCGCTTTCAGCAAAGCCCATTCATCGTCTTTTACTACTGGCGAAAGCTGGTGTAAATCGCCAATCATCAACAGCTGCACACCTCCAAAAGGTTTTGTTCTATCGCGGTAACGCCTTAAAACATCGTCAATACTATCTAAAGTATCGGCCCGAACCATACTAATCTCATCGATCACCAACAAATCCAAACTTTTAATCAGGTTGATTTTTTCTCGGTTCATCCTGCGGTTTTGGTTCGCTTTTTCCGAGTTACCGGGAACGTACGGCCCAAAAGGCAATTGAAAAAAAGAATGTATGGTACTGCCACCAGCATTAATTGCAGCAACACCTGTTGGCGCCACAACAACCATGCGTTTTGGGCAGGTTTTTTTAAGCTGATGTAAAAAGGTGGTTTTTCCTGTTCCTGCTTTACCTGTTAAAAAAATATTTCGGTCTGTAAACTGTACAAATTCGGAAGCTAATTCTAACTGAGGGTTTTTTGAAAGCATTCAGTGTGTTTTTTAATGTGGATGATGTACAAATTTAAACTAATTTTTCTTTTAAGCGTTTTGCTTTCCACCATTCGTTTGTAAAAGCTAAGGCAATTAAGCAATATTCTACAATAGTTAACAATGTGCTTTGTTGGTACGGAAGACTAACATAAGTGTAATAGGTTAAACAGATAAGTGCCGACCACAATAACGCAAACCGGAAATTAAGAAAGGGGGTAAAGCAAACTAAAATAACAATATACCAAGGATGAACAACGGCGCTAAAAAGGTAATAAACCATTATAAACCAAAAACTTCCTTGTAAAATATTCGACGATTTTCTGTAAGCGAGATAAGAACCTCCAAAAGTGCAAGCCAATAAAATAATACGGGTGTATGCAATGGGATCATGACCTAATAACGTCCAACCTGCGGATTTTAACAACTGAGAAATACTTCCGTTAAACTCAAAGTTGCCGTAATAAAGCTTTATGCTGCTCAATAAATGTTGAGCCAAAGTAAGGTTGTGAATAAAAGGTAAAAACAAAATTAAAATGATAGCGCCCACAATCACTCCCGAATAAATTGTTTTTCTGAAGCCGATATGTTTGATGAAAAGCGGTAAAAAGATTAGTGGCAAAAGCTTAGCACAAACAGCAAATGCCAGAGCAAGTGAAGCTAGAATCCATCTGTTTTTTAAAAGAAACCAGAAAGAAAGCAACGTGAAAAATATCATTACCGCTTCAAAATGAAGGTTTCCGGTAAGTTCTATAATAACCAAAGGATTTAGAGCATACAGAAAAACTAAGCTTTCCTTTTTGTTAAAATTGCGTAGGAACTTTCTGATCAAGTAAATGTTACCGATATCAAAAACGATAATAATCAGTCGTAAAATTACGATGGAAGAAAGTAGATTTCCTTTTCCCGCTAAGGCAGTGAGGAAAAATGCCAGCTGATTAATTGGTGGATAAACTGAGTAATATTCGGGTGAGTTCATTTTATCAAAAAGAGAAACATCTACCCAGCTATAATTGAAAACCAACAACTCTTTGGGGGTAAAAGAAAATGGATTTATGCCATGGAAAATTTGTGCCCCATCCCAAAAAAAGCGGTATAAATCATCGCTCAGTAATGGAAATGCAAATAGTAAGACGAACCGAAGAATAGCTGCTGTTGCGTAATTTACTTTGTTAAATTGGTCCGAATCAAACTCTTTTAAAATAATGAAATAAGCAATAAATGCAATTCCAATGCCTGCCCAGTAGCTATAAATGTGGGTTCTATCTGGAATAAAATAGCCAATGAAAACCACCGCAATCACCATGATTAAAGCCAAAAAGATAAGGGATGCAGGATTTCTAAAACGTTCGGGAATGAGCATAAAATTCGATAACGTTTAAATTTACGATAAAATTGAATTTAATCATCTATTTGTGATATGCCTGCCTGCGGTAGGCGGGTCTCTCTATCGTTCGACATGAAGAAATTTTAAAATAGGAGCGCCCACAATACAAAAGCAATAACCAAAGTAGACCTCTAATTCGCCCTTGGCCTTTGCGGTAACGAATGACCAAAATAAACGCAATTCCGTTAATAGCAAAGGGCGTAGGCGAGAGTTTTTTGTTTACTTTTTTGCGGAAAAAAAGTAAATGCCTTTTGCCCGGCATGAGGGCAGGCAAGCCTGTGCGCAAAAGCAAATACATTTTAAATAAATCGAGAAACTTGAATTATAAGGTCAAAAATCAAAAACAAGCTCATGGCATATTTCTTGAATACTTTCTTCCAAATCCTAAAAAGAAATTATGAGATCTATCTGGAACGGAACAATCGGCTTTGGTTTGGTAAACATCCCTATTAAACTTTACTCTGCTATTGAAAGCAGCAATTTGGACCTAGATATGTTGGACAGTAGAGATCACCAACATATTAAATACCAACGGATCAATGAAAAGACACGAAAAGAAGTTCCTTACGAAAAGATTGTGAAGGGCTATCTGATTAAGGATGATTATGTGGTTTTAGAAGATCAGGATTTTGAGGACGCCAGTCCAGAAAAGAGTAAAAACATTGCGATAGATAATTTTGTGAAAGCAACAGACATCAACCCGATGCTTTTCGAAACTTCTTACTATGCGGAGCCAGCTAAACATGGCGAAAAGGCTTATGCACTTTTGCATAAAGCCTTAGAGAAAACCAAATTGGCTGGTTTCGGTTCATTTGTGTTAAGGCAAAAAGAAGCTTTATGTGTAATTTATCCAAAAGATGAAGCGCTGGTAATTTCGAGAATTCGTTTCGCTCAGGAGATACGTAAAACCACCGAAATAAATACGCCCGATGACGTTAATATCCCAAAAAAAGAATTAGATGTTGCCCTGGCTTTGATAAAACAGTATACTTCGGATTTTAATATCGAAGCTTATAAAGATACTTATCACGATCAGTTGCTGAAAATCATTAAAGCTAAAGCTAAAGGAAAACGCCCTACTATTAAAAAACTAAAACCGCAGAAAGCGAAAAGCGACGATTTGTACGATCAATTAATGGAAAGTTTAAGCAAGAAAGGAGCTTAGCAATGAGTTTAGATAAGTACAATAAAAAGCGAGATTTTGAATCGACTAAAGAACCTCAGAAAGGTAAAACCAAGACGACAAAAAAACTGCGTTTTGTAGTGCAAAGACATCATGCCTCGCATCTGCATTATGATTTTAGGTTAGAGCTTGACGGTGTCTTAAAAAGCTGGGCGATACCGAAAGGTCCGTCTTTAAATCCAAAAGATAAGCGTTTAGCAATGATGGTTGAAGATCATCCTTACAGTTATAAAGATTTTGAAGGGGAAATCCCGAAAGGAAATTACGGCGCAGGTACTGTTAGTGTTTTTGATGAAGGCTTTTACACTTCTTTAGCTAAAACTAGAAAAGACGATGTTAAAACTTTAGAGGAAGGTTTAAAAACGGGTAACTTAAAATTTGCTTTAAAAGGGAAGATACTACAAGGGGAATTTGCCTTGGTGAAATTGAGGAATGCAGAGCAAAACGCTTGGCTTTTGATTAAGCATGATGATGAAGGAGCAGTGCATAAAAAGTTTTCGGCTGAGGATTTAATAGATGCTAAAATTAAAAAAGCCGGAAAAGATTTTAAAAAAGCGAAAGAGCCGGTAATTGTACAACCTAAAGAAACTACAGAAAAAGCAAAACCGATAAAAGAATACAGTCCGATGTTGGCAACGCTGTCTGAAAATATTTTCGATGATGAAGATTGGATTTTTGAACGCAAATTAGATGGTTATCGCATTGTAGCCAAAGCGGGAAAAAAAGTAAAATTAACCACGCGAAACGGCAAGAATTACAGTGATAAATACCCGCTTGTTGTGAAAGAACTGGGGCATATTGAAGAAGAATGTGTTTTAGATGGTGAATTGGTTGCGCTAGATAAAAAAGGAAATGACAACTTTCAGTTGCTTCAACATTATGAAGAAAGTAAAGCGCCATTAAAGTACTTTGCTTTCGATTTATTGGCGCTTAACGGTAACGATTTAACCGAAATCCCACTTTTAAAGCGTAAAAAATTGTTAGCGCAACTGTTAAAAAAATACAGTTTAAAAGATGTGATTTATAACGATCATTTTGTTGGAGAGGGGAAAAAGGCTTCCAAGAAAGCGGAAAAAGAAAAATGGGAGGGCATCATCGCCAAAAAGAAAGATGATGAATATTATGCAGGCAAACGCAGTCAGTCCTGGTTGAAATTTAAATTCAGTAACAGTCAGGAAGCGATTATTTGCGGTTTTACAAAACCAGCCGGAAGCCGGAAATATTTTGGAGCTTTGGTTTTAGGGATCTTGGGCGACGATAAGAAATTGAAATACATCGGTAATTGTGGGACAGGTTTTACCGAAAAAGTTTTGAAAAGCCTTTTTGCGAAGATGGAACCTTTGCAGACGCAGAAAAAGCCGGTTTTAGGGAAAGTAGCACAGGAATCTGCCGTTACTTGGATAAAGCCCGAGCTGGTTTGCGAAGTAACCTATAGCGAATGCACAAACGACGAACACTTGCGTCACCCAGTTTTTAAAGGCTTAAGAGAAGATAAAGACAAAGATTCTGTAAAGGAGGAAAAAGTGAAAATTAACAAAAAAGATGAGCATAACTTTTCCGGGAAACAGGATATCACCAAAACCTACAAGTCCAAAAAAGTCAATTTAAGTAATTTAGACAAAATCTATTGGCCCAAAGAAAAAATCACTAAGGGAGATTTGTTGAATTATTACGATCAAATTGGTGAGCAGATGTTGCCTTATTTGAAGGATAAGCCGCTCTCTTTAAATCGCCATCCAAGTGGAATTACAAAACCAGGATTTTTTCAAAAAGACGTAGATACGAAACATATCCCGAAATGGGCGAAAACCACGGTGGTACATTCGGAAAGTAACGGTAAAGACATCGATTATTTAGTTTGTAATGATCAAGCGACCTTGCTTTATATGGCAAATTTAGGTTGTATTGAAATTAATCCGTGGTTAAGCACTTACAAAAAACCAGAAAACCCCGATTTTATGGTGATTGATTTGGATCCGGATGGCAATGATTTTCAGGAAGTGGTAAAACTGGCTTTGGTAGTGAAAGCTGTTTTTGACGGAATGGGAGTTACCGCTTATGTGAAAACATCAGGTTCAACCGGCATTCATATTTACACTTACATTGCTGGTGCTTACAACTATGATTTTGTGAAAGAATTTGCTCACTTCATTGCTCAAAAAGTTCATGAAGGCAGTCCGGATAATACAAGTTTAGAACGTTCACCTTCTAAAAGAAAAGGCAAAATATACATCGATTTTTTACAGAATAGGAGAGGGCAAACCATTGCAGCTCCTTACTCTGCCCGACCAAGACCTGGCGCCACCGTTTCTTTTCCGCTAAATTGGGATGAATTGGATGAAAGTTTAGACATGACGGACTATGATATTTTTAATGTTCCTGACTTAATCAAAAAAAGAAAAGACCCTTGGGCTGATCTTTTTAAGAAGAAGCAGAATTTAAAGGAAGCGCTGAAGAAGTTGAAAGTGGGAAAGTGGAAAGTTAAAAGCACCGATTTAACGTTAACAAAAAAAGGCTTCGGATAAAAATCCGAAGCCTTTAGATATAAAAATAATAATAGAATGCTTATCTATCGCCGCCTCTACGGCCACCACCACTGTATCCACCACCGCTACGACTTCCGCCGCCACCTTCTTTCTTATCATCTCTGCTTTTTCCAGAGAAATCTCTGAAACCACCACCGCTGTTTCCACCGCCAGTGCGTTCTCTGCGTTCGCCGCCACCGTAACCACCGCCACCGCCGCTTCTGCGTTCTCCGCCTCCGCCGCCGTAACCACCGCTACTTCTCTCTCTGCGTTCGCCACCGCCGCGTCTTTCGCCGCCACCGTAACCACCGCCATTGCCTCTGCGTTCCCCGCCACCACTTCTCTCTCTACGTTCGCCACCTTCTGGAGCATCTCCAGAAACTTCGATTCTTACATCACGACCGTGGAAATCAATTGGTTTAAAAGCTTCGGTAACTTTTTCTACAAATTCTGTTTCTACTTCAAAGAAAGAGAAAACACCTTTCATATCAATTTTACCTACAGATCTTCCGGTTATGCCAGTATTGTTACAAATGTAACCTAACAAATCACCGCGAGAGAAATCATCAACCGCACCTAAATTAATGAACAAACGAGTAAAACCTTCGCTAGTTCCTCTATCTCTACGTTCTCCACGCTCACCTCTTTCGCCTCTTTCTGGTCTGTCGCCATCTCTTCCTCTATCGTCTGCACTGGCGTTTAAATCTCTCGCGTTTTTGTAATAGTCTAAAAAGCGGTTAAACTCTAAAGAAACAAAACGTTTGATGATATCTTCTTTGCTTGCATCAGCAAAAGCGTCCATAATACGTGGTAAGTACTGGTCAATCTGACTGTCGTTAACCTCAACCGTATTTACTTTATGAATTAAGCCAAATAATTGTTTTTCAACAACATCAAAGCCCGTAGGTACTTCAGCCTTTGTAAATTGCTTACCAATAGTTTTCTCTATCTGACGGATTTTACCAGTTTCTCTTGAGTTGATAATCGCAATCGAAATACCAGATTTTCCTGCTCTACCAGTACGACCGCTACGGTGCGTATAGTTTGCAATCTCATCAGGTAAAGAATAGTTGATTACGTGAGTAACATCTGTAACATCAATACCACGAGCAGCTACATCTGTTGCAATTAACAACTGTAAGCTTCTATCGCGGTAACGCTTCATTACCTTATCACGCTGTTGCTGAGATAAATCTCCGTGTAAAGAATCGGCATTGTAACCGTCTTTAACCAAAGATTCAGCAATTTCTTGCGTTTCAATTTTGGTACGGCAAAATACTATACCAAAAATCTCAGGGTTGTAATCAACAATACGTTTAAAAGCAGCGTATTTATCACGGGCTTTCACCACATAATATTCATGCTCAATATTTACGTTACCTGTGTTCTTAGTTCCCATGGTCAACTCTTTGGGGTCGGTCATGTAGTTTTTTGCAATTGCCCGTACTTCACGTGGCATTGTTGCAGAAAACAACCAAGTTTTTTTAGTTTTTGGAGTAGTTGATAAAATCTCATCAATATCTTCCTGAAAACCCATATTCAACATTTCATCGGCCTCGTCTAAAACAACGTAACCAACTTCAGAGAAGTCTATGGCTTTTCTGTTCAAAATGTCTTTCATACGACCAGGAGTCGCAACAACAATGTGAACACCTCTTTTAATGTCACGCAATTGGTTTACAATATTGGCACCGCCATATACTGCTACCACACTTACGTTAGGGAGGTTTTTTGCATAATTTTTAATGTCATTGCTAATCTGCAAACAAAGTTCGCGAGTTGGGCAAAGAATTAAAGCTTGAGGGAAATTTTTCTTGTAGTCTATTAGTTCTAAAAGTGGAAGACCAAATGCGGCGGTCTTTCCGGTTCCTGTCTGGGCTAATCCGACAAAATCGTTGCTGCCTGATAACAAAATAGGAATGGCACCTTCCTGAATCGGAGTTGGGCTTTCGAAGCCTAACTCGGTTATCGCATTAACAATATCTTCACGGATCCCCAATTCATTGAATGGGTTCATGATTATTTATAAAGCCTAGCAACATTGCTAAGCAGGGCGCAAAGGTATGGTATTTATTTTAAAACCACAATATTTTTTAAGTAGTTGATTGTTAGTGGTTTTTAATGAAACAGGGATTAAAAGAGTGAATGATGGAGTGGGTGAACGTGAGAATTTTGAAGAATAATGGTTAGGTGTTTTTTTGAAAAGGTGCTGTTGTGCTTTTTAACTCCCGATAGTCCCGTTTTCCGCTATAGTCCTCACTCGCTGAAAAAGCTCGTTGTGGGCTGTCGCTTCAACCGGGTTTAGATAACTTTGGTCTTTCGGTTTTTATTTGGGTTTATTTGGGAGAATTTCGTGATTTTATTTTAATTAGTCTATTTATGTGAGTGAGTCCTACTATTGTCTCGTAATAAAGCTACCCGTACAACAGCAAACTCCAAACCTTATTGGTAACTTTCGAGTCTACATCTTAAAAAACTAAATAAATGTTTGATCAGTTTAAAAGTAGATTTCGGATCGATAATCATAAATGGAACGAATACATCAATTGCTTTAATAGACTTGAAATTCCAGCTAAAACTGTGCTTTTAAGCGAAGGCGAAACTTCAAAAAAAATGTTTCTGATTGAAAAGGGCTGTATTCGGGTATGGTTTAACAATAATGGAAAAGATATTACTTGTCAGTTTTTTTTTGAAGATGAAATGGTTTCATCCATTGAAAGCTTTAGAAAGAATATTCCCAGTCCAGTTACTGCCGAAACCATTGAGCCAAGTACCGTTTGGTGGATACATAAAAAAGACCTGGATAGAATAATAGAAGAAATTAAAGAAATTCCCCGATTTAGAGATGTGTTTATTAATACAATTTTTGAACGAACGTTCGATTATATGAAATATTTTTTTTCAGCTATCAGAGATACGCCATGCCAACGCTACCTCAACTTAATAAAAGAACGACCACAAATTGTAAAACGAGTTCCGCAACATTACATTGCTTCTTATTTGGGAGTTACTTCTGTTCACCTCAGTAGGTTGAAAAGTAAACTGGCTAAGCAGTGAAAATTTAATAACAAATGTTATCGTGAAAAATTTGAACGAGCTATAGCTTTGATGAATTGAAAAATTTTAATTTAAATAAGCGAAAAATGAAAGCAGCAGTAGTACATCACAAAGGAGAATCACCAAAATATGTAGCTGATTTTGAAGAACCAATGGCTCAAAATGAAAATGAACTATTGATTTCCGTAAAGGCTTCGGCTATCAAAAATCTTGATAAAATGCAGGCGAGTGGAAAGCATTATTCTACACAAAACGAAATATTTATAGCAAAAGTTGTTGGCGGAGATGGAGTTGGTTTTCTGAAAGATGGAACACGTGTTTATGGAATTGGTGTAAGCGGGATGATTGCCGAAAAAGCGGTAATCGAAAAAAGTAGAACTGTGAAAGTCCCTGATGGTATTGATGACGCAACCGCCGCGGCCTTGCCAAATGCCGTTATGGGTTCGGTGATGGCTATACGTTTCAGAGCTTTTTTACAAAAAGACGAAACTGTTTTGATAAATGGTGCTACTGGCGTTACCGGAAAAATTGCGGTGCAGATTGCAAAGCATTACGGAGCAAAAAAAGTGATAGCAACCAGTAGAAACAGACATGCATTAAAAGAATTATTAGCATTAGGTGCTGATGAAATTATTTTGTTAAGCCAAGATGATGAAACTTTTGTTTCTGAGATCAAAAACGTTCATAAACAAAACCCTATTGATGTTGTGATTGATTATTTATGGGGACACAGCGCAGAGTTGATTTTGTCTTCGCTAAAAGGCAATGGTAGTTTTTCTGCCCGCACTCGTTACGTAACCGTTGGTGGAATGATGGATGATGCAATTACATTATCATCCTCTATTTTACGTGGCACAGATATTCAAATTTCGGGATCTGGTTTGGGAAGCTGGACACGTACCGAAGTAGGTTTGTTGATTACCGAGATTCTTCCAGAAATGTTTCAGCTTGCTGCTGATGGAAAACTGAAAATAGAAACAGTAAAAGTTTTATTGAAGGATATAGAAAAAGTTTGGGAACAGAAAATCGACAGCGGAAAACGTTTAGTAGTCTTAATTTGACTAACTCGTCCCAACCTGTTCCTAGCGTTTAGAGAGGCTCCTCTGAGGGTTAACCCGTAGAGGCGCTTCGATTAACTCTACCGACAGAAAAGGTCTTAGGATTGGAAAATAATAAAAATTTCCAGAAAAAACCGCGAACAAGGTGTTATCCAAAGGATAATTTGAGATAGACTTGCTGTTTTTATAACCCATTAGCCTTTTAAAATAGTCTTATTCGTATTGCCATAAATCTGCTGTCAAAATGGAATAATAATTGTAATTGTCTGAATAGTCTAATAACCCGTAAATCTCAATTATGAAAAGCACAAAATCGGATAAAAAACAGAACAATAGTCAGAAATTGGAAGACCTTTCAAGTAATATGGAAGATAGCCAAAATCAAAAAATGACGACTAACCAAGGACTCAGAATCAATGATGACAATCACTCCTTAAAAGCTGGAGAACGTGGAGCTACACTTCTTGAAGACTTCATTTTAAGAGAAAAGATTACACATTTTGATCACGAACGTATTCCTGAGAGAATTGTACATGCTAGAGGTTCTGGCGCACATGGCGTATTTAAAGTTTACGACGACTCATTAAAAAAATATACCAAGGCTGCTTTCTTAATTGATCCATCGCGTGAGACACCAGTTTTTACGCGATTTTCTACTGTTGCTGGCTTCCGTGGTTCAGCAGACATCCCTCGCGATGTACGTGGTTTTGCCGTTAAATTTTACACCGAAGAAGGTAACTATGATTTAGTAGGAAATAATATGCCTGTGTTTTTTATTCAGGATGCGATTAAGTTTCCAGATTTAGTTCACGCGGTTAAACCAGAACCGCATAACGAAATTCCACAAGCTGCCTCTGCGCATAATACTTTTTGGGATTTCGTTTCGCTTTCTCCAGAAACCATGCACAACGTAATGTGGTTGATGAGTGATCGAGCGATTCCGCGAAGCTTAAGAATGATGGAAGGTTTTGGAATACATACGTTCCGTTTGATTAACGATGAAGGAAAAGCTCATTTCGTAAAATTTCATTGGAAACCACTTTTAGGTACACACTCGGTCGTTTGGGACGAAGCTCAGAAAGTTAACGGTCAAGATCCCGATTTTCATCGTCGTGATTTACATGAAGCAATTGAAGGTGGCGCATATCCCGAGTGGGAATTTGGTGTTCAGATTGTGGCGGAAGAAGATGAGCATAAATTCGATTTCGATTTATTGGATCCAACCAAACTTATTCCAGAAGAGATTGTGCCTGTACAAATAATCGGTAAAATGACTTTGAACCGTAACCCTGATAATTTCTTTGCGGAAACTGAACAGGTTGCTTTTCACCCAGGTCATTTAGTTCCAGGTATAGATTTTACCAACGATCCTTTATTGCAAGGCAGATTGTTTTCTTATACAGATACTCAATTAAGTCGTTTAGGTGGACCAAATTTCCACGAAATCCCGATCAACCGACCAATAGCGCCAATTCATAATAACCAACGTGATGGTATTGCCCGTATGGAAATAAACAAGGGTAAAACAGCTTATCACCCAAACTCCATGTCGCAAGGTTATCCAGAACAAGCAAAAGTGAGTGAAGGTGGTTTTGCAAGTTATCAAGAACGTGTTGATGCAAATAAGGTAAGAGCCAGAAGTAAAAGTTTTATGGATTTCTTTAGTCAGCCAACATTGTTTTACAATAGTTTATCAGAACCAGAACAAAACCATTTAGTCGAAGCATTTTGTTTTGAATTGGGTAAAGTGGATATTCCGGAAATTCGCCAACGCGTTGTCGGATTGATTAGTCAGGTTGATAAGGGTTTAGCGCAAAAAGTTGCCGATGGTTTAGGTTTACAGGTTAAACAGCCAGAACAACCCATTAATCACCAGTTTGGTGCCGACGCAAATCCTGATGATTATCAACCCATCAAAGTTACGCAGAAGCTTAAAAGCTCGCCTGCTCTAAGTATGGCAAATACGATAAAAGGAAATATAAAAACTCGCCAGATTGCATTTTTAGTAGCAGAAGGGGTAGATTCAAAGTCTCTTGCTGACATGAAGAACGCGTTAGAAGCAGAAGGAGCGGTGGTACGAGTAATTGCTCCACATTCAGGGTTTATAAAAGACAGTGCAGGAAAAGATGTAAAAGTGGATCACAGCTTTTTAACATTTGCATCCGTTTTGGTAGATGCTATTTATGTGCCTGCGGGCGATAAAAGTATAGATAAATTAAAAAACACACCTAAAGCAGTTCATTTTATTGACGAAGCTTTTTTGCATTGCAAAGCTATTGCCGTAGATGGTAACGCTATTGAATTGGTAAAAATTAGCTATGTAGCTAATTATTTGAATAAAAATTTGGATAAAGTGAAGGATGCGGGCTTATTAATTGGAAGTATTGCTGATCAAAACTTCAGTAAGAACTTTATCAAAGCAATAGGTAATCATCGTTTTTTTGAAAGAGAAAAACAAGGTAAAATTCCAGCTTAATTTAACTAAGGGGAGCAAGAGGTTGTTCCCCTATTTTTTAATGATATGAAACAACTAATAGACGCTGCAAGAACAGGCGACACTGATCTGATTGAATCGCTTTTAGCAGAAGAAATGGATATTAATTTTAAGGACGAAAAGGGTTATACGCCATTGATAATTGCTACCTATAATAACCAATTTGCCGCTACCCAAATGCTATTAAAAAATGGAGCTGATGTAAATGCTAAAGACAATGGTGGTAACACTGCGTTGATGGGCGTTTGTTTTAAAGGGTATTTTGAGATTGCGCAGTTATTATTGGAGAACGGAGCAGATGTAAATTTAACACACGGAAACGGTGGAACTGCGCTCATGTTTGCGAGTATGTTTGGTAAAAATGATTTAGTTAAACTTTTACTGGCTCATGGTGCAGATAAGATGATGAGGGACCATAAAGGTTTAATGGCTGTTGACCATGCAGGCATGCAGAAAAATGTGGAGGCAATTGAATTATTGGCATAAGCGTAGGCAGCGGATTTAAAAGACGCATTTAACCAATCTTCAGCTTATCCGATAGAAGAAATCTAAATTATAATTCAACAAAACCCCATCATGCTTTTAATTTTCCCTAACTTAAAGCACATCTAAAAATAAAACATCATGAGCTGGAAAGAAGAAAACAACGCACTTACACAAACCTTTAAGTTTAAAAATTTTGTAGAAGCTTGGTCGTTTATGACCAAAGTTGCTATGGTCGCAGAAAAAATGAACCATCACCCCGAGTGGAGCAATGTTTACAACACGGTAAATATTACGTTAACAACTCACGATAAGGGAAATACGGTTACAGAAAAAGACAGAGAATTAGCTAAGAAGATTGACGAACTGATCTGATCCAGTTTTAATACCGTTTGGTATTGGATGGCCTATCATCTGCTACTTTACATCGTTTAATTGCTGTAGTACGCTAATCCTATCTGTAAAAACTGTTTTCAGCTGCGGTCGTTTATCCTTCATTTTTTTTATTTAATTTGGGAGTGGCTAACCAAAAGCTACAAAACCTTACCTAAAAAAATATCAATAATGAAGCCCATCCCTGTTGTTACTGCTTTCATTTGTCTGTTTATATGTTCTTATTCAAATGCACAAAGCATAAACCCAGTCAGTTTGGTGAACCCTTTAATGGGAACGCTATCCAAACCCGATCTATCTAATGGAAACACCTATCCCGCAGTTGGCGTTCCTTGGGGGATGAACATTTGGACAGCACAAACTGGTAATATGGGAGATGGTTGGATGTACACTTACACTGCCGATAAAATTAAGGGATTTAAGCAAACGCATCAACCATCTCCTTGGATGAATGATTACGGGCAATTTTCCATCATGCCGGTAACCAAACATCTAAAATTTACAGAGACCGAGCGGGCAAGCTGGTTTTCGCATAAAGCGGAAATTGCCAAACCTTATTATTACAGCGTTTATTTAGCTGATGCAGACGTAACCACCGAACTTACACCCACAGAAAGAACGGCACAATTTAGGTTTACCTTCCCAAAAACTGACAGCTCTTTTGTGGTGATTGATGCTTTTGATAAAGGCTCTTACATCAAAATCATACCCGAAGAAAATAAGATAATTGGTTACTCAACCAGGTACAGTAGTGGAAAGCTGGAGAATTTTAAAAATTATTTCGTCATCTATTTTGATAAACCTTTTACGCTGGCACATACTTGGGCAGGCAACAAGCTTATCGATAATAACTTGGAATTAAGTGCAAACCATGCTGGTGCCGTTATCGGTTTTAAAACACAAAAAGGAGAGCAGGTTCATGTAAAAGTAGCCTCGTCGTTTATCAGTTTTGAGCAGGCAGACCTCAACTTAAAAAGAGAGCTGGGCAAAGATAGTTTTGACCAAACGGCAGAGAAAGCAAAATTTTTATGGAACGAAAAACTGGGACGTATAAAGGTAGAAGGTGGCACTACCGATCAAATGCGAACATTTTATTCTTGCTTGTACCGTACGCTGTTTTTTCCTAACAAACTTTATGAGCTAGATAAAGACAATCAAATTGTGCATTACAGTCCTTACAACGGTAAAGTAATGCCCGGTTATATGTTCGCCGGCACTGGGTTTTGGGATACATTTAGGGCGCTTTATCCATTTTTAAACTTGGTTTATCCGTCTATCAACAAAGAAATGCAGGAAGGTTTAATCAACGATTATAAAGAAGGTGGTTGGTTGCCAGAGTGGTCGAGCCCAGGTTATGCAAATATCATGATTGGAAATAATTCCGCATCGGTAGTGGCAGATGCCTATATCAAAGGTTTGCGTGGTTATGACATTGAGAAACTGTACCAAGCCTTGTTGCATGGTGCAAATAATGAAGGTCCAATTACCGCTGTAGGCAGGGCTGGCGTAAATGACTATAATCAGTTGGGCTATGTTCCTTATGATGTTAACGTGAATGAGAATGCGGCAAGAACTTTAGAATATGCTTATGATGATTTCGCAATCTATCAGTTAGGGAAAGCCTTACACAAGCCTACTTCAGATATTGAGCTTTACGCCAAAAGAAGTCAGAACTACCGTAACTTATTTGACCCTTCCATTGGATTAATGCGTCCCAAATATAAAAACGGCAAGTTTGTAACACCCTTTAACCCGTTCAAATGGGGCGATGCCTTTACGGAAGGAAACAGCTGGCATTATTCCTGGTCCGTGTTTCAGGATGTGCAGGGTTTGATTGATTTGATGGGCGGAAACCGAAAATTCACAGACAAATTAGATTCTGTTTTTTCTTTACCACCCATTTTCGATGAGAGTGCTTATGGTTTTGTAATCCATGAGATTAGAGAAATGCAGATTGCTAATCTGGGGCAATACGCACATGGCAACCAACCCATCCAGCACATGATTTACCTCTACAATTATGCTGGCAAACCTTGGAAAACCCAATATTGGGTGCGTGAAATAATGAACAGAATGTACCAAGCCACACCAGATGGTTATTGTGGCGATGAAGATAATGGACAAACCTCTGCATGGTATGTGTTTTCTGCAATGGGCTTTTATCCGGTTACGCCGGCTGTAAATCAATATGTGATTGGAGCACCGCTCTTTAAAAAAGTCACGATTTGTTTAGAGAACGGAAAGGAGGTAGTCATTGAATCGCCGAATAATAGCGAGAGCAATAAGTATATCGAAAGTATGAAACTGAATGGTAAGTTGTATAGTAGAAACTGGATCAGTCATACAGAGATGATGAAGGGGATGAAGATTGATTTTAACCTATCGACAAATCCAAACGAAAAACGCGGAATCAACGCAACAGACTTTCCTTACTCTTTTTCTACAGACTTAAGTAGAGCTAAAAAATAAGCTTGCCATTCACTGTGATATTTTATTAAGTAGTACATAATTTTGAGTAATGCTTTTAGTTTTTATATTTGTTCCATAAACCTTTCTCCGTCTACGGATTTTTAAGGTATAACCAATTATCAAGAATGGACAATTTTAATGCTTTAGGTATAGATATAGGTGGTTCTCATATCACGGTGGGTTTAATAAACTTACATCGCAAAGAAATGATAGCGCAAACCTATTTTCGAAGGACTGTAGACTCAAAAGCCCCGCTGACAGAAATCATCGCCGATTGGGCAACTACTATCAAACAGTCGTATAAAGAGGCTAATGTAGCCACAGTGCGTATCGGTATTGCCATGCCCGGTCCTTTTGATTATGAAAAAGGAGTCAGTTTAATGCAAAATCAAGACAAATACGACGCTTTGTACGGTTATAACGTGAAAGAATTATTGGCGGAAGCGCTGAATATTAAGCCAACGGCAATACAAATGAAAAATGATGCTGCTTGCTTTCTGCAAGGAGAAGTTTTTAGCGGATCGGCAATTGGTTACCAACGCGTAATCGGTTTAACACTAGGAACCGGTTTAGGTACGGCAGTTTATAAAAATGAAACAGTAGAGGAATGTGCTTTATGGAATACTCCTTTTTTAGATAGTATCGCTGAAGATTATATTGCTAGTAGGTGGTTCACAAAACGGTTTACGGAAATGTACCCGAATCATCAACCCATTAGCAATGTGAAAGAACTTTGCCAGCGTATAAAAGACCAAAGTATTTCCAATGATATTTTTGAGGAGTTTGGAGAAAATTTAGGAAATTTTCTAGTCTTCTTTTCTAAAAAAGAAAAAGCAGAAGCCATTGTGCTTGGGGGCAATATCGCAAATGCGTTTCATTGGTTTGAAGATTCTTTGAAAGCAACTTTAAAGCGGAGTGCGGTTAATATTCCAATATGTATTGCATCATTGGGTGAAAATAGTGCTTTAATAGGAGCAGCGAGTTTATGGCTTTAATTTTAAATCAAACCAGTTTTAATTAAAATGGCAAATAGGAGAAAGTTTTTACAATCAGGAGTTTTGGGTTCCGTTTTATTATTACTCAATAAAAAAGCATTTTCCTTTAATAAAAGGACCGCCACTAAGCCACTTGTAATTTCTACTTGGGATACCGGTTTGATTGCTAATAAAGCTGCTTGGACGGTGTTGAGCAAAAACGGAAATGCTTTAGATGCCGTAGAAAAAGGCGTGATGGAAATAGAAAGCTCACAGAATTGCTGTGTGGGCTTAGGTGCAAACCCAGATAGAGACGGCATTGTTACCCTAGATGCAAGCATTATGGATCACCAATACAATTGTGGGAGTGTTGCCTTTTTAGAAAGAATTAAACACCCGATTTCTGTTGCCAGAAAGGTGATGGAAAAAACGCCACACGTGATGTTGGTAGGAGAGGGTGCACAAAAGTTTGCTGTTGCCGAAGGCTTTCCTTTAGAACCACAGAAACTATCTGACGAGGCTCAAAAATCTTATCAAGATTGGTTGAAAAGGAGTAACTACCACGCTCCAAAAATAAATGTTGAAAATCAGAACGGTCATGGATCTTTTGCACCTCATAAATTAGATAATGGCGAATGGAACCATGATACGATTGGCATGTTGGCAATGGATTATCATGGAAATTTAAGTGGTAGTTGTACCACTAGTGGCGCTGGTTTTAAGATGCGAGGCAGAGTAGGCGATTCTCCAATTATTGGTGCAGGTTTATATGTAGATAATGAAGTTGGTGCCTGTACAGCAACTGGCCAGGGAGAAGATGTAATTCGGGTTGCAGGTTCGCATAGCGTTGTAGAAATGATGAGACACGGCTTTTCGCCCAGCCAAGCCTGTGAAAAAGTGATAGAACGAATTGCCAAAATAAAAGGAGAAAAAGCCAAAGATATTCAAGTCGCATTTATTGCCATAGATAAAAACGGTGAAGTAGGTTCTTTTGCTTTGCATCCCGGATTTAATTATGCTTTAAGAAATAGTGTGGAAGAAGAACTGGTAAAAGTGAACAGCTATTTTGCGTAGGCTAAATTTTTCAAACTACCTATGAATACACCTTTAATAGAAATTGCAACATCAGATTTTGCCACCACCAAAGCCGCGGTTAAAGGTGGTGCAGATCGGATTGAGCTTTGTGCGAACCTTTATGAAGGAGGCACAACAGCATCTTACGGCACCATAAAAAAATGCCGAGAGTCATTTGAGATTCCAATTTTCCCGATTATTCGTCCGCGTGGCGGAGATTTTTTGTTTAAAGAGGAAGAATTTGAAATCATGCAAAGCGATATCAAATTGTGTAAAGACTTAGCTTGCGATGGTGTAGTGATTGGAATGTTAAACACCGACGGACAAATTGACTTAGCTAAAGTTGCACAACTGATTGCACTGGCTTACCCGATGCAGGTTACTTTTCATAGAGCTTTTGATTGTTGTTTAGATCCTTTTAAGGCAATGGAACAGTTGATAGAGCTGGGATGCCAAAGAATTTTGACCTCCGGGCAATATCCCACAGCGCCAGAAGGTGTTCAGCTAATTAGCCAATTGCAACAGGCAGCAAAGGGGCGAATTATTATTATGCCGGGCAGCGGAATCAGGCGCAGCAATATTCAGTCCTTGTTTAAAATGACTGGCTGTTCTGAGTTTCATGCTTCTTTAAGAGAGAGAGAAGGAAGTAAAATGAATTTTATCCATCCTAATTTTACCAACGTAACAGATACTTACGTCAACAATACCATCCATTCAGAAGATGTGCGGATGCTAAAAATGGCAGTGCAAATTGCTGCAAATGCTAATGTAAAAGACTATTGATCTATTGAAAACCACATTATACCACGACGTACAAAACAATTGCTAAGAATAAGCAAGGTTTTGTGTCTTCAATTATATATGCTATGAAATTTATTTATACTGTTTTCTTTGTTTTATTGCTATGTTTTTCCGCGTTGGCTCAAAACCAATATGAGCTGAATGATGGATGGCTGTGTGCGCCAATTACGCAGGTAAAAGATCAGGGAGAAAATATTTCCTCTCTCAAATACACCTTAAGCAATTGGAAAAAAGCCGTCGTTCCCGGAACGGTTTTAACTACAATGCTTCAAAATAAAGAAGTTCCTGATCCTTTTTATGGGATGAACAACCAAAAAATAGCAGACATATACGATACCGGGAGTGCAACTTATACCTACTGGTTTGTTAAAGATTTTGAAGAAAACGCAAGTAACGAAGAGCAAGTTTGGCTTCACTTAAGAGGTGTTAATTACAGTTGTGATGTGTTTGTAAACGGACAAAAACTAAATTCCAAAACACATGAGGGCATGTTTTTACGTCAAACCTATAACATCACCAAGGTTTTAAATAAAAATGGCAAAAACAGATTAGCGGTAATTGTTTATCCACCAAACCCAGTGGGCAAACCTAATGGCGGGCAGGCTGGCGACGGAACAATCGCAAAAAATGTTTCGCATCAATACGTAGCTGGTTGGGATTGGATTCAGCCCATCCGCGATCGGAATACTGGGATATGGGATAAAGTCACCATTGAAAAAACGGGGATGGTTAAACTGTCCAATCCGCATGTAGTTACTTTGGTACCCGGTAAACGTAAACCAAGCGGAAATCAGGCGCCAGCCATTATTAAAGTTTCTGCCGAACTGAATAATACAGCCACTAAAGTAGTTAAAGGGGTTGTGCAATACAGCATTGCTGGGCAAACCATCTCTAAAAAGGTAAAACTAGCGCCACTTGCTACCACAACAATAAGCTTGGATGATTTTGAATTGGAAAATCCTCAATTATGGTGGCCAAGTGGGTACGGAGATGCTTTTCTGTACCCTATGGAAATCAAATTCGTAGCAAACGGAAAACCTGCATCAAGCATTCAGAAGTTACAGGTGGGCGTAAGAGAAATTCAGCATACGTGGAACAGTGAAACCAAAAGCCAGCAAGTATCAGTCAACGGACAAAAAATATTTATAAAAGGTGGTAACTGGATTATTTCTGATGCGATGTTGCGCTTTACAGATGCCCGTTATGACACGGAAGTGAGGTTTCATAAAGAGATGAACTTGAACCTGATTCGGGTGTGGGGTGGCGCTTTAATTGAACGCCCAGAGTTTTACAATGCTTGTGATAAATATGGAATGTTGGTGTTTCAAGATTTTTGGATGTCTGGCGATGCCAATGGTAGGTGGTTAGATCCTAAAAAAACAGATGATCAATATGCCCGGAGAAAATATCCCGATGATCATCAACTGTTTTTAACCTCGGCGGCAGACCAAATTAAAATGGTGCGTAACCATGCTTCTTTGGCGATTTGGTGCGGAGGAAATGAAATTATGCCTCCCGATGATATTTTAATTCCTTTAAGAGATTCCATTATCCCAAAATTAGACGGAACCCGTTGGTTTATTGATTTTTCGAACTCAAACGAAATGTCTTTAAATGAAATTGGCGGAAACGGCGACGGCCCCTATGAAATCCAACCCATTGAGCGTTTTTGGAATTACAGAACTTGGCCTTTCAACTCAGAAATAGGTTCGGTAGGCGTGGGCGATTATGAATCTTTAAAAAGGTTTATCCCCAAAGAAAATATGATTGCCCCACAGTTTGATCCAGCCACCCAAACCGAAAAGATTGATTCTGTATGGGATTATCACAAATACATTAGTTACGGCGAATTTGTAAATGCTTATGGCGCTCCACGGGATGTACAGGATTTTACAGAGAAAGCACAGCTAGTAAATTACAACCAATATAGAGCTTTAATAGAAGGGTTTAGCGCAAATATGTGGAGGTGGTACACTGGGGTAATTATTTGGAAAACGCAAAACCCATGGACTGCCTTACGCGGACAGATGTATGATTATTATTTGGATCAGAATGCTTGCTTTTATGGTTTAAAAAATGGGTCTGCATCATTACACGCTATGTATAACCCCGTTGACGGAATGATTAATTTGGTAAACAACAGCTTTGAGCAAGTTAGAAACCGAATGTTGTTGGTCAAAATTTTTGATATGGACGGAAAAGAACACCTTATCTCAAAGCTAATGGTAGAAATAGATGCGTCATCGTCCAAAAAATCCTTCGCTATCAAAAAGGAAACGGATCGGGTTTCAAAAAATAAAGGTGCTTTTCTGGTACTTCAGTTAGAAGATATGAACAAAAATGTGGTCGATCAAAACGTTTATTGGTTGCCAGATGCAAATCAGGAATATTCTGGATTACAGACTCTTGCAAATGTAAAATTGCAGGCAAAAGCAAACCGAGATGCTGAGGGGAAAATTGTTTTAAACCTAGAGAACGCTGTTGGCAACAACTTGTCGTTTTTCAATCGGATATCCTTGGTGAATGCACAAACAAAAGAAAGAGTATTGCCTGTTTTTTATACAGAGAATTACCTTACAGTGTTACCGGGCGAGCAAAAGCAAATTAAAATGGAGTATTCCGCTCAGGGCGATACAAAACTTGCTATTGAAATTAAAGGCTGGAACGGAACAGCCTATTACATAAATATCCAGCCTTAACAGATGAAAACCTTTTAAACCAACCCTATGAAAAGGAACGAATTTTTAAAAACTACCGGAATTTTAACAGGTGGGATCGTGTTGAATAAGTTTGCTTACGCAAGTGGCATGTTAGCGGGCTATACCAGTCAGCGACCACCATTAGCTAAAAGACATTTCTACAGCAAAAGTGTGGAAGCAATGATCAAAGAGTTTAAGAAAAATGTAAAAAACCCAGAATTGGGATGGCTGTTTGAAAACTGTTTCCCTAACACGCTTGATACCACGGTTTATTTTGAGATGAAGGGCAATAAGCCCGATTCTTACATCATTACCGGAGATATTGATGCCATGTGGTTACGCGATAGTAGTGCACAGGTTTGGCCTTATCTTCCCGAGATCAATAAAGACAGACCTTTAAAAGATTTGGTTGCAGGCTTAATTAACAGGCAAACGCAATATATTTTAAAAGACCCTTATGCCAATGCTTTTTATAAGGATGAAAATAAATTAGGCGAGTGGAAAACAGATGAAACCACAATGCTACCGGGAGTGCATGAGCGAAAATGGGAAATAGATTCCTTATGTTATCCAATTCGTTTAGCCTATCATTATTGGAAAACCAGTAAAGATCAAAGTCCGTTTGATGAGGAATGGGTTAAAGCCATCCGCTTAACGTTAAAAGTATTTAAAGAACAGCAACGTAAAGATAATTTAGGGCCGTATCATTTTAGACGGGAAACCTTAAAACCAACAGATACGCTACCTATGATGGGCTACGGTTTTCCGGTTAAACCCAATGGTTTAATTTGCTCCATGTTTCGTCCTAGTGATGATGCTACTATTTACCCTTTCTTAATTCCGTCGAACTTTTTTGCGGTAGTAAGTTTAAAACAGGCGGCGATCATGCTTAAAGAAATTCATCAGCAAAATTCTCTTGCACAAGAACTTAATGATTTAGCCAGCGAAGTAGCATCGGCGATACAAGAACATGCCATTGTAAAGCATCCCAAATATGGAGAAATGTATGCTTTTGAAATAAACGGTATGGGAAGCTACAATTTAATGGACGATGCAAATGTACCTAGTTTGGTTTCTTTACCTTATTTAGATGCTGTTGAACCAAGTGACCCAATCTATATCAACACCAGAAACTATTGTTTATCAGAAGATAATCCGTTCTATTTTAAAGGTAAAGCTGCAGCCGGTGTTGGCGGTCCGCATGTGGGACAAGATATGGTATGGCCCTTGGGTATTATCATGCGTGGTTTAACCAGTACCAATGATCAGGAGATTAAAGAAAGTATACAGCTGTTGATGAAAACACATGCGGATACAGGCTTTGTGCATGAATCTTTTCATAAGGATGATGCTACTAATTTTACCAGAAAGTGGTTTGCTTGGGCCAATACCATCTTCGGAGAGTTTTTATGGAAGATTTATCAAGAGAAACCACATTTATTGAAGGTTTAATAACCGGAGTTTTACTTATTTCAGCTTAAGGATGAATTTACAGAATATAAGTGCGTTAACGATAGAAGCGGTATCCTTTTTGGCTTTTTCTGACAAAAAGATATAGCGGATAGCGTGTTAAAACGCCCAAATCAATTTTAAATTCGCCATTAATAATCCTCATGTTAATACAACTAATGACGTACACTCCATAAACGGATTGAAGAAATGATAAATATGAAAAAAATGATATTTAGAAATTGCAGAGCTACTGTTGTTTTAACCCTGATTGCTGGACTGTTTGTAGGTAGTTGCGCAAGTCGCCATCAGAAAACAAAACTTCCCGATTCAATTAATTTAACAAAATATGTGGACAGCTATATTGGCACAGCCGAACATGGCCATGTGTTTTTAGGTGCAAATGTACCCTTCGGTGCGGTACAATTGGGTCCAAAAAACATTCCCGAGGGGTGGGATTGGTGCAGCGGATATCATTACAGTAGCAATACCATTTTAGGTTTTACCCATACACATTTAAGCGGTACAGGTATTGGCGATTTAAATGATATTTTGATTTTGCCCACTACAGGAGAACTACAGTTAAAACCAGGGACAAAAGGAAAACCCTACAGTGGTTACTTATCTACTTTTAGTCATGATAATGAAGTGGCAAAAGCAGGTTATTATAGCGTTTGGCTAGATAGATACAAAATTAAGGCAGAACTAACAGCAAGTGAACGCGTAGGTTTTCATAAATATACCTTCAGCGAAAACGAGCAGTCAAATATTATTATTGATTTAGCAGACGGTGTGGGATGGGATAGCCCGGTAAAAACCTACATCAAACAGTTAGATAAAAACACTTTGGTTGGTTACAGATGGTCTAAAGGTTGGGCTACAGATCAACGCGTATATTTCGCAATTAAAATCTCTACCGCTATTGATGAGTTTAGTGTGTACGACTCGGTGAGTTTAAAAAACGGGACAGAAGCTAAAGGACTAAAAATTAAAGGAGTTGCCCGCCTTGATGTAAAAAAAGGAGAACCTGTTTATTTGAAAGTGGGTATTTCGCCGGTAAGTAGCGGCAATGCTTTAGCAAATATCAACGCAGAGATACCCAACTGGGATTTTGAAAAGGTAATAACTGATGCGGACAACAGCTGGAATAAAGAACTCAACAAGATTAAGATTACTGCCGATGAGAAAACCAAAACAGTTTTTTATACTGCATTGTACCATACCATGTTTGCGCCTTCTTTATTTAATGATGCCAATGGCGATTATTTAGGGACAGATAAAAAGGTGTACACCAAGCCCGGATTTAACAATTACACTACTTTTTCTTTGTGGGATACCTACCGGGCATTTCATCCGCTATATACCATTTTGCATCCCGATAAGGTAAATGACATTATCAAATCTTTTTTAGCCATTTATGATCAACAAGGAAAGCTACCCGTATGGCATTTAATGGGAAACGAGACCAACACCATGATTGGTTATCATGCCATCCCTGTGATTGTTGATGCCTATTTAAAAGGTTTCAGGTCCTATGATGTTGAGAAAGTTTATGCAGCCATGAAACACTCGGCTATGCAAAAAACTGATGGGATAGATTACGCTCAGGAATTAAAATATATCCCCTCGGATAAGGTTATCGAATCGGTAGCTAAAGGGTTAGAATACGCTATTGATGATTGGTGTATTGCAGCCATGGCTAAATCGTTGGGTAAAACGGAAGATTATAACTACTTCAGCAAAAGGGCAAAACTTTACCAGTTTTATTTTGATAAACACACCAATTTTATGCGTGGAAAAACCAGCGCTGGCGAATGGCGTACACCTTTTAACCCTGTTTCGTCTGTCCATAGGCAAGATGATTATACAGAGGGAAATGCGTGGCAATACACTTGGTTGGTGCCACAGGATGTAGAAGGTTTGATTCAGCTTTTTGGAGGAGATGAGCCTTTTACGCTTAAACTGGACACGCTTTTCAATACCAAAGAGAAATTACCTGAAGGTAGTTCTCCGGACATCAGTGGTTTAATTGGACAGTATGCCCAAGGAAACGAACCCAATCATCATATCCCTTATTTATTTTCATTTGCGGGGAAACCTTATAAAACCGCCGAAAGGGTTAGGCAGATTATGGATTTGTTTTACACCGATAAACCAAATGGTTTGTGCGGAAATGAAGATTTAGGTCAAATGTCGGCATGGTATATTTATTCTGCTTTAGGGTTTTACCCAGTAAACCCAGCAAATGGCATGTACGTTTTTGGGAGCCCCATAGTTGACGATGCTGTTTTAGATTTAGGTAATGGAAAGCAATTCCACCTGGTGGTTAAAAATAACAATGCTAAAAATATTTATATCAATAAGGTAAGCTTAAACGGAAAACCCTACCAGAAATCCTATATCCTTCATCAGGATATTGTAAATGGTGGGGAAATGCTGATTGAAATGAGCGATAAACCTTCTGCTACGTGGGGTGTTGTCACGAGAGACAGGCCGTATAGTAAGTAAGATTTTCTTTACTAAAGATATTTATGGAAAGCTTATTTGCCTCTACTTTTAAACAGGTCAACAATTACTGCTAAAATAAATCTGAGGAGATTTAACTAAAAAAGCGATGCTAGGTGTTAAACCCAGCATCGCTTTTTACTATTGAATAAGCTTGCCTATTTTATAGGAATAATGTCGATAATAACTGTTCTGTTGTAAAAACGTTCTTCTGGAAGACTGTTTTCAAACATGGTTCTGTTTGGATCCTCTCCAAACCCAACCGTTTCAAATTTCACATTACTTATACCTGCCAAAGCAATGGCTTTCTCTAAAATGTTTTGCGTTTCGATAGCTCGGTCAGCAGACAGTTTTTGATTATACACTTCTTCGCCAATGATATCGGTGTAACCATTTATTCTTACGGTAGCACCTGATGTGATTTTAGCTGAAACAATATCTGTGAGGAATTTACGGTAAGCCGCAACAGCATCTGACTGGTTAAAATTGAACAGAATGCTATAACGGAAGCTTTTTTCCAAGCCTTCTTGTTCGCGAATCAAATTAACTTTACTTTCTTTTCGCAATACTCGTCCGTCATTGGTTTGTCCAACCATTTCCACTTTATAGCTACCAGATGCATCGTTACCCAAAACAGATGCTCCCGCAATAGTTTCTTGGTCTTTATAGAACGGACCGTAATGTTTCACTACGCCTTTGTCGTTTGTTAAATCTACCGACCATGATTTAAGGTTTTTTGTAGCACCATCAACATTTAATACCACGCAACTGTCTAAAGGATCAATTTGCGTAGAGGTAATTTGCAATGGTTTCATCATGCTCCCACCAACTTCCATCAATAATTCTGGCGAAGTACTGGTAATATCAGCTCTTGTATCGCCTTCTCTAAGCAATGCTAGCTCTTTTGTTCCACCTGGTTGTTCTGATGGGATTACGGGTTTTATCCTACCTTCAACAGCAATTCTTGAGGGGTTGATTCCGAATGTGTTTACTAAGTATTGTTGAATAGTTTCGGCAAATTGCTTTCCTTCTTTAGCGCCATTTTCTGATGCTCCACTTACCGAAATGCTACTAGAGGTATTTGCCCGCATGCGGTCTCCAATAATATTCAGGATATTGTGGTAAGCGTATAACTGCCTAGATGAACGACCGTTCATTCCGCTAGATTGTGCGTTTTCTAAAGAACTTTCTTTAAAGCTTTTAGCATCTTCTTTATTCAATAAAACATAACGCTCTGGAATTGCCACTGAACCCTTGTTAAAGAAAACAGCATTAAGTAGAGGTAGGGTTTCGCTTACCATTCGTGTTGTGCGGATATTCTTAGGCTCACGAACGCTGAAAGTAACGTCGTTTAGTGGAGTTTCATCGTCGGGAATAATTACTTTTTTTCCGGCTTTACCGAATTTCAAAGCAATACCAGCCCTAACTGTAGATACCGACCAGCTTTCTATATCGCGGGCATCTTGTCCAAAGTAAGGGTGATAAGATATAAAAGGAGACAAGGAAACCTTAGTCATGCTTTTTGCTGAAGAAAGTGGTATTTCGTAACCGATACCAACCTGACCAGAAAAAATAGTTGAATTCATATCGCTAAAATCACCATCGGTATTCGGTTGGGTTAGTTGCGTATAATTAAATTCTTTCTGCATGCCAAACGCAATTCTTGGACCGGCAAATAAATAGATGTTTGTGGTAGGTACGGCAAAACGCAAGCTAGGTTCTACAGTAATATAGTCTAAATTGGTTTTTAATGTGGCTGGGCAATTACAGGGCGCAATAACATCATCAAATTTTCCACCTCGACCGTCGTAACCAACATTCAGCATAAAGCCAAATACGCTGGCAGGGCGGTATTCTAATAAAACAGATCCGTACGGGCGAACACCATTTCCGTTGTGGAAAGCCGTTGGCGCTACTAACGAGTTGTTTAAACGCTGAGTGGTTCCAGTGTAAAAGTTCATATTTGCCGCACTTGATACACCAAACCACCATGTTGGCGCAGTTTGGGCTTGTAAAACATTGTTTGTAAAGATCATCAGCGTACAGACGATGAGACTTTTTATGGATTTATTTAAAGTTAACATATTCTATCTTTTTAAAATCGTTGTTAAAACAATATCCCCGCTTGTTGGCGGGGATAAATTAATTATGGTTGTATAACAGTACTTCCGATTAGGGTTACAGCAGTTTGAGCTAATAACCTACCGTTTACTACAGCGCCGTTGTTTAATGAAATAAGTTCTTTGGAGAGGATATTTCCATTAAAATTTGCCTGTGTACCAAGCATAGCTTTTATAGCAACCACCCATATAATGTTTTTAGCTTGCGCACCACCCGCCAATTGTACTTTTGCATTATTGCTCACGGTTAAGTCACCTGCTATTTGAAGTACCCAAGTATCATTTGCACCACCTGTTAAGGTAACGGTTGTATTTGGATCTATTAGAACTCCCGTACTCCATTTATATAAGCCTGGCGCTAAGTTTAGTCCAGAAATATTTCCTGCACCTAAACCAACAACAGGCGCTGGTGTAACCAGGTTGTTTGCCGTGGTATAAGCCGTTTCCATATTGCTAATTGCAGTGGTAAGATTTGAAGGTGTAGGAGCGGCATAGTTTGAAGCATACACGTTTCCGACAACAAGTGGCGTACGAGAAAACTCTCCACTAGCATCCATAATTAATCCAAAGCCTGTGATTGCAGTTGCCGCCGCTGGACTAACGCCAATGTTACCAGTAATTAGCGTTACGCCAGTTGTAGATATACCCGATTTTGTAAGTACTGAATAATTAGCAGCACCGCCTAAACTGGGTAACAATGGGCCAACAGCTGTACCAATTACAGGGCCGCCAGAAGCAAAGTTTGCTCTAATGTTTACGTTAGCACTAATTGCAAAAGTGTATGGATTTACTGTAGTGATAATATCTTGCGTAAAGCCAGTAAACGAATAAGTGCTATTTGCAAATGCTCTGATCGTTACAGCGCTTCCATTAGTATAACTTCCAGAGCCAGTTGTAGTACCACCTAAAACAGATGGTGAACCATTTAGGTATGGGGTAATAATTACCGTACGGACAGAAGCTAAAGGCGCAAAATTAGCTACCAAGTCTACATTTCCGTCCATTTTAAATAAGTAATTAGCATCAGTTGAAACTGAAAGACCTGCTTTGCTCCAATTGGTAAATGCAAAACCTGGGTTTGCAACTGCATTTACAGTAACATTTGAACCTTGATTAAAATCGCCAGCACCAGTAACTATTCCTGAAACAGCTGGTGCCAAAGGATTCACTGATAGCGTAATACGTGGCATTGTTTTAAAACTCCAAACATAATCTTCTACCATAAAGCTTCGCAAGGTATCTTGCACATCTTTTTTTACTGTACCTGTATAAGTGGTAGAAGGTTGTAAAGGGGTAGTAGGTGTAAATGTATATGTTTTAGAATCACCAGTAGGGCTCAATGTTCCTGTTACAACGGCGGTGCCTTGTTTTAGGCTTATATTAGCACTGTTGATGGTAGCCCCTTTCATAGGTGTATTAAATGTTAGCCCAATTACTTTATTGACAGCAACATCTACTGCTGCGTTTAAAGGGTCAGAGGTTACGGTCGGGCAAACACCGGAAACTTCGCCGGTATAATCGTCTTTCTTGCAACTATTAAGCACAAGTGCAAGCCCGATAAAGGTTAGAAAGAGAAAAGCGTTAAGTTTTAAATAGCCCCGGCCAATAAAGGCGGCAGTACTATTCCCTGATGAGGAAAGTTTATTGTTCATAATAGAAAAGTTTAATGATGGTTATTTATCTTCTGAGAAGAAGATTTTGAGATCGCATTTGCCTGTTTTCTTTTATAGCAAATGGTAAAAGAGAGAAATCACATACCTCCAGGCCAACTGACCATTAGATGAAGTTTTTGGGAGAGTGATGCTCCCTAAGCTATGTGAAGTAGTTGTAATCTTCTTTAATAGTTCAGCGTATACGCTTGATTATTTAAAGGTTTTTATCCTGAGGTTTTACACCTAGACTTTATTGCCACCCTGCGAATAAAGATTTTTTTTGTTTATCTGTATAATGTACTATGACAAAGCAGGTGCCGCAATAAGTTGTTGTATGAGAACCCTTGGTGTTATGGAATGAGGGTGAAAAGAGAGAAATATTGTAAGTTATCTACTTTATAGGAAATATTATTATGTATTATTTAAACTAATTACGAACCTTTTTTAGGTCGTATTTATAGAAGAAAATCAGAATAGGTTTTTACTAATAACTGGAAAAAGGATTGCTAACCTCCATTTACGGAAGCGATATGTGTGCTGTGTGTGATTGTTTTTTAAAACTATTCTTCAATGTCTCTAAACTGCAAATCTAAACGTTCTAAATCAGCGATCATTTCCTCAAACTTTTCGTTTTCTGTTGCTACATACTTTTTAAGAAAGTAGAAATAATAAATAGAGAACCAAAAAAGCGTAATTACGCCGGCAAGTAGAACGTATACGGTGCCTAAGTGATATGCTAATTCAATAAAGTATAATGCCGTACCTAAAGTTAACGTTGCCGAATAAATTTTATAGTTTGTAGTATGCTGGGTATGCCTTTGCGCTCTAAATTTTTTGATAAACCTGATATGGTCTTGTGGTTTATCAAAAAGCGTATTACTGTGAGCAATTCTTTTTAAATTGATCATTTGAATAGTAATAAAATAAACTCCACAGCTAAAGATAATTAACAAGCCAAGTTGCGACGTCCACAAGCTAAACTCAACTTTTAAAGCTAGGTAGGCAATTATTGCCATAGCAATTGCCATAGCTAAAAGTTCTCTGGTAATTTTAATACTCAACTTATTCCGGCTTGTTTTATATTGAGTAATGATCTCTTTATAATCAAGCTTGGGAGTAGTCTTTTGTGCGTTCCAGATGCCAACTAATGAATCAAAGTCTTTCATGCTGATTATATAATTCGGTAAGCTTGTGTTTAATTCTGTGTATTTTAACCCTTAAATTTCCTTCTGATATTCCCGAAACTTCTGCAATTTCTGGGTAGGGAATTTCATCCATCACCATGGTAATGATGATTCTTTCATTCTCGTCAAGTTGGGCAATACATTTATACAATGTTTCTACCTGTTCATTTTTCTCGGAGACCTCTTCAGCTCTGTTTTCGATGATGTTTGGTGTAAGCTCATCTTTGCCAGCTCTTTTCTCTTTTTTAAGGTAGGTAAGGCAGGTATTTACGGCAATTCTGTAAATCCAGGTAGAAATCATGGATTGGTTTCTGAATTTATCCAAGTTTTGCCAAACCTTTAAAAAAGTTTCCTGCAACAGGTCATTAGCCACGTCGCTATCGCATGTATAACCTAAACATAAGTGATATATCTTTTTAGAATTAGCCTTGAAAATCTCCTGAAAGGCTTGCTCTTTTTCCGACATTGACGCTGTAATTTTAGGTTTAGATGATGGATAGGTGAAATTGTTACAGGTTACTGCAGATCTCTTTCCGAGAAATCTTTCCGTTTTTGTTTCAACAGCTCAATCAAACCATCAAACTCCTTTTGGTAATCAAACTGAAAATCATCTTCCAGTTTAGGAATTACTCTGTTAAGGCGTTTTAGCTGACTAATCAAAATCGCGATGGTTGCTTTTTGGTTGATCGTAATAATTGGATGGGTGATAAATTCCTTGCAAAAAGCCAATGCAAGCTCGGCTTCTAAATGCTTGGTGGCTATAAATTTAATATGTTTATTTGTTAGCCTAAGCAGTTTCCTGATTTGTTTGGTTGCTAAGTAAATGCTGGGGTGCAGGTTGTTAAATTCGTTGATTATCAATGTTTTAACCTCTTCCATATAAGCCTCTTTTTTATCAGGATAAAACAACAAAAAATTTAATAACTCTTTGTTCTCTGTTTTATGTTTGGCCAATCTTAAACACAGTTCTTTAAGTTCTGCCGCCTGCAGATGGTTAAGTTCTTTTTTTAATTCGGCTAATTTCGGGCTATTAATCATTTGGTCAAACAGTAAAATATTTACTTTTGTTATAGCTTGTTTAAATATATATTGCAACCCAATTTACAAATATCCTTTTTCGATTTACAATCGGGAAATTATACGCCAATTATGATATCAATATATACAGGAGTTCATAAAATTTGAAACTAAATTAATGAAATTTAAGGCAATCCCCCTCATCACGCTGATTACTATTTTTATAGCAGCGCTATTGACCATTAGCAATCATTACCAAATAATCACCATTGCAGAACCTGTTTTGCTTATAGTCAGATGGTTGGCTATTGCATCCCTAATCGCATTTGGCTTCACTAAAAAAACATTGACCGCTTGGATTTTAATTTCCATGGTCATTGGTGCCGAGATCGGGAACGATTTTCCTGCCATAGCCATTAACTTACAGGTGTTGAGTAAAATCTTTTTAAAGATGATTAAAACCATTGTTGCGCCTTTACTCTTTGGTACTTTGGTTTATGGTATTGCAGGGCACTCCGACTTGAAACAGGTAGGTAGAATGGGTTGGAAATCATTGGTTTATTTTGAAGTAGTAACCACCCTTGCACTTTTTATAGGTTTGGCAGCAATTAATATCTCCAAAGCAGGAGTAGGGATTAATCCGCCTCCAGCGATCAACGAAACTTTAGAGTCTGTGCCAGCGCAAAGTGCTACAGAAGTTATACTCCATGCTTTCCCAGAAAACATTGCTAAATCTATGGCCGAAGGGCAGGTTTTACAAGTGGTGGTTTTTAGTATTGTATTTGGTATTGCCCTAGCCATGGTACGCGAAGATAAACGCCGGCCCATGCTAAAAGCGGCAGAAAGCCTCTCGGAAGTGATGTTTAAGTTTACCAACATTGTTATGTATTTTGCGCCAATTGGTGTTGGTGCAGCCATTGCTTTTACAGTAGGGCACATGGGCTTGGGCATTTTGGTCAATCTTTTTCAGTTGCTGGCAACACTGTATGTTGCACTTATAGCTTTTGTGTTGCTAGTTCTGTTTCCAATTGCGTTATTCTTTGGCGTACCTATTAAAAAGTTTTTAAAGGCAGTGGCCGAACCCGTTTCTATTGCCTTTGCCACTACAAGTTCCGAGGCAGCTTTACCACGGGCAATGGAAGCTATGGAGCGCATTGGCGTACCTCGTAAAATTGTGGCTTTTGTAATACCCACGGGTTATAGTTTTAATTTAGACGGAACCACGCTTTATTTATCTTTAGCTGCTATCTTTGTGGCCCAAGCAGCTGGTATCGAAATGACTTTTGGGCATCAATTGGTTATTGTTTTTACTTTGATGTTGACCAGCAAAGGCGTTGCCGGAGTTCCAAGGGCATCTTTAGTGATCCTTTTAGGAACGGCTGCATCATTTGATTTGCCGGTTTGGCCAATTTTTATCATTCTAGGTATTGATGAACTGATGGACATGGCCCGTACATCTGTAAATGTGTTGGGGAACTGCTTAGCAACTGTAGTAATTGCAAAGTGGGAGAAAGAATTTGATGAAAATGCAAACCATAACGAATTATTAGAATTATAACATGAGCGACAAAGGCAAGAAGATTTTTTTGATTATATGTATTACTGTTCCTTTTTTACTGTACTGCGTTTATTATTATTCTATCATGATTAAAAACGCACCGTTCAAGTTTGCAGAGTTTGAAAACATTACCATAAAAGCAGGATCTGGCGGGTATTTCGATAAAATATTTTCCTCTAAAACTGGAGATTATGAGTATATCAATAATCAGGATTCTTTGGTTAAACAAAAGGTAAAGCTTTCTAAAGATGATTTGCTTTACCTACACCGTAAAGCCGTTGATTTAGGCTTTTGGAACATGTCTAAAGATATGATTGCAGATACAAGTGGTAAATCTCCACGCTATTTTATTGAGTATGATTACCAAAGGAAAAAGAAAATTGTAGAAATTGATGCGGCCTATAACGGAGATATGAAAGTTAAAGGCGCTGCTTTAGAGCTTATTGAAACCATCAATAAAACAATTAATATTGCTGCGGATAAAAACAAGTAATTTTCAATTGATGATATAAATTCAAAGCCTCCTGTTTCACTGAAACAGGAGGCTTTGATGTTTTAGTGAAGATTTTTAATTGATTAATTTAATGCTGATAGCTTGATCTTTAGCCAAGTAAATATCACAATCGTTAAATTTTGGTTTAGAGAACTTAGGCTTAAAATTATTTGAAAAAGCATAGGGTTCTATTGGAATTCCCAAGAAATTTAAATTGCAAGTATTGTCGGTATTTACATCCTGAAAAAGAGAAATAGCATAAGCGCCTTTAGGTAAGTCTGTTAGTGTAAGGATTACTTCATTGTCCGTTACTTTTTTTGATACAGATTTGTACTCTTTGCCCGCTATTAAAAAAGAATTTTCAGTATTGAAAATACCGAGTTTAATATTGCCTTTCAGCTTTTTAATATTGGTTACTGTGATTTTTAAATCGTGAGTGTTAGGGTTCTGTGCATAAATATGCAAAGCCAAAAAACTGAATAATATAGAGAGGGTAAGTTTCATGATTTTAGTTTTTTTCAAAGAAGAAATCGGTTAACTGCTTGTTCTTGTTTTTATAAGCTTCCAAAGGTTCTGATTGTTTAAGTAGGTAACTCTTAATAGGAACCCGGAGTATTGTTGTAGCTACTTTCTGTAAAGTAGATACCTTCTGTTTTTCCTTTTCAAAATAGTCATCTAAATCATTTCTTCTGAACTTTAAGATATTTTCCAATATATCGCCATCGCTGTAATAACCACAATGGAAATTTTTCTCTGCAAAACTCTTTGGCGGGAATGCTAGCTTTCCTAAACCATAAATATCAAATGATTTAGCCAAGAAATCTTCGTATTTGATTCTGCAGTTTTTGCCTCCGCCAAGGTCAAATATTTTACCTGCTAGCATTTCTTGCTTTTCAATAGCGTTTACAAATGCTCTGGCTGTATCCTCTGGCGTTGCTATTTCCAAACTAGTGGCTAATGGCTGGTGAAACATGAGTTTAGAAATTTTATGTCCGCCCATTATAGCGCATAACCTAAAAATGCTCCAACTTAGCATGCTTGAAGTAATTAGTTGCTCCGCCTGGATTTTGGTCTCCGCATATTTATCACCTTCACTTGGTTTTAATTCGTCGCTAGTTTTAATTAAAGGGTTGTGCAACCGATCGCCGTAAACAGAGATAGAAGAACTGTATAAAAAGAAGCAATTCGGTGAATATTTCTCTAAGCAATTCACCAAAATCTTTGTGCCTAAAGTGTTCACCCGATAGGTGAGTTCTGGTTGCTCGTCTGCCAAAGGAGGGATAATAGAAGCTAAATGGATTACTACGTCTTTATCGCTAGCTATCTTTATAACGTCATTCTCGTTGCTGATATCCCCGTAAACAATCTCAATTTTATTTTTATACTTTGCAAAAATACTTTTCGATTTTTTACTCTCGATATCAAAAACCGTAATTGCATATGTGTTTTTAGCGAATAGCTGTTTGAGTACCTCTGCACCAACAGTTCCCGAAGCACCTGTTAATAGTACGTTTTTTTTGTTTCTCATGTTAAATTATACTAAAGTAGACAACAGAGAAACGCTTTAAGCCTCGATTAGTTGTGTATTTGCTTTATAGATTACTTAAAAAGTGCGAGGGATTGCTATAGACTTTTGAATCTCTACGAGTATGGATAGATTTAAGATAGTTTAGCTAAATTGTTGTTCTTTAAACAGGTATAAGCTTATTAGATCGGTTTTTAATGCGAATTAAAATGCTTAATTTATTGCCCAACATATTTACTTCTTCGTTCAAATAAAATGATATTGTGCCAAACGCCATCTAAAGCTCCTAATTTTTCACGGTAACCTATTCTTCTGAAACCGGATTTTTCATGCAAGCGTATTGTAGCTTTGTTTTCTTCAAAAATTTGCGCTTGCAGGGTCCAAATACCATTTTCTTCACTGTGTCTAATTAAGTGCTCCATTAATACATAACCTAATCCTAAACCTTTGGATGCCGGGTGTCCATAAATACTGATTTCCGCCACGCCATTTTCAATTCCCTCATTGTTAACTGGTCGTAGCGCAACCCAAGCGGCAACTCGTTCATCCATTTGGCAAATTAAGCGGGAGTGAGGCAAATGTTTGGCATTCCATTCTTCCCAATCCGGTGCTTCAGTTTCAAATGTTGCTGTTTTTGTGGCAATTCCTAATTCGTATATTTTTTTAACTGCTTCCCAGTGCTGTTGTTCTAATGGCTTTACAAGCATAATTATTGTCTTTTGATGATGGTATAAAGTTTGATAAAATAAATCACCTAAAAAGTGAGCTAAAACTCGTAATTAAATAATCTCCGTTATTATTTCCTTTAAAGCAGGTAAAACATCTTGCTTAAACCAAGGGTTTTTAGCTTGCCAGATGTTATTTCTTCCGGATGGGTGTGGTAATGGAAAATATAAGGGAAGGTAGGTTGCATAATTTTTAACAGTTTCTGTCAAATTCTCTTTAACTGATTTTCCCAGATAATATTTTTGAGCGTATTGCCCAACCAGGAGAAAAATCTTTCGCTCGGGCATCAAATCTGTCAGTTTTTGGTGCCAAGTGGGCGCACATTCTTTTCTTGGTGGAAAATCTCCATTTTTTCCTGTTCCGGGATAACAAAACCCCATTGGCATTAATGCAAAATAGTCGGTATCGTAAAAAAGTTCTTTATCCACACCTAGCCAAAGACGTAAATTGTCCCCGCTTTTATCATTCCACGGAATATGAGTTTCATGCACTTTTCTGCCAGGCGCTTGGCCCACAATAATGATTTTGCTTTTTTCGCCAGCAAGCATAACCGGATTTGCGCCAAATGGTAAATATTGTTCGCAGAGTCTACAAGCTTTAATCTGATTTAACAGTTCTTTCATGTTGATGGTTAAACTTAATAAATATTTAATCTCCCTAGAGCTATTTACAAGGCATAACTGATTTGATGATATTTACCAGACAAAAACCTATCCATTCAAGGCATCGTTAAGGCACATTTGACCATCCTCAAACATTTGAATCTGTTTTTTGATTTAGCTTTGCACCATGGTAAAAAGAAAATTGGAAATTATCTACGTTTATGATGCACTTTGTGGCTGGTGTTACGGCTTTAGCGGAGTAATGTCGAAACTTTATCAGCAATATAAGAATGAGTTTGATTTTGAGGTTCTTTCTGGTGGGATGATTTTAGGCGATAGGGAAGGGCCAATTTCTGATTCGGCCGAACTGATTAAAACACATACGCCCAGATTACAAGAGACAACAGGCGTTGTGTTTGGAGAGGGGTTTTGGAAAGTTTTGGAAGAAGGAACTCAGTTTCAAAGCTCTGAAAAACCAGCTATCGCGTTAGCTGTATTCAAGTCGTTTTTTCCAGAACAAGCAGTGCTTTTTGCAGCAGATTTACAAAAAGCTAAGTATACAAATGGTGTTGATTTATCGCTCGATGAATCGTATTTGCCGATCATCGAACAATACGGAATAGCCACTGAGGATTTCTTACAGAAATTGAATAGCGAAGAATTTAAAAAAGCGGCTTATTATGAGTTTGCACTTGCAAAGCAATTACAGGTAAGCGGTTATCCTGCTGCTTTTATAAAAGTGGATGATCGAAATTTTCATATGATTGCTAAAGGCTATGCAGATTATGAGACAATGGAACTGAGGATTTCAAATGTTTTAAAGGAAGTATCATAATGAAAAACATCGCAGTTATTGGTGCTACGGGATTGCTAGGAAAACCAGTTACCCATCAGCTGATTGCCGATGGGTTTAATGTTACGGTAATTACCAGAAATGTTAAAAAAGCCAAAACTATTTTTCCGAACGCTCCGGTTCTTTACGGCGATTTAGCAGATAAAGCATCCTTAATAAAAGCATTACAAGGGCAAGAAATTGTATATCTAAATCTGCATATCAACCCAAGTGTTGGCTGCAAAGATTTTATACCCGAAACAGATGGATTGATGAATTTTTTGGAAGTTGCCCATCAGGTGGGGATTAAGCGGATTGCATACCTATCATCTATGGTTAAGGACTACCAATGCGAAAGCTTATTTAAATGGTGGGTTTTTGATGCGAAGTTTAAAGCTGTACAGTTGATTAAGGGAGCAGGTTTGCCATATACCATTTTTGTTTCCACCAGTTTTATGGAAAATTTTACTAAAGATGGGGGCTTTATGAATGCCAACAACCTAAATATGGTGGGTAAATCAAACGTAAAGCTGTATTGGATTAGTGCAACTGATTATGCCAAGCAGGTTAGTAAATCTTTCGAACTATTAACAGACGAAAATCGGGAGTATTTTATACAAGGACCACAGAGCCACACTACCGAAGAGGCACTGAATATTTTTAGAAAGCATTACCATTTAAAAAAACTCAATATTGTAAAAATACCGGCGCTTGGACTGTTTTTAATGAGTAGATTTTCTTCCAAACTTAACTACGCCTACCGATTACTGAAAGCAAAAAATAATTACGACGAAAAGTTTAAAGCACAGTTTACTTGGGATGAGCTTGGAAAACCTACGGAATCTATCGAAGCGTTTACGTTAAGAATCCAAAATCAGAAGCAATCTTAGTTTTAGAATTGTTCTATATTAAAGCTATTCCTTTTTCAACGAGCAAATTTTGGTAGTTTCGATGTAAAATCCATTAAGATGTCTAAAACAAAAATTACAGTAAATAGCAACGGATCGTTAAAAGTGCAAGGCGATTTTGAAGTAGTTGATAAAGAAGGAAATGTATATAATCTACAAGGAAGAGATATTATTTCTTTTTGCCGATGCGGATTATCACAAAATAAACCATTTTGCGATGGTGCACACAAAAACCATTTTGAGCATGAAGCAATCGCTTTTGATTTGCCTCCAAAAAAAGTTTAAGTAATTCAAGACTTGCGGTATTTTAATGTCGCAAGTCTTTTTACAATTTACTCCAGATATTAAAGTTCTCCCAATATTTTTTTCATCACAGCTAAACCTTCATCAATATGATGGTTTTCTATAATCAACGCGGGCCTAAACCTTATGCTTCGCGTTCCACAACCTAAAAACATCACATTTTGTTCCATTCCTTTTTTAAGGAAATCGTTGCGTAACTCGCTCGTTGAGAAATCAAAAGCACTTAAAAGCCCAAGTCCTCTAACATTTTCAATTCTGCTGTCTTCTTTAGCGATTTTATGTAATTGTTGCTGCAAATAACCGCCTACTTGTGAAGCATTGTCGCATAGTTTGTCTTCGGTAATAATCTCCAATATCTTGCTTGAACGCACCATATCTACCAGATTACCACCCCAAGTTGAGTTGATACGGGAGGGAACAGTAAAAACGTTTTCGGCAATTTCGTCCAACTTTCTACCAGCCAAAATACCACAGACCTGCATTTTTTTACCAAAAGCAATAATATCCGGGCGGGCGTTTTCTCCAAAATGCTCGTGACACCAAAATTTACCTGTTAAACCTACACCGGTTTGTACTTCGTCATAAATCAATAAAGCTTCGTTTTCGTCGCAAATTTTTCTCAGCTGTTCTAAAAACTCTTTTCTTACATGGTTGTCGCCACCCTCAGATTGGATAGGTTCAATAATAATCGCACAGATTTCGTCTTTATTGGTAGCAAAAGCATTTTTGATTTGTTTGATAGATAGTGCTTCTCTTGTAATAACATCTTTAAGGTTTTCGCCTTCTAGCGGAAATTTTATTTTTGGGATACTTACCCTAGGCCAGTCAAACTTTGCAAACCATTTTGTTTTATTGGGTAAAGTGTTGGTTAGGCTCAATGTGTAGCCTGTTCTACCATGAAAAGCTTGTTCAAAATGCAAAACCTGTGTTCCTTTTTCTTGTTGGTAGCCTTGGGCGAAGTTTTTCTGCACTTTCCAATCCATTGCGGCTTTTAAAGCATTTTCTATCGCTAAACCGCCACCAGCTACAAAAAAAGCATGGGGCAAATAATCTGGAATGCCAATTTTAGAAAACGTATCAACAAACTGAGCGTATTGCGTGGTATAAATATCGGAGTTGGACGGATTGGCGATTGCGGCTAAAAGAAGGTTCTTTTTGAAGGTTTCATCTTCCATCATTTTCGGATGATTATAGCCTAATGGTACAGAAGCAAAACAGGTGAAAAAATCAAGTAAAGAGCGCTTGTATTTAGAATCATACATCCGTACACCTTGGCTTTTCTCTAAATCGAAAGTTAAATCGTAACCGTCTGTTAATAAGTGTTTACTTAAAGTTTCTTTAACCTGATCTGGCGTTACCGATAAATTATACATAAATTTTACTTTGGTCAAAGCTATCAAAAAACGCTTGTATTGACAAATTGATGCGTTTTGGACAAAAGCCGTAGCTTCGGTTTGACGGAAATTAGTTCAATTTATCTGAATTTTTCCAACATTCCTAAAATGCCAAATAAGCCTCCTGTATGTATCATCAGAATTTTTGATTGGGGTTTGAAATAGTTTTGATTAGCTAAGTCGTTAATTGCAAATAAAACCTTTCCGGTATAAACGGGGTCTAATAAAATGCCTGTTTTCTGGCTAAAATCTTTAATAAAATCAATTAGTGCAGGTTTGGTTTTTGCATAACCGCCAAAGTGATATTCGGTATGTAAATTGTAGGGATGAGGAGTAATCAGCAATTTATCGATCTCTGGTTTTAAAAAATCGCCTCCTTTTAAAGCAGGTACGATGTTTATTTCTGTATTGACGTTAGTTGTGTTAGCACCATTTATTATCCCTGCAGCAGTTGCCCCAGTGCCAGCAGCACAAAACAAATAATCGTAGCTGTTTTCTAATTCTGATATAATTTCCCGACAACCTTTTTCGGCATCTTCACCGTAACCGCCTTCGTCGATAAAAAACGTCTGACTTTCGTTTTTAAAATATTGTTGGTATAAACGCTCTTTGTTTTTATACGCTTCTCTACTCACAAAAATCAAATGCATTCCAAAAATTCGGCATAAACCCAATATTTGGTTATCGGCTTCTTCGCCTCTGATCAAGGCTGTTGTTTTAAAATTGAACTTTGCGCCAGCGGCCGCAGTTGCCAAAATATGGTTAGAGAAAGCGCCCCCAAAGGTTACCAAATGTGTTTTTTTAGCAGCCTTTGCTTTGAGTAAGTTGTATTTTAGTTTACGCCATTTATTGCCCGAGATAAAAGGATGAATCAAATCATCTCGTTTAAAAAACAACGTTAACTGGTGTTTATTGATTGGTTCAAAATCAACTTCTTCCTCCGGGCTATTAAAAACTAAATCAATCATCATAAATAAAAAAAAATCCTGACCAATAAAGTTAGTCAGGATTTACAAATGTTTAAATAAGCTTATTTACCTATTCCAAAGCCGATACCAGCTGTAACAGCTTGGTATTCGCCAATGCTGTAGGCACCATATAGTCTAAAAAATGCTAGGTGTAAAGAGAATCCAAGATTAGCTCTCATACCATCTATATCTTTCTGGTTTATTTTGACTGGATCTGTAATGTTTTCATATTTCGGACTGGTTAAATCTGGAGTAGTAGTACCTGGTACATTATTGTAACCCGATTTAAAGTTATAGGTACCTAAAATGCCCAGTTCAGTTTTTGCAGTATTATATCCAACAGAAATAAAAGGTGTGAAAACAGCAAATTTCTTTGAAAATATAGCGTCAAATGTATAGCCAGATAGGTTTACAGCAACTCTTTGTTTTAAATCGGTCCCAGGGTTTTGGTCATTTAGCTGGTCAGCAACTTTTACGTTATAATCGTATTTTAAATGGTTGTAACCAAATGCAACTGCTAAATCGAAAGGAATTATTTTAGCTGTTTTCCCTGGGAAAAGATATTTGGTGATTTCATGTTTTACACCGAAACCTAAAACCTGTACAGAACCAAAATCTTCGTTTTTTATTTTTGGAGTATACCTAAGGGTAACATCAGTATTTTTTATTAAGCCAACGGTAAGCTCAATTTGTGGCGAAGGAACAACGCTGAAACCAAGTCCGTTAGGCATGTTGAATTCGCTTAGTTTATTGCCATCGTCATCGTATAATTTTACCAATGCACCAGTTTCATCTTTACCAAAAAGGGTTGGTGTGGTAGCTCCCGCATCATATTTTACGTTTGAGGAAAGTCCTAAACTGCTTAGCGTTATCGATCGATCTTTGGTTGGCACCAAGGCGCCAGAAAATTGTATTTTAAGATCAAATTTGCCTAGATTTTTAGCTTTAGCAGAGTTGTACCACCCGCTATTCATACCAAATCCAAATCCTTTGAAAGCGGGAGAGAAGTATGCTTGAGCTAATTTAGTTGCGTCCTCAGGACCTGATTTAATCAGTTCGGAGACGTCTTGCGCATGTAGGCTTAAACTACTAGAAACCAATAAGGTTGCACATGTTAAAAAGGATAAGCGTAATTTTTTTTTCATTTTCTTTGAGAATAAATTATTCTCGAAAGTAAATCTTTCTAATCAGAAACGGAAAAAAATTTAATACAATGGTCAGGTTTTTAGTAAAGTCTTTCATCGGTAATGCTATTGTTGTTATTAATAGTACGCGTATTGAATCAAAAATGATACCAAGGGCTTTATTATGATTGACTTTTATATAAAAGGTTTAATTTTGCCAAATGGATTTTGAAAACAGCGTGGAAGAGCAGGAGGACAACGATTTATTTGAGCATTTTAAGATTGTTGTAGATAAAGGACAGTCTTTATTACGGATTGATAAATTTCTGATGCTTCGGATAGAAAATGCTTCACGCAACAGAATTCAGAACGCCATAGATGCAGAAAATGTGTTGGTTAACAAAAAGCCAATAAAATCTAGCTATAAGGTAAAGCCTTTTGATGAAATAAGTATTGTATTGCCACACCCGCCTAGAGATACGGAGGTTTATGCAGAAGATATTCCTTTAAACATCACTTATGAGGATGATGATGTTGTTCTGGTGAATAAAGAAGCGGGTATGGTGGTGCATCCGGGTTATGGGAATTGGAATGGCACCTTGGTAAATGCATTGGTTTTTCATTTTAAACAGTTGCCACAATTGCCAGGTAATGATGGCCGTCCTGGTTTGGTACATCGTATAGATAAAGACACATCGGGTTTATTGCTCATCAGTAAAAACGAACGGGCAATGACGTATTTAGCGAAACAGTTTTACGACCACAGTATTACTCGCCAATATTTAGCATTGGTTTGGGGTGATTTGGAGAACGATGGGACTATTGAAGGTTATATCGGTAGAAGCGCAAAAGACCGTAAGGTAATGGATGTTTATGATGATCCCGAAAAAGGAAAATGGTCTATAACACATTATAAGGTGATTGAAAGGTTTAATTATGTAACGCTGGTGCAGTGTGAATTGGAAACCGGACGAACCCATCAGATTAGGGCGCACATGAAACACATTGGACATCCATTGTTTAGTGATGCTGCTTATGGTGGTGATAAAATCCGTAAAGGAACACTATTTGCTAAATATAAAAGTTTTGTAGAAAACTGTTTTGCGATTATACCTAGGCAGGCTTTACACGCCAGAACCTTGGGCTTTATGCATCCCACAAAAAAAGAACACGTTCACTTTGAGGCTCCGTTGCCCGAAGATTTTGTTGCAGTTTTGGATAAGTGGAGAAATTATGTAAATAATCAGGTTTAACAGTAGAAAAAGAAATCCAAAGCTTAAATTTGTGCCTTATGCAAAAAAACTTTATCAATTTTAACGGAGAGATTTTAGAAGAGGACGATAAGATTTTTACAATTGCCAATCGTGGTTTTAAGTACGGTGACGGTCTGTTTGAAACAATGCGTGTTGCAAACGGGCGGTTGAATTTTGCCGATTTACATGCCGACAGACTTCAGTTAGGTATGAAGACTTTAAAGCTGGAAGGATATTCGAATTTCGATAGCTATTTTTTACGTGAAAAGGTAGACGAAATCTGTAAAAGGAATAAGAATTTAAAAAATGCCCGCATACGATTTAACGTTTTTCGCGATTCGGACGGTTTATACACACCAACCCAAAACAAAAGCGCCTATACCATAGAACTTGTTGCTTTAGATTCTCCGTTTTACGAGATCAACGGTAAAGGATTGATTATGGATATTTACGAGGATATTCCAAAATCCGTAAACAAACTTTCGAACATAAAAACCTGTAATGCTTTGCCTTACGTAATGGCAGGTATTTATAAACAACAGATGCGTTTAGATGAGGTGTTTATTTTAAACCAGAATGGGTTTTTATGCGAAACCATTAGCGCAAATGTATTTCTGGTTTACAAAGGGCAAATTTACACACCCGCACTAAGCGAAGGTTGTGTTGCTGGTGTAATGCGCAATGTGGTTATGCAATTGGCCACAGACAACAATTTAAATATGATTGAGGCTCAAATAAACTCAGAAATTTTAGATGAGGTGGAAGAAGTGTTTATTACCAATGCTGCAATGGGCATACAGTGGGTAATGGGTTTTAACCGTAAACGCTATTTTAATGAAGTTTCGAGGCTTTTGATTGATAAGCTGAACAAGAAGGTTAAGGGCTAGGATTATATCGCATAGTTCGTTTTTACTTTTAATTAGCAGAACACAATAGGTATTTAAAGTACTCTGCTAAATAATGTCGTGTTTTAATTCTTTTTCTCTTTTGATAAAACACTCACCAACACATATTTTACAGCATAAGGCTCAGCCGTGGTTGTCTTTTTTACGTTTAGTGTATATGTAAAACCTGCTTCAAAGTCAAACCCCTCTATAGTTTTAAGCGCCATCCAGTTATTGGTATTTACTTCGTTTACACGCAGTGCATTATAAATCTTTAGGCTTCCATCGCTTTCTAACTCTTTTGGAAATTTCGGGGTAAACTTTACAGTTTCTGGCGATACCAAAAGTTGTATGTTTTTTTCGCTATCTGTTATAATTACTTTTGTTTTTGAAAGTTGTTTGATAAAAATGTACTTAATGGACGATACATCCTGTGGAGGATTCTTCAACCAAATCTTTTTTACTTTATATTTATACTCGTAGCCTCTTTCATAATCGAAATCAAAGTTTTCGATAATTATACTACTTAAATTAGATTTTTGAGGGTCATCAGAATCTGAAAACACCAATGGTTCGGTCCAGATATCACTCATAATCGATGCTCCATGCCCTGTTTCTGGGTAAATGGTCATCTCCACAATTTTCTCCTTGTCGCCCTGATTTTTAGTACAGCTCAATAATAGTACGCTAATAACAGCGATGCTTAGGAATAGGCTTAGTTTCTTCATTTAAATGATTTTTTGGTTTTTAGTTATATACGACCAGGATTTGTAATCTGATACAGCTATATCTTTTACCCTTTAACCATCAGAAGGTTTCTACATCCTAATACCGCGTAAAAAATCTCCTATTAGCATTTTCTTTTTGCCTTCTTGCTGAATTTCCTTAACGGATATAAAACCATTTTGCGTGGCAAATTTTAAAAACGTTTTGCCGTCGCTCACGAATTCACCAGCAGTAATCTCAGGTTTAGTATTCTCCTGTTCGGCGATATAAATCTTTAGTCCTTTATCTAAAAAAGTAGTATAGGCCGAAGGATAAGGGCTTAAACCTCTAATCAAATTATAAACCTGTTCGTTGCTGTTGTTCCAATCAATTTTACAATCTTCTTTAAATATTTTAGGTGCGTGTTTTAACGTTTTTTCATTAAAAGTAGCTTGTGGTTTTTCTTGGTATTCGTTTTTAGCAATCGCTGAAACAGTTTTTGTTAACAAGCCTGCGCCTGTTTCCATTAATGCGTCGTGTAAATCTCCAGCAGTCATCTCCTGCGTAATGCTCACTTTTTCAGAAAGCAGTACATCACCAGTATCAATTTCGTGTTTTAAAAAAAATGTAGTCACACCGCTTTCTTTTTCGCCATTGATAATTGCCCAATTAATAGGAGCGGCGCCACGGTATTGTGGCAATAACGAAGCATGTAAATTGATGGTTCCGTATTTCGGCATCGCCCAAACTACCTCAGGTAACATTCTAAAAGCTACTACCACTTGTAAATCCGCTTTTAAAGCTTTTAGCTGTTCTAAAAATTCGGGGTTTTTAAGTTTTTCTGGTTGTAAAACATTTAAGTGATGCTCTACCGCGAATTTTTTTACCGCAGATTCGTTGATTTTTTGTCCGCGACCAGCCGGTTTATCAGGCGCCGTAATTACACCTACAATATTTTCTCCGGCTTCTAATAATGCTTTTAAAGAGGCCACCGCAAAATCGGGTGTGCCCATAAATATAATTCTCATCGTGTTTTTTATTTCTTAAAAGAGATGCTTTCCCCCAACAATCTAACCCCTAACCAACTAACAACCTAACTTAATTGTACAATAAATACTTTTTCCGCATCAGCTTATAAGCGTCCAAATCTGTTTTCCAGCTTGCTCTAATTTCGGCTTCTGTTTTTCCCGATTTAATTTGTTGCATTAAAACATTGTTGCCTGCCAATTTATTAAAAAAGGAATTAAAAAAGTTAGGTTTATCCGAATATGCCTGGTATAAATCAATCAATAATTTAAGATCCAGCTCTTTTGCATCTTTTAACTTTTGTTCGTCCACCGTTCTAAAATCTATACCATAACAAACCTGGTTTTCTAGCGGTGGGTTTTTGCTCATCCCATCAATGCTTTTTGGTGTAAAGCTAAATTTGTACTTTCCTTTTAGCAAAGGGCTTCCTAACACTTGGAAAGGGAATTCTGTGCCTCGTCCTTGGCTAATGTTTGTCCCTTCAAATAGGCATAAGCTTGGGTATAAATAAATAGAACGGTTGTTCGGAAGGTTGGGTGATGGTTTTACTGGTAAAATATAAGTCATGTTATGGTTGTAATTCTCGTTTTTGATTACGGTTAAATCACATTTAACACCATTCTTTAACCAACCTTGTCCGTTAACCATTTGGGCAAATTCGCCATTGGTTAAACCGTGTGCAATTGGTATAGCATGCATTCCTACACCCGATTTAAATTTCGGGTCTAAAATAGGTCCATCGATCAAGCCACCGTTTGGGTTCGGCCGATCAAGGATAATTAATGGCACTTTACTGTCTGCACAAGCTTGCATTACGGCCGCCATGGTAATGGTGTAGGTATAAAAACGGGCACCCACATCTTGAATGTCGAAAACCATGATGTCAATATTTTTTAGATCTTCTTTTGAAGGAGCACTTTTAGCGCCGTATAAAGAAATAACCGGAAACCCAGTCTTTTTGTCGATGTAATTGCCTACTTTTTCTCCTGCATCTGCAGTACCTCTAAAACCGTGTTCGGGACCAAAAATAGCTTTAATAGCAATGCCCATACTTTTTAACGTGTCAACCAAAGCTACGCCATTAATTTCTGCAGTTTGGTTAATCACCAAACCTACCCGTTTACCTTTTAGTAGCGGTAAATATTTGCTAGTTTGGTCAGCACCGGTCAATATTTTTCCATTTATGGTTTCACCGGATATACTTGTTGTTTTAGGTTGTGTTTGAGTTAAAACGCCAGCGCTACAAGAATTGCAGCTTAGCAAAGTGATGAGTGGAAAAAGTAAAAAGTAAGTAGTCCTGTTTTTTAAACCTAACATATTTTCTGTTTTTATTTTAATGGTTGCATATTTGCGATTATAAAAATAAACAAAAGCCCTTGAATTTAGGATTATTTATAGCTAAACGCATCTCTTTACAAGCTGAACGGACTTTTTCTAAACTAATTGTGCGTATTGCAATTGTAGGGATTATGTTGGGCTTGGGCGTGATGATTTTATCCGTTGCAATTGTAAAGGGCTTTAAATCAGAAATTAGAGAAAAAGTTAGAGGCTTTAACGGAGATATTCAGTTTGTTAAGTACGATTTAAATTCCTCGTTTGAGAACTCACCATTTACGCTGCCAAACAGCAACTTAAATAAGGCCAAAAGTTTAAACGGCGTAATGCATGTGGTGCCATTTGCTAACAAGCCTGGGATTATTAAAGCAAATAGCGAAGTAGAAGGTGTAATTTTAAAAGGTATTGACCATACCTACGATTGGAATTACTTTAAAAATATCCTGATTGCAGGTAAAACAATTGATTTTTCCGATTCCATAAATGCCAGCAAACAGATCATCATTTCCGATGTATTGGCAAAGCGCCTAAACCTTAAAGTGGGTGACGATTTTCTGATGTATTTTGTACAGGAATCTTTACGTAAAAGGAAATTTGATATTGTTGGTATTTACAACACCGGTGTAGAAGAAGTTGATAAAACGTATGTAATTGGTGATATGGCACTGATTAGGAAGCTGAACAACTGGGCTGATGACGAGGTTGGAGGCTACGAAGTGCGGGTTAACGATTTCTCTAAATTAGATCAGTTTACCTATACTTTGAGTGATTTTTTACCACCCGAAATAAAAACAGTAAACGTTAAGGACAATTATCCAATAATTTTCGACTGGCTTTCTTTGTTAGATGTTAACGCTCAGGTGATTTTATTTTTGATGCTGATTGTAGCTGTTATCAATATGATTTCTGCACTATTGATTATGATTTTGGAGCGCACCAATATGATCGGACTTTTAAAAGCTTTAGGAGAAACCAATTGGGGCATCCGTAAAATATTTCTTTATAATGCGCTTTACTTAGTAGGTATTGGCATGTTGCTTGGGAATGTTTTTGGTATAGGATTAGGGGTTTTACAGCAACAAACGCACTTTTTTACTTTAGATGAAGCTTCCTATTACATGAAGTTTATTCCGGTACAGCTTGAGTTTGCAGATATACTCATGATCAACGCAGGTACACTGCTGATTTGCCTTTTGGTGCTATTGATTCCGTCGTTATTAGTCACTCGTATTTCTCCGGTAAAAGCAATAGCTTTTAAGTGAGTTTTTGTGAAGTTCTGTAAATCCAAAAATGTAAAAGATTGATATTTATCTACGTAATAGATATTATACTTCGGTTTGAAAATTTGTGAGTTCCACAGAGCCAATTTCTCCTCCATTTTGGCAACACCTTGTTAGGTGTTTTTATTAAGGTTTTTTACTCAACTTTTGTAAAATGGACATCTGTTCTCGCTTCATTCGTAAGAGAGAAAGGATTATTAAATCCTCTAATTGTAAGTGAATTACCATTTATAGTATATTCAAACGTTTCGCTAAATTCCGCACTTCCGGGTTGATGGCTTGTTATTTTAATATTACTTTCTGTTAAAGAATAGGTGAAGTAATAAGAATTTGAAGAGTATAAAGTTATATGTGCAAATACAAAATAATCTTCTATCCTCATACCTGACGTAAAGTGTATTGTGTCGTTATGATTTAAATTCGGGCTAGAAGTGACCCACTTCCCGATAATCGACGACTCTACTGCGGTTTCTTTTTTACAACCCGAAAATACTGTTAAGCCTACGAGACAGATTGCTATTGCGATAATATTCCTCAATTTTAATTTCCTTGTTTGCATATTTTAAAAAAGTTTATGTTTTTTCTGGTCAGTAGATATTTTTGTAAACCATTATATGTTTTCATTAGCAATGCCCGCTAACGACAGTTCTCAGTAGCGTGTCTGATGTGTTTCTTGGTCATGATATAATGCCGGTTTTTATCTATTTTGGTCTATAGAAATAGTTTTGCTTTAAACTTCTGTAAATTATTTACCAAGTCCATATTTGTTAACTGCTGGTTGTCCCCATATGTTGTCTTTAACTCTGTAAATCGTTTTACAATCTGTTAATTGTCCGCATATAGCGTCTGGTTTTCCCCAAGCGTAGTTACAAGTTCCGACTTGTTTTCCATCTTTGTCGTAAATTGCCCCTCCCGCGTCATAAGCGTTCAATCCTGCAATGTAAACCGTCTGTCCGTTGTGTTTACATTCACTAATTTCTCCGTTTTTGTAGGTGTTGTAGAGTTTTTTTAGAGTCTGTTTGTTTTCAAAGTTATCTTTTTTACAACTTGAAATCCCAACTGACAACATCAGTGTCAAGGTGAAAATTGCTAAAAGTTTAATTTGATTTTTCATATTGTCGTCCTTTTAAAATGCCCGCTAACACTTAAATATATCCTTTAACAAAATCAGCTCCCTCTCTTTCGGAGAGCGTTGGGGGTGAGGCTCTCTCTATTTCCCAAAATTCAGCTTAAAGCTAATTCCTCCAGATCCAATCTCTAAATCTCTATTGCCAAAACCCGCAATTGGATATTTTACAAAAGGCTCTACAGAAATACTGTTTTTACTACTAACAGGATATAAAACTCCAAAAGAAAAATTAACAGTACGGGCAAATTGAAAGTTACTAAAAGCAGGATCTTGTTCTTCCTCAACGCTTCTTAAAACCGTTGTTGTGGGAGCGCTGGTTAACGAATAGTTTATCACAGACAGGTCGTTAACGTAACTTTGGTTAAGCAAACTGTATGAGCTAACTCCAGTTGAGATGAACGTTTTTACTTTCCCCAAGGGGATGTTGTATTTTAAATTTATAGGAATATCAAAACCCACCAGCTTAGCGTTGGTTCTTACACCTTCACTTACAGAAATACTTTGTTTTCCTATCTGTGATATAGAAGCATTTGGCGATTCCGGAGGACTGGCAAAACCCTGTGAACCCCCGCTCTGTTCTGAGTTTTGGTAAACAGCACTTTGTCTGTTTATACTGATACCAGAGTTAATACTTAAATATTTACTCAACTTTAATTCTGATAAAACACCTATTCCTAAGTTTAGATCATTGTTAAGGCCCGTAGAAGTGAAACTATAAAAAGTGTTTGCGTCAACTGCGAAATTTAAGCTGTTGTTTTTCTTTTTTTCTTCTTTTTTATTTGGTGAAGTAGCCGATTTTGGATAAATATCCGTGTTTTTTAATAAATCTGTTTTAAAAGCTAAATACGTTCGATTGTCAATTTTTTGAGCATCCCTGTTTTTAAAACTATACTCATCTAGCAATAATCCCTGCGCTGTATCATCAGCTTTAAAACTGTTAAAGTTTATTTGATGTGTGCTAACTAAACTAAGCTTGGCTCTGCTGTTAGTAGCCGAAATACTAACAATGTTTTCAACAGATTTGTTCTGATTTATAGTAGGCTTAATTTCTTTTTTTAATGCCGTTGTTGGGGTGTGTGCTTGCTTTCCAAAAGCGCTGGAACTTTCAACTGTTTCGTTTGAACCTTTTGAAATCGTCTCTATCGGTTTTGAAGCTTTATGTTGAGCAATATTTTTACCCGTTGGTTGTACAGCATTATTGGTGGCGATATTGAAAATCCACAATAAAGTCAAAGCTGCCGCAATACCGCTTGGTAAGGCATACCAAAGAATCAAACCGCGTTTTTTTCTGTTTTTCTGTTTCTGGAATTTATTCCACCCATCATCCGCCATTAAATCATCGTAATGATCAAATGTATCTCTAATGTGGTTTCTTAAAGTTCTATCAAATTGCTCGTTCATAATTCAAATAAAAATGAGCATTTACTAATTTTCTTAATTTCTCTTTTGCTCTTGATAAATACACCCTAGAACTGCTGGAAGGCATTTCTAATATATCAGCAATTTCTTCATGTGTGTAACCGTCAATCTCGTAAAGGTTAAAAACAACCCTGTGCATTTCTGGTAAATCTTTTAACAATCCTAAAATTTCTTCGGCGTTTATTTTACTGATGATGTTGTGGTTGGTAATGGGCTCATCCGCATCCTCAATATCTAAAACGTTGGCATGTTTCAAATTTTTCCGCCTATTGTCAATTGCCGAGTTTACAACAATTTGCCTAAACCAAGGTTTTATTAAACGATTGTGTTCAAACGTTTTTATGGTTTTAAAAAGTTTGATAAAAGCATCGTTTACAGCTTCTAAAGCATCGTCTCTATTGATACAATAGCGCATGCAAATAGCTATAGCGTATGCGTAAAAGCGTTTGTAAAGCATTTCTTGAGCTTTACTGTCATCTTTTCTGCATCGGTCAATTAATTCCTGCTCGCTATAATCGCTATAAGGTTTCCGCATTCAGCTATTTATATTGTTAATCTGATTTTAAAATAGTGAACGTAGCAGATTTTACACCCTTAATTTTGGTATTCGGATAGGGATCGACTGAATAAAGTAAGGCTTTATAGTTTTTATCATTTAAACCAAAACTTAGTGTGTCGGTTTTTGAGTTTTTTTCTGGGGAAATGATTAAATCTAATGCTACGGTATCAGTTTTACTTGTAGCTAGTAGTTTTACTTTCGCCTCGCCAGCCCATACACATTGAACATCTTCAGCACATCTGCTATCCGCAATCTCTTCAACGGTAACATGCATCCCCGTTAAAGTATCAGTACCAAACCACACACTCTTAGCTTGATAAAGTGTTGCTTTAGCGCCGAAATCAACAACTTTATTAGTTTCGATAGTTTGCTCGCATGCAATAAAAGACAGTAATCCTAAGATTGCTATCCCAAAAATAGAAGATTGATAATTGTTTAAATACATAATTCCCCCTTTTAAATACAAATACGTTATAGACAAGGTAACTGATACAGTTGTTACATTTTTTTTGCTTCGTTCCAGAAAACGTCCATCTCTGTTAAACTCATGTCTTTTAAATCTTTACCCATTCCACTTGCTTTAGATTCTAAGTACTGAAAGCGTTTGATAAACTTGCGGTTGGTTTTTTCTAAAGCGTCTTCTGGGTTAATGTTGATGAAACGGGCGTAATTGATCAGCGAGAACAACAAATCTCCAAATTCACCTTCGGCTTTTTCTTTATCAATCTCTTGATTGTCAACCACGTTAAACTCGTCTTTAAACTCTTGCAGTTCCTCTTCAACTTTAGCCCAAACTTGTTCTTTTTCTTCCCAATCAAATCCTACACCTCTTGCTTTTTCTTGTATTCTGGAAGCTTTTACCAAAGCAGGTAGGGAAGAGGGAACTCCCGCGAGAACCGATTTATTACCTTCTTTTAGTTTAATTTGTTCCCAGTTTTGCTTTACCTGTTCTTCCGTTTCTGCAATGGTGTCGCTGTAAATATGTGGATGGCGGTTGATTAGCTTTTCGCAGATGCCGTTTAAAACATCCGAAATATTAAAATCATTCGTTTCTGAGCCAATTTTAGCGTAAAAAACCAAATGCAACATCAAATCACCCAACTCTTTTCTGATCTCGGTCATGTCGCCTTCTAAAATCGCATCAGAAAGCTCGTATGTTTCTTCAATAGTGAGGTGACGCAAAGTTTCCATGGTCTGCTTTTTATCCCACGGACATTGCGTCCTTAAATCATCCATGATGGCTAAAAGACGTTCAAAGGCTTTTGCAGGTTGGTGTTGTTGTTCAAAAACATTCATTGATTGTGGTTTTGCCCAAAGGTAAGGATGTTAAAGTTTAAACCATATTTAGTGGGTGCTGTTTTTAGGTTTAGGATAGATTTATGACAAAACAAAAAACCTACGGTTTGCCGTAGGTTTTCTGAATAATTTCCGAAATATTTTAAGCTAAAATTCCTTCAATAGCTCTCAATTCGTTTTCCTCAAAAATAATATTGTCTAGTGCTTTTAAGGAGTCGGCAAGTTGCGTAGGTTTACTTGCACCTACCAAAACAGAGGTTACCCTATCATCTTTTAATAACCAAGCAATTGCCATCTGTGCTAAGGTTTGACCTCTTTCTTCAGCAATTTCATTTAGCTGTTTTACCTTTTCAATTTTTTCCGCTGTGGCATATTGCTCGTTTAAAAAACCGTGTTCTTTTGCCAAGCGGCTGTCACTTGGTATGCCATTTAAGTATTTATTGGTTAATAAACCTTGCGCTAAAGGCGAAAATGGTATGCAACCAACTTGGTTTTTTTCCAAAGAATCTAATAAGCTATCTTCCACCCATCGCTCAAACATCGAATACTTAGGCTGGTGAATTATACAAGGCGTTCCTAAATCATCCAGTATGCTTATCGCTTTTTCAAATTCGGGTGTTTCGTAATTACTTAAGCCTATATATAAAGCTTTCCCTTGTCGCACAATTAAATCTAGCGCTCCCATAGTTTCTTCCAAAGGTGTTTCCGGATCGGGACGATGATGATAAAAAATATCTACGTAGTCGAGATTCATACGTTTTAAGCTCTGATCTAAGCTGGAAACTAAATATTTCTTAGAACCCCAATCTCCGTAAGGTCCGTCCCACATCGTGTATCCAGCTTTTGTAGAGATAATGAGCTCGTCGCGGTAGTTTTTGAAGTCTTGATGTAGAATACGCCCAAAATTTTCTTCGGCAGATCCTGGAGGCGGACCATAATTATTGGCTAAATCAAAATGTGTAATACCGCGATCAAAAGCTAATTGTAAAATAGCCCGGTAATTTTCGTAAACATCTACGCCTCCGAAGTTGTGCCACAGCCCTAAAGAAAGGGCAGAAAGCTTGAGTCCACTGTTTCCGCAACGGCGGTAAATCATATCCGTATATCTGTCGGCTTTAGCTAAATAAGTCATTTTTTACAGTGTTGTTTATAGTTGTTTTATAACAATATGAGCTAAAGTAACTGTTTTATTTAAAAAGCTAAAGTGTTTTTTTAAGCACCCAAGGGCAAACTTGGTTTGTTATTTGCTTTTATAGGGTATCAGTTAATTTAAAAATATAACCTATGTCACACACACATCATAACGCTGGAAGTTCTGAGGCGGATAAAAAAGAACACGAGAAAAATCTTCATGGAAAAGAGGCAATTGATAAATTAAAAGATATTGCTAAAAGTGCGGAAAATTGTTTTTTCTGTACCAGTATTAAAACTGGGGTTCCTATGTCTGTAAGGCCAATGTCTGTACTGCAAGTAGACGACGAAGGAAGTTTGTGGTTTATGAGCGGAAAGGACAGCCATAAGAAAGAGGAGATTGAAGCAGACCCGTTTACACACTTGTTTTTCCAGGAAAACAAAAACTCTGGCTTTTTAAACATTTATGGAATTACAGATATTGTTGAAGACCAAGCTAAGATTGACGAGCTTTGGAATCCATTATTAAATGTTTGGTTTCCAGGAGGAAAGGAAGATCCGAATATCTGTCTTTTAAAAGTTACACCAACTAGCGTTTATTATTGGGATACCAAACATGGCGAATTGGTTTCGTTTGCTAAAATGGTCACTTCTTTGGTTATTGGTAAGCAGATGGATGATAGTGTAGAAGGTAAATTGGATATTTAAAACTTTCAACAAATTTTTTATCAACTGCCTTAAAGATGATTTAAGGCAGTTTTTTTATGAGCTGGATTTTAAAGAGGGACATTTTGCCGAGCTTGTGAGCTATGGATGTTTATATTTGTGTTTTAGGAATTCGACGAATGAAAAAGAAAATTATCATTTTAACCGGGGCTGGGATTTCTGCTGAAAGTGGTTTGCAAACTTTTAGAGATGCAGATGGCCTTTGGGAAGGTTATAACGTAGAAGATGTTGCTACACCAGAGGCTTGGGCTCGTAATCCTGTTTTAGTACAAAACTTTTATAATGAGCGAAGGAAGGCGGTTTTAGAAGCAAAGCCAAACGCGGCACATTTAGCTTTGGCCGAGCTCGAAAAGCATTTCGGTACGCTAATTATTACGCAGAACATCGATGATTTACACGAAAAAGCAGGGTCAAAGGTAGTGATGCATTTACATGGAGAAATTGTTTATTCCCGTTCCTCAAAAAATGCAGCGCTTCTTTATAAATTACAGAAGCCAACCATAGAAATGGGTGAGTTGTGTGAATTAGGGTCTCAATTGCGTCCGCATGTAGTTTGGTTTGGTGAAGCTGTGCCCATGATTAGCAAGGCAATGCATGAAATGCCACAAGCTGATATTGTAATTTTAGTGGGGAGTTCTTTGGCGGTTTACCCTGCATCTGGTTTATTGGAATTGGCAAAACCCGGTACACCAGTTTACATCATCGACCCAAAGATTCCCAATGTTAACCTACCAAAAAACATCGTTAAAATCGAAGAAAAGGCTAGTGTTGGTGTGCCTGTACTGGTATCTGAACTAATTAAAAATGAATAAGCTTAAATGTGTTTTTAATTGGAGCGGCGGCAAAGGCTCGGCATTGGCATTGTATCATTGCTTGCAAGATCCCAATTTAGATATTCGTTACTTAGTTACCACTATCAACGATAGCGTGAACCGCATATCCATGCATGGCGTTAGTTACGAGTTGTTAAAACAGCAAGCAGAAGAGATAGGGATTGAGCTCTACGAGATTCGTTTACCAGGAATGCCCGATATGCAGACTTACGATGAAACTATGCGTGTACATCTGCGTAAATTTAAGTTCGAAGGAATTATACATTCCATTTTTGGAGATATTCTTTTGGAGGATTTACGTAAGTATAGAGAAGATAAGTTGGCGGAAGTTGGTTTAACGGCCTTATTCCCATTATGGAAACGTGATACGCGAGCCGTTGTAGATGAGTTTTTAGCGTTTGGGTTTAAAACTGTTATCGTTTGTACCCAAGAGAAGTACGGCAATTTGTTGGGAGAGGAGATAAACCAAGAGCTTATTCGAACTTTTTCTGAAGATATGGATGTTTGCGGAGAAAATGGAGAATTCCATACTTTCGCTTTTGATGGACCGATATTTAGCAAGCCCATAAAATATACGCTAGGAGAGAAGGTTTTCAAAGCTTTTAAAGCTCCTAAAAATTCGACTGATACTTGTGGAGATATAGCTATTACGCAATCAGAAAACTCGGGGTTTTGGTATGTTGATTTATTGGCGAATTAGATGAAAAGACACCTCTTATAACGCTCTCTAAATAATCTACATTAACGTGAATTCTGTCGCTAATGCCTTTTCAGCACAGCCTTTTCTGCCCTCATGCCGGGCAATGGCATTTACTTTTTTCATTATTTGTTTATTTCTTTGTTCGGCATTCAAGAGTGCTTCGCAATTTTTTCCGCAAAAAGTAAACAAAAAACTCTCGACTACGCCCTTTGCTAAGAAGGCGGTGCTTTTACTCAGTTCACCTGTACCGCAAAGTTCTCATGTCGAAGATAATGTGAACTTTAGTCTGTGCTTCGGCTGGACTGAATGAGAAACAGCCGTAATCTGCATTATTCTGATATGATTTATTATAAATAAATTGATAATCGGTTTGTTATATCAAAAACCCACGTTACATTAAAATGTAAATCTTCTTTGTTGGGTTTTAATTGATGATATTTGAACAGAATAGCAAAAGAAAATGGCAGAAGATTTAACGATTAACAGTGGAACTAAAAAAGAGCAGTATCAATTACTAACACCACAAATTGAGGCTTTAATTACTGGAGAAACCGATTTAACAGCAAACTTAGGAAATGTTTGTGCGGCATTAAAAGAACAGTTTAACTGGTTTTGGGTTGGTTTTTACCTGATTAAAGGTGATCAATTGGTTCTGAATGCTTTTCAGGGGCCAGTTGCCTGTACGCGTATACAAAAAGGTAAGGGTGTTTGTGGTGCAGCTTGGCAAAATGCAAAAACACTGATAGTTGATGATGTTGATGCGTTCGAGGGTCACATTGCTTGCAGTAGTTTGTCCAAGTCGGAAATAGTAATTCCTATTTATAGCAATGATGTAATTATAGGTGTTTTAGATGTTGATAGCGAACACCTGAGTTTTTTCGATAAGGATGATCAGGAAGGACTGCAAAGAATAATAGACTTGATTGAGTTTTAATAATCGTCTAAAATATTTTTTAACTCATCTGGCAAATCATCAATGGTATCTATGTCTGATAATGTTATGCCCACGTGGTAGCTTATTCGTAAATTTTCTAAAACGTTAACGGTAGTGCGATATACTTCGTTGGTGCTCCAAGCTATGTCGCTAAACAATTGGGGAATCATCTTGTTTAAGCCTAACAAATAATAGCCACCGTCCTTTGCCGGGCCAATCACCGCGTCCTTGGTTTTGAGCGACTGAAATGAATCTTCAATATCACGCTGACTTAGCTCGTAACAATCAGATCCAATAATTAAAACACGCTCGTAACCTTTGGATAAAACCTGAGTAAAGGCGTCCTGCATTCTGCCACCCAAATCACTTTCTTTTTGGTAAGCGCTAAAATAAATCTCATCGCCCCAAGGCATTTTATTTTCAGAAACTTTATCGTAAAACAAAAACTTGTCTGCGTTTAAGTTTTTGGTAATGAGATTTGTATGGTTTAGTAGTTCTTGGTAAACTTTAAGTGCGTTCTTGTTTCCAACGGTAGAGGCTAGGCGAGTTTTTGACCTGCCCAACTCAGGATATTTTAAAAAAATAATGATGGCTTCTTTATTCATAAAATGCTTTAAACAAATAGCTGTGGCTCAAAAAAAGATACAGTTTTATACTAAACTCTTAACCAGCCAAGGGTTTAAAATACCAACTTATTTTTAGAATTCAATTTACTTAATTAAACCTGAGATTTCGTAATCGTTTAAGCCTAATAAAATAACCTTTTGGTGTTTGGTAATTTGATACAAAGAATCCGGAATAAAAACCAAGTTTTCTGTGGTGTGGTAAAGCAAATTCTTGCTTTGGGTGTTCATCTCTATCTTTGTAGGCGTAATTCCTGCAAAGCTTATTTTAATGGATTTTACGCGTAGGTCAGGATCTGTAGCGGAGTAAGTAACTGTGTTTGCAATGGAGTCCTTTTTATAGCTGTCTTTCCAAGCGGCCTTGTTAATGTCGCACTCAGAAAATAGCTGTAACTCCTGATCCCAGTTTTTTATAACCAGTGTTTTAGTTTCAGTCTCTTTATTTTTACTTACGGTTTTTACAACTTGTTTATTAGTAAGCGTGGATGCTTGTTGCTTAAAGTAACCAGCAACACCAAAAAAATATTTCTGTTCCGGAGCCTGTTCCTCCGGGGAGGACGAACAGCTCGAAAACAAAAATAAAATAATCGTAAATTTTAAAAGCTTAATCATTAAACTAATATTTCTCCACTCATTTCCTGTGGGGCATCAACACCTAGTAGTTTTAGAATTGTAGGAGCAATGTCTCCCAGCTTACCATCCTTAATGGTTTTATAATCCGGATCAATCAAGATACACGGAACCAAGTTTGTGGTATGCGCTGTATTTACAGAACCATCTTCATTAATCATATAGTCAGCATTACCATGGTCGGCAATGATGATAAACGAATAGCCATTTTTTAAACCAGCTTCAACAACAGCTTCTGCACATTGATCAACCGTTTCAACAGCTTTTACAACAGCTTCAAAAACCCCTGTATGCCCAACCATATCTGGGTTTGCAAAGTTCAGACAGATGAAATCTGCCCAGCCTTTTTCAATCTCGGGGATAATAGCATCCTTAATTCCATTTGCACTCATTTCTGGTTGCAAATCATAAGTGGCAACTTTTGGAGACGGAATCATCAGTCGTTTTTCATTCTCGAATTCTTTCTCGCGACCTCCAGAAAAGAAGAAAGTTACGTGAGGATATTTTTCCGTTTCCGCAATTCTAATCTGATTTTTATGGTTATGCTCTAAAACTTCGCCCAAAGTATTTACTAAATCAGCTTTTGTAAATACCACTTTAACACCTTTGAAAGTCTCATCGTAGGTTGTCATGGTGATATAGTCCAAATTCAAAGGCTTCATTCCTTGCTCTGGAAATTCTTTTTGGGTAAGCGCAACTGTAATTTCCCTACCTCTATCTGTTCTAAAATTAAAACAAATTACTACGTCTCCGTTTTCAATTACAGCAATTGGGTTACCGCTCGCATCAGTCTTTACTAAAGGCTTAATAAATTCATCCGTAACGCCATCAGCGTAAGACTTGCTAATTGGTGCAGAAAAATCAGTTACTTTTTCTCCTTGGCCGTTAACCAATAAATCGTAAGCAAGCTTTACCCTTTCCCAACGGTTGTCTCTGTCCATTGCGTAATATCTTCCAATTACACTAACTATTTCACCAGCAGAATTTTTTAAATAGTCGTTTAGGTTATTGATATAGCCTAATCCCGCATTTGGATCAGTATCTCTACCATCGCTAAAAGCATGGATATAAACTTTTTCTAAATCAAACGATTTTGCAGCGTCGCACAGTCCTTTTAAATGTAAAGTATGTGAGTGAACGCCCCCGTCAGAAAGTAGCCCTATAAAATGGACTTTCTTATTTTCTTTTTTCGCGTATTCAAATGCTTCTTTTAAAACCGGATTTGTTTTAAAATCTCCATCTTTTACAGCCTTATTTATTCTTCCCAGTTCTTGGTAAACTACTCTTCCAGCACCTAAATTCATGTGCCCAACCTCAGAGTTTCCCATTTGACCGGCCGGTAAACCAACCGCTTCACCAGAAGCTTCTAATCTAGAGTTTGGATACTGTTTGATGCAATGGTCAAAAAATGGTGTATTTGCAGCGATGATGGCGTTTGATGAGTCGTTTTTTCCGTATCCCCAGCCATCTAGGATTAGGAGTGCAACTTTTTTATCTTTCACGATGCAAATATAAAACTAATACTTAACAACATTAGCGAACAATTTGCTAAATTATGGCACTATTTGTGGATTTTTACATTAACACCGTACTATATGAAATACGCTTACACACTACTTTTTTTAATTATGGTTAAAAGCACTTTTGCTTTTGATATTATTGATGATGTTGCCGCAACATTTAAAAGTGGCGATGCAAAAGAAATCTCAAAATACTTTTCCTCAACCATAGAGCTTTCGATTATTGATAAAGAGGATATTTATTCTAGCAATCAGGCAGGTTTTATTTTGAAAGACTTTTTTGCGAAACACCCACCCATCAGTACAAAAATTATCCATAAGGTAACCTCAAACCCTAGCTATAAATTTGGTGTTATTTTGCTTGTTACGGCAAACGCTAATTATAGGGTAAGTTTTGAATTGAAGAGCAATTCATCAAAATTTTTACTGTCTCAAATCAGAATTGAAGAAAATAAAGAATAACCCAAACATAAAATTTCTATTTTTGGGAGCAAAATTTATACATTTTGGACAATCGACTATTACAACAATTTATAGATAACGCTCTAATTGAGGACGTTGCGGACGGAGATCATACCTCTTTATCCACTATTCCAGAAGATGCAAAAGGAAAAGCTAAGCTTTTAATTAAGGATGATGGGATAATTGCTGGCGTTGAAGTAGCTTTAGCAATATTTAAAACCGTAGATCAAAACCTAAAAATTGAGGTTTTGATTGAGGATGGTAAAGCTGTTAAATACGGGGACATTGTGTTGTACGTAACTGGTAGTTCACGCTCAATTTTAACCGCAGAACGTTTGGTGCTAAATACAATGCAAAGGATGAGCGGTATTGCTACAACCACCAACAAAATTGTAAAGTTGATTGAGACAACAGGTACCAAAGTTTTGGACACTAGAAAAACCACACCCAATATTAGGTTTTTAGAAAAAGAAGCCGTAAAAATTGGTGGAGGTGTAAACCATCGTTTTGGCTTGTACGATATGATTTTGATCAAAGACAATCATGTTGATTACGCCGGTGGAATTCCGCAAGCAATCAATGCAGCAAAAAAATATCTGAAAGAAAAAAATATCAATATCCCTATTGAAGTTGAGGTTAGAAACATCAAAGAATTAACCGACGTAATGAATACCGGTACTGTGGACAGGATTTTGTTAGATAATTTTAGTTTCGACGGATTAAAAGAAGCAGTTGCTTTGATAAATGGTAAATATATTACTGAGGCTTCTGGAGGAATTACCGAAGAAACAGTTTTAGATTATGCAAAATGTGGCGTAAACTATGTATCTATGGGTGCGCTAACCCATTCTGTGAAAAGCTTAGATATGAGCTTAAAAGCGGTTGTTTAAATAAAAATAAGACATTTGAGAACTTTAAATATTAATATAAAAGCTTTATGATTTCGATTTATTCTATCGGAGCATTATTATTAGCTTACTTGTTTGGCTCTATCCCTACAGCCGTTTGGATAGGTCAGGCTTTTTACGGAATCGACGTAAGAGAATACGGTAGCGGAAACGCTGGTGCAACAAATACTTTTAGAGTATTAGGCAAAAAAGCAGGGATTCCTGTGATGCTTTTAGATATCCTCAAAGGTTGGACTGCGACTAATCTCGTTTCTTTCATAGGTCTATCTGTGACCGGGCCCGAACATTCTGTTCAGTTCGTGAATTATCAGTTAGCTTTAGGTATTGTTGCGGTTATGGGACATCTCTTTCCCGTTTTCGCGGGATTTAGAGGAGGTAAAGGAATTGCTACCTTATTTGGTATGATATTAGCAGTGCACCTTCCATCAGCTTTAATCTGCGTTCTGGTATTTGTAGTGGTTTTATTGCTAACAAAGTATGTATCGTTGAGTAGTATTTGCGCCGGCTTTACATTTACATTAAGCGTGATATTTATTTATCAGGTTTCTGTTAAAGCAATAGTAATTTATGGAATGTGCATTTGCATATTAATTTTGGTCACGCACCAAAAAAACATAGAAAGGCTACTCAGAGGTAAGGAACCAAAGGTAAATCTGTTTAAAAAGAAACAGTAATATTAAATCAAAATTCATGAAAATTAAAGTATTGGCAGTAGTAGGGTTGAGTACCCTAATGATGGCTTGTTCAACAGTGCCACTTACTGGTAGAAGACAAGCAAACTTAGTGAGCGATGGCGAAATGCAGCAAATGGCCGCTACAAGTTATAGAGAGCTTTTATCGAGTCCAAAAACAAAAGTGCTTAATAATGCACAGAGCAGACAGGTAAAAGCGGTAGGCGCTAAAATTCAGGCGGCAGTTACCAAGTTTATGAATGAAAACGGTTATGCAGATCAAATTGCAGGCTTTAATTGGGAATTTAATTTAATTGAAAGCCCAGAAGTTAACGCTTGGTGTATGCCAGGAGGGAAAGTGGCCGTTTATACTGGTATTTTACCCATTACACAAAACGAAGCAGGTTTAGCTACGGTTATGGGTCATGAGATTGCACATGCCATAGCAAAACACAGTAATGAGCGTTATTCTCAAGAGATGATTGCACAGGGTTTAGGTGCTATTGTAGGTTCGGCAGTAACCAAAACAGAAGCTGGAGCAAGCGTTTTTAACCAGGTTTTTGGTATCGGTGCACAAACTGGTGTACTTTTACCTAATTCAAGAAAACAAGAATCGGAAGCAGACAGGTTAGGGCTAACTTTTATGGCTATGGCCGGATATAATCCGCAAAGTGCAGTCGGTTTTTGGCAACGTATGGCCGCAAAGAGTAACGGACAAGCACCACCAGAATTTTTAAGTACGCACCCAAGCGATGCAACAAGGATCAATGATATTCAAAAGTATCTTCCAGAAGCAAACAAATATTATAAGAAATAGATTTTTTTCAATAAGAAGAGGCTTGGAAACTGCGGTTTTCAAGCCTTTTTTTGTTTAAGCTTTTTTATGATTCAGGTATCTACATCGGGAAAAAGGAAGTCTGCTTAACGCCACTGCTCCAAAGTACTTAGTGTGAATAACAGCAGACTCGTTACTTTTTTTTGCGACTAGCTGTGATTTTTCGAATTGATGAAATAGTGCATCTAGAATAAACTTGCTGTAAAGCCTCTATCTGATTTCATTATTCCGCAGGATCACTGAAATCTAACTTAGAAAGCCGAGGACTGCGTCCGGAATATTAGCGTAAGACCTGACTAAATTGATCGTTCACATGTAAGGGTTTAGATTTCAGTGACCACTGAAAAAGCGAACAAGAAACCACAGGTGTTATTCTTTCCTCATTTTAACTTTCTTTCCGTTTTGATTTAATATCATTTCTTTTTCTTCGGGAAGAAATTCAAGTTTTAAACCTGCTTGGTCAAGTTTAAATTTGGTTGTCTCATAAGCCTCCAAAGAAAATTTTGGCTGGCCTGTTGCTTGCCCTTTTAGTATATTTCCTTCTTTTGTAATCGTCAATTTTAATGGAAAATTTGGGCTTGAATAAGTTCCCAGAAATTCATCTAAGTCTTCTGATTTAAGAGTAATTGATTTGAAAGCAGGAAATTCATAATCTTTGCCGTAGATAATACTTAAAATTCCGATGGCAAAATCGTTGTGCGGAAAACGCTCTCCGTTGATAGCAAAAGCTAATCCTAAATGGTCCTGCTCGTTGTAGGCAACCATACAGTGTGTACCGTAAGTATCTCCGCCATGTCCATAAAAAGAACGCTCATAAAAAGGAATGAACATTAAGCCTCTCCCAAAAGGTTCTTTTTTTGTATAGTCGGGTTTCATTTGCTCAATAGTTTCCTTTTTCAGGATTTTATATTGAAATAAACTAGACAGAAAAATGTTTAGGTCGTTCGTTGTAGAAACAATGTCTCCAACTCCTATTATATTTGAAAACTCAAAGTCTGTAACTTTTTCCCATTTATGAGTGTAGCTGTATGATGGGGAAATGTTTTTTGTTCCTTCGGTTATCGATGTCAGATTTTTAAGATTTAGCGGTATGGTAATTTTTTCTGCAACGATTGTAGCGTAATTTTTGTTCAATAGTTTTTCTGTAATTTTTGCCAATAGATAATAACCCGAATTGGAATAAGCAACTTTTTCATTTGGTTGAAATGAAACGCCTTGTTTAATGATTTCTTCAAAAATTTTATTTTCGCTTACTTTTATTGTTAGCCAAGTTATGCTGTCTTTTTTTGCCGTAAAATCTCCTAAACCACTGGAATGTTCTAATAAGTTTTTGATTGTAATTTTATCAGAATTTGGAATTTTGGGATAAAACTTTGATAATTTATCTTCTAAACGCAATTTATTATTTTCAATAAGTTCAAAAATTAAAGTAGCCGTAATTACTTTGGTTATTGACCCAATTTGATACTTTGTTTCAGAATTATATTGAACATTTTCAAGGTTTGATTTTCCGAAGTGTTTGTTGTAAACTTCTTTTCCGTTTTTGAAAATGGAAACGCTTCCAATTCCTCTGTTGTTGTTTTCAATGTGGCTAATAAAGTTGTCAATTTTTTGAACGTCAATGTTTTGAGCAAAAACTTGAAAGCCGAATAAAATGGTTATTACTGAGGTGATAAGTTTTAATTTCATATTGCGTTATCGTTTGTAATTGTGCAATAAAACTTCTATGTGTCAGGAGGTAAGTAATTCAATTGCTTTATATTTTATAAATATATTTCTTTTTGGTGAATTTTTTATAAGTACGAATAATTTAAGAAAATGAGTAGCCAAAGCCTATGTTGTTTAAGCCAGATAGAAACGGAAAACCCACAGCGAGCGCAACGGAGCGAGGATTTGTAGTGGATAGCTGGGACATGCTAATCTAGAAAGCAATTACTTTTGTTCTTTCAAAAATTTGAAACGCTTTTTAGGGAGCTGATTTCTTCAAAAGTTTGGCCTCAGACTAGTGTTTCCTTTTTCGTTAGGAGTGAAATTAAAAATTCCGAGGATTTTTTGTGCTGTTCAGTTCGGTAAAAGAAACCAACTGATCAAATCTGGCGCCGGGTGCTCGGTAGTAAATTAGTATTTGATAGTCGTTTTCTGTTTGGTAGTAGGAACCTTCGAAAGCGTTAGCGTCAATCAATTTGCCGTTTTTATCCACCCAAACATATTGATAATCCACCACACCTTGCTTTAAAAGCGTGGTTAAGGTGAATTCTTTACGCTCGGCGTTGTAAACCATGCGGTTGCTGTTGTTTTTTTGGTAAGCAGTAAATTTACCCACCACATAGGCAAACCCCTGTTCGTCTGGTGCTTCGGCCTTTAAAACAAAGTTTACATTTCCGTAATCTGCATCGTAACGCGGATCGTTTCCATCTTGGTTTAAGGTGTAGAAATTACCGTCTTCATCAAATTGATAGGTATAAGAGCTTTTGCTTTTATCGATATCTGCAAAAAGGTTTACGGTATAAATACTGTCTTGGATAATCTGGTAAACCCCGTCTGATTTATACCGGAAACTACGGGTATCAAACCTGCGAAACTCGTTGCCAGCCTTAAAATCAGTAGTGCTATTGTCAGCGTAAATGAGTTGGTTGTTTCTGATGAACAAGGGGCGTTGCGTGTTTTGAAAAATATCTGTTCGCCCATTCTGTAGTACGACTGCCGTGATTTCTTGATAAGCGTTTTGTATGTTTAGGCTTGGGTGGAAGATAGAAAAGTTTATTTTCTGATTGCTATCGCGATTTGAAACAGTGGCTGAAGGTGCTATTTCGGCTTGTACAGCTACTTTTGTATTAAGCAGATAAAACCTGCGTGTCAGTAATAATTTTGTTGCATCGCCATCTTCAAAAACCTTCAGTAAGTAATTTCCAGATAATTTAGGAATTACGCTAAAATTAGGCAACTTAAGTTCGTAATGGGTGTACTTTTGGTAAGTGTTGTATGAAAACCGATAATCGTTGACACGGTCTTCGCTAAAACTTTCTAGATATTCGATAGGGCTGATGGATGAAGGAGTCCAATCTGCATTACAATGTACAACGCTATAATACAGATTTCTGCTACCACCCCGTAAATCATCAAAACTTAAAAGTAGCTCATCACCGCCTCCTAAATTTAATAGGGGGAAAGACTGCACCTTTTTAAGGTTGTAAAAAGCAACGGTTTTAATTTCGGGAAGATAATTGATATCGTCGTAAACCAAATCCGAAGAAGGAACTTCAACCCGTTGTGAACGTTGTTTTTTTTCTTTTTTTTGAGCGAAAGTATGGGAAGTATAAAGTAAACAGTATGAAGTAAAAAGTAGGAAATAGTACCCAGTAAGTTTTAAGTTGTAAGTTTTAAGTTGATGGTTTTGTGGCGAACAATTTTGTTTTACTAATCCCATACATTTTTTTAATAAAAATAAACTTGTTGTTTTAAGATTTGGAAAGCCTAATTAACTAATGAGCGTGAACTTCTATTAGCCTAACAACCTTACCAACTAAACCCTAACAACCTATTTAAGCCTCCAAAACCATAATCTCTTCTGCAAGTTCTTCCCAATGTAATTGTGCAGCACCTAAAGTTTCTTTGGCTTTATCATAACGCTCGTTTACCTCTTTTAATTTTGTTGGGTTGCTATAAATTTCTTCTTTCGCAATTTCTTCCTCTAAGTTTTTTACCGACTTTTCCTTTTCAGCAATATCCTCTTCAAGCGCCTGTAAATTTTGGTTTAGCTTTTTTAACTGCTTTTTCTTTTCCTCTATTTCAGATGGTTTTGGTTCTTCTTTTTTAGGCTTGTTTGCTTTAGCTGGTTTTATACCACCTTGGTCGCCGGTTTTAATTCTTTTAGCCTGCCATTCTTCATATTCCTCGTAAGTTCCTGGGTATTCTTGGATGTTTTGACCTTCGATGAACCAAATTTTATTGGCAACGTTGTCTAAGAAATACCTATCGTGAGAAACTGCAATTAAAGTACCTTCATATTGTTGTAATGCCTGAATCAGTATGTTTACCGACTGGATGTCCAAGTGGTTGGTGGGCTCATCCAGAATCAAAAAATTAGAATCTGTAGTCAATGATTTTGCTAATGCAACCCTTGATTTTTCACCTCCGGAAAGTACTCTGATTTTTTTAAAAACATCATCTCCGGTAAATAAAAAGCATCCTAAAATAGAACGGATTTCGGTATCACTGTGTTTTGGTGCAAAAGATTGTAGTTCTTCTAAAATGGAGTTATCCAAGTGTAAGCTTTCCAGCTGATGCTGAGCGAAGAAGGTAGTAGTAACATTATGCCCGACTTCACATTTTCCTTTAAAATCCTCAGTTCCGGCAATCATCCTTAACAAAGTCGATTTTCCTTTTCCGTTGGCACCAATTAAAGCAATTTTATCACCTTTTTCAATTACACCATCAGCATTGTTTAAAATATCGATAGCTGGATAGCTTTTGTAAGCTTCTTCAATTCTAATGACATGGCGGCCAGAAGGTTTAGAGAATTTAAATCGGAAATTTACTGATGGGTTGTCGTCGTCAACGTCTTCCACACGATCCATTTTATCTAAAGCTTTCATACGGGACTGCGCCATTTTAGCTTTAGATGCTTTTGCTCTAAAACGTTCAATCAATCGCTCTTCCTGCTTTATCTTTGCCTGTTGGTTTTTGAATTCTCCTTTTTGGATTTCCCCGCGTAAAGATTTTTCTTCTACATAGAAGCTATAGTTGCCAGAATAAATAGTTAATTTTCCTTTTCTGGATTCAACAGTTCTATTTACAATTTTATCTAAGAAATACCTATCGTGAGATACAATTACGATAGCGCCCTCAAAATTATTTAGATAAGTTTCTAACCATTTAATGGACGGTAAATCCATGTGGTTGGTAGGTTCATCCAGCAACAAAATATCTGGTGTTTGTAAAAGGATTTTCGCAAGCATAACCCGCATACGCCAACCTCCAGAAAAAGTATTTAAAGGGCGATGTTGATCTTCGGAACTAAAACCTAAACCGGCTAGAATTTCATTTGCTCTATACTCAATGCTATAGCCATCTAAAGCTTCAAATTCAAGTTGTTTGTCACTTAGTTTGTTTAATACTTCTTCAGAATAATCTGTCTCTAGTTTTTTTAACAGCACCTCAATTTCGTCATGCAATTGGTTCTGGCGCTCAAAAGCTTCCATGGCCACATGTAAAATGCTGTGGTGCGAATCGTAAGAAAGTAAATCTTGGTTTAAATAACCTATCTTCAGGTCTTTAGCCATAGAAACCGAACCGGATGAGGGCTGGTATTCTCCAACTATTATTTTAAGCAAGGTTGATTTTCCGGTTCCGTTAGCGCCGATTAATCCGCATCTTTCTCCGGGTTTTATGTGCCAGTTGGCTTCTTCGTATAGGGCTCTTGAGCCAATTAGGAAGGTTAAGTCGTTTATTGAAATCATTCGGGCGCAAAGGTAGTAATTTTGAATAAGCAATTAATAGCGCAATAGGATAATTACATTAGAAACGAATTATTTTTTATCGGTTTTACGTTCGGTTTGCTTAATTACGCCACCAGGAACGTTAGCTTCTACATCATTTTTTGTATGCATCAAGCTTCTTTTGACTTTAACTTTATCCCAATCTGTACCCACTTTTCTTTTGTCTTGAAACGTCATTTTTAGAGAATTTAGAGATTTATTACATTTTTTATCTGCTCGCTAACATCATGAAGGGTATTGCTATCAAGCGGAGTGCCCGCAGTTTGTACAATTTTTCCATCCTCAGAAAATTTTACTCTAGGGTTTTCTGTCTCTTTTAAAAATCCAAGTTCATACTCCTGGCTATTTGCGGAATAAAATACTTGCACCTCTTTTGGCTCAGTATCCCCCATAATGTGGATGCTAATTTCAAATATTCTGTTCATAATTACTGTATTATAAGTTAATATAAAAACAAATATGATACCTAAAATAGGTTTAAAAGCTGAAAAAGTTATTTTAGTTGTGTTTGTTAGGGAATTAAGAAGAAACGTATTTTAAACCAATGATAGAACTTACCAATGTGAAAAGGAAAAATATACGCCAAAATGTTGCCGGTTCCTTAAAAATAAAGATACCAATAATCACCGAGCCTACGGCTCCAATACCTGTCCAAACTGCATAGGCAGTGCCAATTGGCAGTGTTTGGGTAGCTTTAATAAGCAGTAACATACTGATGATAAGGCAAGCTAAAAAGCCACCGTACCACAGGTATGTTTCTGTTCCGCTACTTTCTTTTGCTTTGCCTAAACACATCGCAAATGCAGTTTCAAAAATGCCTCCTAAAATTAAAAGTAACCAGTTCATTGCTTAATCTAAAAATAAAGTGTCGTCTTCTTCGGTCGTTAGGTTTAATTTTACGACGTCTTTTCCTGCTATTCCTTCTACAGATCCACTAATGTGGACGGCATTCAATAGTACTTTTTCCAGCTGTTTTTCTCTGCTCTTCCAAAGTTTTTCCATGGCGTTACGTTCTGTTTGGATGCTGGCTTTCATGCTCATAAAACCTTCGCTGATGGCACTCCACTGGTTGTTAAACTCCGAGCTGGTTAGATAATCGTAAAGCATGTGCATTTTGTCTCCCCGGTTTTCCTGAGATTTTGTAGCTGCATAAAGTTTTACAATTCCATCTCGTAAAACAAAGGTAACAGCTTTTAATTCTTCGAAAGAACAAATCCAAACTCCATCTTTTTCGCCAAAGCAATCCATCCCTTTTGGATAACATTGGGTAACAATAACGGCTACATCCGCCCCGACAGAAATTTTATCTTTCTTAAGTTTCTCTATCCAGTCGCCACCAAAATCTTTGGTGCGTTTACTTTCGTAGATAATTTTACCACAGGTTTGTCCGCTCGAATTTCTAACAGTTTGAATACAATCTGCGCCACGTACGCCTTTGCCAACTTCTGCAATCACATCAAAAGGGAAATTGCTTTGTAACAATTGCTCCACAATTAATTCCTGAGATTCGCCTTGCATTTGCATAGAGCCCTGTTCGGATTTCCGCTTCATCTCGTCAACCAGTTTGTTTTGTGCTTCTAGTTTTTGTTCGTATTCTTTAAGTTTTAACTGAAATTCGGTTTCCTTTAAATGACTTTTCTCATTTTCCTGCTTTCTAATCTGCTCTGATAGCGTTACGCGTTCTTCCTGTAGTTTTCGCTGTAAAGAAAGTTCCATTTCGGCTTCCTTAGTTTTTAAATCAGCTTCTTTACGTAAAAAGTCGAGTTCTTTTAGCCTAGCCGTTTTTAGTTTTTCTTCACCTTCTTTATTTGCATTTTGCAATAGCTGTAGTTGATTTTCAAAATCGGTAGCGATGCTTTTGCGTAGGTTTTCTTCTAATTGTTTTTGCAATTGCGCTTTCTCACTATCAGCTTGCTTTTGCATTTGCACTTTTTCTTGCTCTAGTTTTTGTTGAAACAACGACGCTTGCTGTTTTTCTTTTTGTAAAAAGTCCTGCTCTTTTTTTTGATACTCTTCGTCTTTTTTACGGGCTTCCTCGTCTTTCTTTTTTTGAAAATCAAGCATTTGCTTCCGCAGATTGTTTTTATATTCTTCGGCCATTACTTCTTCGATAGGGAAGGAGTGACTACAATTAGGACATTTTACTTCTGTTGACATATTGCTTTTAAAAAGATTTTTAAGGTAGGATATTTTTATGGATACAAAAATAAGATTTTCAATTTATTGATTTCGTTTATTAAAAGATGTTGTTAACGATAGGCGTGGATACCGGCTTTGTGGCTAATGCCTTGTGGTGTATGAATGGATAGCGTGTTAAAACCTCCTAGGTTTGTGAAAATCGCCGTTTTTGTTCGAGCTGTTAATGTGCAGTAATGTTTAGTTATGAGGGTTTGTTAATTGACCTGACCTGTTTTGTTGTACAATTTTTTTTGGGTACGATGATTGTATTGTTTGATTTATAAACATTTACAGAGATGATAACAGACAAAATTGAAGAAGTAAAAAACTCTTTAGAAGAGAGCTTACTTAAAGAAGATATTTTTACCAATATCAGTAAAACCGAACGAATATTATCAATGGCGAGCGGAAGCTATATTTTTTTAAAAGGGTTGAGTAATGTTTTTTCGAGCCCAATGTTAGCTACTAGCGAACTGTTGGTTGGTTTTGGACTATTGCAACGTGGGGTTACTGGGCATTGTGCGCTTACCGAAAAGTGGGAGATGAGTAAATTGGGTTCCACTTCTGTGGTTATTGTAGAGCAATAAAATAGACAAAAGAGGTTGTCTAAAAACATCGAACTGTCACATTGAGCGGAGTCGAAATGTATTCCTGATTAGCACTGAAGAGGCTTCGACTCCGCTCAGCCTGACAAAAAGGGATACATTTCTAAATTTTCACGGCTCTCAGCATTTCGCGTTTTCCGGCTGCGCCAGGGGCTTTTTCTACTTTCATTCCTAATGATTTCATAATCCGTTTTAAATCGCCAGTAATGGCATACGTTACAAAAACACCACCTGTTTTTAAGAGGTTAATAATATGTTGTATAAATTCTTTAGTCCACAGTTCGGGCTGATTTGAAGATGCAAAAGCGTCAAAATAGATCACATCGAACTTAAGATCTGTTTTATATACTCGAGCATCGGCATGTACGATTTGTAAATTGCAGTAACTGTTGAGCTGGATAGGCTCTTTTAAGACTTGGTTATAATTTGATATAAAGGTATTCCAAGTAGCTCGGGAAACCAATTCTTGATAGTTGGTCTGCTCAAGAAGCGTCACAGATAGCGGATAAGCCTCCAAACCAACATAAGTTAGGTTAAGTTCTTTGGCTGTGGAATAATCTTGCGTTAGTAAAAAGTTTAAACCTGTACCAAAGCCTACTTCTAATATCGTAAGTTCGGTAATGTTTTTATCTGCCAAATAGTACCGTAATCCAGAATTTAGAAATACATGGTTACTTTCTTGCAATGCACCGTTTTTACTATGATAATTTTCCTTTACTAAGGGATGGAATATGGTGTTTGAACCGTCTGCGGTAGTTACTACGGTGTATTGCAGACTATTGGTTGGCATCGTTTGGTTAATTGCTGTTAATTGACTTTTGTTCCGTTGGTGATCCATTTCGACCAGTTTTTGTTATAGGTATGTATCTCAGAAGTTTGTACGCCGTTGGTTTTGTAAACTGGCTGGTGTTCGTTTACCCATTCAAAGATGCCACCGTAAAGGTTATGTACTTTTTGGAAGCCATTTTTAATGAGCTTCTCTGCTATTTTCTCACTTCTATAACCCACAGAGCAATAAACAACCACGTCAGCATCTTTTGGGATATTTACCACCCTGCGCATATCAAACCAAATATAACCTACGTTTCTTGCGTTTTTAAGGTGACTAACGTTGTATTCTTCTTTCTCTCGGGCATCTAATAAATAAACATTTTTAAGGTGTTTTAAAGAATCTACGGAAATAAGCGGAACTGAATGCTGATACAAATCATCCAGAATTTCTTTGTATTCGGGATTTTTTATTTGAGATAAAACAGCGAACGGTAAGGTTAAGAAGAATAGCGTCAGTATGTTTTTTAGCATTTTATTGTAACGGGTAGAAGTATTAATTGTTATTTGCAATGGTTCGCTTTTGTTAAATAAAGCAAGTTTTTATGTTTTGGGCGCTGTTTTTAGAACACGATAAATATAGAAACAATCATTTTAATTTTGACCGAAAGAAATTAACATCGCAAAAAAAGCCGGAGCTTTTGCTCCGGCTATATTATTACCAAATTCTAATTCTGTCTTCTGGCGCTTTATATAATTTATCGCCTTTTTTTACGTCAAAGGCTTTGTACCAAGCATCCATGTTAACCAATGGACCTATTGTTCTGTATTCTCCCGGTGAGTGCGGATCAACGATAATAAATTGAGCTGCAGTTTCTGGTAAAATATTTATTCGCCAAACTTGTGCCCAAGCTAAAAAGAAGCGTTGATCTGGTGTAAACCCATCAATCTTGTCTTCAGTTTGCCCTTGCTTAGTCATTTTAAATGCTTCGTAAGCCACGTTTAAACCGCCTAAATCGCCAATGTTTTCGCCCAGGGTTAACTTCCCATTTACATGGATAGTGTCTAAAATAGTGTATTTATCAAACTGATCTGCTAACTTTTCGGTTTTTGCTTTAAAGTTTTTCAAATCTTCATCTGTCCACCAATTTCGTAAAGTTCCGTCTTTATCGTACTGGCTTCCTTCGTCATCAAAACCATGTGACATTTCATGACCAATTACCGAACCTATTCCGCCATAATTTACGGCGTCATCAGCGTTAGGGTCAAAAAATGGAAACTGTAAGATACCCGCTGGGAAAACAATTTCGTTGATAACGGGATTGTAATAAGCATTTACAGTGGGCGGAGTCATTCCCCATTTAGTTTTGTCTACTGGTTTACCTAATTTGTTGATCATTTTGTTATAATCCCATTCATCAGCATTTTTTAAGTTTTTAAAGTAAGTAGCGCTGTTGATTGCTAAGCCATCGTAAGTTTCCCATTTATCTGGGTAGCCGATTTTTGGCATAAAGGCGTGAAGCTTATCTAAGGCTTTTTGTTTGGTAGCTGCACTCATCCAATCTTGCTTATTGATTCTAATTTCAAAAGCTTTAGAAAGGTTGCTTACCAATTCTTCCATCCGGGCTTTAGCTTCTGGTTTAAAGTACTTTTTAACATAAAGCTGGCCCAATAGTTCGCCGATGGTTTCATCAGTTAGAGACGACATTCTTTGCCATCTTGGGGTTTGTATTTTTTGGCCCGATAAAGCTTGTGAAAACTTAAAACCAGCATCAACAAAAGGAGAACTTAAATTTCTACTTGAGTTTTTAAGAATATTCCACTTTAAATAAACTTTCCATTGATTTAACGGAACGGTTTTAAGCATTCCATTTGCTTTTACAAAAAAAGCAGGATTGTCTACCAAAATAGAATCTTGCCCAGTAACCTTCATTTTTTGCAATAAACTTGTCCAGTTTAATGCGGGAGTAGTTTTGCTTAAACCTATTACACTTAATTTATTGTAGGTTTTATGAGGGTCACGCATTTCTACTCTACTCATTTGAGCTTCAGCGAACGATTTTTCTATTGCAAAAATGTTTTTTGCGTTTAGTTCAGCGCTTTGTGCAGAACTTCCTGTCAATGTAAAAAGCTTTACAATAAAATCGTGGTAAGCGGTTCTTATTTTCCTAGACCTGTCGTCGTTTTTTAGATAATAATCACGGTCTGGTAGGGTTGTGCCGCCTTGGCTTAACTGTGCCATCATCACCTGCGGATTTTTAGAATCCTGATCGATGTAAAAATCAAAAACCGGAGAGGCAATTCCTTTGGTGCGCATGGTAGCAACTGCGTTTATTACACCGGTAATATTTGTAATTGCGTCAATATTTGCTAAATCTGCTTTAATTGGGGTATAGCCAAGCTTTTCGATAGCCAAACTATCCATTCCAGCGCTGTAAAAATCGCCAACACGTTTTTCAACAGAACCGGGCTTTGCAGTTTTGTCGTTTTTAGCATCAACTAAGATGCTTTTTACGGCATTGATGTTAAAATCTCTTAATACGTTGAAACTTCCCCAACGCACCTCTTTCGCTGGAATTGGGTTGTTTTTTAACCATGTTCCGTTTGCGTAGGTGTAGAAATCGTCGCCTGGTTTTACAGATAAATCCATATTGGCAACATCTATTAATTTTTTTTGTGTAGGCGCTGTGCTGTTCTGAGCTAAAACCGGCGTGGTTGCGGTTGATATTCCTAGCCCAACCATCACCAAGTGACTTAATTTGAGTTTCATAAATTTTTTGTTTACAACGTGGTGAAGGTAAGCATAGCACAGCAATTGTTTCAAAATTTGAATATGATTGTTACTTTGTAGTCGATAGTTTTCAGTCAATGGTCGATGGTGAATAGGTTGAATAGGCGCTCCTTCAGAAAGAAGGCTTCGCTGTTTATAATTTCAAATGCTATAATCCACTTAGCTCTGTGATCTCTGTGTCCTCCGTGGTTAAAAGAAATAGCTTTTGTGTCCTCTGTGCTAAACTTTGTACACTCTTTGGTTGATAACCAAAAGAACATAACATTAAAAAAAAACTCTCTTTCCTCTGTGGTTAAAAAAACAGTTGCATAACACACCTCACTCCGTAGTTTACAAACCAAAAAAACTTAAAACGGATAATTTCCTAATAAACCCTATTTTTGCGTTTCGAAAAAAATAGAGTCTTATTATATATGAGTATTGCCAAAACGTACAGCCCGAAAGATTTTGAAGATAAATGGTACCAGTATTGGATGGAGAACGATTTTTTTAAATCAACTCCAGACGATCGTGAACCTTATACTATTGTAATTCCTCCGCCAAATGTCACCGGGGTATTACACATGGGACACATGTTGAACAACACCATTCAAGATGTTTTAGTTCGTCGAGCAAGAATGAGCGGTAAAAACGCTTGTTGGATTCCAGGTACAGATCATGCTTCAATTGCGACAGAAGCGAAGGTAGTGGCGATGCTCAAAGAAAAAGGCATCAACAAAAAAGATATTTCCCGTTCAGAATTTTTGGCTCATGCTTACGAGTGGAAAGATAAATACGGTGGAATAATTTTAGATCAGTTGAAGAAACTAGGTGCTTCTTGCGATTGGAGCCGCACTTCTTTTACCATGGATCCAGCTTTATCCGAAGCAGTGATTGATACGTTCATTCACCTGCATAACAAAGGCTTGATTTACCGTGGTGTACGTATGGTGAATTGGGATCCGCAAGGTTTAACAGCAGTTTCAGATGAAGAAGTTATCCGTAAAGAAGTTAACCAAAAGCTATTTTATATAAAGTATCAAGTAGTAAGTAGCAAGAATCAAGACAAAAAGAATCAAGAGCCACAAGACAAGGAGTCTCAATACTCAATACTCGATACTCAATACTTAACGATTGCTACCACCCGCCCAGAAACCATTATGGCTGATGCAGCGATATGTGTGAACCCGAATGATGAGCGTTACATGCATTTACACGGAAAATCAGTTTTCGTCCCTTTGATCAATAGAGAGATTCCGGTTATCCTCGATGAATATGTGACCATGGATTTTGGTACAGGCTGTTTAAAAGTTACGCCAGCACATGATTTAAACGATTACGAACTCGGACAAAAACACCATTTACCAGTAATCGATATCTTAAATGATAACGGAACGTTGAATGAAAAAGCAGAGATTTTAGTAGGAGAGGATCGATTCATCGCCCGTAAAAGGATTGCTAAATTATTAGATGAGGCTGGGCATTTAGAAAAAGTAGAGGATTATAAATCACAAGTTGGTTTTTCTGAAAGAACCGATGCGGCTATTGAACCAAAGCTTTCTATGCAATGGTTCTGTAAAATGAGCGAAATGGCCGGTCCCGCTTTGGATTATGTGAATAATGGAGATGTTAAACTGATTCCTGATAAATTCATCAACACTTACCGTCATTGGATGGAAAACGTGAAGGATTGGTGTATCTCTCGCCAGTTATGGTGGGGACAACAAATACCGGCTTGGTATGCGCCAAATGGCGAAGTTGTAGTTGCTAAAACTGCGGAGGAAGCAATTGATCAATTCAATTTAAAACCTTTAACCTATAACTTACAACCATCCGACTTAAAACAAGACGAAGACGTAGTAGATACTTGGTTCTCATCATGGCTTTGGCCGATTTCTGTTTTTGATCCAACAGTTTGCGGTAATCCGGAAGCCAAAGGAAATGCAGATATTAACTATTACTACCCGACCAATGATTTAGTTACTGCTCCAGAAATTTTATTCTTTTGGGTGGCTAGGATGATTATGGCAGGGCATGAATTTAGAGGACAGGCGCCATTCAAAAATGTTTATCTAACTGGAATTGTTAGAGATAAATTAGGTCGTAAAATGTCTAAATCTTTAGGTAATTCGCCAGATCCCTTAGATTTAATTGAGAAATACGGTGCGGATGGTGTTAGGGTAGGGATGTTGCTTTGTTCGCCAGCAGGAAATGATATCATGTTTGATGAATCTTCTTGTGAACAGGGAAGAAACTTCGCCAATAAGATTTGGAATGCTTTTAGGTTAATTAAGGGGTGGGAAGGCCTCACCCCAGCCCTCTCCAAAGGAGAGGGAGAATCAAACGGAAATGTAAACGCTGTTGCGATTGCTTGGTTTGAGTCACGTTTTAACGAAGCTTTAGCGGAAATCGAAGCTAACTTTAAATCCTACCGTTTATCAGAAGCTTTAATGGCGACTTATAAATTGGTTTGGGACGATTACTGCGCTTGGTATTTAGAAATGGTAAAACCGGCATATCAGCAACCGATCGATAGAGCCACTTACGAGGCAAGCATTCAATTTTTTGAAAGAATTTTGAAAGTATTGCATCCGTTTATGCCTTTCTTAACTGAAGAGCTATGGCATGATGAAGTTTTTGGAAATCGTGAAGAAAAGGATTGTTGTATTGTAGCACAAATTCCAACGTCTGCCGAAACTAACGATAAGCTTTTAAAAGAAATTGAGGCGATTAAGCAAGTAGTTTCCGAAATACGTAATATCCGGAACAGCAAGCAAATCTCTCCAAAAGAGGCGTTGAATTTAGCAGTAAAAATAAACTCCGATATTGATTACTTAGCTTACACTAACATTATCTGTAAACTGGCCAACATCACTGAAATCAGCAAAACTGATGAGAAAATTGCTTGCGCTGCTACTTTTATGGCTGGTAGAGATGAGTTTTTTGTGCCTTTGGAAGGAAATATCGATGTAGAAGAAGAAAAAGCAACAATCAAAAAGGAAATTGAATACTTGCATGGCTTTTTGAAATCTGTAAATGGAAAGTTGGCTAATGAACGTTTTGTGCAAAACGCAAAACCAGAGATTGTAGCAAACGAGCAGAACAAGAAAGCAGATGCGGAAGCTAAGATTAAAATTTTAGAGGAATCTTTGGTTGCTTTGGGATAGAATTGATTATTATTTGGTTAGGTAGTCAGGTGGTCAGGTGGTTAGATTGTTAGTCTTAGTTCACGAGAAAATTAAGGCTTCCGTCATCATGTCGAGGCAAAAAGACATCCCACAAATTAGATCTTCCGATAGCATGGCAACCCTTCGAGTAAGATGTGTCCTAGATGAACTGACGTTTTTCATTCCGTTCTACATGATGGAGTCTTTTGAATACAAACAAAACGGACTGTCCTTTCGGAACAGCCCGTTTTTAGGTTAATCACAGGGTTAAATTGTTTAGTTCAGTGCAGTTATTTCAGCTTGAACTGTTGCTTCATTAGTTTGTACCAAGGTTAAGCTTTCATTCATATTAGCAGAGATCGTTACTGATTTTTTAGCGAAGTAGTATTTTCCGTCTTTGATGGAGAAAGAAATCAGTTTACCTACCGAGCCAATTGGCATAGAATCGTCATAGCTTTTAACTTTGTTTGGGCCGTCTGCCGTGTAAAGTTGTGCCACTACATTGTCCCCATCAGCACAAAAGAAAACGAAAGTTTCGCCGGTGAATCCTCTAAAAGTTGCCATTTCTCCTGGGTTGTTTAGTACAGTTACTCTAACGGTTGTTTTTGGTGCGCTTGAATTGTAAAAGATATCACAATTAACCCATCCTAACATCCCAAAGTCAAATCCAAAAGTATCTCCAATCGCTTTAACCTCACGTTGTTGGTTTTGTCCGTTAGCACCTACTGGAGCTTGCCACGCCATTTGATTTGCTTCGCCAACTTGTTCTACACCTTCCCAAATTTGAGTATAAGGTTGCCCCTTCGCTGGCATTTTAATGTTCAACGGTTTTTGTAAATACTTGTCTACGCTTTGTCCGTTTACCTTTGCATCAACAAAAATAAACCCTTGCGAAATCAATGGAGCTCCAGAAATATGGTTGGTGTTGGTTCCACTCAATATAATAGCACTACGTGTTAACATTTCGTAAGCTTCTATAGTTATATTTCCAGTGACAGGTTCGCCATTTCTAGTGAAAGAATTTGGTTGTATTGTGATTTCTGTTCCATTAATTAACTTTAATGTTTTAGGTAGTTCTGATGATTTGATCTCGAATTTTTGCTGTTGCGAACCTAATTTTTGAGTAAAATCTTTAGTGGTTTTTACATCGTTTATTGGGTCAACTCTATTTTTCTTACAAGCCGTAAATCCTATTACCGCTATTAATAATGCTGCTGTGAAATTTAACTTTTTCATGATTTCTTAATTTATGGCAATCAAATTTGCCAGGTTAAAATTTTTAAAATAAAAACTGAATTAATAAAAAAAGGCTTAATGCCATTGCTACGTTAACTAGTGTGTTGATAATAGTTCCTTCTCTAGTGCTCATATTTGTTTTTTTAAGGGTTTCTGTAGGTATATAAACCGGAGTTTGATTTTGTTACCCCAGATTTTTTAATTTTTTTTGAAGGGTTTATTTAGATGAGGTATGTGCGATAGAAAATATTTGCTTTACTACATTTTTTTGGAGCGTTGATTGCTTATTTGATCCAAAAGACAAGATGATTTTGCCAAAGGAATATGAAAAGCTAAGCCCGGAAGATGCAATCGTATTACAGATGGAAATGCGCAAAAGTATTAATATCACGCCATTAAATAAAGATTTTAAATTGATAGGCGGAGCTGATATTTCTTTTAACAAATACGAGGAACAGGTTTATGCTGGCATTATTGTTTTGGCATATCCTTCTATGAAAATTGGTTCTCAGGTTACGGTAAAAGCATTCACTAAATTCCCAAACATTTCTGGCTTACTAGCTTTAAGAGAAACCCCTGCATTGCTAAAAGCTTGGGAGCAACTCAAGCAAAAACCAGATGTGTTGATTTTGGACGATCAAGGTATTGCCCATGAAAGGGGAATTACCACACATTTTGGATTGCTCACGAATATTCCTACTATTGGTTGTGCTAAAAGTAAACTTTACGGAAATTATCATCAATTAGAAAATGAGCGTTTTTCCGCTTCACCACTTCTAAAACAAGAAGAAACAAGAGGTTTTGTATTAAGAACAAAAGTCAATTGCAAACCTATATATATTTCTCCCGGCCATAAGATAAGTATAGCTCAAAGCTTGGAAATTATTAAAAACTGTAGCTTGAAACACAGAATTCCGGAACCACTAGATTGGCTCATTTATTAGTTAACGAAGCGAGGGTAAACGACACGGAAAACAAACAAACTAAGCTTTTTTAGATAATCTTTTAAAATGTGAAAGATTGCTACCGAAATTAAATTTAAGATCAATAAATTCAGGTTTAAGGTGTTTGATCAAGGGGCAGTTAAAGTTGGACACCTGGCTTATGTATAGAGTTTGAAAACTCTTTATTATTGTTGAATCCGATTCACGCTTCGCTTAAGACTTCGGACAGTGGGAGTTGAATTTGCTTTATCAGTTTTTCTGAAAAATTCAATGAGAATGGAGGTATCGATGAGTATTAACTTGTTCTCCATTGATTAATTTCGATTCTTGCATTTGCAACTTTGTCTAATTGCTCTTTAGAAAAAGTTGGCGCATTCAAAAGAAAGTTTTCTAAATCGGACTTTGTTGTTTTAGCAACTGCTTTTTGCTGCTCTACTTCGCTGTTAAGCTTGTCCCACTTTTGTTTTGGAAGCTGTTTAGCTATTTGAACTAATTGTTTGAAGTCTATATTTAGGTGGAGTTCCATAATCAAATTTAATGTTTTATTTCAATTTTTTTAATGAATGTATAAAAGGAGCTAGTTTTAAGGGTTTGTTACACTTCGTCATGCTGAGGAAAGGAAGCATCTCACAAATAGGTTTAGGCGGATTACAAATCCGCTTTATTTTTATTTCGGCATACGCTACGTTAACATGTAGGATAACTGGTTTTTTTAAAGAGTTTGGAAACTCTTTTCTATTATTGAATCCGAAGTCACGCTTCGCTTAAGACTTCGGACAGTCGGGGTTAAAAATTGAATTTTGGTTTAGCAGAATTTTTTAATTTTAAATATATCTCTTTGTGATAAGGATATTCAAAGGCTAAAGTAAAATCGAAATTTTGCATTAAATCAAATTCCCGGATTAAGAACATAAAATTAGGGTAGCCAAGTCCTCTCTGAGTTGAGTTATATAATAATAGAAAAAGTTCTTCCGATGAAAGCTGTGCTCTAAGAACAGAAGCATAAAACTGTTTTTCTTTATCTTCAATAAGTTTAGATAAATATATAAATTTAAAAATATGATATATGTTTCTAAAATAATGACTTAGAATTTGTTTATTGTCTTCGTAATAAAATTTATAATAAGCATCATTAAGCCTACTTTGGGCTTCATTGACATTAGTTGGAGGATTATCAAAAGTGATTAACCCACCAGCTCCATCATTATTGTCAATTTCATTTAAAGATTGGATATGTTGGTTTAAACTTCTAAACGCACTTGAAATAACTTCTCTTTTTTCTATATATCTAGTAAGTGAATTATTGGTTATACTAAAACTTAGTTTGTCAACTAATTCGTGATGTAAATTTACTAATTGAAAAAAAGTATTTTCAAACCTTTGATTTTTCAAGGTAATACTTTGTTCTGTAAATACCTTTCTTGTTTCTTCGAGTTCGTTTCTTTGTAATTCAAATTCTTTAATTTGTTGGTTTAAAGCATCTACTTGAAGAGATAATGTTCTTCTATTTATCTTAATGTCTTTTCTTTGTTCAGTTAAGGCAACGTAAAATAAAATCACCCCAGCAAGAGACCAAATTGATCCTGTAATACCGCTTATAAAATCAGAAAAGTTAGCGACTTTTTCGGAATTAATTTCTTCATGCGTTGTGAAAGACTCTTTCCATAAAAAAAGCACTATCCCAATAAAAATAATAATAAATCCAGATGACAGTAATCTAACACTGTTTTTCTCTGTTAATATTTTGCTCATATACAATTCAATCTAAAGATATAGATTTTTTATTTTATCAGACCGCTGGTCCTTAGAGTTAAGAGAAATCTTTTAGGATTAAAATGAAAAGTCTTCGCCTTATCAACTGTCGTAGAGTTAAGCTAAGCGTCTCTACGGATTAAGAAATGGAACTGAGTCTCCATACTCTTTAATTGTTGATATACTATCTAGCGCAAGTCTTACAAGTGAAGGCAAAGAGCGCTAAGGGACTTGTGTTTTATATAATTGGAATCTTATAAAAGTTAGTATAGAACAAACAGATAATTTATGCACAAGTCAGCCCCTGATTTGAACAAACTCGCTAAGACTTGCGCTAGTGGGTTTAATTTATTAGAATATTTTTTAAGAAATAAATAATTGTATTTTTGAAAAAGAATTTATTTTTAAATGCAACAGCCTCGACGTCGAATCTCAAACTCTTTTTTTGGAGCAAAAATAACTGAGCCAGACAAGTTTATAGCGACTGTTATTGCGGTTATAGTTTTTTTAGTCGGTATTACCATCACGGCTTCATATCAAATCACTAAATTTTATTTACAACAAGAATTTAACGAAAAAACTCATCAACAAGATAGAGCATTCGATAACATGCAACGAGATTTGAAGACAGAGTTAAAAGACTGTGAGGATAATAATAAACTTGTAACTAAGGAAGATTTAGAAAATTTCAAACAGAACGTGGAAAGGAGTTTTAGAAGTGAAAAGAAATAATAATGTTCTCAAATTTTGCTGTTTGTTAATAATTATCGCTATGACGATAATAGCTTTGTTACTTATGAACAATTCATTTCTTAAAGCAGACCTAGAAAGCAAAAATATTCTCATTGGAAAATTGCAGCAAGCTAGTGATTCAACTAAAAATGAATATAAGTTAAGAATAGATTCATTAGCCGTTCTTCAAAATGATAATTCTTATACGACTGACGGGAAGAAGGTTACTATCAGTGATATCATTAAGTCAGCGAATTCTTGGTATTTAGAAAAAGAAAGTTTGAAAATTCAGCTTGAAAATTGTTTAAGCCTTCAAAAGTCATTTAAAGATAATTTGGATGAAACTACCAACATGTATGGTGTGGAAGTGAATAAAAGTAATGAGAATCTGAAGGTGGCAAATAATAACGCTAAAATAGCTAACTCTTACCAAAAACTTGTTAAGAAATATAATCCAGATAAATACAGAGAATACGAGTTTTTTTACCAGTCAGCTAAGAAATATTTCGGTTTAGACTATGAAATTAAAGAATTGTCCGATTCGACCAGGAATTTAATTTTCAAACCGAATTCTACACTTGACTCTGCTTTAGGTTATTTTGAAGCACTTAAAACTGGTCGTGGCAAGAAAAATATTATTTTAAAGCAAGAAGTAAAAGGAAAATAGAAACTCTACGTATAGAGTTAAGCGAAGCGTCTCTACGGATTAACAAATAAAACGGAGTCTTTAGACTCTTTAATTGTCGGTTCATCGGTTAATAAAGCTAGTGTAATAAACATACAGATCGCCACAACGCCTTCGCACAAGCCATCGCTTCGGCTTCGCGATGACGGCATGAGAATATTGGACATTGCAGGTAAAACCAAAGTAAATCCCCACCAACCCCGCGTTAAATAAACTGGATTGAAGCGACGGCCCGGATTGTTCGTCAGTCGGCGGACAAACGGCGTACAGCGTAAAGCAAGACTGTCGGGAATTGCTTGCACAACAGCACCTTTTCACAATCGACTCCGCTCAGGATAACATGATGATTTTTTTGGTCTTTCGGTTAATAAAGCAAATACAAAAGAACACGGAGATTGCCACTCCGCCACCCTTCGACTCCGCTTAGGATGACACTCAGCTTCAAAATCAAACATTTTTCATAACCCGTCTGAAAAACAGATATAAAACTGTATTTTTGCACCGATAAAAATAATAAATATGAGTTTAAATGTGTTTAAACAGTCGATTGATTTAGGCGATGGCCGTATCATTGAGATCGAAACTGGAAAATTGGCTAAACAAGCTGATGGTTCGGTGGTTGTGAAACAAGGTGATACCATGCTATTGGCTACTGTTGTTAGTAACAAAGATGCAAAAGAAGGTGTCGACTTCCTTCCTTTATCCGTTGATTACCAGGAGAAATATGCGGCAGCTGGTCGTATCCCTGGAGGTTTCTTAAGAAGAGAAGCCAGATTATCTGATTACGAAGTTTTAATTTCGAGAATCGTTGATAGGGCTTTACGTCCTTTATTTCCAGAAGATTATCATTCTGATACGCAGGTGATGATTTCTTTAATTTCATCAGACAAAGATATTATGCCTGATGCATTGGCAGGTTTGGCAGCTTCGGCGGCTTTAGCTGTTTCGGATATCCCGTTTAACGGACCAATATCTGAAGTTCGTGTGGCAAAAATCGACGGTAAGCTGGTGATTAACCCACTTCGTTCTGAGTTGGAAAGAGCTACTTTAGAATTTATTGTTGCTGGTTCTGCAAAGGACATTAACATGGTTGAAGGTGAAGCTGATGAAATTGCTGAAGCTGATTTAATTGAAGCGATTCAATTTGCTCACGAAGCCATTAAAAAACAAGTTGCTGCACAGGTTGAGTTAGGTCGTTTAGTTGGTAAAACTGAAAAAAGAACTTATTCTCACGAAAACAGCGATTTAGAATTAAAAGCAAAAATTACTGCTGATACTTACGATAAAGTTTACGCAGTTGCTAAATCAAACTCAGGTAAAGACGATCGTTCTGCACAATTTAAGGCTATCCAAAAAGAAGTTTTAGATGCTTTGCCAGAAGGAGCTACAGAATCTGATAAGTTTTTAGCTAAAAAATATTTCCATGATGTACAGTATGATGCCGTAAGAGCATTATTATTGAATGAAGGAATTCGTTTAGACGGAAGAAAAACTACTGAAATTCGACCAATTTGGAGCGAAGTAGGTTATTTGCCTTCTGCTCACGGTTCTGCAATTTTTACTCGTGGCGAAACACAATCATTAACTACGGTTACATTAGGTGCAAAATCTGATGAGCAAATGATTGATGGTGCGTTCATTAATGGTTACAACAAGTTTTTATTGCACTATAATTTCCCTGCTTTCTCAACTGGCGAGGCTCGTCCGAACAGAGGAGTTGGCCGTCGTGAAGTTGGTCATGGTAACTTAGCCATGAGAGCAATTAAAAAAGTATTGCCTGCTGATGCTGAAAATCCATACACCATCCGTATTGTTTCTGATATTTTAGAATCTAACGGTTCTTCATCTATGGCTACCGTTTGTGCGGGTACATTAGCTTTGATGGATGCTGGTATTCAATTGAAAGCTCCGGTTTCTGGTATCGCTATGGGTTTAATCTCTGACGAAGCAACTGGAAAATACGCTATTTTATCTGATATTTTAGGTGATGAAGATCATTTAGGAGATATGGATTTTAAAGTAACTGGTACTAAAAACGGTATTACTGCTTGTCAAATGGACTTGAAAGTGAACGGTTTAAGCTACGAAGTTTTGTCTAACGCATTAGCTCAAGCAAGAGATGGTCGTTTACATATTTTAGGCGAGATTGATAAAACAATGTCTGCACCACGCGAAGACTTTAAACCTCACGCTCCACGTATTGTTTCTTTGGTTATCGATAAAGAATTTATTGGTGCAATCATAGGTCCGGGTGGTAAAATTATTCAAGAAATGCAACGTGAAACTGGCGCTACAATCTCTGTTGAGGAGAAAGATAACAAAGGACACATTCAGATTTTTGCGGATAACAAAGCTGCTATTGACCAAGCAACTACGCGTATCAAAAACATTGTAGCTAAGCCAGAAGTTGGCGAAGTTTACGAAGGTAAAGTGAAATCTATTATGCCATTTGGTGCATTTGTAGAGATTATGCCGGGTAAGGATGGTTTATTGCACATTTCTGAAATTGACTGGAAACGTTACGAAACTATGGATGGTATTTTCCAAGTAGGTGACGAAGTAAAAGTTAAACTGATGGATGTTGATAAGCAAGGTAAATTAAAACTTTCTCGTAAAGCTTTATTGCCTCGTCCACCAAAAGAAGAAGCTCCAAAAGCTGACGCATAATTTAAGTCCGAAGTCTGATGACGGAAGTCCGAAGGCATAACGGATAAATGAAACGCCTTGATTTGTTGAAAATCTAGGCGTTTTTTTGTTTGGTTCCATTTTACCAGATGTTGAACCGGTGGAATGTATATAGGAATACGCGAGCATAATTACCCACAAGAATTGTATAAAGGAATTACCTGAGAAAAATTACGTTTTTAGCTTAGCCGAAGAACGACGTCAAATTTTTGTTAAAACTCCCGTTGCATCAATGGTAACTTCCTGCCCAACTTTGCGGTAGATCACATCGGGTGCTTTAACCTTATAATCGGCAGTCAGTAATTTAAAGTTGGTGTCAAAAATTATCTTTTGCTGTTTAACAGTGAACGTACAAGCTATTGATTTTGCTTTGGTAACACCGTGAATATTGAATTTTCCGTTAAAATGCAGTGTGTAAACACCGTCTTTGCTTAAATCGATTTCTTCAGTATATTTTCCATGAAAGTTTGCATTGGGGTATTTTGCGCTTTCGATGTACTTTTCATTAAAATGGGCCTGCATTAAAGCTTTCTTAAAAGTGAAACTTGTTACAGGGATTTCAATCTCAACTTCTTTCTTTACCGTATTAAGTTTTGCTTTTGCGGCATTGCTCACTGCTTCAATATCTGCAATAGGTGCGGGAGAAAATAAATGCACATACATTTCAGAAGCATTATAAACTTGTGCTTTTAATGTGCATCCGATAAAAAGAAATAATGGAAGAATGAAGTACCGCATAAATTAATGATAAATATATCTAAAATAACGGGCTTATTTGTGTTTAGATATAATTTCTAAAAGAAAGCTTATTTGTTATATTTGGCATATGAAGCCAATTATTTCCCCTTCAATTCTTTCTGCAAATTTTGCCAACCTCGAAGACGATATCTTAATGCTTAACGATAGTGAAGCAGGGTTGATTCACGTAGATGTAATGGACGGAGTTTTTGTACCTAATATTTCTTTCGGTTTCCCTGTAATTGCTGCAGTAAAAAACTTTGCCCTTAAGCCTTTAGATGTCCATTTAATGATTGTTAACCCAGATCGTTATCTGAAAGAGTTTAAAGAAGTAGGTGCGGATATCATTACCGTACATTATGAGGCTTGTACGCATCTACATCGTACAGTTCAAAACATCAAAGAATTGGGTTGTAAAGCTGGTGTGGCGTTAAATCCGCATACACCTGTGCTATTGTTAAAAGATATTTTAGCAGAGTTGGATTTGGTGTTAATTATGACGGTTAATCCCGGTTTTGGGGGGCAGAAATTTATTGAGCATAGTTACCAAAAGATAAGAGAGCTTAAAGCAATGGCTATGGAGCTGAACCCAGACCTAATGATTGAGGTTGACGGTGGCGTTAGTAACCATAATTCTTTGGCACTTTTAAAAGCTGGCGCAAATGTTTTGGTAGCGGGTAACGCAGTTTTTGGCTCGGCTGATCCAGCGCATACCATTGCCGAATTAAGAAATATATCTCCAGACATTTTAACGGCCTGATTTTTTTTAAATGGCTAAGTTTTTCTTCTTTCTATTGCTGTTGCCTGTGTTTTTAGATGCACAAACTGTGCATAAAATATCGGGTAAAGTGAGTAATACAGAAAACGAAGAACTTGCCGGTGTTAACCTATCTGTAAAAGAAACACAGGTTTCTACGAGTTCAAATAACCAAGGAGAGTTTAATTTTAGATTAAAGGCTGGGGTTTATCAGGTGTTGATTACCTATTTAGGTTATCAGACCCAAACTATTGATTTAAAGGTTGATAAAGAATCTAATAAAATACTCAATATAGTTTTAATCAAAGATTTAAGAAGTCTAAAACAGGTTGTAATCAGTGATAAATCTGTGCGTAACACAGGAATGATTAAGGTCGATGCTAAGCTTTCAAGCTCCAATCCAAATATATCTCAAAGTTTCGAATCGATTTTAAAACAGTTGCCCGGCGTTTCTACTAACAACGAGCTAAGTTCCCAGTATTCTGTTAGGGGAGGTAATTTCGATGAAAACTTAATTTACATCAACGATGTTGAAATTTACAAACCCTATTTAGTCCGCAACGGGCAACAGGAAGGTTTAAGCTTAATTAATCCCGATCTGGTTTCAAATGTGAAGTTTTCTGCTGGCGGATTTACACCCCGTTATGGCGATAAGCTTTCATCTGTGTTGGATGTGCAGTACAAAACTACAGATTCCGTAAAATATACTTTTGGTATCGGTACAAACGGGGTTTCTGCCACTGCCTTTGTAAAAGAGGGTAAGTTTAGTGGTGCTATCGGTTACAGAAATAAGCAGAACAAATTTATATTGAATGCACAACCGGTTGTTGGTGCGTACCAGCCACAATTTCATGATTTACAAGGCTTGCTGAATTACCAGATCAGCAAAAAAAACAGTTTGAACTTTTTTGGTGCCTATAACAGCAGTAAGTTTGGTTTGGTGCCCCAGTCCCGAAGTACGGAATTTGGGACTTTAAACGAGATTTTAAGACTAAATGTAGATTACGAAGGGCAGGAGCAAGATCAATATACAAACGTGGTGGCTGCGCTTACTTTAAACAGTACGCTGAGCGAGAAAGTGAATTTTAAGTGGATTAATTCCATGTTCCTGATTACTGAAAAAGAGAATTTCGATATTTTAGGTACTTATATTTTCGACGAGATCGAGAATGATTTCGCTAGCGGAACTTTTGGTCAGGTAAAAGCAAATAGAGGGATAGGAGCTTATCAGAACTACGGGAGAAATGAACTTCAAGCAGATGTTTATGCCTCTGAACTGAAACTGAACTACAGTACCAGAAAGTCTTTTTGGGAAACGGGATTAAGATTTCAGTACGATAAAATTGCTGATCAGCTAAAAGAGTTTGAGCTGATTGATTCTGCTGGTTTCGCAATTCCGAACACGTATAATAATTTTGTGCTTAGCCAGTCTGTGGATGCCTCAAACACTGTAAACACACTTAGGTACACGGGTTATGTGCAAAATACAAGCGATATTAGTTCTCAGCTTTCTTTCACTGGGGGACTTCGATTCAATTATAATAATTATACAAACGAGTTTATTGTTAGCCCACGGGTTGTTTTCGCCTATAAACCAAAGGCTCACGAAAATAGCGTTTATCGTTTTGCAACAGGACTTTACGCACAACCTCCGTTCTATCGGGAAACCCGTAATTTTGATGGTAGCTTAAACCCCAACACCAAATCGCAAAAATCACTTCATTTTGTGCTTTCCTCTGATAGTAAGTTTGAAGGTTTGGGCACCAAGCTTAATTTTTTGGCAGAAACTTATTATAAAAGTTTGTACAACCTAACGCCATACGATATTGAAAACCTAAGGATAAGATATTTTGCAGACCAAGAAGCCAAGGGTTATGCCATGGGTGCCGATTTTAGAATTAGCGGAGAGTTTGTAAAAGATCTGGAATCGTCTTTTAGGATTTCAATTATGCAAACGGCCGAAGATATCAAAGGCGATTCTTACATCAAAAAAAATACGGATGGAAGTACACAAACTATTTACCCCGGTTATATCAAAAGACCAACAGATCAACGGATTAACTTTTCCGCGTTTTTTCAAGATAGGCTGTTCAATAGCCCAACCTATAAAGTGCACTTAAATTTATTGTATGGTTCAAAATTGCCTACTGGTCCGCCCGCTACAGAACGTTACCAGCAAACTTATAATATCCCGGCTTATAAAAGGCTGGATATCGGCTTCTCAAAAGATATATTAGACCCCGAAAGTTTACATAAGCCAGCGCTTTTAGCAAGGTATTTTAAATCAATAATTATTTATGCAGAAGTGTTCAATCTGTTAAATATTAATAATACGGTATCATATTTATGGGTTACAGACGTTAATAATAACCAGTATGCAATACCAAACTATTTAACATCAAGGCAACTGAATGTGAGATTGATTACGAAATTTTAAAAAAAAATAGGACTTCACCAATGTTTATCATAAATTTGCGACTTAATTCTATAAAGAATGACGCCCAGCATCACACAAAAGAAATTATACGCTCCAAGTATAATGGCTTGGGCGATATGTTTTCCCAATAATTTACACCAAACTTTAAATAAATGAAACACAATTTTGGTGCAGGACCCTGCATTTTACCACAAGAAGTATTTAAACAAGCTTCACAAGGCGTTTTAAATTTTAATGATACTGGTTTATCTATTCTAGAAATTTCGCACAGAGCAACTGAATTTGTTGCAGTAATGGACGAAGCTATTAGTTTAGTGAAAGAACTTTTAAACGTTCCAGAAGGATATTCGGTTATATTTTTACAAGGTGGCGCAAGTATGCAGTTTGCAATGACTGCTTTTAACTTATTGCCAGAAGGTAAAAAAGCAGCATTTTTAGAGACTGGTGTTTGGGCTAAAAAAGCTTTTGCAGAGGCTAAGTTAATTGGAGATGCTGAAGTTGTTGCTTCATCAAAAGATAAAAACTACAGCTACATTCCTAAAGATTATACCATTGCGGCTGATAGTGCATATTTTCACTGTACTTCAAACAATACCATTTATGGTACGCAAATGCACAATTTTCCAAAAACTTCTGTTGGAACAGTTGCCGATATGTCTTCAGATATCTTTAGTAAGGCAATAAACGTTGCTGATTTCGATTTGATTTACGCTGGTGCTCAAAAGAACGTTGGTCCGGCTGGCGCTACCGTAGTGATCGTTAAAAACGATATCTTGGGTAAATCAGGTCGTACAATCCCATCTATGTTAGATTACCAAAAGCAAATAGATGCAGAATCTATGTACAATACACCTCCAGTGTTCTCTGTATACGTTTCTATGTTGAATTTAAGATGGTTAAAAGCTAAAGGTGGCGTTGCCACGATAGAAAAAGAAAACATTGCGAAAGCAAAAGCGTTATATACAGAGATTGATAGAAATCCATTATTCAAAGGAACCGCAGCGGTAGAAGATCGTTCAAACATGAGTGTTTGCTTTGTAATGGAGAATGCAGAGTTGGAAAAACCTTTCTTAAAATTTGCAGAAGAAAAAGGCTGCGTTGGAATTAAAGGACACAGAAGTGTTGGAGGCTTTAGAGCTTCGTTATACAATGCTTTACCAATTGAAAGTGTTCAAGTATTAGTTGATGCAATGAAAGAATTTGCAGCAAAAAACGTTTAAAAACCAAATCCAAAAAATAGATAAATTAATGAGAATTTTAGCAAACGACGGAATTGATCCAATAGGAAAAAAACTATTAGAAGACGCCGGAATTGAGGTTGATACAAATAATATTCCACAAGAAGAGTTGGCTGCGAAGCTAAACGCTTACGATGGGATTACAGTTAGAAGTGCTACCAAAGTTAGACAAGAGTTAATTGATGCTTGCCCAAACTTAAAGGTGATTGGTAGAGGTGGTGTTGGTATGGATAATATCGATGTGGCTTACGCAAAAAGTAAGGGAATTGCAGTTGAAAACACACCTGCAGCATCTTCACAATCTGTTGCTGAGTTGGTTTTTACTCATCTTTTTAACGGCGTACGTTTTGTTTACGATGCAAATCGTAAAATGCCTGTTGAAGGAGCTACTAACTTTAACGGCTTAAAGAAAGCTTACGCAAAAGGTGTAGAGCTTAAGGGTAAAAAATTAGGTATTATTGGTTTTGGACGTATTGGTAAAGAAACTGCAAAACTTGCTTTAGGTGCAGGTATGGATGTTTTGGCTTTCGATTTATACGATATTCCAGCAACTTTACAATTGGAACTTTCTGGTGGTACTAAAGTAGATGTGCCAGTAAAAAAAGTAAGTTTAGATACACTTTTAGCTGAAGCTGATTTTATTTCTCTTCACATTCCATTTACAGAAAAGCCAGTTTTAGGTAAAGAGGAATTTGAAAAAGTAAAACCAGGAGTAGGTATTGTAAACTGCTCTAGAGGGGGTACAATAGATGAGCAAGCTTTAATTGAAGCGTTAGATAGCGGTAAAGTTTCTTTTGCTGGTTTGGATGTTTTTGATAACGAGCCAACGCCATTAGTTGCTTTATTACAACACCCTAAAGTTTCGTTAACTCCGCACATAGGAGCAGCAACTAATGAGGCACAAGAAAGAATTGGTGTGGAGTTGGCGAATTTGCTAATTGGACATTTAAAAGGATAATAAAAGATTTAATTTTATTTGACTTGATTTAATAAATATTAGAAAACCTCAAAGCTAAGCTTTGAGGTTTTTTTTATGGGAAAATTTTGATCTACAAAAACGGATTAATTTGAAAAGCTATCCGCTTTAATATTAAATTTGCAACATGTATAAACTAGTTAAGCCTCTGTTTTTTCAGTTCGACCCCGAACAAATTCACTATACCGTTACCGATTCTTTAAAAATTGCTCAAAAGGTGTGGGGATTGCCTCGTTTGCTCAAAAGTCTTTTCGTTTTTGAGGATAAAAAATTAGAGCGTAATGTTTTTGGTTTAAATTTTAAAAACCCAGTTGGTTTAGCTGCTGGTTTTGATAAAAATGGAGAATTTATAGAGGAATTGGCAAACTTTGGCTTCGGTTTTATTGAAGTTGGTACCGTAACGCCTTTGCCACAACCTGGCAATGATAAACCACGGATGTTCCGCTTACCTGCTGATGAAGCTTTGATCAATAGGATGGGCTTCAATAACAAAGGTGTAGAAGTTTTAGCCCGCAAATTACAATCGGTAAAAAGAGATGGGTTAATTATTGGTGGCAACATCGGTAAAAATAAAAACACACCAAATGAAGACGCAGTAAGTGATTACATCAAGTGTTTTGATGCGCTATTTGATGTGGTTGATTATTTCGTTGTAAATGTAAGTTCGCCAAATACGCCAGGTTTAAGAGCATTGCAAGAAAAAGAACCGTTAAAGCATATTCTTAATACCTTACAACAAAGAAATAAGAAGAACGATATCTCTAGGCCAATACTACTGAAAATTGCACCTGATTTAACAGATGATCAGCTCGACGATATTGTAGAAATTGTTCAGGAAACAAAAATTGCAGGCGTAATTGCTAGTAATACCACCATTTCTAGAGATAATTTACAATCGTCTGAAAAACTAAAAGGTGAAGCAGGAGGGTTAAGCGGTAAACCATTAACTAAACGCTCAACAGAAGTAATTAGGTACTTGTCTGAAAAATCGAACAAGTCATTTCCTATTATTGGGGTAGGCGGCATTCACAGCGGAAAAGATGCTAAAGAAAAGTTAGAAGCCGGTGCTTCTTTAGTTCAGATTTATACTGGATTTATTTACGAAGGTCCGGGTTTGGTAAAACAGATTTTGAAGGAATTGGTTTAAAGTTTAATTCTACATTTCATGTGATGTTTCAGTTTTGCAATGAGGTGACTTATGTGTGAGACCTCTCGTGTCCTCGAGGTGACGAACGGGAAGTTGTATAGTGAATATAAAAAATCCCTTCATGTCGACGGTATGAGACAGCACACTAACAAGTTAAGGTCTTAAAGTAATGTTTAGGGAAAACCTGACTAAAACAAAAAAAAGCGTTCCAATTATCTCAGAACGCTTTCGAAAATATCAGTTTAAAAGAAATTATCCTAAAATCAAGGTCTGCACCCGGTCTGGCCCAACAGAAAGATACTTGATAGGCACTTCCAATTGTTTTTCTAAATAATCAATGTACGCCTGTAACTTTGTTGGGATTTCGTTTGGCTCTCTAATTCCTGTTAAATCTTCTTTCCAGCCGTCAATTTCTTCCCAAATTGGCTCTGGTTTAATGCTGCAGATATCGTAAGGCATGTAATCAATCACTTCGCCATTATAGTTATAATGGGTACAAGCGTATATTTTCTCAAAACCACTTAAAACATCAGCTTTTGTCATTACCAATTGAGTAACACCGTTAAGCATAATCGCGTATTTTAAAGCTGGTAAATCAATCCATCCACATCTTCTTGGTCTGCCAGTGGTAGCACCAAATTCATGACCAACTTTTCTTAATTCTTCTCCAACTTCATCCTCTAACTCAGTAGGGAACGGACCACCGCCAACACGGGTACAATAAGCTTTAAAAATACCAACTACCTCACCAATTTTGTTTGGTGCAATACCTAAACCAGTACAAGCACCAGCGGTTGTGGTATTTGACGAAGTTACAAAAGGATAAGAACCAAAATCAATATCTAACATGGTTCCTTGAGCACCTTCTGCAAGTACAGTTTTGCCTTCTTTTAAGTATTGAGCAACTAAATGCTCGCTATCAACATGAGGGAATTTTTTTAATAATTCAATGGCATCAAAGAAAGCTGCTTCTCTTTCAGAGAAATCTTCCACATCACCATAGTTTCCTAAAATAGAACGGTGTTTTTCCACCAGCTTATCATATTTAGCCTTAAAATCCGGAAGGTAAATATCGCCTACTCTTAAACCGTTACGGCCAGTTTTGTCCATATAAGTTGGACCGATGCCTTTAAGCGTAGAACCAATTTTACTGTCGCCCATTTTCTTTTCAGAAGAAGCATCCAGTAATTGGTGCGTTGGTAAAATCAAATGCGCTTTACGGGCAATCATTAAATTTTTCTTCGCTAATAAATCAACTCCTGCATCTTTCAATTTGTCAATTTCCTTTTTCAGGATAATTGGATCAATCACAACTCCATTACCAATTAAATTCATGGTATTGGCTTCAAAAATTCCTGATGGAATGGTGTTTAGAACAAACTTTTTTCCGTCAAACTCCAGGGTGTGCCCAGCATTTGGTCCGCCTTGGAAGCGAGCAATTAAATCATATTTGGGAGCTAAAACATCAACAATTTTGCCTTTTCCTTCGTCGCCCCATTGAAGGCCTAATAAAACATCAACAGCCATTATTTATTGGTCAGATATGTAAGTGTAAGTGAATTAATTTTTATTTTCTTTTGATTCGCAATAGCCATCCTGTAAACGAGTACAGTTTCCGTAAAGGTTAAGCGAGTGGTGTTGGATGTTAAACTTTAACAAATCACCCATCATAGATTGTATTTGCTGAACGCGTGGGTCACAAAATTCTACCACTGTTCCACAATCTAAGCAAATGATATGATCATGTTGTTTAAATCCATAAGATTTTTCAAACTGCGCCATGTTTTTTCCAAACTGGTGTTTGGTAACCAAGTCGCATGATAATAGCAGTTCTAAAGTGTTGTACACGGTAGCTCTACTTACCCTGTACTTTTTGTTTTTCATTTGGATGTAAAGTGATTCTACATCAAAATGATCTGTTCTAGAGTAAATTTCTTCGAGTATAGCGAAACGTTCAGGTGTTTTTCTGAGGTTTTTATTTTCAAGATAGCTCTCGAAAATCTTTTTTACCATATCAATGGTTTCTTGTACGCTCATAGTGAATATTAAAAGCCAAAGTTATCAAAATTTATAATATAGCTAAATGATATTTGGCTTTTTAAGGTCAAATTTTGTGTTACCGTTTTATCATACAAAATTATTTGCTATTCAACCCAATTTTAGTGTATGTTACCTACAAGATAAAATACCTTATTTAGGTGTTTTTACCTCGTAATTTTTTCTCAGCTTCAATCTATTAACTAATAGAATTTTTAATTCTTTGGTTATATTTTGATTTTCCTTGGCAATGTTAAGCGATTCCCGCTCTGCGGTTGTTTCATCATACAGTTCTTCATCTCCGTTATTATGTAGTGTGAATCTATATTTTGGTGTACGAACCGTACTTGCATTGCCAGTATAGGCATAAGCAAAATGACCTTCAATATTAGGATTAACTAACATGTTTTTAAACGATTGGCCCTGCAAAAAGGCAGGTTTTGTGATATTTGTGAGTTCACAAAGTGTGGGAAAAATGTCTATCGTCTCTATAATTCCGTTTGCTGCTTTCCCAGGAGCCGGCATTGAAGGGTATTTTACAATCAGTGGAGAACGTAAAGCTTCCTCGTAAAGATTATGTTTGCCCCAAATCTGATGCTCGCCAAGGTTCCAGCCATGATCGCCCCATAAAACAACGATTGTGTTTTTATCAGCTCCGGTATCTTTTAGTTTTTTTAAAATTAGACCAACCTGAGCATCTGCATAGCTCACACAGGCGGCGTAATGCTTTCGCACCTCTGTAGCAAAGGCGGTATCTATATTTGGATTTTTGCCCCAGCGGTTATAATTCATGAACTCGGCAGAATTAAACCAGGTGCTTGGTCCTTTGGGTTTCTGTGGAGAAAATATTGGAGGTAAATTTACATTTCGATATAAATCGTAATACTTTTTTGGCGCACCAAAAGGCAAATGTGGTTTCAATAATCCAACTACTAAAAAAAAAGGTTTGCTTTTGTCGTTGGCAAGCATTTCAAGTTGCTTAATCCCTTCTTTGGCAATTAAATCGTCGGGGTAACTATCATTAGGGCTTTCTGCACTTTGGAAAACCGCCATGTCCGATTGTTTTACACGGATTTCTCCATTCGCTAAACCATGCATAGCACCTCTAGGATGTTCCCATTCTCCTACAGGCATGATGTTTCTATCCCAGGCATTTGGCATTTCAATGATATTTGGATCGTTCCAATCGTCACCGCCCAAGCCACCAGGGTGATGAGAGACCTTTCCAACAGAAACCGTTGTATACCCATTGTTTCGAAACCACTCTGGTAGGGTTGGATTTACATTTTTTGGAAAAGTTTTGAGGTAGTTTGCCCGTTCAAACAAAGCCTCATTTCCATAAGGGCCATAAACACCTGTTAACATCGCAGCTCTAGAAGGTCCGCAACTTGGAGCATTTACGTAATGCCTAAAGAACGGGCGACCAGTGGCCGCAAGTTTGTCAATGTTTGGCGACTTGATGTAGGAAATCCCAAAAGACTTTAGCTCCGGTCTTAAATCGTCCACACAAATAAATAAAATGTTTTTCGGCTTTTTACTTTGCGCTTTTATAGGTAAAATGCCGATCAATAGTAAAGGAACTATCAAAAAACAATTAAAAAGAATAAGTGCCGATTTCTTGATTTTATCCATTTTTTTTAAAATACTATTAAATCAGTGATTGGTTAATTCTTTAGCAACGGCATTTCATTTTCCGAATCAAACCGTGTAACCTCAGAAATGCCTTTCACTTCTTTGATTTTTTTGATCAGATTTTCCAGATGCTCTGTATTGTTTACGTAAATCATAATTTTACCTTTAAAAATCCCTTGGTCCGTTTCCATAGTGATAGAACGCATGTTGACTTTAAAGTCGTTTGATATTACTTGGGTTAGGTTATTGATCAGGCCAACTTCATCAATTCCAGTAATTTGGAGCCCTGTTAAAAACGCCAACTGCTTCTGGCTGGTCCATTTAGCTTTTAAAATTCGATAACCAAAACTCGACATTAACTTTGTAGCATTTGGGCAGTTGGTACGGTGAATTTTAATCCCATCAGAAACGGTCACAAATCCAAAAACATCATCTCCAGGAATTGGGTTACAACAGTTAGAGAGTTTGTAATCTATCTTTTGTAGATCGTCGCCAATTAAAAGTATATCGTTATCCTTCGTTTTTACCTGCGTTATAATTTTTTGAATATTATCCGAATCGTTTTCACTGGTTGTTTTATGTTCAATTACTTTTTCAGATGCAGCAAACTCTTTTAAATCTTTAAGGTCAATTAATCCTTTTGCAACATTGTAAAAAACATCTTGTGACGATGGTAATTTAAAATAGTAGCTGAGTTTTAATATATTATCAGTGTTGTAGGTTATTTTGAGCGATTTTAACTTACGCTCTAAAATCTCTTTGCCATCCTCAGCAATTTTCCTTTTTTCTTCTTTTAATGAAGATTTGATTTTTGCTTTTGCCTTTGCGGTAACCACAAAATTCAGCCAATCTTCCTTCGGGGTTTGTTTGCCAGACGTAATTACCTCTACCTGGTCGCCGTTCTGCAGTTTAAAAGAAAGCGGTACTAGTTTGTGGTTTACTTTTGCTCCAATACATTTTGCACCCACATCCGAGTGAATTTCAAAAGCAAAATCGAGCGCCGTTGCATCCAAAGGCAATTGCAATAAATCTCCTTTAGGGGTAAAAATGAAAATCTCATCAGAGAATAAATTCATTTTAAAATCATCCAAAAAGTCCAGCGCATTTGATTCGGGGTTGGCTAACAGCTCACGTACTTTGTTTACCCATTGGTCTAAACCGCTATCACTAGAAGATTCTTTATATTTCCAGTGTGCAGCAAAACCTTTTTCAGCAATCTCATTCATCCGCTCGGTACGGATTTGTACTTCCACCCATTGTCCTTTCGGGCCCATTACGGTGGTGTGTAAAGATTCGTAACCATTTGCCTTAGGCGAAGAAATCCAGTCTCGCAAACGGTCTGGATTAGGACGGTACAGATCCGTAACAATAGAATAGGCCTTCCACGAATCAGATTTCTCATGTTCCGGAGTACTATCCAAGATGATTCTAATCGCAAAAAGATCATAAACCTCTTCAAAAGGAATCCCTTTTTTCTTCATCTTATTCCAAATGGAATGGATGGATTTCGGCCTGCCTACAACATTGGCTACCAAGCCAACTTCTTCTAGAATTTCATCAATAGGGCCAATAAACTCTTTAACAAAAGCTTCTCTCTCTGCTTTTTTCTCATTTAGTTTTTTTGCAATGAATTTGTAGGTTTCAGGCTCTACATATTTCATAGACAGATCTTCCAATTCAGATTTTATCGTATATAAACCCAAGCGATGCGCTAATGGAGCATATAAATAGGCAGTTTCCGAACAAATCTTTAGCTGTTTATCACGAGGCATAAAATCCATCGTACGCATGTTATGCAACCTGTCGGCGAGTTTAATCAGAATTACCCTTACATCATCTGCAAGGGTGAGCAACATTTTTCTAAAATTCTCTGCCTGTATGGAGCTGTTGGCATCAAAAACACCAGATATTTTGGTTAAGCCATCAATGATTTTTGTTACTTTTTTACCAAACTCACGCTCAATATCCTCCAAAGTGATATCGGTATCTTCCACAACATCATGCAACAAGGCGCAAACAATAGATGTAGTGCCAAGTCCAATTTCTTCCGCTGCAATCTGTGCAACAGCAATTGGATGATAGATATAAGGTTCTCCAGATTTGCGACGCATGTCTTTATGGCTTTCTACAGCCATATCAAACGCCATTCTGATCATCTTTTTATCACCTTTTTGGAGCGTAGGTTTACATGCTCGTAGTAGTTTTCTGTACCGCTTTAAGATCTCAGATTTCTCTGCTTCAATATCTATCGTATAATCCTTCATTAAGATTGGAATCGCTTTGTTTTTATTTTGTTAAAATAACGAATTTAGGGTTACTTATTGCTTTTTTAGTAATAAATAAGCAATAAATTTGTAACTTAAAATTATGAAAAACAAAGTGCTATTTACTTTTGGCTTCTTGTTTTTGATGGCTTCATTTAGCATGGCGCAGGATTTGGGTATTAAGGGGGTAAATGATACCATTAGGGTTTCTGCATTAAATGTAGAGGGCGAAATGGTGCCTTGGATTGTGCTTAACGAAGTGGTTATTAAAGATTACCGTCGTTTTGCATCTAAAGAGGCTTATGATAACTATCGTAGGCTACGTTACAACGTTATAAAAGTACTGCCTTACGCTAGGTTTGCGGGCCAAAGATACCGGCAGCTGGAACGTGATTTGGCAACAACTACTGATAAACGAAAACAAAAAGAGTACGTTAAGAGTTGTGATAAGGAGATAAAAGATTTGTTTAATAAGGAGGTTAAAAACCTCACCATCTCGCAAGGAGAGATATTGATAAAACTGATTGATAGGGAAACGGGCAACAGTAGTTACGATTTAGTGAAAGATTTGAAAGGAAATGTATCTGCTTTTGTAATGCAATCTGTTGCAAGAGTTTTTGGCCACAACCTTAGAAATAAGTACGATGTAGATCAGGAAAGGGATATCGAATCGATTATTAGGTCTACTGGTTATTACAATTATTAGTGATTTTTTATAATGGAGAAACCCAATATTTACCAGTTTAGCGTAGAGAATGTAAAAGGGGAGACGGTAAGTCTTGAGAAATATAAAGGCAAGGTTTTATTGATTGTAAATACCGCGTCTGAATGTGGTTTTACCCCCCAATTAGCACTTTTAGAAGAGTTAAGGACGAATTTCGAAACGACAGATTTTGAGATTTTGGCTTTCCCTAGCAATGATTTTGGTCAGCAAGAACCGTTGAACGACGAAGGTATTGGTAAATTCTGTACTGTTAATTACGACACACATTTTACGATATTCAAAAAAACTAAGATTAGGGGCGAGGATGCACATCCACTTTTTAGTTTTTTGGCTGATAAAAATTTGAATGGAAACTTTAATTCGGCGCCACGATGGAATTTCCACAAATACCTAATCAATACCAAGGGCGAATTGGTAGATTTCTTTTATTCTTTTACAAAACCCAACTCAGCAAGGGTTAAAAAGAAAATTCAGAAGCTTTTAACACCAACAACAAGCTAAAGGCTGTGAATTTTAATATCATTTATTTTGTGGGCCTTCTAAAGCTTAAGATCTACGACGCATTAATTTGAAATTATGAAATTGGATTTATTGTTTATCGTTGCCCATCCGGATGATGTGGAGTTAGGTGCAGCAGGCACAATCTTGAAACATAAAAAAGAGGGTAAATCTGTAGGAATTATCGATTTAACCCGTGGTGAACTAGGTACACGTGGAACGCCAGAAACCCGTAAACAAGAGGCCAGCGATGCTTCAAAGATTTTAGGGCTTGATGTTCGAGAAAATTTAGGCATTAGAGACGGCTTTTTTAAAAACGATGGGGAGCATCAGCTTAAGGTTATTGCTGCCATACGTAAATACCAGCCAGAGATTATCATTACCAATGCCTATCATGATCGGCATCCCGACCACGGCAGGGCTTGTGATTTAGTAAACGACTCCTGCTTTTTAGCAGGTTTAAGAAAAGTTGAAACCCAGGAGAACGGTGAAACTCAGAAACCACATCGTCCAAGGTTATTGTTGCATTTGATTCAGGATACTTATATAAAACCAGATATTGTGATTGATGTATCTGAGTTTATGGATCAGAAACTGGAAGCAATACGGGCTTATAAAACCCAGTTTTTTGTAGACGGCGTAAGTTTGGATGAACCACAGACTTATATTTCTAACCCAGCTTTTATGGATTTAATTATTGGAAGAACCAGGGAATTTGGTCGTTCGATAAATGTTGACCACGCCGAAGGGTTTTTGTCTAAGAAGATTTTAGGAGTAGATAGCTTGTTTGATTTGAAGTAACTAGCCATATTTGGTGCTGTTTTTTTAGCCGTTATCTCCTTTCGGCAATGTCACCTCAACTATAGGGGAGGTTTGCAAGTTACTTAGCTTAGTTTAACCTTCGCAATACACTAACTTTCTCCTCATACCTCGTCTAAATGACGGTGTTAATTACCCTAAGCCCTTCAAAAAAGGAATTGCGGCACTCGGTACAAACTGAGCAACATCGCCACCATAACGTAAAACATCCCTAACAATGGTAGAACTGATGGATGAATAACCCGGTTTACTCACAATAAAAATGGATTCCACTTCGGGGATTAAAGAATGGTTCATTTGAGCAATCGCTTTTTCGTATTCAAAATCGGATACGGTTCTAATTCCCCTAATCATATGCGAAGCACCAATTTCTTTTGCGAAGTTCACGGTTAAACCTTCGTAGCTTACGATTTCTACTTTTGGCTCATCAATAAATACAGCTTTAATCATGGCCAGCCTTTGCTCCACACTTAATAAAGACTGTTTAGTGCTGTTGGTACCTACACCAATGTATATTTTATCAAAAAGAGATAAAGATCTTTTTAAAATATCTACGTGTGCTTTGGTAATAGGGTCAAAAGAACCAGGGAAAAGTGCAATTTTCATAAGCTTTGATTTGAACTAAAAATAGGGTTTAATTTCTAAAGAAGCTAAAAGCCGAATAACCGTATTTTCTTTTTTCGTTGAATTTTGGATGTGCAGATAAATCCTGCATACTTTGGTGCTCTATAACAAGCAAACCGTTTTCTGTTAACAGGTTTCTATCAAATATAAGTGCTGGGATTTCTGGAATGCGATTTAAATCGAATGGTGGGTCGGCAAAAATCAAATCGAATTGATCCGTCTCCTGGTTTAAAAATTTAAAAACATCTGCTTTTATTGCCTTAATCTGGTTTAGGTTTTGCTCTTTGCTGGTGTTTTTTAGGTAATTATAACAGCCGAAATTTTGATCAACCGAGGTGATTTCCAAAGCATCGCGAGAAGCAAACTCTAAACTGATGTTTCCCGTTCCGCTAAACAAATCGAGCACCTTTAGCTCGGTAATCTCCAATTGGTTTCCCAAAATATTAAATAAAGCTTCCTTCGCCATGTCTGTTGTGGGTCTAACCGGAAGGTTTTTTGGTGGATTAAACCTAATCCCTTTTAATCGGCCACCTACAATTCGCATAAACCTAAGGCTAACAGAGAGAAAAATCTGGGCATTACCGGTTTTTCCAAACCATGATAAAATAGCGGTAAGCTATCTTGATCTGTCATTTCTGTATGTGGGAAATGTTTCAGAAGTTGCTTAAAAATCTCGTCTTCGGTTTCTACCGAACCACTTAATTTAAGCGTAGCACTCGCTGGTTTGATGTTGTTTTCTTGTGCAGCTAAAAGCACAAAGTATATGAGCTCGTCTTCGTTCTGAAACTCAAAAATATTATAGAACTGGAACTTATTGTGATTAAATATAATTACTTCTGCCAAGCCGTCTCTAAAATTGATAAAAAGCTGTGAAGTGCTGATCTGGCTAAAGCCGAAGCTTATCCCTTTAAAAAAAGGAGCCATCTGTGGGTAAATCTGCGCATTGGGGAAATAGCTTCCAATTTTATCCAACTGCAATTTTGGTAAAGCGTAAATCATGGTAATACCGGTGCCACTTAACTGCTGGGTAGATATTTCTTCATTTTCTGTTGCACCAATGTACTTAATGAAGTTTTCTGTAGCCGATTCGTGAAATAGCTGGGTAGGAACAAATGTGAATTTTTGGGTAGTCAGACTTATTTTTGTGTTTGCAAAGTTTGATTTCAGCAAACCATCATAAATACCGTTGTAAATGTTCGAGAGTTTGTTAGAAATGGCTTTAACCGACTGATTTTGAGGGTCAATTACTGCGTAGTTGTAATAATTAGAACCAATTTCTAAGTATAACTCGTATGATTTGGCCTGCGTTGCGTCAAAATCAGCAGCGGTTAATTGTATCTGTTCATTCATTCTAAACAAAAGTAAAAATTTATCTGTAAGACGATGCTTTTTTAGCGAAATTTGAAATAATGAGCATTGCCCACGATTTAACCAAAACTTTTCCGCACTTACCCAATCCACAACAATTATACTTGTTTGAGAAATTAGACCAGTTTTTGCAACTAAAGACTAATGATTCGTGTTTTGTTTTAAAAGGCTATGCCGGAACGGGTAAAACAACGGTAATTAGCACCTTAATAAAGCTTTTGCCTAAATATCAGATTAAAACCGTACTGTTAGCGCCAACCGGCCGAGCGGCAAAGGTGTTGAGTTTTTATTCTAAGAAAGAAGCCAGCACCATCCACCGCAAAATCTATCGTAAAAAGTCTGCTTTTGCGCCAGAAATGCACTTTAACCTGTCTCCAAATCTGCATAAAAACACATTGTTTATTATTGATGAAGCATCCATGATCTCGGATGATTTAACCGATTATAGCGGTAGCAGTTTGCTTAACGATGTGATTTCTTTTGTTTACAACAACCAAAACAACCGGATTATTTTTATTGGAGATACTGCACAGCTTCCGCCTGTAGGCTCTTCAGAAAGTCCAGCTTTGGCAAAAGGCTACCTCAGTAAGTTTAGTATTGAAGCTACGGAAGTTGAACTGACTGATGTGGTTAGACAGGAAAAGGAATCTGGAATTTTATACAATGCTACCGCTATTCGAGATTTGATTAGAACCGAAGAAGAGTCGTTCCCAACTTTGCAGACTTCGGGATTTAAGGATGTTTACCGAATGATGGGCGATAAAATTGTGGAAGGTTTAAATTACGCTTACGGTAAATACGAAATGGAGAACTGTTTGGTAATCTGTAGGTCTAATAAAAGCGCCAATATGTACAACCAGAATATCCGTAATCAAATTCTTTGGCGAGAGGATGAGCTAACGGGAGGAGATTTGGTGATGGTGGTGAAAAATAATTACTATTGGCTAGGAGAGGAGAAAGGCGGCTTTATAGCCAACGGGGATATTGGAGAGGTTACACGCGTTAAAAATATTCATGAGCAATATGGTTTTAGGTTTGCAGACGTACAGGTTTTGTTTGCAGATATTGATCAGGAACCGCTAAGCTGTAAAGTGATGTTGGATACCTTGTATGTAGAATCTCCAAACTTACCTTACGATAGGCAAAAAATCCTGTTTGAGGAACTGATGAAAGATTATGAGCATTTAGAAACCAAACGGGCTAAAATGGATGCTATCAAAAGCAATCCCTACTTTAATGCATTACAGATTAAGTTTGCTTATGCGGTAACTTGTCACAAAGCACAAGGTGGGCAGTGGGACGCTGTTTTTATAGATCAGGGCTTTTTAACGGAAGAAATGTTAAATATTGATTTATTGCGATGGCTTTATACCGCCACAACCCGAGCCACTAAAGAGCTTTTTTATGTGAATTTTAATGAACTGTTTTTTCCGGGGTAGGTTTTTTTAGTTTGTTAGGTGGTTAGATTGTCAGGTTTTGAGATGAAGAGAAAAATCAAAAAAAAATCAAAAAAAATCCTGTTTACCGGCCGATAAACAGGATTCAATTCGATAGAGAAATTTATTTAGATAATGAAGCTAAAACTGCTTCATTTTTCACTACTTGACTGTTTTTTGGTTCTTTAGAACGACTACCGTTTTCTACGTTGGTAGCGTTTTTCAAAAACTTAACTTCCAGGCGAGAAGTAGTTTTATTTCTTCTGTCTTTTCTTTTTAAACGCGTTACTGCCATGACTTCTATTTTAATTAAAATTTTAAACGAGGTCGAGAGCGGATTCGAACCGCTGTAGAAGGTTTTGCAGACCTCTGCCTAGCCACTCGGCCACTCGACCCTTTGTTTTAAGGAATGCAAAAATAGCAAAATTTTAATACAAGGCAACTTATTTTAGTTTATTTCTGCTCATTTCTGCACAACAGATTGCTCCTGCAATTGCAACATTCAAAGATTCGGTGTTTTTGCCACCCGGAATTGTTACCGGATGTGTGATTAATTTCAATAGTTCATCAGAAATTCCTTTGCCTTCGCTACCTAAAACTAAAAAACCTTTTGGGTGCCACTTGGTGCTGAAAATGTTTTCTCCGGCTAATAAAGTTCCATAAATTGGTAATTCGGTATTTGTTAGTAATTCCTCTAAATTTTGGTAGCTCACTTTTACGCGTGTTAAAGAACCCATGGTTGCCTGTACTACTTTAGGGTTGTAAACTTCTACACAATCTAAAGAACAGATAACGTGGCTAAAGCCAAACCAATCTGCTGTTCGTATAATTGTGCCTAAGTTTCCAGGGTCTTGCACACCGTCAAGCACCAATACCATTTCTTCAATATCGTTAGCAACAACCGGAGTATTTTTAGGGGTTTCCACAATGGCTAAAATTCCTTGCGGTGTTTGTAAAGCGCTTATTTTTTCTAGTTCATTTATACTAACTTCATAAGTTTTTTGTTTATTAGATAAATTAGCCACTTTTGCAGAGAAATCTGGCGTACAAAAAATGGTGTTTATCACAAAATCGGTGTTTAAAAATTCCGAAACTGCTTTAAATCCCTCTACTATAAAAAGCTGATGCTCTTTTCGGTATTTTTTTTGATGAAGGGATTTAACTAAACTTATTTGAGATTTTGAAATCATATAAATATTATCCTTTTGCAATTATAGTCTTTTTTGTGTTTACGGTCTTCGGCTGTAGGTCTACTAAACGTTTGAGTAAAGATCAATCTTTGGTTACAAAACTAACTATTACTGGCATTGGTGACGAATTTTCTGATCAGGCGGAGGATTTTGTAGCTTTAGATATTAGGCCTAACTCCCCATTTAACCTTTGGATCTACAATAATTTCAGCAAACAGGGTAAACTGAAATTAGGGGAAGCACCACATCTTTTGGATAGTTCGCTGGTAGAGATTTCTCGGAATCAGATTCAAAAGTTTTTAAATATCAAAGGGTTTTTAAACGCAAAGGTAACGGATAGTATTAGTGTGAAAAATAAAAGGGCCTCTGTTTTTTTTAACGCAGTAAAAGGTGCAGAATTTAAGTTTCGCAATTTGAGTTTTGAAGTTGCCGATTCTACCGTGAAATCTATTTACCTAGCCAATCGTAAAAAATTTACACATATAGATTCCGGTAAACGTTACGATACGGATAGCATTGCCTACGAAAGGGAACAGATTTACCTGTTGATGAAGCGCAATGGTTACTTTGATTTTTTGCGCCAATATGTTAGACCAACTGTTGATACCAATTTTAACAAGGGCGTTGCCGATATAAGTTTGGCGATTTTAAATCCCCAGAATAAAAACGAGCATACTAAATTTATCATTGGGAACACGTATTTAAGAATCCAACCAAGTAGCGGAATCATTGAAAAAGGAATGACTCGCGATACCGCGGTAATAGATTCACAGTATAGATTTTATGATTATTCTAAGTTTTTTAAGCCTAAGAAAATAGCAGATTACATTTATATCAACAAAGGTGATGAGTATAATATCGATAACGCAGATTTAACCACCCAGCGCTTTTTTGATTTAAATGCCTTTAGAAGCGTAAGTGTGGATTTTGTAAAAAGCAAAGATAGCTCATCAAACGAACTGGTGGGTTTGGTAGATATTATTCCGCTTAAGAAGAAGTCGAACCGGCTTGACGGTGAATATACTTTTAACTCCAGTATAACGGGTTTAAACTTAGGGTTGACCTATCAGAACAGAAATATTTTTGGAGGTGCAGAAGTGTTTGAAGTGAAGCTACGTGGCGGATTGCAGTTTGATAAAAATGTAAGCGGTAAGCTAGCCGATCGGATTTTAAGTAAAGATTACCAAGTTGGGGCAAGTTTAAGTTATCCACGATTGATCACACCTTTTAATATTGAATCTTTTGGTAAAAACGGAGTGCCCCATACTCGCATTGCCGTTTCGTATCAGAATTATCAGTTGACAAAAAGTTATCAGCGTAAGAGTTTAGGTTTTAACATTACGTATGATTGGGTAGAAACAAAATACAAACTCCATTCCTTTACGCCTGTTAATGTACAATACTCAAAAGCCTTAATAAACGATGATCTAGCAGCTTTGCTTGTTAGTCAGGGAAATGCATTCTTTCTTTCTACGCTTCGCTCTCAGTTGCTCTCTAGCAGTTATTACACCTATACAGTTAATTTACCAAGACTTACTTCGTACAACAACTTTACGTTTTTCTCTGGAACGGCCGAATTAGGAGGTAATTCCGCTGCATTAGTCTCAAACCTAAAGAAAAAAACCAATGCCGACGGACAGCGATTATTGGTTGGTGTACCTTATTACCAGTACGTAAAGTTAGAAACAGATATTCGATTTTATAGATCTTTAGGGGGAGAACGCCAGTTTATTGCCCGTTTTAACCCGGGTGTAGGTTATTCTTACGGTAATATTAAATCCTTACCATTTGACAAACGTTTTTTTGCTGGTGGTTCTAGTGGTATTAGGGCTTGGCAAGCCAGAACATTGGGTCCTGGAAATTACAATAGATCCTCTTTAGCTACAGATTCGGCCCGGTTTAACTTGCGTAATTTAGACCAGTTGGGCGATATTAAATTTGAAGGTAATTTAGAGTATCGTTTTAAACTGATCAACAATTTTATTGGCTCAAAACTAAAAGGAGCTACGTTTATTGATTTTGGAAATGTATGGCAGATTAGAGATAATGGTTTGCAGGGCGGACAGCTTAAGTTTAATAAGCTATTTGATCAAACAGCGATCGGTATGGGTTTCGGACTAAGGTTTGATGTTTCCTTTTTTGTGTTCAGGTTAGATGCAGGTTTGAAATTTAAAGACCCACAGTTTACTGGCGACGATCAATACGTTGTTAAATATTGGTTCGATAGGGCAGGGAAACGAGCATTAAAAGATAGCTATGCAATTACCAATGCGCCAGATAAATACTCTATATCTCAGATTCAGTTTGGTATTGGAATGCCTTTTTAGGTGGTTAGGTTGTTGGTTTGTTAGGTGGTTAGGTGGTTTGTTTGTTGGGTGGTTAGTTTGTTAGTTTTGTTGATCGTCACTCATTCAAACTATTTTCCTTTATAGCTGTAAACTGTATAATCGCAGAAATATTTTGCGGTGTATTTTGCGATAAAACAGCCGAGCGCAATTGGAATGAAGATAATATAGCCACCTGTTACCAAATTGCAACCTAAAAATATGGATGTTAAAGGAGCATCAATGGCAGCGCTTAGTACTGCTACGCCACCAACAATCGCAAAGTTTAGCACAACAAGGTTTGCATCAAAAAAGTAATTGAAAAGCAAGGCTATTGCAATTCCTAAAATAGCTCCGGCTACAATACTTGGTGCAAAAACTCCACCATCGCCACCCGCACCTAAGGTTAATGCGGCTACTAAGGGTTTCAGAAATACGAGAGCAAATAATACGAGTGTGAGCTGTATGCTAAATATTTGATTGTGTGAATTAAAAAGCAAGTCATTTAAACCGTGATAGCTATCGCCGTAGAGCTGAGGGAACACTAAAATTGCAATGCCCACCAATAAAGCACCAGAGTTTACACGCAAAAAATTATTAGAAATGTTTCCGAAGAATTTCTTTATATAAATTACTGTTTTGGTGAAGTAAATTGCTAAAAAGCTACAGGCTAAACTTAAAATAATCAAATAGGGAATCGCGTGGGCACTCCAGCCTTCTACAGTAAAGTTCAATATCCTTTCGGGGTTTAACCTCATTAAGCTTAGCCATGAAACCAGTACAGCACAGCCAGCGCTTAGCAAAGTAGTTTTACTGATGTTTTTACGAGCAATTACTTCGATGGCAAAAAAGAAACCTGCAATGGGGCTGGCAAAAATTGTTGCAATTCCCGCAGCAACTGCAGCACAAATCAATTCTGTTTTATATGCTTTAACTAGCGTGATGTTACGCTGGGCCATTGTGCCAACCGCCGCAGTTGCTACCACAGTTGAAACCTCAATGCCAGTTGAACCGCCAAAAATTACCGTTAAAAATCCATTCAAATAGTGAGATGGGACTTTGAATGCGGGTAAGGTGTTTTTTTTAGTGTCAATTGCTTGGTAAATTTCTTTAATTCCTTTATTTGGTTTTCCTCTAAAAACATATTTTCTTAAAAAATAAATAGCTGTAATCCCTATTGATGGTAAAATAATGTAGAGGATAGGTAACTTTTTACTTTGGTTAAAAATAAACGTTTCGGCGTGTTCGGTGAGACTTTTTAAAGAGTCGGCAAGAATAACAGAAATTATAGAAACAACTATTGAAGAAACAACTAATCCAATAATTTGAGTTTTAGAAGTTGTGATTTTCATTAACGAATAATGATTTTAATGACAATTTGATAAGAAAAGCAAAAATATAATTAAAAAATGGAATAATAACGTTTTAAAATAAATCTATCTAAACTATAATCAGGAATAATAACCTAAAAAATATTTTTGATACCGCCCAAAGCCGACTCAAAGAAGGTAGGAATTGACAAGCCCTTGCTATAATAAAAGTAGAAAAGCACCATAAGAATAAATATCACAAAGCCAATTAAGCGCCTAAACATATAGCCTATTAATATTAAGCCAACCGGAACAATGAGTAAAACGTACCAGCTGATTTTAATAGGTTTTAAGTCATTGTCTTTTTTATAAACGTAGTATAGGTTAGATGGGTTTTTTACATCGTTGATATGTTTTATAAAAATAAAAGCAGATTTTTCAATCTGTAAGGGGCAAACAGCTACGCCATCGTTAAACTTAAGCTCCTGTTTAAAGCCATTTACAGAAAAATTATACACGCCGTTAATATGTTCGTTAGGATTTTCTAAAGAGTCAGCTGCAATGATGGCTAGCTTTTGTCCTTTTAAAAGGTTTTCTTTTACAGTAAAGTAATTGATGTTTTGGCTGTCTTGTGCAAAACTCGTTAGCGAGATCAACATGACTAATATTGGGATTAACTTTTTCATAACTCTAAAGCTCGCTTATTGTATAACAGGTAGCCAATATGGAAAAAAACACCAAATCTTTTTGCGTTATCATCATAATAATTAACATTTAGGCTAATAGGTCCAACAGGACTGTGGTAAACTGCGGCGGTAGAATACACAAATCTATGGTCGTCAAAGGGTTTGCCGAGGGCAGAAAGCTGATTGCCAACTTTTAAAATCTTTTGATAGGGTTGGAAAACGTAAGCTTCTAACCTAAAATCTAAATTCTTAGCGGCGGTGAAAACGTTTTTAATACCAAACGCTGCATACTTATCTGCCCTAAAGTTTTCTAGAAATATGGATTTAGAATCTTGTAATGGATAAAAAGCAGTAGTATGAATTAGATTTCCTTTGTAGTTAGCAAAACTTGGTCGGTTACTAAATACACCTTCTAATAAATAGCCTAAACTATATTTAGGATTTATACGCATGTACTTCTCGTTTACAAGCTTGAAGTTGAACCATACCCGAGTAAATTGCTTTTCACTAAGGGTTGGATAAATGGGGTCGTCTCTTAAAATATTTCCAGGCTCATAGGTCTCCACGCCATCGTAATAACTAAAGCCTATAAAAAGACTGCTTCCTTTTGATGGATATTGCTTTCTATTAAGGCCGTTTCTTTTATAATTTAGGCCCGTTGCAAAGCCTTTAAAATAGGTTTCGTCTAAAATATCACCTGTCCCAAAGTTTTCTGTAGGGCTATATTTATTATTGGTGCTTAAAAAGCCAGCAAAAGCCGTTGTTTTAGCATTTTTTCCACTGGCGAAACCAATGCTCTGAATAAACCTACTGTCGGCCTGTTCTAAAAATGTGGGCTTTACGTTTTCTAAAAATAGCTGACTCGACTCAAAGTAGTTCCAATGGTTATAAGTGATTTCGGTCTCCAAATAAAACGGAACTTTTTTTGGAATATCCATTCTGAAAGCACCCTGGGCAGATTCATGAAACCTACCTGTGTAAAAATTAGCACTTAGCGTGTAGGAGCTTTTTCTTAAAAAATTGTACTGCAAACCTATAAAAGCATTTCCAATTGGTCTACTCGCAATTGCACCACCAAAATCGAGTTTAAAGTTCTTTTCGGGTTGTACAATTAACTCAAACTCATAGGTGTTTTCTGCCTCAAGATAATTGATTTTAGGATAAACGGTTTCAAAATTGTCATCACCCAAAAGTTTATAATAAGCTAGTTTTACTTCGTTTAGGTTGAGGTTTTTGTTCATGCTTTTAAAAACATTCTCCACATATTTTTTCCTTTTTCCGCTTACGCCAGATATCTTAATGTTTTTAAACGTAAGGTAGGGGTTCTTGGCGATGAAAGCTTTTCGGGCAGTTTTAACATCTGCCACTTTTGCTTCTCTTTTAACTTTAGATTTTATCTTTTCAATCTCGGCCATGGTAGCATCATAGCCCTGTTTAATGATTTCTGCTACCGGTTTAAAATTTGTGATCGAGTAATTGGATAAATCTGGCTGTATGTAAACCCCATTTTCTCCAATTGCAGTGGAGTCCGTTTTGCTGAGGAATAGGTATACCAAAAACTTGTTCATCAGCTTTTCATCAATATCTTTTGGATAGGTATTGAAGATTTTTGAAGAAACGTTAGCGCCGATGATCACATCTGGTTCAAATTCTTTCTTCATCACATCTACCGGAAAGTTATCATACAGTCCTCCATCAAAAACATATTTATCATCTACTTTTATGGGTCTGTAAACTAAAGGAACGGTAAAAGTCCCCCTAACTGCTTCTACCAAAGAGCCTTTTTTCATAGGGATGGTCGTTTGGGAAAGCACATCAGAAACAATGCACCTAAAAGGTACAAAAAGATTGTCGAAATTGTTTTTTGCGTTTGCGGATGCCTGCCCCAGTAATTCTAAAAGTGCAAAGTTTAAAGGAATATCATTGACCAGGTTTGACCTAAACTTAAAGTTGAAGCCAGTATCAATCTGGATTTTGGCGGTTATAAAAGAAGGGTTGGTTTCTTTCTTTTTAAAGAAATAGCTATAATCGCTATCGTATTTGCCACTTATCCAGTCTTGAAAATCGGTACCTAAAGCAATATATTCTATTTCTTCTGGCGAATATCCGGCGGCATACATGGCGCCAACAACACCACCCATAGATGTCCCGGTGATATAATCAATAGGAATGTTGTTTTCTTCGAGCGCTTTTAATAAACCAATGTGTGCTAAACCTTTTGCTCCTCCGCCACTTAGTACAACGCCTACTTTCTGTGCAAACAGAAACTTGCTAAAAAGCAGTAAGACTAGAAATAGCGTGTGTTTTTTCACGATTTAGGAGCATTTTTTAAGGTGTGGCTAATTTACGATTTAATTATACATCTCAAATCTTAATTGTTTAAGCGTTTGGTAATTGTATAAGATTAAACTAACTAAAACTTACACCTATCAAGGCTTAAACACGCAGCGTCTGGCAATAAAAAAGCACAAAAAAACCCGTTCGTATTTAAAAGGAACGGGTCTTAATATATGATGGAGTAAATATTTACTATTGGGCTCTACCGGTTTTCTTATCTTTATCTCTACCGATTAAGTAACCTGCTCCAGCACCAGCTGCGCCACCTATAATTGCACCTCTTCCTTTTTTCTTGTCTATTAAAGCACCACCAACTGCACCTGCTGCACCACCTATAACAGCGCCCTTAGCTGCTGAGCTCCAACCTTTTTTCTTGGTTTCCTGCGTGGTTGTAGTTGAAGAGTTACTATAGTGATTTACTACTACCGGTTTGCTTGCAACTATTGCTGCTTTTTCTTGTCTTTCTCTCTCTGCATCAGCTTTGGCAGTTTCTGCTCTTTTAAAGCTATCCAATGTTAAGCTATCTTTCATCATCTTTATTGAATCTGCTTTTTCGTCAGAGCTTGCTTTGTATTGATTGTTACATGCAGCTAAACTTGCCACAATTAACATCAGTCCTATAACCTTTTTCATAGTGTTGAAATTTTAGTTTTTTATGCCACTAAAGAAATAACAATGCCAAAGCCGTAAGTCTTAGAAAGAAGCCTTTTGTTCTTTGGGCCTTGTCTTTTTTTTGTATAAAAAAGTAGACAAAACGACTATTAAATTATTGATTTTAGGCTTCTTGTTTAGCAGTGGCAACTTAAAAAGTTGGTGGTATTCAAAATTCTTCGTTAAAATCCACAATCTCATTATATTTGCAGCTTATGAGTATCACGGCACAGCAAATTCGTCAGCAGTTTTTAGACTTTTTTAACAGTAAAGGACATCAAATTGTAGCTTCGGCTCCAATAGTAGTTAAAAACGACCCTACTTTAATGTTTACCAACGCAGGGATGAACCAGTTTAAAGACCTGTTTTTAGGCGAAGCAGCTATTAAATACCTTCGGGTTGCCGATACCCAACGTTGTCTGCGTGTTTCGGGTAAGCATAATGACTTGGAAGAAGTAGGGATTGATACCTACCACCACACCATGTTTGAGATGCTGGGCAACTGGAGCTTTGGCGATTATTTCAAGAAAGAGGCCATTGAATGGAGCTGGGAATTGTTGACCGATGTTTATGGTTTGTCTAAAGATCGGTTATATGTGACCATTTTTGAAGGTGATGAAAGCGAAGGTTTGCCCAAAGACCGAGAGGCTTATGATTTTTGGAGGCAGTATGTAGATGAGGATAAAATCCTTTTAGGAAATAAGAAAGATAATTTTTGGGAAATGGGCGAAACTGGTCCGTGTGGGCCATGTTCAGAAATCCATTTCGATAGCCGTAGCGATGAAGACCGAGCGAAGGTGAGCGGGGCTACTTTGGTAAATGCCGATGATCCTTTGGTGATTGAAATCTGGAACAACGTTTTTATGCAGTTTAATCGCTTAAAAGATGGAAGCTTAAAGCCTTTGCCAGCACAACATGTTGATACCGGAATGGGTTTCGAGCGTTTGGTGCGTATTATTCAGGATAAAACCTCTAACTACGATACCGATGTTTTCCAACCGATGATCCAGTATATCGCTGAAAAGGCAGACATTAAATACGGCGCAGAAGAAAAAACAGATATCGCCATGCGGGTAATGGCAGATCATATCCGGGCAATTGCTTTTGCTATTGCCGACGGACAATTACCCTCAAACAATAAAGCAGGTTATGTAATCCGTAGGATTTTAAGAAGAGCGGTTCGTTATGCCTACCAATATTTAGGTTTAAAAGAACCATTCTTAAATCAGTTGGTTCCTATATTGGCTGGTCAGTTCCAAGGCGTTTTTGATGAACTGTATTCGCAGAAGGATTTTGTGCAGAAGGTAGTTTTAGAAGAGGAAAATAGCTTTTTGAGAACGTTATCCCAAGGTATTTCAAGATTTCATGTTTACACAAGTAAAGGAAGTGGATTTACTCTTGATAATGAAGACGATAGTTGGGAAATGATGAAATATCAAGATAAGTATATGTCTCAAAGAGCCAAGGAAATTATTGATGGCGAATTTGCATTTGAGCTTTCTGATACTTATGGTTTTCCAATTGATTTGACAGATTTAATGGCTCGTGAAAAAGGATTTACTGTAGATTATGAAGGTTTCGAAGCAGAACTCCAAAAACAAAAAAACCGTTCAAGAGCTGCAACGGCAGTAAATACCGAAGATTGGGTAATCGTTACAGAAGGTGACGAACCAGAATTTGTAGGTTATGATGATCTAGAAACTCACGCTCATATTTTAAAATACCGTAAGGTTACGGCAAAAGGAAAAGAACAATTTCAATTGGTATTAGATCGTACACCTTTCTACGCAGAAAGTGGCGGACAAGTCGGCGATACTGGTTTATTGATAGGAGAGGGCGAAGAAGTTGTGATTACCGATACCAAAAAAGAAAATGGCTTATTCATCCATTTTGTGGATGCTTTACCTGAAAAGTTAGATGCGCAATTTTTAGCCAGGGTTGATGCTCAAAAAAGAATTCTCACAGAAAACAACCACTCGGCAACGCACCTTTTGCATGCCGCTTTAAAAATGGTGTTGGGAACACATGTTAACCAAAAAGGAAGTTTGGTGAACGAAAATGTTTTACGTTTCGATTTTTCTCACTTTTCTAAAGTAACCGAAGAAGAAATTAGAGCGATTGAAGGCATTGTGAACGAGAAAATCAGAGCCAACATCGCTTTAAAAGAAGAAAGAAACGTAGCCTACCAACAAGCTTTGAATAGTGGCGTAACTGCTTTGTTTGGAGAAAAATACGGAGATTTTGTTCGTGTCATCACTTTCGGTGAAGGATATTCTAAAGAATTATGTGGCGGAACCCATGTGCCAGCAACCGGACAAATCGGTTATTTTAAGATCGTTTCTGAAAGTGCGGTAGCAGCCGGTGTTCGTAGAATTGAAGCCATAACGGCCACCAAAGCAGAAGCTTTTATTCATGAGCAAGACGAACTGTTAAAGCAATTGAAAGAATTGCTGAAAAACCCTCAGGATTTAGCCAAATCTGTGGAAGCTTTGCTAGAAGAAAATAGCAAACTGAAAAAAGAAGTAGAAAAAGCTGTTTTAGCAAAAGCTTCTGGCTTAAAAGATGAATTAAAAGCACAAGCCGAAAATATAAACGGAATTAATTTTATCGCCCAAAAAGTAGCCTTACCAAACGCCGAAGCTATTAAAAACCTAGCTTACCAACTCAAAGATGTGGTAGAAAACATGTACTTGGTTTTAGCTGCCGAAATTGAAGGTAAGCCTTTATTAACCGTAATGCTTTCCGAAAACCTAATTAAAGAAAAAGGAATGAATGCTGGAAGCATAGTCCGTGAATTGGCGAAAGAAATTCAAGGTGGTGGTGGCGGTCAGCCATTTTTTGCCACTGCTGGAGGTAAGGACGTTAAGGGTTTGGGGGATGCTTTGGTTAAAGCGAAAGCATTTGCTGTTTAATTTTTAACGTTCTAGATCTAGCAGAAAGTAGTTTATCCTCTGGTTTATTATTGGTTAAATTATTTTTGCGGTTAAAATAAATACATCTTATATTGTGGTCTACAGCATTTATTTAGAAATAACTTTAAATAGAATAGCTCGAAAAAATATGCGTAAAAAGATTATTTTATTTGGTTTAAGTTGCTTTTTGCTTGTTTCCTCGGGCAACCTGTTGGCAACCACTGTTGAGCATAATAATTTGGTTAAACCTGTTCTTGCGGATTATGATGCTCTGATTGGTCGTTGGGATATTACAATCGATGTAAATGGTAAAACAGCACCAGCTTGGCTTGAAGTCAAGGTGTCGGGGTTTAAAACACTGGTAGGTTATTTTGTTTCTACTTCAGGAAGCGCTCGCCTCATAGCAGAGATTATATTTAGCGATCGTAAATTTAGCTTTGAAATCCCACCACAATGGGAAAGCGGAAAAGAGAATTTAGTGATTTCGGGCGAGCTGACTTCAGACGGTATCCAAGGTACCATGAAAGATTGTGATGCAAAGGTTTACAAATGGAAAGGTGTAAAAGCCCCTTATTTAAAAAGAACAGCACAGCCAGTTTGGGGAAAGCCAATCAATTTATTTAATGGTAAAGATTTAGCAGGATGGAAAGCATCAGGTGCTAATCAATGGATAGTTAAGGATGGTATTTTAACAAGTCCAAAGGCAGGCTCGAACCTAATTACTGAGCAGAAATTCAATGATTTTAAACTTCATGTTGAGTTTAAGTACGGAAAAGGTGGAAATAGCGGCGTTTATTTAAGAGGTCGTTATGAAGTGCAGATCGAAGATAGCAAGAAAGATGCACATCCAAATAGCGTATTATTTGGTGGGATATATGGTTTCTTAACCGCAAACGAAATGGTTGCAATGGGTCCGGATACTTGGCAAACGTTTGATATTACACTTGTTGGGCGTTTGGTTACTGTGGTAGCAAATGGAAAAACCATAATCAGCAATCAAGAGATACCGGGTATTACAGGCGGTGCGCTAGATAGCAATGAGGGCGAAGCAGGTCCGATTTACTTACAAGGCGATCACATGCCAATTGAGTATAGAAAAATTGTTTTAACGCCAGCAAAGAATTAGGTTGCGTGTTGAATGTTTTGTAGTATAATTTAATACGTCAATTTTATATTTTCGGAGCGTTTCCGGCTTTTAAAGCTGGGAGATACTACTCGGGAAAAAAGGGATAACCAAAAATATTGGTTATCCCTTTTTTGTAAGCACTGGAATCCCAAAATCGGGGTGTCAGGTTTTGATTTTTTTACTTGCCAAATCATGGCGAAACGACTAACAAAGTGGTATTGTTTGCTAAATCTGTTGCACTCCAAGTAAGGGTGCAGGTAGCAAAATCTGTTGTTGCTAAAGTACAGGCATATTTCCAAGTGACACCATCTAATTGCAGCACAGCTTCACCTTCTTCCAATAAAGATTCATCGGCTAGGTAAATACTTAATTTAACAGATTTTACCTCATAATTGTCAATCGCCTTCACAATCAGTTGGCACCCCACAGCACCGTTGTAAATCCCTGCTGCATCAGATAGTATTGGCGGAGAGAAGAAATCTGCAAATGCCACATTGAATACGCTTTGCCCGGTTTTTGCAAAGCCTGCATATTTAGGTTTTAGCACCGGGTCTAAAATGGCCTGCTGGGCATATTTACTGGCCAATTTAAAACGTTCATTAACACTCAGCTGTGCTTCGGTTGGTGGCTTACTGCTTTTTTGAGGCATTTTACCCACTATTGTTTTACCATTCTGCTGCTTAAATACGATTAAGTCGCCTACTTTACCGCTTAATCCGTGGGTAACTACGTTGTTTTTACTTGTTGCCATTTTTATTGGGCTTAGTACTGAACTTCATTGAACAGTGACTCAAACGTACAGCAGTTTTTTTACTGAAAAAATACTTGTCGTAACAAGGGTGAACAGGGTTTTTTATGTCGTTAGAAGGTGTTTTATGCTTGTATTGTCCTCTTTTGTCTAAGCTTGTCCCTGTTTGGTGGTTGGCTCGTTTTAGTTTGGATATTGGGTGGTCCTTTAGTGGTGGTTTAGTGATTCTTTAGTGGTTTTCTTTGAGAGCTATTGATTTTTTGTCCAAGCATGGTCTGTCGCAGACGACCCTGCTTTTTTAGGTGTCTTTCTGGAGAGTTCTTTTGTCCAAGCATGGTCTGTCGCAGACGACCCTGCGTTTTTTTATTTAGTTTTCTTAGTATTTTTTTTTCTTAGCTGACTTTCTTTGAAAATTTCCTTTAATAATAAATTTACTTTTTTTTAGGATAAATCTTCCCGGCTCATTGCCGCCGGAAAGGCTAGTTCTTTTTTCATTCTTTTTTTCTGTCTGTTTGGTATTCAAGAGTGCTCCGCAATTTGCTTCAGCTCAAAAGAACCAAAAAGCCGCCGCTACGCCGGTTGCTAGGGAAGTCAATGCTTTTATTTCTGCACCGTTACCGCAACCACCAAGGCGGAATTAATCGGTTACGGAAGGATTGTGCTTTTATTCTTGCTTCGTTGGCGCTTCTCCTTTCCCCGCGTCATCGCGAGGCTGAAGCGTGAGCCTTTGTATATGAGGGCTGTGACGATTTCCGAGCGACGAAGGTAGAAGTTCTTTATCGACAGATTTTTATTTTTTCCCTTATGCAAGGTGTCCCCCGCTGGCGGGGGTGGGGGGTGGTATTTTGTTTTTTATGGAGCTGCATCCTTTCTTAGGTACAGACGGAAGACCTGTGTTTTCGCGGTTTACCCTCCAGGTTTTTTGTAATTCAGACATTCTGAATGTTTGTAAAAATTTCTGCAACCTAAGGTGGTAGGTTTAAATTGGTGCGGATGGCGATCGATTGTTTTAGTGGAGATTCGTAATACTGCGGCGAGTTGTTTTTTGCTCAGTAAAGGTTCTTCTAAAGGTAGGGGTTGTGGACGGACGGCAAGCGCTGGTTGTTCACGTTCTAAAACTCGCCTAACATCTTTTTCATTTTGCATATTGCTGATCCAGTTTACCAGATCACTCAGTTTTTTAATGCCTTTTAGTTCGTCTTCTACCAAAAACTGTCGGATTAAAGGCTTGGCGAGTTCGGCATTGCAGATGATAAAAAGTAAGGCTAGTTTCTCGCGACTGGCATGCTCGTAACCGCCTTCTACATTGTTCACGCAGATGCCAGCAGGGCTAAAAGTTAAAAAGTCGGCTGCAGCGGTCAGTCCCTCGCTTTCTAAACGTGGTAAAACCAAGAGGAAACTATCTTCCGGCATCTCAATGCCCGAACTTATCTCTTCGTCGTAGCAAAGTTGGTATTTCAAGTAAATACTCTTCAAAATGCTTCGAGCTTTAAACAATAAAGCGCTCTGGCTAGAAACAGCATCTCCATTACATTCAAAATGTTCAATGCTCTTGAGGTTTCGCTTGTTTATTTTTCTTTCCATTTTGATAATGAGCGTCTTAGCTGATTAATACAAATGACGGATTATTTATGATGTATAATGATTCCAGTTTTCCACAAGCTAAAAGTTAACATTGCTAATTTTTTAAGTATTTGTTGTAAAACGATGATTTATAGTTGTTTATACTTGTGGAAAACTAAAAATTATAAAAAAGAAAATTGGTTCTTTTTGGGCTGGAAAATGGTGTTTTATTCGTGATTTTTGGTTTTATAGACCTGCCTATTCTCTTTTTCTTTGTCGCAGTCATCCGATAGCTTTCGGAAGACAGTAAAAAGCAGTACCTCGCATTAAAACCAGACGCTAAAACCACCACTTCAAAAAAAGAAGTCGTCCACATTTGCCTACAGCGATAATTAAAATTATATTTACCCGTAAAACCCTAATCCGTAGAAAGCCAAAGCTTTTTAAAAACGATATACTTAATGGCCTTTAACGAAGACTCTCGCGTCAAGATTCCTGCACTGTTACATTTGGTTCGTTTGGGCTATACCTATATTTCTAGAAAAGAGCAATTTAGGCAAGAAGAAACAAATATATTTCCAGTTTTTTTTAAAAAGAGCATTTGCAAAATTAATCCGGGTGTGGATGAAGCAGATGTTAGTCGGTTATTAGACGAATTGACTTTAAAGCTGGATTTTGATGATTTAGGTCGGGAGTTTTATAAAAGTTTAACCGCAACATCGGGCATCAAGCTAATTGATTTTGAAAATTTCAATAAGAATAGTTTCCATGTCACTACAGAATTAACCTGTAAAAACGGAGAAGAAGAATTTAGACCAGATATTACCATTTTAATTAACGGAATGCCTTTGGTGTTTATCGAAGTTAAAAAACCGAACAATAAAGACGGTGTTTTAGCAGAACGTAAACGCATCAACGATCGTTACAAAAACAAGAAATTCAAGCGTTTTGCCAACATCACGCAAATGATGTTGTTCTCTAATAACATGCCTTACGAAGATGGGGTAATAGAACCTTTACAAGGTGCTTATTATGCCACATCGGCTTATGCTGATTTGCAATTCAACTATTTTAGGGAAGAAGAAAACTTAAACCTAACGCATTTGTTAGCTTCCGAAAGTGATGAAATTGAAAACCTGATTTTAAAGGATAACAACATCATCGCCATTAAACATTCGCCCGAGTTTATAACAAACAAACATTACAACACACCAACCAATACCATTTTAACTTCTCTCCTAAGCAAAGATAGGCTGGATTTTATCCTGAAATATTCCATTGCCTACGTAGATGAAGAAATCAACGGAAAAATCGTTACGCTTAAACACATCATGCGTTATCCGCAGATTTTTGCCACAAAAGCTATTGAGCGTAAGTTGAACGAAGGTGTTAAAAAAGGAATTATTTGGCATACACAAGGAAGCGGTAAAACAGCGTTGGCGTTTTATAACGTTAAGTTTTTGACGGATTATTTTCAAAAGCGCAACATCATCACCAAATTCTATTTCATTGTTGACCGTATTGATTTGGCAATTCAAGCTAGAACGGAGTTTCTAAATCGAGGCCTGGGTGTCAAGGAAGTAAATTCAAGAACCGAGTTTTTAGCAAACATCAAAAAAGTAAGTGTTGTACATAACAGCTCAGGCGATAGGGAAATTTCTGTAGTTAACATTCAAAAGTTTACCGAGGAAACCGTTGCCGTAAAAGATTTGGCTTACGACATCAACATCCAACGGATTTATTTTATCGACGAAGCACACCGTGGTTATAACCCGAAAGGAACGGCTTTGGTAAATCTGCTTCGCTCTGATGAAGACGCCATTAAAATTGCTTTAACCGGAACGCCTTTGTTGCGAGAAGTGGCTAAAGAATTTGATAGCAAAGCCTTGTTTGGCGAATACATCCACAAGTATTATTACAACATGTCCATCGCCGATGGCTATACTTTGCGTTTGATTAGGGAAGGGATTGATACTGTAAGCTTCCCCGTTTTTCAGACCACTCAAAAGTAGAATTTCCAATCAACATTCCTGCAACAAATCCGCAGGTGATCTAAAGTTGAGTGCCTGATGTGGGCGGTGATAATTATAGTCTGTCATCCATTCTTCTGTTTTTTCTCTTACCTCACTTAGTGAGTTAAAAATGTAAGCATTCAACAATTCTCTGCGGATGCTCCCATTACATCTTTCGATATAAGCATTCTGTGTAGGCTCTCCGGGTTGAATAAAAAGCAGTTCTACGCCATGTTCCTTTGCCCATTCATCCAGTTTATGCGAGATAAACTCGGGTCCGTTGTCCATCCTTATTTTCAGAGGCAGTCCTCTACACTCTCTGAGCATATCAAGTGTTCTGGTTACTCTTGACGCTGGAAGAGAGGTGTCAGCCTCCATGGCAAGCATCTCACGGTTATAATCGTCAACAACATTCAATAACCTGAACTTCCTTCCGTCCCAAAGGCTGTCGCTCATAAAATCTATAGACCATACCTGATTGATTCCATCGGGTACCGTTAAGGGTTTTTTCACTCTTGCAGGTAGTCTTTTCTTAGCTCTACGACGAATATTGAGTTTCATTGCTGTATATATCCTGTAAACTTTCTTATGGTTCCATTTAAATCCCCTTCGCCGTAATCGATGGTAACATTGCCAAAATCCGATGGAAACATGCTTCTGGGTAAGCAGAATAAGCTCGTGGATTATCTCTCCGTCATCCTCTTTCTCTTTAACTCGTAGAAACAGCTACTTCTATTCAGTCCAACACATTTACACGCCTGACGATGGCTCACTTTCTTTACCATCTCTTCCACCAACATCTCTTTATCGGCAGGCGTTAAAGCTTTTTTTCTACCGCCTCCTTAAACACTTCGTGTACCAGACTGAGGTTGGCGTACATATTTTTCAGTCTTGCATTCTCTTCTTCCAGCGCCTTCAATCTGGAAAGCTCTTTCACCTCCATTCCTCCGTAACGCTGTCGCCACTTGTAAAACGATGCGGTGCTGATACCAAGTTCCCGACAGAGATCATGTGCATTTCTGCCACTCTCATGTTCTTTGATTGCCTTGACAATCTGTGTCTCCGTAAATTTGATCCTTTTCATATCCCAATTAAATTTAAAGTTATTAAAATAGCCTCGCTAAGCTCGGGCTAGAATTCTACTTTTAATTGGTCTGAATTTCGGGAAGCTTACATCACTACATTGCGTCTCCTTATTGTTTCGATAAAGAATTTGCCACCGCTTTACAACTACAAAAAGAAGGTAAAATCATCATTGTCCCGATAATCGTAGAACCATGTGAATGGAAGTCAACGCCGATGCGCTCTATTAAAGCTTTACCAGACGATGGTGTGCCGGTTAGCGATTGGACAAATCCAAATAATGCTTTTGCAAAAGTTGCAGAAGAATTTAGGAAGCTATTGACAATAAATCCGGAACGATTAGTTTCAAAAACGGAATTCAATAATGAAACCAAAGTTCCTTCAAGAAGTTATAAAGCCAAAACAGTCTTTACCGAAGTTGACAAATTGGATTTTAAAGAAACTAGTTTTAAAAGAATAAAAGACTACTTTAAATCTGCAATATCAGAGTTTAACAGCATAGAAAATCTTCAAGGAAGATTTATAGGAGAAGACGCAAATCTTTTTACCTGCTTAATCTCCAATAAGGGAAATTTAAAAGATGCATATATTACGATTTCTATAGTGAATAATAATCATGGCTTTGGAGATTTGAATTACAGTTTTACACAAAATCAGCAAACTAATAACATCATTATGGATAAATCATTTTCAATTCGCAATGATGAATACAAACTTTACTGGACTTTAAGAAGTGTATATAATTCGCGAAATGAAGAAATATTGGATGCTAAACAAATTGCTGAAAAAATATGGGATGATTACATAGCGCAGGTTGGAGTTTCTTAGTCTTCAATTTATACTAAAGCGTTGGTTGATAGAAAATTAAATCATAGATTGTTTTTAAGTTTCTCTATATTAGTGAATTAAACCGCACTAAGTATGAACAAAATTTCAGTCTCGGATGTAATTAAATTCATCCGGAAATCCGCTAAAAGCAGAGTTACTTTTATCGCTTTGTTAAAGCGACCAGTCATAAAGAAAGAGGAGGATGGGAGCGGGGGTAATTATTGGGTACACTCGAGTAGTACAATTAGCCAGGTTTTCAAATCGGAAGAGTTAAAACAAATTGACCTTAAGATAGATGTTGTAGCGGAAAAAAAGCGAAATGCGACTCTAGAACGCTCAAAAAATATGTTTCAGAAAAATATTGAAATACTTGCAAGCTCGAAAGACATCGAATTTGGAGAACTCAAGCCCTATTTTGATGTAACATATTTAAAAAATGCTAAGTCCATTTTGGTCTTAAATGGCGTATCGATTCAAATTATTCCAAATCATGTTTTTGTGTACGAAAAAGATGATATCAAAAAGGTTGGGGCAATTTGGTTTGTTGCAAAAAAAGATGGATACAGTAAACAGGAATTAAGCTTGTTTGTATTTAGTTTATACCAGTATTTGATGAATTTATATTCATCAAAATATGAAGCTAGTATTGAATATTGCATTGCGTTTGATATAACTAAAGGTCATAAGCTGAATTATAAAGCAGTGTTAGATTTGGGATATTTAACATTTGTAACTGAGAATTTAAAATTGCTAAAGAAAGCAATTGATTAATGAAATCAGATCAAGAAAGAAATAAAACAATTTCAAATATCTATTTAGGTTATTGCAAATGAAATCATTTTATAGCATCGTACGATTTATCAATAATTCGCTGAGTAACGAAAACTTAGCGGTAGGGATGATTGTGATTTCTGGTAAGGATGTTTTTTATCAAGTTTCAGCTGATAAGGTTAATTTGGTGAAAAGAATAAATCCTTTAAACGTTTCATTACTAGAATATACTTTAGATAAAATCAAATCATTTATTGATGAGGAAATTATCTCCAATAAAGCTTTATTCAGCGATTTAACTTTTAATGTTGACTACCTAGAGCGCCTATCCATCTATAATAATGGGTTTTTAAAATTTGATAAACCAGCAGGGATTAATATGTCTTTTGATAAGGCAGGCTTTGATACTTTTTTTAAAAGATATATAGAATTGAATATTGATGTTCCGGCTAAACCAGTAATTGACCGTTCTTTTAGCAATGCCGTTAATAAGGCTTTTAGCGAACCCTTGAAAAACAAGATAGACATTAATTATAAAATGAAGAAAGGGATTATCCCCAATTTATTCTTCGATTATAAGCTTGACGGTATAGGTATGAACGGTGTAATTTATACTGTAAAATCTATAGACTTAAACGCTGAACCTCCAATTGACAGACTAAATACTCAAGTTACTGATTTAGAAAGCTTAAACCACCGGATAGACTTATTTGGTAGAAGTGCTTTGAGCCTTCAACCCGAAGAAAACAAACATTATTTGGTAGTCGATAAATATCAGGGCAAAAAGAGTTCTTATAAGAATCTATATGATATGTTGAAATCTCAATCTCCTAGTGATTATTCTTATTGTGTAATTGGTACTAACGAACTTGCAAAAGTAACTGAGGAAATAAAGAAAACTGGAGCAAAGAAGTTCTCTGAGGTGTTGAGTGAGATAGCCTAAGTTATTATTACTTTTTTTTGAACTTATAACCTAAACGGTTTAGCATCTGATTTAAGAAATAACCAGCCAAGTTCAGATACTAAAACTCAAAAAAGATTCTATTAATTGGACTTCTTCTACGCTCTACACAATGGATAACAATCTCAAAGAAATTAAGGCCACCATAAAAACAGGAGCAGAGTGCATTAGCAATAATGGTGTTTCTACCCAATTTAGTTTACTGGATTTTTGGCGCTGGAGTGTTTCAGATATTTTAAGCAATGCCACCCGAGGTAGGTTTGCAGAGTTTATTGTTGCTACGGCGGTCGGTGGTCATCCAGCTACCCTTAGAGACGAATGGGATGCTTATGATTTTATTTCGGAAGAAGGTATTAAGATAGAAGTAAAGTCGGCCGCCTACATTCAAAGTTGGAATCAGAAAGCGTTGTCACCAATAAGCTTCTCCATTAAAAAAGCTAAGGTTTGGGACTTGATAACAGATATGAGACAAAATGAACCATCAAGACATGCCGATGTTTATGTATTTTGTCATTTAAAACATATCGACCAAGATACTATTGACCCTTTAAAAATGGAACAATGGGATTTTTACGTTTTGCCTACCAGCACTTTAAATAATTATACCAGAAGTCAACACTCCATCACTTTAAACTCATTGATAAAGCTTGCTCCAGCAAAGACATATGCGGAATTAAGTGAGGCTGTTAGCGATGCGTATATCGATCATCTACAAGCGATTAAATAAAAAATATTTTGTAATTGAATGCAAGGAGTGCGATAAGTGAATAATTCAATAATGATTACTAAATAAATTAGCAATTTATTTATTTGTTCAATTTATTTATTACATTTGCTAAATGTCTACTTTCCAGGTTGATAAAGAAAAAACATTAAATGCTGCACTTTTTATTCTCACAAAACTTGGTGCTTGTGATTACCATAAGGTGTTTAAAATTTTATATTTCGCAGATCAATTCCATTTAAAAAAATATGGCCAACCGCTAACCGGTGAGAGTTATATTGCAATGCCTTACGGTCCGGTTCCATCTTTCTTGTATGATGTATTTAAGGCCGCAGAAAAAGGTAATTCCCCGTTTAAAGAAGCTATTGAACTTTCACGTCAATTTATAGTAAAACGAGACGGTAAAATACCGGTAGTAAGTGCTTATGATGAGGTGAATTTAGATGAGCTCTCGGAATCAAATATCGAGGTACTGACACAGGCACTGCGTGAAAATAAGGCATTAAGTTTTGAAGAATTAGTTTCTAAATCTCATGATGAAGCTTGGGCAAAAGCAGAGCAACAACAAGACACTGAAATATCCTATTTAGATATGGCAAAGGTAGCTGGTACTAATGAAGAAATGTTAAAGTATATTTCGTTAAATGCAGAAAACAGCTCTTCAAACTTGGTATGAGTTCTCTTTCAGAGTCTTTTTCATCTAAAGATAGAGAAGAGTTTGCGAAACGAAATCTCAAAATTGGCTCTGTTATAAAAGTCTTCGTTTCTGATACAAATCCTCCGAAAGAGAAGCGCTTAGTTTTAGTAGGAATTTCCTACGATCAAATTTATTATGCAAGCATTTTTTTAAATACAGAAGTAAATGCAAATATATTTTATACCACTGCATTAAAGGATTTACACGTAGAATTAAAAGCTATTGATAGAGCCTACCTTGACCATGACTCTTTTGCCGATTGTTCACAAATTCAAAAGCGAAAATCAGATTGGTTGCTGGAATTGATTAGAGATAATCCCTCTAAGGTTTTGGGCGAATTGAATGAATATGATCTTAAGCTACTGCAAAACAAAATAAAATCTGCGCATACTATTGCTCCTGCGATGAAAAAAATATTTGGCCTTTTTTTGTGATATTGACCTAACCTACAACGGTAGGTTTTTTATTTTGGTTGTAATTCCAAAAAACTGGATTGAGTAAAGCGGGTAAATAAAAGAAATCTAATTAGATAAAGAAAGAAATAAAACAATTTCAAGTATCTATTTAGGTTATTGCAAATGAAATCATTTTATAGCATCGTACGATTTATCAATAATTCGCTGAGTAACGAAAACTTAGCGGTAGGGATGATTGTGATTTCTGGTAAAGACGTTTTTTACAAATTTTCAGCAGAGAAAGTTAATTTGGTAAAAAGGATAAACCCCCTAAATGTTTCATTACTAGAATATACTTTAGATAAAATAAAATCATTTATTGATGATGAAATTGTCTCTAACAAAGCTTTATTCAGCGATTTAACTTTCAATGTGGACTACTTAGAGCGCTTATCTATTTATAACAATGGTTTTTTAAAATTTGATAAGCCATCAGGCATTAATATGTCCTTTGATAAGGCAGGTTTTGATGATTTTTTTAAAAGATATATAGAATTGAATATTGATGTTCCGGCTAAACCTGTTATTGACCGTTCTTTTAGTAACGCGATTAGTAAAGCTTTTAGCGAACCCTTGAAAAACAAGATTGATATTAATTATAAAATGAAGAAAGGGATGATCCCCAATTTATTCTTCGATTATAAGCTTGACGGTATCGGCATTAACGGCGTAATTTATACCGTAAAATCTATAGACTTAAACGCTGAACCTCCAATTGACAGACTAAATACTCAAGTTACTGATTTAGAAAGCTTAAACCACAGGATAGATTTATTTGGGAGAAGTACTTTGAGTTTAGAGCTTAATGAGAATAAGCATTATTTAGTAGTTGATAAATATCAAGGTAAAAAAAGTTCTTATAAAAATCTATACGATATGTTGAAGTCTCAATCTCCCAGCGATTATTCATATTGTGTAATTGGCACTAGCGAACTTGCAAAAGTCACCGAGGATATTAAGAAAACTGGTGCAAAGAAGTTTTCTGAGGTGTTGAGTGAGATTTCCTAAGCAGTCATTGCGAGTCGCTTTTCAAGACGAAGCAATCTGCAAGTTGCGAAGGTTAGGTCGTGGTTGCGCAGAGTGGCATATAGAGTCTTATGCAAAAGAACCTAGGGATTGCCACAGCGCCATCACTTTTGCCCAACCCTTCAGCTTCGCGATGAACGTGGGAAAGCGCCCATTCACAAAGGCTAAAAGTGTAAACCTTTTCTTTTTTCAGATGGAGGAAAGAAGTTTCTAGCCTTTCTGGCGGCATTGAGTCGGGGCGATTTCAATATCCTGAATAATGTTTAATTCGTACTGCAGAACGCAGGGTCGTCTGCGACAGACCCTGCTTGGACAAAAAAGAAAGTAGTGTCGTCTACGAACGATCTTTTGTAGATGAAAAATCTCGTCTTGTCAATTGGCTAACCACCCCCAACCCCCGCCAGCGGGGGACACTTGTATTGTGGGAAAAAGCTACTATGATGTAAGAATGAGTTTAGTTTCCGTCGCTTGGAGATCGCCACAGCGCCTACACTCTAGGCTGGCGCTTCAGTTTCGCGATGACGCGGGAAAAAGAAGACGATGACACGGTAAATATCAAAAAACATAAGACAATCCCATCATCACATTTCTTCCTGGTCTTGGGATATTGCCCCAATCCAAATGATCTTGATAGTAGGTGTCGAACAGGTTTTCTACGCCGGCATTCAGTTCTAATTTGTTCTGTTTTACTTTAAATGCATAAGTTCCTCTTAAATTAAATAGCGTGTAAGCAGGTGTTGTTTTCTCGTTGACCATGGTGCTCACTTTGTTTTGAGCGGTTGCCCAAATGTTTTCTGCCTGTAAGCTGAATTTTGATTTCGCGTACCTTACAGAAGAAGTTAGTTTGAACGGAGAAATCAGTGGCAATGGATTATTGTCATTGTCTGTGCCTTTGGTGTAGCGGGCGTTGCTGATGAGTTGTAGGTTTTTTAGCAATACCGTACTTAAACCGATTTCGAAGCCTTTTAAATTTGCATGGGCAATTTGCTCGTAAACTTTTACGCCGTTAGCGCCTATCGTCATCACACTTAATTCTGGGTGGTATTTGCCGAGTGTATAATTTTGGATTTCGTTATTGAACAAAGCCACAGTGATGTCTGTAAATTTGGTTTTATAGCCGGCATTTAGCTCCATATTAAAAGATCGTTCGTCTTTGATGTTTGGGTTGCCGATGTAATCATAACCGTCATAAGCATTAAAAAGGTAAAATCCGTACAGCTCATTGGTAGAAGAAGGGCGTTCGCTATAGCCGATGTTGATGGATGAATGGAAATTCCCTGATTTATAAGTTGTTCCACCGTTGATGTTTTTTAACAGTTTAATACGGGCATTGTCAACCTTGTAATTGAAAACTTCCAATTGGGTGCGACCAATTTCACTGGTGATTTTTGAGCTAGAGTAATCCAAACGTCCGTTTAAGTTAATCGTAAATTTTTTGTTCAGTAGGTAGTCATTGTTGAGGTATAAACCTATGGTGGTATTTCTTACATCTGGCCAAGTGAGCATAAACATGGGCGCACTATTTTGGGGATACATGGTCATTTCTGCCCGAGTTAAATTGGTGTAACCATCCGTTCTAATGGTCAATAAGTTTTTTGAATTGAGGGTAATCGCAGTTTCTGTGTAAGCGCCATAAGTATCGCTCCAGCCGGGCATATCCATGTGCATTGGTGTTAAGGGGCGTTTGGTGTCGTCCATGCTGTGGATAATGTTGTTGCCGTAAACTTTAGTTTCGAAATAGGTGAAAGCCTTGTTTTTAGGAAATACCTTGTAAGAAAGCGCATAAATTCTCGCTTTCGCGGATGAAACATCCATAGGTAAGGCGGCGTAGCCAATATTCCAACCATCATCTGCTAAAACATCTAAGCTCAAAAAGCTATTGTCACTCAACATGTATTTACTGTTGACACTGAAGTTCAATTTCTGATACTGCGTAAAAGGGACTTCTTGACGGTTGGCTAGGTAATTTCCGGATTTGCGGTAAACACCACTAAAGCGTATACCGAATCTTTTTGCGCCATAATTAAGTTCCAATACATTGTTGGTACTTTGTGATGCTAAAGAGTAAGAACTGGTAAACATACCGCTCACCGTTTTTTCTGTGCCTAATTGTGCTTGTGCCAATTGTAAGTTCAATGAACCGCCAATGTTAGACCCAAACTTACTCGCACCGGCAGAGGTAGCCAATTGGATGCTTTTTAGGTTTGAGGGTTCTACATAAGAAGTTGGCGGATCCATGTGATCTGTACAGGCACCGAAAATTTTGATTCCGTCTAGGGTTAAGCCGATCTGGCTGGCAGAGAAACCGCGGATAACCGGTTCCATGGCGTAGTTTCCTCTTCTAATTAGGTTCACTGCGGCCAAGCGACTTAAAACATCTTCCGTAGAAGATGTTTTAGTGCTTTTATAGAATTTTAGCAAGGCATTGTCGCCACTTACTTTTTCGGTAATTACTACTTCTTGTAAGTTGCAGTGTTTGTAAATGCTGTCAGTTGGGCAACACTCCTGTGCGGAAACATTGCCGAAAGCCAAAAGACCTAAACCTAAACCGATTGCTATAAATTTTGAAAATTCCATAATTCAGAATTTTAGGTGTTAAAAAGTAATTTTGAAAAAGGTGTCTTCGCCGATTGTAGTGCCAGAAGCATCTTTGATTTTTAGGTTTACCTTCCAGTAACCACTCATGGTGAAGTTTACTTTGCCTTTGTAATGACCATTAGCAACGAATGTTGGGTTCACATTGTTTGGCGAACCATGTCCCATATCTGGCATTTCTGGAGTCATTTCTACCGTAAAATCATTTACAGGTGTATAAGTATTAGCGTCAATTTTTCTGCTGATCTGTAATTCAAAATCGTTGGCTCCAATTTTATAAGCTGGGTTTGGAAGCAGTGCAACTATATAATTGGTTTTGTCTGCGGTGCTCGCCATGATTAAACGAGACTGCTTTGATTCCTCCACCTTAATGGGGATGATGGCTTTTTTATTGTTGTTTAAAGTCACTTCCATTTTCCAAAAACCAGAATCTGAAGTGGGCATGGTGAATACTGCGGCAGCGGGAGTTAAATTGTTTTTTTTAGCTGCTGCATCTGCCTGTTCAAAAGGAGAGGAGTGAGTCATGGTCATTCCGCCGGTCATTGTCATGGTCATCATTGGTTTGATTGCGAATGTGGCGTCGGATTTTGGTTCATTAGTCGTTGCATCTAAAGCTATTAGGTATAGTTTGTTATAGCCTGTATTTAAATCAGCATCAGCCCAAATTTGAAGTTTTGTATTTGCATCAGTGATCATAGCTTCGCCAACTTTTATTTTGTTGATTGTTGGGTTAGGGCTTTCTTCGCTTTTTTCACAAGAGGTGAAGAGGAAAGGGATGATTGCTATGACTAGGTATTTTGTTAGATTTTTCATTTATTTTTAAGTGTTAAGATGTTAGTATTAAGTAGCAAGTGTTAAGTAGCAAGATGCTTATGTTTTGGCATCTGCGCTCATGGCTTGCCTGCCCTCATGCCGGGCAATGGCAGTGACTTTTTTTTCCGCAAAAAAAGTAACCAAAAAAACTCTCCGCTGCGCCGGTTGCTATGAAAGGAAGTGGGTTTACTTTTTTCATCGGTGCCGCAACCGCCAAGGCGGAATTAAATGTGAACGTTGGTCAGTGCTTTTGCTGGGTGGACTTGCGGGGGTTTAAAACATGTGATAATATGTTGAGACGCAAACTGCGCACATAATTACCATTTAGCTCTGTGAACTCCGCGTTCTCTGTGGTTACAAAAAAACTGAACGTTCAAAAAGCCTATGTGCCTATGTGTTTTTTTTACAAGACGCTCAAGCTGACACTAAATAAGTATCAATTACTCTGCTATCTCCGTGAAAAACCTCTGTGACCTCCGTGGTTGTCTTCGACTTCGCTCAGACTGACGACGTTTTAAGAAATTGGAGGAGGATGAAAAATAGAGGTTGGGGGATTGATTAAGAAAGCAGGTTTAAAAAATGCTTTCTCGTTTTTGAGTTCCACCACTAAATTGATGAACTCGAAGTTAGTATCTGGGTGAACTAAAGCATCCAAAACTCTACTATTGAATGCTTTTTTATTTTCTTTTTCCTGTTCGGTTTTCTTTAATAATTTACTTAAAACACATTGCCCATCGCAATGCATCTCGGGTTTTTTGATGTTCTCACACTGGGTTTTTGCAATATAGTTTTGGTTGGCTTCAAAATAGAGGAACACCCCAAATTGCGCTGCAATTTGAAATATAAATGTTAAAATAAGAAAAGTAGTGAATACTCTTTTCATCTCTATTTTTTGTTATAAATCTTTCTTTTTGAATATTCTTAACGAAGCCCACAAAGGTAATAAAAACCAAACCATCAGCATAATTAAAGTGAAGGCAATGCCAATGCCGCTTCCAAAAAACTGTTGGTATAATGCACCGGTATAGCCCATCAACGCCGCAATATCCAACTGTAATAAAATCAGTATCCTAGCTAAATCTATTGGGTTAAAAGCTGTAATGGCAATCAGTACTTTCTCTAATGGATAATCGCTAAATGCAAATAAGAACACCAGTACCAATCCATCAAAAATAATGGAGCAGTAAAACCACATCATCAAAGCTAAACCTATTCCCTTTGCTTTATCACGCATCAACACTGAGGATAAAAAGGCTAAGGATATAAAGCACAATGTTAATAAACTGCCGGTAAGTATTAAGGTTAAGCCAGTTACGGATAATGCAAATAAAAGAACTGGTACACCAACTCCTAAAAGAAATGCACCGAGAATTGCAGCGCTGATACCTAGGTATTTGCCCATTAAAATGTTTTTACGACTAATGGGTTGCGACACCAAAAGCTCCGTAAATTCTGACGCGTTAAAATAATAAGTGGTTGCGTAAACTACACTTACCAAAGGCACAATGATTAACATAACCGTGGTGATGCTTACCAAGCCTTTTGTTACGTCTTCATCTGCCATGAAAATGCTTACGCAAATTGCAGCTAACAATAGGGTATAGGCAATAATAACTTTACTTTTGATGATATCGAGCGAAATATATTTGGCGATCTTAAACATGTTACGATAGTATTTTGGTGAGTGCTTTACCTAATCTTTGTTCGCCTGTTTCGGCTTTTAAATCGGCTAAGGTTTTATAGAATTTAATGTTGCCATCTAATAGGTACATTACTTTATCGGCCAGTTCATCTACTTCGTTTAAAATATGCGAAGTAATTAAAATCAGTTTTCCTTTTGCTTTTTCCTGTAAAATCTTGTCTTTCAAGATCTCAGCAGAAAGGGGATCTAGGCCCGCTGTAGGTTCATCTAAAATTAAAACGGGTGGGTTAAACAAAAAAGCTAAAGCGGCACTTACTTTCTGACGGGTTCCTCCAGACAAGGTGTGCATGGCTTTGTTGTACATAGCATCCAAACCGTAAGCGGCAATTAAATCGGTGTCTAAATGCTCATAAACTCCCCTAAGGTCTTTCATCATGTCAAACAGATCACCAATTTTCATATTATCAGGGTAGCGACCAATCTGTGGCATATAGCCAATGTTTTTTTTGTATTCGAAACTGTTGGCTATAGATTTTCCATCAAATAAAATTTCTCCGCCATCTGGAATTACCATGCCCAAAATGGATTTGATTAGGGTAGTTTTTCCGGCAGCGTTTGGACCTAACACGCCTACAATCCCGCCACGGCTGAAATTGCAGTCAACCTGCTTAAGTACCTGTAGTTTACCGAAGGATTTTTGTAGCTGTTTTATTTGGATAATATCTTCCATGGTTTCATTTGTGGGCTGTCGTCTTTAACTGATAAAGGAGTAATTGAAGGAATGGAGCGCTCTACCTTATCTAAAAGGTTAACGATAAAACTCCTCATTAAAATTACACTTTGTGGCACTCGCTCTATTATTTGTGCGTATAAACTTATTGGGCGGTAAGGTACGTCACCTTTGCCATCCTTATTCAAATCATAACCTTCGTACTTATCCCAATAGTTATTACTGAATTTGTTCTCTAATAGCTCTCCGTTGGTGGTAACATCAAAGGAATTGCCTTTGAAATTATTGATAGAAAATTGGTTGTCTTCGCAATTTGATAGAATTCTGATTGCCCAACCGTTGTTTAAAAAGCTGTTTTTGATGATTTTATTGCGGTTACAGCTTTCCATAAAAATAGCAGAGGTATTTTTGTAAAAGATATTCCCTTCAATGTGGCTGTCTAAAATTTCTTTCAGCAATAAACCATAAATGGAGCTTCCCCAGTTTTCGTTAAACTGATTGTGCAACATTTTGATTCTTTTAGAATACATTACCGCAATACCTGCCTGGTTGGTGGTGAATTTGTTGTTTATAAATGAGTTATCGTTTGAGAACATAAAGTGCAGGCCGTAGCGCAGGTTATTCTCACTTACGTTCTGATAAACTTTGGAGTGTTGCACAAATTCAAAGTAAATACCATCTCGGTGTCCGCTAACATGGTTTCTCGCTACTTCTATGCTGTCAGATTTCCAACCTTGGATTCCGTTGCCGGCTTTTCTTTCTTGCGCTGTACCCGTTAAAGTATTGTTGATGATTTTAACTTGATGTGAATCTGAGATATAGATACCGAAAAAGTTGTTTTTTAACTGATTGTTGCTGATGGTTGTATTTCTAGCCTGGAAAATTCTGATGCCAGCATAGTCTCTTAAATCGCCAACTTTGGAGTTTTGGATAACAAAACCGTCAAGCTTAACATGGTCTGCTTTAATAGTCAAAACCTCTTCCTTAAACTGGGCATCTAACACCGGCATACCTTCGCCAATAATGGTAACCTGCTTGTTAACAATGGTATTGTGGGAAGCATAAGTTCCTTTTTTTACAAGAATAGTATCACCATTTGATGCTAAGGCAATAGCTATTTTTAGCGAATTAACTTTTGTATTAGGTGCTACAATAATTGTTTTTGCAAAAGTTTGAGCATGCATAGATCCTATAAATAGCATCAGTAAAACTCTTAAATATAAACTATTGTTAAACATGGTTTCGGCTTATTTTCTGTCTTTAACGACCTCGTCAAAAGTCATAACTTTTGCATCTGGGCTTACTTGGTTATTGTCTGCTAGCATTGCAGTTTCAAAAGGAGCAATGTTACCGCCCATTGGTGACTGGTACTCTTTGTCTTTTAAATAAAATGCTGTTCTGGCATCAATTAATGTGGCTGGTTTTGCAAAGTTAATTACCAAAAGTTGTGCATCTGTAGCTTGTGCCTGTTGTTTGTCTTCGGATATAAAATCCATCAAACATTCGGCAGAATCAAATTTAAACACCTTTCCTTTTTTGGTAATCATTTCTGCACCATATTTCTCATCTGCGATTACCATTTTACAGTGCTCGCATACATCTTTTCCGTAGTTGATCGCTTGTGGTTCTGTAGTGCAGCCCGTGGCTACAAACAAAAGAAATAAGCTGAATAATAATATATTTTTCATTGTTGCTAGTTTTGTCTGTTACGTTTTAATTTTTGTTCGAAAAACAAAACGCCTACAGTGATTATACCGCCAATACCTACCATAATTCCGCCAATATCTGGTAAAGAACCGGCTAGGAAGTTAAGTAATTGTTTATAACCAATCAATGGTGGCTGGTAACTCATTCCCTCGACTTTAATTGCAGCATGAGGGTCTAAATTGTGTCCGTAATCGTATTCCCAAAGGTAAAAATCGGTAAAACCGAAGATAGCAAAGACCAATAAAATGGCGAACCATGCCCATAAATAACTGAGTTTCCCTCGCCAAGCTACAAAAAAGCCTAAGGCAACAATTACGCCATACAGGTATGGTAAAACTTTAAACTCCCAAAAATTTTCTACCACAATAAACTGCATCCCAATGTAGTGGTTTAATCCGTTAATCTGGTCAATATTACCCGTTATTCCGTTCAACCATATCTTCATTTCTAAGCCTTCTGGGTACTGCGGCGCTTCTAATACTATCTTCCAAAGTGGCAGAAAGTAGGCAGTTGCCATCAAAAGAGCGCTTATTGCAATCAGTATTTTGGATTGAGTTTTCATGATTAGTTTTTTAGGGTTTAAAATTACCCGCTCTGTTATTATTTAAGCAGAGCGGGTATATTTTAAAGGTTATTTTTGTACGATTTTACTTCCTAGGCCGTATTTTAACGGAGTAGAAGATCCTTTTGGAGATACTCTCATATATCCTTGCATTTCTTGGTGTAGTGCAGAACAGAAATCGGTACAGTAATAAGGGAACATTCCTGGGCGGTCTGGTGTCCATTTCAAAGTGTTGGTTTCGCCTGGCATCACCAATAATTCGGCGGTATTAGCACCTTTAATGGCAAATCCGTGAGGTACATCCCAATCTTGCTCTAAGTTGGTTACATGGAAGTAAACCTCGTCACCTACTTGTACACCTTCAATATTATCAGGAGCCAGGTGAGAACGAATCGCAGTCATGTAAACATCTACTCTGTTTCCTTTACGAACTACACGAGCATCATTTTCTGATTTTGTAACGTATTTATTAGTGTTTTCTTCGATTTTGTAGAACCTAACCTGGTTTTTAGTTATTTTTTCAGCAGGGATCATTTGTGCATAGTGAGGCTCGCCAATTGTTGGGAAATCTAATAAAAGTTTCATTTTATTTCCGGTAATATCAATTAACTGCGCAGACTGTGTAAGCTCTGGACCTGTTGGTAAGTAACGGTCTTTGGTTATTTTGTTTAAAGCAACCACGTATTTACCATAAGGTTTTTTAGAGTCGCCACCAGGGATAGATAGGTGACCTGGAGAGTAGTAAACCGGAATACGATCAATAATCTCCAAATCTTTGATTCTCCATTTTACAATTTCAGAAGAAACAAACATGGTAGTGTAAGCAAAACCTTTGTCATCAAACTCGGTGTGCAATGGACCTAAGCCTGGTTTTTTAACCTCGCCCTGTAAAACAGACTCGTATTTTAAAACGTTAAGGTTACCTGCAACTTTACCTTCAAAGCTTTTGTTTTCAATAGCTTTAAGCATCTTTTGGAAAGAGAATACAGGCAATGCAGCAGCTAGTTTACCGCTGGCAACCATAAACTCACCATCTGGAGTTACGTCAACGCCGTGTGGAGATTTAGGACATGGCATGTAATAAATCAACTCTGGGTGATCTTTAACATCCAACACCAAAACTGAGCTTTCCATAGTGCTTGTAGCTTGATGGCTTTTTTCGTCCAACACGTTATGTGCGTACGTAGCTGCAGTTTTCTTTCCTTTACCTGCTTTGATCAACGCTTCAGCTTTTCTCCAGTTTAATGCCATGATAAAATCTTTATCTTTTTGACTGGCGTTAACCTCTAGTAGAGTGTGAGCTTGTTCAGTGTTATAAGTGGTGAAGAACATCCAATCTCCTGATGGACCTTTACCAGCATGCGCAAGATCATAATTGAAACCTGGTACTCTAATCTGGAAAGCGACCTTCATCCCTCCGGTGTTTTTATCAACACTTACAAAAGATACGTTTCCTTGGAAATTTTCTTTGTAAGTATCAATAGCAACGTCATCTTTTCCTTCTTCTGGAATAGAGAAACGCGTGTTACCTACTAAGTATTCGGTGTTTTCTGTACAGAAAGGAGATGCGTGGTTACCTGCAGAGTTTGGCAGTTCAATAATTTCAACCGTTTTAAATGTTGCCAAATCGATACGGGCAATACGCGGTGTATTGTTACCGTTGATGAAAATCCATCTACCGTCATCTTCTCCATTTGTTTTACTCAACTCTGGGTGGTGAGCATCATCCCAAGGAATAAAACCGTGTGAGGTGTTCAACATTGGCTTGGTATTCTCATTGTAGCCCCATCCGTTTTCAGGATCTTGTGCGAAAACAGGAATAACTTTTAACAGTCGTCCTGACGGAATTCCGTAAGCCGCTAGTTGGCCACTGAAACCTCCAGAAGCGAACATGTAAAGCTCATCGTGTTTACCAGGTGCCACATAAACTTTTTTTGCAGCATCTGTATCTGTTGTTTCAGCTACCTTACCCGGTTTACAGCCAACGGCTAAAAAATAGGGGGTTGCGAGTAACAGAAGTAGTGATTTTTTTGATAGTAAATCCATTGCTTTGTTTTTATTGTTAATAGTCGTTTAGTTCTTATCATTCTGGCGCAGAAACTCGTAAATCTGACGAGTCTCGTCATCAGAAACGTTTTGGAAAGTCATCTGTACCAAATGCTTCTCAAACAAAGCTTTAGCAACTGGATCTTTCTTGGTCATTTCTTCGGGGTTGGTGATCATGTTCATGATCCACTCTGGAGTACGTAGGTTGGTAATGTTTTTTAAACCGGGTCCAACTACTTTTTCGTCGGTGGTTTTGTGGCAAGCGGTACATTTGCCTTCGAATATAGCTTGACCTTTGGCTGCCATTGCTTTATCGATGGTGGCGCCAACTTCTACGTTGGTGAATTTTCCAACACCCTTGCTATCGCTTTTTGCATCTGGGTCAAGTTCTTCATCAGCCACAGCCGTTTCTTCAGTAACTGTATTTGCAGAACCGCTTTCGTCTGCATTTGTGTCACTTCCTCCACAAGCGCTAAAAAACGCGACACCAGCAGAAAAAGTGAACACGGTGATTAATAGTTTAAGTTTCTTCATGATTTTTATATGTTTTTTCTTGTCAATAAAAGTATAGCTATGCCTTTATTAAAAAAATGATATAAAAAGTGTTGAAATATGACCTAGGTTATATTTTTTAATATTTTGCGGATGTTGGCTTATGAAGCGAGGTTAGGAAGTGAGTGAATCTCATCCACCTAGTTCATTTCGATGATAGGAGAGCCCTCCAAGTTGATCTGCATCCGCTTGGTTCATCAAGGTAAAGACCAGATTTAGTTAAAGGTTTTTAGATTTTCACAGGTGTTCGAGGGTGCCATGGCAAGTCTCCTCATACCTAATTCAAAATAACGGAATTTTGATCCACTTCGCAGATCAGTTATCCTTTTCGCTGTTATTTTCATTACTCGGCTTTTCTTCTACCAGTTCATCATCAAACAGAATCCGTATTGCGGGTGTATACAAATCTTTATTTTGCCCACTGTTGTGCGACCAGAAAAATGCAGCCAAAAAGCAAATTGCCAAAACAACACTACAAGCAATTAAAAAATAGATAATGGTCATGATATAAGATTGTGTTTTTTAGCTTGGATGTGGGTGCTAATACTGGTAAACAAAATAATTGTCACCGTACTTAAGGGCATTAATATAGCTGCAATTAGTGGAGACAACTTTCCCTGTATCGCAAAACTTATCCCGATAATATTATAACATACGGCAATACAAAAAGAAAGGTGGATGATGTTGACCGTCGCCTTTGAGAATTTTAAAAAATCTGGCAACAGGTGGAAAGACGTTCCGTCTAAAATGGCGTCACTTCCTGGCGTAAAGTTGTTGATATTGTCTGTAACGGCAATTCCAGAATTACTTTGCTGCAAGGCACCAGCGTCATTAAGTCCATCGCCAATCATTAAAACTTTGGCATCGTTTCTTTGCTGTTTGGCAATAAAATCTAACTTGTCCTGTGGCGATTGTTGGTATAATAAATGGCTTTCGCTTTTAAAATAGTGTTTTAATAAACTGTTATCCTGGTTGCCATCACCAGAAATAAGATAGGTTTGATAATTAGTGCTCAGCGAAAGCATTAATTCGCCCAGTTGGGGACGCAGTTTTTGGTTTATTTTAAAGTAACCTAGGTATTCGCCATTGATATTAATGTGCACCTGCGGAAAATCGACCAAACGGGTAGAAGCATGCGGTACAAAGCTGGTGCTTCCTATGAAAATCTCGTAACCTTGATAAATGGTATGCATTCCTTTTCCAGGTATTTCTTTAAAGTCTTCAATTGCGATTACTTTTGAAGTGTTCAGAAATCCGCATATTTTTCGGCTCAAAGGGTGCGAAGAGTTTTTGCATATGCTATAAATAATATTGCTTTCTAAACCGTTTAAAACGTTACCGATAAACTCAATCGAATTATTGTCTGCAAGTGTTACCGTTCCTGTTTTATCAAAAACAATGGTATCAATAGCAGCCAGCTGTTCTACCACATCGGTGTTTTTAAGGTAGAATTTATTTTTATCAAAAATGCTTAGCGCCGCACCCATAGTAAATGGCGTACTTAAAGCCAAAGCACAGGGGCATGCAATAATTAAAATCGCGGTAAAGGCATTTAAGCCAGTTTGCCAGCTGTATGGAAGCCAAAACAGTAAGGTTAGCGTTGCCAAGCTTAACAAAATGATGCTGAAATAATGGCTCACCTTGGTCACAAAAGTTTTGGTTTTATTATCGTTTGCTTTTTGGAAGCTTTCATTGTTCCACAATCCGGTAAGGTAGCTTTGCGATACGGGTTTAATAACTTCTAGCTCTAAAGAACCTGCTGTCTGTCGGCCACCAGCGTAAATAATTTCTCCCAATACTTTTTGTATGGGTTTTGATTCGCCGGTAACAAAACTGAAATCAATGAGCGCATTTCCGTTTAGTAAAATGGCGTCAGCAGGAATGATTTCTTGGTTTTTAACCGAAATTCGGTCACCTTCTTTAATGTTTTCCAGTGCTATTGGTATAATCTCGCCGTTCTCATTAATTACATCGACAGCAACTGGGAAAAATGAACGGTAATCTCGTTCAAAAGATAAATGATGATAGGTTTTCTGCTGTACCAGTTTGCCAATCAAAAGAAAAAATACCAATCCGGTTAAGGTATCTGCAAAGCCTTCGCCAACATTAAAAACATAATCTGCAATGGTTCTGATTAACAAGACTGCAATTCCTAATGCTAAAGGGAAATCGATATTTAAAACACCCTGCTTTAAAGAAACGTATGCTCTTTTAAAGTAATCTAATCCAGAGTAAAATACTGCCGGAATACAAAATGCAAGGCTCAATAGGCTAAAAAACTCGCCGAAATGTCTCTCAGAAGGTGCAATACCAAAATAGGCGGGGAAAGCCAATAACATCACATTTCCGAAGCAAAATCCGGCGACTGCAATTTTTGGGATTAAACGGTCTTTCTTTGAAACATCGTTATTAACAACATCCTGTAAACTGATTAAGGGTTCGTAACCAATGCTTGTTAAAAGTTGCGCAATTTGCTGTAGCTTGGTGTGGTTATGGTTAAATTGCAGGTAAATCTGTTTCTTTAAAAAATCGACTCTACTTTCGGTTACACCTGCATCCAGCTTGTTAAGGTGCTCCAAAAGCCATATGCAGGAACTGCAATGAATTGCTGGTAAGTATAATGTAACAATGGTTTTATCAGTATCCTGATAGTTAACCAGTTTGGCCGTAATCTCTGGTATATTTAAATAATCAAAAGCTTGAATTTCCTTTTTTTGTGAAGCCCCAGGATAGTTGTTGAGCTTGTAGTAGTTTTGTAGGTTGCCAGCAGCTAAAATACTGTAAACATTTAGGCAACCATTACAGCAGAAGTTTTTTTCGTCTTTTAATAATAATTTAGATGAACATTCATCACCACAGTGGTAACATACCTCTTTTGTAATCACAGCCATAATTCAAAGGTCGGCAAAAATATCATTTAAAATAATGATAGTGCATTTGGAGAAAAGTGACGAGGATCAGGTTTTAGGATTTAGAGGGGGAGTTTATTCTTATTGATTCGTAAGAGAAAAGTGTGGGTTAACGCTCAAGACAAAAAACAATGCTTTTACACAATAACCATTTCAAAAAAATATTTTCACCATTGGCCAATCCGAATTTAATCTATCTGTCAAAATTCTCTTAAAGTTTGCACTTAACTATAAAACAGCTATATTAGTAAAAAATGTATCTAAAAAAAGCAACATATCAAGTAATGAACGTTCCTACACCTATAACAGGTTTTAGGTTTTCGGTCTTATGTGTTGTTTCTGTATTGGTAGGAGAGAGCATCGCCGCTTTCATCCTATTCAAAAACAATAAGGATTTTATAATATAAGCCCCGCTTTAATTTTGGTGAGGGGCATTGGTTTACCCTTTATCAGTTATTATTAAAAATCTTTATCGTGAAAAAAAATAAATACATCTCATTTAACGCAAACAAATTCTTAGGTAGCTTTTCTGTCAACTATTGCTTGTGCTATTTTGAGTTTTTTCACTTCCTCTCCAATCATAACAAGGCTTTCATTAAGCAAGCCCCAAAAAAGCCCGGGGCATTAAGAATTTCATTAGGCAAATTCGCCTAACCCTTATTCATATTTTTTTAATACTTTAAATTACTATAAGCTATGGTAAAAGAACAAATAATTATTGGTGAAAGAGAACACCTATTGTTAGAGAAACACTTAAAGACCTCTAACATGTCAAAACATAATAACGAAAAGTTAGCGAACGAGATTAAGAACGCTAAGGTTGTTAAAGTAGAAGATATACCTGCTAAAGCTATTATCTTGAATTCAATTGTAGAAATAGAGGAGACCGTTAGCGGTAAAAAGTTTAATTTTCAGGTTGTTATGCCAAATGAGGCTAATATGAAAGAAAATAAAATTTCAATTTTTACGCCTATGGGAGTTGCGCTGATTGGTTATTTGGAAGACTCGTTTGTAGAATGGGAAATGCCTAGCGGTGTACAGAAATTTAAAATAACGAAGGTTGAACAAGCGCCACATAAATAGTTAAGTACGGGTGTGATTAGAAAAAGACGAGTCTGTGGTATGCGGGATCGGTTTTTTTTTTTAGTAAAAAATTATTGGTTTATTACAAACCGTAAAGTCTTAATTATCGTTAATGCAAGTATATAGTGGGTGCTGGATGGTATCTGAATGTTTTTAAAATAATTATTGATATAAGTTAAGCATTGTTTAAAACAAACCATTTGCTTTTATGTTATGGGTTTAAATAAGAGTTGTTGGAATTGTAACTATAATAGATTTTTAGAGTACAATTAGCAATTATTGATATTTAAGATAAATTAAACAAAAGGGTATTAACCTCTAAAAAAAACAAAAATGTATAAAATAGTGAATTACGAAGATGCTTGTGTAGATACAAAGGCAATCTATGAAGATAGTATGCGCACATTAGGTATTCCTTTTGTCTTAAATTGGCTAAAGTGCCAAGGAGAAAATCCTACGATATTAAAAGGTAACTGGGAAAAACTGAAAAACACATTACTGATTGGCGATGTTCCCAATGTTTTAAAGCAGATTATTATCCATAACATCAGTAAAAAGAAGGCATGTAATTATTGCGCAACGGTACATGGTATTTTTGCAAACTCCATGAGCGATGTGTTAACGGCTGAAAGTGATTTTATTTTAACAGATAACTTGACCAATGATATTATCCCGTCGAGTTATAAAGCTGCAATTAAGATAATTACAAATGCGGCATTGAATCCACAAGCGTTTAAAGAAGAGGACCTCCTAATTTTAAAGAATGAGGGATTTAACAGTACAGAAATAATTGAACTGTTAAGCTTAGCCGATTTTGTGAATATGGCGACAACCATCGCAGATATTTCTGGAATCAAGGTAGATAATGAGCTTTTAGAAGTCGCTTAAATGGAAAATGCAGAGTCAATTTCTTTACGATTAAGATACGAGGCTTTTTCTAAATACGCTGCCAGTATTTCTAAATGTCAAGAGATTGCCGACCTAGCTCAGGTTTTGGTAAAACATATCAAATACTTGATGCCTTTTAATTTTGGGAGAGTACTGCTTTTTAAAGATCAATATTTCTACGAAATTTTATATATCAATCAAAAAACAGAAGTTACCATTGGAGAAGATGTGGAGTTGCGAGGTTTTGAAAAAACTGCTGTAGAAACAATGATTCCACAATTAAAAAACTGTACCGATGTTGACTTTGATTTATTAAGTAAAACTTTTGAAGGTTTTGGACTGGAGAATAGATGTTTTGAACAGCTTTCTTTAGTGCCATTGACCAATTCAGTGGTTTATACTGCATTGTTTGGCTTTTCTTCAAAAACAAACCAATTTATTTCTCAGATTGACAATCAATTTGCAAAGCTGATTTTAGATTTGTTTGTGACTAAATTTTCGGAAATTAAGCTATCTATTGACACCCAAGTTCAAAAGGAGATTATTGAGAATAACTTTAAGATTATTAGTGATAAAAATTTAGAGATTGAGCAGGTATTGGTTAATCAGGAGAACCTGATTAAAAAACGTACAATGCAGTTAGAAGCAAGAAATACCGTGTTGGAGGAATATTCGTGGATTACTTCTCACGAGATTAGAAGACCACTTGCTAATATTTTAGGTTTGGTACAATTGGCAGATCATGATTTAAATGATCCCGAAAACTTACGTGAAGTGATTAGTCTGTTAAAAAACTCGGCACTGGAATTAGATGAAGAGGTAAAGCGAGCCAATATGCTACTTGCTGAAAGGACTTAAAAAAAGCCACTCATTTGAATCAATGGAGTTAAAATAAATGAGGCCGAACGGAAGAAATACGATCGACCTCAAATTATAATTCAGTACTTTAGTAAGCTAGTCCTTATCCTACTTTTTAATAAACTTAATATACTTACTGGTAACGCTATTACTTGCTTTCAGCAAATATACTCCGTTGGCCAGTGTTGATACATCCACTGAGAAATTTTCACTCATATGTATCGAACTGCTTATAAAGTCGCCCTTTGAATTATAAATCGAAACAGTTATTGGTGCTTTTAACGTAGTGTTTACAAACACCGTTTCCGTTGTGGGGTTAGGATAAAGTGTGATTTCTTTACTATTTTGACCTGCTAAGAAGCTAAGTGTGTTATCGCTATAAATAACGCTATTGTTGTAATCTATAATTTTAACACGATAGTAAGCCTGGTTTTGTAGGTCGCCATTAGGTTGATGAGTAAAATTATAATTATTTAAGGCTTGGCCTTTTGGCGATGTGGTATATATCGTTGTATAGTTTTTTCCGTCATTAGTACGCTCAAGTGAAATAGCTTTTACATTAACTTCGTTGGTAGTTTGCCAATTAAATGCTATAGTTTCTCCAATTGCATTATATTTTCCAGTAAAAGACAAGAAATGTAAAGGTAAAACTGCACCTCCCATTAATGTTCCGGTATTGCTTTTTCCGGTTACGTCTGTAATCGATGCAGTGGTGATGTTTTCAAAATCATAAGCAGCAATAAGATCATTGGGTTTAGTTGCTAGACTACCTACATTTAAACCCAAATCAGTGTTAATGTCGGTTTGAGATAAAGCAGAAGACCATATATGGATATCATCTATTTCCCCTTTCATAAAATGAGTGAGTGTACCACTATTATTATATGCACCAAAAAGCAGGTTTTCGGTGTTGGAAAAATCCGAAGCTATATTGCTAATATTGGCACTAGTGTTGGTGCTATTTAGTACACCATCAATATAATGTTTTGTGGTATTGTCATTTGGGTTTACCACTATTGCAACATGGTGCCATTGGTTGTTGTTCACTGCTGTTGTTCCGTAAGCACCACCAGAACTAGGAGAACTTAGATTAAAGCCAAGCTTACCGAAATTGCCACCTTGATTAGCTGTAAAAAGCTCATATCCTTTACCCGTTCCATTTCTTTTACTGAAAATACGTTGAGTACTTGTTTGCGTTGGGTCTATTTTTACCCATGCAGATAATGTGAACCCTTGTGTTGGCGTAATATTTAAACTTGTAGTATTTGCTACGCTCATATAGCTATTGGTACCATTAAGTTTTAACGAATGGTTGGGTGTTGGGCGTTTTGTTTCCACCTTAGGTTCGTAGATATCTGCTCCATCACTTAGCCATTTTAAACTTAAACGTGAAAAGTATAAATTGTAACTAGCGCCATACTCGCCATCTTCATAAAATATCCCGATAGTACCGTCGTTTAAAATACACACGCTAGAGTACGCAGAAGCTTGTGGATCGATAGTTTTTCTGATCGGCCAAGTAACTCCTTCATCGTAGCTGACATACAAACTCACGTCTTTTCTTGTAGTGTTGCCAGGGCTGTAAGGTAAGGAATGGATCAATCTACTTTTATTATAACCATTTTTTACGGAAGTATAGCGTATAAGATCACCATTACATCCTGGGTCGGTTAATGAATTATTATATGCCGTTCCCCAGCTTACACCATTATCAGTAGATGTATTAAATCTTCTAGTGTAGTAAGTTCGGATACTCATTAATATAGATTCATCGTCCAATTGTACGGTTTTTGCTTCGTTTCCATTTCCTCCCGACGTGGGTACTGCATTATTTGTTGAAACATTCCAAGTTAAACCTACATCATCAGTATATAATACAAAGTCTCCAGTATTACCTGAAAGTTCTCTTACAGGCATTACGCCTAATATTCGACCGCTATTTAACTGCGTGAGACTTCCAGAGCTGATAAACAAACCTAGCCAAGTTTTACTGATTGGATTGCTACAGTTGGCACCATATATTTGATCGGTAATATCAGTTGCAGCACTCCATGTAATACCATTATCGGTACTACGCGATTGAAAAAGATGAACGTAATCTGATGCGTTTGATGCTCCGTAACTCGTATTTCCGTTGAATAAACATAAGATATCACCTGATGATTTATCTACCACGAGTGACGGGTCTGAATAACAGTAGTTAGTACCATCTCCAGCAATAGTTAATGCGGCAGACCATGTTGCTCCTTTATCTGTACTTCGTCTAATGGTAATATCTATGTTGCCATTTTTTCTTAAGTCGCCATCTGAATTATTTCTTTTATCAATTGCGGTAATTAGCGAACCGTCTTTTGCGGTTGCAATCGCCGGAATACGGTAGCTGTCTGCCATAGCGTCTCCAGGCTGATAAACCAATGTTGTGGTCAGTAAGATAGTTCTGCTACCTGCTGTTGCTGTAGGGCTTATAGTTTTTGAAGCACCACCAACAACAATTGATTTGACCTCGGCATCTAAAAGATTCCCTTCGGTAGCATTTTCCGCTACATCATAAGTGATAAAGAAATAATTATAGCCAGAGCTTAATACTTGGCTGCCGTTAACCGTAAGATCTCCGGATGCAGGAGAAACGCTGCCTAAAAGGATAGCCGTATTTAGATCCAATTTCTCCTTTTGTTTATTATAATATACTTTAATGTTGTCAACGTCACTAATATTAGTTGTACCGTTCATACTAAAAGTAAGACTGCTTAGACTGATCGGAGACGCAGAGCCATTAGTGCTCACGTTTACTGCTAAAACACGTTGATTTGCAGCACCTATACCAGAAGATAATACGGTTTGCGTTAAAGAAGCACTACTATAGGTCATATTGCCATCTGCTGCTACAGTAGCATTTCCAGATAATGTACCTTTATTACTATTTCCAGAAATATCCGCAACGGCACTTCCAGAAACACTCTCAAAATCCCAACCGGCAAGTAAATTGGTAGTCGCTGTATTTACAATTGCCGTCATATCAGCTTGTAGTTGAGATGCGGTAAATGCTGTTGACCATAACCGGATATTATCTAATTTACCTATACTATATTTGGCAAGGGTGCCGCTGTTGTTCCAAACACCAATGAGCAGATCTTGGGTATTAGCGAAATCACCGGTTACAGTACGGGTGTCTGTTTTACTTTTTTCTAAAACGCCATCAATATAAACAGAGCAGGTGCCAGTGGTTCTATCAATAACCATTGCCAAATGATGCCATGCCCCTCCTACGGTTGTTGTACTAAAAGCTGGACCCACTCCTCCCGCTGCGTCGCTGATATTTGCACCATATTGTTTGGAGCCACTGGTAATTAGTTCGTAGGCGGAAATCGCTCCTCCTAAACGTTTGCTGATAATCCGTGAATCGGCTGATGTTAAGTTGGCCCAACAGGTTAAGGTAAAACTACTAGCATTTGGCACATTTACGGTGGCACTGTTAGCTACACGCATATAACTAGCACCATCGAGTAATAGGTAGTTGCCTGTTTGGGCAATACTTTGGTTAATACCCACTATTATTAGAAATAGTGATAAAAAAAACGTTTTGTTTGACATAGGTAGATGTTTTTAATGTTGGTTTTTTACTATATTCCGGAAGTCAACGATACATTACATTTATCTTCCAGAATATCTCTTTTAAATCCTTGCAGCACATGTGAGAGTTAATACATTCCCACTTCTGATAAGGCGGCAAATTCTAAACCATCCCAAGCGTTTTTGGCTATAATTTTAAAGTACCTAAAAGTTTTAGGAGCAGTAAAATCAAAATATTGAGATCCATTACTATTTGCAGCAACAAAGGTTCCGGCCATAGAAAAATTAACTCCATCGGTACTAGTAAGTACATCAAAATCTTTTATAGCTCTTTGAAGTCCTCCTCGCTGCGCTAAGGCTACCCCGGTAGCAGTTTGGCTTGCCGCCATATCTACAACTATATAGTGTGGGTAACTGGCAGTATTAGAGGACCACCTTGAATGCCAATAAGTGCTTGCATTTCCATCAATAAGGGTAGATGCTTTACCATTAACTGATCCTTCTCCAGATGTTTCTTCAGAACTAAAGCTTGTTACCTGCCAATTTGTTTTACTCAGTTCTTCACGAGTACTAAAGTTTAACACCGGAATGTTATTGGAAAAGCTATAATTGTAAACTGTTTCTGTAACGTTGCCGTTTTTATGCACCAATTTTACTCTTAGTTCATAAGGGGTTGCGTTATCGGTATACACCAGCTCATTTATTGGAATCTCCACGTAAAACCCATCAGTACCTATAGGTTTCGACTCCCATGTTATCGCATTATAATCACGGTTTGCTCCAGTGCCTTCATTATTATAGTTAGGATCGTTATAATATACGATACTCGTTATGTCATCGCTACTGGTGAACTTCCCAGAGAGTACAATAGCATTCTTTGCAACCACATATTCGGCTTTTATTTTTGTAATCCCTCCAGTAACCGCTCCATAGTAGGAGTTTGTACCTGTATTGAAAATCTGATTTACATGTAAAATAGCGGCATCTGTGGCGGTTAAAAAAGTTGGACTTATACCAAGCGTACCATTACCTGCCCACATTAAAGACATACCCTTATTAGGATCTGTATTTTCAGACACTTTCTGGCGATCATGCGGTAAGTTTAAACCATGTCCTAACTCATGAACGAGCCCTCCAAACCATACGCTAAATAAATTACCTTCCGCATTGGTTTTGCCAAGGTTTGTGATATTCATTCCCTCGTAATCGAGTGCAAAACACCATTTACCTAAACCGAAAAATGGTCCACCGCTGGGTGTCCCGTTACTGCCTATTGAGTATCTCGGAATAATAACTAAAGTATGGTCACTAGTTTTTTCGGCAGGATGAGTGGCAAAATATGAATTAATTTCAGCCATCATCGGGTTCTGCCCTCCATTATAAGGGTATTCGTATTTGTTTTTTGTTCCGTAAATTGTGGTGATTCTAACCCTAGTTTTAGCACTATTCATAAATAAACCGAATGTTTGTGATCCATAACCGTTTAAACCCATTTGAGTTTTGTACCAGTCTCTGGTCCAAAGCATTAACTCACTTAATCTTTTTTGGTAGTCATTTATGGGGTTGACATCTGCCGGTACAAAATAAACTAGGTTTAAATTGTATTGTCGATCTGAAGAGAAAGTTCCGGAACTTGGGCCAGAAACCCTAGATAGGGTATTAACTGGTGGTTCCGGGGTAGGTGGCGCTGGAGTGGGAGTTGGTAAAATGTCTTTTTTTCCGCATGCGACTAAAGCGCACAAAGCGAATGCATAGAGAATTTTTTTCATAATAGGTGAGATTAAAAAAGGACAGGTAAATTCCTGCCCTTGAATTATGAGTATTGATTTCAGTAGGTTTTCTCTGCTTCTAGCTCTAAATCTGTTAACTGGGCTCTGTAGAAGGAAACTTCGCTTAAAGTAACAAATGTGGTGTTTCCTTGAGTTGCTAAGAACATCACTCTGAAATATTTAGAGTTATAAGTTTGATCAAAAGTAAGTATGTTCTCTGCAGATATTACGGAAGCTGTACCTACTGAAAGCCCTGCTGGTGAAGTCCAAACTCGAGTCCAAGTTATGCCATCTGTACTGGTTTCTAAGGCAATCTGTGTAGGTCTACCGCTTATAGTTGTGTTTTGTCTAAATACGTAGCTGAACCGAGTGAAATCAGTTGCAACAGGTAAGGAAAGTTTAATCCAATGAGGCAGTGGTGCTACACCGTCAGACCAAGCCGAATGCCAATAATTTGAACTGGTTATTGTGCCATCAACCAAGTTACTCTTTGGGCCTTCACTTGTTTCTTGAGTATAAGTGTCAATTAGTGCGTTTGTAATAGCTAATTTTATATAGGCAGTTTGTATGGGTCTTCTAATCGGTTTTACGGAGCTAGTGGTTAATATATCACTATATGCAATAGCTTCTCCGTTGTTATTAACAGGCCTTACTTCAAAAGTATAGTCGAGTTTATTGAGTAAACCAGTAATTTCTATGGAGTTTGTGTATTTGCTCACATTAGTTGTGATTTTTTTTCCATTTTTCATGTAACTCACTTCCAAATAAGTGTAATTACTATCAGCAGGTACCGCCCAACTGAGTATAGCGCCACCTACTGTGGGTTGTACATCAAGGTCAGAGATTGTTGAGGGTGCTTTTATTTGGTTTGATTCTTTTTTGCAGGCCGCAAACGCAAGTGCTACAAAAAATAAGAATAATATTTTTTTCATTGGAATACAATTTGGTTTTTATTGGTTAAAAATTAATCAGGAGCTTTATTCAGTTTGCCTTATGAAGAAACTCCTGATTAATCATTGTTTTTTTTAATTAATATCCTGGGTTTTGTACTAGAGTTTCATCTTTATTAATTTCCCCAATTGGAATGGGCATTAGGTAAAATGCAGGAGAGCGAAATGCTCTAGGGAATATTACTTCTGTGACGGTAAAAAAGGTGGCATCAGAAGTGCCCTGTATATTCATTCCTTTTGCTTTTACGCCTAAATAAGGTTCTGCAATCATCCATCGTCGTAAATCCCAAAAACGTTGATTTTCTAAATAGAATTCAATGGTACGTTCTTGGCGAACAATTGAACGTAAAGTTGCCAAATCGTTGGCGCCTCCTATTGGAGTCCATGCAGCATCGATGGTAGGAATACCCGCCCGAACACGGACCTTGTCGATATAAGTTTTTGCAGTACCCAAATCCACCCCATATTCGATCAAAGCTTCTGCATAGTCTAGGTATAGTTCGGCTAACCTTACTACTGGCCATGGATAGGATTCTGATACAGTAGGTTGCAGTTCTTGTGCCTGTCCCGATCCAAATTGTGGGTTAACTCCTTTTTTATTCAGATAACCTGTTGGAGAATAATTGTTACTTCTAGTTTTTATACCACAGTTATCATTTTTCCTGAAGAGAACTTTTACAAACTCAACACCAGGTCTTTGAATCTCATAATTGCTATTGTGATACGCAATCCATGCTTTAAACCTAGGTTCTCGTTTCAAGTTTAAATTTAAAGTGGTGCCTCCGAATGGAGAAACACCAATGCCATAACGGTTAGCGTAACCAAAACTTGGATCTTTATCAATTGGTAAACCGTTTTCTGTATAAAATTGCTCGATAATTGACAATGTTGGTGCAACACCATTATAAGCACCAGCATTAAGGAAAGGCGTAGATTTATTTTGAAAATCATAAATTCCTTCTCGTCTGGTGTCCGCCCAAATGATTTCTGTAGAAGTCTTATCTATATAGGTATAACGTAGATCTTTTTCAATTGGATTGGACGGTAAGCCTGGAACCACTGAGTTTTTATATAAAGCGTAACCCTGAGACTCGGCAAAATCAATTGCTTCTTTAGCTGCATCTGCAGCTTTTTTCCATTTCTCTTTATCAAAGGTTGTAGGAATTAACTGAACACCTGCTTTGTCTTTAAAATCAGTATAAAAGCTTGTAGCAAGTCCACCACCACCGTTGAAAAGAGGAGAAGCTGCATATAACAACATTCTTGCTTTAATTGCTTTTGCAGCTGTGCTTGTTGCTCTTCCATATGCAGAACCCGTTTGCTTTGGCGGTAAATTGCTTGCTGCCTCATCAAACATATCGCATATAAATTTTACGCAATCGTCATATTTAGAACGGGCATCGTAAGTACTTGCATCAGATTCTATGTCTTTTACTTCTTTTACGATAACCACCGGCCCATACATGCGCACCAATAAGAAATGATAATAAGCGACTAAAAATTTAGCTTCTGCTTTATATAGCGCTTTATTTTCGGTTGTTAATCCCGGAGCCTGATCTATATTGTTAATTAAGATATAACATTGTCTTATTCCTTTATAAAGGGTAGCCCAATAAGAAATTACTGGTGTTGAAGCAGTGAAAGTCCCTTTTGGGAATCTTGCAAAAGTTTCATGTTCAAATGCGGTAACCACTTCGTCTGTAGTCATTAAATCTATTGCATTCTGTCCAACCCTCGGTGTTGGTAGAGACGAGTAACAAGAATACAGGAAGTTTTCTGCTGCAAATTCATCTTTAAATGCATCCGCTTCTGTTGGTCTTTCGTCTGGCACAACGTCCAGAAAATTTTGACATCCAACATTGGGTATGGTAAAACATACCACGATCAATAAAATATATTTTAGTTTCTTCATCATTTTTTTATTTAAAGCCCATTTGTAGTCCAACATTAAACACTCGTTGCGTTGGGTATGATAATCCATTACCTCCGCCTTGTTCAGGATCCCACTCTTTAAACTTAGAAAAAGTAAGTACATTTAAGCCACTCACATAAACCCGTAAAAATTTATGAGTATAACCTAACTCTACATTTCTTAGTTTTAAAAATGAACCATTCCTTAACCAAAAAGAAGAGTTTGTTGTGTTATTAGGATTATCTAATTTACTTAGACGAGGATAAGCGGCGTAGATATTTGGGTTTTCGGGACTCCAATGGTCTGCCTCTACAAATCTTAAAACGTTACGTTGATCGCTAGTTCCGAATGGATGAAAACCACTTATAAAGAAGGAAGTATGTGCTACCCCTTGGAAAAAGAAGGAAAAATCTATCTTTTTAAACCTAAAAGACGGTCCAAAACCATATACAATTTCCGGAACTGTGGGATACCCCATTCTAATACGGTCATCGCTATTTACCATATTTAATCCATCAATATCATTGGTTACGTCTCGATATTTTAGATCTCCTGCTTGTACGAATCCACCAATTTGTTGTAAAGCACTGCGACTTATTTCTGCTTGATCAATAAATAGTCGTTGGGCTTCGTAGCCTAATAAAGAGTTTACTGGATAACCCACCGAAGAGATGTTTTTGTATTTTGTAAACGCAGGTTCATCATTCGCAATTACCTTGTTTTTAGCTAAAGTAAAAGTACCTTTAAGGCTCATGGTTAAATTAGAAGAGAGTTCACGTGTATAATCTACAGAGGCATCTATCCCTTTATTTAATACTTTTCCTAAATTACTATAAACCGTCGTACCGGTGGTTCCGAAGAAGTCTGGTATTACCCGACGCGTCAAAAATATGTTTTTACGGTTTTCCTTAAATATGTCAACAGTAATATTTAAATCTCTAAACAGGCTTAAGTCCATGCCAAGATTAATCTTCTCGGCAACTTCCCAAGTAATATTAGGATTTGCAAAACGTGAATAGAGTGGACCGCTTTTGCTATAGTCTTGGCTTACTCCGGTAGTAAACTGTTGCCCTTGTAAGTCTATATCCGATAAATAAATGAATCTCGCAGGGGTTCCATCGCCCAATAAGATTTGATCATTACCAACCAGTCCCCAAGATCCTCTGAATTTAAGAAAGCTAACCACATTAGCTAACGGTTTTAAAAAAGGTTCACTACTTAACACATATCCTAATGCTGCTGAAGGGAAAAATCCAAATCTATTGTTTTTTGAAAAACTTTCAGAACCATTATAGCCAAAATTAAACTCTGCTAAATACTTATTGTCATAAGAATAAGTGGTACGTCCTGCAATACCTTGAGAACGTCTAGGTAAAGAAGAAATAAAATCTGCAGGAGCATTTACGTTAAACTCTTCTTGGTTATATAACAATAAACCAGACACATTGTGTCTAACACCAAAAGTTTTATTATAATCAAAAGATGCTTGGAAATATAGCTTTCTATTTCCTGCCGGTTGATTGGTAGTCTCTAACGTTTCACTTAAAGTAGACCCTACTTGAGCGAGATCATAAGTGTACTTTCCATCTGCTCCCGCAACCAAGGTAGCTGGATTGACTTCAAAGTTATTGACATTTCTTATTCGTATTGTATTTGTTTCACTATAATTCTTGAAAGAGGCCAATGCTTTGAAAGATAGTCCAGGGGTTATAAAGTCCAATTTTTGCTCACCATCAACAGTAGCAATTACAGTACTCTGAAAATTATTGCTATAACCTCTAACCATTTCAGCAAAAGGATTAATAAAGCCTCCGTTTACGCGACCTCCCGATTTACCTCCAAAAAGAATACTTTTACTACCAGTAGCATTAGGGAAAATAATTGGAAAATCTACTCCATTCGCATTCATAGCATCGCCAAAGATGTCTTTTACTGGTCTAGATGCACCTGAATAGTCTCTTAACTGCGTATTTATTCGTAAAGCTAACTTTGTAGTACTTGATAAATTTGCGTTTAAGTTGTTTTGGAAAGAGTATCTTTTTACAGAAATATTATTATCGTAACTATTCACATCAAATTTTTTGAGCATCCCATTATCTTGGTTGTAGGTTCCACTCATAAAATAATCGATACGCTTACCCCCACCTAGGATATTGAAATTTACACTACGGTTTTGAGAAGAAGCTTTGAACATTTCATCGTACCAGTTTACGTCTGGGAAAACGAGTGGATCTAGGTGTGCTCGAGTTCCATCTATTTTGTCCTGTTGATAAGGACGTTCCCCAGTTCCACGCCCAATTACTGCTTCATTATAGAGCTCCATAAATCTTGCCCCATCTACAAATTTAGGTACAGAACTTGGTGCAGAAATCGAATTTTCTATTCTCAAATTTATCCGCGGACGCTCTAAATCTTTTCCGGTTTTGGTAGTTACAATCATTACCCCATTTGCTCCTCTCGAGCCATAAATCGCAGTTGCAGTGGCATCCTTTAAAATAGAGAAGCTTTCGATGACCTCTGGAGCCAAAGCGTTTAAATCACCTTGACTAACTGCCACTCCATCTAAAACAATTAATGGACTAGTAGCACCACTAAAGGTAGAAATACCTCTAATGTAAAAAGAAGCACCGTCGGCACCTGGCTCTCCAGAACGCTGGAAAGCAATAACTCCAGCTAATTTTCCTGCTAAGGCATTCGATAAATTACTGGTCGGAATTCTTAATTCTTCGGGTTTAATGGTTGTTAATGCTCCAACCACACTTATTTTCTTCTGCTTTCCATAACCAACCACGGCTATTTCATCTAATTTGTTAGCCTCGGCTGGTTCTAAGATTACATCTATACTCCCGATTCCAGTAACCTCTATGGTCCTTGAAGTATAACCTAAATAAGAAAACTCTAACAAATCTCTAAGTTCAACTTCAATCGAATACTTCCCCAAAGTATTGGTCACTGTTGCTCTTTTTTTTCCTACAATCTTAACCGCAACGCCAGGAATAGGCAGACCAGCACCATCTCTAATTGTACCCGAAATTTTAATTGGATCTGCTTTTTCTAAACTTTCAGTTAGCTTTTCTTTGATGATAATCGTTTTAGCCTCTATCGTATAATTTAAAGGCTGATTAAAAAAACACAATTTGAGGACTTCGTCTAATGAGGCGTCTTTAATTTCAATAGTTACAGGATTCGCCTTATTAAGATCGCTTTGGATAAAAAACACATTATAACCACTTTGTGATTTAATGGATTTTAAAATCTTTGTTAAGGGTGCGTTTTTTTCTGAAAGTTTGATATTCTTTTGCGCATAACTTGCAGCGTTTACCTGTAAAATGCTGGTTAAAAACAGGATGAGTATAAACTTCATAGTCAGTAAAATTTTACCCTTTATATGGAGAAGTTCATATAAATTAAAATTATAAATTTTCATACATTTGAATAATTTGGATTAATAAAGTATAGCCTTTACAAACTAGACTATATTGGTTTGGTTAGTAATTTCGATTAGGTATTGCTGTAGGGTCCATTTTATTGATTGCCGGAAGTGCGCTAACACTTCCGGTTTTTTTGTGGGCTACACAGATGGAAGTGCATCTTATCTCTTCATGTAAACCCTCCTTCCTATGATTTTGCATCGTAATTTATTGGTAGATTCTAATATTTTAACAGACTCATTGAGGTTGACAAACTTGGAAAAAGATCCACCGAAATAGATGTCGTCAAAATTACCCTCGTAAACAACATCCACATCGTACCAACGGGCTAATTTTCTCATCGCTGTTTTAATAGGTTCGTCATTGAATATAAACTCCCCATTTCTCCAGTCTATAACAGTTTGAGCATCAATAGCTAAAACTTTAATTTGTTGGTCAATCATAACAGATTGCTGGTTGGGTTTCAATATGGCATGTTGGGTATCAGGATTTCCTTTCTTTTTGTTCGTGTATAGTGGAAATACGCTGACTTTGCCTTCTAATAAAGTAGTTTTTACCGATGGCTCGTCGCTGTAAGAATTGATGTTAAAATGAGTTCCTAAAACTTCTACTTGTTGCATAGCGGTAATCACCTTAAATGGTCTGCTTTTATCTTTGGCCACTTCAAAATACCCTTCTCCTGATAATTCAACTATCCTTTCATTAGTTTTAAATTGAATGGGATATTTTAATGAAGATGCTGCGTTTAACCACACTTTTGTACCATCAGGCAAATCAATTTGATATTGCCCACCTTTTGGGGTGCTTATTGTATTATAAGTAATCGCAACATCGGCAGGTAGCGCTTTACTAGTAACAACATTATAAACCAGTTTTCCTTCACCTGTTTTGGTGATGAGAACGCCTGCCTCTTCCACAATCTTACCGCTATGGCTGTCATCGAGGCTAATCTTTTTGCCGTTAGCTAAGGTTAGAATAGCTTTGTTGCAACCAGGTTTGATTTCGTTGGATTTTTGATGATAAGCAATTTCTTTTTGATGAAGTTTAAGATATGTATAACTCCCTATGCTGAGAAGCAAAATTAAGGAAGCTGCAATAGATAGTTGCCAACGGTTTTTGTTTTTAAGTTTTTTTGATTTACAATCTAAGCGATCATTTATCTTATTTAGAAGAGCTTGTCGAACTTGTTCTTGTTCACCCATCTCTGAAGTTATCCAACTTAATTTATCTTTTTGGATATCATCATAAAAGTTAATTAACCTTTGTTGGTCTTGTTCGCTTGCGGTTCCTTCTAAATAGTTGTTGAGTAAACTCTTGAATTTTTCTTCTGTCAAAATAGTATTGCTTTTAACAGTATGTACCGTAAAAATACATTTGCCCCCAAAGAAGTACAAAAATAAATTAGAAGTTTTAAAGGCAATAGTAAATTAAGAACACAAGCCAAGTGAAAAGATCAGTCATATTAGCTCGGACGCGACGTATTGCTATAGTAATCTGGTTTTCGATAGTTTTAGGGCTAATCTCTAATCTTTTAGAAATTTCTTTTATAGATAAATGTTCTTTTCTGCTAAGCGTAAATATTTCTTTACACCGAGCAGGTAAAAGTGCGATACTTTCATCCAAACGTTGGTTTATTTCCTTTTCGAAGAGTACGCTTTCTATCTCAACTTGTGGACTAAACTTTAGGAATCGCTCAAGCAAATTCGTACGGTTTTTTCCATCTCTAATTGATCTGAATACTTGATACCGAACCGCAGTGTATAAATAGTTTTGTAGGTTATCGATGTGAACGTCGGCTCTTTTTTGCCAAAGTTGAATGAAAATGTCTTGAACAATATCTTCGGCAGCTTCGCGATTTCTTAAAATATTGTACGCAAATAAATAAAGTTTTGACCAGTATTGATTATAAATTGTATTAAATGCAAACCGGTCATCATTTCTAATAGAAATGAGAAGCTCATTGTCAATAGACGATTTACACGGTTGATAATACTCTGTAACCATTACGTTACCAAATTATTGTATAAAACTTTAAAAAGCAAATATTTTACAATAAATAATGTTATACATAATGCTTGTTTTATAAAGAGATTGGTGAAAAATAGTAATTAGGATGGTGCAACTTGTTACCTAAGCTTATTTCCTAATATTGGGGTTTCCAGGTTTTGAATTCTATTTATTATGCACCCTGAAATTATATTTTTATTATGAATTGTTGGCGAATTCTGTGATATCTGTGAGATTTTTAAAATATTCTGGTTGAGATTTTTTTGTGTTTAATAATCGATAAACCAGATTGTAAATGTTCTTTCGGCAATCTGGAGTACTGTTAATTCTTAATCAAAAGTTGGTAAACAGAAAAGCCATCCCTGAATTCTGGGATGGCTTATAATGATATGAATTTTTATTACGTTTTGTAAATAAAAAAGTTAATCTTTTGGCTGTACATATTTTTTATCCGCCCCAGATTGAGTATTCAAAAAAACGAAGTTTTTATCAAATACATCTATTTTAATTTTGCTGTCACGGTCAACCGTTCCGGCTAAAATCTGTTTAGACAGTTCATTCAAAATTCTTTTTTGTACTACTCTTTTTAAAGGGCGAGCCCCAAATTGCGGATCGTAACCTAACTCCGCCAGCCAATCTAAAGCTTCTTCAGATGCTTCAATGGATATTCCCATTTCTGCAAGCGATTTTTGTACACCCACAAACTGTAGTTTTACAATATCTCTAATTTCATCGCGGTTCAATGGAGTAAACATGATTACCTCGTCAATCCGGTTTAAAAATTCAGGACGGATGGTTTTTTTAAGTAATTCAAAAACTTCATTCTTGGTTTTTGCGATTACTTCGTCTCGGTTATCATCAACCAACAGACTAAAGTTTTCCTGAATCAAATGGGAACCAATATTGGACGTCATAATAATGATTGTGTTTTTGAAATTCACCATTCTACCTTTATTATCCGTCAATCGTCCATCATCTAAAACCTGCAATAAAATGTTAAACACATCCGGATGCGCTTTTTCAATTTCATCCAACAATATCACAGAATAAGGTTTTCTACGAACCGCCTCTGTTAACTGTCCGCCTTCATCATAACCAACATACCCCGGAGGCGCACCAATCAATCTACTTACGGAGTGGCGTTCCTGATATTCACTCATATCAATACGCACCATACTATGTTCGTCGTTGAATAAAAACTCAGCTAAAGCTTTTGCCAGTTCGGTTTTGCCCACACCTGTTGTTCCTAAAAATATAAATGACCCAATTGGCTTTCTTTGGTCATTTAAACCAGCCCTAGAGCGTCTTATTGCATCGGCTAAAGCCTCAATTGCTTCATGCTGTCCGGCAACTCTTTTATGTAATTCGGCTTCTAGCGTTAATAGTTTTTCACGCTCACTAGCCACTAATTTATTGACCGGAATACCTGTCCAACGGGCAACAACGCCAGCAATGTCTTCAGCAGTAACTTCTTCTTTAAGCATTCTGCTGTCAGAAGTTTTGCTGTGGAGTTCGGTTTTGAGTTTTTCGACTTCTTCTTGTGTTTCCTTAATTCTTCCGTAACGGATCTCAGCTACTTTTCCGTAATCCCCAGCTCTTTCGGCTTGGTCAGCTTCTTGTTTTAAATCCTCAATTTTCTCAATTTTCGAATTTAAACCGTCAACTAAATCTTTTTCGCCTTGCCATTTTGCTTTCAGCTCATCACGTTCAGAAGATAAATCGGCAATTTCTTTAGATAAATCCTCTACTTTTCGCTCGTCTTTTTCGCGTTTAATTGCTTCACGTTCAATTTCTAACTGCATAATTTTACGGTCAAGCTCGTCCACTGCCTCTGGCACAGAGTCCATTTCCATCCTAAGTTTAGATGCGGCTTCGTCCATTAAATCAATGGCTTTATCTGGTAAGAATCTATCGGATATATAGCGTTGAGAAAGTTCAACCGCTGCAATAATGGCTTCATCTTTAATCCTAACCTTGTGGTGAGTTTCGTAACGTTCTTTTAAGCCACGTAAAATAGAAATAGCATCGGCGGTATCCGGCTCTTCCACCATTACTTTCTGGAACCTACGCTCCAAAGCTTTATCTTTTTCTAAATATTTTTGGTATTCATTGAGTGTTGTGGCACCAATTGCTCTTAGTTCGCCACGGGCCAAAGCAGGTTTTAGGATGTTTGCCGCATCCATAGCACCTTCGCCGCCACCGGCACCAACCAAAGTGTGAATTTCATCGATGAATAAAATCAAATCACCATCACTATCGGCAACTTCTTTTACAACAGCTTTTAAACGTTCTTCAAACTCACCTTTGTATTTTGCACCGGCAATTAAAGCGCCCATGTCTAAAGAGTAAACCGTTTTGGATTTTAAATTTTCGGGCACATCACCTTTAATGATTCTAAAAGCAATTCCTTCTGCAATAGCGGTTTTACCTACGCCAGGTTCACCAATTAAGATTGGATTGTTTTTAGTACGACGAGATAAAATCTGGATTACCCTTCTGATTTCTTCATCACGACCAATTACTGGGTCTAGTTTGCCCGATTCGGCGTATTCGTTTAAATTACGAGCATATTTGTTTAGTGCTTGATAACTCGCTTCCGCGTTTTGGTCGGTCACTTTTGCATCGCCACGTAAATCTTTAATTGCTTTCTTTAAGTCTTTTTCGGTAACACCTTGATCTTTTAAAAGAGATGAAGTTTTGTCGCCTGCCTCTAAAATCCCCAAAAGGAGATGTTCTACCGACACAAACTCATCTTTAAATTCTTTTAAATAGCCTGTGGCTTTTTGTAAAACCGAATTTGAAGATGAAGAAAGGTAAACTTCCGTACCGCTAACTTTTGGGTAAGTGTTAATCTGCTCGTCAAGCGATGAGTTAAGCCGGTTAATATTTACGTTTAGTTTTTTAAGAATATAGCCGACTACATTTTCATCAACAGATAACAAACCTTTTAAAATATGTGCGGGTTCAATAGCTTGTTGCTGAAAACCCTGCGTAATTTCAGAAGCTTTTTGAACAGCTTCCTGCGCTTTGATTGTAAAATTGTTAAAGTTCATAATATTGTTCCTCGGGTAGAGTGGCAACAAAAATATAACCAAATAAGGGTTTAGTCAATAAAAGTGACGAATGTCTTAATAGGTTGAGCGATAGTGACTTTTTGTCTTAGGGGCTTGGTTTTTTGCTGACGAAATTTCAGTTGTTTGTTTTGTTCTCGTCGATATTGTATATGAGTAAATTAGATATCCAATTGCTTTAAAAAATTATAAGATATAAAACCACTGCAACTGAAGAGAGCGTTCCAAAAAACGTAGAAAACCTAAACAATCATATGCGAGAACAGCTGGAAAGGGAACGAATGTAAAATTAGTTCTTAAATCTGATTTTTATACGGATAACCTTTGCAGAAAATATAAGGAGCTCTACAATCTGCCGGATTGCATGAACTTTTGATGAATATTGAAAAGAAAATAAAATTTGAAATAAGGAGTGAAGATTAAGAACATCAGAAGATTTAAAAGACCGAAGATTCTTAATCCCCATTTGCTTTATGCCAATGCTTTTTCTAAAGCACTTGTTTGATGATCTACCAGTTTTTGTAACGGGCCACTGGCCATCATTTTCATCATCATATTAAGTTCTGCCGATACAATTAGTTTGGCAGTAGTGCCGTTAACATCTGTAACAACTAACCATTTCATATTTAAAGCAAAAGGTGCTTCTTCTGATGGGTCTATTGATATTTCCGAATTCTCAACTCTCGAACTTACTTTTAACGCCAATTTCGCCATGTTTTGTATGGTGAATTTTGCTTCATCTGCAGTACTGCTCCAGTTATAGATATTTTCGGGCATCAATTGCTGATGGTTGTTTAAATCGCTTAAAAAAGCATAAACTTTTTCTATCGGTTGTGCAATGCTTACGCTACTTTCGAAAGTTGTCATGGTTATTATATTTTGTTTACTGACCCCAAGTTGCAGGATTTTTTCTCCAGTCGCTCAGTAGCTCAATATCATTTTTCTGAATAAAGTTATGTTCAGCAGCATATTCAATTAGTGCGCTGTAGTTGGATAAAGTTGCAAACCTACATTTAGCTTCAGCAAAGTTTTCTGTAGCGATATCAAATCCGTAAGAAAAAATGGCAACTAAGCCAGCTACCTCATAACCTGCTTCGCGTAAAGCATGAACAGCCTGTATGCTACTTTTGCCTGTAGAAATTAAATCTTCTACTACAACCACACGCTGTCCGGGATTGATTTCGCCCTCAATTAAACTTTGGGTGCCATGTTCTTTGGCTTTTGATCTTACGTATATAAAAGGTAAACCTAAATCTTGCGCTACCAAAGCACCTTGAGGTATTCCTGCTGTTGCAACACCGGCAACTACACTGCATGATCCGTATTCTTCCTGTACCAGCTCAGCAAGTTTCTGTCTGATATAAGTTCGGATAGATGGATGTGATAGCGTGATACGGTTGTCGCAATAAATGGGTGATTTCCACCCTGATGCCCATGTGAAAGGGGCGGTTGGTTGTAATTTAATTGCTTTAATTTGCAACAAAAACTCAGCAATTTTCTCTTCAATCTCACTTTTGTTGTACATGACGCGAAAATACAATAATATTAGACAAATAAATTAAACATCATTTAAAAGCTTTTTTATTTTCAAAAAAGGTATCTTCATCAAATGAAAAAACACTACCTGCTTGTTGTTGTTTGTTTTTTATGCTTTTCGGCATTTGCGCAAATTGACACATCAGGAACTGTTGATTTTTTAAAATTAAAGAACAGCAAAAAACTTGTTTTTATTGAACTTCAGTTATCTGATTATAATAAGGTTAAGGTCAAAAAAATTAGAAGCTATTCTTCGCTTACAAATAAAGAAACTGCCACGTTTTTGAGCCAAAATTTCAGATGTTTCCGTATTTCTATTGGCGATAGCTTAACCAGCTTTTTATTTAAAAAGCAATTGCCTAAAATACTGCCTGCTTACTATATTTTTGATGCCGATAGTAATTTGCTACACAGCAGTTTCGGTGTGAATAAACTGGTGAAAGACTTTGAATTAATGAGGGACAGTGCTTTGGAAAAAGCCAAAAAATTGAGTCATCTGAAATTTTATAAGGACAAATTAGCGCAAAATACAATCACAAAAAAAGAATTAAAAGATTTTATCGGGCTAAAATTACAATTGAAGCAATACGATAACGGCGAATTGATAGAAAAATTTGCTACTGAAATGGATGAAGCAGATACTGAAAATTCAGAAATATTACTTTTGATTATGCGGGCAGGACCATTTTACAGTGGCTTAGCAAGTAAGAAGGCGGTTACCCATAAAGAGTTATATAATGCTATTTATAAGAAAGAATACTCTAATTATTCCCCTCGGTTTGATAAAAGGGCATTAACAAATTCCATCGCCTACGCTACAGAAACAAGAAATTTAAAAATGATCCAAAACGTGGCCAGATCCTATCAGTACAGGTATAATAAAAACGATTATGATAAGGAAATATACAGCCCATGGGTGATGATGAACTATTACAGAAGCACAAAAGATACCTCAAACTTCTTGATTTATTTATGCAAGTACTATGATAAATACCTGCTGGTTACACCAGATTCATCTAAAAAATATGAAGCTAAATTAGCTGAAAAAAGAAAAAATGAAATGGTGAAGAGTGGTGTTAAAAACGGCAGTATCGTAACCGTAGGGAGTAAAGATTATTTTCCAGATAGACTATATTACGGGGCAAATCAAATTGTTAAATACCATATTAGAGATCCATTCTATCTGAATAAAGGGATAAATTATTGTCGGCATACACTTTTATTGTCGCCACACTTTTACAGAGCAAAAGCAACGTTAGCGCAACTACTTTACCTATCTGGCTTTTCTGCTGAAGCCGAGAAATTACAGCGGGAAGTAATCAACACTCCGAATATATCCGAAGCCTTACGTTCAAAGTATAGGAGTGATTTAGAAAAAATCCGATACCTCAATGTGGAATAAGCAACAAAAATGCATCTTCTCTTAAAGTCGTGAGATTTTCATGACCAAAGAAAACCAAAAAAGAACCTATGAAAAAGCTATATATCTTACTATTCTTTTTTTACTGTGCTTCAAAGCCGGTTTTTGCACAAACTAACTTTAACGATGTTTTTTATAGCATAGATTCTTTAGAAAGTATCGGTCAACCACAGGCGGCCTTAGCGAAAGTGGAAAAGCTACAAGCTTTGGCTAAAAAGGAAGCCAATGAAACCTTATTTCTGAAGTGTACCGTTTATAAGATTAAGTTCATCAGCTATTTGCAGGAAGATGCCATTGCAAAAATCATCAGCAGTTTAAACCAAGAGATTAAAGTTGCAGCATTCCCAACAAGAAATATTTTACAATCTTTTGAAGCCGAGATTTATAATAAATACTACAATCAAAATCGGTATAAAATAAGTCAACGAAGTGATTTAGCTATCCAAAACACAGATTTTACTTTTTGGGGAACTATCAAACTATTAGAAGAGACAGGCTATTTATATCAAGCTTCATTAAATAATCTTAAAGAATTACAGCGCATTCCAATAGGTAATTACGATGCTGTTTTAATTGGTGACCAAACCACCAGAAAATATCGGCCAACGCTTTACGACTTGTTGCTTAACAGAGCTTTAGATTATTATTTAAGCTATAATGCGACTATCAATCAACCCAAACCGCTGTTTTTGCTTTTTAATCCAGATTTATTTAAACCAACTATTGGGTTTATACAAATTAATTTGACCGACGAACAGGCAAACCACAACTATTTAAAAGGTTTAAAGCTGATTCAGCAAGCTACTGCTTTTCATTTAGCAAATCATAACGAAGAAGCGGTAGCAGATTTGGAACTGAGAAAGCTGGATTTTATTTATAAAAACACCAATATCTATAATAAAGACAGTTTGTATATAAAAAGGTTGGGAGAATTAGCTGGGCAAACAAAGTTAAATGGTATTGCATCTGAAGCTACGGCAAAGCTTGCGCAGTATTATTACAATAAGGCCGAGAAAATTAAGGCATTTGATTATTACCAGCAATTAAAAGAGCTGACATTAGATTCAGCTTATACGATAATTGCAAAAAATGGTATAAAAGCCATTGAGGAGGTAAAAGCGGACTTAACCTTTGAAGAGATAAATACGCCAGATCAGGCTGTTTTAGGATTAGTGAATCATAAGAATGCAAAAAAGCTGGTTTTAGAAATCTATAAAATAAATGATAACGAAATTGGCGCATTAAAGACTAATAATTTTAATTTCGTAACCCAGCATGCAGATAGTGTATTTATTAAATTAAGAAACAAACAGGTTTATAGGATTGATACTTTAAACCTATCAGAATTTACAGATTACCAGAACCATATCTACGAGTTTAAACTGGATGCACTGCCAACGGGTGATTATTATATACTGAATGAATACAGTTCGTCTCAAGAAAAACACAGCACAACCTATCTAAAGGTTAGCAATATTTCCATTATTAGTTCTACGCAAAATAAATACAACAAAAATACCTTCATCGTTCAGGAAAGACAATCTGGAAAGCCTATTAAAAATGCGGAAATCGCTGCTTTGGGGTATAGTAGGCTTACAAAAAAGATGGAAAAAGTTGTGAATGCTGTTGCGGAAGTGAATGATGGTTTATTCGTAATAACTCCAAAAGTAGTAGATAGATACGATTATCTGGACCTAAAGATCATCTATAAAAAAGACACCCTAAACCAGGAAAGAATATCGTTTAACAAAAGGAATTATAAAACACAGTTGGTAGCAGACAAAAACAGTTCTGTAGTTTACACAGATAGGGCTATTTACCGCCCCGGGCAAACCGTTTATTTTAAAGGGATCTGTTTTGATAAAAGAGCGGAAAAAGCAAAGCTTGCAAGCAATTCTGTGGTGGAGTTTCATGCCAAATCTCAGGACGGAACCAAATTAGCCGACATGAAATCCATCACCAACGAGTTTGGAAGTTTTGAGGGGAGTTTTGTTATTCCGCAACAAGTTTTAAACGGTAGAATAAGGTTTGAAGTTAATGATAACGATGCGGGTAGCGTATTGTTAGAAGAATATAAAAGACCAAATTTTGAAGTTAGTTTAATACCAGAAAAGCAAACCTACAACTTAAATGACAGTGTAACTTTTAAAGGAAAAGTACTGGCTTATAATGGTTACGCCTTGCCAAATGCAAAAGTAGCGTATGTTTTGAATCGGTCTTTAAACTACATTCCCAACTTTGAACAATCAAACTTTGGCCAGCAACTTTTGAAAGCAGCTACCGTTTTGACTGACGGTAATGGAGAGTTTAAAGTGAGCTTTTTGGCTTCTCATTTTGTTAGAGTTCCGATAGAAAAGCAATTGATCAACTATAGCTTAGCCGTAACCGTGACCGATGAAAATGGAGAAACACAGATTAAAAGTGCTCACACTCGTGTAAAGAAGAACAATATTTTTATTTATGCAGAAATCCCCTCTAAAGTCACGAAAATTGATGCTAAACCGTTTAAAATAAGCTTAAAAAACTTGAGCTTTCATCCGGTTAATGGAAACATTGAGGCTTCGCTAAGTAAATTAGAACCTAAAAAATTGTATTCAAAAACTAGGTTGTTTAAAAAAGTAGATAGTTCGTTTATTTCGTTAAAAGATTACCAAAAACATTTTCCAGATGTAGCGCCAATTGGAGATACCGAAAAATCATCAAACTCGATTAGGATTGAGTCGCTTACAATGAATGGTGATTCTTCTGCTTTTACGCTGAAATTCGATAAAATAAGCAACCTAGAAACTGGGGACTATCAGATAGAGATTAAAGCTAAATCTGTTGATGGAGATACTGTAAGTCGTGTTTTCGATTTTTATTATATCCATAAACCAGCAATTGCCCAAAAAATCAACAATTGGCTAACGGTAGACCGAACGCAGATTTTACAAACCGAGAAAGCAACTTTTAGCATTAACATGCCCCAAGTCTATGTGTTGATGGAGGTTTTTGATGAAGAGAAAAAAATACAGAGCCAATGGATTAAAACAGGGAAGCAACCAAGATTAATTACCTTAGGTTTAGGGGATAAACCCTTGCTAAATATTTCTTTTTTGATGGTTTACAAAAACAGGGTTCTTACTTTTAATCAAAGCCTTACACTCAAACAAAAGCAAGAAAAGCTGAATTATCAATTTTTAAACTTCCAAAGCAAACTGGAGCCGGGACAAAAAGATAAAATCAGCTTACGCATCACCACACAAAACGGTCAGCCAGCGGATGCAGAAGTGGTAGCGACGATGTACGATGCGTCTTTAGATGCAGTTTATAGCTCTCAAAATTGGCAAACCTTATTTAAAAACAAAAGTGGCTCAAGGTTTTCTTACTTCAACAGTGTATGGAATATCTATAGTTTTAATCGTTCGGTACAAAGCAGTACGAGAAGTGAGTCATATTTTTCTCCATACTTTTCTCCCAAATTTTATGAAAGCATCGACTTTGGTAATTATAACTATGTTGGAAATTATAATTCCGCATTCCGTGAGTACAAAAATCGCGTAAAGCAAATCAGCGTCAACACCTACCAGGATTCTTTGATTAAAGTGCAATATCTGCAAAATGCAAAGGCAGTAAAAACAGGTTTTGATTATAATGGGAGAGTGGTTGATTATCAAACTGGCTTAGGAGTTCCTGGCGCAATTATCAGACTAAAAGATAAAAATATCAGTACGGTAAGTAACTCTTTCGGTTATTTTAAGATCAAAGTTCCAGAAAATAGCAAGATTTCCATTGAGTATGCAGATCAAAAACTTGTAGAAATAACCTGTAAAAGCGATACAAACTATCCAATAATTACCATCAACAGATCAGTTGATAAGGGCATTAAAACCATTAAAGGAAACCCCAATATGGAAATAATGATTAGAGGAACTAATGTTTTAAGCAGTGGAGACGTTCAAATTAATACGTCATTAGGAGAAGGACCCATAAATGGTTTAAATGAAGTTGTAGTAGTAGGTTACGGAACTCAAAAGAGAAGCGACCTAACAGGTGCTGTTGCTGGTGTACAGGCCGAAGCAGTTAATCAGATTTTTACCAGCGCTGATGATTTAGTAGGTAAAACCATGCGGACAAATTTTGCCGAAACGGCACTTTTTATCCCACAATTAAAAGCTGACGAGCGTGGTGTTTTTACAATGCCTTTTACCTTACCAGATGCCTTAACAAAATGGCACTTTAAAGCTTTCGCTTACGATAAAGAACTGAACAGTATAGCTATTGATACGCAACTTGTAGCACAAAAAAGCTTGATGGTACAGAGCAATATGCCTCGTTTTTTTAGAACTGGAGATACCGTAAACGTTAAATTGAGGGTCATCAATCTTACAATAGATAGTTTAAAAGCTAATTTAAGAGTTGAGTTTTATAACCTGTTAAATAATAAGGTTTTAAATGTTTTGATTAACAGCCCGGAAAACCAGTTTAACATTAGCCCAAACAGTAATGCTATGGCAGAGCTTAGTTTGGCGATACCAGAGGGAGTGGAAGCAATAGGCTATCGATTTATTGTAGATGCTGGGAAATTTTCAGATGGTGAACAAAATAGTGCTCCAGTTTTATCAAACAGTATTTTGCTTACCCAAAGCATGAGTATGCTGGTTAAAGAAGGGGAAAGTAAAACTTTTATTTTCGAGGATTTTGTGAAAAATAACAGTAAAACGTTACAGCACAAAAGCCTCACTTTTGAATGGACCGCAAACCCCAATTGGTTGGTAGCGGAAGCAATTCCTTACTTGGCAGAACCTAGATACGAAGGTTCGGAACCAATTTTTAGCGCTTTGTATGCAAATGCGATTGCAACCCGCATTTTGGATAAAAATCCGGGAATAAAAAACTATTTCGCCAAATTTAAAGATAGTAGCAACAATGCCAGCATAACCCAGTTAGCTAAAAATCCCGAGCTGAAATCAATCTTATTGCAGGAAAGCCCTTGGTTAAAAAATGCAGCAAGCGAGAAAGAACAGCAACGAAAGCTTGCATTGTTTTTCCAGATGGATTCGATACAAAAACAGCAATCTATTTACAGCAACAAGCTAAAACAGTTACAGTTGGCAAACGGCGCTTTTCCATGGATGAGCGGTACTTATGAAGACCAATTTATTTCCCAATATATTTTGGCTGGTTTGGGCCAATTAAAAGGTTTCGGAGCGCTAACAACAGATAAAACTCAAGAAGAAGTTACGCAGAAGCTTTTGGTTTATGTGAAAAGTAAAATAGAAGGCAAGGATAATGTTTATTTAGATGCACATGCCTGGTATGCAATCAGCTATTTTGAAAAAACAGTTCCCACGGATTTAAATGTTAAATGGCAGGCTTACGTTAAAGATATAAAAGCACACTGGCTAAGTTTTAGTTTATATCAGCAAACTTTAGCCGCGTTTACTTTATCACGATTAGGCGAAAAAGAGCTTTCCAAAACTATCAGTAGCTCAATAAAAGACCGAGCAATTAAAACCAAAGATATGGGCGCTTATTGGCCAAGCGTAAACTGGGGCTGCTTTTGGTACCAGTTACCTATTGAAACACATGCTTTGGTGATAGAGATGCTGGAGGAAACCGAACCAACTTCAACGCTTTTGCCCGAACTTAAATTATGGCTGTTGCGTCAAAAGCAAACCAATAATTGGGGAACAAGTAAAGCTACTACATTGGCTTGTTACGCTTTGTTAAAACAGTCAAACGTTTTAGAAAATAACCGTATTCCCGAAATAAAATTAGGTGGCAAAAGTGTTTTTGAACTTAAACCAGCTTTAAAAGCCGAGGATCAGACAGGTTATATCAAAACCAATTGGCTCAAAGATGATATCCGTCCGGATTTTGGAAAAGTAGAAATTACCAATGCACCACAAACAGCGTTCGGTGCAATGTACTGGCAATACACCGAAAATCAGGATAAGGTAAAGCCGGGAGCAAATGGCTTAAAGCTGATTCGTAAATACTATCTGAAAAATCAACAGAATAGTACCTATATGGAGATTGACGCAAATTATCTGGCTAAAATTGGTGATCTAATAAAAGTGATTGTTACTTTAAAAAGCGATCGAGATTACGAGTATGTGTTATTAAAAGACATGCGTCCTTCCGCTACCGAGCCTACACAACAGATATCGAGGTATAATGCTCAGGATGGTTTGTTTTATTATCAGGTGAGCAAAGATGTTTCTACCAACTTCTTTATCAATTATTTAAGAAAGGGGAATTATGTGTTTGAGTATGAATTAAGGGTAGCGCAGAGCGGAAAATTTAGTACAGGAATAAGTACAATAGAAAGTATGTATGCTCCCGAATACAGAAGCAATAGCGCCGGAAAATTTTTGTCTTTTGGTAAGTAGAGCTTAGTTTAAATGCACTCGCCAAAAACTTTAACCGACGAATAATTAGCTTATAAAAACGTAGTTTTGTTTAAAAAACGCAGATTATTAAAATAAAAGCATTGGCAACAACAAGTAAATACAATATTTATATCAACGAGAAGTCATTAATTATCACTTCTGAAGTTCCTAAAGATCTTATCAATTATCAATTGGTTGAAGCCCAGTCTTTTGATTTTGAGAAGTTTTATCAAGCCTTGAGGAAAAATCCCAACTCCTTGTTTGTAATGGTTTGTAATGACCCAAAAATGGTATTTAAAACTATCAAAGATAAGGTTCGCGTGATTGAAGCGGCTGGTGGATTGGTGAAGAATGAAGACGGGAAATACCTTTTTATATACCGCAATGGCCGATGGGATTTACCAAAAGGCAAACTTGAACCTAAAGAAAAGAAGAAAGAAGCTGCTGTTAGGGAAGTAGAAGAGGAGTGCGGGCTAAAAGTTAAAAAGCTGAACGAGAAAATAATAAAAACTTATCACGTTTACGAAATTAAAGGTAAGCCCGTTTTAAAAATTTCGCACTGGTATGCGATGCAAGCTAAAGGTAACCAGAAATTGGTTCCGCAGTTAGAAGAAGGAATCACCGAAGTGAAATGGTTTGCCAAACAAGATTTCAGCATTATAAAATCCAACACCTTTGGCAATATTTTAGAAGTAATTAATTTCGTTTGTTAGTTTTTAGTTAGTTAGTTAGTTAGTTATTAGTTAGTATTAGTCATTAGGCTTTTTTTTAACCGAAAGTTCGGTTCGTTATTAGTCATGTCAGACGCTCCCTCTCCTTCGGAGAGGGTTGGGGTGAGGCTCTCTTAGACTTTTCCCAAGCTGCAGATTGTGTCCCTTTAAAATATCTAATTGTTCCGGCAATGGTAGCATAATTCATCATACAGAAATAAAAAGGAATAAAAAGCACTTTTATTTTGATGGATCTTGATTCTAAAACAGCACCTATTATTGCTGACAGATAAAATAAAAACTGCAAAGCAAGGATAATCTGGTAAAGTACCAGCGCTGGATAGCTGATACAGATTGCCACATTCAACAACAGCACAAAAATCATTAACCATGGGGTAATGGTCCATCGTAAAACACGGTGACTGATGTACTGAAAAGTAAGAATGGGATTATGGAAGGGATTGGCCGATTTTCTCAATCTAAAAATAGACTGTATGCCACCCGCAGCAATTCTTATTTTTCGTTTCAGTTCCTCTTTTGTATTTGCAGATGCGGTTTCCAAGGCGTAGGCATTGGGTTCGTAAGCAATGATATATCCTTTTTCGGCAATACGCATGGCAATCATGTGGTCATCCACAATGGTATCTGATTCTACAGGTGGATAAAGCGCTGTTCTAATACTGAACAGCTCGCCAGCGGCACCAACATTCGAGTACAGCTCGTAATCCCATTTTTTTAAAGTTGATTCGTATTTCCAGTAAAAGCCTTCACCTGCAGCGCTGGCATCTGCACTTTGGGCTACCATAATCCTTTTTTCGCCCGCAACGGCACCAACTTTTGGGTTTTGGTAGTGTTTTACCAACTCTTTAATTGCTACGGTATTTAAAAAAGTATTGGCATCAGTGAAAACAGTTATGTCATTTTTGATTAGGGGAAGCGCTCTTTTTATAGCAGCCATTTTCCCCTCCCGAATATTTTCATGCAACAGCGTTACTTCGGAATATCTGGCAACCAGGTTTGGCGTGTTATCAGATGAACCATCGGTAATAAAAATAATTTGTAATTTTTCTTTCGGATAAGCTAAGTTTAAACAGTTTTTGATCTTTTCTTCAATAATATCTTCTTCGTTAAAGGCAGCTATTAATAAAGAAACGGTCGGTAAATCGACATCCGTTGAAAATTTAAATGGCTTTTTGAATGCTTTTTTTAGTTTAACAATTGCAAAAAGAAATATCCCATAGCCAAAAAAAGTGTAAAAAATGATAAATAGAAAAATCCAAAAAAGTACAATCATTATTTTATTTTAAAACCTAAATTTTTACTATTTTTTTGATGTGTTAAATTCCATAAAACTGCTTTCAACACCCATTTAATAAGGCGACTTTTTCCCGTTAAGGCATATTTTACAATCATTTTAGGGCAAGCTATAAAAATATAGTAAGTGCTGAAAAACAAAGTATTTAAAAGACCAGTATTTTTTCGGATAAACAACATCCGATTACGGGTTATGAAATAGGTTTTTATGGCACTTTCTTTTCCAACAGATATCGATTCTTTGTGGTAAATAAAGGTTTTTCCAGTAAAATAAATCTCTTTTCCAGTTTTTTTAAACTTCTCGCACCAGTCTAATTCCTCATAATAAAGAAAATAGTTTTCATCCATTAAACCGGCTTTCTGCATATCTTCTGTTCGGCACATTACGGCGGCGCCATGGCAGAATCCTGTTTTTTGGGTAACTCCATCAAATTGCCCAACGTTTTTTTCGAACTGACCAATCTGTTTATTTCTTGCTGTAAGATAGTTTAACGGAGTATATCCAGCATATTGAATAATGCTTTTATCATCATCGTAAAGAATTAAAGGAGATAATAATCCAATGCTTTCTTCGGCCTCTAATTCTTCAACCATTTGCGTAATACAGCCGTAAGGCACTTCGGTATCGTTGTTTAGAAGAAAAATATAATCACCTTTTGCAATATTAATTCCATAATTATTGCCTCCAGCGAAACCTAAATTGGTTTTTGTACGAATAAAGGTAAGATTGGGATAAGTATTATGGAATACTGCCTCGTGATTTTCCTCGCTGGCGTTATCTACCAATATCACCTCAATGTTTGCATAACCTTGGTTTTTTAAAGATTGAAGCAGTGCAATAGTTGCTAAAGGCTGATTAAAGTTTACGGTAACGATTGATACAAGCTTCATCCAAGATGATTAAGATGCTAAATTAAAATAATTTGTTTTAACGCAATAATACAATTAACAGGATGGAAAGTTCAATAAGTTTTCAAAATATGCAAGAAGCTTCTGTAGATGAGAAATTAAACGACTTAATAGTAGCACTTAATAAAGTGGACATTAATTCTGCCAATATTAAAACCCTGCAACACAAATTTAATAAAGCGATAGATAATAAGTTAAGCGAGTCTGAACTGATTGCCGAATTTAAAACCGTTGATGATGATGAGCTTTCGCGTTTACAGAAATTAGATAAAATTGAATCTATCCTTAAAAATAATTTTATCGATACAAAAGTTGCTAAATCTGTAGCTGTAAAACACTATGTAGAAATGCTTATTCCTGTATTAATTGGGTTTGTAATGGTAACTCTTGGTTTTGCAATGATTATATTGCCAGCACCTAAATACTTCGAAATGTTTACTATATTTTATTTTAGTGTAAACGATGGTTTTACTTTAATGGATTTAATTTCATTGGTAATTGTATTAACTGGGGTGTTTGTTATTGTTAAATCATACTTTAAATTTGCGAACCAATAATTAAAAAGTGGGTAAAAAAATACTTTTAGTTGATGATGAACCTTTTCAGCTTCGCTTGATGCAACAAGTGTTGAGTCAGAATGGTTTCGACGTAGTCACTGCTACATCGGTGGCAACCGCTTTTGAGATTTTAGATAATGAAATTCAGGATTTGATCATTTCGGATATTGAAATGCCCGAAGCTGATGGGTTTGAATTTAGAAGGAGATTGCTAGAAAACAATCAGTTAAAAAACATCCCTTTTTTATTCCACACCGCACACAATAAGGAAATACTGATTGACAAAGGTTTAGCCCTAAAAGCGATTGATTATATTGATAAAAACACACCTATAGTTCAGCTAGTTGCTAAAGTAAAAAATATCTTAGCTGCTGTTGTAGAGCAAAAAGAGAAGTCGATAAACGAGCTTAAGCTTGTAGCAGATAAGCTCAACCTAAAAAATGTACCTAACAAAAGCCTAAAACTCAAAAAATTTGAGGTTGATGTTTTTCACAAAACTTTTCAGAACCACCCCGGCGGAGATTTTATTGATTTTATTAAAATAGATGACCGTTACACTTTTATTGTGCTGGGCGATGTGATGGGAAAGAAATGGGGTGCTTGGTTTTTCTCCTTCACCTTTTTAAGCTATATACGTTCTGCAATTAGGCTCTGTGTGTTTGATGGTAATTTGTCTGTAGCGCAAATTATGCAACGCATTAACCAAGTAATTCATGTAGATGAGTTTTTGGATGATATTTACTCAACCTTAAGTTTGGTTTTAATTGATGATGAAGAAGGGTTGATTACTTATTCAGGAGCTAGTGATTTACCGCTGTTAAAGTTTGGCAACGCAACAAACGAAATTACACAGTACAAATCAAAAGGCTTGTTGCTGGGTTTTTTTAAAAACGGTAATTTCAATGAGCAGCTGATTAGTTCCGAATCAAATGATAAGATATACCTGCTTTCTGATGGAGCCATCGATTTTGAAGCAAACGGAGTAAAGAAAACGGATTTAGGGATGTTTGCCAAGGAGCTTAAGGCCCATTTACAACAGAACCTCACTTTTAAAGAAATTACCTCAAGCATATTTAATAACAAAAAATACCAGGTTGATGATTGCAGCCTAATACAAATTAAACGTCTCTAAAATGGATTACAGTAAAAGCATCATAAACAATGTTGTGCTGATAAATATTAATTTATCGGAAGCAAGTTTGAACCAGTCTGAAGATTTTAAAAAGTTTTTATACGATACTACCGAAGTAACACCGCCAAAACTAGTGTTAGATATGAGCGAAATCCAGTATATGGATAGTTCTTTCATCGGTGCATTGGTTGCAGGTTTAAAAAACGTATTATCGAAAGGTGGAGAGATGGCGCTGGTAAACGTTAATACCGACGTGATGGCCTTATTTGAACTTACCCGTTTAGATAAAGTTTTTAAGATTTATGACACTAAAGAAGAAGCAATAGAGGAGCTTAAATAATGGTCTTTAAATCCCAAAAACTTATTCTTGAAATACCAGCTCAAATTAGTAGCTATAGAACTTTTATAGATACTTGCTGTAACTTTGTCGGTGATTTTGAACCATTGTCTGGTGATTTTAAACGGCTTGCAAAGTTTAAACTGGTGATTATGGAACTGCTTACAAATGCGATGAAGCATACTAAAGCGATATCTTTTTTAGAGCTTGAAATCGGCGCTGACGAAATAAGCATCAGAAAAATAGATGCAGGTAGCAGGTTTTCGTTTTTAGATTCCAAAACCGGAAAATCTTACTGTTTTCCATTAACAGGTTTCCGATATCCAACACAGATGTTAGCAGTTTTTGGAGATAATTATTCGTTAGATATTTTAATTAAAAACGAAGATCTGATCGAATTTTTAGAACCAAAAGAAATTGATTATCTATCTGCCCACGAGCTGCCCGAAAACTTCGGTTTAATGGTGATCAAGCAATGTGCAAGTTCTTTCCATTACCACTACAACGTTCCCGATGGGAGAAATACCTTTGAAGTGGTTTTTAATTTTAAATAATTCTATCTTGCTAGCGTAAAAAAATTAACCAACTTATTGATGATCTCAATAGCGCTCGCAAGTAATAACAATTATGCGGTATTAATGGCAACATTAATCAAATCTATCCTGTACAACCATCATACCGCAGAACCAATAAACTTTTACCTATTAAACGATCATATCTCCAAATCAAATCAAGAAAAAATAAATTCTTTGATTGTTGATGCAGATAAATCGCAGCTCATCTGGAAAAATGCTGAGGAAGTATTTCCGAAAGATGTTAAGTTTCCGATGGATGATTCCGCATTTCCTTCAACAGCATATTTAAGGCTTTTTGCACCATTTGTGGTTCCAAAAGAGGTAAAAAAGCTAATTTATTTTGATGTGGACATGATTGTACAGGCAGATGTATCTGACCTCTGGAATGTAGATATGCAAGGTTATGCAATGGCTGCAGTGTTAGATGTTGGTAAAATAGCTGGTTGTAAATGGGGCGGTATTCCAAACTATAAAGCTTTAGGAATAGATGAAGATGCGCCTTATTTTAATTCGGGAATGATGCTGATTGATTGCGAGCAATGGGTTGCCCAGGATATACCAAATCAAGTTTTTACGGCAATGCGTGAAAATATAGCACATGTGAACTATGCGGATCAGTATGGATTAAACGTGGTTTTTACTGGGAAATGGTTGCAGGTAAATCCAATGTGGAACTGGTTCGCAAATATTTATCATCCAAACCCCAACTGCATTCATTACTTGGATATTAAGCCCATATTTAAATCTTATAACTCGGATCCAATTTTACGAAAAGCATTTTTTAAATATTTAGAAATGACACCATGGCGGGGGATGCCTTTGAAAAGTGATATCAGCCGTTTGATACGCAAAGCTATTATAAAGCTTAAAAAGAGAATTAAAGCTTTAATTCCCTAATCGAGGTTTATTTTATAGTTTAGCAGTTAATTTTTTTTATAAATGGTGGTCTTTAATGATATCTCGGTACTGGTTACCCATTATAATCGGAGCAAATCTTTAGAAAAACTTCTGAAAGGATTACATAGGCTAGAATTAAAGTTCCACGAAATTGTAGTTTCTGATGATGGCAGCAAGCCCGAGCATCTTGATTTTGTTGAAGAATTACAGCGCATTTATCAGTTTACACTGATTAAAACACCAGTCAACAAAGGTCTTGGCAATAATATCAATAAAGGGCAAAAAGTAATAAAAACACCATACACTTTATATATTCAGGAAGATTTTATTCCACAACCTATATTAATTGAGAAATTACAGAAAGCCCACCAATTTTTAGAAAAGGATGCAGACTTAGATTTTGTACGCTTTTATGCCTATTTTAAGTTCCCTTATTTAATACCAGTGAGCGATGGTTTCTCGGAAATGCACTTTAAACACCGTAATTTTTGGGAAGGCTACCGTAAATTTTATGTATACAGTGATCATCCGCATTTACGCCGTCAGAACTTTTTTGATAGATTTGGAGAATATGAAGAGGGGATAAAGCCCGACAGAACAGAGTACAATATGATGATGCAGGTATTGGCAGGTAAGCCAAAAGCTTATTTCTATGATGATATCAACGTTCTATTAGCACAAGAAAATAGTGTTGAAGAGCCTAGTACGATTAAAAGAAATATTTTGCGCAACAGCAACCGTTTATTCTCTGTGATAACTAGAGCAGTTTATCGATATTTACGATTTAATCTAGAATTACTAATTTTTAAAATAAAGCGCAAAACCAATGGCCGTAGCCTTATTTAAATTGCCATCTTGGTTAAAACCGCATCTTTATTTTAATAAAGGTTTTGCCGATTTGAGCAATCTTGAGCTTAATGATATCAGAGAAAGAATCTGCAGATTCAGCGATGATGAAGCTGAGATTTCTGTAATGATTCCCGCTTGGAACGAGGAAAACAATATATTCAGAACTTTATCGTCATTAGCGGCTAGCAATACCACCAGAAAAGTGGAAATTGTAGTGATCAACAATAACTCTACAGACGGTACACAAAAAGTTTTAGACGCACTTAGCGTACGAAGTTACTTTGAACCACAGCAGGGAATTACTTTTGCTAGGCAATTGGGTTTAGAAAAAGCCAAGGGAAAATACCATTTATGTGCAGATTCGGATACTTTTTATCCACCCGGATGGATTGACGCAATGGTTGCACCTTTACAGGCGGATAATGAAATTGTTGGCGTGTATGGCAGGTACGCATTTATTCCGGAAAACGCATACGATCGTTGTGTGTTTTGGATTTATGAGCGCTTTGCAGGTATTATCATCAGGTTACGCAAAAGAAACCGGGAGCATATCAATTTTTTAGGCTTCAACATGGGCTTTATTACTCAAGTTGGTTTGGATAACGGAGGTTTTAAAGTAAAGAATGTACGTAAATTTGACAACGCCATAGGCAGCGAATATTATGTTGATGAATCTGAAGATGGGCGAATGGCAGTTAATTTAATGAAAACGGGAAAACTAAAATTAGTGACTGATCAAAAAGCCACAGTTTTTACATCTTCTCGTAGATTGATTGCTGAGGGCGGGATTTTAAAAGCATTCAAATACCGAATTAAACTTCACTCAAAACGCTTGTTAGAATATTTAAATGGAGGGAAAATTTGACGGCGCATAAAGTACCAAATAACATCATTACCAAACTAATTAGCTTATATGTTAGATTAAGATATGGTAAATTACACTGGGATGTAAGATATTATTACAGAGATACCTACTATTGCCAATTTGTGCAGCTCAAATACATTTTCAAAGATTATTTTTCTAAGAAAAAGTATAAAGTGATTTCTTTTGATGGTGAGTTTGCACCCGAATTGGAGTTTGTGATTCCATTTGCTTATTGGCATTACAAAAATGGTACGCTATTAAGAACGGAAGGCGCAAAGTTTACCAAAGAAATGTATTTCTTTTCGCCCGATCATCAAGAAGTTTATAATGTGCGAACCAACGAAGGCAATTACAATTACGAAACGCCGAGGATTTTATACAGCCATAATTACGATATGAAAAAATGGGAGCAAGTACCTTTTAAAGCCCATTTTAAAAATGATATTTTTGTTTACGATAAGCCAGTTTTGGTGGTTGCAAACCGTTACAATACCGAATGGGACGGCCCACCAATTAGTTTCTTTAGCATAGATATGTTGAAATTCATCTTTGATAAACTTGGTGCACATTATCAGATTATTTATAACCGTCCGCGACCAGAGCAAATTACTTCTGATACCAGTGAAGTGAATGATTTAAATGAATACGACTTTATCAAAAAGGAATATCCGTCAGTGGTTTTAATGGAAGATTTATACCGGGAGAACGCAATTAAAGCAACCAGTTTCAATCATTTTCAGATGTGTGTTTATGCCAACGCCGACAAGTTTTTATCCATTCATGGCGGAACCGCAGCTTTGGCAAGTTGCTTTGAAGGTGAAAATATTATTTTATCCAAACAAGGTCCTGAGCATCATTTTGGGTGTTTCCAAACACTATTTCCCAAATTATCTGGCGCAATAATCCATCATGCTAAAAACGATGAAGAGGTGAAAGCTTACATTAACGATTTTTACACCCCAAATAAAGCATGAAAGGAGAGGGGAATTACTGGCTAAAATCCGGGCTGATTAACGTTTTTCAAAATATGGCAGGCGTTTTATTTGGTTTTGGAAGCTTTTTCTTTTTGGTTAGGGGGTTATCAGAACATGATTATGGTGTTTGGATTGTTTACATGACCACCATAACTATTCTCAATATCTTTAGAGATGGTTTGATTAGAAACGCGTTGATAAAATTTTTATCTGGCGCAAGCGATGAAGAAAAGCCGAAAATTATGTCGGCGGCTTTCACTATCAATTTAATGATTACCGTAGTAATTGTAGTTTTAAACCTTTCTTTGGGTGCGGTTTTGGCTCGTTTACTTAACTCGCCCGAGCTGATTAATCTCTTTTATCTTTTCAATATCGTATATGTTTTAAACGGAATATTAACGCAGTTTAACTGTATAGAGCAAGCTCATTTTAAGTTTAAAGGGGTTTTTGTTTCAAATACTGTTTTCCAGGCTATATTTTTTGCATACGTACTTTATTGTTATGTGCTAAAAGTAAATATTCAGTTAAGTCATTTGGTTTTTGTACAAATTATTGGCTCTGCTACGGCAATGCTAATTGCATTTTTTTACACCAAGCCATTTTTAAATTTTGCGGTTGGTATTTACAAAGGGTGGATGCTAAAGTTATTTAATTACGGCAAATACGCTTTTGGCACTTCAATGAGCTCTATATTATCGGGTAGTGTTGATCAAATGATGCTTTCCAGTATCATTTCGCCAAGTGCTTCTGGCGTGTTCAACGTAGCTGTTAAAATAGTGAACCTGATAGATATCCCAACCAGTGCCGTTGCCAATATTGTGTTTCCGCAAAGTGCCAAACGAATAGAGACCGAAGGGAAAGATGCTATTAGGTATCTTTATGAAAAATCTGTAGGTACAATTTTGGCAATTTTAATTCCAGGCTTAATTTTTATCTATATTTTTCCAAGTTTTGTACTTTACCTTTTAGCTGGCGAAAAGTATACAGATGCAGTCCCATTACTCCGTATTACCTTATTGTACACGCTGTTGATCCCTTTTGGTAGGCAGTTTGGGATTATTTTAGACTCTATCGGGAAAACAAAAACCACCTTCTATATTGTGGTGGTAACCGCAACAATAAACCTAACGCTAAACTATTTCTTTATTTTAAAAATTGGAGTATTGGGTGCCGCTTATGCAACTTTAGCGTCAAATATTGTTGGGTTTATTATAGCGCAGTACATTTTACGTAAGGAATTAGGCGTTAAATTTTACCACACTTTTGTTTACGCCTATCGTTTTTATCCAGAGTTTTATACGTCTTTTGTAAAACCACAAATCACAAAATTTAAAAACAGAAAAAAATGATCGGTGTTAAATTTGACGGTAGGTTAGGCAACCAGCTTTTTCAGTATGTTTTTTTAAAATACTTAAAACAGCGGGAGCCGGGGACTACTGTTTTTTTTACTAATCCTCATCATGCCTATATTCAAAAATATTTTGATTTAGAAGGCAATGATAATGCTTTGCTGGCGTCAAAAGCTTATTCTGCAATTACCAGGTCCTTACCTTTTCTTTTGCAACTAAAGCAGGTTTATATCCATAATTGGATTATCCCGAAAGAATTTGTTGTCAAAAACTGGTCGGTTTATGTAGGTTATTTTCAATCAGATTATTATTACCAACAGCTCCAGCAAAAGCCAATTTTTAAAATCAAACAAACCTATCGCGATGATTTTGAAAATTTATACGGAAAACTTTATCGCGAAAACAAAACAGTAGTGGTTCATATTCGTCGTACTGATTATATGAATTACGGCGAAAGAAGAAAACGTGATATTTCTTTACCAATGGCTTATTTTAAAAAACGTTTAAACGCGATTGAAAACTTACAAGACTATAAAGTAATTTTTGTGAGTGATGATATCAAGCATGTGAAAGAGGTTTTTACAACTAAGCCAAACTATGTTTTCTCAGAAAACAACGAGATTATAGACTTTCAAGTTATTCAGAATGCGGATATCAGCATTATTTCTAATAGTACTTTTGCTTGGTGGGCATCGTATCTTAGTCCTAAAAAGAAAGTAGTTTATGCCCCCAAAAATTGGTTTGGTTTTAAAATAAATGCAGAACATCCAAGAGGCATCATGACAGATAAATTTGTTTGGTGCGATGTGTTGGAAGAAGCTTACTAAGTCAAAAGACTTATGCGTGGATAATACTATACTGTAGTTTAAAGAGTTCGTTATTTTGAACGATATTGAAACATCTCACAAACAGGTATCATACTTATAATAAGCACTCGTTACATGCAGGCGTAAGTCAGCTAAATTGTTAATTCAAAACCTCAAACTGTCCTTAGAGTTCCGCAGGGGGCTAAGGATTAAGGGAATGGAAAAGAGTTTCCAAACTCTTCAATTTCGTAAACCCCATACGTATAGAAATATAAGAGTTTTTGACTTCTATATTCAATCCATATTTTTGTACCTTTATGTCTCAAATTATTACTTCTATGACTACATTAACTATAAAAATAAACGAACGCACCAAAGCCGGAAAGTCTTTTATGGCATTAATCGAGTCATTTTCAAAAAAGGGTGATGGTGTTGAAATCATTTCGGATAAAAAAAACATTTACAATCCTGAATTTGTTAAAATGGTAAAGGAGGCTGAGGCAAATCCTGTCCGTATAAAAGTAGATCCAAAAAATGTATGGCAAAGTTTGAAATAGTTTTAACCGAAAAAGCCAACAAGGATTTACAAGTAATAAGAAAAAGTGGTAATAAGGCTACTATCAATAAAATTGATAAAATTTTTCTCGAACTAGAAGAACACCCACGAACGGGTACAGGAAAGGTTGAAGCATTAAAAGATAACCTTTCGGGTTATTGGTCACGAAGACTAAACCAAAAAGACAGATTAATCTATAAAATAGAAGATGAAATAGTTATTGTAACTGTAATCTCTGCACAGGGGCACTATTCTGATAAATAAAAATCCTTACGTTTCTTCAATCTGTAGAACGCTTCGCTTAATTCTACAGGACCCCGGACTCGCTTTTAACCTCCCGCCTTTACACAAATAAAATTATCTTTGCACAAATGATGTCAGAAAACGTTACACCCTACAAAGACCAACAGGTAGCAAAAAAAGAACAGGTTGCTACCATGTTCAATAATATCTCTAAAACTTACGATTTTTTAAACCACTTTATGTCTTTAGGCATTGATATAATTTGGCGTAAGATGGCAATTAAGGAGCTTTTGAAAGACAAACCGCAAACTATTTTAGATGTAGCAACGGGCACTGGCGATTTCGCTTTTGAAGCATTAGAAATTTTGAAGCCTAGTAAGATTGTAGGTGTAGATATTTCTGAAGGAATGTTGGCGGTAGCCCGAGAAAAAATTATCAAACGTAAAAAGTCAGATGTTTTTGAGGTAAGACTTGGAGATTCTGAAAAATTGCTTTTTGAAGACGACAGCTTTGACGCCATAACGGTTGCCTATGGTGTAAGGAATTTTGAGAATTTGGAGAAAGGAATTGCAGACATGCGTCGCGTTTTGAAACCCGGTGGTAAAGCTGTGATTTTGGAGTTCTCCAAGCCGAAGGTTTTTCCGGTAAAGCAACTTTACAACTTTTACTTTCAACACGTAACACCAACTATCGGAAAAGTTTTTTCTAAAGATGCGAGCGCTTATTCTTATTTACCTGAGTCTGTAAATGCATTTCCAGACGGAGAAACTTTTACTAAGTTAATGGATAAAGTAGGTTATAAAGATACGAAATGCCGTCCCTTAGCGTTTGGGATTTGTTCCATATACACTGGCGTTAAATGATCAAAATAAAAACATTTATTTGTTTTATTCTTTTAATATCATCAATAAGTTGTTTCGCACAAGGTAATTATGGTGGCGGTGTTGATGATGAGACACTACATTTTGGTTTTGGTTTTCAGTATATCAGCTCTGAATACAAGATCCAAAAATTTGCAGATTGGCAAGCGCCTTTTCCAGAATTTGCTTCAGATCCCAACAAAGGTTTAAAGAGCATCCGTTCTATTCAAAACCCCGGTTTTGGGATTGGTTTTGTTTCTGATTTGTATATAACACCAAATGTAAACCTAAGATTTACGCCCATTTTTGTATTTGCCGATCGTATTATCGATTATGAATTTAATGATGGCATGTCACACGATTGGCATGGGGTTAAATCTCCAGAAGGTTTCACACGTAGAGTTGTCAATTCCACCATGTTTGAATTTCCGGTAGGAATAAAACTAAAATCCGATAGAAGAAATAATTTTAGAGCTTACTTACTTGCAGGAGGAAAATACGGTATCGACATTGGTGCTAAAAAGAACGCCGATGATGAAGGAGAGATTGCAATCAACATGCAATTGAAAAATAACAAAGGGATTCTTTCATACGAGGTTGGTATAGGCTTTGACCTTTATTTTGAATTTTTTAAGCTTTCACCAGAAATTAAACTGAGCAACTCTATAAAAAATATCCTAAAAAGAGAAGATCACCCTTACTCAAGTCCAATAGAAAAACTATACTTAAGAAACTTTGTTTTTAGTTTGTATTTTGAATAAAAAAATTATCACTTAGGTCATTATTTGTGGTTCCGCTGATAGTACTTAACGTGAATTAGGTATTTAATTGTCTGATTATCAGTATTATTTGATAAATAAGGCGAGGTTAAAACTAAATAGAAAGCAGTAAAAAAGGAACTAATCCAATTTTTTAATCACTTTAGCAGGGTTTCCCACCGCCATTGAGTTGTCCGGAATATCTTTAGTTACTACAGAACCGGCGCCAATTACGCAGTTGTTGCCAATATTCACTCCGGGTAAAATAATGCTCCCACCACCAACCCAAACATCGTTGCCAATTGTAATTTCTTTAGCATACTCTAACGTTTTGCGGAGTTCTTTATCAATAGGATGCGTAGCAGTATATAACTGAACGCCCGGCGCAAACATTACATCGTTACCAATGGTAACTTTGGCCACATCTAGCACAACACAGTTTACGTTAAAATAAACACGCTCTCCACAGCTAATATTATAACCATAGTCGCAATGGAACGGCGGTTCAATGTACAAGCTTTTTGTCGCTTGAGGTATCAGCTCTTTGATAATCTGCTTGGCGGTTTTGGTAACCAGGTATTCCGTAATGTTTAATTGCCGTAACAGTCGCTTGGCGCTTCTGCGGTCTTTTACCAGCTGTTCGTCGTTGGCATTATAAAATTCGCCGGCAATCATTTTTTCTTTTTCTGTCTTCATCGTATTACGTAAATTAAGAAAGTATCCTAATAAAAAACGGAAAAAGCTAACCTTTTTCCGTTCTAAAATATATTTTCTATTCAGGTTCAAAACCCGTGGATGAATTAGTCTTTTCTTCCGCCAAAAACAGAGAAGCTAACGTAGCGTTTAGGATTTGCTTTTACATCGAGCATCAAGTTGTCTAAGTTTTTAGCAGAGTTGTTTAAATTGTCGTACAGCTTGCTGTCGTTCAATAAAAGTGCAATTGACCCTGTACCTGTATTTATTTTATTTACGGCAGTTTGCAATTCCATAACTGCTTTATTTGCATTATCAATGGTAGTTTGGATTTGCGTTTTTGCCAACTGACCAGAAAAAGAATCCAAATTCGTCATCATTGAATTGATGCGTTCGTTATTGTTTTTAAGGTTATTTGAAATAGATTCTGCATTGGCTAAAATCACATCAATACGTTGAGCTTGGATACTTACCGTTCCATCAACGGTTTTAGAAGTTGATTCTAAATATTCTAAAGTTTTAGCAATACTGGCAAAGCTTCTATTTACGTTTTTCTGAAATTCAGGGTTAAGTATCGTGTTGACAGAAGTTAGTAAGGAATCAAGTTTCGCAATAATTACCTGAGCCTTTTTTTGCACTGGCTCTACTTTCTCGAGCAAGTTAGCTTGTACGTTGGCGTTTAAAGTATCGCCATCTACTGCGTACTTAATGCTGTTTCCTAAATCAAAAACTACGGCTTTACTTCCTAATAAATCAGTGCTTTCTAAGCGAGCTATCGTATTGGTTGGAATTGCATACTTAGGGTCAATTTTAAATTGTGCTAAAATTTGTCCGTTTTCTTGTAGCGTTAATGCAGATACACGACCAACTTGGTATCCATTTACCAGCACTGGCTTTGAAACCGCAAGCCCATCTACCTTGTCGTATTTTGCGTAAAATTCGTTTTCGCTTGAAAAGATGTCATTTCCTTTCAAAAAGTTATAGCCTACAATAAATATTACAATGGCTATAGCGGCTAAAATACCTACTTTGGTTTCGTTAGAGATTTTCAAATGGAATCGATTTAGTTTGTCTTTAATGTAAATTGTTAATTCTCGACCAATTTTTTATACTTCGTAATTGCAGTTAAAATATTATTTACAATCTCGGCTTGGCCACTTTCCGAGTTGATGTATTTTTCCTCTTCTGGGTTGCTGATAAAACCAATTTCTGTTAAAATTGCAGGCATCCCAGCTCTCTGTAAAACCGCTAAACCTTGTTCTTTAATACCTCTATCTACCCGTCCAGAGCTTGTGTACTGCTCCTGCACTAATGATGCCAATCTTATACTCTGATCTCTAAAAGCATTCTTCATTAAAGAAAAAATAATATAACTCTCTGGGTCATTAGGGTCAAAGCCATCGTAGTTGTTTTTATAATCTTTTTCTAAAAGGATAGAAGCATTTTCTCTTATGGCTACATTTTGTTCATTTAAGCGATTATAACCTGCTACAAAAGTTTCTGTTCCTCGTGTGTCTGGATTAGGGATGCTTTTATAAACCGCTTTTCCATTTACAATAAAACGACGACGAACCAAAGGCATGGAATTACAGTGTATAGAAATGAAAATATCAGCTTTTTCTCTATTTGCAATGCCAATTCTATCATAAAGTTTTACAAACACATCGGTTTTTCTCGTGTAAACCACCCTAACATCTGGAAGCTTATCTTCAATTGCTTTTCCTAATTTTAAGGATACCTCTAAGGCAACATTTTTTTCTTTTGAAAAAGCACCATGGGTCGAACCATCTTCACCTCCATGACCGGCGTCGATAACAATGGTTTTTACTTTTGCGCTTGTGGATAAATAATTTTTTCCGTCGCCTGATTTTAGAGAACTAAATAGTGAAAAAGTAAAAGTTGTTAATATTAAACATGTAATAAACCTTTTTGATGTTGTAATTTTCATTAATTTTGGACGTTTTTTGATAACCTTTGTTTACAAAAATATTATTCTTATTTGATTTTGAAATTTAACTATATATTTTTTACATGTGTCTTACTATTTGTAAACATTAGTACAAAAGTCCATGCTTCTTTCCAGCAAGATACACTAAAAAAAGTTGTAGTAACTGATAGCAGTTCTGTTGTTAAAACGGATAGCATAAAGAAAAAGTCTAAACCTGGCGAAATTACTGATGTAATTAAAGCTGTAGCCTCCGATTCTTCTTTTTACGATGTAAAAGAAAATGTGATGTATCTTTTTGGTAATGCCCGGATTACTTACGGCGAAGCCCAAGTTGATGCTGGTTATATAAAAGTTGATTATAAGGATAATACGGTTTTTGCAAAAGGCATAACAGATTCTTTAGGAAGGTTTTCGGGTTTGCCGATTTTTAAAGATCCATCGCAGGGAGCTTTAACCGCCGACTCGGTTTTTTATAATTTTAAAACAGAAAAAGGTAAGATTTTTCAGGTGTACTCTGAGCAAGATGGGGGCTACATTACTGGTGGAAAAATTAAAAAACAGGTGAATGACGAGGTGCACATGAAAAATGTAATCTACTCTACCTGCGATTTGCCTTCGCCACATCAACATTTTGGTATCGTAATTACAAAAGGAATCGCCACACAAAATCAGATTGTAACCGGGCCGGCTTATATGTTTATCGAGGATGTGCCATTGCCCTTTGTTATTCCATTTGGCTTTTTTCCGAAACCTAATAAAAGAGCATCTGGAATTCTGTTGCCTCAAGTAGGTGAGGATGCTACTTTAGGTTTCTTTTTGCGTGATTTTGGCTATTATATTGGTTTAAATGATTATTGGGATTTAACTTTAAAGGGAGGTGTTTACTCCAAAGGTTCCTACGAAGCCAACGCAGCTAGTAGATATACCAAGCGTTATAAATACAGCGGAAATCTTTATCTGTCATATTCCTCTCGTAAGTTTGGGGTAGAGGGAACGCCAGAGTTCGAAAACCCTACAAAAGATTTCCAGATCAGGTGGTCGCATCAGCAAAACCCAAATGCTCGTCCGGGGACTAATTTTGGGGCATCTGTAAATGCAAGTACTAGAGGTGCTTTTAAAAACGTACCAGGTTATAGTTACCAACAGATTGTACAAAACCAACTCAGCTCAAGTATCTCCTACAGTAAAAATTGGGCAAATTCGCCCTTTAGTTTAACAACTGCTTTAACACATAGTCAAGATTTATCAACCGGAACGGTTTCTATCAGTTTACCGAGTTTGAATTTTAGCATGAGCACTTTAAATCCATTTGACTCTAAAGAGAGGGTAGGAGAGCAAAAGTGGTATCAACGGATTGCGGTTGGCTATTCTATGCAGGCAGATAATCAGCTAAATACTTTCGATTCCTTGTTGTTTAAAAACGAGAGTTTGAGAAGATTACGTAGCGGTGTTCAACACAATATTCCGATATCAATGTCATCAAAGGTGTTGAAATTTTTTCAATTTAGCCAAAGCATCAACTATAGCGAAAAATGGTATTTTCAAACCATTAGAAAGCAGTATGTTGCAAGGCCAACCCCTATGGGAACCATTGATTCTGTTGCATTAGATACCATTCCCGGGTTTAGAAGAGCATCTGACTATAGCGTTGGCGGAAGTTTAAGCACCAAAATTTACGGTATGGTGAACTTTAAAAAGGGAAAGCTGATGGCCGTTCGGCATGTTATCACACCCAATGTTGGTTTTTCTTACCGTCCGGATTTTGGGCAGGCTAAATTTGGCTATTATGACAGCTTGCAGGTTGATCAATACGGTAGAAAGCAAGCCTACTCAATTTTTGAGAATAGTTTATACGGTGGCCCAGGAAACGGAAAGAGTGCTGCAATAAACTTTGGGTTAGATAACAATATAGAAATAAAAGTGCGAAGTGCTAAGGATACTACCAATAATGGTATCCGGAAAATCCCGATCTTACAGGGTTTATCCGTAAACGGTTCCTATAATTTTGTGGCAGATAGTTTAAAACTTTCGCAATTAAGTTTTGGTGGACGAACTTTCTTTACCGAAAAATTAGGTGTAAGTTTCTCTGGTTCATTTGATCCATATGTATTTTATACAGAAACCGTAAGTGGCAGGTTGCAAGGTAGAAACATCAATAGGTATCGCTGGCAAGACGGTAAATTACCCCGTTTAACGAATTTCAACTTTTCTTTTGACTACAGCTTAAACTCAACCTCGCTCGGTAAAAACAATAGAGCCAACAATCCACCTCCACCGGGCAATAACGCCGATCTTTTTAACAGAGTAAACGCAGAACAGGCAGAGCAGTTGCAACAAATTAGCCGAAATGCAAATGCTTTTGTTGATTTTAACATCCCGTGGAACCTTAGTTTTTACTATAACTTCAACTACTCAAACAGCGGTTTGCAAAAACAATTGGTACAAACTTTAAACGCCAATGGCGATTTTAATTTAACACCAAAATGGAAAGTGCAGTTTAACACAGGTTACGATTTTAGAAATAATGCAATCAGCTTGACTTCTTTCTCTATTTATAGAGATTTGCACTGTTGGGATATGTCTATTCGGTGGATTCCTTTTGGCCCTTACCAGAGTTACAGTATAGATTTAAGGGTTAAATCCTCAATTTTACAGGATTTGAAATTGAGCAAGAGAAGAGAATATTACAACCAGTTTTAAATATATGCAAGCAGAGCTAATTACCATAGGTGATGAAATTTTAATCGGACAGATTGTTGATACTAACTCTGCCTGGATGGCAACGGAGCTCAATAAAATAGGAATCAAAGTAAAACAGATCAGTTCTGTTTCTGATGATGTAGAACATATTTTGGAAGCTTTAGCAGAAGCAGAAAAAAGAGCAGACTTGGTGCTGATTACCGGAGGTTTAGGGCCTACCAAAGACGATATCACTAAAAAAACTTTAGCTAAATATTTCAATTGCGATGAATTTGTGCTCCACCAGCCATCTTTGGATGTTGTGAAAGAGATTTTTGCAAAATATAATCGACCATTATTAGAGGTAAACATACAGCAGGCAATGGTTCCCAAGGTATGTGAAGTGATTTTAAATGAGCAAGGTACTGCGCCCGCAATGTTGTTTAGAAAAGAGAAAAAGCTTTTTATCTCCATGCCCGGTGTTCCTTACGAGATGAAGGGCATTATGACTAGTTCTGTAATACCGCTCATTCAGAATATCTATCATCTGCCCGCGGTGTATCATCAAACTATTTTAACAGCAGGCGTGGGGGAGTCTTTTTTAGCCGAAATTTTAGAACCTATTGAAGATCGTTTGCCAAACTATATTAAGCTTGCTTATTTACCAAAGTTAGGTTCCGTTAGGTTACGTTTAAGTACCACCGAACATGCTTCAGATGCTTTAATCAAAGAAGTTAACGCTTTCGCTGATGAAATAACAAATGCTATACCCAATGATTGGGTTGCAAAAGAAGACTTACCGATAGAAAAAGTAATCTTGAATTTAATGAAACAGCAATCATTGACCTTATCTGTTGCAGAAAGTTGCACAGGTGGCGATATTGCGAGCACCATAACCCAACATGCGGGTTGTTCATCTGTTTTTTTAGGTGGAGCAGTTACCTATTCAAATAGCTTAAAATCAAAAGTATTAGGTGTAAAAGCGGATACTTTAGCCAAATTCGGAGCGGTAAGTGAGGAAACAGTAAGGGAAATGGCTCAAGGAGCAATAGAAAATTTCGAATCAGATTATAGCGTTGCAGTTAGTGGGGTAGCTGGTCCAGATGGTGGAACTATAGGAAAACCGGTAGGTACGGTTTGGATTGCCGTTGCAAATAAACAGCAGGTGGTGTCGAAGAAGTTTGTTTTTGGTAACAAAAGAGTTCAGAATATTGAACGAGCTACAATGGCCGCTTTTACGCTTTTATTTAAATTATTAAAATCCCATAGTTAAACTCTTCGCCGAAATTTATTGCGTATGACCACCTTGAGAATTGATTTGTGACGTACGCTCAAACACTTTTACCCAAAAAACAGTTGTACGATTGTTAGGCTAAAAGGCATTATATTATTAATTTTGATTTTAAACTTATAAAAACTCCATGGCTCAATACGAACTTTTATTACCAAAAATGGGAGAGAGCGTTGCGGAAGCAACGATTATCAAATGGGCCAAGCAACCTGGAGACCAAATCGAAGTTGACGATAGCATACTTGAAATCGCAACCGATAAGGTAGATTCTGAAGTGCCATCGCCGGTAAAAGGTAAATTACTTGAGCAGTTATTTAAAGAAAATGAAATTGCACAGGTTGGTGATGTAATTGCACTTATCGAAATAGAAGGAGAAGATAGCGGTCCGGAACCCGACAAAGAAGAACCCGCTGTTGAAGAGCCTGAAAGCGAACAAGAAATTCCATATGTTCCAGCAAACGATGAACAAGATATTAAAGAGAAAATTTCTGATTTTTCTACATCTGAGCGTTTTTACTCTCCTTTGGTAAAAAGTATTGCACAAGAAGAAGGTATTGATGTGGCAGAACTTGATCAAATCAAAGGGTCGGGGAATGAAGGTAGAGTGACGAAAGACGATTTGTTGAGTTATATAACAAGCCGTGGTTCTAAAAATGAACCAATTCGCAGTAATGCCAAATCAGAAAATATTGGAGATTCGAGACAAACTTCATCTGCAAACGAATCATCATCTACACCTGCTTTTAATAAAACTGTATTTCCTGCTCATAAACCAATGTCTGACGAGATTGTGGAGATGGATAGGATGCGGAAAGTGATAGCTGAACACATGATTGCTAGTAAAGAAATTGCAGCTCATGTCACTTCTTTTGTAGAAGCAGATGTCACTAATTTGGTTTTATGGAGAGAGAAAGTAAAAGGTGCTTTCGAAAAACGCGAAGGAGAAAAAATAACCTTTACACCAATTTTTGTAGAGGCCGTAACGAAGGCGATCAAGGATATGCCCATGATCAACATCTCTTTGAACGGGAGTCAGATTATCAAGAAAAAAGATATTAATATAGGAATGGCCGCTGCCTTGCCAAACGGAAACTTAATTGTTCCAGTGATAAAAAACGCCGATCAGTTAAGTTTAGTTGGTTTAACTAAAGCGGTAAATGATTTAGCAAAACGAGCCAAACAGAACAAACTTGTACCTGATGAGGTAAAAGGAGGAACATTTACATTGACGAATATTGGTGGGTTTGGAAATATTATGGGAACACCTATCATCAACCAGCCACAAGTAGCTATTTTAGCGGTAGGCGCTATCAAAAAGAAGCCTGCAGTTTTAGAAACTCAATATGGGGATGTTATCGCAATTAGACACATGATGTATCTTTCGCTATCTTATGATCATAGAATTGTAGATGGCGCTTTAGGTGGCACTTTTGTAAAACGCGTTGCAGATTACTTAGAGCAGTGGGACGTAAATAGGGAACTCTAAACATAACCTATTAGGTATGAGTTAATTCTATTTACTGGTGAAAACTTAATGTTGAAATAGAATAAATAAAAAAAACCGGGCTGTCTCTTTATCAGACACAGCCCGGTTTCATTTTAAACGGATAATTAATTTTGCCCTGCAGCCGCGGCTTTCGCTGCGTCTTGCTGAGCTTTCAATTCTTTTTGCTTTGCTTTTTGATCATCTGTCAACGTTGCTTTAAGCACATCGCTGTACTTTTTGTTGATGGCTTTCATCTCATCAGCATCTGGTTTGTTGCCTTCGCCAGCAGCTAATTTTAAGGCATCTGTAGCTTTTATTTTTTCTACTGTTGCATTAAAAATTACTGTTTTTTGTTCCGCAGAAAGGGAAAGATTAGTTGCCAAGGTCTCGGTTGGCTTTGTTGCTCTTTCTTCAACAGTTTTCTTTTGTGCGAAGCCTGCGGTACTTAGTGCCGCAAATAGGGCGATTGATAAAATGTATTTCTTCATTTTCTATGAGATTTATAGCACTATGAATCAGAAAAATTAAAAAGGTTTAATCTACATAATTAATTTTTTCTTGCTGTAATTGACTGATGGAACGCTGCATCTGTGACATCATAGTTGTTAAACTTTCCATTGTTGGTTCGGGCGTTGGTTGTGGCATTTCTGTAGAGATATAGCCTTTAGCTCTCCATATTTCCATAATCTCATCGGCTGTAATGTAATACGGGTCATAAACCTGATTATCAGATACTAACTTTAGGCCTTTGTCGGCTTTTATCTTAGAACCAATTCTTTTGTAAACAACACCTTCATTGCTACTAATAACTACCGCTGTTTCCCCAACTTTTAAATCGTTCCAGTTTTCTACATATTCGGAAATAATGATAGAACCAGATGGAAGTGGCAACATAGAGTCTCCTTTAATTTCAAAAGCCCTGTAGGTACCCTGTTTAAAAATGGGTAAAGAAAATTTAGGTAGCGTAGCCACATACTCTGGGTCGCTATAACCATTTAAATAACCGGCACTTGCTTTTACTGGCACTAATTCAATGTTTTCGTTATCGTCTTTATCTACCGTTATGCTAAGTATCCTAACGTTAGAACCATCACTTTTTGGCTTTGGTTTCCAAGCAGCATCAATTTTTTCATTTATAAGCTCATCGATACTTAACTCAAAGAAATCGGCAAACTTTTTAAGTAGATCGTATTTTGGATCAGCTCGCTCTTCTTCATAGGCACCCACCAGCGATCTTTTAATCTCCATAGTGTCTGCAAATTGCTGTTGCGTAAGTCCTTTTTTCTTTCGAAGGAACTTGATGTTTTCTGATATTTTACTCATTTCAAAAAAAGATTTGTTTTTACTAAAAAAGTTAGCATCTTTATGCCAATAAAATTAGTAATTATTTTTTGATTTCAGAAACAGAATTTTTAAACATTTTTTAAATCTTAGGTATGAGCACATTAATTAGTAGCGTAAGCAGAAACAAGAACATAAAAAAATACGTTTTTATAGTTACAGATCGTAATCGCAATAATCTGCATGTAGGTTTAAGTGCTGATATTTTGAAAACAATGGACTTTTACAAAAAAATGCCAAGTTTAATGTTCGACGCTAGCCAGCAACTAACACGCTTGGTTTATTTTGAGGAATTAAATGACGAAACAACCGCAACTACTCGGTTTAACCTACTTAATAGATACACACGTATTCAAAAAGAAAGAATGGTAAGAACCGTGAATGCTGATTGGTTAGATTTAACCATGGCTTTAAAAAATGAAAATCTTATTAATACAGTTAGGTTGCCCCAGCATATTCTAAGTTTTGCATCTTAGTTTTCTCACAGGGCTTTCGGTTTTTCTAGCTGTGGTCTTAATTTCGAAAAACTATTTTAAGCTTTAGAAAAATATTCTAATCATCAGTAGCTAAAAAATCTTGATATTGATTACTTTGCGTAATTATATTAATTAGTTGTGTTTTTTGTTCAGATGAAGCTTAATTATAAATTATATCTTTTATTTATAGGTTTCTTATTTAATTTCCATAGTGCTTCGGCACAAAATATTTCTAACGAGGGTGCAGACTTTTGGTTGTGTTTTCCAGATCATATACCAGCTGACGATAAGGTGGCAGCAATGTCCGTATTTATCACCTCTAAAAACAACTCCAGTGGTGTTGTTTCTTGCGGAAACTACACAGAAACATTTGCGGTAAGTGCTAATACGGTTAAAGAAATTCTTGTGCCAAGAGATATTTCTTTTATTGGCAGAGGTAGTAAAATAGCCCCAAGCAAAGGTATAAGAGTAAAAGTTGACGAAGGCAAATCAAAAGTTGTAGTATATGCCCACGTTTTTGCTGGCTTTAGATCTGCCGCAACTTTGGTTTTACCTTATGAAGCGTTAGGTAGAAAATATTTCGCTATGGCATATGATCAACAGACAGGACTCGATAAAAACTTTCGCTCGCAATTTAATATTGTAGCAGTAGATGCCAATACAACCATTAATATTAAACCGGTAGTCAATGGTATTCCACAAGCTGGGTTTTCTCAAACTCTAACCAATGTTGGAGACGTGTATCAATATCAAAATGTTCAGGATATTACAGGAACACTCATCGAAGTTGACTCTGTATTGTCTGGATGTAAGCGAATAGCGGTATTTTCTGGAAGTTCGGGTATTGCAATTAGCACACCCACCTGCGATGTGGTGGCTTTAAGCCACACAACATCAGATCCGCTTTTACAACAGCTTTATCCTATTGAAAGCTGGGGAAAAACCTTTCCTTTGGTTCCTTTCTATAATAGAAATGCCGGTAGTATTTATCGGGTAATTGCTTCTGAAGATAATACAACCGTTACGGTAGATGGCGTTAAAGTAGTTTTAAATACGGGTAAATTCTACACTTCGCCACCAATTACTAACGTTTCGCTAATTCAAGCGGATAAACCTATTTCTGTAGCGCAGTTTGCCATTAGTCAGTTTTGCTCTGACAGTAGAAATGAATTTGCCGATGAAATAGTTGGCGACCCAGATATGGTGATTTTAAATCCATTGGAGTATAGCATAGATAAAATTACGCTATACTCTTCTTCTAGATTGGATATTACCGAACAGTATTTAAATATCGTTATCCCAACCACTAAAGTCTCAACGTTTACGCTTAATAATGTAAAGTTTACCAATAGCTTTTACCCTGTTCCCAGCGCTAAAGACTATTCCTATGCACAGCTAAATTTAACTGGACTAGGCGCAAACTTTAGTTTAGCAGCCGATACAGGCTTTAACGCCATGGCTTACGGCTTTGGCCAATTGGAATCTTATGCTTATTCGGCAGGAACCAGTTTAGCAAGCACCACCGTTGTTAACGCGGTAAAATATGGCACAAATGATGTTGTGCGGGTTGCTTGCGTTAACCAGCCCTATGATTTTAAATTGTATTTGCCCTACAAACCTACCAAGTTGGTTTGGCAATTGGGTGTTAACACAGCGTTTATTACACAAAATGCACCTGCCCCCGAAGAACAGACCGTAGTTAATAATAAACTGCTGTACCAATTTAAGTTGCCCGCTAATAAAGTTTTTACAACCAGCGGTACAAAAAATATTACGGTTGTTTCGGCTATACCAGTTGGTGCTAATGTATGCTCTACCGTAGATGAAGAGAAAATAGATTACATTTTTGAAGTAAGTGATCTGCCGGTTGCCGAGTTTACGGCTCCAGCAAAAAGTTGTATTACGAAGCCTGCAAAATTCACCTACGTTGATAAAAATATCGGCGAGCCGGTAACCGCATGGGTTTGGGACTTTGGTGATGGTACGTATTCTAATGAACAAAGTCCTTCCCATGTTTACACAGCGCTAGGAACCTATCAGGTTAAGCTCAACCTCATGAGCAAAGCAGGCTGTAACTCACTCGAATTCGAAAAAAGCATCGAAATTATTAAGCCCTTAACCAATAAATTTGAGATTGTTAGCCCATTATGCACCAATACCAATATTTCCTTTATTGATCAAACAGTTTCTGCCGATGGGATTATGGAGTGGCTGTGGGATTTTGGTGATGGAAAGGTGTCGACAGAACAAAATCCTGCTCACATTTATTCAAAAAGTGGAACCTATCAAGTACGCCTTACTACAGCATCGCAAACAGGTTGTACAGAAATTTTGGAGAAAACAATCAAGGTTGTGGATCCAGCAGAAATTGACTTTGCAGATCCAGGTTCGTGTATTGATGATTTGGTCGCTTTTAATGCAGTGCTTAAGAGTGGAACGGTGATTTCATGGTTTTGGGATTTTGGTGATGGCTCGATAGACGATGTTGAACGTGTTAAACAAAATCCGCAACATAAATACCTGAGCACCGGAACGTATAATGTGAATTTAAAAGCAACTTCGCCCCAAGGATGTGTAACTAGCTTAACCAAAACAATTACCATCAGTGGCTCAAACCCTAACGTGATTTTTGAGGTTTTAGATAAAAATAACTTGTGTAGCAACACGCCGGTTAGTTTTAAAAATACCTCTACCATTTTTTTTGGAAAGATTGTGAGGCTTGATATAAGCTACGAAAACAAAACCAGTGGAACTTCAATAGTTTATACTGATGATGAACCTGCATTCGGAAAGATTTATACGTACAAATATCCAAAATCTGCTACAGATCAAAACTATCAAGTTGTTTTTAGAGCCTACTCTGGACAAGCTTGTTATCAGGAATCGGCGCCCATAACCATTACTGTAAATGGCAGCCCCGAAGTGAGTTTTGACAATGTAGAACCTGTATGTTTAAATAGTGCTAAATTTTTATTGAGCGTGGCAAAAGAAACAACGGGCATAAAAGGAACTTTTAAACTAGAAGGAAAAGGAGTTTTAGGCAACTACTTTGACCCAGCGGCTGCAGGGGTTGGTGATCATTTGATTACTTACACTTTTACCGCAACAAAAGGTTGCCAAGAAGTAATTACAAACACCATTAAAGTGGTTGATATTCCTAAAGTTGATGCAGGCAAAGATTTAGATATTTTGTTAGCAGGCGAGAAACGGATCGAAACGAAGGTGACGGGCAATAACGTAACCTACAAGTGGACTCCTACTACAGGCTTAAGTGATGACAGTATTTTAAATCCGATAGCGTCTCCCACTGAATCTACAAAATATACTTTGCTGGTTACTTCAAAAGACGGTTGCATGGTTGCTGATGAAGTATTTGTTACCGTTCATATTGATCCGATGATTCCAAACGTTTTTTCGCCAAATGCAGATGGAATTAACGACACATGGTCTATCAAGTATTTAGAAACTTTTGTGAAAGCCAATATTCGTATTTTTAATAGAGGTGGTCAACAAGTGTTTTTTTCTAATCAATATACCACGCCCTGGGATGGCAGATATAATAACGCAGATGTTCCCGTAGGTGTTTATTATTACATCATCGAACCAAATAACGGACGTAAAAAGTACACCGGTTCTATAACCCTGTTGCGGTAAAATGAAAAGATTTACGCTTCTTTTTTTGCTCCTCGCAAACTCCATATTTGCACAACAGAGACCATATTATACGCAGTATTTGCAAAATATGGAAATCATTAATCCGGCATTAACCGGGATGTACAAGGCGGTGAACGTAAAAATGGGTTTTAGAAACCAATGGATTGGGATAAAAGATGCACCTAAAACAGCTTATCTTACCGCAAGTATACCTTTAAATTTAGATGGTAGCCCATTAATTGCTGGCTCTGCGGATTATGGAATTGAAGAACCTTATACCAGATCTGATAAGGATTCTTACTACTCGTCCGATAATCACCACGGAATAGGGTTGAGTTTTATTAACGATAATACAGGACCAATCAATCGTACTACTGCTAATTTAACGTATGCTTACCATCTGTTGCTTGGCGATATTGCAAATTTATCGTTTGGAGTAGGAGCAGGGATGAGTAGGATTGGATTAAACACAACAGGTTTGGTTTTTGAAGACCCAAATGACCCTGTGGTTACCAACGGAGAAATTATTAATTGGACTCCTGATGTTAATTTGGGTTTTTACCTATATGGCTCTCAGTTTTTCTTTGGCGGATCCATCCAACAGGTTGTTAAAGAAAAACTTTCTTTCAATGATATTTCGGATAAAAGCGCAGAGGTCTCACATTATTTTTTAACCGGAGGATATCGATTTTTTGTTGGAGAGGATATTTCTTTTACGCCCTCCATTATGGCGAAATACGTTGCACCTTTTCCACTTTCGTATGATTTAAATCTTAAAGTTGCTTTCAGAAATAATTTTTGGATAGGTGGTTCGTTCCGTAAAAAAGATGCTTTTTCTGTTTTGGCAGGTTTCAGCATCAATAAAATGTTAGATGCAGGTTATGCCTTTGATCATAGTATTTCGACTATTAAAACCATAACCTCGGGTTCTCATGAGTTTGTTTTGGGGATTAAGTTTTAGCGTTCATTTACTGTTTTTTCAATTTTGGTTTAATTAGTTTTGGTCTTTATAAACAGCTTTTAAATCATCTCTCAAGATATCTAAAACACGGTGTTGGGTAAGAAACTGATCCGCTAAAACCTTCATTTCGGCTTTAATCTCTTTCGGCGTGACTTTTAGATCGGGCAACAGTCGTTTTGCTTTGGCTTCTATTTCTAATTCGGGCAAAAAGTTTATCGCTTTCATACACTCTTCTACGCAAATCAGCTTTAAGCCCTCGTCTTTTAAATCTCCACTTTTTGCAATCATCCAGCTTAAAGCATAAAATGCAGCTTGTGATATGTTAATGGTTTCAGTAAGGTTTTTAGAAGAAGGCATTACATTAAACTTACTTTCTATGATATCTTTCGTTAGGTAAACGCTTAGTTTTTGTGATAAATCATCTGGTTTCAGTTGGATTAAACCGTCTAGTGCTTGTGCGTAAATACTAATCCAGCGAATCTGCCGTCTAAACTCATGCACACCATGTTCTAGATCTTTAAAGTTTAATTCTCCGGTTTTATAATCTTTTTCGATGCTTTTGATTTCTTTTGCAATAGTTTTGGCAACCGCTTTGCGGTCGTCATCAGGGCTTAGCCAATCTGCTTTTATCAATTCTTCATTTATCTCCACCAGTTTGTTGTCCAGCCATCTGTTAGCAACTAATAAATTCCCGAGTTTTTGTAGCTCCTGCTGGTAATTGACGCGTAAATGCTCACTGATCTTTTTCGGGAAACTGGGCAACACAGCTAATTCTTTATAATAAGCATCAAAATAATCTATTTTTCCGAGCTGGTCTTCCAAGCTTTTAAAGTCGTTTTTAAAACCCTTAAATAGTTTCTCATTGTGTATTTCTTTGTATATGCGAGATAGCGCTTCTAAATAAAAAAGAATTTGCCGAGCATTTGAACTATAAAAAGTAAGCGCTGGGTTCTGTGCTTCTTTAGCCAATGATAGGAGGTTTTTTAAGCTGTTGAGCTGATTAGTAAATCTTGTTAAACCAGTATTTTTTGTCATGCTGTTCGGTTCTGGAATTTATATAAAAGCAATTATTGATAATTGTTTAGGTAGTAAATATGTTATTAGCTGGTTAATACAGACGATTAAGTTTGATGTACTCCATTTTTTTTGGGATGAAGCGCAATTAGTTGGATAATCTCGTTTCTCAGATCATTTAAGATATGCTCAAATTTTTCAGTCTGTAGTTCTAGCTGTTGCTCTTCTACAGCAAAGTTCGAAGAGTATTTGGAGGTAACTTGCCATAATTCAATAACTTCTGATTGGTTCAGCTGCTCGTTTTTAAATTTGTCAATCAGTAATAATTGAGCATTTGCTAAGTTATATGCACATCTGCTGAATTGCAGTTTTTCGGTATTATGAATTATATAAAGGTAGTTTAGGTTAATGTTCTGAAGCTGTGCTACCTTAGAGCCAATAACGATGTCACCTTTTTTTAGATTTAAATTTGGAAGATTTTTGCCGACTTCAAAAGCTCTTAGTTCAGTTTCCGAGTCGTTGATAGGGAAAGATATTTTGGGAAGCTTTTCGATAAAAGTGGAGTCGTTATATTTATTGATGTATTTTTTTTGAGCGTTTGCGCTAACCAAGTCAATAAAAGGAAATACGTTATGCTGCTGACCTGGTATCATTTCTTGTAAAGAAACCTTAACTAAACTTTTAACTTCCGTATCGTTGGGATTTAAAATCCAATTATAATCTTTTTCGAAATATTTGCAAAGTAAATTTAACGATTGATATGTGGGGTATTGCTTTCCTAACTCTATCTGTGAATAATTGCTTCTTGAAATTTCTAATATCTTAGCAAGCTCTTCCTGAGATAGTTGCTCTTGAACTCTTAAGGATTTTAACCTTTTTCCTAGAATTCTTTTTGACGTTATTTCTTGCATTGTTATGATTTAATAGTTAGATTCGTCGAGACTATTTCTTGCAATTGCATGCAATGTTTATGCCGTTAAAACTATTGGGCTTATGTTAGGCTATTTTTCAATGTATTAAACAATTTTGGAGCAATCCTCTACCTAAATATTCTAAAAATGAAAGTAAGCGATACCATTAAGAATTCGATTTTATATGCAAGAATCCGATGAAATGTCATTAACCGTAGTAGAACTTAAAGCTGTTCTAGATAGTGCGGTTAGTGAGTATTATATATTAATTAGCCCCGACTATAAAATTCTTTTCTTTAACAAAAGCATTCAAAAAGTTTACACTAAACAAACGCTTGCTGTCTTAGCTCAAAATACAAATATTTTGGATTATATTCCTGATGAGTATAAAAAGAAATTCGTTAAAAGTTTTAAAGTTGCGATAGAGAAGAAGGCGCATGCCGAGGAAATAGAATTTTTCAATGCTTCCATAAATAGCACCACATGGCTCGAATTTCAGTTTAATCCCGTCCGACTAGGGGATAGGTTGTTAGGTGTGTCTGTTATTATCAGAAACATATCTTCTAAAAAGAGTAAAGATGTTGCTCTTGTAGATAAAAACAAAACCCTACAAGAGTATGCTTTCCTCACTTCACATAAATTAAGAGCTCCATTAACTAATATCTTGGGGCTTTCCAGTTTAATTGATGATTTAGATGACGAAGTTTCTGAAGATTATTCAAAGGTAAAATACCTCTTTAAAAATATCCAAAACCAAGCAGAAATCTTAGATAATATAATTCATGTATTAAGTAAGTTAATATCAGACAATCAGAAAATGGAATTCAATAAAAATGACGATAGGGAAATCAAACGCATCATTTTAATAGATGATGAACCTATTGTAACGATGCTTAATAGCAGGATGATTGAGAAAGTGAATAGAAATATAGAGCGCTTATCTTTTAATAACCCAAAAGAAGCGCTGAAATATTTAGAAAAAAACAAAGCAGATCTTATTCTTTTGGATATTAACATGCCTGAGATGAATGCTTGGGAGTTTTTAGGTCAAATGAGAAATCTGTTATTAAATCATAACGTAATTATCGTTTCTTCCTCAATCAATCCGCAAGATCGCATTAAAGCTTCTACGTACGAAAACGTAAAAGGCTTTCTTAATAAACCTTTAATGGTAGATGATTTGAAGATGTTTTTACCGGTGGCTTAATGACGATGTATTGGCTATGATAAATTTAGATTTTTGTTAAGAGAAAGTTTTTTTGTAAGAAGAATATCTTAAATATTCTATTGTTTAAAGCTCAAAACAAACGCCTTTTTGTGGAATGGTAACTTCCAGTTTGTTAAGTTCCATGTTAACTTTTAAAGCTTCCATACTTTCAGGTTCACCGTGTACCAAGAAAACCCTTTTTAAAGAACGGTTGGGGATTTTTGTAACGTATTCCATAATATCGGAATGATCGCCGTGTCCGCTCAGTAAATCCGTTTTTTTTATGGTAGCCATTACGGAAAGCTCTTTGCCTTTGATGTTAACGAAAGAATCGCCACGTAATAACTTATGACCTAAAGTGCCTTTTGCACAAAAGCCAATAAATAGTAGGGTAGCATAAAAGTTTTCGATATTTCTGAAAAGATGATCCTGAATTCGGCCACCTTCTAACATCCCAGCAGAAGAAATAATGATACAAGGCTCAAAGTGGTTTGATATTTCCTTGCTCTCTTTTAGTTCTTTTACATAGTTGAGATTTTCAAATTCGTACTCATTACCATGTTGCTTATAAAAAGATTTGGCTTCGTTGCTTACGTATTTGTGGTGTTTTCTGTAAACTTCTGTTGCGGTAGTGGCCATTGGGCTATCCACAAAAACAGGGATAGGTGGCAGCAGACCTGTTGAGAAAATGTTATTTAGCGAAAACACCAAAGATTGCGTTCTACCTACACTAAAAGCAGGAATAATTAACCTGCCGGGTTGGTCAATACAAGCCTCGGTAATCACTTTAATTAATGTGTTTTGTAAAGTGTCTGTGGTGGTATGGAAGCGTCCGCCGTAAGTTGATTCGCAAACTAAATAATTAGTTTCTGGCAGATACTCTGCATCATTTAAAACTGGGTAATTTTTGCGTCCGATATCGCCTGTAAAGGCAATCGTCTTTTCTGTCCCTTGGTCGTTTAACGTAAAATGAGCTGCGGCAGCACCCAACAAATGCCCAGTAGCAACCAACCTTAGCGTAATGTCTTTATTGATTTTAAAAGGCTTGTTGAAAGCAATAGCTACCGTTCTTTCCGCGGTATCATTTACATGTTTCTGGAGGTATAAAGGCTGGTTGTGATTTATGAATCTGTTTTTCTTGAATTTTCCCCTGCTCCGCTTTTTTTCCTGTTGCTTTCGCATAAAAATATTTACGGAATCAGAAAGTAGAAGCTGAACCAAGTCTGCCGTGGGATAGGTACATAAAACCTGACCCATAAAACCGTTTTTTATCAAGGTGGGTATATTGCCACTGTGGTCTATATGTGCATGGGTTAAAACCACTAAATCGATGTCAGCTGGCGAAAATGGAAAGTTTTCATTGGCTGATAACTCAATTCCCCCTTCATAATTTAGCCCGCAATCAACCAGAATACGGTAATTATCAACTTCTAACAGGTGCATACTTCCAGTCACCTGTTCGGCTGCGCCCCAAATTGTTAATTTCATTTACCGCTAATTTTGATATTCAAATTGCAGAGAACTCAAGCGTTTGTATAAACCTTCTTGTATTTGCGATAGTTCTTTGTGTGTGCCACTTTCTACAATCTGTCCGTGGTCTAAAACGATGATTTTATCGGCTTCTCTAATGGTTGAAAGACGGTGAGCGATAATGATAGATGTTCTGTCTTTCATTAAAACTTCTAAAGCTTCCTGTACCAGTTTTTCAGATTCAGAATCTAAAGACGAGGTAGCTTCGTCCAGAATTAAAATAACCGGATCTTTCAATAAAGCTCTTGCTATGGCAATTCGCTGTCTTTGTCCGCCGGATAATTTAACACCACGTTCTCCAACAACAGTTTCGTAACCTTCTGGAAAACCTGAAATAAATTGGTGTGCATTGGCTTTTTTAGCAGCTTCTTCAATTTCTTTATCGCTTGCGCTGAGCTTTCCGTAAGCAATATTTTCTTTGATGGTTCCGCCAAATAAAATCACGTCTTGTGGTACAATGGCAACCTGATTTCTGATATCGGTTACCGCCAAATCTTCGATGGAATGTCCGTCAAATAAAATTGAACCTCTTTGTAAATTGTAAAACCGTAAGATTAAGCCAGCAATAGTCGATTTTCCAGCACCAGATGGACCAACAATAGCAATTTTTTCTCCTGCTTTGGCTTCAAAAGAAACGCCGTTTAGTACAGCAATATCCGGACGAGATGGATAGCTGAAAAAAGCATTTTTGAAACTGATATCGCCGTTTAAAACATGTTTGATTTCATTGTTTTTTGGATCCATTGAAATGGGCTCATGTTCTTCATCCAAAATCTCCAGTACTCTTTCCGATGCACCAATGGCTTTTTGAACGTTGGCGTACATTTCTGGGAAACTTCCCATAGCCGCTCCAACAAAAAAGGAGTAGAATATATAAGCTAATAAATCACCTACAGATAAATCGCCCTGTTTTACTAGAAATGATCCGTACCATAAAACGCCCATGATAGCTCCAAATAGGCAAAAAACAATAAAGGAAGCAAATAACCCACGGTAATTGGCGCCTTTCAATGCAATTTTCACCACTTCGCGTAAGCTTTTGTCGTACCTGCTTGCCTCAAAAGCCTCGTTAACAAAAGCTTTTACGTTTGATATTCCCTGTAAAGTTTCTTCAACAATGGTATTTGATTCTGCTAATTTATCCTGTGCATCTCTTGAAATCTTGCGCAAAGCTTTCCCAAAGAAAATACCAGCCACTACAACAACTGGCATTATGGCTAATAAAAATAAAGTTAATTTGCCAGATACGTAAACCAAGATTGCGATACCACCAACCAATAAAATAACTTGGCGAATCATCTCTGCTAAAGTGGTGGTCAAAGTATCTTGTATCTGCGATAAGTCGGAGGATATTCTACTATTAAGTTCTCCAACTCTACGATTTGCGAAAAAGTTCATTGGTAAAGTAATCATCCTAAAATAGGTATCTCTTCTAATATCTGCCAGTGCTTTTTCAGCAACCTCCACAAATAGCCTAATCCTAAAAAAAGACACAACAGCTTGAATAAACAAGATGCCAAACGCAATTAAACCAATTTGATTGATAGAGTTGGGTAAGCCATATTTGGGGGCTTTATCTGTTGCTACATCAACCATCACCTGTATAATAGCTGGGAAAGCGAGGCCCACAACGCTTGATAATAGCAAAAACACCATCCCAAACATAAATTTGCTTTTATACGGCTTTATGTACGCTAGTAAAGCACTTATTTTCTGGATGTTTTCTTTATTGATTTTTGATTTTGTAAACTCTTGAGCAGGAGTGGAGCTGCTGTTTAATCCGTTTCTGGCCATTTATAGGGTGTTATGTAAATAGGGAAAAACGCTCTCCCAAAAACAATGGCTGCAAAACTAAGATATAATTTGAGTTATAGCCTTGATTTAGCCGAAATTTTACGGAACACAAACAGAGCTAAACCAATGATAGCTAAGGCTAGTGCGAAGGACACAAGCTGATAAAACCTTTTTCCGTGTTTAAACTCCTGTATATCTTTGTTTAAGGTGTCGTTTTGTGTTTGCAGTTTATTGATGGTACGCATATAGCCAATGTTTCTACCTTCAGACTCTTTGGATTCTGATACAACTTTTTCTTGCTGGTAGGTTTTAAAATCCAACAATGTTTTGGTCTCTTTTAAAATAGCATTATCCGTTTCTATAATCTGTTTCAAAATATCCATGCTTTTTTGCATGTCTTTTTTTGTTTTGAAACCAAAAATGCCAGTTTTTTGGTTAAGGCTTTCGGTAAACTGTCCAAACTTGGCAACCCGCGAATCCAGCATGCCATTTATTTTATTCCGCTGTAACTGATAAGCCAAGCTATCTGAGTTTTGGAAACAAAACGCCGGCAGTGTGAATATTGTTAATAAGGTAATTACTAATAATTTCATTTTCGGTTTATTTTCAATTTTCAGCTTTATTTTATTTACTGATGTTGTTCAAATTTGTAGCAACTGCTTAACTAAGGATTCTTATCGTTTGAGAATTCAATTAAAATGGTGTCATTGGCTTTTAATCCCAGTAAACCACTAGCGTTACCTTTATTTATAGCAATCTCTAAATGATCTGAAATACCAAATAAACACAATTTATCGCCCTCCGTTACTTCATCGTAATGCCAACTCAATTGACTGATAGATTCGCCACGTTTAAAATGCAGTTCAAAATTTCGGCCAGCCTGCACCTTGTTAAACAGATCTTTTGTAATGTTAGTAATCACGTTTTCAAAAGAATCAATAAAAATCACACTTCCTTTTATACTGTCTTTTTCAATCACTGGATGAAAATTCATTTTCTCCTCAATCTCAAAAGTGCTTACACCAATTTCTTTTAAACTACCGCCGGAAGCCAAATGGCAGGCTGCTTTTACAAAAATATCTGCTAAGGGGAAATGTAAAAATTTTAAATCCTGTAAAATATTTAGTTCAACAACTTCTTGTGGCGTTTCCTCAAAAATTAAGGAAAATATACCGTTATCAGAGCCTACAAAAAAATGATCGCGATATTTTACAGCTAAATATTTATTCGAAGCGCTGTAAACGGTATCAATCCCAATTAAATGAACCGTATTTTTTGGAAAATAATGGTAGCAGTTTTTTAATAAAAAGGCAGCTTTCGAAATATTAAAAGCCTCTATCTCATGGGTAATATCAATTATATTAACAGAAGGCAAAGTACTCAAAATACTGCCTTTCAACGCCGCTTGATAAAAATCTTTATAACCTAAATCTGTGGTTAAAGTAATAATTGCCATTAATATTATGAATATTTATTCTTAATCTTGTATCACAGGATTAACAGTACAAATATTAAATTTTTAATCCACATTCATATCAGAAACATAAAAACTATACATTGAACGAACTGAAAATTACTTTAGAAGCAGTGAACCCAGCGGTACTTTGGGGACCCAATAATGAGTATTTTGAGTTAATAAAACGTTCTTTTCCAAAACTTAAAGTAGTTGCCAGGGGTGATGAGGTAAAAGTTTTAGGCGACGAGCAAGAGTTGATTCATTTTAACACTAAACTTACCGCAATTATCAATCATCTCGATAAATATCAGAATTTATCGACCAATGATATTGAATCTATTTTAGGAGAAAACGCCAGACCGTTGCCAAAACCAGAAACGGCAGAAGGTGGCGAAAGCAATGCGGTTGCATCTAGCTCAGAGGTTATTGTTTTTGGTCCTAACGGGATTATGGTGAAAGCCAGAACCGATAACCAACGCAGAATGGTGGGCAGTATTGTGAAAAACGATGTGCTTTTTGCCATTGGCCCGGCTGGTACAGGTAAAACCTACACGGCGGTTGCTTTAGCGGTGCGGGCATTGAAAAACAAAGAAATAAAACGGATTATATTAACGCGTCCGGCAGTTGAGGCAGGGGAGAATTTAGGTTTTTTACCCGGCGATATGAAGGAGAAAATTGATCCTTACCTGCGTCCGCTATATGATGCGCTGGACGATATGCTTCCGCCAGATAAATTGAGGCAATATTTAGAAAACAGAACAATTGAAATTGCACCATTAGCCTTTATGCGTGGTCGTACTTTGGATAATTGTTTTGTAATTTTGGACGAGGCGCAGAACGCAACCGAAATGCAGTTGAAAATGTTTTTAACACGTATGGGGCCCTCTGCCAAGTTTATTGTTACAGGCGATGTTACGCAGGTAGATTTACCAAAAAAGCAGATGTCGGGTTTATTTAATGCTTTAAGAATTTTAGAAGGTATTAAAGGAATTGAAGTGATTTACCTAAGTGGTAAAGATGTTGTTCGCCATAAATTGGTGGTTAAAATTTTAGAAGCTTACGGGGATATCCAATAAGTTAAAAGTTTAATGTTAAAAGTTTAAAGTGAAAATCGGACTTTGAAAGTCAAAATTTAAAGGCATTAGCTTTCTACTTTTTACTTTCAACTTTCAACTCCATAAAAATGCAAGCAATAAAAGAAACAAATTTCAAATTCCCTAAACAAACAGGGTTTTATAAGGGTAAAGTTAGAGACGTTTATACTATTGATAACCAGTATTTGGTTATGGTGGTGAGCGATAGGATTTCGGCCTTTGATGTGGTTTTGCCAGAGGCTATTCCTTATAAAGGCCAAGTGCTGAATCAAATTGCCGCTATTTTTTTAGAAGCAACTAAAGATATTGTACCTAACTGGGTAGTTACCGTACCAGATCCAAGCGTAACTATCGGTAAAATATGTGAGCCATTTAAAGTAGAAATGGTTATTAGAGGATATTTAGCTGGTCATGCTGCCAGAGAGTATGCAATGGGTAAGCGAGAAGTTTGCGGTGTTAAATTGCCTGAAGGTTTAAAGGAAAATGATAAGCTTCCAGAACCAATTATAACTCCAACTACCAAGGCGTCTGTAGGGCATGATGAGGATATCTCAAGAGCGGATATTTTAGCAAAAGGCATTGTAAGTGAAGTAGATTATTTGAAACTAGAGGAATATACAAGAGCTTTATACCAAAGAGGAACCGAAATTGCTGGCGAAAGAGGTTTGATTTTGGTAGATACGAAATACGAATTTGGAAAAGTAGGTGATGTTATTTACCTAATCGACGAGATCCATACGCCAGATTCTTCAAGATATTTTTATAAAGATAGCTACCAGGAACTGCAGGATAAAGGCGAATCACAAAAGCAACTTTCTAAAGAATTTGTTCGTCAATGGTTAATCGAAAATGGTTTTCAAGGCAAAGAAGGGCAGCAAGTTCCTGTGATGGATGCTGATAAAGTTGCTTCCATCTCAGCTAGATATATTGAGCTTTACGAGAAAATAACCGGGAAGGAATTTTTGAAAGAAGATGCCGATAACGTTTATAAAAGGGTGGAAACAAATATTTTATCGGCGTTAAAAGCGCTTTAATATTATATTTTTTTTTAAAAGAAAATAAAGTAACTTAGACAAATAAGTTGTTATATGAAATTTACTGTAGATAAACACGACAAATACATTTTGATTAAACTTGATGAAACGAAGCTGAATTCTTTGGTTTCGCCCAAGTTGAAGTCGGAATTGATTCTAACAAATACCGAAGGACAACGAAATATTATTTTGGATATGTCTGAGGTTAAATATGCCGATTCTAGCGGTTTGAGCAGTCTTTTAGTGGGACATCGTTTGTGTAAAAATGCAGAAGGTGTGTTCATTTTAACGGGGATTAACGACGCCGTTTCTAGGTTAATTAACATCTCTCAGTTAGATAATGTAATTACTATTGTGCCTAGCGTAGAAGAAGCAATTGATCTTATCTTTATGGAAGAGATCGAGAAAGAACTGAAGAGAGGCTAATTTTCTGCCCTCCGAGAAATATACAAGCGTATGAAATTTGAGGTGACGATTTTGGGCAGTAGTTCTGCGACCCCTATATTTCATAGAAACCCTACTTCCCAGATACTAAATATTAACGAAAAGCTAATGATGATTGATTGCGGTGAAGGCACTCAACAGCAAATGCTTCGTTATGGAATAAAGTATCATAAAATAGATCATATTTTTATTAGCCACTTACATGGTGACCATTTCTTTGGTTTAATTGGGCTGATTTCTTCCATGCATTTAAACGGCAGAACAAAGGCTTTAAACCTGTATGCACCACCAGAAATTCAAGAAATTTTGGAGTTGCAGTTCAAGTACTCTGGAACCATTATAAAATTTGAGATCGCTTATCACTTTACACAAGTTAAAGAGCGGTCTATTATATTAGAAACGAATGATTTAATAGTTGAAACTTTCGTTTTAAACCATCGGATACCTTGCACAGGTTTTATTTTTAAAGAAAAAGAAAGACTCCGTAAAATCGATAAGGAAAAAGCCGAAGAGTTAAATATTCCACAACAGTATTATGCGCTGCTAAAAAAAGGGATAGATTTTGTGGACGGAAATGGAGTGACACACAAGGCAGTAGATTTAACCTTTGATCCAGACGAGCCTAAAACATACGCATATTGCTCTGATACAGTTGCGGACGGTTCTTATGATATTCACATAGAAGGTGTTGACACACTTTATCACGAGTCTACCTTTATGCATGACATGGTTGATAGAGCGAAAGAAACTTTCCATACAACCTCATTGGAAGTTGCGCAGCTTGCAAAAAAGCAGTCAGTTAAAAAATTATTAATCGGTCATTTTTCTGCCCGTTACCGTGATTTAACACCAATGTTGTTGGAAGCAAAAGAAGTATTTCCAAATACTTACCTAGCACAAGAAGGTGAAACTTTTATGATTTGATTAATATTGCTTAGATTTTATTAATTGTTAATTCTGATTTTACAAAAGCCAAATGAAAATACCATTAACGGTACTCGCAATCTTGATCTTTATAACCGCTTATGGACAGAATCAGAAGTATAAAAAGGTATTGAAATCCAACTTTATCAACATACGTAATTTAACAGTTTTCGAGTTTTTAGAAGTACTCAAATTAGAACAAATCAATTCGAAAGAACCTATTAGAACTTTGACAGTTGGGGGAATTCAAACTACTACAGACTGGGTAAAAGCAAATGAAATTGACAGCTTAATTAGTTTGATGAGTTCTATTGAGCCTGCAAAATGTATAACCTCACCACTATCTCCTTACGTGGAGTTAATTGAAAATTCAACAATTGGAGGGCAAGTAATTGTTATTCTAGAAGCGTATAAAAACGGAAGAGAATATCCATTTAATTTGACTATTTGTGGCAAAATAGACAAAGCAAGGATAGCAGAGATAAAGCAGTGGTGGAAGCAAGAAAAGAATAGAAACCGGGACTTACGATAAATTATTAGATTTCGGACAATTTTTTGTACATTCTTTTTTCTGAACTTAGTGTCCCTAACAAGCGTTCAATAATTACAATTTTAGATCCTAAGTCAGTATTCTAAAATCTAAATAATACGGTATACCAAAATCTTGGTTTTAAAACCAACAATTCAGTATCTCTTGATAAAATTATTTTGACCTTAATATTATTGGCTTTTCCTTCTGTGTTTTATAAAGCTTTTAGCTATTTTAGCCCGCGTTTAAAAACAATATAAAAATCACGATTTATCATATCAAATAATGAAAGTTTTAAAATTTGGAGGCACATCTGTAGGTAGTCCAGAGCGGATGAAAAAATTGTTGGATATCATTGATCCAACACAGAAGCAGATTGTGGTTCTGTCGGCAGTTTCTGGTACCACAAATAATTTAGTTGAAATTTCTCAGGCATTTTTAGCCTCAGATAAACAGAAGGCCAACGAATTAATTAAAACGCTACAGGATAAATACGAGGTTTTTATAAAAGAACTGCTAAATAAGCCTGAGTTTTTAGCTCAAGGAAAAGAGGTAATTGATTATCATTTTGATATTCTTTATGCTTTTTCTAACGACTTATTCACCGTTGCTGAGGAAAAAGTAGTTTTAGCCCAAGGAGAATTGTTGTCCACCACACTTTACCATATTTATTTAAAGGAAATTAATGTGCCATCGGTATTGTTGCCGGCTTTAGATTTTATGAAGACTGACGAGGATAACGAGCCAGTTGTTGATTACATCACAGAACATTTGCAACCAATGCTTGATGAAGCTAAGGATGTGAATCTTTTTATTACCCAAGGTTTTATCTGTAGAAATGCTTTCGGCGAGATTGACAACTTACGTAGAGGAGGCAGTGATTATACTGCGTCGCTAATCGGTTCGGGTATAAAAGCCGATGAAGTTCAAATTTGGACAGATATTGACGGTATGCACAATAATGATCCTCGTATTGTTAAAGGCACTAAACCAATTGCCAATTTGTCTTTTGATGAGGCCGCAGAGTTGGCCTATTTTGGAGCTAAAATCTTGCATCCGCAATCTGTTTTTCCAGCACAGAAGTACAAGATTCCGGTTAGGATATTAAACACCATGGATCCAAAAGCTTTTGGTACATTGATATCTTCTGAAAGCGAAAAAGGTAAAATTAAATCTATTGCAGCCAAAGATGGCATTACCGCGATTAAAATTCAAAGTAGCCGGATGTTATTGGCTTACGGTTTTCTACGCCGCGTATTCGAAGTATTTGAGCGTTACAAAACGCCAATCGATATGATTACTACCTCTGAAGTTGCGGTTTCTGTAACTATTGATGATACCCGTTATTTAGGTGAGATCACCAAAGAACTGAGCGATTTTGGAATTGTAGAAGTTGATGTTAACCAATCAATTATTTGTGTAGTAGGAGATTTAGGCGCCAGTTCACACGGTTTTGCAGCTCGCGTTTTCGATTCTTTAAAGCATATTCCGCTAAGAATGATTTCATACGGAGGTAGCAATTGCAATATCTCTTTTTTAGTGAAAACTGACGATAAAGTAGAGACTTTAAGAAGTTTACACAACCGTTTATTTGAATAAGAATGACTAAAATGTTTAATCAAAAAATTGTTGATTCTTTTGAAAACAAAGAAACACCTTTTTACTATTACGATTTATCGCTACTTAAAAGTACATTAACAGCATGCGCTGAGGCTGCAAATCGATATAATTACCATGTACATTTTGCGCTAAAAGCTAATTTTAACGACAAAGTCTTAGCAGCCATAAAAGCGCAAGGTTTTGGTGCCGACTGTGTTTCTGGCGGTGAAGTTAAAAAAGCCGTTGAAACAGGATTTACACCGCAACAAGTTGTTTTTGCCGGGGTAGGGAAGTCTGATCGTGAAATTAATTACGCTTTAGATCAGAATATATTTGCTTTCAACGTAGAATCTATACAAGAGTTAGAGGTAATTAATGAGCTGGCAGCAGCAAAAGGGAAAACTGCCAAAGTAGCTGTAAGAATCAATCCAAATGTTGATGCGCATACGCACCATTACATTACCACAGGCTTAGATGAAAATAAGTTCGGTATAAACTCTTGGGATTTACCTGCTGTTGTTGAAATGCTTAAAAAGTCTAAGAATTTAAGCTTCTTGGGTATTCATTTTCATGTGGGTTCACAGATTTTAGACATGAATGTTTTTAAAAGTTTATGTGTTAAAGTGAATGAAATGCAGGCGTGGTTTGAAGAACGCGGAATGCCGGTTAAGGTACTTAACGTAGGAGGTGGTTTGGGTGTTGACTATCAACAGCCCGATGAAAACCCGATTCCAGATTTTGAAGCTTATTTTAAAATCTTCGCAGATTTTTTAACAGTAAAACCTCATCAAGAAGTTCATTTCGAGTTAGGTAGAGCTTTAGTTGCTCAGTGCAGTAGTTTGGTTTCTAAGGTTTTATATATCAAGAACGGAATTAAAAAGAACTTTGCCGTATTAGATGCAGGGATGACGGAATTAATGCGTCCAGCTTTATATCAGGCTTATCATAAAATTGAAAATATTTCTAAGTTAAAAGTAGGAAGTCAAAAGTTAGAAGATGCTGACTCCTCCACTTTGAACTTTCAACCTTCCACTATACTTTACGATGTTGTTGGACCAATTTGCGAATCGTCAGACTGTTTTGGTAAAGATGTAGCAATGCCCGAGACTAAACGTGGTGATTTAATTGCGTTAAGAACCGCGGGAGCCTACGGAGAGGTAATGGCATCAGCTTATAACTTACGTCCGGATATTAGACATGTATTTTCCGAGGATTAAGACACATTAATTTCTAATACAAAGCCCGGTTAAATTTACTGTTTAATCGGGCTTTTTTTGTTTTATACTAAAGGTCAAAGGTTAAACCCGTAGTTAGAAATAGATTATGATGTGCAGTGTGCGTAAAGTTTTCTAAACGATACTGTGCACCCAGCATCAGTTTCGATTTTGGAGATAAATCCCATGAGGCCTCCGCATAAAACCGGTTTTCATACTTAGGTTTAATCGGCTTTGCCATAGTCAAAACCAGCTCATTAGCAATGTAAACTTGATCACAGAATACCTTAGTTTTAAAACTTGCTCCAGCTTTATAACGGAAGCGAAATTTAACGTTTGAATCATAAATTCTTTCTTCAACCCTTATCCGATGCTTTAGTAAGGCTTTATCGTGTTTTTTCCATTCATACTGCTGTATTAAGCGTAGTTCATTCTCTTCCCCTTCTTCCATCTCAGTACGGTATCTTATTCCAAACCCTAAATGTTCGTTTGCCCCTAAGCGATATTTAGCCTGGTAACCAAATTCAAGGTGTTTTACCTTAAAATCTAGTTCGTTCTCTTGAAAAATAAAATTCCTGTTTTCTATCTCAAAACTTTGACTAATGGTTTTGCTTAAAGAATGGTTTAGGGTAACAGTGGGCATAAAATAACCCGTAAAGTTGCTTTGCGCAAGACTTGATTTGGTAACCAACGTCATTATAATAATAACTAGAAAACGCTTTAAGCTTTTCATTTTTATATTTAATTAAAAAAAGACCCAGAATTTGGGTCTTTTGATTTGTAAAGTAAGTAAAATTAATTTGCTAAATCACTCACTAATTTGCCGGCCTGCTCAAAAAGCAAAGTCCTTTCTTTACCTAAAAATTGTGCTATTTCAACCTTATAAGTTGTTTTGCTATTAAACTGAGTAGTCTCAATCTCGTCTATCTTATATTTGGGATATTTAACCTTTACAGCGTTAGTGATACTTTTCGGAAGATCTTTTGCTTCTATTTCTTTCTTCATCTTTATTAATTTCCCTTCTTTATTGTACCGGATTTCGTGGTCTAGTCTGCCTATCTCAAACTCTACTTCATAATTTTCACCTTTTAATTCCCATTCTGCATTTATTACTTGAGGGTAAACGTTTTCAAAAGCTGTAAGCGCCTTGAGCGGTACTTGTGAAGTAGGTAAGTTTTGCGCATTTACAGCCAAACTTACAAATGTAATTAGGGTTGCTATTTTTAATGTTTTCATGATTTTTTGTTTAATTTCCTTCAAAGGAACTTGCTAAAACTGGAATAAGTTGGGAACATAGAAATATAAGTTATAGTGTTTTCCCATTTGTTTTTAGAAACAACCTATATTATTGTAGACAAAATGCAGATTTTATGAAAATTTTAATTGTTGAAGATGAGCCACAAATGCTCGAAAATATGAAGCAGACTTTAGAGTTGGAGCATTATACAGTAGAATCTGCGTCTGACTACAGTGTTGCAGTTAACAAAATCAGCAACTATGATTATGATTGTATTTTGTTGGATATCAATCTTCCAGATGGTAATGGATTTGATTTGCTAACTAAATTGAAAACTATGAAAAAAGCTGATGCTGTAATTGTAGTATCTGCAAAAAATTCTTTAGATGATAAACTGTTTGGGCTTAATAACGGTGCAGATGATTATTTAGCCAAACCTTTTCATATGGCGGAGTTGCATGCAAGGGTTAAAGCTGTATTAAGGCGGAAGTATTTTGAAGGTAACAAATTAATGCAAGTAGGTAATTTACAGATAGAACCTGAAAACAGAAATACGAATATAGATGGAGAAGAAATTGTTTTAAATAGGAAAGAATTTGATATTCTTTTGTATTTGATGACTAACAAATCTCGATTGGTTACCAAAGCAGCGTTAGCAGAACATGTTTGGGGAGATCATATTGACCAAGCTGACAGTTTCGACTTTATATATTCGCAGATTAAAAACCTTAGAAAGAAATTGGAAAAAGCCACGTTAACCATTGAAGCTGTTTATGGGATAGGCTATAAACTGGATTTTGTAAAATGAAGCTCTTAAATTATACATCAAAATACCTGTTGATTTTACTGGTTCCATTGATTACAATTTGGGCAGTAATTTTTTATTACGCTTTATTAGATGAAATTTATGATAGTTTAGATGATGGCCTAGAAAATCAGAAAGTGATGGTTTTAGAACATCCGGAACTGATAGAAAGCGCTTTTGAAAACCAAAACTTCAAAAAAGGCAATCATGTGATTGAAAAGATTGGGGAGCAGGAGTATCATAATTTCGAAGAAAGCTATAGGGATAGTTTGATGTATATGCAAAACGAAAAGGACTATGAGCCGGTACGGGTTTTTGAAAGTACTTTTAAAGATAGCGGAGCATACTATAAAATTAAAATCATCACTTCTATGGTAGAGGAGGATGATTTGATCAAAAATCTGGCGACTTATTTAATCATTCTTTACCTTCTAATACTTATCAGCATCGTTTCATTAAACAACTTTGTGCTACGTAAAATCTGGAAGCCTTTCTATAGTTTAATTGATCAATTGAAAAGCTTCCGTATTGAAAATGAAACAACCCTTAAAATTAACAAAACAGATATTGACGAGTTTGAACTGTTGAACCAAACCATGGAGCAGCTGACAGAAAAGTCGAGAAAAAGTTATTTAAACCAAAAGCATTTCATCGAGAATGCATCGCATGAATTACAAACTCCTTTAGCAATTAGCATCAACAAGCTCGAACTTTTTTCAGAAAAAAATGACTTAACTGAGGAACAGCTTAAAGACGTAGGCTTTGTTTTGGATAACCTTGCTCGTTTAACCCGATTGAATAAATCACTTTTATTACTTTCTAAAATAGAAAACCAGCAGTTTGTAGAAGTGGAACGTGTTGATTTTGAAAGTTTAGTTAATCATATCGCTCAGGATTTTGAAGATTTGCTGTTGCATAAAGGCACTACTTTGAATATCGTTGTTAAAAATGAATTGCAGTATCAAATGAATAAGGATTTAGCAATTATTATGTTAACGAATTTAATGAAGAACGCAATTGTACACGGTGTAAAACAAGGGACAATAAATATTGTTATTTTAGGCAAGCAATTAATTCTGAGTAATTACGGCGTAAACCATGCATTGGATGATGACAAACTGTTTTCGAGATTTGAAAAAATGAATACAGACTCAAGGTCAACCGGATTGGGTTTAGCAATTGCAAAAGCCATTACACAGAAATATCAATTACAGCTTAACTATACTTATTCCACCATCCACAATTTTATAGTCGTTTTTCCTTAGCTTTTGTTTCACGGCAATATTTATCCAAAATGTTTCCAGTATTGGGTGTTATCATTGTGTTTAACAATAATACCTGAAGATGAGAAACAAAACCAAATTATACGCAATAGCTCTTGTATCCCTAATCATTATCACTGCATTTACCTTTGACAAAAGGCATCAGGAAAACAAAGAGCAGTTAAAAGTAGATTATAGCATTACCAATACTTGGGAACTTCCTGCTGAGCTAAATGAAGTGAGTGGTATTAGCTGGGTTGCTGATGATTTAATTGCATGTGTACAAGATGAGCAGGGGACAATCTTTATCTATGACTTGAAGCAAAAGAAAATAGTAAAAGAGATATCTTTTGCCGGAGCTGGAGATTATGAAGGCATTGCTGTAGTTGGTAAAGATGCATATGTAATGCGGAGCGACGGGCTATTGTACCACGTCAAAAATTACCTAAACAGCAATAAAAAAGTTAGTGCAAGCCAAACAAGGTTCGTTGCGAAAAACAATATGGAATCATTATTTTTTGATCAGAAAAACAACTCATTGTTAAGCATACCAAAAGAAAGGGACGAAGATGATCAATACAAGAATATCTATCAGATCGCTTTGAATACCGAAAAGGCAGAGACAAAAATATTCACTAAAATTTCGATGGAAGCAGCGCTTTTTAAAAGTTTTAAGGATAAAAAAGTCTACAAAACTTTAAATCCATCAGAAATTGCAATCAACCCCAAAACTAACGATGTTTTTGTGTTGGAAGGTAAGCGTCCTAAACTTTTAACTTTAGGGATTAATGGTCAACTAAAAAAGCTTTATATGTTAGATAAAGCTATTTTTACGCAACCAGAAGGTTTAACTTTTAGTCCAGATGGTAGAATGTTTATTTCAAATGAAGCAGGCAAAAATAGTAAAGCTAACATTTTAGAGGTTGTGCTTCAGAACTAAAATGGCGGTTTAGCTTAAGATATCAGCTATTTCGTCGTAACCTTTTTCTTTCGCCAAATCAGATGCTAGTTTACCACCTTCCATTCTAATTTTAACATCGGCACCTTTCTCTAGCAAAAGAATGATAAGTTCTATATTGCCATTTTGTGCAGCAGAATGCAAAGGAGTCAATCCAGATTGTTGTACAATGTTTACTTCTGCACTATTTTCGAGTAACATTTTACTGATGCCTACAAAATTACCAGCTACTGCAGCGTGTAACGGAAAAACATTGAAGCCATTTTTTGAGGGTAAATTTACTTCTGCGCCTTTTAGAACGAGGTAACGGGCTACCTCTTCTTTGCCAAAATAGCAAGCTAAGCCCAAAGCGGTAAAGCCATCTTCAGAAAATTTGTTAATATCATCTGGCTGTTGGTAAACTTGGTGTGCAACTTCATCAAATTTACCTACAGAAGCGGCTTCAAACAGTGATAGTTCTTTTACAAAATCTAAAAGGACTGGAGTAATATCGGGTTTGTTGAAAAAACAGGACAGCATCAAGGGTGAAACACCGTGGCTGGTACTTCCGTTTATTAAAGACGGATTCTCTAAAAGCATTTTTCTTATTCCCTCCTTATCGCTATTAATAATTAACTCTTCTAACAAATCCGCTGGCATGTTTGTGGTTTAAGAGAGTAATATTATAAATAAATTACAGTTCAAAAAAATATAATGTACTTTTTAAGTATGAAAGTGGAATATTTAAAGTCTGCCAATTCAAATCTTCCTGTTAATAATGGTAATTAATAGGCTTTGTATGGATATATTGTTTTTATTCAATTTTTAATTGTAAAATGCATTTAAAAGAAAAGGCAGAACGTTTTCCAGAATTAAAGAGATTATTGTTCGCAAAGCCTAATCATTAAATTATATTTGTTGTGAAAATATACGTTAAGAATGCTCGGTAGAGGAAATCAATTTAAAGCAAATACATTTAGGGGCGAGGAGAAAGCAGGTGCCGAACCTTTTAAAAAGAAATCTGAAGGTGGAGGCACTGTAAGCAGTTTTCCGAAATTAAATTTCAATAACGACAGGTTTATAAAAATCAGTGGGTTGTTTTTGCTCTTGCTGGCTTTATACTTTTTGGTATCATTTACCTCGTATATTTTTACTTGGCAAGATGACCAAAGCTATGTAGTAGATGCAAACGGTGGCTGGAGCAATTTTTTTAAAACCAGTGCAGAACTTAAATCAAACGGAGTTTTAGATCCTAATATCCAAAATTGGGCGGGTAAACTGGGTGCTTTGCTATCACATCAATTTATGTTTGAGTGGTTTGGTATTGCGTCCTTTATTTTTGTTTTTATTTTCATCATTTTAGGATATCGTTTACTGTTTAAGGTTAAGTTGGTATCTATTCCTAAAACACTCGCTTACTGTTTTTTCTTACTGGTGTTTACATCAATTACTTTAGCCTTTTTACACGCTTTTATTGCGGAATATCCGCACTATTTAGAAGGTGAATTTGGCTACTATGCCAATATGCTTTTAGAAGCTCAGATAGGTAGAGCAGGAGTGGGAGGTGTTTTGCTTTTTGCCGGTTTAGCCTGTTTGGTAATGGCTTACAATATAGATTTTAAACTGCCAGAAAGAGCAGTGAAGCCCGATACATTAGCTGATGCGGATTTAGCAGCAGCTGATAATTACGCAGCTGACTTGGAAGAAGAGGAAGAAATTGCTGAAAATGATTATCAAGCGGTTGCTCGGGAAGAAATAAAAAGGCCTGCTTTTGTGAATACACCTTTGCCTCCAAAAGTAGAGGTTGTAGAACCAGAACCTGCTAAAAATAGCTTTGAAGTAAATAATACCTTAGAAAACGATGGATTTGAAGAGGTAGTTAAGCCAGTTTTTGACGATGTGAAAAAGCCAGAAGCTAAGGAACTGGAAATTATTGAACCAGAAGAAATAGCGCTAAGCATCGAAAAAACAGAGGACGAAATAAAGTCTGAGAATTTGGTGGAGCAATTTGGTGCTTACGATCCAACTTTGGATTTAGCATCGTACAAAAACCCTACGCTAGAATTATTAGAACAATATGGATCTGGTAAAATAGCTGTTGATACCACCGAGTTAGAGAACAACAAGAATAAAATTGTGGAGACTTTAAGCAATTATAATATCGATATCGATAAAATAAAAGCGACTATCGGTCCCACGGTAACCCTATACGAGATTATTCCTGCTCCGGGAGTTCGGATTTCTAAGATTAAAAACTTAGAGGATGATATTGCGTTAAGTTTGGCCGCCTTAGGAATCAGGATTATTGCTCCAATGCCGGGTAAAGGAACTATTGGTATTGAGGTGCCGAATTCACATCCCGAAATGGTTTCTATGCGTTCCATCATCGCAACGGAAAAATTTCAGAATACCACCATGGATTTACCAATTGCTTTGGGTAAAACTATTTCTAACGAAGTTTTTATCGCCGATTTGGCTAAAATGCCTCACATGTTGGTAGCTGGTGCAACGGGGCAGGGTAAGTCTGTAGGTATCAACACCATTTTGGTTTCCTTGCTTTATAAAAAGCATCCTTCGCAGTTGAAGTTTGTGTTGGTGGATCCAAAAAAAGTAGAACTTTCCTTATTTAAGAAAATTGAGCGCCACTTTTTAGCCAAGTTACCTGGAGAAGACGATGCCATTATTACTGATACCAAGAAAGTAATCAACACACTTAATTCTTTATGTATTGAGATGGATCAGCGTTATGATTTATTGAAAGATGCAGGCGTTAGAAATCTAAAGGAGTACAATGAGAAATTCATCAAGCGAAAGCTGAATCCGAATAACGGGCATAAATTTTTACCTTTTATTGTTTTGGTAATTGATGAGTTTGCCGATTTAATGATGACGGCCGGTAAAGAAGTGGAAACGCCCATTGCTAGGTTGGCACAATTAGCTAGAGCAATTGGAATCCACTTGGTTTTGGCTACGCAACGGCCATCAGTAAATATCATTACAGGTACAATTAAAGCTAACTTCCCAGCAAGATTGGCGTTCAGGGTAACTTCAAAAATAGATTCACGTACCATTTTAGATTCTGGCGGTGCAGATCAGTTGATTGGTAAAGGAGATATGCTTTTATCAACCGGAAGCGACTTAATTCGTTTGCAGTGTGCTTTCGTAGATACGCCAGAAGTTGATCGAGTGACTGATTTTATCGGAGAACAACGTGGCTATGCGTCTGCTTACGAATTGCCGGAGTATGTTGGTGACGAAGCTGATGGTGGAAGCATCAAAGATTTTGACCCGAAAGATAGGGATGCAATGTTTGAAGATGCCGCTCGTTTAATAGTAATGCATCAGCAAGGTTCTACTTCTTTAATCCAAAGAAAATTGAAATTGGGCTATAACAGAGCAGGCAGAATTATTGATCAGCTTGAGGCTTGTGGCGTAGTTGGTCCGTTTGAAGGAAGCAAGGCCAGGGAGGTTTTAATTTTGGATGAATATCATTTGGAACAATTCTTGGCTGGTTTGAACAACAAAGAATAACATAATGAAAAAAAATATTGTTTATTTATTAATAACATTTTTATTTGCTAGTAACTTGGCATTTGCACAGTCGGATGCTACGGCGAAGGCCATTTTAGCAGGGGTCAGCAAAAAATATCGTTCGTACGATGTTATAAAAGCAGATTTTACTTACACTATTAAAAATCCACAAGCCAATATCAGCGATAGTCAAAGTGGTGTTTTGTACTCAAAGTCAAAATCTAATAAGTATAAAGTTGCAATTGCTAATCAGGAACTGATTTCTGATGGTAAGGTGCAATGGACTTATTTAAAGGAAGATAACGAAGTGCAAGTGAGTGAGATTGACGATAGTTCGACAGCCCTAAATCCTGCTAAAATCTTTACCATGTATGAGAAAGGTTTTAAATATGTTTATTTAGGTGAAACCACTATTGGAGGGAAAAAATATCAAAACATAGAACTTGCTCCACTGCAAACCCGCTCTTTTTCTAAAATTAAATTAAGAATTGATAAGGTAAATAAGCAAATCTCAAACATTGTTGTTAATGACAAAAACGGAAGTGTTTATACCTATTTGATCAAATCGTTTATACCAAATGTAAAAGTGAGCGACACTATTTTTTCTTTTGATCCAAAGGCGCATCCTGGAGTAGAGGTTGTTGATTTAAGATAAGTGTTGAGCTTCGTTTTGCTCGAACATATAAAAGCGGTGGTAAACTTAGAAAACTTTTAAACTGAATAAACCGTTAAAAAAATAGAAAGCGTTTTATTACGCCATCAAAAAAACTTAATTAGAAATTTGAGAGTTACATTCTTAGGCACCGGAACATCACAAGGAGTACCAGTTATCGCTTGTAACTGCGAAGTATGCCAGTCTGCAGATTTCCGCGACAAGCGCCTAAGAAGCAGTATCTTAATTGAATCCGACGAGAAAACTGTAATTATAGATACCGGTCCGGATTTTCGTCAACAGATGTTGCGAGGAAACGTTCAACATTTAGATGCTGTAGTTTTTACCCACGAACATAAAGACCATATCGCCGGGTTAGACGATGTGCGAGCCTTTAATTTTAAGCAAAAAGGAGCTATGGATATTTATGCCACAATAGCTGTTGAAGAAGGTTTGAAACGAGAGTTTCATTATATCTTTGCTGATTTTAAGTACCCAGGCATTCCTTTATTAAACATTCACCGTATCGGAAACGAACGGTTTTCTGTTGGAGATATTGAATTCCAACCCATTGAGGTTGTTCATTTTAAAATGCCCGTTTTAGGGTTTAGGATAAAGGACTTCACTTATATTACGGATGCCAAAACCGTCAACGAAGCCGAACAAGAGAAAATTAAGGGCACAAAAATTCTGGTTTTAAATGCGCTACAAAGAGAAGAGCACATCTCGCATTTTACTTTAACAGAAGCAATCGCATTTGCGCAGAAAATAGGAGCGGAGCAGACCTACTTTACGCATATCAGCCATCGTTTAGGGAAGTTTGAAGATGTTTCAAGAGAGCTTCCCGAAAATATCTCATTAGCCTACGATGGTCTGAAACTTGATATTTAAGATTTATCTTTATGGTGCGTTTGTGTAGATCTAGATTATAAGAGATAAGGCAAAATTTTTTCACAATCCCGCTCATCCGTGTTCACACTAAAAATTTCTTGTATGCTTGCTTTGCCATCAATAATCAAAGCACTCAGTTTATTGCATTTATAAGCGCCCGTGTCAATATTTATAGAGTGGGTGTTGATGTCGTAAAGTGCACTTTCTTTAGGTGTATGACCGTAAATCTGTAGCTGTTCTAGTTTTTTGGTTTCATTGCGTTGCCAAACTACACCTTCTGGATTATTGGCATCAAACGGATCTTTGGTATCAGAAATACCAGCATGGGAAACGATAAAATTTGGAGTTTCGAAATAGAGTGGTAAATCAGCAAACCATGCTGCGTCTGGATCTATCGCCCTGCCTGCTTGTAAATACTGGTAAAAAGTTGCTTCTCCAGACTTTTCGTACCAATCTTTATTAAATTCTTCTAAGCAATGTTGCATAAATAACTGCTCGTGATTACCTCTAATAACAACCGTTTTGGGATGTTTTTTTTGAAGATCTAAAATATGTGCTACCACTTGCGGACCGTAAAGTCCGTTATCTATTAGGTCGCCTACAAAAATCAGCTGTTGCGTTTTAGGTTTCCAGCTCTTTAGAAGTGTTTGTAAGGTATGAAAGCATCCATGTACATCGCCAACAATAAAAAAATGCTCCATATATATTAAACTGATTTTGGTTTTTTGGTGGTTAAACAATTATCAGTCCAGATTTGAGCGAAATATTTGCATTTTTAAGAGATGAGGTTGGCTTTGGGCTTTTATCTTATTTGTTCTTCTCTTGTATCCATTTTGCCAGGTATTTGGTGCTGGCTAAGGTGTGGTGCTGTAGCATTGCACCGTAAAAATTTTGTTGGCGATGTAGTTCCAGGTTTTTTAAAAGTTGGTTAATCGTATTCATTAGCAGATTTGCATATTTCACTTTCGGATAAACCTGATTAATGATTTCGAAACCATTTTTTTGAGCATTCAACCAAGTTTGCTTCTCGTTATAGAGTGAAACAGCAGCGTTTGCAAAACTCTCTGCGCCTTCTGCAATAATACCGCTCCAAGCTAAGTTTTGATGCATGCCTTCTGCACCAATAGCAGTTGTGATATTTGGCGCACCGTTTTGCATGGCATCAATCAATTTGCCTTTTAAACCTGCACCAAATAAAAGAGGAGCAAGACATACCTTAGCAGTTTGCATAACAGAAGCAACATCTACTGCTCTACCCTTAATTAAAAAGCCATCTTTTGGATTGTTTAGCTGTAACACTTTAGCCGACGGATAAGCGCCATAAACATGAAGTTCTGCTTTTGGCAAGGCTTTTCTGATGAGTGGCCAAATATGGTTTTTTAAATTTAGTACCGACTGCCAATTGGGTTCATGTAAAAAATTGCCAATGCTGATGAAATTTGTGCGCTCCTCAAAAGAAGGTAAATGCTGTGTCTCTGCGTTGGAAATCCCGTTTAACATAAACGGTAAGTAAAGCAATAATGAAGAATCTGTATTAAATACAGTGCTTAAAACTTCCATTTCAAAAGTAGAGATCATCAAAGATAAATCACACCTTAAAACACTAGCTATTTCACGTTTAGCTATATCTTCTTTTAGTAAGAATCTAATGTTGAAAGTCTGATTTAACTTCCAAGCTTTGTGTCTAGCAGCTCTTAAGCAATGCAGGTCTTCGGTATCTAAAACTTTTAATGCATGCGGACAATTTTCGCTTACTCGCCAACCGTATTGTTCTTCCGTTATAAACCTGTCGAACAGCACAATCGTAGGATTTAATTCGCTAATAAAGTCATCAAAACTGTGGTGATTGAGCTTTATGTTTACCTTTTCTACACCATAATCTGCCAAATTCACCGCGAACTCGCTATCGGCTGTTGCGCTTGCAAAAGTGATTTGGTAATGATGTGCCGAAAATACTTCTATAAGCTGTAGCATGCGAATTCCGGCTGCAGAAGAATTGGGTTCGGGCCAAACCGAACCGATAATTAAGAGTTTAGCTTGTGCTTGTATCATCAAATCCCACTAAAAACGAGGTTGTTTTTTTCTAAACTGCTTAAATCTGTAATGTCTTTAAATATCCCGTAAACGGAAGCTCCACTACCGCTCATTAACGCAAATAGCGCACCTGCTTCTAACAAAGATGCTTTTACGCCCCTAATAGTTGGATGGTTTTTTAAAATATGGTTTTCAAAATCGTTGGTGATTTTCCCTTGCCATTGTTCAATAGGTAGCTTGATAAGCTCTTTTAAGCTTTGCGATGGCGTTTTTGGTTGTACGCCTCGGTAAGCCTCGCCAGTTGATACGTATACGGGTGGCATTATCAAAGCAATAAAGTATTTATCTAAATCTAAATTGATGTTTTCAAATTCGTCTCCTTTGCCAAAAGCAAAAACCGGTTTGTTAGCTATAAAAAAAGCGCAATCTGCACCAAGCTTTCTGCAATAATTTTGTATTACTTCTTTACTTAAACCTAAATCAAATTTTTGATTAATGAGTTTTATAAAAAACGCGGCATCGGCAGAACCGCCACCTAAACCAGCACCAATAGGAATGTTTTTATGTAAATGGATATTGATATTAGGCAGGTCAAAATCTCCACGCATTAAATCATAAGCCTGTAAACACAGATTCTCATTCGCATGGCCCGGTATTTCGATGCCAGAAGTTTCAAAACTCATTGCTGGACCTTCAATCACCTCTAAAGCATCTTTTATTTTTATCGGATAAAATACGGTTTCTAAATTATGGTAGCCGTCTGTCCGTCTGCTGGTTATGTTTAAGCCAATATTGATTTTTGCCGAGGGAAAAGTGATCATCTATTATAATATCAGTGTCTTTTTTATATATTAATAGGATAGCAAATATAGATTAATTTAATTTGTAGGTTAAAACCCAAATCAATGAAGCAGTATTTAGATTTAATGAGACATGTGTTGACAGATGGCACCCAAAAACATGATAGAACCGGAACCGGAACGTTAAGTGTATTTGGACATCAGATGCGATTTAATTTAGCTGAGGGTTTCCCGATGATAACTACCAAAAAGCTACATTTAAAATCTATTATACACGAGCTGATCTGGTTTTTGAGTGGCGATACAAATATTAAATATTTAAAAGAAAACGGCGTAAAAATTTGGGACGAATGGGCAGATGAAGATGGAAATTTGGGCCCGGTTTATGGGTCGCAGTGGCGTTCTTGGCCAACCCCAGATGGAAAACATATCGATCAGATTACAAATATCATCAATCAGATAAAAAATAACCCCGATAGCCGTAGAATTATTGTTTCTGCTTGGAATGTTGCCGAAATTGAAAATATGGCTTTACCACCTTGTCATAGTTTTTTCCAGTTTTACGTTGCACCGCCAGATTCTACTAAAGGAGAAGAGAAAGGTAAATTGAGTTGCCAACTTTACCAACGTAGTGCAGATATATTTTTGGGTGTACCTTTCAATATTGCTTCGTATGCTTTGCTAACTATGATGGTAGCTCAGGTCTGTGATTTAGAGGTGGGCGATTTTGTACATACTTTGGGCGATGCTCATCTGTACAATAATCACATTACACAATCGGAACTGCAACTGACCAGGGAACCAAGAGCCTTGCCTACCATGAAAATAAACCCCGCAGTAAAAGATATTTTTGGGTTTAAATTTGAGGATTTTGAGTTGGTAGGTTATGATCCACATCCGCATATTAAGGGAGCGGTTGCGGTTTAAACACTTTTATCCAAAAGGTTTAGTAAGTTTATGTGTTTGTTAATCTTTTCTTTTGTTGTTAAATAAGATTTTAGAGTAAAAAAAAAGAAACATTTTGAAAAAAAACAATAGCTTTATCAGATGTTGAAAATTAGTAGAAAAGCGTTAGGTTTAATAACATCGCTAGCCATTCTTGGTTTTTGTGTAGGATGTGCTCAAAAAAAGCAGTCGGTGAAAAAAGAAAATAGTAGTGTTGTGGCGAACCCAGTAATTGCCCATCGTGGTGCATGGAAAGCGAAGAATCTTCCTGAAAATTCGATAGCATCTTTAAAAGAAGCAATTAATTTAGGATGTAGAGGGTCTGAATTTGATGTACATTTAACTGCAGACGATGTTTTAGTAGTAAATCATGATCAAACCTTTTACGGTTTGGATGTGGAAAGGTCCACTTACAAGCAATTGTTAAGTAAAGCGCACCCTAACGGAGAATCTATTCCAACTGCTGAAGAATATTTTATAGAGGGCTTAAAGCAAAATCATACTAAATTAATATATGAATTAAAAGCTTCGGAAATAAGTAAGATCCGGACTTTAAAGGCAGCAGAATTAGCTGTTCAGTTGGTAAAGAAATATGATAAAAATAGCATGGTGGAATTTATTTCTTTTGATTACGATGCTTTAAAAAAGATAAAAGAACTAATGCCAAATGCTCGCGTGTCTTACGTAGGGCCAAGAGGCGATGCAAAGGCTCCACAACAGATTAAATCTGATAACCTAACAGGCATTGATTACCGTATGTCCGTATATAAAGAAAATGATACTTGGATTGGAAATTCACATAAATTGGGACTTTCGGTAAATGTTTGGACCGTAAACAAGAAAGAAGATATGGATTACTTTATTAAAGAAGGTGTAGACTATATCACTACAGATTATCCGGAAATGCTGTTTGAAGTGTTAACTGATGAAAGCCCAAAATCGGCTAAATAAAAGCTTATAGCGTAATTAAACTCTGGATAATTGGTTGGGTTGCATTCCTCAGCTAGCCATGTCAACTAGGTATGTTTTATTGGGTAGTGAAGTTGTTTTTTTATTGATAAAAAATTGAATTAGGCAATAAAAAATTGCGATTTCATTTTTTTCTAAATACCTTAACAATCTTAAACCTAAAATTTACTAGATGAAAAAAAGCTTATTTAAACTTTTTGCGCTCCTCACATTATTAACATCTTCTACTACAATTTTCGCCGCTGAAGGCCTTGACGATAAAATAAACAAAGCATTTGCGCCTGTTGCAGATACTTGGGAAGCCTTTGTTTTTACTTCAATTCCACTTACAAAAGATTTAAGTGTACCAATTGTTCTTGTGGTTTTAATTGGTGGCGCCGTTTTTTTTACCTTTTATTTTTCTTTTGTTAACATCCGTAGATTTCCAATGGCTATTAAAGTAGTACAGGGAAAATATGATTTTGTTGAAGGGAATGAGAGTATTAAAGCCCATCCAGATAGTGATCAGCCCCTTCCAATGTCCGAAGAAGAACAACGACATGGTGAAGTAAGTCATTTCCAAGCTTTAACTGCGGCCGTTTCCGGTACAGTTGGTTTAGGTAATATAGCTGGTGTTGCTGTTGCAATTGCGGTTGGTGGGCCGGGAGCAACTTTTTGGCTAATTATAGCAGGTCTACTTGGGATGTCCTCAAAGTTTGTTGAATGTACTTTAGGTGTAAAATATCGAGATGTTGACCCAGATGGGACAGTACACGGTGGCCCGATGTATTATTTAGCAAAAGGGCTGAAAGAACTTAAAATGAGTGCTTTTGGTAAAATGTTGGCTGTTTTGTTTGCTGTATTATGCGTAGGTGCTTCTTTTGGTGGCGGTAATGCATTTCAATCAAACCAAGCCGTTGCACAGATTACCTCTACTTTCAATTTGGAAGGTGGTTTTATCAAAAGTTTGCTAGGGTTAATTATTGCAGGTGTAGTTGCTGTTGTAATCATTGGTGGTATTAAAAGAATTGCCGTTTGGACCGAACGCTTGGTGCCTTTTATGGCAGGTCTTTACATGTTGGCTTGTTTGATCATCATATTTGCACATTTTAGCTATATCGGCGAAGCATTTAGGTTAATCATTTCTGAAGCTTTTTCTCCGTCAGCTGGTTTAGGGGGCTTTTTAGGGGTATTGATTACAGGGTTCCGTAGAGCAGCCTTTTCTAACGAAGCTGGTGTTGGTTCAGCATCTATTGCGCATGCGGCTGTGAGAACACGCTACCCAGCGAGTGAAGGAGTAGTGTCGTTATTAGAACCTTTTATTGATACTGTGGTTATTTGCACCATGACAGCGCTGGTAATTATCCTATTTAACAAAGATGGTGCTTTTGCTTACGGCTTAACAGATGCAACCGGAAATGTGGTTTTAAAATCTACAGGTCAATCTGTGGGTGGCGTAGATTTAACTACTTTAGCTTTTGATGCTGTAATTCCACATTTTTCTTACGTATTAACCGTTGCCATTGTACTATTTGCATTCAGCACCATGATTTCTTGGTCTTACTATGGTTTGCAAGCTTGGAAATACCTTTTTGGTAAGTCTAAAACATCTGATATTACTTATAAAATTCTTTTCTTAATATTTGTGGTAATTGGTGCGGCCGCAACATTGGACTCGGTAATTAAGTTCTCCGATGCGATGATTTTAGCCATGGTTTTCCCTAACATGATTGGGTTGATATTATTGTCTCCAAAAGTTAAAGCAGAAATGGTCCGATATATGGCTGCGATAAAGAGAGTGTTCGTATAATTTTTTTATACTAGTATAGCTTAAAGGTTAAATGCGGATTATCGTTGATAATTTGTGTTTAACCTTTTTTTGTAAAAATAGTGTGCATTATTTTCTTTAATCAAAATAAACTTAAACTTTTGAGGTTTATAGTCAATTAATAACATCAACTAATTTTATGAATTTCTGCAAATCAAAATTTTTATTATCGTTCCTTTTTATTTTCTCCATTACTGCCGGAGTTTTTGCGCAAGAAAATCGAAACTGGCAAAACCTAGATTATGCCAAAGATTCGGTAATGGGTGTTAGCGTAGAGAAAGCTTATGCCGAGTTACTAAAAGGCAAAAAATCAGAACCTGTAATTGTAGCGGTGTTAGATGGTGGTGTGGAGATAAGCCATAAAGATTTAAAGCGAGTAATCTATAAGAGTAAAAAAGAGAAACTTAACGGTAAGGATGATGACCATAACGGTTACATAGATGATGTTAATGGCTGGAACTTTTTAGGAAATGCTACACAAGACGTAGATTTTGAGACCTTAGAACTGGTACGACAGATTAGAAAGTTAAAGCGCAAATTTGCTGAAAGTAATTTAGATAGCGCCGAAAAAGTAAGTAATCCCGAATACAAAAAGTTGCTTTTAATGCAGGATGATTATATTAAACAGTACGAAACTGCCAATCGTACATTCATTGGTGTAGCGGGGTTTAAAAAAACGCTAGATCAGATGGAAAGTAAAATGAATAAAGATTCGCTTAACATTAGTGGATTTACAAAATATAAAACAACAGACCCAGCAGAAGCATTTACTAGAAAAGCAGTTTTAGAAACGCTAGAGGACGAAAGCATAGACTACTCCACGTTTAAAGCCAATGAAATTGACAAAGCCTATAATTATTATTACGAAAAACTAAACTATCACCTAAACCTAAATTATTCGCCCAGAACAGCGTTAGGGATCAATGATAACACTGCTTTTTACGGAAATAACCATGTTACCGGTCCGGATGCATTACATGGAACTCATGTTGCAGGAATAATTGCCGCTGATCGTAAAAACAGAATAGGGATCAATGGCGTAGCTAATAATGTAAAGATATTAGGTGTACGTATGGTGCCTAACGGTGATGAACGTGATAAGGACGTAGCAAATGCAATTAGATATGCTGTAGATCAAGGCGCAAAGGTTATTAATATGAGTTTTGGCAAATCATATTCAGATGACAAGAAAATAGTGGATGATGCCGTAAAATATGCAGTTTCTAAAGATGTTTTGTTGGTACATGCAGCCGGTAACGACAATAAAAATCTTGATATCGATAATAATTTTCCAAACAGAAATTACGAAGGTAATAGCGGTATTGCTTCGTCATGGTTAGAAGTTGGCGCATCTGGTCCAAAAAATAATGAAAGCTTAAAAGCCAGTTTCTCCAATTATGGGAAAACAACAGTTGATGTTTTTGCACCAGGTGTCGAAATTTATTCAACGGTACCAGGTTCAAAATACGAAAGTTTAAATGGTACCAGTATGGCATCGCCAGTGGTTAGTGGTATTGCCGCTTTAATCCGCAGCTATTACCCAAGTTTAACTGCAACGCAGGTGAAAAAGATTATTATGGATTCTAGTGTTAAAATAAATCATTCGGTTGATTTGATGGTTGATAATAAAGCAGCGCAAATTAATTTTTCTGATTTAAGTATTAGTGGCGGTGTAGTAAATGCTTATAATGCAATAAAAATGGCAGCTAGTTTGGTTAACGGAACTGTGGCTAATTATCAATAGTTGAGGACGATTTTCGTCTTTTGAAGTGCCCCCAAAGTTTCGAACTATTGGGGGCATTTTTATGATAAAACTTTTAGTTTTTAGGTATTGGGAACGGTTGCGTAGTTTTATGAAGTAAAAAAGCGGGTAGTAACATTTATTTTCGCCAATTTTAGGGTCATTACAACCAATTTTATAATTAATAAAAAACGATATGGAAAATGTAAACCTGTTTGATCTTTCAGGAAAGGTGATTGTGGTTACTGGTGGTACAGGTGTCTTAGGAGAATCTTTTGTGAAAGCGATTTCCGCTGCTGGCGCAAGTGTAGCCATTTTAGGTAGAAATAAAGAAACTGCAGAATTAAGAGCAAAAGAAATCAATGATAAAGGTGGCAAAGCACTGGCAGTGATTGCTGATGTTTTGGACGAAGCTTCGTTAACCAAAGCAAAAGAAGAGATTTTGACGGCTTTTGGTAAGATAGATGGGTTAGTAAATGGTGCTGGAGGCAATATGCCAGGTGCTGTTGTTGATCCAAGTGCATCGGTTTTTACTTTAGATATTGATGCTTTAACCAAAGTTATGAACCTTAACCTTTTCGGAACTATTTTGCCAACACAGATTTTTGGTGAAGAAATAGCGAAAAATGGGGGAGGTAGCATTGTAAATATTTCCTCAATGGCCTCACAACGTTCTATTACCAAAGTATTAGGATATACTGTTGCAAAATGTGCTATTGATGGCTATACCAAATGGTTTGCTGTTGAAATGGCGAATAGGTATGGTGATAAAATGCGTATGAATGCGATTGCACCAGGGTTCTTTTTAACAGAACAAAACAGAACTTTATTGACCAAAGAAGACGGGACATATACAGACAGAGGTAATTTAGTAGTTAAACAAACGCCATTTAGTAGATTTGGTACACCGCAAGAATTAGAAGGTGCTTTAATTTGGTTATTAAGCGATGCCTCTAAATTTGTAACCGGTAGTGTAGTTAATGTCGACGGTGGTTTTGCTGTTTTCAGCGGGGTTTAGTTTTTAAGTATCAAGTAGTATAGAGTATCAAGATATGAGTATCAAGTATCAAGATTGATTTGCTTAAGACTAATGAACTAATAAACTCAATAAGCTTTTTCATTCATTCAAAATTCATTCCTTAAAATAAAAATGAGTAATTATCAAATGATGCCAACCATGCGTTGGTACGGTCCAAAAGACCCTGTAAAACTAAGCGATATATTGCAGGCAGGTTGTAAAGGTGTTGTTTCGGCTTTACATCAAATCCCTAACGGACAAATCTGGACTGTTGCCGATATTAAGGAGCGTCAACAACTTATTGCCGATGCTGGCTTAATTTGGAATGTGGTTGAAAGTGTTCCAGTTTCTGAGGCTATTAAAACACGTACTGGAAATTTTGAACTTCACATCCAAAACTATAAGCAAAGTATAATTAACCTGGCTAGCTGTGGAATTTACGTGGTAACGTATAATTTTATGCCGGTTTTAGACTGGACACGTACCGATCTTGAGTTTACAGTACAAGATGGTTCTAAAGCGCTAAAGTTTGAGAAAGCTGCCTTTGTTGCATTTGATCTGTTTATCCTGAAAAGGAAAAATGCGGCACAAGATTACAATGCAGAGGAGGTTTCAAGAGCAAAAGTCCGTTTCGAAGAAATGAATGCTGTTGAGAAACAAACACTGCAACGCAATATTATTGCAGGTTTGCCCGGAAGCGAGGAAAGCTTTACCATTGAGAAGTTTCAGGAAGCCTTAGATCCTTACGCAGATATTGATGCGGATCAACTCCGTAAAAACCTAGTTGCTTTCTTAAAAGAAGTAGTTCCGGTTGCCGAAGCAAATGGCCTACAAATGGTAATCCATCCAGACGACCCTCCTTATGCCATTTTGGGTTTACCCAGAGTAGTGAGTACTGCCGCTGATATCAGCTATCTGATAAAAGAAGTACCATCTTTAAATAACGGATTATGTTTCTGTACAGGTTCTTTTGGTGTGCGGGCAGATAATAACTTGCCAGCTATGGTTAAGCAATTTGGTGAGCGGATTAACTTTTTGCATTTAAGAAGCACCAGAAGAAACGAATTAGGCGATTTTTACGAAGACAATCACTTAGAAGGAAACGTTGATATGTTTGCGGTTGTGAAAGAAGTTGTTTTACTGATGCAAGAACGCAAGGTAAATATTCCAATGCGTCCAGATCATGGTCATCAAATGTTAGATGATTTAAATAAAAAAACCAACCCGGGTTATTCTGGTATTGGAAGGTTGCGTGGCCTGGCAGAACTAAGAGGTTTAGAGCTCGGAATTTCACGTTCTTTATTGGTTTAACAGGCGCAAAGCATTCGATTGCTTAGATCTAAATAAAAGTGTTATAAAAAAAATGTATTCTTATAACAAAATCCCAACTATTTGATAAGTAAATAGTTGGGGTTGTTTTTTTGAAAGATATTTTGATAAGATCGTGATCTTATGTTTTACTTATTGTAAAATATACACGATGTATTAAAAATTATTTTGCATATTAGCTTTTGCAAATCAAATTGCGAGTAAATTACCCCAATTTTCTTTAGTTTGATTTATAAGATTTTTTTAAAACCTAAACCAATTTAGAAATTAATGAAAACACTTTCAACAGCGGATTACATTGTATTCCTGACTTATTTTGTGATCGTAGCCGGCTACGGACTCTGGATATATCGGAAGAAGAAGAGCGAGAAAAATGATTCGAAGGATTATTTTTTAGCAGAAGGCTCGCTAACATGGTGGGCAATCGGAGCTTCTTTAATTGCTTCAAATATTTCTGCCGAGCAATTCATCGGGATGAGTGGGTCTGGTTTTCAGTTAGGTTTGGCAATTGCTACCTATGAATGGATGGCCGCCATTACCTTAGTGATTGTAGCTGTATTCTTTATCCCAGTTTATCTTAAGAACGGCATTTTTACTATGCCACAATTTTTGAGTCAACGGTATAACGAAACAGTTGCTATGATTATGGCCGTTTTTTGGTTGTTACTTTATGTAGTTGTTAACTTAACTTCTATTTTATTTTTAGGAGCTATTGCCGTAAGTAGTATATCGGGCATCAACTTCACAGTTTGTATGCTAGGCATGGCCATATTTGCAATCATTATCACTTTAGGTGGGATGAAGGTAATTGGTTATACAGACGTTATTCAGGTGTTTTTCTTGATTTTAGGAGGTTTAGCCACAACCTACTTAGCATTAAACTTAGTAGCAGAACATTATGGAGATACAGGTGTAATAAAAGGTTTTACCCATCTAACCTCACAGGCGGGAGAACACTTCCATATGATTTTTGATAAAGAGAACGAAAACTACATTGAGCTTCCGGGTTTAACCGTTTTATTGGGTGGTATGTGGATTGTAAACTTAAACTATTGGGGATGTAACCAGTACATTACTCAAAGAGCTTTAGGTGCTGATTTGAAAACTGCCCGTGGCGGTATTTTGTTTGCAGCTTTCTTAAAACTTTTAATGCCCCTGATTGTGGTTTTACCGGGTATAGCAGCGTATTTATTATACAAGCAAGAGGTATTTACTACAGAAATGTTGGTAAATGGTAAATTACAAGCAGATAGAGCTTACCCAGTTTTATTGAATTTGTTACCAAGCGGTTTAAAAGGACTTTCTTTTGCAGCCTTAACAGCTGCGGTAGTAGCCTCCTTAGCGGGTAAAGCAAATAGTATCGCAACCATTTTTACTTTAGATGTTTACAGAAAAGCTTTTAACAAAAACGCATCAGAAAAAAACTTAGTAATTACAGGTAAAATTACGGTAGTGGTTGCAATATTGTTAGCCGTAGTAATCTCTCCATTCCTAGGAATCGAAAAAGGTGGTTTCAAGTTTATTCAGGAGTACACAGGTTTTGTATCTCCAGGTATCTTTGCCATGTTTATTTTAGGTTTCTTCTGGAAACGTACAACTTCTTCGGCCGCACTTTTTGCAACAATCGGTGGATTTATTCTTTCTGTTGTCTTAAAATTTCTTCCGGAGTTTATGGATCTTTCATTCCTGTACTCTACCGGATTTGCTGTGCCAGCAAACGGAGTATATGAAATTCCATTCTTAGATAGAATGGGCTTTGTATTTCTTTTTTCGGTTATCGGGATGTTCTTTATCAGTAAATTAGAATACAAATCTACTCCAAATCCTAAAGGCTTAGAAGTTGACGCAAGCATGTTTAAACCTACTCCGGCTTTTACAGTAGGAGCATTGTTGATTATAGGTATTTTGATTGCACTATATACAGTATTCTGGTAAACTAATTTTGCTAGCAATAAAAAATCCCCAGCAATTGTTGGGGATTTTTTTATTTAGCGTTTATTTAAAAAATGTTATCACGTTATGCTAACTATCGTTTTTCTCCAATAACTTTAACAATACGGCGAAGTCTTTTGGATATTCTGCTGTAAAAGTTTTGGTTTCGGTTTCAGAGATTTTAAACGTTACCTCTCTAGAGTGCAACGCAAAGCGCTTCATAATCGGTTGTTCTTCTTCATTCTTGCTAATACGGTAGTTTCTTTTGATTTGCGATAGAAAGACTGGTTTGCCACCATACATCTCGTCGCCACTAATTGATGCTTTTTGTGTAGCTAGATGAATCCTGATTTGGTGCATACGTCCAGTTACTGGTCTAGCTTCTATCAAAGTGTAGTGCTTAAAATACACCAAAGATTTAAAGTAGGTGTCGGCTTTTTTACCTTCGTTTTTACTAATCAAAACATTCCCTTTTCCAATGTTCAAAATCGGCAAGTCTACAAGTATATCGTTAAAACTATGTGTTCCATCAACAACAGCATGGTAAACCTTTTTTACTTCACGATGCTCAAATTGCATGGAAATAAAACGGTAGGTTTCTGGATTTTTGGCGATGATCATTACACCAGATGTTTCTTTATCTAAACGATGGCATATTTGTGCATCCTCGTGATACTGCTTCGCTAATCTTAAAATATTGACATCTCCGCCTTCTCGTTCATCTAAAGAGGAAATAAAAGGCGGTTTGTTGACCACAATTATGTTTTCGTTCTCAAATATGATCAAGTCTTGGAGCTTCGGAATCTTCATGTCGGCAAAGATAAATTAAAAGCTTAGTTTTTAGAGTTTGAGGTGATAGATATTTATCTGCAAAATCGAACCATCATTTTGTCCTTAAGAGATCGTAGAAACGATTGGTCATCAGTCTCTTGAAACTGCATAAAAAAAAAGAAGCCCGAAATCTTTACGATTTCAGGCTTTCTAATTTGATGCGGAGAGTGGGGGATTCGAACCCGCGGACCTGTAACAGTCAACAGTTTTCAAGACTGCCGCAATCGACCACTCTGCCAACTCTCCGAGGGCAAAAGTACAAAAGTGAATCATTCTGGCAAATTTATTTTGATAAAAAATGCAATAAATACTGTAACCAATTAATCATCAGAATATTAATTTTTGAATTACCTGTATTTTATCTATTAAAAACATCGTTAAACGAGATAATCGACTATACAGAATCTTGGTTTAAGCGCTTTAAACCGCGTAATTTTGCAAAAACCTTTTTCATTCTTTTTAATATTTATTTGTGTAACCCCAAAGTTTAACGTAATTTTCACGCATCATGTTGAAATTAAATACACCACTACGTTCAAAAGAAACAGTCTTTAAAAACGAAGTCACTACAAAATTCGAACTTTATAACAGTCTTTTTCTAACACTTCCTTTTTATAGTGTGAAAAATACTGGTTTAGCGTTACCTTATTTTTTTAAATATTGCGAAGAAGGAATAGAGAAGAGCTTGAGACCCGATGATATCATCGAATCATTTTTTTCTAAACAGGTTGAGATAACCGATCAAAAAGAGATTTTTGATCTACTCTTCAGGTTTATCCAATACATTGAAAGGCAGGTGGTTCTTTTTGATGCGGTCGAAGATGCTGCTTTCTCAAAAATAACTGACCTAGACGATGCGACATCATTAAACAGCTTAATGAATAAGGCTGTGGAAGATGAAAGCCTTTACAAGCATATCCAAGATGCGCTGTCGGAATTTAAATTGCGATTGGTGTTAACCGCCCACCCAACGCAGTTTTATCCAGGTCCCATTTTAGGAATTATGACCGATTTGACGGATGCCATCAAAGAAAACGACGTCAACGCAATCAACCTCCTTTTAAAACAGTTGGGGAAAACACCTTTTTTCAAAAAAGAAAAACCTACACCAGTTGACGAAGCGGTTAGCTTAACCTGGTATCTTGAAAATATTTTTTACCAAACCGCGTCTAACGTTCATAAAAACCTAGAAGATGTATTTAAACTAGACTTAGGCAACCACAGTTTGATCGAACTTGGGTTTTGGCCCGGAGGAGATAGAGACGGGAATCCGTATGTGACTACTGAAACTACTAAAAAAGTTTCCGCTTTTTTAAGACAAGCATTATTTAGGTGCTACTACCGCGATTTCAAAAACATGAAACGTAGGGTAACTTTCAACGGTGTTGAAAAGTACATGGATGTTTTAGAGAAATTGATTTATGACAATGCTTTTGAATCTAACGGCGAAGGAACAAACATTAAAGAGGAACTGCTTGATAATCTAAGAAATATCAAACGCGTTTTAAAAGATTATCACGATGGTTTATTCGCAAGTGTGGTTGATGATCTGATTTGGAAAGTGAAGCTGTTTGGTTGTCATTTCGCCTCTCTTGATATCAGACAGGATAGCCGGATACTGCGCACCTTGTTTGCTGAATGTATGGCTACAGCGCCAGTGAAAGGTACTATTCCTGCTAACTATATGGAACTGTCTGAAGAAGAGAAAGTAAAAGCTATTCCGTTAAACGAGCTTAGTTTGGAGAATTACGGTTCTTTTGCAGAGCTTAGTAAAGACAGTTTAGATGTGATAAGATTGATTAAAGATATCCAAAAGCATCAGGGAAAAAGAGCTTGCCACCGTTTTATCATTAGTAACTGCCAAAAAGCATCTGATATTCTACAGTTGATGCAATTGTTTTTATGGAGTGGTTGGAAAATGGATGAATTAGATATCGATTTTGTACCACTTTTTGAAACCATCGACGATTTAAAGGATTCTAGCGAGGTGATGCAGATTCTTTACGATCACCCTATTTACCAGAAACATTTAGAGCGTCGCAAAACACGCCAAGTGGTGATGTTAGGTTTCTCTGACAGTACAAAAGACGGCGGTTATTTAATGGCAAACTGGTCTTTATATTATGCAAAATATACACTTACTGAAGTTTCGAGAAAAAACGGAATTGATTTAGCATTTTTTGATGGAAGAGGAGGTCCACCAGCAAGGGGTGGGGGTAAAACACACAAGTTTTACGCTTCGTTTGGTAAGGATGTTGCCAATAAGCAAATCCAGGTAACTGTACAAGGTCAAACCATAAGCTCGCAGTTTGGTACTTTTGAAAGTGCTAGAAATAACATGGAGCAATTAATAAATGCCGGGATATCATCAGCAATCAATAAAAAAGATAGCGATACAATGACTCCAGCCGAAAGAACGCTTTTTAGTGATATTGCTGATACCAGTTACGATGCATTTATGGAATTAAGGAGAGATCCGTTGTTCCTTAAGTTTTTGGAAGTTCAAAGTCCGCTTAAAATGCTGTCGCAGATCAATATCAGCAGTCGTCCGGTTAAGCGAAACTCAGATGCAGAACTTAAATTAGAAGATTTAAGAGCAATTAGTTTTGTTACGTCGTGGAGTCAGTTAAAACAAAATATCCCAGGTTTTTACGGTGTAGGTACTGCCTTGGCTAAGCTTAAAAAAGAAGGTGGTTGGCAACAGGTTAAAGACTTTTATGCTACTAATGGTTTTTTTAGAGCTGTGATTGATAACTGCATGATGTCCATGACTAAAGCAGATTTTAGGTTAACAGCTTATTTAGAAAACGATGAAACTTTTGGTAACTTCTGGAAAAAATTAAAAGCAGAGTTTGTTTTAACAGAAGAGCTGTTGTTAGATTTAAGCGATACACAAGTTTTAATGCAGAAGTATCCTTTAGATCGCCAGTCTATCCAAGTACGAGAGAAAATCACACATCCCTTGGTAATTATCCAACGTTATGCAATTATACGTTGTTTAGATAAGAATACGAGTGATGCACACAGAACAATTTATAACAAGTTAATTCTACGGACTCTTTACGGAATTGTAAACGCAGCAAGGAATTCTGCATAAAAATAAAGCCTCATTTATTTGGGGCTTTATTTTAGATTAAAGCGCTACTTTTGTTATATCCCTAGAAAAAGCATAATCATCATTAATTTATATTTTAAAATTTGATAATATGCGCTCTTTAAATTTAGCTTCTTTTAAAACTGACGAATTTACTTTGCTTAGTCAGTTTTTTTATCATACTCCCGATTTGTTATGTATAGCGAGCTTTGAAGGTTATTTTTTAAAAATTAACCCGTCGGTTTCAAGGGTGTTAGGTTATAGTGAAGAAGAATTATTGAGTATTGCTATTACAGATTTAATTTTTGAAGAAGATAAGGCGATAACAAGGCTTACACGTAACCAAATGTTAGAAGGTGTGCCACTTATAAATTTCGAGAATCGTTATAAAACCAAAACCGGCGAAATTGTTTGGCTTTCTTGGACATCAATTCCCGTCTATGAAAATCGTTATATTTTTGCTATCGCCAAAAACGTAACCAAACGTAAAGAAGCAGAAAAGCAGCAAAAACTTCTTTTTGAAGAGGTTTCGCGTATCAATAAAGACCTAGAGCATTTTGTCCGTTTAGCTTCGCATAATTTACGTTCACCTTTAGCTAATATTAGAGGCTTGTTTGATTTGCTTAATTATGATGAAATCGAGAACCAAGATAATTTAAAGTTAATCAATCTTATTAAGCAATCTACCGATAAAGTAAACGAAACCCTTGAGAATTACATCAATGAACTGGTTCAAAAAGATGTGAACGCAAAGCTTCATATAGAGAATTTGTCTATTGAAACTTGTTTAAGAGATGTTTGTGAATCTGTAAGTGCGATAATTAGAAATAGTAATGCAATTATTGATTCTGACTTTACTGCTTTTAATGAGATAGTTTTTAACAAAAGTTATTTTGAAAGTATTCTGCTTAATTTGCTTACAAATGCGTTGAAATACCGTAAGCCAAAGATTGCTCCACACATTGTTTTTAAAACTTTAATTAATGGCAATCTTCATCAGTTGATTGTTTCTGATAACGGTATTGGCTTTGATGCAGATAAAGCAAAAGATAGAATATTTGGCTTAAACCAAACTTTTCATACCAATACTGATGCAAAAGGAGTAGGCTTGTTTTTGGTTAAAAAACAGGTTACAGAAATGGGAGGTAGCGTTGTTGTGGAAAGTAAAAAGAATATAGGAACTACTTTTACAATTACATTTAAACCGTAAACACTGTATTTTGTCAAATAAAAAAAGAGGATTAAACCATCCTCTTTTTTTATTGAACATTTCTTTGCCTAAAAAGGCGAAGACTATTTTAACTTTTCTAAAGCTGATGCAATTCGCTTGCAGGCTTCACGCAATTCATCTTCAGAAGCTGCATAAGAAATTCTGATACAGTTTTCATTACCAAATGCTTCACCGGTAACGGTAGAAACGTGGCCCGTGTTAAGTAAGTACAGGGATATGTCTTCGGCATTGTTCATGATTTGTCCGTCAACAGATTTTCCAAAATAAGAAGAAACGTCTGGGAAAAAATAGAATGCTCCGTCTGGTAGGTTAACTTTTAATCCTTCAATTTTACTCAATAGGTCATAAACGATTCCACGTCTTTTCAAAAATGCATCACGCATTTCGTGAACTTCTTTTAAACCACCATTTAAAGCGGCTAAACCAGCTTTTTGGGTAATTGAGCAAGAGCCAGAAGTAATCTGACCTTGTAGTTTATCAGCAGCGTCTGCTATCGCTTTCGGAGCGGCCAAATAACCAATTCTCCAACCCGTCATCGCATAAGCTTTGGAAAAACCGTTGATAACAATAGTTCTTTCTTTTACCGATGGGAATTCTGCAATAGAAACGTGACCTCCAATAAAATTGATGTGCTCATAAATCTCATCAGAAAGAATGTAGATCTGTGGATGTTTTTCAAAAACTTTAACCAAAGAAGCTAGTTCTTCTCTGCTGTAAACACTGCCGGTAGGGTTACATGGCGAAGAAAACATAAACATTTTGGTCTTCGGTGTAATGGCAGCTTCTAATTCTTCAGCAGTTATTTTAAAGTTGTTTTCTGCCGTAGCATTAATAAAAACCGATTCACCTTCTGCTAATTTCACCATTTCTGAGTATGATACCCAATAAGGAGTTGGAATAATCACCTCTTCTCCAGGGTTGATCATTACCATTAATGCATTAGTTAAAGCTTGTTTTGCACCTGTAGAAACAACAATCTGATCAAAATTGTAATCTAAATTATTTTCTCTTTTAAGCTTCTCTGCAATTGCCTTTCTCAAATCTGGGTAACCAGAAACAGGCGTATAGTAAGTGAAGTTTTTATCCATTGCTTCAACCGCAGCATCTTTAATAAATTGCGGTGTATGGAAATCAGGCTCACCAAAACTAAGGCTAATTACATTAATGCCTTTTGCAGATAATTCACGACCTAGTTTGGCCATTTTAATAGTTTGGCTTTCTGCCAAATTATTGATTCTGTTAGATAAAATACTCATGGTTTTCTTTGTGGTGCAAATATATAAAAATAGTTTTTATGACGTAAAGGAATCTAAATTCAATAAGTTTGTAATCTCATTGAAATATCGAACGATCATATCTTAGATAAAACATTGCAAGCAAAACAAAAAATCATCTTAGCATCATTAGTCATTAGCATTTTGCTGATGTCGGTAAAGTTTGTTGCATATTTTGCCACTCATTCTAATGCTATTTTAACAGATGCGGCGGAAAGTATCGTAAACGTTTTGGCAAGTGCATTCGCATTTTATAGTATCTATCTGGCGTCGCAGCCTAAAGATAAAAATCATCCTTACGGGCATGGTAAAGTGGAATTCTTCTCGGCCTTTGTAGAGGGGTTGTTGATTGTTTTAGCGGGCTTATTGATTGTTGCAAAATCTGTGTATAATATTTTTTATCCGCAACAGCTACATGCTATTTTAGATGGAGTGCTACTTATAGGAATTACCGGTGTAGTGAATGGTGTCTTAGGTCTTTATTTAGTTAAAAAAGGGAAACGCTTTAGATCTATCACTTTAAGTGCCGAAGGTAAACACTTGATTACCGACGCGATAAGTACTTTTGGTTTGATGCTTGGCTTGGTTGTGATTTATTTCACGGGTGTATTTGTTTTGGATAGTTTAATTTCTATTGCGCTCGGTTTTTATATTATTTATTCTGGATATCGCTTAGTGCGCAAGTCTGTTTCTGGCCTTATGGACGAGGTAGATACGGAAGTGGTAGGCAAGGTGGTTCAGTTTTTAAATAGCACCCGAAAAGATGCTTGGATAGATGTTCACAATTTGAGGGCACAACGCTATGGCGCAGAAACGCATATCGATTGCCATGTAACTTTACCTTATTATTTGGACCTTAACCAAGTGCATGATGAGATTTCTGAAATTGACCGTTCTGTTGGTAGAAATATTGGCGATAAAACGGAGTTTTTTATCCACGCCGACCCATGTATACCGCAATGTTGCCATTATTGTAGCGTAAAAAACTGTACAGTGCGTTCCCAACCCCAAACTGAAATTATCGCCTGGACGCTAGATAACATTACAAAAAACCAAAAGCATTTTGAAAAATGATCAATGATAAAAAGTTTAATTTTAGAGTTTATGGTTTATTGATTGATAAAGGTAAAAACGTTTTGCTTAGTGATGAGGAGGAGAAGGGAATCAGATACAGTAAGTTTCCAGGTGGAGGCTTAGAGTTTGGAGAAGGTTTAATAGATGCTTTAAAACGAGAGTTTATAGAAGAGTGCGATTTGCAGGTTGAAATTATAAGCCATTTTTACACAACAGACTTTTTTGTTGCTTCTGCCTTTGGCGGAGGGCAGTTGATTTCTGTTTATTACCTGGTAAAAGCACTTCAAAATTTTCAATTTAAAATATCAACCAGTGAATTTGATTTCGAGGAGCAAACGAGCGATAGCAAACAGTGTTTTAGGTTGGTAAATATTAAAGACTTACATGAAGATTCGGTGACTTTTCCGGTTGATCAACATGTTGTTAAGTTAATAAAAGAACAATTTTTATGAATAATTTAGTTGAAAGAGATTTAGATAAGATTTGGCATCCATATACGCAGATGAAAACTGCAGCAAAACCAATCCCTATTATAAAGGGAGAAGGAGTTTATTTATACACCGCTGATGGTGGAAAGTTAATCGATGCGGTTTCATCGTGGTGGGTAAACCTTCATGGGCATAGCCATCCTTATATTGCACAAAAAGCGTTTGAGCAATTACAAACTTTAGAGCATGTAATATTTGCAGGTTTTACACATCCACAAGCTGTTAAATTAGCCGAAAACCTGTTGAGTATCATTCCTGATAATCAAAAAAAAATATTCTATTCTGATAATGGTTCAACTGCGATAGAGGTTGCGTTAAAGATGTGTCTGCAATATTGGTTTAATAAAGGAGTGCATCGTCAAAAGATTTTGGCATTTAAAGATGCTTACCATGGTGATACTTTTGGCGCAATGGCGGTGAGCGGAAGAAGCGCTTGGACAGCTCCGTTCGACAGTCTTTTATTTGATGTTGAATTTATTGATTTGCCTACAAAGGAAAACCTAGAAGACCTCAAATCTCAAATCTCAAACCTTAAATCAGATTTAGCCTGTTTTATATTTGAGCCCTTAATTTTAGGTTCTGGCGGAATGTTGATGTATGATGCAAAACTGTTAAATGAACTGATGTTGCACTGCAGGCATGAAAATGTGCTTACAATAGCCGATGAGGTGATGACAGGGTTCGGACGTACAGGTAAGCTATTCGCAATGGACCATGTAACCGCAGAACCTGATATCATGTGCTTTTCTAAAGGTTTAACCGGTGGAACAATGGCTTTGGGCGTAACATCTTGCACAGATGAAATTTACCAAGCTTTTTTATCTGATGATAAGATGAAAACCTTATTTCATGGCCATTCATTTACTGCAAATCCCATTGCGTGTGCTGTAGCTAACGCTAGTTTCGATTTGTTGACCAAGCCCGAAACATTAGCAAACATTCAGCGCGTCGAACAAAAACATCAAACTTTTAAGCAAGCAATAGAAAATCATCCTAAATTAAAAAATGTTCGCCAAACCGGCACAATCATCGCGTTTGAATGGAATACAGATGCCACTTCGTATTTTAGTAACATCAGAGATTTACTCTATAATTTCTTTTTAGAACAAGGCATTATATTAAGGCCTCTGGGCAATATTTTATATATTTTACCGCCTTACTGCATATCTGATGATGATTTGGATTATATCTACGAAAAAATTAGATTGGCTTTAGAAAAGTTTTAGGTGTTAAGTTATAGGTTATAGGTTTTAAGTTGTAGGTGTTAAGTGGAAATAGAATTTTCTTCATTATTTACATCAGTCTTTATTCTTTCAGCGGAGCGGTCTTTGTTCTTTCAGCGAAGCGGTCTTTATTCTTAAATCTAATTTATACCGATTTCGGTTGCTTAACCTGAAAACTATAAATCAGATAAACCAGTGTTGGTAGAATAAAAATACTGCCCAACAATAAAGCCCAAGCTAGTGTATCAATGGTTTTTTCACTGCCTTGTTCTTGCAATAACGAAAGCGCTTCGCCATTTTTCAGCAATACAATATTTGGATAATGCTTCCAAGTGGTGATAAACAAAATCATGGTGACTTGAAATCCAGCTAAAAACCGCATTAGGTTGGTACGTTCAGTATTCCAGATTGACCATAATATAACTACAGATATTGTTGCTAAGCCAAACGCCAAAGCTCCAGGCCAGTTATCAAAAACCCAAGTTGTTAAAGGTATCTTCTCAATCAAGGAAATTACAAAAACCAATAATCCGGCTATTACCGCCATAATGTTGAATGCTTTAGCCTTTTTAATAAACCTTTCTTTTTCTGATGTTTCTGGTGTTTGCCCAATAATAAAAACGGCCGCCAAAAATCCACAAATGGTAACCGTAAACAAGCCCACAGCAAACGAGAACCAGTTGAACCAACTGAATATATAGGCATCCAAAAAGTTTGTTGCATTTGGATCTATTCTTCCTGTAACTGTACTTCCTGCTATAATTCCCAGAAATAGCGGTGTGATAAAACTCGAGTAAACAAATATCTTATTGTAAACCTCCTGCATTTCATCTTTAACCGCATCGTAATGCCTAAAAGTAAAAGCTGTACCTCTAGCAATAATACCTAACAGCATCAATACTAATGGGATATGCATGTGGATAGACATGGTAGTGTATATTTTCGGAAAGCCCACAAATAAAATTACGATGGCAATAATCAACCACATATGGTTTGCTTCCCAAATCGGACCAATAGCCCGGTACATGGTTTTCCGGGTTTTGTTTTTGTTTTTATCCGAAGTAAAAAGCTCTAAAATACCAGCGCCAAAATCGGCACCACCTAAAGTTAAATACAGCAGAATTGCAGTCCAAAGAAATATAATAACAACGTATATCATGGCTTGTCGTCGATTGTTTTTGGTAAATCATACAGTTGCGGAACCATTTTTATCTGTCGGTAAAGCATAAATACCACAATAATTGAGAGCGAAATATAAACTGCCGTAAACATATAGAATGAATAGATAATGCCGGGCATCGGTGTAACTGCATCTATCGTTCGCATTACATCTTTAATAATCCAAGGTTGGCGACCAACTTCTGTAACGGTCCAGCCGGCTTCAACTGCTATAAAGCCCAATGGCGTTGAAAAAACAAATAATTTTAACAGCCAATTTTTTGTAAGCCAGTTTTTCTTTTTCCATAAGGCGATAAAATAAGCAAAACTCACAGCCATTAAAAGCATTCCGATACCCACCATAATCTGAAAAGCATAATGCGTAATTGCTATTGGGGGTTGGTTCTCTTTTGGGATTTGATCTAAACCAATAACTTCAGCATTAAAATCGCCATGAGCCATAAAGCTTAACGCACCCGGTATTTTTAAAGCATATTTAACTTCGCCAGTTTCTGTATTTGGGATACCTCCAATAATTAACGGTGCATTTTTTTCGGTATGGAAGTGAGCTTCCATCGCAGCCAGTTTTGCTGGTTGGTTTTTAGCGACAAATTTTGCAGAAATATCTCCACTAAGCGGTTGCAAAATAGCGGCAATGGTCCCGAAAATGGCTGCAATTCTAAAAGATTTGGTATGAAAGTCGACACTTTGTTTCTTTAAAATCATTAAAGCGTGGACGCCTGCAACCGCAAACCCAGTGGCAACAAACGCGGCAATGCACATGTGTAAAGCTTGGGAGAACCATGCATCATTAAACATTGCGGCGATAGGGTCAATGTTTAAATACTGTCCATCTATATAATCAAAACCAGCCGGGCTATTCATCCAAGCGTTGGCAGCAACCACTAATATGCCAGAAGCTAAGCCGCTGATACCCACAACAACTCCCGTGAACCAGTGAAACCATTTATTGAATCTATCCCAGCCATACAAGTAAAACCCTAGAGCAATTGCTTCGATGAAAAATGCGGTTCCTTCTAAAGAAAAAGGCATTCCGAAAATTGGACCTGCATGCTCCATAAATTTAGGCCACAACAAACCCAATTCAAAAGATAATACCGTACCCGAAACTGCCCCGGTAGCAAAAAATATCGCCACACCTTTGGTCCATGCGTGGGTAATGTTTCTGTAGGTGATGTTATTTGTTTTGAGGTACAAATAATGGGAAACCGCCATAAAAAACGGCATTACCATACCAATACAAGAGAAAATGATGTGAAAGCCAAGAGACAGTGCCATTTGAGATCTGGCAGCTATAAAATCATCCATTTTTTAAATATGATTAGGTTCAAACATAATTATAATCAATTATTAAAATTTAAAATTACCTTAACTTCACTAATTTGTAGCGTTTCTAATTTAATTTTATTGTTGTTTTATTGATAAACAGCAACTAAGCGGTAAAAATGGAGAAATCAAATCAAAAGTTTTCATTAAAAAGTCGGGTCGCTAGTTTTAAATACGCTATCAACGGATTTAGAACTTTATTGGAATATGAGCACAACGCTCGAGTTCACTTGCTGTTCACTGTTTTTGTAATAATTGTAGGTTTTTTATTGGGTATTTCGGCTCTGGAATGGGCGTTGATTGTTTTCGCCATTGGATTTGTGTTTGTTGCCGAGGTTTTTAACACCTGCGTGGAGGAGATTTGTAATTTCATTTGCCCAGAACAAAATTCGAAAATCAAGAAAGTTAAGGATTTAGCAGCCTTAGCTGTTTTGTTGAGCGCCGTGACTGCTGTGACCGTTGGTTTGTTGATTTTAGTACCGAAGGTAATAGCGTTGATTTTAAAGTGAAAATTAAAAGAAAAACAGATTTTAATAGTTTTGGCAAGTTTAGGCTTGAAGTATTGTAATTTTTATATGATTGCCGTTTTGATTTTTGATGGAATTGGTAGGTAATAAGTGATTTTTATCCGAACATAATTTTAAAAAACTCGTATTACATATATATTAATAATAAATATTGCAATTATATATTTGAGAATTAACCTTAAAGTTTCTACGTGATACTTAATAGTCTTGAAGGATTAATCCAGATATGACCCCATTATTTTATGCCAACATTTAAACTTTCAATCTCAACACTTTTAAAAGGGAAATATACTTTTTGGTCTCGTTTAATAGGACGTTCTTCTAAATTTCCGCTAGAAACCCGAATATTTCATTCCATCAGTTTAGGTTTGATTGTGGTGGCTGTGGTATATATTCCGTATAATTTTTTTGCAGGATTGTATGTTTCGTCTTTATCTGCTCTTTTAATTGCGCTATTTTTTACCCAGCAATATTACTATTCTAGGTTTTTAAATGTTGCGCATAGCAATATCGCTTTCGGACTGGTCGGGATGTTGATTTTCGGAGTCAACTATTTTTCAAACTCGGGTATTAACGGCTCAACTGATTTGATATGGCCTATTCATCTTTTATTGGTTCTGGCGATTACACCTTACAGGCAACACCTAAAATGGGGAGTACTTTATCTTTTGTTTTTTACGGCATTACATATTTTTGCATATCAGTTTCCTGCACTCGTAAAGCATCCTTTTTCTGCGGGTAAGGCACAGTTGATAGATCGAATTACCGCTTTTCCGATGCCGATTTTTGTTGTTTACATCATTATTAATTTCATTAGAAAAAGTTATGACAAAGAGCGAAAAATTGCGGAAGAGAAAAATTTAGCTATTGAGGTGAGTAATGAACAGATTACGTTGCAAAAAGATCAGTTGGAAAAAAGTAACATCGAGAAAAATAAACTAATGTCCATCATATCTCATGATTTTCGTACGCCACTTCTCAACGTTCAAAATTACTTGGAACTCATAAACGAGTACGGTCTTGATAGCGCAGAACGTTTGGCACTTGAGAAAAATTTGCTAAATGCAACAAATAATGCCATGGAAATGCTGACCAATGTATTGCACTGGTCAAAATCGCAGATGGAAGGTGCTAATGTGAATATGGTTGAGTTAAACCTTCTTTGTGCGTTAGAGAGTACGTTAGAGATGGAAAGCTTGCATGCCTTCAAAAAGGGGATTACGCTAAGTTATGATATCCCTGCTCAACTATTGATTACTGCTGATAAAGATATGCTTCAATTAGTGGTACGTAACCTTATCAGTAATGCAATAAAGTTTACAGAAAAAGGAGGTTTGATAAAGTTAGAAGCCCAATTGCTGGATAAGGAGTGTAAAATAACCGTGAGCGATAATGGCAGTGGAATTCCCCAAACTAAAAAAGATGATATTTTTTCCGTCACTACAAATCCAACTTTTGGTACGAATAACGAAAAAGGTGCTGGATTAGGTCTAGTGCTTTGTAAAGAATACACAGAACGACAGGGGGGTAGGATAGGGTTTGAAAGCGAGGAAGGTACTGGCAGTCAGTTTTTTATTTTTATACCTTCTGCAATTTAAAAGTTAAACCGTTAGCTGTAAAAAATTAAGCTTTCCGCTGTGATTAAAGGGTGAAATCTCGGGATTAAAAACCTTCTGTGTTTATTTTACCATTGTTTAGCCCATTCTAAACGAAACATCTTTCATTACTAAATAATAAATAATAATTTAGTGAAATTAACTTTAGCTATTTGCTTGTTTATGATTATGCCACATCTTTTGTACCTCGATCCCGGAAACGGAGCTGTTATAGCTCAAGTATTAGCGGCGATTGCTGGGTCTTATTATATTGCTAAAAACTATTTATTTGGTTTTTTTAAGAAGAAAAAAAATACAGAGGATGAATCTTGAAGAATCTCGTATTAAATCATCAAGAAGAGATCCCGAATTTAGCGTTTTTGAGGTTAATGGGAAAATCATAAGATTCGTTAATCCAGATCAAGAGGAGATTTTGGAAAATCTTAACCAAAAATCGAAAAGCTTCCCAGAGGTATTAAAATATCAGCCCGAAAATTTTGAACACACAGGGTATTTCGAAATTGAAAAAATACCGTTTATTGTTCTTCCTTATGAACTCCCATTTCAGCTCTACAAAGACTACGCACTCTTTTATCTTCGATGCTTAGAAAGATTATTAGCTAAAGATTTTGCTTTAAAAGATGCCACACCTTTTAATATAGCATATACAGGTGAAAATAGGTTGTTGCACTTTGATATAGGCTCTATCGAAAAATATGACTCTACAACAGGCTGGAAAGCCTATCGCCAGTTTTTATCAGAATTTTATTTTCCACTAATATATCTAAAAGAAAATGGAGGTATTTATGGTGCGGACTTGGTGAAACTGCAATTTGATCAACAGTGGATCCATCATTATAAATTTAGATGGAATAACTATTTGAAACCTGGATTCAACATTCATTATGTTTTTTATAAAAAATCTAGAATAAGAAAGTTAGAAAATAAAACCAGAGAGATTTCTATTAAAGTATCTAAGCAACAGGTAATAAATAATATAGCATTATTAAAAGCAGAAATAAATACATTTAACCCCCCAAAACAAAAGACAAAATGGGATGATTATTACTCGCAAACTGTTTTGAGAGATGGTTATGTTGCTAAAAAAGAGGAGATAGTTGAAGACTTTTTAAAAAAGGTTAATTCAGAATTTGATGTAATTTATGCAACTGATTGGGGTGCAAATGATGGTAAATTTTCTGTTTTACTTTTAAACGTATTCAAAAAAGCGATAGTTTTAAGTGTAGAGAGTGACTATAATGCTGTTAACCAACTTTACGTAAGATATAAAGCAAAACGGATTATACCAATATATGCAGATATTCTAAACCTCACACCTAATTTAGGTTTTGATGGCGAAAGAGAGTCGCTGAAAAGCAGATTGAACAAGGTTAACGACTTTCAGCTTTGTTTAGGCTTGATACATCATTTAATACATCAAGAAAATTTATCTTTTGAAACCATTATTGATTTCTTCGCTGGGTGCGCCAAGCCGAAATCTTATTTGTTGATTGAGTTTATCAATGATGAAGACCCGCGCCACCAATTGATTAAAAACCCTAATTATCCCTACTCTTTATCTAGAGATTACTTTGTAAAGAGCATAAACAAACATTATGAAATCTTGGATGCTAAACAAGTTATCTCAACTAGAGAATTATTTATCTGTTTCAAAAGAGGATAAGAAGAAGATAGACCTATGGTCACTTCTGTATATGCTGTTTATAGGTTTATATTTAAGTATCTGGGTTTCCTACAGTGATATTAATCAATATGTTACCTATGGTGTATTTGTAGTTTTAGCGAGTTTTGCCTTATTTAATAATGCGTTTTTATTAAGGATAAAGCTGGTTTCCATTTTAATACTTACAAATCCATTAATTAATTCCCTTTTTTACAGTGGTAGCAACAGGTTTATAAAATTAGGGATTTTATCTTTATTGGTATTAACGATATGTTTGATTAGGGGTAAAACCGTATTGAAAATAACAAAGTTAATACTGGTTATGAATATTGTTTTTTGTTTAACACTGATCCCCTTTTATTACAGTACAAGATTTCAATTTAACACGAGTAAAACGCCGCCAATTTCTAAAATCATTTCTCCGAGCGACAGTAGTAAAGATGTCTATATCATTCTGTTAGACGCTTTTCCATCAAATGAGGTTCTTGAGAAGTACTTTGGTATCCAATCTAGGTTACATACGGTTTTGCTTGCCGAAGGTTTTACTGAAGAAAAGCACATTACCAAATACACAGCTACCCAACAATCAATTCCTAATCTGTTTTCAGGTATTATATTTAAGGGAAATTCGGATTATTTTATTAAAGATATTGCAGCAATGAAAAGTCTTATTCCAGGAGACTTTATACAACAGTTTTCAAAAAAGTATAAATATGAAATAGAGATGAACTCTTTGCTTTTAGAAGAGGATAATAACCTTACAAAATTATACTTTGGAAGAGGAAGTGATTTCAGCATTTATTGGTACCCAATAATCAACCGTGTGTTAAATTACTGTCCTTTCTTAGAGGATTGGAATAATAGGGAAGTAAATGAACAAATAGATTATCGTTTCAACCAACTCAAATCTGATTTAGCAGACGGTCAGAAAAAAATCTCATTTTTTCATTTTCTAACTTTCCATAATTCTTATTATGATATTAATACTGAAACTCAAACAACGCTAGAATTAGCAAAAGCGGATATTGTAGGTATTAAAGCGGTAAAAATGATTTTAGAAGCAAAGCCCAATGCTAAAATTATTGTAACTTCAGATCATGGGATCAGATATCCTGGTATTAATATTGAAGATACTTATAAAGGTATCTTATACATTAAAAATTGACCAACAGAAGATTATATTATCAATAGCTATTGCCCTACCATAACCCCAGGCTTATTAACAAGGGGCACTTTAATCAAATTAGATTCAACAATGCTTTCGGGTAAAAAGATAAACTTCTTGTCATAGATTTCACTGCCAATGTAATAGCTAATCCAATATTCATTGTTTAATCCAAAAACTTCCTCGTCAATAGCTTCAATTCTAGAAGAGGAGTGGGGTTCCACTTTTTCAATCATGTGCCTCAAGGTAGAAGTTTTTACATCTTCACCATTTTTTAAGCCATAACCTTTAGACGTAATTAAAACGGTTTCAATAGCAACATTTTTTAGGTTGATGATGTAGACATTCCAGTTTTTGCTTGCAGGAGTTTCACCTTCTAAAACTACCGCAATTGCGATGTCTTCAACAACATGTTCTGGAATGTCTTTCTTCATTTTAAAAAGGCTAAAAAAGCTTAAAGCCAAATGCTTAAAGCTTTCATTGGTTTATAATTTATTACTATCTCCGTGTTTAGTTTCAATGCTTTTAGCTTTCTGCTTTAAGCTTAACAAAGCTATTTCTTCTTCGCTACAACTTTTTTAGCCACCGCTTTCTTTTTAGCAGGTGCTTTTTTAGCTTTAGCTTCAAATGCATCTGGTATTTGGTCAGTAATCAATTTTTTGACGTCGTCAAAAGAGACTTGTTTCAAATCTTCGGGTGTATATTTTTCTCCCGTTGTTGGGTTTTTGCTCAGTTTCAGCATCAATTTACCAAATCTAATAAAAGGTCCCCAACGTCCGTTTTCAATGGCGATTTTTTCTTTTTCCCATTGTTGGATATAACGGTTTGCTTCTTTTTCTACTTTGGCAGAGATTAACTCGTCGATTTCAGCCTTAGATAGGTTTTCAAAATCGTACCTAACCGGAACATTTATAAACAGATCCTTCCATTTTAAAAAAGGTCCAAATCTACCTCTTCCTTTCGTAACAGGCTCACCTTGGAAACTGGCAACCGGAGCGTCAGCTATAATTTTCTCATCAATAATTTCTTGAGCTCTTTTTTGATCTACTTCTAAAGCATTTTCGTTTTTAGGGATAGAGATATAGGTTTCGCCCCATTTAACATAAGGACCAAATCTACCTACACCAACGGAAACGTCTTTATCTTGATAGCTATTTAATGCAAATGGCAGCTTAAAAAGCTCTAAAGCATCTTCTAACTTAACCGATTCTATAGATTGTGATTTTAATAAGCTGGCATACGTTTTTTCATCGTCGTCCGCTTCGCCAATCTGTACAATTGGACCAAATTTCCCTACTCTGGTATAAACATTCTTGCCAGATTTTGGATCAACACCCAAGAAACGTTCGCCACTTGCCCTTTCGGCATTAGCTAAAGTGTCTTCAACTTCTAAATGAAATGGCTGGTAAAAGTTTTTAAGCATGGTAGTCCACTCTTTATAACCTTGCGCAATTTCATCAAACTCCTTTTCAACATTTGCCGTAAAGTGGAAGTCTACAATTCCTTTAAAGTGCTCTACCAAAAAGTCATTTACTACAGAACCTATATCTGTAGGGAACAACTTTCCTTTTTCGGCTCCAGTAATTTCAGATTTTGTCTGTTTTTTTATTTCTCCATTTTTTAGTTGGATAACTTGGTAATCGCGTTTTTTTCCATCACGTTCTTCTTTAACTACGTAACCGCGGTTTTGTACCGTTGAAATAGTAGGAGCGTAGGTTGATGGACGACCAATTCCCAGTTCTTCCAGTTTTTTAACTAAAGCAGCTTCACTATATCTAGCTGGTGGGCGACTAAAACGTTGGGTCGCATTTAGCTCAACCAAGTTTAAATTTTGTCCTTGACTTAGCGGAGGAAGAATTGCGTTATCCGATTTCTCATCTAAATGAGCATCTGATTCTTCATCATCACTCTCTAAATAAACTTTTAGAAAGCCATCGAATTTTATGACTTCGCCACTAGCAGTTAATTCTTCTTTTCTGGTGCTGATGCCAACTTTTGCGGTCGTTTTCTCTATGATTGCTTCACTCATTTGTGATGCAATTGATCTTTTCCAGATCAGTTCGTACAAACGTTTTTCCGATGCATCTCCATCCGTTAAAGTATGCCATTCAAAATGAGTTGGACGTATTGCTTCGTGAGCTTCTTGCGCTCCTGCAGATTTGGTTTTGAATTTTCTTGGCTCCAGGTATTTTTCGCCGTAAGCAGATTTGATTTCTTGCGCAGCACCTTGTATAGCAGTTTCTGATAAGTTCACAGAATCCGTACGCATATAGGTGATTTTACCAGTTTCATAAAGCTTTTGGGCAACCGTCATGGTTCTGGATACAGAAAAACCTAATTTTCTACTTGCTTCTTGCTGTAAAGTAGAAGTAGTAAACGGTGCTGCCGGATTTCTTTTTAACGGCTTAATATCTAAGCTGTTTATTTTGAAATTTGCCTTTGCACAATCTTCTAAAAATTTTTGTGCATCAGCTTCTTTATCAAATTTACCAGATAGTTCAGCTTTGAAAAGTTCTTTTTTATCAGTAGAAAAAACAGCGACAACCCGGTAAGCAGCGGTGCTTTCAAAAGCATTAACTTCTCTTTCTCGGTCAACAATCAACCTAACAGCAACAGATTGTACACGACCTGCAGATAAAGATGGTTTTACTTTTTTCCATAAAACAGGAGAAAGCTCAAAACCAACCAATCGGTCTAAAACTCGTCTGGCTTGTTGTGCGTTTACTAAATTATAATTGATTTGTCGAGGATTCTCAATTGCCTTTAAAATAGCAGGTTTGGTAATCTCGTGAAAAACAATACGTTTTGTGTTTTCTTCTTTTAAACCTAAAGACTCAAATAAATGCCAAGAAATGGCTTCTCCTTCGCGGTCCTCATCGGATGCTAGCCATACCATCTCTGCAGACTTCGCTAGTTTTTTTAATTCGGCAACTAAAGCTTTCTTATCTGGCGAAATCTCGTAATGTTGCTTAAATCCATTATTTACTTCAATGGCACTGTCATCTTTCTTTAAATCACGAATATGTCCGTAGCTTGATTTTACTAAAAAATCTTTGCCCAAATATCCTTCGATGGTTTTCGCTTTCGCCGGAGATTCTACAATAAGTAAGTTTTTTGCCATTTAGATTTTAGATTTTACGCAAATAAAGGATAATAAATTTAGTAATCCCAAATTTTAACGCATTAACGTTTATTTAAATAATTTGGATTGTGTAGTTAATCAAGGTTGTTTTTCCTTGTAAATTAAAGCTGTTTAAAAGAGTAACGCAATGTCTTAAAACGAAACAAGCTTCTTATTTTAGTAAGAAGCTTGCTCTATTATGGCATTAGTTATGCATCATTTTTATGAATGATGATAGTTTCTCTTTCATTTTTCTTCGATCTACAATAAAGTCTAGGAAACCATGCTCCAAAACAAATTCAGAAGTCTGGAAACCTTTCGGTAAATCTTTTTTAATTGTTTCTTTAATAACCCTTGGTCCTGCAAAACCAATCAATGCGCCAGGTTCAGCAATGTTGATATCGCCAAGCATCGCGTAAGACGCTGTTACTCCACCTGTTGTAGGGTCTGTAAGTAATGATATATAAGGTACCTTCGCCTGCCCTAAAAGTGCTAGTTTTGCTGATGTTTTGGCCATCTGCATTAATGAAAATGCAGCCTCCATCATCCTAGCACCGCCAGACTTTGAAATCATCAAGAAAGGAATTTTATTTTTGATGCTGTAATCAATACTTCTTGCAATTTTTTCTCCAACAACAGAACCCATCGAACCACCAATAAAACTGAAATCCATACAGGCAATTACTAAATCCTGTCCGTCAATTTTTCCGTGTGCTGCTCGTAATGCATCTTTTAAACCTGTTTTTTTGTAAGAGTCTGCTAAACGTTCTGGGTAAGTTTTAGAATCGGTAAAATCTAAAGGATCGCCAGAAGTTAAATTACCAAACAGTTCAACAAAGCTATTATTATCAAAAAGTACCTCAAAATATTCTTTAGAGCCAACTCTTAAATGATAATCACAGTATTGGCAAACGTATTTATTTTCAACTTGTTCAGAGTAATGTAATGCTTTTTTGCAGTTCGGGCATTTATTCCAAACTCCATCAGGGGCTTCTTTTTTCTCTTCAGTAGAGGTGGAAATGCCTTTTGTATTTCTTTTAAACCAAGCCATATATTAAAATAGTGTGGCTACAAAGAAACAAAAATTTGACGAAATTGTTAAAATCTTCTGTTTAACTATTGAAATAGACCTTCCTGCTTTATTTATGGCTTATATTTAGGCTATTGATATTTTTTCATAACTTCGAGCCTAAGAAACAATTAACAAAAATGAGCTTAAAAGATTTTAAAGGAGTTGTTACAGGAGACCAGGTTCAGGAACTTTTTGAAGTTGCTAAGAAGCACCAATTTGCTTTGCCTGCTGTAAATATTATTGGAACTGATTCTTTGAATGCAGTTTTAGAAACGGCGAAAGCTGTAAATTCACCTGTTATTGTGCAGCTTTCAAACGGTGGTGCACAGTTTTACGCAGGTAAATCATTACAAAACGACAAATTACAGGCTTGTATATTAGGGGCTATTTCTGCAGCACAACACGTACATTTGGTTGCAGAACATTATGGTGTTGCAGTTATTTTACATACAGACCATTGCGCTAAAAAATTATTGCCTTGGATAGATGGATTGTTGGATGCCAGTGAAAAGCACTTTGCATTACATGGTAAGCCACTTTTTTCTTCGCACATGATTGATTTATCTGAAGAGCCAATCGAAGAAAATATAGAAATTTGTAAAACTTACCTTGAGCGCATGAGCAAAATGGGTATGACTTTAGAGATTGAACTTGGTGTTACAGGTGGCGAGGAAGATGGTGTAGATAATACAGATGTTGATTCATCAAAATTATATACCCAACCAGAAGAGGTTGCTTATGCATATGAAGAACTAAGCAAAATTAGCGACAAGTTTACAATTGCGGCTGCTTTTGGTAACGTACATGGTGTTTACAAACCAGGTAATGTTAAATTGCAACCAGTTATTTTACACAACTCACAAGAATACGTTAAAGAAAAATATAGCTTAACTGCAGAAAAGCCAATTAATTTTGTTTTCCACGGTGGTTCTGGTTCTTCACAAGAAGAAATTAGAGAAGCTATTTCTTACGGAGCTATTAAAATGAACATTGATACCGACATGCAATGGGCAATGTGGGAAGGTGTTTTAAATTACTACAAATCTAAAGAAGCTTATTTACAAGCTCAGATTGGTAGCCCAGATGGCGACGATTCTCCAAACAAAAAATATTACGATCCACGTGTTTGGTTACGAAAAGGCGAAGATCAGTTTGTTAAGAGATTAACCGAAGCTTTCGGCGATTTGAATTGCATCGATGCGAATTCTAAATTATAATCTTTTGATTATACGATATTTGAAAAGCCACCTTTGGGTGGCTTTTTTTATGGAGTTTGTTTTTTCTTGTTCAGATTTCAGCAGGATTTAGCGAAAAAAAAGCAGGGTTTTCGAAAAAGAGAAACCTTGTTTGGACTGTAAATATAAAAATCTATTGTTTCGCAGCCGTAAACAACGCTTTCAATTCCGTAGCTTCATCCGGATTCATCCTTCCAGCTAAAATCAAACGAAGTTGTCGGCGTCTTAAAGCTCCTTCAAAAAGCTCTTTTTCTTTTTCTGATTGTGGATTCACAGCGGGTACAGGAACGGTTTTTCCATGCTCATCCAACGCTACAAAAGTATAGTAGGCTTCGTTAGATTTTATCTTTTCTCCCGACGGGATATTCTCTGCCCAAACCACCAACCTAACTTCAACAGAAGTGTTAAATGCCCTTGTTACCCTTGCATGAATTGTGACCACATCTCCCAACTTTATAGGGTGTTGGAACGAAACATTATCAACCGAAGCAGTAACAACCACTCTGTTGCAATGCTTTTGAGCCGAAATAGCGGCCGCAATATCCATCCAATGCAATAAGCGCCCACCCATGAGATTATTTAATGGATTGGTGTCATTGGGTAACACCAATTGGTTCATCATTGTGAGAGAGTTTTCAGGAGTCTTGCTGTTCATCTGTGTACGTTTATATACAAATATAAGATAATGTTTAAAAGCCAATTTAATTTCACAAGCTCATTGTGATTTTTATTAAGGATATTTGCAGAAATGACAGACTTAAACAGCAAAGCTCAGTTTTTAGAGCGACTAAATATTACTGCACTTAATGAGATGCAGTTGAGCACAGAAAATGCAATTGCTTCGGGTAAAGATGTAATGGTTTTATCGGCGACCGGCTCTGGAAAAACATTGGCTTTTTTCTTGCCTTTGGTTGCGCATCTTAAAAAAGATTTTAAAAAAGTTCAGGTTATGGTAATTGTGCCGTCTCGTGAATTAGCTTTACAGATAGAGCAGGTTTTTAGGTCGTTACAATCGGGATTTAAAGTAAGTTGTATTTATGGTGGTCATTCTACCCGAACAGAAGAGCAGAGTTTGTCAGAAACGCCAGCTGTAATTATTGGTACACCCGGTAAAATCAGCTATCATATCCGTAATGAAAATATTGACCCAACAGAGGTAGAATTCTTGGTTTTAGATGAGTTTGATAAATCTTTAGAATTAGGTTTTCAGGATGAAATGGAACTGATTATTGAAGGTTTAACAGGGCTTAAACAAAAGATACTGACTTCTGCCACCAAAATGGATGAACTTCCAATATTTGCGAGGGTAGATAATCTAGCAGTTGTTGATTTTTTAAAAGATCAGGCTAACAAGCCAGAGTTGGCATTGAAAGTTTTGCATACGCCTTCTAAAGATAAGTTGAAGTTGTTAATGCAAGTTGTTGCCGAACATCCGGAAGGGCCGACTTTGATTTTTTGCAACCACAGAGAAGCGGCAGGTCGGGTAAGTGATTTATTGTGGGATAAAGGAATGTCGAACGGGATTTACCATGGAGGCATGGATCAGCCAGATAGAGAAAAAGCATTGGTAAAATTTAGAAACGGTACTCATGCAGTTTTGGTTACAACGGATTTAGCGTCTAGAGGTTTGGATATTCCGGATGTTCAGCAAGTAATCCATTATCAAATTCCGTTTACCGAAGAATCTTTCACGCACCGTAACGGACGTACTGCCCGTATGAAATCGAGTGGAAAAGCGTATTTACTATTGAGCGATGAAGAATACAAACCAGCTTACATTGAAGAAGAAGTAGAAGAGGTTGCCGTTACAGAAGAGTTTAAAATGTTTGATGCCAGCCCGTGGGCAACCCTTTATATTGCGGCAGGCAAAAAAGATAAGGTCAACAAAATTGATGTAGTTGGCTTGCTGTATAAAAAAGCAAACCTACAAAAAGAAGAAATTGGACGGATTGAGGTTTTTGACCATATGGCTTACGTTGCTGTTAAACGTAAAAAAATAAATGCAGTGGTACAGTTACTGAAACCCGAAAAAATAAAAGGAAAGAAATATAAGTTGGGGGTTGACGAATAAAGTTTATTACCTCAAAATTGTATTTTTAGGTGTTTTACACTTTGTAAGCGTAACGATTGAAGCGTCATCCTTTTTGGCCAGCCTAAGAATTGTGATTCTGAGCGAAGTCGAAGAGGGAGTCGAAACTAAGCCAAAAAGATATAGCGGAAAGCGTGTTAAAACGCCCATAATCAATTAGCTCCATTATAATATTAACATGGTTGAACTATTTGAACACATCTTTGAACCAGAACTGATCACAGAGTTTCAGCAAAAAGCAAAAACTGTATCTGTAAAAGAAGGTGATGTAATTTTAGATTTTGGACAAACCGTTCGTATCATACCCATCGTTTTATCCGGAACGTTAAAAATATCGAGGTTAGATGATGCGGGTAACGAATTATTGCTTTATTATGTAAGCGCTAAAGAAAGTTGCGCCATGACTTTTACTTGTTGCATGCAACAGTTTCCGAGTGAAATTAAAGCAACAGCCGATGAAGATACCGAGTTTTTAGCTCTTCCGATTGCGTTAATGGACGATTGGATGATGAAATATTCAACCTGGAAAAGTTTTGTGATGAGAACCATCCGTACTCGGTTTAATGAATTATTGAAATCCATTGATCAATTAGCTTTTCAAAAATTAGACGAACGTTTAATCCACTACCTCAAAGAAAAATCTAAAACAACGGGCTCAACCCTAATTAACATGTCGCATGAGCAAATTGCAAACGAAATGGCAAGCTCTCGCGAAGTAATCTCCAGACTTCTAAAACGTTTAGAAAACGAGAATAAGCTACTCCTTTACCGAAACCAGATCGAGCTGTTAGCTAATTTGTGGTAAATTCAACTAATCATGTGACAATAGTCACTGACTGATATTTATGATTATTGCACCTTTGTTTTGTAAGGAAATTAGAACAAAACACAGTAGCAATGAAAGCAAACATAGGTACCACAGATAGCGTAATCAGGATCCTGGCCGCTCTGTTAATCATGATTCTTTATTATACCAATCAAATTACAGGAACGGCAGCTATAATTCTTGATGTTTTAGCCATAATCTTTGTGGCAGCCAGCATAGCAAGTTTTTGCTCCCTGTATTTACCTTTCGGAATTTCAACTAAAACAAAATCATAAGCTATGAACCACGAAATTGAGACCCAATGGATGGGAAAAATGCAATTCAACGCATTAATTAATGGACATACCGTAATAATGGATGCGCCAGAACGAGTAGGAGGTGAGGATCAAGGTCCTATTCCCAAACCGTTTGTTTTATCAGCACTTTCGGGTTGTACCGGGATGGATATTGTCGCTATTTTAAGAAAAGCAGCAAAGCAGATTGATGGTTTTACAATGAATGTTGTTGGAGAATTAAGCAAGCAGGCACCTATGCAATATATTGCTATCCATATAAAATACGATTTTAAAGGTCCGGTTGAAAGCCAACAAGCCGCTTTAGATGCAGTAAACGATTCGCAAGAAAAATATTGTGGTGTGAGTGATATGCTTAAAAAAGTGATGCCAGTTACATGGGAAGTCAGTTATAATGGCGAACAAATTTTTAACAACGCATCAGTTGTTGCCGAAAAAGCTAATTAGCTATGAAATTTCTGATTAACAATAAACTGGTTTTCCTTGGAATAGTAATAGGTTCAATCGCAGGTTATGCCTATTACCACTTTGTTGGTTGTACAACTGGTACTTGTTCCATTACGTCAAAACCTTTAAATAGTACTTTATACGGCGCTATAATGGGTGGAATTTTATTTATTGGAGATAATAAAAGCAAAGCACAAAAAAATAAAGAAGAAGATGAAAATTAAAATCATAGATGTAAGAACCCCCGAAGAGTTTATGGGAGGAAATGTTGCAGGAAGTGTCAATATTCCTCTGCAAGAAATTGAACAACGGATACAGGAAATTAAGGCCGTAGATGAGCCGATAATATTGTGCTGTGCAAGCGGTAACCGTAGCGGACAAGCGAACGCTTATCTAAAAAGTTTAGGTATAAATTGTGAAAACGGCGGAAGCTGGACAGATGTTAACCATAATTATCAAAACAGTTAATACAATGTTACAGGCACTAAAGAATTTATTAGGTTTTGGTCCTAAAACGGATTATAAAGAACTTTTACAACGAGGCGCACAATTAATTGATGTGCGTACAAAAGCCGAATTTCAAAGCGGACATATTAAGGGGTCTTTAAATCTTTCTTTACAAACCTTGTCGGGTAATTTAGGCAAGATTAGAAAAGATAAGCCTGTTATTGTATGTTGCGCTTCTGGGGTACGCAGTGGATCTGCAAAAAACTTATTGAAAGCTCAAGGTTTTACAGAAGTTTATAACGGCGGATCGTGGATGAGTTTACAGCATAAAATCAGTTAATATGAAACAGCGAATTTTAACCGGCTGGACATTTGGTCGTGGAGTTTACCTAGTTTTAGGGTTGGTAATTGTTATACAATCTGCATGGAATGGGCAATGGTTAGGTGTATTGTTTGGAGGATATTTTGCGTCTATGGGTCTGTTTGCTTTCGGTTGTGCAGCAGGGAATTGCTTCGGCGGTAGCTGTCGTGTGGAAACCAAAGCTAATGCCAACAACAATGTAAAGGATGTCAACTTTGAAGAGGTAAAATAATATGGTAACGTTTTCCGAGATTATAAATTTAAACAAACCGGTTTTGGTCGATTTTTTTTGCGGAGGAAAAAGAAGCTGTTTTTAGACAGTAAATTAAACCGTTAGGGCTAATTATTATATGAATCTATTTTATAAAGAGATTGCAGTAGTTGCCTAATTATTTCACGTATTAACCAATTAAAAGAATTCCTAATTAGCTGTTTGATATTAAGCTATTTTTATGAAATTTGCGACTTAACGCTCAACTCAATTTAATTGGAAATATATATCAATTACGGTTTCTTTTTGTTTTTACTAATTTGCTTAATTATACAGCTTTATTACCTGCTGGTAATTCAAAATAAATTTAGAGGATACAAAATAAAAGATGCCGATTTAACTACTGTTCAAGAACCAGTATCTGTTATTATCTGTGCCAGAAACGAAGCAAAAAACCTAACCAAATACCTGCCTGAAATTCTAACGCAGAACTATCCAACGTATGAGGTAATTGTAGTAAATGATTGTTCTGTAGATGATAGTGAGGATGTTTTACGAGTTTTTCAGTCGCAATACACTAATTTAAAAGTAGTAAAACTAACAGAACACCCACGATTTAAAACGGGTAAAAAGTTTGCTGCTACCTTAGGAATTAAAGCAGCAAGTTACGAGTTGCTTTTGTTCACGGATGCAGATTGTAGGCCTCAGTCAAAAAACTGGATTAGCCTGATGGCTCAACCTTATTCAAACTCTCAAACAGGAATTGTTTTAGGATATTCCCCATACCAAAAGATAAGAGGCTTTTTAAATGCTTTAATTAGATATGAGACTTTCCAAACTGCATTAAACTATTTTTCGTTCGAGCTAAGTGGCATGCCGTATATGGGTGTTGGTAGAAACCTGTCCTATAAGAAATCTCTTTTTTTTGCAGGTAAGGGCTTTGCGTCCCACATGCATATTCTTTCAGGAGACGACGATTTATTTGTCAACCAGAATGCAACGGAAAGCAATACGGCTATAATAGTTGATGCACAGGCCCATACCTGGAGCAATCCAAAAGATACCTGGTCGAGCTATTGGAAGCAAAAGACCAGACACATGAGTGCGTCAAAAATGTACAAAAGCAATCATAAATTCAATTTAAGCTTACAAGCTTTATCTGCGGTGGGTTTTTATTTGTTTTTAACGCTTTGTTTAGCTTTTAGGGTAGAGCCTATTGCAGTTTTAATTGTTTTTTTATTGCGGTTTTTTTGCCAGATTTTCGTGTATTATCAATCCTTAAAAAAGTTAAAGTGCAAAGATTTGGTCTGGTGGTTTATAATATTAGATCCATTTTACTATATTTATTTGATTCTGGTAAGTGTAGCAAACCTTTTTATTAAGAAAATGACATGGAAGTAAATCCAAATTTCTCTGATAATGCAAAAAACGATTTTTCTTTAGTCGAAAAAGCAAAAGAAGGAAGCCAAAAAGCTTACGCAGAGTTGATGCAACGTTATAAAGATTCTATATTTTTTATGGTGCTTAAAATGGTAAACAACAAGGATGATGCAATGGATATCACCGTTACCACTTTTGCTAAAGCATTTGAAAATTTAGAAAAATACCGCCCAGATTATGCTTTTAGTACATGGCTGTTTAGAATTGCGACAAACGGCAGTATTGATTTTATCCGTAAAAAGAAACTTGCAACGACATCTATAGATGGGATGGGTTATGATGGGGGAGAAGATAAAGTTTTCGAAATAAAAAGCGACGGCCTAAATCCAGAAGAATACTCTATAAAAAAGCAACAAACAGAACAGCTGAAAGAAATAATAGATAAGCTTCCAGCAAGATATAAAACATTAATTATCCTGCGATATTTTGATGAACTCTCTTACGAAGAAATTGCTGAGCAAATGGATTTACCTTTAGGCACTGTTAAGGCACAACTTTTTAGAGGAAGAGATCTATTGTCTAATGTACTTACCCGCAGAAAAAAAAGCTTAAAAAGTGACTTCTAGTTTAATTCAGTATTATTTCCCAAATTTAACAGCCATACAAACTAAGCAGTTTGATATGTTGTTTGACCTGTACCAAACCTGGAACTCGCAGATCAACGTGATCAGCCGTAAGGATATTGACTTACTGTACGAAAGGCATATTCTCCATTCATTAGGGATAGCAAAAGTGATTGAGTTTTTGCCCGGTCAAGATGTTTTGGATGTAGGGACTGGCGGCGGTTTTCCGGGAATCCCTTTAGCTATTCTTTTTCCAGATACTAATTTTATTTTGGTAGATTCTATCGGAAAAAAAATAAAAGTAGTTAACGAAGTTGCCACTGCAATTGGATTAACAAATTTAGTAGGTGTACATAGCAGGGCCGAACAGGTGGATCAAAAGTTTGATTTTATAGTTTCAAGAGCGGTTACACAGTTGAAAGATTTTTATCCCTGGATTCGTGGAAAGTTTATAAAAGGCACTAACGGAAAGTTTAAAAACGGGGTGCTGTATTTAAAAGGTGGTGATTTAACGGAAGAGCTAGAGGCTTCAAAACTAAAGGAAATCCAGTTGTTCCCCTTAGCAGACTTTTTTACAGAAGAGTTTTTCGAAACCAAATACGTGGTATATTTTCCTGCTCAGTAGATATGCTACACAATATCGCACTTACTTTTGTTAAAGGAATTGGGGACATCACCATAAAATCTTTAATAAGTTATTGCGGTAGCGCCGAAGAGGTTTTTAAAGCCAAACAAAGCCATTTAGAAAAAATCCCCGGCATAGGCACCAAAACTGCTAAGCTGATTGTTAATCATAAGGCTTTTGAACGAGCGGAACAAGAGCTAGCCTTTATAGAAAAGTATAAGATACAGCCCATTTTTTATACGGATAAAAACTATCCCAAACGTTTAAAAAACTGTGCGGACTCGCCCGCATTACTTTATTTTAAAGGCAAGGCCAATTTAAATAATCAGAAAACCGTAGCCATTGTGGGCACTCGTAACGCCAGTAATTACGGTAAAGCCTTTTGCGAAAAATTGATTGATGGTTTAAAAGAACACAATGTATTAATTGTAAGTGGCCTGGCGTACGGAATTGATGTGGCAGCGCATAAATCGGCAGTAGCCATGAATCAACCAACAGTAGGTGTTTTAGGTCATGGTTTAGACCGTATTTACCCAGCTTTACACCGTTCTGTTGCAGAGAGTATGCTAGCTAATGGTGGCTTATTAACTGAGTTTCCATCTCAAACCAACCCAGATCGTCAAAACTTCCCGAAAAGGAACCGAATAATTGCTGGGCTAGCTGATGCAGTTATCGTGGTTGAAGCAGCAAAAAAGGGTGGGGCATTAATAACAGCAGAAATCGCAAACTCTTACAATAAAGATGTTTTTGCGTTGCCCGGTAAAATTGACGATGAATTTTCTGAAGGATGCAATTTTTTGATTAAAACAAATAGAGCAAACCTAATTACACGGCCGGAAGATATTGAATATATTATGGGTTGGCAGGCAAATACAGCGGTGCAAAAGCCAACAAGTCCAAAGCTATTTGCTGATCTCAATAAAGATGAATTAGCGGTGGTAAATATTATCACGCAATCAGGTTCTATTGCAATAGATGATCTGCAACTTCAATTAGAAATGCCCCAAAGTAAGCTAGCAATGCTATTACTGAATTTAGAAATGCAATCGGTAATTATCGCACTTCCGGGTAGGGTTTACCGTTTAAACTAAGCTTCGTGTTTCGGGTAATCGTAAGCTACCAAATCACCGTTATGCTTACTAACTTCTTTCCAGTCATCAAACGGAAATTCAATTAAAGCAACACCACAGGTAGGAATATTAAATAAGTCAGCATCAGTTAAATATACTGCTAAATCGGTAATGCCGTTGTTGTGTCCAAATAGCGCTATGTAATCGTCGTTATTATCAAAATTATTGACAATTTTAAGTAACTGCTGAGTGTTGGCCTCGTATATTTTTGGTTCCAAATCAATTTCTTGGGTTTCTTTATTCCAGCTTTTCGCCATCAGCTCACAAGTGCTTATTGCTCTTAAAGCAGGACTACTTACTAATCTTTGAGGAATCAATTTTTGCATGGCCACACGTCCGGCCATTTCAACACTATCTTTTAATCCGCGAGGATTTAAAGGTCGGTTAAAATCGCTTAAATTTAAATCTGCCCAATCAGATTTTGCGTGTCTAACTAATAATATTTTTTTACTCATGGTTTTTAGGTAGTGGTGTCTTTTTTCTAGAAGATGTTATATGTTTATGCTGTAGAAAACAAATGATGTATTTTTTAAGCTAAAGTATATAATTTGCTTATTGATTACAATTTTGATGAAATTAATGAATATGTGTAGACAAATATAGAGATAAAAATTAAGTTCTCTTTGCTAAGAGACGCACAAATTATGCTCATATGAGCGATATTGTAGTGAATGAAATTTTCAAATTATTACCAAACGGTTTTTAATACAATTTTCAAGAAGCAAATGAGTCTATTGTCTTTAATAAGTGTAGTTATCCAAGCTATAATCAAGCTGTTCTTTTAAAAGAGACCGTACATTTTGTTCAGAAATCTGAATATTATAGGTGGGAATTATGGTTCTGATGGATTGTTTTAATGAAAAATGGCGAGATTTTTACTTATAAATATGCTTACTTTTGTTTTAAAACCGAAAATAATTAATAGAGAATAATGATGAAAGTTACAGGATTTACATTTATAAGAAATGCTGTTATTAATGATTATCCTATAGTGGAATCCATAAAATCTATCTTACCGATATGTGATGAATTTATTATTGCCTATGGAAATTCATCTGATGAAACCTTGTTATTATTAAAAGGTATAGATAGTCCAAAAATAAAAATTATTGATACTATTTGGGATGAAAATCAAAGAGAAGGAGGAAGAACCTTTGCTCTTGAAACAGATAAGGCTTTTAAAGCCATTTCCAAAGATACGGATTGGGCCTTTTATATACAGGGAGATGAAGTTGTGCATGAGAAATATCTTCCTACCATACGCAAAGAAATGGAGTTATGTTTAGCTAATAAGGATATAGAAGGGTTATTATTTAAATATATTCATTTTTACGGTTCTTATGATTATTATGCGGTGTCTAGAAGATGGTATCGGAGAGAAATAAGAATTGTTAGAAATTTAAAAGAGATTTCTTCTTATAGGGATGCGCAGGGATTTAGATTGAATAACCGAAAAATTAAAGTTAAGGAAATTGACGCCTATATATATCATTACGGCTGGGTAAAACCTCCTCATGAATTAAATAGTAAAGTTAGAAATTTCAACAAGTTTTATCACGAGGATGAATGGATAGAAACTAATGTTCCTAAAGCACAAAATTTCGATTATGGTAACGCTGATGAATTAAGGAAATTTACTTTAGCACATCCCACAACCATCCAACAAAGAATTATAAATACCAATTGGGAGTTTTTAGTAGACCCTACTTCGGTAAAGAAAAAGCTGTCTCTAAGAAGGAGAATTCTGAAAAAAATTGAAGATAAAACAGGTATACGCCTATTTGAGTACAAAAATTACAATAAAATAAATTAGAATAATTAAGGCTAAATAGCTTATCTGTTTTTAAGATAGGTTATTTATTATATCAAATTTCAAAATATCAATATTTCAAATAGTTGTTATCAGACAAATTATTAAATCGATTACGGATTTAATACAAGAATGCAAACCTGTTATTATAACAGAAAGTTTTGGAAAAGCAAGCGACGAAACTAAAACCGAGCTGTACGATGTGATTTGTGAGAACGGTTATGATATCTTTTATTTTGAGGGTTTCGATATTAACGCTGTTGTAGAAAAACTTGATAGAAATACTGATATGTTAAGATTTAAGCACACAATCAATATTTATGCTACTCCAAAAAAAATAAATAATTTCTCATCCTACATTTTAAGAAACTGTAAAAACTAGAATAAGAACCTGTTTAAATTTGTATTGTAAAAATGGTTATAGGTTATTTTTGAGCGAAACAAGTCAAATTTTGTAGAAAAAAATATGCATAAACAAATTATTAGATAAATTTTAAACAGGCTCTTAAAGTATTACTGATTTGAAACTTTTGTATAAAGATCATTCATTTGTTTAGCAATAACATCATCATTAAATTTTTGAACAAATCTAAAACCGTCTTTAACCATATTGGAGCTTAATTCACTATTGGAAAGTACATCTTTAATCGCATGAGTAAGTTCATCAATATTATTTGGATCAACATAATAGGAGCTAGGACCACCAGCTTCTGGAAAAACACCGTCAGCAGTAATAATTACTGGGGTTTTTGAATAAAGAGCTTCTATAATTGGAATACCAAAGCCTTCGAAAAGAGATGGATACACAAACGCTTTAGCAGATTTATATATCAACGCTAAATCGTTCATAGAAATACCTTTTAGAAAAATAACTCTTTTTGTTAAATTATTTTGTGCAACGTATTTATAAATCTCATTGCTGTAATTTGTTTCTTTCCCTATAATAACTAATGGAACATCTAGGTCTTTAATAGATTTAACTACATTAAACACATTTTTACGAGCTTCTATTGTTCCTACGTTTAAAATAAAATCTTTAGGTAAACCTAATTTGAGTATTAAACTATTTTGTTCTTGTTTGTTTTCCTCTTTCTTGAATGCAGGATGACAACCTTGATAAATTACTTCAATTTTATCTTCATTAATCCCTAAAAAATCGATAATATCTAATTTGGTTTGTTCACTAATGGCTATTATTTTATTTGAATTTTTTGCCGCGTACGAAAATTTTTTTAAATAAGTTTTTCTGTCTATATATTTAAAAAGATGAGGATATCTTATGAATATTAAATCATGGATAGTGACAACAGATTTAATATTTGTTTTTGTAATTCCAAAAGGGAGTTCTCCAGATAGACCATGAAAGAGATCGATTTCATGTTTTTTAAGGTCATTTTTTATTCCTGAAGATCTCCAAAATGAAGGAATCGATCTAGAGATGAAGTCCTCTGGATTCCTTTCTATTATACTACTTGTATTTGATGTAAAAAGCTTATGTTTTCCTTTTTTAGGATTAAATAATTGATAGGTGTTTTCTGGGTAATATTCTGTTAAAATCCTTATCAAATCTCGGCTATAATTACCTAAACCTGTCGTGTTGTGGTATAAACGTTTTGCATCAAAACCTAAATTCATTGGATAAAAATTTATTGTTTTTAATTAATACTATTTGCAAAACTCACCAATTTCAATAATAAGTTTTGTATCTAACTACGATCAACCATTCCATAACTGTTTTTTAAGCCATAAAAATTTAAGGATGTGTTAAAATTCCTAAAAGTTATATTGGCGTAATTAGCCTTAGAATGACCTACTAGTAGTAGCGTTTTATCAGCGTTTTTTAAGTATTTGCAGTGTTTTATCAATTATGTGTTTTGGATCGATTAGTTGCATACAAGCGATGTCGCCTCTAAAACAAGGCTTGTTTCCGTATACAGAACAAGGTCTACATGATATATCGGCTTGTACGCAATTGCTTTCACGCTGTCCAAATCCTAAAAAACCAGCAAATGGGTGTGTTGCACCCCAAACCGAAACTACTTCTGTGTTTTTTAACGACGCAAGGTGCATGCCTGCAGAGTCCATGCTAATCATCACGTCAAGTTGAGCTATTAAATTCAATTCTTCTTTCAGTTTTATTTCCCCAATCACTGAAACACAGTTAGGGTAGCTTGTTTGCCACCTCTCTCCGATAGTTTTTTCGTCAGTCCCGCCACCAAAAATAAAAGTGCGGATGTTTTGGCCATCCAAAAACCTGACAACTTCTTCCATTTTATCAATGGGATAAACTTTCTGTAAGTGTTGTGCAAAAGGTGACACGCCTACCCAATTTTCAACACCTTTTTTTCCGGTTAAAGCTTCTACAATTTCAGAAATAGATTCGCTCTTGGCTTTGCTAAGCCCGTTTACAAGGCTTGTTTTCATTCCCAAATGTTCAAAAACCTCGAGATAGCGAAGCCACATAGGTTTAAGCTGTTTCAGAACTTTATTATGTTTGGCTGTTAAGTCCTTTTTTTCTGCTCTACCTTTATCTAAATGCGCTACTTTAAGACCGTTTGCTTTAAAAAAGAAACTAATAATCCGCGATCTTAAATTAAAATGTAGGTCGGCAACTTCAGTAACGTGTAGTTTCTTTAATTGCCAATAAAGGCGAAATAATCCACCTAAACCTTTATAAAGTTTCGGATTAAAAGGATAGAAAGTTAGGTTGGGTATGTTAGCGAAAAAAGGTTCAAAAAGCGGCCTACTTAAGTAGACAAACTCAATGTCAATATTTTGTTCTGCTATTTGTTTAACGATGGGAGCTGTCATAGCAACATCTCCCATCGCCGAAAATCGAATAATAAGGACTTTACGCCTTTTATCCATTTTTTTCTTTATTTAGGTTATACAAGATCGGATTTAAATTGGGGTCGTTGTACATTTTTAATTGTTTGTAAACCTTCATATACTTGTCTCCATTTTCAATGTCGCTAAGCAACTCGTCAATGGATTGCGATAAGTCTGTTCGTTGTTGTAATAAAACGGAAAGTTTTTCACCGCAACTTGCTCTGTGCTGTTCACTTGCGCCAGTTCTTTCTGCTTCCTCACGCATATGAAATATTTTCAACGCCAAAATAGATAATCTGTCAATCGCCCAAGCGGGGCTTTCAGTGTTTACTTTTGCCGTTGCCTTTGGTTCGGCACCTTTAAAGCGTTCAAGAAAATAACTGTCTATATATTCAACCAAGTCTGTTCTTTCTTGGTTAGAAGCGTCAATCCTTCGTTTCCATTTCAAGCCTTCACTACAATCAATTTTTGGATTTCTTACAACGTCTTCCATGTGCCATTGGGCGGTGTCTATCCAATTTTTTTTATATAAAAGAAATTCGATTGTAGCAGTTTGGTAAGGATTTACCAGCTCAAAATCAATCTCATTTTTTACATGATAGTCATTTATACACTGTTCAAATATTTGGTTACAAAGATTGCTAATCATTTTTAATAGAATGTATTGTTAGTTAATGAGATTTCTTCTGCTCAAAAAAGTTTGAAATTTCAGCTAAACTAAAAGAATTTAAACACTTTTCCTTACTCAATCCTCCTTTTCTACCAACATAAATCCCATACTGCATATCCATAAAACCTTCATTTCTGTGTGCATCTGGATTAACAGCCAATAAAACCCCTTTTTCTAAAGCGTATTGATGCCACCGCCAATCTAAATCAAGTCTTAACGGGTTTGCATTAATTTCTATTACCACATTGTTTTCCTCACATGCATCTATTATTTTTTGATAATTGATTGGATAACCAGCTCTACTCAATAACAGTCTGCCCGTTGGATGACCTAAAATGGTGGTATATGGATTTTCAATAGCTTTAATTAAACGTTCGGTTGCTTTTTCCTCATCCATTTTCATGGCCGAGTGAATAGAAGCAACCACGAAATCGAATTTTTTTAGAATTTCTTCGGGATAATCAAGACTTCCGTTGCTTAGAATGTCAGATTCAATGCCCTTAAATATCTTAAACGGCGCAAGCTCTTTGTTTAACGTATCAATTTCTTTATGTTGTTGTAAAACGCGTTCAATACTTAGTCCGCCTGCATAACCTGCGCTTTTCGAATGGTCAGAGATGCCTAGATACTCTAATTTCAAAACATCGCGACAATACAAAGCCATTTCTTTTACAGTATGAATTCCGTCACTCCAAGTGCTGTGGTTGTGTAACACGCCTCTCAAATCCGAATATTCAATCAAATCTGGAATTTGGTTTCTCAATGCTTTTTCAACTTCGTTGCTGTTTTCTCTTAATTCTGGAGCTATAAACTGCATCCCAGCTGTTTGGTATAATTCCTCTTCGCTAGTAAAGTCAGTTTCCCCCTGTAAAAGTGCCTTAACTCTTATAACATGTTCTTCACAGCCCGTAGTCTCAAATAATTTGAATATTTCATCGCTTGGCGTACATAGTTCAACTGCTATATTTAAACCTGTTTGGTCTTTCAGATTCACCTGGTTTCCCACACATGAAACTTCAAACACTTCCGTATCAAATAATGATGTGATAACCGAAATAGATTCAGTACTTACCATCAGGTACGATAACGATTCAATAATTTCGCATTTCCGTCTCAGTTCGCCAGAGATTAAAACCTTGGCATTTTTATCTGTTTTTGTTAAAGTCTTTTCAAATTGTAAGCGGTAGGCTTCCGCAGTCTTTTCAATCTTCGCATAAAGAAACCGCCCTGCATTTGCCATTTTAAACTCAATGGCTTTTTTAATGTCTTCCTGTGTTTTTAAACCAAAACCTTTAGCTTCAATCAGTCGGTTTTCGTTACAAGCGTAATATAACTCTCCAACATTTTCAATTCCTAGTTCTTCCCAAACAACTTTAACTTTTTTTGGCCCCAAACCTTTAATGGTCATCATTTCCAATATACCTTCTGGCGTATTGTCGATTAAAGCGTCCAACTCAGCAATGTTGCCAGCTGTTAACAGTTCTACGATTTTTGAAGCTGTACTTTTTCCGATACCTTCAATGTTTTCTAATTCATTAACCGCTTTATCCTTCAACTTAAAAGGGAGTTTGTCAATTTTAAAAGATGCGTTATTGATAGATTTTATCTTAAAAGGGTTTTCTCCGTTCAGCTCCATTAGCTGACCTAAAAGTTTGAATTTTTTAGAAATTTCTTTGTTCTCCATTTGTCCGCAAGTTAAGCAGATTTAATTGTTTTAGTTGAATTCGAAAGCTCTAATAGAGATTCTATTATTTTATTTATCATCAAGTTTAACTCTCAGATTATCGCTTACCATGCTATGAATGATGGTTTTTATGAAATCTCAACATTCTCTAGTTGGTTCATATCAAAATAATTAGAAAAACTGAAATCCAAGTGTCAAAATACTTCGTTTTTACAATCATCAAACAATTTGTTCAACTAAATTAATTTATTATGAAAATTTTTGAAACCCCCGACCAAGAACAGCAGACTGAAAATGATTCATTTTTGTCTAAAAAAATGCAACGACGTAATTTTTTAACTTACGCTGGCGCAAGTGCAGCAGGCTTAGCTTTAGTAGCTGCGGGATGCAAAAAAGATAACAACGATTTCAATAAAGGAATCAACTTAGGTTCCGGAGACATTGGTATTTTAAATTACGCGTATGCTTTAGAGCAGTTGGAAGCTGCTTTTTACACCAAAGTGGCTGCGTCTTTTTATAAAGACATCCCATCTGCAGAAATAGCGCTCTTTACAGATATACGCGATCATGAGATTGCTCACAGAGAGTTTTTTAAGGCAGTTTTAGGAAGCAATGCCATCCCATCTTTAGAGGTTGACTTTTCTTCAATAGATTTCACAAGTAGAACAAGTGTTCTAGGTGCTTCTAAAGCTTTCGAAGATCTAGGGGTTTCTGCGTATAACGGAGCAGGTTATCTGCTAAAAAATGGTGCTTACCTTACAATAGCCGGAAAAATAGTATCTGTTGAAGCTCGCCACGCCGCTTACATTAGAGATTTAATTACCCCTGGTAGTTTTGCTGGTTCAGATGTTGTGGATGCTAACGGACTTGATAAAAGTCGTACTCCGATGGAAGTTTTAGGCATCGCAAAAACCTATATTAAATCACAAATTAACGCAAGTAATTTACCTTCTTAATTAGAACCACATGAATTTTTTAAATATATTAAAGGACATTGAAGCAATTGATCCTGAAATTACAGATAAAATAAGTCCAAGAAGAGACGTGATTAAAAACATCACCAGTTTTGGGTCTAAAGTAGCACTTTCTGCATTGCCTTTTGCAATGGGGTCAATGTTTAACAAAGCTAGCGCTCAAACCAGCAGTTCTGTAGGCGATGTATTAAATTTTGCGTTAACACTTGAATATCTTGAGGCAGAATTTTACACAACTGCACTTAATTCACCAGCTTTGTTAGCATTAATCCCCGCTGGACCAGCATTAGCTGCTTTGCAGAGAATTAGAGATGATGAGAATGCGCATGTTAAGTTCTTGAAAGACACATTAGCAGCTTTAAAAGTGACAGCTGTTTCAAAACCAACTTTCGATTTTACGGCAAAGGGAACTTTTCCAACTGTTTTTTCTAACTACGGAACTTTCTTAGCAGTTTCACAAGCTTTTGAAGATACGGGTGTTAGAGCGTATAAAGGTCAAGCGCCAAACTTAATTGGGAATAAAGTAGTGTTAACTGCAGCACTTTCTATCCATTCTGTAGAAGCTCGTCATGCCTCTCACATTCGTCAAATGAGAAGAGCTACAGGTGGAGATTTAGTAAATCTTAAACCTTGGATTACCGGAGATGCTAATAACTTTAATGATTCTGGTGTTTCCGCGGTTAATGCAACTTACATGGGCGAGAATAATAAAATGCAAGCTACAGTAGATATCACTACTTTAACAGGAGCAACGCCAGGCTCGAAAATATCATACTCAGCAGCAGTTGAGGCTTTTGACGAGCCTTTAACAACACAAGCAGTTTTAGATATTGCAAACTTGTTTATTGTAAAATAGTACGACATAAATAATTATCAGAAGAGGCGAAAATTTGTTTTCGCCTCTTTTTTACTTTAAAACAAAATCACAATTTTTCCAATAGTCTTTCCCGATTCCAGTTGCCTGTGAGCCTCTTTCAAATTCCCAACGCTCAATCCGTTCATTACCGTATTTACCGCCGACTTAATAACACCTTTTTGCATTAACTCACTAATTTGTGTAAGTATATGGTGTTGAGCAATCATATCTTCAGTTTTAAACATGGGTCTAGTAAACATAAACTCCCACGAGAAGGATACGCTCTTTGTCTTTAGTTTATTTAAAGCAATAGGAGCATTACTGCCAGTTATTGATGCAATATGTCCTTGTGGTTTTATCAGTTCAACAATCACATCCCAATACGCGTTTAAATCTACAAAGTCTGCGATATAATCAAAATTCGGATAGCCTGCTTTTTGTGCATTAGCAATTAAGTCGGTATGGTCAATAACAGCATCAGCGCCCAATTTCAAGCACCAATCTCTCGTTTTAGGTCTTGATGCCGTAGCCACAACTTTTAAACCGCCAATTTTCTTTGCCAATTGTATAGCTATAGAACCTACACCTCCAGCTCCACCAATAATTAAAATCGATTTTCCAGCATCCTTATCAAGGCTTATTTTCATCCGATCAAAAAGAATTTCCCAAGCCGTTAAACTTGTCAGTGGCATAGCAGCAGTAGCTTCATAACTAAAATTAGCAGGTTTCCTCCCTGCAATTCGCTCGTCTACAAGTTGATATGCGGCATTGCAGCCAGGTCTTGTAATGTCGCCAGCATAAAAAACCTCATCGCCAACTTTAAATAAGGAAACCGAATCCCCAACTTCCTCCACTATACCAACAGCGTCCCAGCCTATAATTTTCGGGTCTTCTAAAATAATATCCTTTGCACTGTTTAATCTTATTTTATAATCAACCGGGTTCACAGCAACCGCCTTAATCTTAATCAAAAGATCATAACCAGTCGGTTTCGGTATCGGCAATTCAAATTCAACAAAGCTGTTCTCGTCTGTAATATTTAATGATGTTTTAAAACCAACCGCTTTCATAATCTTATCTATAAAATTTATAACAATACAATCTTAAGGAAAACCAGCTAAGAATTTACATGTTTTGCAATAAATGATATAACGCTGAAAATCGCTTTTACAAACAGTGAAATTTAAATACCATTCATATATATATGAAAGAGTAGTGATAAGATGTCGTTAAAATTTCCAGAAAAACAGCGTTCCGTTTTCCATGGCAGCCGGCAGCCGCGCTGTCCATTCATACTGCACTCCAGCGCCCGCACCCACAACACAGCATTAGGCGCAGTCCAAAGCACACAAAGCTACCGCTCAGGCCGGTATCCATTTCCATCCCGTTTATTAAAAAAAGTTCCATCCATTGAACCAGCATCCCCGTCGTTCCGCTATTAGGATTCCCATTCCATATAATATATATGAACAGTCTCAAATCTATGGTGTTCTCCAGAGCACCACGTTGGATTATTGCCCACAACCACCCTTTAGCCCAGCGTTTCCTTCCTCTTTACATTTCTGTTAAAAAAAAACGTACAGATACAGAGCAAGTTACAGCAAAAGGATAAAAAATCAAGAAATAAGTTAGGTTATCTCTTGCGGGATAAATAAAAAAGCCACACCTTTGCACTCCGCAAACG